>NZ_JBFUPR010000005.1:0-251950 GCF_041360735.1 Enterobacter sp. RCC_40
GAGTCTGGACCGTGTCTCAGTTCCAGTGTGGCTGGTCATCCTCTCAGACCAGCTAGGGATCGTCGCCTAGGTGAGCCATTACCCCACCTACTAGCTAATCCCATCTGGGCACATCTGATGGCAAGAGGCCCGAAGGTCCCCCTCTTTGGTCTTGCGACGTTATGCGGTATTAGCTACCGTTTCCAGTAGTTATCCCCCTCCATCAGGCAGTTTCCCAGACATTACTCACCCGTCCGCCACTCGTCACCCGAGAGCAAGCTCTCTGTGCTACCGTTCGACTTGCATGTGTTAGGCCTGCCGCCAGCGTTCAATCTGAGCCATGATCAAACTCTTCAATTTAAGTTTGATGCTCGTGAATTAAACTTCGTAATGAATTACGTATGTTCACTCAGAGACTTGGTATTCATTTTTTGTCCGAAGACATTAAGAATCCATGTCACTTTGAGTGCCCACACAGATTGTCTGATAAATTGTTAAAGAGCAGTGCCGCTTCGTTTTCGCTGCGGCGCGGGGTGTGCATATTACGCTTTCCCGCTTCAGAGTCAAGCATTTATTTTCGCTTATCTCTGCTGACCCGGCGGCGTGTGTGCCGTTGTTCCGTGTCAGTGGAGGCGCATTATAGGGAGTTATTCTGAAGTGACAAGAGGAAATTCAAAAAAAGTTTCTGTCCGTGTTTTTTTTCACCAACAGGGGTGAAATCAAGCTACAAACTGTTCTATTTGATGTATCTGCAACCACAATAACACCCGAGGTGGCATAATTATCAGCATGAATCTTTAAGGAATAAACGCGATGCCATTAAGCGCACAACAACTGGCTGCCCAAAAAAACCTGTCGTATGTGCTGGCAGAAAAACTGGCTCAGCTGATTTTAGCGGGTAAATATGCCCCGGGGAGCATCCTGCCGGGTGAAATGGAGTTGGGTGAGCAGTTTGGGGTGAGCCGTACCGCCGTTCGCGAAGCGGTGAAAACCTTAACGGCAAAAGGCATGGTACTTCCGCGTCCTCGCATTGGTACGCGTGTGATGCCACAGAGCAACTGGAACTTCCTCGATCAGGAACTGCTCTCATGGTGGATGACGGAAGATAACTTTCATCAGGTCGTCGATCACTTCCTGGTGATGCGCAGCAGTCTTGAACCTCAGGCCTGCCTCCTTGCCGCCACGCTCGGGACGGCAGAACAGAAAGCGCAGCTCAATGCCCTGATGGAAGAGATGGTGTTCCTGAAAAAGCACTTCAACCGCGAACGCTGGATTGAGGTCGATATGGCCTGGCATGAACACATCTATATGATGAGCGCCAATCCGTTCCTGACATCCTTTGCCTCTTTATTCCATTCGGTATACCACACCTACTTTACCTCTATTACGCAAGACGAAGTGGTAAAGCTGGATTTGCACCAGGCGATTGTTGATGCCATTCAGGAGAGCGACGGGCAGCGAGCCCAGGATGCATGCCAGGCATTGCTGGCCGCGCCAACCCACCAGCAGGTACATAAATGAGAGAGAGAAAAGCGCGCAGCATGGCCGGATTGCCGTGGATTGCAGCCATGGCGTTCTTTATGCAGGCACTGGATGCCACCATCCTCAACACAGCGCTACCCGCGATTGCACAAAGCCTTAACCGATCCCCGCTGGCGATGCAGTCCGCCATCATCAGTTATACCCTGACTGTCGCGATGCTCATTCCGGTGAGCGGCTGGCTGGCTGACCGCTTCGGCACCCGCAAAATATTCATGCTGGCCGTGACGCTCTTTACGCTCGGCTCTTTGGCCTGTGCGCTGTCAACGTCTCTTACAGAGCTGGTCATCTTCCGTGTTCTTCAGGGCGTTGGCGGGGCGATGATGATGCCCGTGGCGCGTCTGGCGTTACTGCGCGCCTATCCGCGCAGCGAACTGCTTCCTGTGCTCAACTTCGTCACGATGCCCGGCCTGGTCGGCCCCATACTGGGTCCGGTTCTCGGCGGGGTATTCGTCACCTGGGCAAGCTGGCACTGGATCTTCCTGATTAATATTCCCATTGGCGTCGCGGGGCTGCTTTATGCCCGCAAATATATGCCGAACTTCACCACCCCAAGACGCCGTTTCGATATGCGTGGTTTTTTCCTGTTTGGCCTGAGCCTGGTGCTCTTCTCCAGTGGGATGGAGCTGTTTGGTGAGAAGATCGTGGCGACATGGATTGCACTCTCCGTCATCCTCGGCGGTATTTTGCTGTTCCTTCTTTATATACGTCATGCACGCCGTCACCCGACGCCGTTAATTTCTCTGTCGCTGTTTAACACCCGAACGTTTTCCGTGGGGATTGCGGGCAACATTGCCTCACGCCTGGGGACGGGCTGCGTGCCGTTCCTGATGCCACTGATGCTGCAGGTGGGTTTCGGCTACCCGGCTCTGATTGCCGGTTGCATGATGGCACCCACGGCGATGGGCTCTATTCTGGCCAAATCAACCGTCACGCAGGTGTTGCGCTGGTTTGGCTATCGTAAGACGCTGGTAGGTGTAACGGTCTTTATCGGGCTGATGATCGCGCAGTTCTCCCTGCAATCCGCCTCTTTACCGGTCTGGATGCTGATCCTGCCCCTGTTTGTGCTGGGAATGGCAATGTCGACACAGTTCACGTCGATGAACACCATCACCCTCGCCGACCTGACCGACGATAACGCCAGTAGCGGCAACAGCGTGCTGGCAGTGACTCAGCAGTTGTCGATCAGTCTGGGGGTGGCCGTCAGTGCGGCGGTACTGCGGTTTTATGAAGGTTTTGACAGCGCGAACACCGTCGAACAGTTCCACTATACCTTTATTACCATGGGCGCACTCACCGTCGTGTCGGCGCTGGTCTTTATGCTGTTAAAACCCAAAGATGGCCGCAACCTGATCAAAGAGCGCCACAAAGCAAAAGCTAAACCGAACCCCGTTCCATCAGAACAGGAGTAAGCTGCAGACGTTGCTGCTGCAGGCCGGGCTCGGCCATTCGGTGGATAAGCACATCGATGGCCAGCTCGCCCAGTTCATCTTTTGGCTGATGAATCGTGGTGAGCGGCGGCGTCATGTAGCGGGCCAGTTCAATGTCATCGTAACCAATCACCGCCATATCGTGTGGAACACGCAGCCCCGCCTGATATAACGCCTGATACGCGCCAAACGCCATCGCATCGTTGCCGATAAACACAGCCTGCGGACGCTGCGCTTGCGACAGCAATTTCTGCATAGCTTCAAAGCCGCCGTTAAATTCGAAATCACCGGTAATACGGTAGCCATCCGGAACAGTAAGCCCCGCCCGCGCCATCGCAGAAAGATACCCCTCAAGACGCAAGCGCGCCGGGGTTTTATCCAGGGGGCCGGTAATGCAGGCGATGCGGGTATAGCCTTTATCGATCAGATACTGGGTGGCCATGTCACCTCCCAGCAGCGAGTTATCCTGAATGAGATCGCTGGTACCGTCGAACGGCGCCCAGTCCATCATCACCGTGGGAATAGAAGGGTAGCGCTGAATAATCTCTTTCGAGGGCTGATGTGTTTCGGTACACAGCAGCAGTAACCCGTCGACGCGTTTTTGCATCAGCGTCTCCAGGTTGCGGTTCATTCGCTGCTCATCCCCTTCGGTATTGCACAGCACCAGGCTGTAACCACGCTCGAAGCAGCTGCGTTCGACACCGCGAACAAGTTCAGAATAAAAGGGGTTGGTACTGGCGGTGATCAGCATGCCGATGGTGCGCGTCTGGTTGAGCTTGAGGCTGCGCGCCAGCGCGGACGGCGCATAGTTGAGATCTTTAACCGCGGCTTCGACTTTTTCCCGAATCGCCTCGCTAACGAAGCGATCGTTATTAATGACGTGGGAGACTGTCGACGTAGAAACGCCCGCCTGGCGGGCGACATCTTTCATTGTGGCCAAGCGTTACCCCTGCTGACTTAAGAATTCATCAATCTCTTTACGCCACGGAACGGAAGGCTGGGCACCTTTGCGCGTTACGGCAATCGCCGCGGCGGCATGGGCAAAGCGAATAGCATCATCCATTCTCTTGCCTTCCAGCAGCGCAGTCACCAATGCACCGTTAAAGGTATCTCCCGCCGCGATGGTATCAATCGCCTTAACCTTAAAGCCTGGCACGCGACGGCCTTCCCCGTTTACGCTGGCCCACACTCCACGACTGCCAAGGGTAATGATAACGGTGCCGATGCCTTTATCGTGCAGCACTTTCGCCGCCCGCGCGGCGTCGTCATCATTTTCAACGCGAACGCCTGTCAGTTTCTCCGCTTCAGTTTCGTTCGGGGTAATGATATCCACCAGCGCCAGCAGCTCGTCTGATAATACCCGCGCAGGCGCAGGATTGAGTACGACAGTGGTATGATTTTGATGCGCTATCTCTGCGGCCGCCAGGACGCTTTCAACAGGTGATTCCAGCTGCATCAGAAGCGCTTCGGCATTCGCGATGATCTCGCGCTGCGCGTTTACCCGCTCAGTGGTCAGCGCGGCGTTAGCCCCCGCATGAATACCGATGACATTCTCACCTTCCGCGTTGACGAAAATCAGCGCCACGCCGGTTGATTCCCCTTCGACAACGCTGACAGGCGCAATATCAATGTTATCGCTGGCCAGCTGTTTGCGTACGCGCTCACCGGTATCGTCATCACCCGTGCAGGCAATAAAGGCGATCTTCGCCCCACTGCGTCCTGCGGCGACGGCCTGGTTGGCGCCCTTACCGCCGAATGCCACCTGATACTGATTACCGGTGACGGTTTCGCCCGGTGTCGGGAACGATTCAAGGTTAAGAATGTGATCGGCATTGATACTGCCAAGGACGACAAGATTGCCTGCGGTTTTCATGGTTGAGGTGTCCATCTGAGAGCGCCACCGGTGTGACCCGGTGGCGTATGCCACACTTTTCTTTATAGGGTGTCCCTCAGGCAGCCAGCGACTGCCTGATTCGCCTTTTACTGCTTGATGACCAGTTTCAGGTCAACAGGATATTTGGCCTGAACTTTTTCGCCCTTCAGCACTTTATCAGCAGTCTGCACGCCCGTTGCGCCGATCTGCTCAGGCAGCTGAGCGATGGTCGCCGCCAGTTTGCCATCTTTTACTGCTTTTTCACCATCCGGCGTGCCGTCAAATCCGACAACCATCACATCAGATTTACCTGCGGTCTGCAGAGCACGCAGCGCGCCCAGCGCCATTTCGTCGTTCTGTGCAAACACAGCCTGCACGTCAGGGTGCGCGGTCAGCAGGTTCTGCATCACGTTCAGACCTTTCGTGCGGTCGAAGTCAGCAGGCTGGCTGGCCAGTACGTTAAATTTGTGCGCTGCAACAGCCTGCTGGAAGCCTTCACCACGCTCACGCGCCGCTGACGTACCGGCAATACCCTGCAGTTCGATAACTTTCGCGCCTTCACCCGCTTTCTTCGCGATGTAGTCACCCGCGATTTTGCCACCCAGTACGTTATCAGAAGCGATGTGGCTGACTACGTCGCCTTTCGTCGCCTGACGGTCAAGGGTGATGACCGGGATCTTCGCCTGGTTTGCCATCTTCACGGCGTTACCCACGGCGTCAGAATCCGTTGGGTTGATCAGCAGGATTTTGGTGCCACGTACGGTTAAGTCCTGAACGTTTGCCAGCTCTTTCGCCGGGTTGTTCTGAGAGTCCAGCACCACCAGGTTGTAGCCCAGTTTGTCAGCTTCTTTCTGTGCTCCGTCCTTCAGAGAGACGAAGAACGGGTTGTTCAGCGTGGAGATAACCAGCGCGATGGTGTCTTTCGCCATTGCGTTAGCACTTACGGTTGCGCTCAGCGCGACAGCAGAAACCAGGGTAGCCAGTTTTTTCATGTTCATATCTAAGATGTCCTGTAGTGTCGTCAGTTACTGTTTTTTGTTGTCTACCAGAACCGCCAGCAAAATCACCACTGCTTTAACGATCATCTGGTAATAGGAGGAAACACCTAATAAATTCAAACCATTATTCAGGAAACCAAGGATCAGTGCGCCGATCAATGTCCCAACAATGCGACCTTTACCGCCCGCAAGACTCGTACCGCCCAGAACGACTGCCGCAATGGCATCCAGCTCATACCCCGTCCCCGCCGTTGGCTGCGCAGAAGAGAGGCGCGCCACTTCGATGATGCCTGCCAGAGAGGCCAGCAGACCACACAGCGAATAGACGATGATTTTGACTTTATTGACGCTGATCCCGGACAGACGCGTTGCCGCTTCGTTACCGCCCAGCGCATAGATATAACGACCCAGACGGGTGTGATGCAGCATGTACCACGCCGCAAGGAAAACGATAGCCATGATCCAGACCGGCGTCGGGATACCCAGCGGACGACCAATACCGAACCAGCCAAACAGATCGGCGTTATCCGTAAAGCCGGTATTTACCGGACTGCCGTTGGTATAAACCATGGTGACACCGCGCAGCAGGAGCATCATGACCAGCGTCGCAATGAACGCCTGAACGCGGCCTTTCGCCACAATCACACCGGTCACGGCACCAATTGCCGCCCCAAGTGCCAGCGCAGCTGCAACGGCCACCAGCGCGTTGACCTCAATCCCTACAATTGAAGCCGCAACCGCACCGGTGAGCGCCAGCAGGGAACCGACGGACAGATCGATACCCGATGTCAAAATCACCAGCGTCATCCCTACCGCCATAATGGCGTTAACCGACGTCTGCTGAAGAATATTGAACAGGTTATTAACGGTAAAAAAGTTTGGGCTCATGGTCGAAACAATCGCGATCAACACCAACAGGGCAATCAGCGATTTTTGTTCCAGCAGCCATGCCTTTGTGAAATAACGGCGACCAGAAACAGCCTGGGTAGTCATCTTCTTACTCCTGATTCACGCGATTAAGCTTGCCCACAGCGGCAGCCATCAGAACTTCCTGGGTGGCCTGCTCGCGAGTGAATTCACCACCGAGATGCCCTTCATGCATGACGATAATGCGATCGCTCATGCCTAATACTTCTGGCATCTCGGAAGAGACCAGAATGATGCTCAGGCCGTCGGCCTTGAACTGGTTAATCAGCTGATAGATCTCTTTCTTGGCCCCCACGTCCACGCCGCGGGTTGGCTCATCAAGGATCAGCACTTTCGGGCGCGTCATCAGACCACGCGCAATGGCCACTTTTTGCTGATTACCACCGGACAACAGGCCAATCGCCTGCTCCATCGACGGCGTTTTAACGTTGAAGAGACGGATAAAATCGCTGACCGCCTGCTGTTCATCTTTGTGCTTCAGGCTGCCACCGCTGCGGCTGAAATAGCGCAGGGCAGTAAGCGACATGTTCTCTTTTACCGACATCCCCAGCACTAAGCCGTCACGCTTGCGGTCTTCGGAGATATAGACGATGCCGTTTGCCAGGCCATCCTGTGGAGAGCGAGTCACCACCTCATGACCGTCGAGCGTGACATAACCGCTGGTACGCGGCAGTGCGCCATAGAGCACTTTCATCAGCTCGGTACGGCCTGCCCCCATTAACCCCGCCACGCCAAGGATCTCCCCCTGGCGCAGGGTAAAGGTGACATCGTTCACGCCCGGGCCACAGAGGTTGTCCACCTTAAGGCGGATCTCACCCGGTGCTTTGTCCAGATGCGGATACTGGTCTTCGAGCTTACGTCCCACCATCATTTCGATAAGGGTATCTTCGGTCAGCGTGGCGACTTCGCGCTCGGCAATGAATTGCCCATCGCGGAAGACCGTTACGTCGTCGCAGATCTCGAAAATCTCTTTCATACGGTGAGAGATATAGACAATCCCGCGTCCCTGCGATTTCAGCTCGCGGATAACGCGGAATAAAGATTCGGTTTCAGTGTCGGTCAGCGCGTCCGTCGGTTCATCCATAATGATGACCTTCGACTCAAAGCTCAGCACCTTCGCGATTTCAACCATTTGCTGATCGCCAATGGAAAGGTCGCCCACCAGACGGTCGCTCTTGAAACGCAGGTTTAGCTTCGCCAGCAGTTTATCCGCTTCGGCATACATCGTTTTCCAGTCGATTTTGCCAAACCGGTTAACGAACTCACGTCCGAGGAAGATGTTTTCCGCAATGCTGAGCTGCGGGATCAGGTTCAGCTCCTGGTGGATAATACCGATCCCCGCATCCTGGGAGGATTTCGGGCCGTTGAACGTGGTCTCTTTACCCAGCCACAGCAGCGAGCCGGCATCGCGTTGATAGATACCGGTCAGCACTTTCATCATGGTGGATTTGCCGGCCCCGTTTTCGCCCACCAGCGCCATTACGCGTCCGGGATAAACGTTCAGAGCCGCGCCAGAGAGAGCTTTTACGCCCGGGAACGCTTTATCGATCCCTTTCAGTTGCAGTAATGCGTCCATGATGGCCTCAGAAGGTGACGCCAGCACAGAGAATGATATTCGCATACGGGGAACACTCCCCGCTGCGAATCACCGCCTGACTGTCTGCGGTTTGTTGTTTGAATTGCTCGTGCGTTGTGTAACGAATTTCTATGGTGTTTCCCTGGTGTTGTTGCAGTTGCTCAATGTGGCTGAGCAACGTTTCGTGGAGTTGCGGATTATGGTGTTTAATTTCCGTCGCGAGAATGGCCGCCTCAACCTGCATCTCCGCCGTCACCACGTCCAGTACCTGCATAAACGAGGGCACGCCCTGCGTTAACGCCATATCAATACGGGTTGTGCTGCGCGGAACCGGTAAGCCTGCATCGCAAACTACCAGCGTATCGGTATGCCCAAGACGGGAAATAACCGATGAGATTTCTGCGTTAAGAACGGTGCCTTTCTTCATTTTCTTGCTCCACTAGCGAAACGTTTCGCTGAAATCAGTTTAGTCTTAACGGTGTTCAGAAAACCACCATGACATAACAGATTTGTGATCGGCGTCGAAACGTTTCGCTACGTGAAATGAGAAGGCGATAAATGCAAAAACGGTAACCCTTTGGTTACCGTTTTTTTAGGGTTGCACCCTCTCCATCCAGGAGAGGGCATCAGGCCACACGAGGACCTAGATTTCGACCTGCGTTCCCAGCTCAATCACACGGTTAGGCGGGATCTCAAACTGGTCAGGCGCGCGAAGGGCGTTACGCTGCAGGATAAGGTACAACTTGCCGCGCAGACGCAAATACCAGGGGCGCTTGCCGATAATCAGCGACTCGTGGGACATAAAGAACGAGGTCTCCATCATGCGACAGCTCAGACCTTCCAGACCGCAGCGATGGAACACCTCTTCGACGTTTGGTGTCTCACGCCAGCCGTAGCTTGCCACGACGCGCCAGAAGGTCGGCGACAGTTGCTCGATTTGCACGCGGCGGACATTGTGGACGTACGGGGCATCTTCGGTGCGCAGGGTCAGCAGGATCACGCGCTCGTGCAGCACTTTGTTGTGCTTGAGGTTATGCATCAGCGCAAACGGGATAACGTTCAGCGCACGCGACATATACACCGCGGTGCCCGGCACGCGTACCGGCGGCGATTTCTCCAGCGAGGCAATCATAGCCTCCAGGGAGTTACCGTGCTCATGCATACGGCGCAGAAGGCGGAAACGTTCGCTTTTCCACGTGGTCATGACAATGAACATCACCAGACCGAGCGTCAGCGGCAGCCAGCCACCGGAGACAATCTTGTCGAGGTTGGCGGAGAACAGCGGCACGTCAATGCACAGGAAGCCGACCAGAATCATCATCACGAGGAATTTGTTCCAGTGCCAGTTTCGGTACGCTACCGTGGTGGAGAGCAGCGAGGTCAGTACCATCGTACCGGTTACCGCAATACCGTACGCCGCCGCCAGGTTGCTGGAGTGCTCGAAGCTGACGATGACAATCACCACGGCGAAATAGAGCAGCCAGTTGATGAACGGAATGTAAATCTGGCCCGACTCCATCTCGGAGGTATGGATAATGCGCATAGGCGAGAGATACCCCAGACGCACGGCCTGACGCGTCAGAGAGAACACACCTGAAATTACCGCCTGCGAGGCAATAACGGTCGCCAGCGTCGCCAGAATCAGCATGGGCACCAGCGCCCAGTCCGGAGCCAGCAGGAAGAATGGGTTCTTAATCGCCTCCGGGTTTTGCAGCAGCAGCGCACCCTGACCGAAATAGTTCAGCACCAGCGACGGCAGGACCACTAAAAACCACGCCACGCGGATAGGCAGTTTCCCGAAGTGCCCCATATCGGCATACAGCGCCTCAACACCGGTGATAGAGAGCACGACGGCACCGAGCGCGACGAAGGAAACCACTTTGTATTCAAGGAAGAAATGCACGGCCCAGTATGGGTTCAGCGCATGCAGCACGTCCGGGTTAGCAATAATGCTGCGTAAACCGAGTGCCGCCAGGACCAGGAACCAGGCCAGCATAATCGGAGCGAACAGCTTGCCCACCAGCCCGGTGCCGTGCTTCTGGATGATGAACAGCAGCGTCAGGACAAGGATCGCCAGCGGAACAACCCACGAATCAAGCTGTGGCGCGATAATCTCCAGCCCCTCTATCGCCGAGAGAACCGAAATCGCGGGAGTAATGACGACTTCCCCATAGAAGAAGCTGCCGCCAATCAGGCCGATAATGACCAGCACCGACGTCATTCTGGCGGAGGTATTCCGCCCGGCAAGGGACATCAGAGTCAGGATCCCCCCTTCACCGGCGTTATCTGCACGCATAACGAAGGAGAGGTATTTCACTGAAACCACCAGGATCAGCAGCCAGAAGATGAGGGACAGGAAGCCAAAGACGGCATCGCGCTCAACACCAAAACCAAACTGACCGGACAGACATTCACGAAGCGTATAAAGCGGGCTGGTGCCGATATCACCGTAGACAACCCCGATCGCCGCAAGCGTTATTGCGGGTAATGATTGCTTATTATCAGTGCTCATAGACTAGTCTTTTCGTTTAAATAACAAATGTGTGCTTAGTCCCTTGGCCCACAAAAAGCGCACAGTATGCACGATTCAATGCAAAATCGTACCCCTAAATGCAACCGCATTAATGTAGCGCAAAGAAAATAGCGCCGCACTTCAGTCTATTACCAGCCCTGACTGAAACGTCTATACTCGCTTCAATTGGCCGCCACGACGGCGAAAGGATGCAAAACTATTATGGCTCACTCACATTTAATAGCAGAAAGAATTTCCCGCCTCAGCGGCGCGCTGGAAAAAGGCCTTTTCGAGCGTAGCCACGCCATTCGCCTCTGTTTACTGGCGGCGTTGAGCGGCGAAAGCGTCTTTCTGCTTGGACCTCCGGGCATCGCCAAAAGCCTGATTGCCCGCCGGCTGAAATTTGCCTTTCAGAACGCCCGCGCTTTCGAATACTTGATGACCCGCTTTTCCACCCCAGAAGAAGTTTTCGGCCCGCTTTCCATTCAGGCGCTGAAAGATGAGGGGCGCTATCAGCGCCTGACTGAGGGGTATCTTCCGGAAGCGGAAATTGTTTTTCTTGATGAGATCTGGAAAGCGGGGCCGGCTATTCTGAACACCCTGCTCACGGCGATAAACGAACGCCGATTCCGCAACGGTGCCAGCGAAGAGAAAATCCCGATGCGCCTGCTGGTGGCGGCCTCTAACGAACTACCGGAAGCCGACAGCAGCCTTGAAGCGCTGTATGACCGCATGCTGATCCGCCTGTGGCTCGACAAAGTGCAGGATAAATCCAACTTCCGCTCGATGCTGATCAGCCAGCAGGATGAGAATGAAAACCCGGTCCCCGCTTCGCTGCAGGTCACGGATGAGGAGTATTACCAGTGGCAGGAGGATATCGGCAAAATCACACTGCCGGATTCGGTGTTTGAGCTGATCTATCTGCTGCGCCAGCAGCTCGATTTACTGCCTTCTGCGCCGTATGTTTCCGATCGTCGCTGGAAAAAAGCGATCCGCCTGCTGCAGGCCAGCGCCCTGTTCAGCGGCCGCGATGCCGTTGCGCCAATCGATCTGATCCTTTTAAAAGATTGTCTCTGGCACGACGCGGAAGGCATGAATCTGATGCAGCAGCAGCTTGACGTATTGATGACCGGACACGCCTGGGGCCAGCAGTCGATGCTCAACCAGCTCGGGGCGATTGCCCAACGGCGTATTCAGCTGCAGCAACAACAAAGCGACAAAACAGCGCTGAAAGTAAACCGCCTTGGCGGCATGTTCGCCCGCAAAGCGCATTATGAGCTGCCGTCCGAACTGACCAGTACAACACTGACGCTCCTGCTTCAGCAGCCCCTTAAGCTTCATGACATGCAGGTGGTCCATATCACCGTGGAGCGAGAGCCATTGGCTCAGTGGCTTGATAAGGGCGGGGAGATCCGCGGCAAACTTAACGGCATCGGTTTTGCCCAGCCGCTGACGCTGGAAGTAGACAGCAGCCAGCATCTGGTGATCCGCGACGTCAGCCTGCAGGGATCGCGTCTTGCGCTTCCGGGAACCGCCTCTGACAGCGTGCCGGAAGAGATTAAACGCCAGCTTGAAGCGCTGGATACGGAATGGCACCAGCAACATACGCGCTTCAGCGAGCAGCAAAAATGTCTCTTTATTCATAGCGACTGGTTAGGTCGCATCGAAGCCAGCCTGCAGGATGTCAGCGCGCAGATCAAACAGGCTCGTCAATGCTAACGCTGGATACGCTTAACGTCATGCTGGCCGTCAGCGAAGAGGGGTTGATCGAAGAGGTGGTCATCACCCTTCTGGCCTCCCCGCAGCTGGCGGCTTTTTTTGAAAAATTCCCGCGGCTCAAAAAGGCGATGACCGACGATCTCCCGCGCTGGCGCGAAAACCTGCGTCAGCGGTTTAAAGAGACCGAAGTCCCCCCTGAATTAACTGACGAGGTGGCCTGCTATCAGCAGTGCCAGCGGCTCTCTACGTCACAGTTTATCGCCCAGCTCCCGCAAACCCTGACGTTACTCGACACGGTACACTCTCCGTTTGCCAGCCAGGCGCGGGCGCTGGTCACGGATAACGCCACGTTTACCCCCGCACTACACACCCTCTTTTTACAACGCTGGCGCCTCAGCCTGGTGGTGCAGGCCACAACGTTGAACCAGCAGTTGCTGGATGAGGAGCGTGAACAGCTGCTTAGCGAAGTGCAGGAACGCATGACCTTAAGCGGTCAGCTGGAGCAGGTGCTGGTGGAAAATGAAAACGCCGCCGGGCGTCTTTGGGATATGAGCGCCGGTCAGCTGCGGCGCGGAGATTACCAGCTCATCGTCAAGTACGGCGATTTTCTGGCACAGCAGCCAGAGCTGATGAAGCTTGCCGAACAGCTGGGTCGTTCACGGGAGGCCAAATCGGTCCCAAAGAAAGATGCCCCAATGGAGACCTTCCGCACCCTGGTCCGTGAACCGGCCACCGTGCCTGAGCAGGTGGATGGGCTCCAGCAAAGCGACGATATTTTGCGCCTGCTGCCCACGGAGCTGAGTACGCTGGGGATGACCGAGCTTGAGTACGAGTTTTATCGCCGGCTGGTGGAAAAACAGCTTCTGACCTACCGGTTGCATGGCGAAGCCTGGCGTGAAAAGCTCAGCCAGCACCCGGTCATCCATCAGGATTTTGACGAACAGCCGCGCGGGCCTTTTATTGTGTGCGTGGATACGTCCGGCTCGATGGGAGGGTTTAACGAACAGTGCGCGAAAGCGTTCTGCCTGGCTCTGATGCGCGTGGCGCTCGCCGATCGACGTCGCTGCTTCATCATGCTCTTTTCCAGCGAAGTTGTGGGGTATGAATTGACCCATCAACAGGGTATTGAGCAGGCGATCCGCTTTTTAAGCCAGCGCTTTCGTGGCGGTACCGATCTGGCCAGCTGTTTTCGAAGCATCGTTGAGCGGATGCAGGGCGGAGACTGGTATGACGCTGACGCCGTGGTCATCTCCGATTTTATTGCCCAGCGGCTACCGGATGACGTGGTGAATAAAGTGAAGGAGCTACAGCGAGTGCACCAGCACCGTTTCCATGCTGTGGCGATGTCTGCCCATGGAAAACCCGGCATCATGCGCATCTTCGATCATATTTGGCGCTTTGATACCGGGTTACGTAGCCGCCTGCTAAGACGCTGGCAGCGCTAATTACAGAAGAGATTCAACGCGATCGCGTACCTGTTGTGGCCAGACACCGCACTGCACCTGACCAATATGAGGCAGCTGCAACAGCAGCATGGTCAGACGGGACTGGCCAATACCGCCGCCAATGGTCTGCGGCATCTCTCCGCGCAGCAACGCCTGGTGCCACTCCAGCGTGAGACGATCTTCATCCCCGGTCAGTGCCAGCTGACGCTTCAGGGCGTCAGCATCCACGCGGATCCCCATTGAAGAGAGCTCGAACGCATCTTCCAGCACCGGGTTCCAGACCAGAATATCACCGTTCAGACCGGCGAATTCGCCCTCACCCGTCGTGCTCCAGTCATCATAATCCGGCGCACGCACATCATGGCGTTTACCGTCAGACAATTTGCCGCCAATCCCGATCAGGAACACAGCACCCAATTCTTTGGCGATCGCACGCTCACGGCCTTTGGCATCCAGATCGGGATAACGGCTCAGCAGTTCCTGACTGTGGACAAAGTGGATCGATTCCGGCAGGAACGGTGCCAGACCAAACTCTTTGCTCACTGCCGCTTCGGTCGCTTTGATCCCGGCGTAGATCGCCTCAACGGTGGATTTCAGCGTACCGACGTGACGCTCGCCATCGCCCATGACGCGCTCCCAGTCCCATTGATCGACGTAGACGGAGTGCATTGGCGTAAGACGGTCTTCATCGGGGCGAAGGGCTTTCATGTGCGTGTAAAGCCCTTCGCCCGCGCTGAAGTCGTGTTGTCCCAGGGTTTGACGTTTCCACTTCGCAAGGGAATGCACCACTTCGAACTGGGCGTCTGGCAGTGTTTTCACTTTCACCTGTACCGCTTTTTCGCATCCAGAAAGGTTGTCCTGCGTCCCGTCACCCACGCGGCTGAGAATGGGCGCCTGGACTTCGATCAGACCAAGCTTG
Source organism: Enterobacter sp. RCC_40 (assembly GCF_041360735.1). NCBI lineage: Bacteria > Pseudomonadati > Pseudomonadota > Gammaproteobacteria > Enterobacterales > Enterobacteriaceae > Enterobacter > Enterobacter sp. RCC_40. Next base: position 14,918 of record NZ_JBFUPR010000005.1, read on the forward strand.
TCTTCCAGCTGACGTGAAAAATGGGATTTAACGAAGCTGATCTGGCGTTGTTTTGCGATGTAAGCGGTTTTCATTATTTATACTCCTGCGTCCTGTTGATAGAGATTAAGCAACAAAAATGGCCTGTAATTCAATAACCCATCAACAAAAAGCCACCTTCACTTTTGATTCATTAAAATATGGCGCTAGAATAGAGAGATTCATTAATGTTCATAAGAAAAAGCTATGGAAAATTATCAGATCGATAATCTGGACCGCGGCATCCTGGAGGCCTTAATGGCCAATGCTCGTACTGCCTACGCGGAACTGGCGAAACAGTTTGGCGTCAGTCCGGGCACAATCCACGTTCGCGTGGAAAAGATGAAACAGGCGGGGATCATTACCGGCGCACGTATCGACGTCAGCCCTAAGCAGCTGGGTTATGACGTCTGCTGCTTTATTGGCATTATTCTCAAAAGCGCCAAAGACTATCCGTCAGCCCTGGCGAAGCTCAACGCGCTTGAAGAAGTCACAGAGGCGTACTACACCACCGGGCACTACAGTATCTTTATAAAGGTGATGTGCCGCTCCATTGATGCCCTCCAGCAGGTACTTATCAACAAGATCCAAACAATTGATGAAATTCAGTCCACTGAAACATTGATCTCCCTGCAGAACCCGATCATGCGTACCATCCGCCCCTGATTGGGCAAATTCATTCCCACATTTTCCACAGGTAGATCCCAGCTCGTTCACAGCGTACAATGAGCCCCTCTTTATTTGAGCGAGCGATCAATGGCGGACATTACCCTTATCAGTGGCAGCACCCTGGGCGGCGCGGAATACGTTGCGGAACATCTGGCTGAGAAGCTGGAAGACGCGGGCTTTTCCACCGAAACACTGCACGGCCCGTTGCTTGACGATCTCCCGACTGATGGGGTCTGGCTACTGATCACCTCGACGCACGGCGCAGGCGATCTGCCGGATAATCTGCAACCTTTATATGACGAACTGCTGGAACAGCAGCCTGACCTGTCAAACGTCCGTTTTGGCGCGGTGGGTATCGGCAGTCGTGAATATGACACCTTTTGCGGTGCAATAGAGAAAGTCGAAGCCGCTGTGACTGCCTGTGGGGCAAAACAGCTGGGTGAAACACTGAAGATCAACATCCTCGATCATGACATTCCGGAAGATCCAGCGGAGATCTGGCTGGGTGAATGGAAAAATTTACTCAAAAACGATTAAAGATCGCGCGAACAGATGTGGATAACTCTGGTTAAAAGCTCGTATTAAGCGGTAGTTATCCAAGTTATAACTCTGAGGCTGTTTTGGCCCTGTGTATAAAGTCGCGATCTGATCCCAGCTTATACTGGCCAGGATCACCGATCATTCACAGCAAACGATCCTTTCTAACTGCATGATCTTCATCGTGAGATCGGGCTTATCCACAGAGGTACTCGATCCTAATAAGAGATCACAATAGAACAGATCTCTAAATAAAAAGATCTTCTTTTTAATAGCCCAGGATCCCAATGCTTTCTCGAAAGACTAAAGTTGAGTAGAATCCACGGCCCGGGCTTCAATCCATTTTCATACCGCTTTACGCGAGGCAGACCACCATGTTTTATCAGGATCCTTTTGACGTCATCATCATTGGCGGGGGTCATGCAGGCACTGAGGCCGCAATGGCCGCAGCGCGAATGGGTCAGCAGACCCTGCTTTTGACACACAATATCGACACGCTGGGACAAATGTCCTGTAATCCGGCGATTGGCGGCATTGGGAAAGGACACCTGGTAAAAGAAGTGGATGCACTTGGCGGCCTGATGGCGAAAGCGATCGATCATGCCGGCATCCAGTTTAGGATACTAAACGCGAGCAAAGGTCCCGCTGTGCGTGCCACCCGTGCTCAGGCAGACCGCGTGCTTTACCGTCAGGCGGTACGTACTGCCCTGGAGAATCAGCCAAACCTGATGATCTTCCAGCAGGCGGTAGAAGATCTTATCGTTGAAAACGATCGCGTTGTGGGTGCCGTAACCCAGATGGGCCTCAAGTTCCGCGCGAAAGCCGTCGTACTGACTGTCGGGACCTTCCTGGATGGCAAAATCCATATCGGTCTGGATAACTACAGCGGTGGCCGTGCTGGCGATCCGCCGTCCATTCCGCTGTCTCGTCGTCTGCGTGAACTTCCGCTGCGCGTCAGTCGCCTGAAAACAGGCACGCCACCGCGTATTGATGCGCGCACCATTGATTTCAGCGTGCTGGCACAACAGCACGGTGATAACCCCATGCCGGTGTTCTCGTTCATGGGCAATGCGGCTCAACATCCGCAGCAGGTACCGTGCTACATCACGCATACCAACGAAAAAACCCATGACGTGATCCGCAATAACCTTGACCGCAGCCCAATGTACGCTGGCGTGATCGAAGGGATCGGCCCGCGTTACTGTCCGTCGATCGAAGACAAAGTGATGCGCTTTGCCGATCGTAACCAGCACCAGATCTTCCTGGAGCCGGAAGGACTGACGTCAAATGAAATTTACCCGAACGGCATCTCCACCAGCCTGCCGTTCGATGTGCAGATGCAAATTGTTCGCTCAATGCAGGGTATGGAGAACGCGAAAATCGTTCGTCCTGGCTACGCTATTGAGTACGATTTCTTCGATCCGCGTGACCTGAAGCCAACCCTGGAGAGCAAATTCATCCACGGTCTGTTCTTCGCCGGCCAGATTAACGGCACGACCGGTTACGAAGAAGCTGCCGCTCAGGGTCTGCTTGCCGGTCTGAACGCAGCACGCTTCTCTGCGGAGAAAGAGGGCTGGGCACCTGCGCGTTCTCAGGCTTATCTGGGCGTGCTGGTCGACGATCTTTGCACCCTGGGTACCAAAGAACCGTACCGTATGTTTACCTCTCGCGCGGAATATCGCCTGATGCTGCGCGAAGATAACGCCGACCTGCGTCTGACCGAAGTGGGTCGTGAACTGGGTCTGGTGGATGACGAACGCTGGGCGCGCTATAACGAAAAACTGGAACGCATTGAGCAGGAACGTCAGCGTCTGAAAACCACCTGGGTGAATCCACAGGCGGAAACCGCTGCAGAAGTGAATGCTCACTTAACTGCGCCGCTTTCGCGCGAAGCCAGCGGCGAAGACTTGCTGCGTCGCCCTGAAGTGACCTACGAGAACCTGGTGAAACTGACCGCGTTCGCGCCTGGCCTTGAAGACGCTGAAGCGGCTGAACAGGTTGAGATCCAGGTCAAATACGAAGGTTACATCGCGCGTCAGCAGGATGAGATTGAAAAACAGCAGCGCAACGAAAATACGCTGCTGCCGGAAATGCTGGACTACCGTCAGGTGACGGGGCTTTCCAATGAAGTGATCGCCAAGCTGAACGATCATAAGCCTGTGTCGATCGGTCAGGCATCCCGTATCTCCGGTGTCACACCTGCCGCGATTTCGATTCTGCTGGTGTGGCTGAAAAAGCAAGGTATGCTGCGCCGTAGCGCATAATATCCAGTGCTTTTGGCGGGTGGCGCTTCGCTACCCGCCCTGCTAATTCGTAGGCCCGGTAAGCGCCACCGGGCAATTTATGTCTAAACAGGTACCCACTGTGCTCAATAAACTCTCTCGTCTGCTGGAACAGGCAGGTATTTCGCTCACCGATCACCAGAAAACTCAGCTGGTGGCCTATGTCGATATGCTGAACAAATGGAATAAAGCGTACAACCTGACGTCTGTTCGCGACCCCAACGAGATGCTGGTTCGTCATATCCTCGATAGCATCGTGGTTGCGCCGTATCTTAAAGGGGAGCGCTTTCTCGATGTGGGCACAGGTCCTGGCCTGCCGGGGATCCCGCTGTCGATTGTCCGCCCTGAGAGCCATTTCACGCTGCTGGACAGCCTTGGCAAACGCGTCCGTTTTTTACGTCAGGTCCAGCATGAGCTGAAGCTGGAGAATATCGCCCCTGTACAGAGCAGGGTAGAGGCGTTCCCCGCGGAGCCACCGTTTGACGGTGTTATCAGCCGCGCGTTTGCGTCGCTCAATGATATGGTGAGCTGGTGTAAGCACTTGCCTGCACAAGATGGCCGCTTTTATGCCCTGAAAGGGCAGTTGCCGGGCGATGAAATTGAACAGCTTCCGGAGGGTTTTGCTGTCGAATCCGTTGAGAAATTAAACATTCCTCAGCTTGAGGGTGAACGCCATCTGGTGATAATTAAGCCAAACAATTTTTAAATATTTAATAAAAATTGTGGAATTCGTGCTGTTCTGACCATGTTAAATAACAGCACAAATTCTCTGGTTTTACCGAAGAGAGTTTAACCTCTATGTTACTAAGGTTTTTCTAACGGTTAACGTAACAGCCATTGTTCAGCATGAAGATAGTCAACATCGAAAATATCAGTCTGCTAAAAGTGGAATACGGCAACCAGAATCGAATGTTAAATATTTATTAAGAATGTCAATAAAAGGTTTTTATTGTATACCGGGCTGTTTTGAAAATAGTTACGATAATTTGTCTTTAATTTCATAAAGATGAAATAAACCGATTTGCGTCTTTGATAAATACACCCTTATCGCAAATGTGTATTTTGTGATCTCGTGCACGCTTTGTAGCCAACGTTTTCGCGCTGTTTGCAGTTTTGGTCGAAGGTCGTGGCTTTCAGGAAAAGTTAAAAAATAGCGGCGGGGAAAAATATTTAAACATTTATTCACCTTTTCGCTACTTAATGTTTGAAATCACGGGTGCGCACCGTATAATTTGACCGCTTTTTGATGCTTGACTCTGAGCCTTAAAGGACGTTTTATACGACACGCGGCATACCTCGAAGGGAGCAGGAGTAAAAACGTGATGTCTGTGTCGCTCTTGAGTAGAAACGTTGCTCGTAAGCTTCTGTTCATTCAGTTTCTGGCTGTGATAGCAAGTGGACTGCTGTTTAGCCTCAAAGACCCCTTCTGGGGCATCTCCGCCGTGTGCGGGGGTTTGGCGGTTGTTCTGCCAAACGTATTGTTTATGATTTTTGCCTGGCGTCATCAGGCGCATACACCTGCCAAAGGCCGTGTGGCCTGGTCCTTCGCTCTCGGTGAAGTGTGTAAGGTGTTGCTGACCTTTGCTCTACTGGTGATGGCGCTGGCGGTTTTGAAAGTGGTATTCATGCCGCTGATAGCAACGTGGGTTTTGGTGCTGGTGGTACAAGTTCTGGCTCCAGCTGTAATCAACAATAAAGGGTAAAAGGCATCATGGCTTCAGAAAATATGACGCCGCAGGATTACATAGGTCACCATCTGAATAACCTTCAGCTGGACCTGCGTACATTCTCGCTGGTGGATCCGCATAACCCCCCGGCCACCTTCTGGACGATCAACATCGACTCCATGTTCTTCTCGGTCGTTTTGGGTCTTCTGTTCCTGGCCATGTTCCGCGGTGTTGCGAAAAGAGCGACCAGCGGTGTTCCAGGGAAATTCCAGACGTTCATCGAAATGATCATCGGCTTCGTCCATGGCAGCGTCAAAGACATGTACCATGGTAAGAGCAAGCTGATTGCTCCGCTGGCCCTGACCGTGTTCGTTTGGGTGTTCCTGATGAACCTGATGGACCTGCTGCCAATCGATTTCCTGCCGTGGATTGGCGAACATGTCCTCGGTCTACCAGCACTGCGCGTGGTGCCGTCCGCTGACGTGAACATCACCCTGTCGATGGCGCTGGGCGTGTTTATCCTGATTCTTTTCTACAGCATCAAAATGAAAGGCGTAAGCGGCTTCGTGAAAGAGCTTACCTTGCAGCCGTTCAACCACTGGGCGTTTATTCCGGTCAACCTGATCCTGGAAGGCGTTAGCCTGCTGTCCAAACCTGTTTCACTGGGTCTGCGACTGTTCGGCAACATGTATGCGGGTGAGCTGATTTTCATTCTGATCGCGGGTCTTCTGCCGTGGTGGTCACAGTGGATTCTGAATGTGCCTTGGGCCATTTTCCACATCCTGATCATTACGCTGCAAGCCTTTATCTTCATGGTTCTGACGATCGTCTATCTGTCGATGGCGTCTGAAGAGCACTGATTTTTTACCAACACTACTACGTTTTAATTGAAACAAACTGGAGACTGTCATGGAAAACCTGAATATGGATCTGCTGTACATGGCTGCCGCTGTGATGATGGGTCTGGCGGCTATCGGTGCTGCGATCGGTATCGGCATCCTCGGGGGCAAATTCCTGGAAGGCGCAGCGCGTCAACCTGATCTGATTCCTCTGCTGCGTACTCAGTTCTTTATCGTTATGGGTCTGGTGGATGCTATCCCAATGATCGCTGTAGGTCTGGGTCTGTACGTGATGTTTGCTGTCGCGTAGTAGTAGTTTTAAAACCCTAAGCCACAGATATTAAAGAGGTATTGTGCTGTGAACATGAACGCAACAATCCTCGGCCAGGCCATCGCGTTTATTCTCTTTGTCTGGTTCTGCATGAAGTATGTATGGCCGCCTTTAATGGCTGCCATCGAAAAACGTCAGAAAGAAATTGCTGACGGTCTGGCTTCTGCAGAACGCGCTAAGAAAGATTTGGACCTTGCACAGGCCAACGCGACAGACCAGCTGAAAAAAGCGAAAGCGGAAGCTCAGGTTATCATCGAACAGGCTAACAAACGCCGTTCGCAGATCCTGGACGAAGCCAAAGCTGAAGCAGAACAGGAACGTACTAAGATCGTGACACAAGCTCAGGCTGAAATTGAAGCTGAGCGTAAACGTGCTCGCGAAGAACTGCGTAAGCAGGTTGCGATTCTGGCTGTTGCTGGCGCCGAGAAGATCATCGAACGTTCCGTGGATGAAGCTGCTAACAGCGACATCGTGGACAAACTTGTCGCTGAACTGTAAGGAGGGAGGGGCTGATGTCTGAATTTGTTACGGTAGCTCGCCCCTACGCCAAAGCAGCTTTTGACTTTGCTGTCGAACACCAAAATGTCGATCGCTGGCAGGATATGCTGGCGTTTGCCGCTGAGGTGACGAAAAACGAACAAATGGCCGAGTTGCTTTCTGGTGCGTTAGCGCCTGAAACTCTCGCCGCGTCGTTTATCGCCGTGTGCGGAGAGCAACTGGATGCCAATGGTCAGAACCTGATTAAGGTAATGGCAGAAAATGGTCGTCTCCGTGTGCTCCCGGATGTTCTCGAGCAGTTTGAGCACTTACGTGCCCTTAGTGAAGCTACCGCTGAAGTCGAAGTGACTTCTGCGACTGAACTGAGTGATGAACAGCTTGCGAAAATCACCGCCGCGATGGAAAAACGTCTGTCACGCAAAGTTAAGCTGAATTGCAAAATCGATAAGTCTGTAATGGCAGGCGTAATCATCCGTTCGGGTGATATGGTCATTGATGGCAGCGTACGCGGCCGTCTTGAACGCCTTGCAGACGTCTTGCAGTCTTAAGGGGACTGGAGCATGCAACTGAATTCCACCGAAATCAGCGAACTGATCAAGCAGCGCATTGCTCAGTTCAGTGTTGTGAGCGAAGCTCACAACGAAGGTACTATTGTTTCTGTAAGTGACGGTGTTATCCGCATCCACGGCCTGGCCGATTGTATGCAGGGTGAGATGATTTCCCTGCCGGGTAACCGTTACGCTATCGCACTGAACCTGGAGCGCGACTCCGTAGGTGCAGTTGTGATGGGTCCATATGCTGACCTCGCCGAAGGCATGAAGGTTAAGTGTACTGGCCGTATTCTGGAAGTGCCGGTTGGACGTGGCCTGCTGGGTCGCGTTGTTAACACCCTGGGTGCGCCAATCGACGGTAAAGGTCCGGTTGAGCACAATGGCTTCTCCCCAATCGAAGTTATCGCACCAGGCGTTATCGACCGTCAGTCCGTTGATCAGCCAGTGCAGACTGGTTATAAGTCCGTTGATGCCATGATTCCAATCGGTCGTGGCCAGCGTGAACTGATCATCGGTGACCGTCAGACCGGTAAAACCGCGATGGCTATCGACGCCATCATCAACCAGCGTGACTCCGGCATCAAATGTGTGTACGTGGCTATCGGCCAGAAAGCGTCCACCATTTCTAACGTGGTTCGTAAACTGGAAGAGCACGGCGCGCTGTCTAACACCATCGTTGTTGTGGCGACCGCTTCTGAATCTGCTGCACTGCAATACCTGGCACCATACGCCGGTTGCGCAATGGGCGAATACTTCCGTGACCGCGGTGAAGATGCGCTGATCGTATACGATGACCTGTCTAAACAGGCCGTTGCATATCGTCAGGTTTCCCTGCTGCTCCGTCGTCCACCAGGACGTGAAGCGTTCCCTGGGGACGTATTCTACCTCCACTCTCGTCTGCTGGAGCGTGCTTCCCGCGTTAACGCGGAATACGTCGAGAACTTCACCAAAGGTGAAGTGAAGGGCAAAACTGGCTCTCTGACCGCGCTGCCAATCATTGAAACCCAGGCGGGTGACGTTTCTGCGTTCGTTCCGACCAACGTAATCTCCATTACCGATGGTCAGATCTTCCTGGAAACCAACCTGTTTAACTCCGGTATTCGTCCGGCAGTTAACCCGGGTATCTCCGTATCCCGTGTGGGTGGTGCTGCTCAGACCAAGATCATCAAGAAACTGTCCGGTGGTATTCGTACCGCGCTGGCACAGTATCGTGAACTGGCTGCGTTCTCTCAGTTCGCATCCGATCTGGACGAAGCAACCCGTAAACAGCTGAGCCACGGTCAGAAAGTGACCGAGCTGCTGAAGCAGAAACAGTACGCACCAATGTCTGTTGCTCAGCAGGGCCTGGTTCTGTTCGCGGCTGAACGCGGTTACCTCGAAGATGTGGAACTGGCGAAAATCGGTAGCTTCGAAGCCGCTCTGCTGGCTTACGTCGACCGTGATCACGCTCCGCTGATGCAAGAGATCAACCAGACCGGTGGCTATAACGACGAAATCGAAGGCAAGCTGAAAGCTATCCTCGATTCCTTCAAAGCAACCCAATCCTGGTAATCGTCCGGCGGCTTGTCTCAGGACAAGCCGCCTGGCATTGAGGAGAAGCTCATGGCCGGCGCAAAAGAGATACGTAGTAAGATCGCAAGCGTCCAGAACACGCAAAAGATCACTAAAGCGATGGAGATGGTCGCCGCTTCCAAAATGCGTAAATCGCAGGATCGCATGGCGGCCAGCCGTCCTTATGCAGAAACCATGCGCAAAGTGATTGGTCACCTTGCAAACGGTAATCTGGAATATAAGCACCCTTACCTGGAAGAACGCGACGTTAAGCGCGTGGGCTACCTGGTGGTGTCGACCGACCGTGGTCTGTGTGGCGGCTTGAACATTAACCTGTTCAAAAAACTGCTGGCGGATATGAAAGCATGGTCTGAAAAAGGCGTTCAGTGCGATATCGCAATGATCGGCTCTAAAGGCGTCTCTTTCTTTAACTCCGTTGGTGGCAACATTGTCGCTCAGGTGACGGGTATGGGTGATAACCCTTCCCTGTCCGAGCTGATCGGCCCGGTTAAAGTGATGTTGCAGGCTTACGATGAAGGCCGTCTGGACAGACTGTACGTTGTCAGCAACAAATTTATTAACACCATGTCTCAGGTTCCAACGCTCACTCAGATGCTGCCTTTACCGGCATCAGAAGATGACGAGCTGAAGCAAAAATCCTGGGATTACCTGTATGAACCCGATCCGAAACCGCTGTTGGATACCCTGCTGCGTCGTTACGTTGAATCTCAGGTTTATCAGGGCGTTGTAGAAAACCTGGCCAGCGAGCAGGCCGCACGAATGGTGGCGATGAAAGCCGCGACCGATAATGGCGGCAGCCTGATTAAAGAGCTGCAGTTGGTTTACAACAAAGCTCGTCAGGCCAGCATTACTCAGGAACTCACCGAGATCGTCTCGGGGGCCGCCGCGGTTTAACCAGGTTTACGAATTACGTAGAGGATTCAAGATGGCTACTGGAAAGATTGTCCAGGTAATCGGCGCCGTGGTGGACGTCGAGTTCCCTCAGGACGCCGTACCACGCGTGTACGACGCGCTTGAGGTACAGAATGGTAACGAGAGCCTGGTGCTGGAAGTTCAGCAGCAGCTCGGCGGCGGTATCGTGCGTACCATCGCGATGGGTTCTTCCGACGGTCTGCGTCGTGGTCTGGAAGTTAAAGACCTTGAGCACCCGATCGAAGTCCCGGTAGGTAAAGCAACACTGGGTCGTATCATGAACGTATTGGGTCAACCAATCGACATGAAAGGCGACATCGGTGAAGAAGAGCGTTGGGCTATCCACCGCGCAGCACCTTCCTACGAAGAGCTGTCCAGCTCTCAGGAACTGCTGGAAACCGGCATCAAAGTTATCGACCTGATGTGTCCGTTTGCGAAGGGCGGTAAAGTTGGTCTGTTCGGTGGTGCGGGTGTAGGTAAAACCGTAAACATGATGGAGCTGATCCGTAACATCGCGATCGAGCACTCCGGTTACTCCGTATTTGCGGGTGTAGGTGAACGTACTCGTGAGGGTAACGACTTCTACCACGAAATGACCGACTCCAACGTTCTGGACAAAGTATCCCTGGTTTACGGCCAGATGAACGAGCCACCAGGAAACCGTCTGCGCGTTGCGCTGACTGGCCTGACTATGGCTGAGAAGTTCCGTGACGAAGGCCGTGACGTTCTGCTGTTCGTTGATAACATCTATCGTTACACCCTGGCCGGTACTGAAGTATCTGCACTGCTGGGTCGTATGCCTTCAGCGGTAGGTTATCAGCCGACGCTGGCGGAAGAGATGGGTGTTCTTCAGGAACGTATCACCTCTACCAAAACCGGTTCTATCACCTCCGTTCAGGCGGTATACGTACCTGCGGATGACTTGACTGACCCATCCCCAGCCACCACCTTTGCGCACCTTGACGCAACCGTGGTACTGAGCCGTCAGATCGCGTCTCTGGGTATTTACCCGGCCGTTGACCCGCTGGACTCCACCAGCCGTCAGCTGGATCCACTGGTTGTGGGTCAGGAACACTACGACACCGCGCGTGGCGTACAGTCCCTGCTGCAGCGTTACCAGGAACTGAAAGACATCATCGCCATCCTGGGTATGGATGAGCTGTCTGAAGAAGACAAACTGGTGGTAGCACGTGCGCGTAAGATCCAGCGCTTCCTATCCCAGCCGTTCTTCGTTGCGGAAGTATTCACCGGTTCTCCGGGTAAATACGTTTCCCTGAAAGACACCATCCGTGGCTTTAAAGGCATCATGGAAGGCGAATACGATCACCTGCCGGAGCAGGCGTTCTACATGGTTGGTTCCATCGACGAAGCCGTGGAAAAAGCCAAAAAACTTTAACGCCTTAATCGGAGGGTGATATGGCAATGACTTACCACCTGGACGTCGTCAGCGCAGAGCAACAAATGTTCTCTGGTCTGGTCGAGAAAATCCAGGTAACGGGTAGTGAAGGTGAACTGGGTATTTTCCCGGGTCACGCACCGCTGCTCACCGCCATTAAGCCTGGTATGATCCGCATCGTTAAACAGTTCGGTCATGAAGAGTTTATCTATCTGTCCGGCGGCATTCTTGAAGTGCAGCCTGGCAGCGTGACCGTTCTGGCCGATACCGCTATTCGTGGCCAGGATCTCGACGAAGCACGAGCCCTGGAATCGAAGCGTAAGGCTGAAGAGCACATTAGCAGCTCTCATGGTGACGTGGATTACGCTCAGGCGTCTGCGGAGCTGGCCAAAGCGATCGCGAAACTGCGCGTTATCGAGTTGACCAAAAAAGCGATGTAACACCGGCTTGAAAAGCACAAAGCCAGTCTGGTTTCCAGGCTGGCTTTTTTTATGGTTTCGTATCACACCGATCTTTATTCATGATCCAAAAGAATAGCTAAGCTATTGTGTGTGCTAGCGACTTACCGCGAGAAGGCTATTTTCCAGAGAAAAAGGGGTTTACTCTGCCCCTAAAAATCGCCTCAAATAGCCATTATTGGCTGATGTTGAACGTTTTACCGCCATTCCATTTTATGACGCAAAATATGTAGAATTTTCAACGTCAACGGGTTTAACTTCTTACTCAAATTACAGTCAGGACGCGTATGTTGAACAATACAATGAGCGTGGTCATCCTTGCCGCCGGTAAAGGTACCCGCATGTATTCCGATCTTCCAAAGGTACTGCACACGCTGGCAGGAAAGCCGATGGTGCAGCATGTCATTGATGCCGCTAATGAACTGGGTGCCCGTCAGGTCCATCTGGTCTATGGTCACGGCGGCGATCTGCTTAAAAAGACGCTGAACGATGACAAACTCAACTGGGTGCTTCAGGCAGAACAGTTGGGGACCGGACACGCCATGCAGCAGGCCGCCCCGTTCTTTGCGGATGACGAAGATATTCTGATGCTTTACGGCGACGTCCCGCTGATCTCTGTCGACACCCTTGCCCGCCTGCGTGAAGCTAAACCGCAGGGTGGCATCGGGTTGTTAACCGTCGTGCTTGACGATCCGACCGGCTATGGCCGCATTACCCGCGAAAACGGTAACGTAACGGGTATCGTTGAGCATAAAGATGCCAGCGACGCACAGCGTCAGATTCAGGAGATCAACACCGGTATCCTGATTGCCAATGGCGCGGACCTGAAGCGCTGGCTGTCGAAGCTCAACAACAACAATGCGCAGGGTGAGTACTACATCACCGACATCATCGCGATGGCCTATCAGGAAGGGCGTGAGATTGCGGCGGTTCATCCGGCACGCATTAGCGAAACCGAAGGGGTGAATAACCGCCTTCAGCTTTCCCGCCTGGAACGCGTTTATCAGTCCGAACAGGCTGAAAAACTGCTCCTGGCAGGCGTTATGCTGCGCGACCCGGCGCGTTTCGATCTGCGCGGGACCTTATCTCACGGGCGCGACGTTGAAATCGATACTAACGTTATCCTTGAAGGCAACGTCACGCTTGGCCACCGCGTCAAAATTGGTGCCGGTTGTGTTATCAAAAACAGCGTCATCGGTGATGACTGCGACATTAGCCCGTACAGCGTGGTTGAAGATGCACATCTGGACGCGGCATGCACCATTGGGCCGTTCGCACGTCTGCGCCCTGGCGCTGAATTGCTCGAAGGCGCCCATGTTGGCAACTTCGTTGAGATGAAAAAAGCGCGTCTGGGCAAAGGTTCCAAAGCCGGCCATTTAACCTACCTGGGCGATGCAGAAATTGGCGATAACGTGAACATTGGTGCAGGAACAATCACCTGCAACTATGACGGTGCCAACAAGTTTAAAACCATCATCGGTGATGATGTGTTTGTCGGTTCTGATACCCAGCTGGTGGCACCGGTGACGGTCGGGAACGGGGTAACCATTGGCGCCGGGACGACCGTGACGCGCGATGTTGCCGACAATGAGCTGGTGCTGAGCCGCGTGCCGCAGGTTCACAAGCAGGGCTGGAAACGCCCGGTGAAGAAAAAGTAACGACCTGCACCCCGCTCTCTCCCGCGAGGAGAGCGCTCGTTCGGTGCGGTGTTTTTCGCCCTCGCCCCTCTGGGGAAAGGGTTGGGGTGAGGGGATAACATAATCCTCCCCCCAAAGGCAGTACTTATAACAATAACCCCACTCTCTACAAGGCTCGGGGTGCCCGGAAAGGGCAAATACAGGTCAGCGACAACGCATGGCATAACGCCATAATCAGGAAATTAAACTATGTGTGGAATTGTTGGCGCAGTTGCGCAGCGTGATATTGCTGAAATCCTTCTCGAAGGTTTACGTCGTCTGGAATACCGTGGTTACGACTCTGCCGGTCTGGCAGTTGTGGATGCAGAAGGGCATATGACCCGTCTGCGTCGTCTCGGTAAAGTGCAGATGCTGGCCCAGGCTGCGGAAGATCATCCGCTGCACGGTGGCACAGGTATTGCGCACACCCGCTGGGCGACCCACGGCGAACCGTCTGAAGGCAATGCGCACCCGCATGTGTCCGAACACATCGTGGTCGTGCATAACGGCATTATCGAAAACCACGAACCGCTGCGCGAAGAACTTAAAGCGCGCGGCTATACCTTCGTCTCTGAAACCGACACCGAAGTTATTGCTCACCTGGTTCACTGGGAGCTGGAGCAGGGCGGTACACTGCGTGAAGCGGTGCTGCGCGCGATCCCTCAGCTGCGCGGTGCATACGGTACGGTAATCATGGATTCACGCGATCCGTCCACGCTGCTGGCCGCACGTTCCGGTAGCCCAATGGTTATCGGTCTGGGTATGGGCGAGAACTTTATCGCCTCTGACCAGCTGGCACTTCTGCCGGTTACCCGTCGCTTTATCTTCCTGGAAGAGGGTGATATCGCGGAAGTGACGCGTCGCAGCGTGACGGTATTCGATACCAAAGGCGAGCAGGTGAAACGCCCGGAGATCGAATCCAATCTGCAGTACGACGCAGGCGACAAAGGCGCTTACCGCCACTACATGCAGAAAGAAATTTACGAGCAGCCGAACGCCATCAAAAACACCCTGACCGGGCGCATCAGCCACGGCGAGGTGGACCTGAGCGAACTGGGTGCCAACGCCAATGAGCTGCTCGGTAAGGTTGAGCATATTCAGATCGTGGCCTGCGGTACCTCCTACAACTCCGGTATGGTCTCCCGCTACTGGTTTGAATCCCTGGCCGGTGTTCCGTGTGACGTGGAAATCGCTTCAGAATTCCGCTACCGCAAATCCGCGGTGCGTCGTAATAGCCTGATGATCACCCTTTCCCAGTCTGGCGAAACGGCGGACACCCTGGCGGCGCTGCGTCTCTCTAAAGAGCTGGGCTATCTGGGCTCTCTGGCCATCTGTAACGTGCCGGGTTCTTCGCTGGTTCGTGAATCCGATCTGGCGCTGATGACCAACGCAGGCACGGAAATCGGCGTGGCCTCCACCAAAGCGTTTACCACTCAGCTGACCGTTCTGCTGATGCTGGTGGCGAAACTGGCGCGTCTGAAAGGGCAGGATGCGGCTGTTGAGCATGACATCGTTCATGGCCTGCAGGCGCTGCCAAGCCGTATTGAGCAGATGCTGTCTCAGGACAAACGCATTGAAGCGCTGGCGGAAGATTTCTCTGACAAACATCACGCCCTGTTCCTCGGCCGTGGCGATCAGTATCCAATTGCGCTGGAAGGCGCGTTGAAGCTGAAAGAGATCTCCTACATCCACGCGGAAGCTTACGCAGCAGGCGAGCTGAAACACGGCCCGCTGGCGCTGATTGACGCAGACATGCCGGTCATCGTTGTAGCACCTAACAACGAACTGCTGGAAAAACTGAAGTCCAATATCGAAGAAGTCCGCGCCCGCGGTGGTGTACTGTACGTCTTCGCCGATAAAGACGCCGGCTTTGCGAGCAGCGACAATATGCACATCATCGAGATGCCGCATGTGGAAGAGGTGATTGCCCCTATCTTCTACACCGTTCCGCTGCAGTTGCTGGCCTACCACGTCGCGCTGATCAAAGGCACTGACGTTGACCAGCCACGTAACCTGGCGAAATCGGTCACCGTAGAATAATCCCCTCAGGCTCCACCTTCGGGTGGAGCTTTTTTACCCTTCCTGGTTTGTTTTTAATCAACCCATCCGCATTTTTATTTATGACAATCTGTCATCTTCAGCTACTTTTTTCAGTGTCACATAAAGAAAATATTTCTGAAAACTTGCTGTCATGTAAGTGGTTAACTAGATGATAATTAAATGAATTTTTACTGATATTTAAGCTAAATTTTCATTGTCATAAAACTGTCATAATTCGTACATTTATCTGTCACCTGTTTGTCCTATTTTGCTCATCGTAGCCACTAAACAACGATTTACGAAAATCTTGCAGGAGACATTATGAAAGTTATGCGTACCACTGTCGCAACTGTTGTCGCCGCGACCTTATCTCTGAGCGCGTTCTCTGTATTTGCAGAAGCAAGCCTGACTGGCGCTGGTGCAACCTTCCCTGCGCCGGTGTATGCCAAATGGGCGGATACCTACCAGAAAGAAACCGGTAACAAGGTTAACTATCAGGGTATCGGCTCCTCCGGTGGCGTAAAACAAATTACCGCGAATACCGTTGATTTCGGCGCATCAGATGCTCCACTGTCTGATGACAAACTGGCGCAGGAAGGCCTGTTCCAGTTCCCGACCGTTATCGGTGGTGTTGTGCTGGCCGTTAACATTCCAGGCCTGAAATCAGGCGAGCTGGTCCTGGACGGCAAAACCCTGGGTGACATCTACCTCGGTAAAATCAAAAAATGGGATGACGAAGCCATCACCAAACTGAACCCGGGTGTCAAACTGCCTTCGCAGAACATCGCAGTGGTTCGTCGTGCAGATGGTTCCGGTACCTCTTTCGTTTTCACCAGCTACCTGGCGAAAGTGAACGAAGAGTGGAAATCTAAAGTCGGTTCCGGTTCTACCGTTAACTGGCCAACCGGTCTGGGTGGTAAAGGCAACGACGGTATCGCCGCGTTCGTACAGCGTCTGCCTGGTTCTATCGGCTATGTAGAGTATGCGTACGCTAAGCAGAACAACCTGTCCTACACCAAACTGGTTTCTGCCGATGGCAAGCCAGTCAGCCCGACTGAAGAGAACTTTGCTAACGCTGCAAAAGGCGCTGACTGGAGCAAATCCTTCGCTCAGGATCTGACTAACCAGAAAGGCGACGGTGCGTGGCCAATCACCTCTACCACCTTCATTCTGGTTCACAAAGAGCAGAAGAAACCTGAGCAGGGCGCTGAAGTGTTGAAGTTCTTCGACTGGGCGTACAAAAACGGCGGCAAACAGGCTAACGCGCTGGATTACGCCACCCTGCCGGACAACGTGGTTGAGCAGATTCGCGCTGCATGGAAAACCAACGTGAAAGACAGCAGCGGTAAAGCATTGTATTAATTTAGTATTCTGACGAAAATGGCGGGTGGTGCTCGCGCTACCCGCCGATTTCGTAAACGCGTTTAACAGAAGAGTGATTTATGGCTGCAACAAAGCCTGCATTTAACCCTCCGGGTAAAAAAGGTGACATGATTTTCAGCGCGCTGGTCAAACTGGCTGCGCTGATTGTGCTATTGCTGCTGGGCGGCATTATCGTGTCCCTGATTTTCTCCTCCTGGCCGAGCATCCAGAAATTCGGTTTCTCTTTCCTGTGGACCAAAGAGTGGGATGCGCCGAACGATATCTACGGTGCGCTGGTGCCGATTTACGGCACGCTGGTGACGTCGTTTATCGCCCTGCTGATTGCGGTGCCGGTGAGCTTTGGTATTGCCCTGTTCCTGACGGAACTGGCGCCGGGATGGTTGCGTCGTCCACTGGGTATCGCCATTGAACTGCTGGCCGCTATTCCAAGTATCGTGTACGGCATGTGGGGCCTGTTTATCTTTGCTCCCCTGTTCGCAACGTACTTCCAGGAACCGGTGGGGAATGTTCTCTCCGCCATTCCGTTTGTCGGCACCCTGTTCTCTGGCCCGGCTTTCGGTATCGGTATTCTGGCTGCGGGGGTGATCCTCGCCATTATGATTATTCCGTACATTGCGGCGGTAATGCGCGATGTCTTCGAACAAACCCCGGTGATGATGAAAGAGTCGGCCTACGGCATCGGCTGCACCACCTGGGAAGTTATCTGGCGCATCGTCCTTCCGTTCACCAAAAATGGGGTGATTGGCGGCGTCATGCTGGGGTTAGGCCGTGCTTTGGGTGAAACCATGGCGGTGACCTTTATTATCGGTAACACCTACCAGCTCGACAGCGCATCCCTCTACATGCCGGGTAACAGTATTACTTCCGCACTGGCGAATGAATTTGCCGAAGCGGAATCCGGGCTGCACGTCGCGGCGCTGATGGAACTGGGCCTGATCCTGTTTGTGATTACCTTCATTGTGCTGGCGATCTCCAAGCTGATGATCCTGCGTCTCGCAAAAAATGAGGGGGCACGCTAATGGCAACTCTCGAAATGCAAAGCACCACTGCGCTGGCGGAATCCCGTCGCAAAATGCAGGCGAAGCGTCGTTTCAAAAACCGCGTTGCGTTGACGCTCTCAATGGCAACGATGGCGTTCGGTCTGTTCTGGCTGGTCTGGATCCTGTTCTCGACCGTTGTACGCGGCATCGACGGGATGTCGCTGTCACTGTTCACCGAGATGACGCCGCCGCCAAATACGGCGGGCGGCGGCCTGGCGAATGCCCTGGCGGGAAGCGGTTTGCTGATCCTCTGGGCGACGGTAGTTGGTACACCGCTTGGCATTATGGCGGGGATTTATCTGGCGGAGTACGGGCGTAAATCCTGGCTGGCAGAGGTGATTCGTTTCATTAACGACATCCTGCTGTCTGCGCCGTCTATCGTGGTCGGTCTGTTTGTTTACACCATTGTGGTGGCGCAAATGGAACACTTCTCCGGCTGGGCCGGCGTGATTGCGCTGGCGCTGCTGCAGGTACCTATCGTCATTCGTACCACCGAGAACATGCTGAAACTGGTGCCGGATAGCCTGCGTGAAGCGGCTTACGCGCTGGGCACGCCGAAGTGGAAAATGATCTCCGCGATTACGCTGAAAGCCTCCGTCTCCGGGATCATGACCGGTATCCTGCTGGCCATTGCCCGTATTGCAGGCGAAACGGCGCCGCTGCTGTTTACTGCCCTCTCCAACCAGTTCTGGAGTACGGACATGATGCAGCCGATCGCCAACCTGCCGGTGACGATTTTTAAATTTGCGATGAGCCCATTCGCGGAATGGCAGCAGCTGGCCTGGGCCGGGGTGCTGATCATTACCCTTTGCGTACTGTTGCTGAACATTCTGGCGCGCGTCATTTTCGCGAAGCAGAAACACGGTTAAATTTTTACGGCGCGGCAGATCGCGGCGCCGAATGAGGAAATGAGTCAATGAGTATGGTTGATACTGCCCCGGGTAAGATTCAGGTTCGTGATTTGAACTTCTACTACGGCAAATTCCATGCCCTGAAGAACATCAACCTGGATATCGCCAGGAACCAGGTCACGGCATTTATCGGTCCGTCTGGCTGTGGTAAATCCACGCTGCTGCGTACCTTTAACAAAATGTATTCGCTCTATCCGGAGCAGCGTGCCGAAGGTGAAATCATCCTGGACGGCGATAACATTCTGACCAACAGCCAGGATATCGCCCTGCTGCGTGCGAAAGTCGGGATGGTGTTCCAGAAACCGACGCCGTTCCCGATGTCCATCTATGACAACATCGCCTTTGGCGTACGTCTGTTTGAAAAGCTCTCCCGTACGGATATGGATGAGCGCGTTCAGTGGGCTTTGACCAAGGCCGCATTATGGAACGAAACCAAAGATAAGTTGCACCAGAGCGGTTACTCTCTCTCCGGTGGTCAGCAGCAGCGTCTGTGCATTGCGCGTGGTATCGCCATTCGCCCGGAAGTGTTGTTGCTGGATGAGCCGTGTTCAGCTCTGGACCCGATCTCAACCGGCCGTATTGAAGAGTTGATCACCGAGCTGAAGCAGGATTACACCGTGGTTATCGTGACCCACAACATGCAGCAGGCTGCGCGTTGTTCCGATTACACGGCGTTTATGTACCTGGGCGAGTTGATTGAGTTCAGTAATACGGACGATCTGTTCACCAAGCCCGCTAAAAAGCAAACAGAAGACTATATCACCGGTCGTTACGGTTGATTCAGGAGCGCGCTATGGACAATCTCAATCTTAACAAACACATTTCAGGCCAGTTCAACGCAGAGCTGGAAAGTATTCGCACTCAGGTGATGACCATGGGTGGCATGGTTGAGCAGCAGCTTTCCGATGCCATTACCGCGATGCACAACCAGGACAGCGAGCTGGCAAAGCGCGTTATCGAAGGTGATAAAAACGTCAATATGATGGAAGTCGCCATTGATGAAGCCTGCGTGCGTATTATCGCCAAGCGTCAGCCAACGGCGAGCGACCTGCGTCTGGTTATGGCGATCATCAAAACCATCGCCGAGCTGGAGCGTATTGGTGACGTTGCAGATAAAATCTGCCGCACCGCGCTGGAGAAATTCTCTCAGCAGCACCAGCCACTGCTGGTGAGCCTCGAGTCGCTGGGTCGTCATACCGTGCAGATGCTGCATGACGTACTGGATGCCTTTGCGCGAATGGATCTGGACGAAGCGGTACGTATCTACCGTGAAGACAAGAAGGTCGACCAGGAGTATGAAGGCATCGTGCGTCAGCTGATGACCTACATGATGGAAGACTCCCGTACGATCCCAAGCGTCCTGACCGCGCTGTTCTGCGCGCGTTCAATAGAGCGTATCGGTGACCGTTGCCAGAACATTTGCGAATACATCTTCTACTTCGTGAAAGGACAGGATTTCCGTCACGTTGGCGGCGATGAGCTGGACAAGCTGCTGGCGGGTAAAGATCCGAAAGAGTGATGCGCTAACATGCCCGGTGCTGCTGCGCTTACCGGGCCTGCGAACCTTATAGGCCGGATAAGCGTCAGCGCTATCCGGCTTTTTTTCAGCGAGTAATATTCCACCCGCGAGCCTTCCACAATTCTGGCAGCTGCGCCAGATCGGTGAAGGTCGTCACTTTTGGATGATCGATCGGTTTGTTGTGCGGATCGGCGCAGAAGTAAAACACCTCCATACCCGCATCAATCCCCGACTGCGCTCCCGCAGAAGAGTCATCCACCAGAATGCAGTTCGCCACGTTAACGTTCATCGCTTTTGCTGCATGGAACATCAACGCCGGGTCTGGCTTCCAGCGCTGGATATCGTAGCCGCTGAACAGTTTTTCCGGGAAGTGGTGCAACATTTCAAGCTTACCCAGCGAGTGCTGCATTTTGCTGACCGGACCGTTCGAGACCACGCAGATGGGCACCGTCATCGCATCCAGAAGCGCATTCGCCCCGGCAATGACCTCCAGCTCGGAGTCGAAGAGGCGTGCGACCTCGGCGCGGTAGACCGGCTCCAGATCTGCTTTCGCCAGATCCACACCGTGCTCTTCGTTAATGATGTCGATGATCTCGTAGAGCTTCACGCCTTTAAAGCGTTTAAACACCTCTTCGAGATCCAGCGTAATGCCAAATTCCCTGAACATGGTCACATACGCGCGGGAACAAATGACCTCACTGTCGACCAGCGTACCGTCGCAGTCGAAAAATACCGCTTCAATTCCGGACATGCCTTTCCCTTTTTACAAGTTTAACGTTTACGTACGGCAGTTTAATGAGACGCAATCGTTGCCGTATAAGCAAAATCAATGAAAAAAGTATCTTGTAACCGCCACTATTGTCGCATTTTGGTATAGGATAGCGACGAATTTTCCCTCCTTGTTCGGAAATTGATGATGAGTCAACAACACACTACCCAGACATCTGGTCAGGGTCTGCTTGAGCGCGTGTTTAAACTGCGTGAGCACGGCACAACGGCACGCACCGAAGTGATCGCCGGTTTCACCACCTTCCTGACGATGGTCTATATCGTTTTTGTTAACCCACAAATTCTGGGCGTTGCTGGCATGGACACCAGCGCCGTCTTCGTGACCACCTGTCTGATCGCTGCGCTGGGCAGTATCCTGATGGGGGTGTTCGCTAACCTGCCCGTGGCGCTGGCCCCGGCAATGGGTCTGAACGCTTTCTTCGCGTTCGTGGTCGTCCAGGCGATGGGTCTGCCATGGCAGGTCGGCATGGGCGCTATCTTCTGGGGCGCGGTTGGCCTGCTGTTGCTGACCATTTTCCGCGTACGTTACTGGATGATAGCCAATATTCCGGTGAGCCTGCGCGTGGGCATTACCAGCGGTATTGGTCTGTTTATCGGCATGATGGGTCTGAAAAACGCAGGCGTTATCGTGGCTAACCCGGACACGCTGGTGAGCATCGGTCACCTGACCTCGCACAACGTGCTGCTGGGCGTGCTGGGCTTCTTTATCATCGCTATCCTGGCCTCGCGCAATATTCATGCGGCCGTGCTGGTTTCCATCGTGGTCACCACGCTACTGGGCTGGATGCTGGGCGATGTGCAGTACAAAGGGATTGTCTCCGCGCCACCGAGCGTGTCTACCGTCATTGGGCACGTCGATCTGGCAGGCTCCCTGAACCTGGGTCTGGCGGGCGTGATTTTCTCCTTCATGCTGGTTAACCTGTTTGACTCCTCCGGTACGCTGATTGGCGTGACCGACAAAGCCGGCCTGGCGGATGAGAATGGGAAATTCCCGCGCATGAAGCAGGCGCTGTTTGTTGACAGTGTCTCCTCTGTCACCGGCGCGTTTATCGGTACATCTTCTGTTACCGCTTACATTGAATCCTCTTCAGGTGTCTCTGTGGGTGGCCGTACCGGTCTGACGGCGGTTGTGGTGGGTATCCTGTTCCTGCTGGTGATCTTCCTGTCGCCGCTGGCGGGCATGGTGCCTCCGTATGCGGCAGCCGGCGCGCTGATCTACGTGGGGGTGTTAATGACCTCCAGCCTGTCGCGCGTGAAGTGGGATGATTTAACCGAAGCGGTGCCTGCGTTTATTACCGCGGTGATGATGCCGTTTAGCTTCTCGATCACCGAAGGTATCGCGCTGGGCTTTATCTCCTACTGCGTCATGAAGATTGGTACCGGTCGCTTCCGCGACCTCAGCCCGTGCGTCATCATTGTGGCGCTGCTGTTTGTGCTGAAGATTGTTTTTATTGATGCCAAATAAACAGAAAGCCCTTTTCGTCGAAAAGGGCTTTTGTGTTTGCGCCCTCTCCCGGTGGGAGAGGGCCAGAGTGAGGGTGTCAGGCTACGTTTAAGCTTTCACTCGCTTAATATAATCACCAAACGCGGTCAGCTGGCCAGAAAGATGGTCACGCGTACTTTGATCCACCACTTCACCCGTCTGCGGGTCGACCTTGTTCTGAATCACGCCCCCCATAAATTCCGGTTTGTTCATTACCATCGCATCCAGGAAGACCAGGATCTGACGCAGATGGTACTGGCAGCGTGCCCCGCCAATCGCGCCCATAGAGCTGGTCTGGATCAGCACCGGTTTACCCGACAGCGGCTGCTCCGGGAGACGGGATAACCAGTCAATGGCGTTCTTCAGGCCACCCGGAACGGAGTAGTTATATTCAGGCGTAACAATGACCACGCCGTCTGCCTGGCGGATCTGCTCTGCAAGCGCTTCTACGCTCTGTGGAAACCCTTCTTCCTGCTGCACATCCGCATCGTAAAGCGGAATGTCGCCAATCGATGGCAGGGCGCTAATGTCCATACCTGCCGGTGCCAGCTGAGGCAGCGTGCGGGCAACCATCCCGTTAAATGAACCTTTGCGCAGGCTTCCCAGTAACGTAACAACTTTCAACGTATCAGACATGATTACTCCTGTTTCATCATGATGACCCTGAATGGATCAGCTAAGGGTATATGCTTTTTCTGCCGGTAAACTGGTTAATCTCATCAGGCGCGCGGCGGGTTCGTTGGCTCGCTCGGGCACATCCGGAAGGCTACTCCATCCGTGTTGACTGTCAAATTCCCAGATTTTCAATCGTTCGATGGCGGGGGTCACCGCGATGGACCAAATCAGTACGTCTTCGGCATCGCTGAGCGCCTCTACCAGCGTGGCTTTAGCGGAACGCAGGCGTCCGGAGCCTGGAAGCAATTGCAGCAGGCTGGCGTCGTCTGATGCACGGCCACAGAGCTTTCGAATGCTCTGGCGTAAGGTAATGAGCTGAGCTCTGGCCTCGATGGGATCGTTCTGGTTACGCACCCACAGCTTTTCATTGCTGGAAAGCGGGTAGTCATCGTGTGGGTTCGCGCCGTGGAAGCCGCGCGTTGCGTGCTGAAGCTCCATGTCCAGGCCGCAATCCCCTTCAGTGGTGAGCGCGACGCCAATGATATTGCCCGTATAGGCAATGGAGAAACGCGGCAGCTCCGGGTCGGCAAAGACCGGGCGGCCTTCAGGTTGGGTGATAATATCCGGCAGTTCACTGGTGCCGTACAGCATGAACATCAGCTCAGCGAGAAGCGCGCGGGATGCCAAAAACCGCGTCCGGCGATGCTCCGGCAGTTTACGTGCTTCCTGGTGACACGCGGATGAAATTCTGGCCGATACGAGATGTCCCTCTGTCAGTATCCCTCTTGCAAAGTGCGTTGCCATTTTTCGCTCCTTGATAATGGTCGTATTCGGTTAAACGGTTACATGATTATCGCTTAACTTGCCTTCTGTTTTAATCAGTAAATGGGAGTAAGAGAAGCCTGAGGACCCAACTTTACATTTTCTTAGGCTAAAATAAGCGCTGGAGCGGCATATAGCGCTTTGATTGTCTCACGGAGCCAGAGGATTTTCGGATTATGGCTGTTTCGTTTATGCCAGATCAGCGTGAAAGGAACGGTCAGTTTTTCAGCCAGGGCTTCATCAATGGGAATGGGCAGGGCGATCAGCTTACGCTGGTGGAGTTGATTATAGTGATGGCAGTAGTGTGGCGCCGTGGCGATGTAGTTATGGCCGGGCTGCGCCGCCATAAACATCGACTGTTCGAAACCGGGCAGGCTCATGGCGATATTACGCTCACGTCCCATCTCTCTGAGCACCTCATCAAGCGCCCAGGTGTCGCTGCGTTCCCAGAAGATGCTGATATGCGGATAGCGCAGGAAAGTCTCCAGGTTCCACTCTTCCTGAAGAGCCGGATGATCTTCGCGCAAATAGACGCAGGGGCGGTCGCTGAACAAAATTTCGTAGTCGATAAACCACGGCATGAGCTTCAACAGCTCGCGGGAGCGCGGATGTGTTTCACGGCCCGTGAAGCCAAGATCGACTTCTCCGCGCGTAATGGCATCCACCGAGTCGTAATCCCAGTGGCGCATCTTTACCGTGGCCTGTGGATAGCGCTGATTGACCTGCTCGAGCAGGGCATTAAAGCGGATCAGCATCAGAGGCGTTTCCGCGGCCAGCACGAACGTCAGCCCGCCCGGGGAGTCATGATGGAATTTATCGAGGATCTGATTGCCAATCTGCATCCAGTCGGCCAGATCCTGCTCCAGACTCATCGTCAGCGGTGTCGGCAGCAGGCCTAACGGTGTTTTCACAAACAGCGGATCGTCAAACCAGTCGCGCAGTTTCGCCAGCGATTTACTTACCGCGGACGGGGTCACGTTCATCCGTTTCGCGGCTTTGGTTACGCTGCGCTCCTGCAGCAAAAGCTGCAGGCACAACAACAGGTTAAGATCGAGACTGCTGATTGGCTTCTTCATAATGGGCCGCGGGCTGGATGACCATAAGTAAGGTGATGCAGAGCATGCTACAACCAATCAGAATCCCGATCAGCATATTGAGCGCATTAAGGCCGATGACCGCCGCCAGCCATATCCACAGCGACGAACCGCAGACCTGTGCAATACCCAGCACCGAGCTTGCCACACCCGCGCGCAGCGAGAACGGGCCAAGTGCCTGACTCATCGCCACGCCAAAGCCGACAGAGAAGCCGGCGCAAATCAGCGTAATCCCTACCAGCATCAGCGCATGTGTGCTGGTGGTCGCCAGAATCCCCCCCGCAGCGAGGAACAGCACCTGAGAGGTTAGCATGAGCGTGCGCTGGCGGAAGATATTCAGTGCGAACGGCGTCGAGAACGAGACGGCCATACTGACCATCGCGGTGAGTGCCATCACGGTGGAATACTCACCGCGATCAAACCCCATGGTCTCCATCAGCAACACCGGGGAAACGTTTACATACGTCAGGATCACCGCCACGCTCAGTGTGGTAATGGCCAGGCGACTCAGGAAAAAGCGGTTTAGCAGCGTCTCGGCCGGATGAAGGGTTGCCGTATGGCCTGCGTTTTGCGAGCCTGGATGGGTCTCTTTCAGCACCGTGATCGAGAGGATAAAGACCAGCGCACCCATGGCCGCCATCGTCCAGAACAGGCTCTGCCACGGGAATTTCAGCATGATCAGATAGCCCACCACTGGCGCCATCACCGGAATGATGCAGGTAATACCGTTGAGCATGGAAAGCACTTTGGCACGGCGCTGG
Source organism: Enterobacter sp. RCC_40 (assembly GCF_041360735.1). NCBI lineage: Bacteria > Pseudomonadati > Pseudomonadota > Gammaproteobacteria > Enterobacterales > Enterobacteriaceae > Enterobacter > Enterobacter sp. RCC_40. The sequence goes on from NZ_JBFUPR010000005.1 coordinate 40,781, forward strand.
GCGCTTAAGGTATCGCGCAGGATGGCGAAGGCCACCACATAACAGCCACCGGCACCTATCCCCTGGATAAAGCGCCCTGTCAGGAACAGGGTACTGTCCTGGGCCAGGGAGCAGAGCATTGACGCCAGCGCGAAGATGATGGCACAGGTAATGGCCACGGGCTGACGACCCGCTTTGTCCGCGATTTTCCCGGCAAATACCATCGATGATGCCATCCCGGCGAGATAGGCCGAAAACGCAATATGCAGCTGCGCCTCGCTGGCACCCAGATCGCGGGCAATGTGCGGCAGCCCCACCAGATACATATCAATACCCGATGGATAAAGCAGAACCAGCGCAAAACTACAAAACAGAAAACGAGCCATAAACCCCCCATAGATGCAGGCAAGCAGAATAGGGGGATAAAAGGGATTAGGCGAGTTGCCATTTGGACAAAGGTGATTTCCCGGGAGGAAATCACCCTTCATCAGCGGTAATTACTTGCCGATACAGAAGCTCGAGAAAATCCGTCCCAGCAGATCGTCCGAGGTAAATTCGCCGGTTATCTCACTCAGATTTTGCTGCGCCAGACGCAGCTCTTCCGCCAGCAGTTCACCCGCCCATGCGCCAAGCAGCTGCGCTTTCCCCTGATCGAGGTGGCGTGCCGCGTCTTCCAGCGCCTGAAGGTGACGACGGCGCGCAAGGAAGCCGCCTTCCATACTGGTATCAAAGCCCATGCTCTGTTTGAGATGGTTGCGCAGGTCGTCAACGCCTTCACCGGTACGGGCCGACAGGCGAATAAGTGAGTGGCCATTCACTTCACTAATACCCAGCGTTTCGCCGGTCACATCCGCTTTGTTACGCACCACGGTGATCGGCAGTTTTGCCGGCAGGCGGGCAATAAAGTCTGGCCAGATGTCCGCCGGATCAACGGCATCGGTCGTGGTACCGTCCACCATAAACAGCACGCGGTCAGCCTGCTCAATCTCTTGCCAGGCACGTTCGATTCCGATGCGCTCTACTTCGTCACTGGCGTCGCGAAGACCTGCCGTGTCGATGATGTGCAGCGGCATACCGTCGATATGAATATGCTCACGCAGCACGTCACGGGTGGTACCGGCGATGTCGGTGACGATCGCCGCTTCACGGCCCGCCAGGGCGTTGAGCAGGCTCGATTTACCGGCGTTAGGGCGGCCCGCAATCACGACCTTCATCCCCTCGCGCAGCAGGCTACCCTGACGTGCTTCGGCACGCACCGCGTCGAGATCGGCCATCACGCTATTGAGTTGAGCTTCAATTTTACCGTCAGAGAGGAAGTCGATCTCCTCATCCGGGAAATCGATAGCCGCTTCGACATAGATGCGCAGGTGAGTAAGTGCTTCCACAAGATGATTCACGCGCGCCGAGAACGCGCCCTGAAGCGAGTTCAGTGCGGAGCGGGCTGCCTGCTCGGAGCTGGCGTCGATCAGGTCAGCAATTGCTTCTGCCTGTGCGAGGTCGAGCTTGTCGTTCAGGAAGGCACGCTCGGAGAACTCACCTGGCTTTGCAATGCGCAGGCCCGGCAGCGTCAGAATGCGTTTTAACAGCAGGTCGAGAATGACCGGGCCACCGTGGCCCTGCAGCTCCAGTACGTCTTCTCCGGTAAAGGAGTTCGGGCCCGGGAACCACAGCGCAATGCCCTGGTCCAGCGGCGTGCCGTCAGTGTCTTTAAACGGCAGATAATCAGCGTAGCGCGGCTTTGGCAGTTTACCCAGCACCGCTTCGGCGACCTCGCGGGCCTTCAGGCCGGAGATACGCAGAATGCCTACACCACCGCGTCCCGGTGGGGTTGCCTGGGCGACGATAGTGTCGTTATGGCTCATGGTTGGTCTCGTTCAATACAAATAAAAAAGGCGGTCAATCGACCGCCCTTATTTTAGCGTTAACTTACCGAATCAGGACTTTTTCTTTTCGCGGCTATGCAGGCCACGTTTTTCCAGACCACGGTAAATCAGCTGCTGCTGGATAATGGTCACCAGGTTGCTGACGATATAGTACAGCACCAGACCTGACGGGAACCACAGGAAGAACACGGTGAAGATGACCGGCATAAAGGTCATGATCTTCTGCTGCATCGGGTCGGTCACGGTGGTCGGCGACATCTTCTGGATGAAGAACATCGTTACGCCCATCAGGATCGGCAGGATGTAGTACGGGTCCTGTGCAGACAGGTCATGGATCCACAGGGCGAACGGCGCGTGGCGCAGCTCAACGGAACCCATCAGCATGTAGTACAGTGCAAGGAAGATTGGCATCTGAATCAGCAGCGGGAAGCAACCACCCAGTGGGTTCACTTTCTCTGCTTTATACAGGGCCATCATCTCCTGGCTCTGACGCTGTTTGTCATCGCCCAGACGCTCACGCATTGCCTGAATCTTCGGCTGCAGCATACGCATCTTCGCCATGGAGGTGTACTGCGCTTTAGTCAGCGGGTACATGATGCCACGTACGATGAAGGTGATAACGATGATGGAGAAGCCCCAGTTACCCAGGAAGCTGTGGATGAACTTCAGCAGCTTAAACAGCGGCTGAGAGATGAACCACAACCAGCCGTAGTCCACGGTCAGATCCAGGTGCGGCGCAACGGCAGCCATTTTGTCCTGGATTTCCGGACCGACCCACAGGGTGCTTGCCAGCTTACCGGTTTGACCCGGCTGTACCAGAACCGGCTGAGATTTGTAGCCAATGGCTGCAAGACCGTTACCCAGGTTCGCGGTATAGAAGTTGTTAGTACCGTCGTTCGTTGGCACCCACGCAGTGGCGAAATACTGCTGCAGCATTGCCACCCAACCGCCTTTAGCGCTGACGTTCAGGTTTTCGTTATCGGCAATAGTGTCGAATTTGTATTTCTCGTACTTCGCATCAGGCGTGGAGTACGCCGCGCCACGGAAGGTATGCAGCGCAAAGTTGCTGCTTCCGGTGTCACGGTGAGACGGCAGATTGATGGACTGCTTCAGCTGACCAAAGGTCGACAGTTCCAGCGGTTTCGCACCGGTGTTCTGAACGCTGTAGCCCACGTTCACCGCATATTCACCGCGTTTCAGGGTGAAGGTTTTGGTGAAGGTGTTGCCCGCGGCGTCGGTGTAGGTCATCGGGATAGCGATTTCGTTCTGACCATCAGCCAGTACGAAGGTCTCTTTCTCGACGTTGTACAGTGGACGCGCACCGTTAGCCGGGTTATCCGGGCCATCACGACCGGTCAGGCCGCTCTGGGCCTGGTAGATAAACTCAGGCGTGGTTTCCAGTAACTGGAACGGTTCGTTAGACTTCAGCTCTTTTGGGTAGGTCAACAGCAGCGCCTGCTCAACATCACCACCACGGGTGTTGATAGTCAGCTCAAGCACATCGGTCTTAACCGTAATCTGTTTCCCCTGGCCACTGGCCGGTACGCCCTGGTCGGCGGCGCTACCCGCTGCGGTGGTCGTAGTCTGCGTGGTCTGCTGCTGGGGTTGAGGATTTTTATCCTGCTCCCATGCCTGCCAGATCATGAAAGACACGAACAACAAAGCGATGATAAGAAGATTGCGTTGCGAATCCATCGTTAGTGTTCTCTGGTATCAAAGGGTCCTGGCGGGACGGGATCGTCTCCACCTGGGTGTAAAGGGTGGCATTTTAATACGCGTTTCACCGTCAACCAACTGCCTTTTATCACTCCAAACCTGCGCAATGCCTCAATTCCGTAGCTTGAGCATGTTGGCGTGAAACGGCAGTGCGGCCCGAGTAGCGGACTAATCAGGCGTTGATAGACCCGAATGAGGGCTATCAGGACCCGCGAGCCAGGCGACAATGGCGGCGCCATAATTTTTCCAACGCTTCCGAGAGAGCACGGTTATCGAGGTCGGCAACCCCTTTTTTAGCCACCACCACGAAATCCATTGAAGGCAGTTCGTGCTGACGTAAACGGAAGCTTTCACGCGTCAGACGTTTAATCCGATTGCGTTCATGCGCACGCTTAACGTTTTTCTTGGCGACAGTAAGACCGATGCGGGGATGCCCCAGCGAATTCAGGCGGCCGAGGATGGTGATTTGCGGCGTGCCAGCCCGTTGTGGCTGCTGGAAGACGAAAGTGAAATGAGTGGGAGTTAACAAACGTAACTCCCTGGGAAATGCTAGCTTAACCACTCAGGGGTTAGCTTTATTACTTGGAAACGGTCAGACGAGCGCGGCCTTTAGCACGACGACGTGCCAGAACCTGACGACCATTTTTAGTAGCCATACGAGCACGGAAGCCGTGAGAACGGTTGCGCTTCAGTACAGACGGTTGAAAAGTGCGTTTCATGGCGATTTCTACCTAAACTTGAATAAATTCACTGACTTTTGCGTATACCCGAACGAGTTTCGAACGACTAACGCCTCAGCGTGGGTGATTAAAGAGGCCGGATTGTAATAATTGTACACTCCGGAGTCAATTCTCTTTCCTTATTTCCCGCGTATTTCCGCACGTTTTCGCGTGGAAAATGAGCAACGGACGACGCAGGAAGATGAGCACCACGCGCCGGGTCGAGGATTATACGGCCTCCCAAACAAAGCGCAAGGATCGTCCCGGATCTTCGTTAGATCATTTAAGCAAGAAATTGTCTGTGCTCATTAATTTTTCCAATATGCGGGCTAAATCGTAGGGTACTCGCCCCAGGATCGTTTACACTTACCCGGTTTCCGATCTTCCTGTGGATAAATCGGGAAGAATCTGTGAGAAACAGAAGATCTCTGGCTCAGTTTAGGCTATGATCCGCGGTCCCGATCGGGATCCAGCGATCCTGGCCGGGTATAACCGCAGATAGCGGTTCGCACATCACCCTTTTGCACAGGGTCATGTCGATGTGCGCCAACAATCATGAATATTCAATAGTTTTCTTTTATTGTTCGAGTGGAGTCCGCCGTGTCACTTTCGCTTTGGCAGCAGTGTCTTGCCCGATTGCAGGATGAGTTACCAGCCACAGAATTCAGTATGTGGATCCGCCCCTTGCAGGCGGAACTGAGCGATAACACGCTGGCTTTGTATGCGCCAAACCGTTTTGTGCTCGATTGGGTAAGGGATAAATACCTTAATAACATCAATGGACTGCTGAATGATTTCTGCGGATCCGATGCGCCACAGCTACGCTTTGAAGTGGGAACAAAACCGGTCACGCAGACCGTGCGTGAAACGGTAAATGTGGCAATACCTGCTCAGGCAGCCCCCGCGCCGGCACCGCGCGCCCTTCCGGCGACCCGTTCGGGCTGGGACAACGTGCCTGCTCCGGCAGAGCAAACCTACCGTTCTAACGTCAATGTTAAACACACGTTCGATAACTTCGTTGAAGGTAAATCGAACCAGCTGGCGCGCGCGGCGGCACGCCAGGTTGCAGATAACCCCGGTGGTGCCTACAACCCGCTGTTCCTTTATGGCGGCACGGGTTTGGGTAAAACGCACCTTCTGCATGCGGTAGGCAACGGCATTATGGCGCGTAAGCCAAATGCGAAAGTGGTGTATATGCACTCCGAGCGCTTCGTTCAGGACATGGTAAAAGCCCTGCAAAACAATGCGATCGAAGAGTTTAAACGCTACTACCGTTCTGTTGACGCACTGCTTATCGATGACATCCAGTTCTTTGCCAACAAAGAACGATCCCAGGAAGAGTTTTTCCACACCTTTAATGCGCTGCTGGAAGGTAATCAGCAGATCATTTTGACGTCGGATCGTTATCCAAAAGAGATCAACGGCGTTGAAGATCGTCTGAAATCCCGTTTTGGCTGGGGCCTGACCGTGGCGATCGAGCCACCGGAACTGGAAACCCGCGTCGCGATCCTGATGAAGAAAGCCGATGAAAACGACATTCGCCTGCCGGGTGAAGTGGCGTTCTTTATTGCCAAGCGTCTGCGCTCCAACGTCCGTGAGCTTGAAGGGGCACTGAACCGCGTGATTGCCAATGCCAACTTCACTGGCCGTGCGATCACCATCGATTTTGTGCGTGAAGCGCTGCGCGATTTGCTGGCACTGCAGGAAAAATTGGTCACTATCGACAATATTCAAAAGACGGTGGCCGAGTACTACAAAATCAAAGTGGCAGATTTGCTGTCTAAACGTCGTTCCCGCTCGGTGGCGCGTCCGCGTCAGATGGCGATGGCGCTGGCAAAGGAGTTAACCAACCACAGTCTGCCGGAGATCGGCGATGCGTTTGGTGGCCGTGACCATACGACCGTGCTGCACGCTTGTCGTAAGATTGAGCAGTTACGCGAAGAAAGCCACGACATAAAAGAAGATTTTTCCAATTTAATCAGAACATTATCATCGTGACGCTATGAAATTTACCGTTGAACGTGAACATTTATTAAAACCGCTGCAACAGGTGAGTGGCCCATTAGGTGGCCGCCCAACGCTGCCAATTCTCGGAAACCTGCTGCTTCAGGTCGCGGACGGTACGCTGTCGCTGACCGGCACAGATCTGGAAATGGAAATGATCGCGCGCGTTACGCTGTCTCAGCCGCATGAAGCGGGCGCGACCACTGTTCCGGCACGTAAATTCTTTGATATCTGCCGCGGGCTGCCGGAAGGCGCTGAAATTGCCGTGCAGCTGGAAGGCGACCGTATGCTGGTGCGCTCTGGCCGCAGCCGTTTCTCGCTCTCCACGCTGCCTGCCGCGGACTTCCCGAACCTGGACGACTGGCAGAGTGAAGTTGAATTCACCCTGCCGCAGGCAACGATGAAGCGTCTGATTGAAGCCACGCAGTTCTCAATGGCGCATCAGGACGTTCGTTACTACTTAAACGGCATGCTGTTCGAAACCGAAGGTGAAGAGCTGCGTACCGTGGCTACCGACGGTCACCGACTGGCAGTCTGTTCCATGCCCATTGGCGACTCGCTGCCAAACCATTCGGTGATCGTACCGCGTAAAGGGGTGATTGAGCTGATGCGTATGCTCGACGGTGGTGATACGCCACTGCGCGTGCAGATCGGCAGCAATAACATCCGTGCTCACGTGGGTGATTTTGTCTTCACATCGAAGCTGGTTGACGGTCGTTTCCCGGATTATCGCCGCGTATTGCCGAAGAATCCGGACAAAACGCTGGAAGCCGGTTGCGACAGCCTCAAGCAGGCCTTTGCCCGCGCCGCGATTCTCTCTAACGAGAAATTCCGCGGGGTGCGTCTGTATGTGAGCGAAAATCAGATCAAAATCACCGCCAACAACCCGGAGCAAGAAGAGGCAGAAGAGATTCTGGACGTCACCTATGCCGGGACTGAGATGGAAATCGGCTTTAACGTCAGCTATGTGCTGGATGTGTTGAACGCGCTTAAATGCGAGAACGTTCGCATTCTGCTGACCGACTCCGTTTCGAGTGTACAGATTGAAGATGCGGCCAGCCAAAGTGCGGCTTACGTTGTCATGCCGATGAGGCTGTAGTGAACGCTATCGGGCTATCTTACTTGCCTTTTTCAACCCGGGCTGTGCTCGCCCCTGTCTCGTACTTTGTGTACGCGCCAGGGTCTGCGTGCAGTCCGCGTTGAAACGGGCTGAGCCGATTACGCCCTGGCCCGAAGAAATCCAGATATGTCACTGACGCGCCTTTTAATCAAAGATTTCCGCAATATCGAAAACGCGGATCTCGCTTTATCCCCTGGCTTTAATTTCCTGGTTGGCGCGAACGGCAGCGGCAAAACCAGCGTGCTTGAGGCCATCTACACGCTCGGCCATGGCCGGGCGTTTCGCAGTCTGCAAATTGGCCGCGTCATTCGCCACGAACAGGAAGCCTTTGTTCTGCACGGGCGTTTGCAGGGCGAGGAGCGTGAAACAGCCATCGGTCTGACCAAAGACAAGCAGGGCGACAGCAAGGTTCGTATCGACGGTACTGACGGCCACAAAGTGGCTGAGCTCGCGCTGCTGATGCCGATGCAGCTGATTACGCCGGAGGGGTTTACTTTACTCAATGGCGGCCCCAAATACAGAAGAGCCTTCCTTGACTGGGGATGCTTTCACAACGAAGCCGGTTTCTTTAACGCCTGGAGCAACCTGAAGCGCCTGCTTAAGCAGCGTAACGCTGCACTGCGCCAGGTGACACGCTACGCCCAGTTGCGCCCGTGGGACAAGGAATTAATTCCCCTTGCGGAACAAATCAGCTGCTGGCGTGCCGAATACAGCGCGGGTATCGCCGACGATATGGCCGACACCTGCAAACAGTTTTTACCTGAATTCTCTCTCACCTTCTCCTTCCAGCGCGGCTGGGAGAAAGAGACAGATTATGCCGAAGTGTTAGAGAGAAATTTCGAGCGCGACCGCATGCTGACCTACACCGCACATGGCCCGCACAAGGCGGATTTCCGCATTCGTGCCGACGGTGCGCCGGTGGAAGACACGCTGTCGCGTGGGCAGCTCAAGCTTTTGATGTGTGCGCTGCGCCTGGCGCAGGGAGAGTTTTTGACCCGCGAGAGCGGGCGACGCTGCCTGTACCTGATAGATGATTTTGCCTCGGAACTTGACGACGCGCGGCGCGGGCTGCTTGCCAGCCGCTTAAAAGCCACGCAGTCACAGGTTTTCGTCAGTGCGATTAGCGCTGAACACGTTATAGACATGTCGGACGAAAATTCGAAGATGTTTACCGTGGAAAAGGGTAAAATAACGGATTAACCCAAGTTGAAATGAGCGAGAAACGTTGATGTCGAATTCTTATGACTCCTCCAGTATCAAAGTCCTGAAAGGGCTGGATGCGGTGCGTAAGCGCCCGGGTATGTATATCGGCGACACGGATGACGGCACCGGTCTGCACCACATGGTATTCGAGGTGGTAGATAACGCTATCGACGAAGCGCTCGCGGGTCACTGTAAAGACATCGTGGTCACGATCCATGCGGACAACTCCGTCTCCGTCACCGATGACGGTCGTGGCATCCCAACCGGTATTCACCCGGAAGAGGGCGTATCGGCTGCGGAAGTTATCATGACCGTTCTGCACGCAGGCGGTAAGTTCGATGATAACTCCTATAAAGTTTCCGGCGGTCTGCACGGTGTAGGTGTGTCCGTGGTTAACGCCCTGTCGCAGAAACTGGAGCTGGTTATCCAGCGCGAAGGCAAAATTCACCGTCAGCTGTATACGCATGGCGTGCCGCAGGCACCGCTGGCTGTTACGGGTGACACCGACAAAACCGGTACCATGGTGCGTTTCTGGCCGAGCCTTGAAACGTTCACCAACGTTACCGAGTTCGAATATGAGATTCTGGCGAAACGCCTGCGTGAACTGTCGTTCCTGAACTCTGGCGTCTCGATTCGTCTGCGTGACAAACGCGACAACAGAGAAGACCACTTCCACTACGAAGGCGGTATCCGGGCGTTCGTTGAGTATCTGAACAAGAACAAAACGCCCATTCACCCGAATATCTTCTACTTCTCTACCGAAAAAGACGGTATTGGCGTGGAAGTGGCGCTGCAGTGGAACGATGGTTTCCAGGAAAACATCTACTGCTTCACCAACAACATTCCACAGCGTGACGGTGGTACTCACCTTGCGGGCTTCCGTGCGGCGATGACCCGTACCCTGAATGCCTACATGGACAAAGAAGGCTACAGCAAGAAAGCGAAAGTCAGCGCCACCGGTGACGATGCCCGTGAAGGCCTGATTGCGGTTGTCTCCGTGAAGGTACCGGATCCGAAGTTCTCCTCTCAGACTAAAGACAAGCTGGTCTCTTCTGAGGTGAAATCGGCGGTTGAACAGCAGATGAACGAACTGCTGAGCGAATACCTGCTGGAAAACCCGTCAGACGCGAAAATCGTGGTTGGCAAAATTATCGATGCGGCACGTGCCCGTGAAGCGGCGCGTAAAGCCCGTGAAATGACCCGTCGTAAAGGCGCGCTGGATTTAGCTGGCCTGCCAGGCAAACTGGCTGACTGCCAGGAACGCGACCCGGCGCTGTCCGAACTGTACCTTGTGGAAGGGGACTCCGCGGGCGGTTCTGCGAAGCAGGGCCGTAACCGTAAGAATCAGGCTATCCTGCCGCTGAAGGGTAAAATCCTCAACGTGGAGAAGGCCCGTTTCGACAAGATGCTCTCTTCTCAGGAAGTGGCAACGCTGATCACCGCGCTCGGTTGCGGCATCGGCCGTGACGAGTACAACCCGGACAAACTGCGCTACCACAGCATCATCATCATGACCGATGCGGACGTCGACGGCTCGCACATCCGTACGCTGCTGTTGACCTTCTTCTATCGTCAGATGCCAGAAATTGTTGAACGTGGCCACGTCTACATTGCACAGCCACCGCTGTACAAAGTGAAGAAAGGCAAACAGGAACAGTACATCAAAGACGACGAAGCGATGGATCAGTACCAAATCGCGATCGCGCTTGATGGTGCGACCCTGCATGCGAACTCTCACGCCCCTGCACTGGCCGGTGAGCCGCTGGAGCGTCTGGTGTCCGAGTTTAACGCGGCACAGAAAATGATTGGTCGTATGGAGCGTCGTTATCCTAAATCGCTGCTGAAGGCGCTGATTTATCAGCCAACCCTGACGGAAGCCGATCTGAGCGATGAACAGGTTGTTACCCGCTGGGTGAACACCCTGGTAACCGAGCTGAACGAGAAAGAGCAGCACGGCAGCCAGTGGAAGTTTGATGTCCAGCAGAACGCTCAGCAGCAGTTCGAACCGATTGTGCGCGTGCGTACTCACGGCGTAGATACCGATTACCCCCTGGAGCACGAGTTTGTGACCGGTCCGGAATATCGCCGTATCTGTACGCTGGGTGAGAAGCTCCGTGGTCTTATCGAAGATGATGCGTTTATCGAACGTGGTGAACGTCGTCAGCCGGTAGCAAGCTTCGAGCAGGCGCTGGAATGGCTGGTGAAAGAGTCCCGTCGTGGTCTGTCTATTCAGCGTTATAAAGGTCTGGGTGAAATGAACCCGGATCAGCTGTGGGAAACCACCATGGATCCGGAAAGCCGTCGTATGCTGCGCGTGACCGTTAAAGACGCGATTGCAGCCGATCAGCTGTTCACAACCCTGATGGGCGATGCGGTTGAACCACGTCGTGCCTTTATCGAAGAGAACGCCCTGAAAGCGGCGAATATCGATATTTAAGAGTGGTTACACCGCAAGTCAGAGGCCGCGCGTTTAGCGCGGCTTTTTTGTGGGCGCAGAATTATCAGCATCCAGTTCCAGCGACAGGACTGACGGTAACCGGCTGACCAGCATGTCGACCGCAATCCTGACTCGCAGGGGCAGATGCGGCGTCTGCTGCCAGACCGCGTGAACGTCGAAACGCACATCCGGCGCCTGTTTTAAGAGTGGGATGAGCCTTCCATTCTGCAGCTCTTTGCGCACCATCCAGCAGGGTAACCATGCAATACCATGCCCGGCCAGCGCTGTGTCGCAGATAGCCTGCAGATCGTCCATATTGAGGGATGAACGGGGAATTAGGGGGTGCGATGTTCCTTCGTGGTCCGCCAGTTCCCACGGTAACACCCTGCCGGCACGCAGGTAGTTAATGGCCTTATGCTGGCGTAAATCGGCAACGGTTTCAGGCTGGCCGTTATTTCTCAGGTATTCCGGCGCGGCGCACAGCACCATTCGGTGTTCCCCCAGGCGTCTGGCGACCAGCATGGTGCTGTCCGGCAGTGCGCCGTTTCGCACCGCCATATCAAACCCTTCCTCGACGATATCCACTACGCGATCGCTGAATGACATTTCCAGCTCAAGGGCAGGATGCTCCTGCGTCAAGGCTATCAGCAGCGGGGCGATGCACTGGCGACCAAACAGCACCGGCATGGCAACACGCAGACGGCCACTCACCTGATGTTTCCCTGTTTCCAGCAGCGACTCCGCGCCACGGATTTCCTGGAGTGCTCGCAGGCAACGTTCATAAAAAAGGGCACCGTTATCGGTCAGGCTTTGGCTACGCGTTGTGCGCTGAAACAGGCGTACTCCCAGCCGCGCTTCAAGGCGAGCAATGCTTTTCCCTACCGCCGAGCGCGACAAATGCAAACGCACCGCGGCCTGAGCAAAACTGCCTGCCTCTACGGCGGCGACAAAAACGGGAATATCCTTCAGCGTATCGGTCATGGATTGTCGTTCTTCAGGAATCAATAGTGGGAAAATGTATCGCCACTGGCGACCATGAGTCAACGTTAGACTGTCAGTACTGAAGTGCATTTGATAACAGGAGAAAAAGATGACAGAGATGATGCAACGCTGGTCAATGGACGCCCTTGGGCGTGAAAACCTCAGACTCACTCAGGCGCCTGTTCCCCAGCCGGGCCCGGGTGAAGTGCGCGTGCGGGTGAACGCTGTTGCGCTCAACTATCGCGATAAAATGGTCATTGAAGGCAACATGCCGATCGCGCTCACCTTCCCGTTTACTCCGGCATCTGACATGGCAGGCGTGGTGGACAGTACGGGTGAAGGCGTTACCCGCTTTAAACCCGGTGCTCGCGTCATCTCCACCTTCTCTCCGGAGTGGGTCGACGGTAAACCGAAAGGCGACGCCCGCAATTTGCCCTACCAGACGCTGGGCGGTTACTTCCAGGGGATGCTGTCTGAATACGTGATCATGCGTGAAAACTGGCTGGTGGCCGCCCCGGAAACGCTGGATGACGCAGAGGCCAGCACCTTACCCTGCGCGGGGCTTACCGCATGGTTTGCGCTGGTGGAGCGCGGACAGTTACGTGCCGGACAGTCGGTGCTGGTGCAAGGCACAGGCGGTGTCGCAATCTTCGCGTTGCAAATCGCCAAAGCACACGGTGCAGAAGTTTTTGTGACGTCGGGCAGTGATGAAAAACTGGCGCTGGCTAAAACGCTCGGTGCCGATCGGGGCATCAACCGGCTTAAAGGGAACTGGGCTGACGAGATTTACGCGCTGACGCAGGATCGCGGTATTGACCATATTATTGAAACCGTTGGCGGGGAGAACCTGAGACATTCCCTGCGGGCCGTTGCCGTTCACGGGCGCATATCCGTCATTGGCGTGTTGGCCGGGAGTGAAATCTCGCTGCCTGCCAGCGAACTCTTGCTGAAATCACCTGTGATTCAGGGGATTGGTGTCGGGCACCGCCGTGCGCTGGAAGATTTTGTCCGCGCAGTCGATGTCACGGGGCTGAAACCGGTGATTGAACACCGCTACCGTTTTAACCAGCTTGAAGAGGCGCTTGTACACCTCGACCGCGGTGCTTTTGGCAAAATAGTCCTCACCCGCGAGTAAGCCGTTATCCCCGGGACAGGCGTAAAAGGGGGCTTTTGTTGCGCAATGTAGCTCTATTTTTGTGGGCTTAATCGCGTTAGCATGAGGCAGCACTCATTTATCCCGGGGACCCTATGGCTATCAAACTTATTGCTATCGACATGGACGGCACGCTGTTGCTGCCAGACCACACTATTTCTCCAGCCGTTAAAAACGCGATTGCCGCAGCGCGCGCAAAAGGCGTGAATGTGGTACTGACCACCGGTCGTCCGTATGCGGGCGTGCACAGCTACCTGAAAGAGCTGCACATGAATCAGCCGGGCGATTACTGCATTACCTATAACGGTGCGCTGGTACAGAAGGCGGCGGATGGCAGCACGGTGGCGCAAACCGCGCTGAACTATGACGATTACCTGTTCCTGGAAAAACTGTCCCGCGAGGTCGGTTCCCATTTCCACGCGCTCGATCGCAATACGCTCTATACCGCTAACCGTGATATCAGCTATTACACCGTACATGAATCCTATGTCGCGACGATCCCACTGGTGTTCTGCGAAGCTGAGAAAATGGATCCGAGCACCCAGTTCCTGAAAGTGATGATGATTGATGAGCCTGACATCCTGGATAAAGCGATTGCGCGCATTCCGGCTGAGGTAAAAGAGAAATACACCGTGCTGAAAAGTGCGCCGTACTTCCTCGAAATCCTGGATAAACGTGTCAATAAAGGCACCGGTGTGAAATCGCTGGCAGATACGCTGGGCATCAAACCGGACGAGATCATGGCGCTGGGCGATCAGGAAAACGACATTGCGATGATTGAATATGCGGGCATGGGTGTGGCAATGGACAATGCGATCCCGTCGGTGAAAGACGTGGCCAATTTCGTGACCAAATCTAACCTTGAAGACGGCGTTGCCTACGCGATCGAGAAATTTGTTCTGCAGTAACAGCGTTTCACGCTCATCAGCCTCGGTTATCAACCGGGGCTTTTTTTTGCGCTGAATTTATCGAATTGTTCTTTTTGTGATCTGGATTGTAGTACAACATTGATTGATTGTACTACATTACAGCCACGGTAATGACGAAAGGCGTCACGTTTGTACTGCAAAAGTGAGGCGAAATTCAGCGGTCGAGGTAAAGTAGTCCTGAACATACAGAGCATAAGGACTCTCCATGACTCTCAATAAAACCGATCGCATCGTCATCACGCTGGGCACCCAGATCGTGGGTGGAAAGTACGTTCCCGGTTCACCGCTGCCTGCTGAGGCAGAGCTGTGTGAGGAGTTTGAAACCTCGCGCAACATCATTCGGGAAGTGTTTCGCTCGCTCATGGCAAAGCGGCTGATTGAAATGAAGCGCTACCGCGGCGCCTTTGTCGCCCCGCGTAATCAGTGGAACTACCTCGACACCGATGTCCTGCAGTGGGTGCTGGAAAACGACTACGACCCAAGGCTGATTGGCGCGATGAGTGAGGTACGAAACCTGGTAGAGCCGGCCATCGCCCGTTGGGCTGCGGAACGTGCAACGTCAGGAGACCTGGCTCAGATTGAGTCCGCCCTGAACGACATGATTGCCAATAACCAGAACCGGGATGCGTTCAACGAAGCGGACATCCGCTATCACGAAGCGGTGCTGCAGTCGGTCCATAACCCGGTATTACAGCAGCTTAGCGTTGCCATCAGCTCGCTACAGCGCGCGGTATTTGAACGAACCTGGATGGGCGATGAGGCCAACATGCCAAAAACGCTCCAGGAACATAAAGCGCTGTTCGATGCTATCCGGCATCAGGACGGCGATGCGGCAGAGCAGGCGGCACTCACGATGATCGCCAGCTCGACACGAAGGTTGAAGGAAATCACATGACATCTCGCTACATCGCTATTGACTGGGGATCGACCAATCTGCGCGCCTGGCTGTATCAGGGCGAGCAGTGCCTGGAAAGCAGGCAATCAGAAGCAGGCGTGACGCGCCTGAACGGTAAATCCCCCGAGGCGGTGTTAGCAGAGGTGACACACAACTGGCGCGAGGGCGCCACGCCGGTGGTCATGGCGGGCATGGTGGGCAGTAACGTGGGCTGGAAGGTCGCGCCTTATCTGCCCGTACCTGCTGCATTCGCTGCCATTGGCGAGCAGTTAACGTCCGTTGGCGACAATATCTGGATTATTCCAGGATTGTGCGTTTCCCGGAACGATAACCACAATGTGATGCGCGGCGAAGAGACCCAGCTCCTTGGCGCGCGCACGCTCTCTCCTTCTTCTGTCTACGTCATGCCCGGCACGCACTGTAAATGGGTGCAGGCCGACGCTGAGCACATCCACGATTTTCGCACCGTGATGACCGGTGAGCTGCACCACTTGTTGCTGACGCACTCGCTGGTGGGCGCGGGGTTGCCGGAGCAGGACGCTTCGCCCAAGGCCTTTGCCGCCGGGCTGGAGCGGGGTATCGCCAGCCCTGCCGTTTTGCCGCAACTTTTTGAAGTTCGCGCTTCGCATGTACTGGGCACGCTTCCCCGTACCCAGGTCAGCGAATTTTTATCGGGCCTGTTGATTGGCGCGGAAGTCGCCAGCCTGAGCGAGCAGTTCGCCGGGCAACAGACCATCACCCTCGTCGCGGGTTCATCGCTGACCTCTCGCTACCGCCAGGCGTTCAATGCCATCGGGCGGGACGTGGCTGCGGTAGAAGGCGACACGGCATTTCAGGCAGGAATAAGGAGCATCGCTCATGCAGTGGCAAACTAATCTTCCCCTCATCGCTATCCTGCGCGGCGTCACGCCCGACGAGGTATTAGCGCACGTAGGCGCAGCGATCGACGCCGGTTTTGACGCCGTGGAAATACCGCTTAATTCCCCAGAGTGGGAAAAGAGCATCCCGGCGGTCGTGGACGCGTTTGGTGATAAGGCGCTGATTGGCGCTGGCACCGTTCTGCAACCGGAGCAGGTGGACCAGCTTGCGCAGATGGGCTGCAGGCTGATTGTGACGCCGAATATTCACCCTGAGGTGATCCGCCGCGCAGTGGGCTACGGCATGACCGTCTGTCCGGGATGCGCAACGGCAACAGAAGCGTTCGCGGCTCTCGATGCGGGCGCGCAGTCGCTCAAAATTTTCCCGTCATCGGCTTTTGGTCCGGCCTATATCAGCGCGCTGAAAGCGGTATTGCCCGCCAGCGTACCGGTCTTTGCCGTGGGGGGCGTGACGCCAGAAAACCTGGCGCAGTGGATCAACGCAGGTTGTGTCGGGGCGGGTCTGGGCAGCGATCTCTATCGCGCCGGGCAATCCGTCGAACGTACCGCACAGCAGGCGGCCGCATTTGTGAAAGCGTATCGAGAGGCAGTGAAATGAAAATAACCAAACTCACCACGTACCGTTTACCGCCGCGTTGGCTGTTCCTGAAAATCGAAACCGATGAAGGCGTGGTCGGCTGGGGCGAACCGGTCATTGAAGGGCGTGCGCGTACCGTGGAAGCGGCGGTGCATGAGCTGGGCGAGTACCTGACAGGACAAGATCCTGCCCGCATCAACGACCTGTGGCAGGTGATGTACCGCGCAGGTTTCTACCGGGGTGGACCGGTTCTGATGAGCGCCATCGCCGGTATCGACCAGGCGTTATGGGATATCAAAGGCAAAGTGCTGAATGCGCCGGTCTGGCAGCTGATGGGCGGCCTGGTGCGCGACAAAATCAAAGCCTACAGCTGGGTAGGCGGCGACCGTCCCGCGGAAGTGATCGACGGTATCAGGCAGTTGCGCAATATTGGTTTTGACACCTTTAAACTGAACGGCTGCGAAGAGATGGGCGTCATCGACAACGCACGGGCGGTAGACCGCGCGGTAAATACCGTGGCGCAGATCCGTGAAGCGTTCGGCAACGAGATTGAGTTTGGCCTGGACTTCCACGGTCGCGTCAGCGCGCCGATGGCCAAAGTGCTGATTAAAGAGCTGGAGCCGTACCGTCCGCTGTTTATCGAAGAGCCGGTGTTGGCCGAGCAGGCGGAGTACTACCCGAAACTGGCCGCACAGACGCATATCCCGATTGCCGCCGGTGAGCGCATGTTCTCGCGCTTCGAGTTCAAACGCGTGCTGGAAGCTGGCGGCCTGGCGATATTGCAGCCGGATCTATCGCATGCCGGCGGCATCACGGAATGCTACAAAATCGCCGGGATGGCGGAAGCCTACGACGTGGCGCTGGCACCGCATTGTCCGCTGGGGCCGATCGCACTGGCAGCCTGTCTGCACGTCGACTTTGTCTCGCGCAACGCGGTATTCCAGGAACAGAGCATGGGCATTCACTATAACAAGGGCGCGGAACTGCTCGACTTTGTGAAAAACAAAGATGATTTCAGCATGGAAGGCGGTTTCTTTAAACCGTTAACGAAGCCGGGCCTTGGCGTGGATATCGACGAAGCCAAAGTCATTGAGCTGAGTAAAAACGCGCCGGACTGGCGTAACCCGTTATGGCGTCATGAAGATGGCTCTGTCGCTGAGTGGTAATTCAGCCTAAGCACATCGCCACTAAAAAGTAATTTCAACAATAACAAACACACCCTCTGTAAATTACAGGGCATGGTGAGCGGCTTCGCTATGCCCAAAATCTGGAGACAGATTGCGATGGATATTCCTGTTACTGCTGCAAAAACCGGGCGTCGGCGCTACCTGACGCTGGTCATGATCTTTATTACTGTGGTCATCTGTTACGTTGACCGCGCCAACCTTGCCGTGGCTTCAGCCCATATTCAGGAGGAGTTTGGGATCAGCAAAGCGGAAATGGGCTACGTCTTTTCGGCGTTTGCCTGGCTGTATACGCTGTGCCAGATCCCCGGCGGCTGGTTCCTTGACCGCGTCGGCTCGCGCCTGACCTATTTCATTGCCATCTTCGGCTGGTCGGTGGCGACCCTGTTCCAGGGCTTTGCCACCGGGCTGATGTCGCTGATTGGCCTGCGTGCGATCACCGGGATTTTCGAAGCCCCGGCGTTTCCGACCAATAACCGCATGGTGACCAGCTGGTTCCCGGAGCATGAACGCGCCTCGGCCGTTGGGTTCTACACCTCCGGGCAGTTTGTCGGCCTGGCATTCCTGACGCCGCTGCTGATCTGGATCCAGGAACTGCTGAGCTGGCACTGGGTCTTTATTGTGACCGGGGGGATCGGCATTATCTGGTCGTTGATCTGGTTCAAGGTCTATCAACCGCCGCGTCTCACCAAAAGTATCAGCAAAGCTGAACTGGACTATATCCGCGACGGTGGCGGTCTGGTGGATGGCGATGCGCCGGTGAAAAAAGAGGCGCGTCAGCCGCTGACCAAAGCCGACTGGAAGCTGGTTTTCCACCGCAAGCTGGTGGGGGTTTATCTGGGGCAGTTCGCGGTGACCTCCACGCTGTGGTTTTTCCTGACCTGGTTCCCGAACTATCTGACCCAGGAAAAAGGCATTACCGCGCTGAAGGCGGGCTTTATGACCACCGTACCGTTCCTGGCGGCCTTCTTTGGTGTGCTGCTTTCCGGCTGGCTGGCGGACAGGCTGGTGAAAAAAGGGTTCTCGCTGGGTGTCGCGCGTAAAACGCCTATTATCTGCGGGCTGCTGATCTCCACCTGCATCATGGGCGCAAACTACACCAACGATCCGGTCTGGATTATGACGCTGATGGCGATTGCGTTCTTCGGTAACGGTTTTGCCTCCATCACCTGGTCGCTGGTCTCCTCGCTGGCCCCGATGCGCCTGATTGGTCTGACCGGCGGCGTGTTCAACTTTGTCGGTGGACTGGGGGGGATCACGGTTCCGCTGGTCATCGGTTATCTGGCTCAGGACTATGGCTTTGGCCCGGCACTGATCTATATCTCCGCAGTGGCCTTGCTCGGTGCGCTCTCCTACATCCTGCTGGTGGGTGACGTCAAACGTGTAGGCTAATTCCCCGCAATGTTTTACCCTGATGCGATAACTGCGCATCAGGGTAACGCCATGAAACAAATCACCTTCGCCTCCCATCATCACCAGCTTACCAATATCAATACCTGGACGCCGGACAGCCAGTGGCTGGCCTACGATGTGCGTCCGTCCGGCGCATCGTTTACCGGTGAAACTATTGAGCGGGTCAATGTTATTACGGGTGACGTCGAGGTGATCTATCGCGCCAGTCACGGTGCGCATGTTGGCGTGGTGACCGTTCATCCGCAGCAGGACAAATATGTCTTTATCCACGGCCCGGAAAACCCGGATGCAGACTGGCACTACGATTTTCATCATCGTCAGGGCGTGGTTGTACACAACGGTCAGGTGAGTAACCTGGACGCCATGGATATCACGTCGCCTTATACCGCAGGCGCGCTGCGTGGCGGCAGCCACGTGCACGTTTTTAGCCCTGACGGACAGTTCGTGAGCTTTACCTACAACGACCATGTATTGCATGAGCGTGACCCGAAGCTCGATTTACGTAACGTCGGCGTCGCAGTACCTTTTGGCCCGGTGATGCCGCAGGGGACGCATCCACGTGAATATTCCGGCACCTTCTGGAGCGTGCTGGTGAGCCGCACGACGCCCGCGCCTCAGCCCGGCAGCGATGAGATCAACCGAGCCTATGAAGAGGGCTGGGTGGGCAATGACAGGCTGGCGTTTATCGGCGATACCGTGTCTGCGACAGGCGAGAAAGTGCCAGAACTGTTTATTGTGGATCTGCCCAACGACGAGCAGGGATGGAAACGCGCGGGCGATGCGCCGCTGCAGGGGACTCCTGAGACGCTGCCTGCGCCCCCGGCGGGTGTCATGCAGCGCCGGCTGACCTTTACCCACCTGCGGGCATTCCCGGGGCTGGCAAACGTGCCGCGTCACTGGGTGCGCTGTAACCCGCAGGGGACGCAGATTGCGTTTCTGATGCGTGATGATAAGGGCATTGTGCAGCTGTGGCTTATCGCTCCAGAAGGCGGCGAACCACGCCAGTTGACGCATAACGAAAGTGACATTCAGTCGGCATTTACCTGGCACCCAGCCGGTCACCGTCTTGGATTTGTGCTGGAAGAGCGGATTGCCTGCTGTGATGCGCAAACCGGAGAGGTGACGTTTTTGACGTCCGATCACGGCAATCCACCGTCTGGTGATGCGGTCGTGTTTTCCCCGGACGGGCGTTTTATTGCATGGATGGAAGAGACAGAAGGTTTCCGTCAGCTTTGGCTAACGGAAACCGGGCAGCGTTAACGCGTTGGCGTTAAGCGGGCGGAATGACGGAATTGGTGGCCAGATTTTGCTGCTCGCTTTTCTCTACCCGCGAGCGCACGGAGCTGTCCTTACGGAACATATCCCACGGCAGCAAAAGCGTATCGGCCACAGCCGTAAACGGCATATCCAGGATGACCAGGGATTTTGTGCCCCAGTTGGTATCGTCATCGGAGATCATCTCAGCGCTGGCACGCGTCCCCGGATATGTTCCTTCTTTACCGCCGGTGTGAGACATCACGCTCGAACACCCGCAAAGTAAAACAACCCCGCTGAACGTCGTCAGCTTTATCAGAACATTTTTCATCATCACTCAGTCATCGTTAATGGCACTGCATAAACCTGCAACTCAGGGTTATAGCGAGCCTCGTTCAAAATGGATAGCCCGATAACCCCGCACTGTGGCAGCCATCGCAATTTAACCCTTTGTGCTGTTGTCCCAGTCTAAGCGAGATGCACGAAAGTGCAAAAAAAAGTGCGCCCGCTGCGCTTGAAAAGACCGGTTCCAGACCCATTTTAAGAATGTAACCCGATAACGAACACGCCTGCGGGGTGTTCAGGGGCACACTGGCCTGTCCATGGTGGAAGGCTACAATTTCTCGCTGATTTCAGGAGCTTTTATTTATGCGTAACTTCGACCTTTCCCCGCTATACCGTTCTGCAATTGGTTTTGACCGCCTGTTTAACCATTTAGAAAATAACCAAAGCCAGAGCAACGGCTACCCTCCATACAATGTTGAACTGGTTGATGAAAACCACTACCGCATCGCCATTGCCGTCGCCGGTTTTGCAGAGAACGAACTGGAGATCACCGCGCAGGACAACCTGCTGGTGGTGAAAGGTTCACATACGGCTGAGCAGAAAGAACGCACCTACCTTTATCAGGGTATCGCCGAGCGCAACTTTGAACGCAAGTTCCAGTTAGCCGAGAACATTCACGTGAAAGGCGCGAACCTGGTCAACGGCCTGCTGTTTATCGAACTGGAACGTGTGATTCCGGAAGAGAAAAAACCGCGCCGTATCGAGATCAACTGATTATGCGGGTCGCGCGAGCGGCCCACCCAGAATTGCTTGCCGTAATGGGAGCATATGTGAATCCATGAGGATTTGCAGGAACAACTGCGCACAAAAATAAACTGTGCCGAACTCGCTTCTCAGAAGGAGATTTAGTATGCGTAACTACGATTTATCCCCCCTGCTGCGTCAGTGGATTGGTTTTGACAAACTGGCTAATGCCCTGCAAAGCACCACCGAGCAACAGACGTTTCCGCCGTACAACATCGAAAAAAGCGATGACAACCACTATCGCATCACCCTTGCGCTGGCCGGGTTCCGCCAGGACGATCTGGATATTCAGCTCGAAGGCACGCGCCTGACCGTGAAAGGTACGCCGGAAAAACAAGAAACCGAGACCAAATGGCTGCACCAGGGCCTGGTTAATCAGCCGTTTAGCCTGAGCTTTACTCTGGCTGACCATATGGAAGTGTCCGGTGCGACATTTACCAACGGGCTGCTGCATATCGACCTGACCCGCAACGTGCCGGAAGCCATTGCACCGCAGCGTATCGCCATTAGCGAGCGTCCTGCGCTGAACAGTTAATCCTCTGCGGGTTGTTGCCTCTCCCACAGGGAGAGGATGAAAAGATAACGCCCTGCCCCGGCAGGGCTTTTTTGTGCGCCATCGCCCATACAACCGCGTGCGGCTCTGAGAGAATCCGTAGCATAACTAAGGTTATGCACAGGAAGTGGATCATGAGTGATATCGCGTTAACCGTTAGCGTGTTGGCCCTGGTCGCAGTGGTGGGTCTGTGGATTGGCAATATTAAAATCCGCGGCGTCGGATTTGGGATAGGCGGGGTGCTGTTCGGCGGGATTTTTGTCGGCCATTTTGCCGACCAGCTTGGGCTGGTGCTCAGCGCCGAAATGCTCCATTTCATCCAGGAATTCGGTCTGATCCTCTTCGTCTACACCATTGGTATTCAGGTGGGGCCTGGCTTTTTCGCTTCCCTTCGGGTCTCCGGATTACGGCTGAACCTGTTTGCCTTCGGCATTGTGGTGATGGGAGGGCTGGTCACCGCCATTCTGCATAAGCTCTTCGATATTCCGCTGCCGGTGGTGCTGGGTATTTTCTCCGGGGCGGTCACCAATACGCCTGCACTGGGTGCAGGGCAGCAAATTTTGCGCGACCTTGGCATCTCCCCCGGTATTGTCGACCAGATGGGGATGAGCTACGCCATGGCCTATCCGTTTGGGATTTGCGGCATTCTGCTCTCCATGTGGCTGGTGCGGGTACTCTTTCGCATTAACGTCGAAAACGAGGCGAAAGACCACGAAACCACGCTCACCAACGGCCATATGCCGATCAAAACCATCAACATTCGCGTCGATAACCCCAACCTCAACAATATGGCGATTCAGGATGTGCCGATCCTGAACAGCGCCAATATTATCTGCTCGCGCCTTAAACGTGACGATATGCTGATGGTACCCGCGCCCGGGACCATTATTCAGCAGGGTGACCTGCTGCACCTGGTCGGACAGCCCGGGGATTTAAACAACGCGCGGCTGGTGATTGGTCAGGAGGTGGAGACCTCGCTCTCCACGCGCGGCACCGATATGCGCGTAGAGCGCGTCGTGGTGACCAACGAGCACGTGCTTGGCAAGAAAATACGCGATTTGCAGGTTAAAGAGCGCTATGACGTCGTGATCTCCCGTCTTAACCGTGCTGGGGTGGAACTGGTCGCCAGCCCGGAAGCCAGTCTGCAGTTCGGCGATATCCTGAACCTGGTTGGGCGCCCGTCATCCATTGATGCAGTAGCGGACATGGTGGGTAACGCCCAGCAAAAACTGCAGCAGGTGCAGATGTTGCCGGTCTTTATCGGTATCGGGCTGGGGGTGCTGCTTGGCTCCATTCCGCTGTATGTCCCGGGTTTTCCGGTCGCGCTCAAGCTGGGCCTGGCGGGTGGACCGCTGATTATGGCGCTGATCCTCGGGCGTATCGGCTGTATCGGTAAGCTCTACTGGTTTATGCCGCCGAGCGCCAACCTGGCGCTGCGCGAGCTGGGGATTGTGCTGTTTCTGGCGGTGGTCGGCCTGAAATCCGGGGGCGATTTTATCGATACCCTGGTGAAGGGCGAGGGGATGAGCTGGGTCGGCTACGGGATATTTATCACGGCGATTCCGCTCCTGACGATGGGGATCCTGGCGCGGATGTTCGCCAAAATGAACTATCTGACGCTCTGCGGCATGCTCGCCGGATCAATGACTGACCCACCCGCACTGGCCTTTGCCAACAACCTGCACGCCACCAGCGGCGCGGCGGCGCTGTCATACGCCACAGTCTACCCGCTGGTGATGTTCCTGCGCATTATTACCCCGCAGCTACTGGCGGTGCTGTTCTGGGGGATGAGTTAGCAGATCGTCCGGGTGGATGCGCCGCAGATGGTAGTCCACCTGGTAATCACGGGTATTACGGAACATCACGGAATAATTGAGAAATTCGCCGCTGTCGCTGTAGGAGAGAGACGTTATCCGCAGCAGCGGCGTCTGTTCCGGCAGGTTCAGGTAACCGGCGAGCTGTTTATCTGCCAGCACCGGCGTCAGGCTCTCGTAGTTGCCGCTGATGGTTATCCCGCACTCCTTCTCGATGTAATCAAACTTCGACCCCTCCAGATGTGCCAGTGAAAGCGTGCGGAACAGCTTCACGGGCATAAAGCTGTCCTCCAGCATCAGGGGTTTTCCGTCGACATAACGCACCCGGCGCGAGAAGTAGATGCGCTCATCCACCTGAATGCGGAGCTGGCTGGCGATAGCGGGCGGGGCGGGCATCACTTCGAACTGTAGCACCTTGCTCTGCACCTCTTTTCCCTGCTGGCGCAGCACCTCCACCAGCCCGGTCAGATTGGTGGTTTCGTGGTGGACATCTTTACGCGCCACGAATGTCCCGCTACCGTGTCGGCGTTCAACCAGCCCCCAGTTCACCAGCAGATCCAGCGCCTTTCGAATGGTCATCCGCGCCACGCCAAACTCCTGCGCCAGCGCTTTCTCACCCGGCAGCGGACTCCCGATATTGTAGTCCGACGAATTCAGCCGCAGCCGCAACCTGTCAGCGATAGATTTGTAGATCACCAGTAGACCTCTCTGCCTGTATTAACGCGTGGATTGCGTCCTGACATGTCCATATTAACAACGAAAAGTAGACCTGACTGGTCAAAATAAAACCATGAATGCGATCACGAATCGCAGCGGCACGTCATGTTCGCCCATGGGTAAATTCTTATGCTCACTTCAGGCCCAGCAAAAAATCATAAAGGCCTCTACCCCCTACAGGTTGTTACGTGAGGATTTAAAAATGCTCAGTCAAATACAACGTTTTGGCGGCGCCATGTTTACCCCGGTGTTGTTATTTCCCTTTGCCGGGATCGTGGTCGGGATCGCCATCATGCTTCGCAACCCGCTGTTTGTGGGCGAGGCCTTAACCGCCCCCGATAATCTGTTCGCGCAAATTGTTCACATCATTGAAGAGGGCGGCTGGGCGGTGTTTCGCAATATGCCGCTGATTTTTGCCGTGGGTTTACCGATTGGTCTGGCGAAGCAGGCGCAGGGCCGCGCCTGCCTGGCGGTGCTGATCAGTTTTCTGACCTGGAACTACTTTATCAATGCGATGGGGATGACATGGGGTCATTTCTTTGGCGTCGACTTCGCCGCTGAGCCCACTGCCGGCAGCGGACTGGCCATGATTGCCGGTATCAAAACGCTCGATACCAGCATCATTGGGGCGATTGTGATTTCGGGGATTGTCACCGCTATCCACAACCGCTATTTCGACAAGCAGTTGCCTGTTTTTCTGGGGATTTTTCAGGGCACCTCGTTTGTCGTTATCCTCGCGTTCTTTGTGATGATCCCCTGCGCCTGGCTGACGCTGATGGGCTGGCCGAAAGTGCAGCTCGGCATTGAGTCCCTGCAGGCCTTTTTACGCTCTGCCGGTGCGCTGGGGGTGTGGGTTTATACCTTCCTGGAACGCATTCTGATCCCTACCGGATTACACCACTTTGTCTATGGTCCGTTTATCTTTGGCCCGGCAGCGGTCGAGGGCGGCATCCAGGTTTATTGGGCGCAGCATCTTCAGGAATTTAGCCAAAGCACGCTGCCGCTGAAAACCCTGTTCCCGGAAGGCGGTTTTGCGCTTCACGGCAACGCCAAAGTGTTTGGCTCTGTCGGGATTGCGCTGGCGCTCTGGTATACCGCATCACCGGAAAACCGCGTCAAAGTGGCAGGCCTGCTGATCCCGGCCACGCTGACCGCCGTGCTGGTGGGCATTACCGAGCCGCTGGAATTCACCTTCCTGTTCATTTCGCCGCTGCTGTTTGCCGTCCACGCCGTTCTGGCTGCCACGATGGCGACGGTGATGTACATCTTCGGCGTCGTGGGCAACATGGGCGGCGGACTGCTGGACCAGTTCCTGCCGCAAAACTGGATCCCCATGTTCCACAACCACGCCTCGACGGTATTCACCCAGATGGGTATCGGTCTTTGCTTCACCGGCCTCTATTTCGTGGTCTTCAAAACGCTGATTGAACGGCTGAACCTTAAAACCCCGGGCCGTGAAGAGAGCGAAGTCAAACTTTACAGCAAGGCGGATTATAAAGCGTCGCGCGGGCAAACCACCGCACCGGCTGCCGCCAGCCAGCAGGTTGGGCAAGCCGCCGGATTCCTGCAGGCGCTGGGCGGCGCGGCCAATATCGAAAGCATTAATAACTGCGCCACCCGCTTACGTATCGCGCTGGTCGACATGGCGCAAACCCAAAGCGACGACGTCTTTAAGGCCCTGGGCGCACACGGTGTGGTGCGACGCGGCAACGGCATTCAGGTGATTGTTGGACTGCACGTTCCTCAGGTGCGAGACCAGCTTGAATCGCTGATGAAAACCCCTTCAACAAACGAACAAACTACCCTGACAGAGGCTATATCATGAAAAAATTCTCAGTTGTCATTGCAGGCGGCGGCAGTACCTTCACGCCGGGGATCGTCCTGATGCTGTTAGCCAACCGTGACCGTTTTCCGCTGCGCGCGCTGAAATTCTATGACAACGACGGCGCACGTCAGGAGACCATCGCCGAGGCGTGCAAGATCATCCTTAAAGAGCAAGCTCCGGAGATTGAGTTTAGCTACACCACCGATCCTGAAGCGGCCTTTACCGACGTCGATTTTGTGATGGCACATATCCGCGTGGGGAAATACCCGATGCGTGAAAAAGACGAGAAAATCCCCCTGCGTCACGGTGTGCTGGGTCAGGAGACCTGCGGACCCGGCGGGATCGCCTACGGCATGCGCTCTATTGGCGGCGTGCTGGAGCTGGTCGATTACATGACGCAATACTCCCCGAATGCGTGGATGCTGAACTACTCGAACCCGGCGGCCATCGTGGCTGAAGCGACCCGTCGCCTGCGACCCAACGCCAAAATCCTCAACATCTGCGATATGCCCATCGGCATTGAAGGGCGTATGGCGCAGATAGTCGGCCTTAAAGACCGTAAAGAGATGCGCGTGCGTTACTACGGGCTGAACCACTTCGGATGGTGGACATCCATTGAAGATGCAAACGGCAATGATTTAATGCCGAAACTGCGCGAATATGTCGCGAAAAATGGCTATGTGCCGCCCTCTGACAATGCCCATACCGAAGCCAGCTGGAACGACACGTTCGCGAAGGCAAAAGATGTGCAGGCGCTGGATCCGGACACCATGCCAAACACCTATCTGAAATATTACCTGTTCCCGGACTACGTGGTCGCGCACTCCAATCCGGAACGCACGCGCGCTAACGAGGTGATGGATCACCGTGAGAAGCATGTGTTCAGCGCCTGCCGGGCGATTATCGAAGCCGGTGTATCGTCCGCCGGGGAGCTGGAAATCGACGAACATGCGTCGTACATCGTCGATCTGGCGACTGCGATTGCCTTCAACACTCAGGAGCGCATGCTGCTGATTGTGCCCAACAACGGTGCCATTCATAACTTTGATGCCGACGCGATGGTAGAAATTCCGTGCCTGGTCGGTCATAACGGGCCGGAGCCGTTAACGGTGGGCGATATTCCACACTTCCAGAAAGGGTTGATGAGCCAACAGGTAGCGGTGGAAAAACTGGTAGTGGATGCCTGGGAGCAGCGCTCGTACCAGAAATTGTGGCAGGCGATTACGCTGTCGAAAACGGTGCCGAGCGCCTCCGTTGCGAAAGCGATTCTGGATGACCTGATCGAGGCCAACAAAGCGTACTGGCCAGCGCTGCATTAATCGTCCTGACCGGCATCGCCCGATGCCGGTCTCCTTGTCCTTGTCGATTTACGCTATGCTGGAACCTGCCTGTAGCAGACAAGGAATCTTCATGAAAATTTCTCGCCTCGGTGAAGCCCCTGACTACCGCTTCTCGCTGGCTAATGAGCGTACGTTCCTCGCATGGATCCGCACCGCGTTGGGCTTTCTCGCCGCGGGTGTGGGGCTTGACCAGCTCGCGCCTGATTTTGCCACGCCGCTGATCCGCGAAGTGCTGGCGTTGCTGCTGTGCCTGTTTGCCGGTGTGCTGGCCATTTACGGCTACCTGCGTTGGCTGCGTAACGAAAAGGCGATGCGGCTCAAGCAGGATCTCCCGTATACGCGTGGGTTACTCATCATCAGTATGATTTTGCTGGCGGTAGCGGGCGTGGTGATGGTGCTGGTGTTGTATGGTGGATAACCGCAAAGCGCGACGCGAAGCCGACCCCGGCCTGCAGCCGGAGCGGACGTCGCTGGCCTGGCTGCGTACGTTACTGGGGTATGGCGCGCTGATTGCCCTCGCCATCAAGCACAACTGGCATCGCACAGGCGTGCCATTCTGGATCTCACTGGTCGTGCTGGCGCTTGTGGCGATCGTTTTGTGGCGCTATACCCGCAGTCGCAACGTAATGGATGTGACGCAGGACGATTTTGTACAGCCGAAGGCGGTGCGCGATAAGTTCCTGATCGCCCTCGCGGTGCTGTCGTTGTCACTGCTGTTTGCGGTCACCCATCTGCAGTTTATTTTTTCCCTTTAGCCAGGTACTTCGCCATCTCGTCTTCCGGCACCATTCCGCCGCCGGTTGCCCAGACCAGATGGGTCGCGTTCGCGGATGCGACAGGAACACGCAGCGGCCCGGCCATGCCCGCCAGCGCCGACGGCTCAAGGCGAATGCCTTCTTCCTGCGCCAGCCAGCCGAGCATGTCGTACATGCTTTGATCGGAAAGGGTATAGAACCCGTCAAGCAGCCGCTCCATCGCCCGGCCCACAAAGCCAGACGCGCGTCCAACCGCCAGCCCGTCGGCGGCCGTCACGTTGTCGATACCCAGATCCTGCACGGCGATGGCATCATGCAGTCCGGTGTAGACCCCCAGCAGCATGCACGGGGAGTGCGTCGGCTCGGCGAAGAAACAGTGTACGTTATCGCCAAAGGCCAGCTTCAGGCCAAACGCCACGCCGCCAGGACCGCCACCGACGCCACAAGGCAAATAGACGTACAGCGGATGTTCCGCATCCACCACGCGACCCTGTGCGGTAAACTGCGCTTTTAGCCGCTCGCCTGCCACCGCATAGCCGAGGAACAGCGTGCGGGAGTTCTCATCGTCGATAAAGAAACAGTTCGGATCGCTCTCCGTGGCCTTACGTCCTTGCTCCACCGCCACGCCGTAATCCTGCTCATATTCCACGACGATCACACCGTGGCTGCGCAGTTTGGCTTTTTTCCACTCACGGGCATCGGCAGACATGTGCACCGTAACCTGAAAGCCGATGCGCGCGCTCATGATGCCAATGGACATCCCGAGGTTGCCGGTGGATCCCACCGCGATACTGTACTGGCTGAAGAACGTTTTAAAACGCGGTTCCAGCAGGATGCTGTAATCGTCTTCGACGCTTAGCAACCCTGCTTCCAGCGCCAGTTTCTCGGCGTGAGTCAGCACTTCATAGATGCCCCCGCGCGCTTTGATGGAGCCAGAGATAGGCAGATGACTGTCTTTTTTCAGCAGCAGCGTGCCGGGAATGGCCACCCCCGATTCGTTCTCCAGCCTTTTCTGCATCGCCGGGATAGCCACCAGTTCGGACTCGATAATCCCCTGCGTGGCCGCCGTTTCGGGGAACGCTTTTGCCAGATACGGCGCAAAGCGGTTAAGGCGTGCATGCGCGTCGTCCACATCGGCTTTGCTCAGCCCGACATACGGCAACCCTTCAGCAAGCGAGGTGGTGCGTGGGTTTAGCCAGGTGGTCTCTTTCAGGGCAATCAGATCCTCAATCAGAGGGAACTGTGCGGTTAAGGTGCTGATAGTTGCGTTTTCCATAGTACGTCTCTTCGCGCTCAGATAATGAAAGAAAGCAGGAATGTGCTGCCAAGTGCAAGTACCGAGGCGATAAACGTCGCCGTCGTATAGTACTTCAGGGTCTCGTTCAGGCTGGCACCGCAGTACTGCTTCACCAGCCAGAAGAGGGAATCGGTCACGATCGTGCAGCCAATGGCACCGGAACCGATGGCAATGGTGATGATCTCCGGACTGACGTTAGGATAGAGCGGCAGCATGGGTGCGACGATGGCAGTTGCGCCCATCATCGCCACCGTTGCCGACCCCACCGCCGCGTGCAGAACCAGCGCCACCAGCCACGCGAGCAGGATCGGGTGCATATTCAGGTTCGACAGAATGTGCGCCAGGGTATCGGCCAGGCCGCTGGTTTTGAGGATGGCGTTAAACGCGCCGCCCGCGCCGATAATCAACAGAATGTTGGCGATGGCGCCAAAGCCATGCTCGGTATGGGTCAGCATCGTACCCATCCCCATATGCTGGCGCAGCCCCAGCAGGTAATAGGCGACAAACACGGCGATGAACATGGCGGTGATCGGGTTACCGATAAATTCCAGCAGCGTATACAGCGTGCCTTCTCTTGCCATATTCAGCTCGGCGAGGGTCTTCACCAGCATCAGGCCAATGGGCAGCAGCACGGTAAACAGCGTGGCTCCCAGCGAGGGCAGCGTATGTTCTTCACGAACATTGAGGTCAGAAAATTCAGCCGGGACGGCTTTGAAGGGCAGGCGATCGCCCAGCAATTTCAGGAACAGCGGGCCGCCAACCAGCGAGGCCAGCAGGCCAACCATCAGACCGTAGACGATAACCGTCCCCACGTCCGCCCCCAGCTTATTCGTGACAAACAGGGCCGCCGGGTGCGGCGGAACCACGCAGTGCACCGCCATCAGCGCGGTACAGAGGGGAATGGCCAGCTTCAGCAGCGAGGTATGGGTCTTTTTGGCGATGGAGAAGGCCAGCGGGATAAGCAGGACGACGCCGACTTCAACAAACAGCGTAATGCCGCAGATAAGCCCCACCAGTACCATGATGACATCAGCTGACAGCCAGCGGCAACGCTGAAGCGCTATCCCAATGCGTTCTGCCGCACCGGACACTTCCATCATCTTGCCGAGGATGGTGCCAAGCCCGATCACCGCCGCCAGGAAGCCGAGCGTGCCGCCAATACCGCTTTCAATGGCATTCACCATGTCCAGCGGGCGCATTCCCATCATGGCACCGACAAAAAAGCTCGCCAGCAGCAGCGCCAGGAACGGGTGAAACTTCAGTTTTACGATAGTTAATACGATTAACGCGATGCTGATGAGCAGCGTCGCCACAACCCAGACCTGAGCACCCATATCTCACCTCACCCTTATGTTATTTACGGGTATTGGACGAAAAATCAGCGGGTGCTGACAAACGATATAAATTGCCTTTCAGATGAGCCAGATTGGACCAAACGCGTGACTGGACTCAAAAAAGCGCACTTAATACGTGTTTGGTTCACATAAATTCAACTTTGAGCGGTATCCTGAGCAGCAAAAGTCCGTGTGAGAAGTGCGATGAATGACGCAAATGAAGGCCGAAACCGGCTGTTAAACGGCTGGCAGCTGTCAAAAATGTATACGTTTGAAGTGGCCGCCCGCCACGAGTCCTTCGCGCTGGCGGCGGAGGAGTTGTCGCTCAGCCCCAGTGCGGTGAGCCACCGTATCAACCTGCTGGAAGAGGAGTTAGGGATAGCGCTGTTTGTCCGCTCCCACCGTAAAGTGGAGCTGACGCAGGAGGGGAAACGCGTCTACTGGACGCTGAAATCGTCGCTGGATACGTTGAACCAGGAGATCCTGGATATCAAGAATCAGGCGCTGTCCGGCACGTTGACGGTTTACTCTCGTCCGTCGATTGCCCAGTGCTGGCTGGTGCCCATGCTCGGGGATTTCACCCGGCGTTATCCCGCGATCTCGCTGACCATCCTGACCGGTAATGAAAACGTCAATATGCAGCGAACCGGTATCGATCTGGCGCTCTATTTCGACGATACGCCGCCAGCCAATTTGACGCATCACTTCCTGATGGACGAGGCGATTTTACCCGTCTGCTCGCCGGCGTATGCCCGGGAACATGACCTGCTGAAAAACCCCGCCCACCTCAGCCACTGTACGCTCCTGCACGATCGCCAGGCCTGGAGCAATGATTCCGGTACCGATGAATGGCTCAGCTGGGCGGCGCATTTTGCAGTGAACATGCCATCATCATCGGGCATTGGCTTCGATCGCTCTGATTTAGCGATTGTCGCGGCAATGAACCATGTCGGGGTCGCGATGGGGCGAAAACGGCTGGTACAAAAGCGGCTCGAACGCGGTGAGTTGATTGCACCGTTTGGGGAGAAAACGCTTAAATGCCATCAGCATTACTACATGTCGACCCTGCCAGGACGACAGTGGCCGAAAATTGATGCCTTTATTAGCTGGCTGAGAGAACTGGCTGGCTGAAGAATTATTACGCTTTGGCGCTACACCAAATGTGAAAAAGCGTGCTAAATACAGGTAATGCTTTTGATTTCTCGCAAGGTACACCGTGTTAAAGCCTTTGATTGCCACTGCGTTACTGTTCTCTTCCGGCTGGGTGATTGCCGCTGAGCCACCGCTGACGGCTGCGCTTTATGCGCAAAAGCTGGGCGTGGGGATGGACGTAGACTGGGCGCGCACCGAGCGCGGCATTCGGGAGTTCGATCCGCTGGTGGTTCGCGATTTTCGTGCGAAGGGTATCAGCCATGTGCGTATCCGCGTGGCCGATGAACCGACGGAAGCGCGGCTGATTCATCTGCGTAAGCTGGTGGAAGCCTGCGAGCAATACGGGGTGATCCCGATTATCACTTATCAGGCCGATGAATATAAAAACGACCCGAAAGCCGAGACGGAAAAAGAGGTGATTAACTGGTGGATTGCCGTGGCGCACTACTTCGGCCAAAGCTATCCCCTGCTGGGTTTTGACCTGATTTATGAACCGGCGGACAAGCTCAACCATAACGCCGCGCCGCTTAACCGGGTTTACGAGAAAACCGTCAAAGACATTCATGCAATTGATGCTAATCGCATGATCTTCATCGCGCCACGTCTGCGGGCTGCGCCAGAGGACCTCTCCAGCCTGAAACTCCCGGCGCACAGCCAAAATTATCTGCTGGCGGAGTGGCACATTTTCCCGTGGGGTCCGCTAAAGAGTAACGGTAAATATCCGTGGACGTCCGGGACGGTGGCGGAGAAAGCGGCTATCCATAATCGTATTGCGACCGCGCTGCACTGGCAGCAAAAAACCGGTCACGTCAGCTGGGTGGGCGGCTGGGGCGTGGGTGAATCAAACCACTTCACCCCAACCGCATCGCAAATGGCGTTTGCCTCGTTTATGGCCTGCGAACTGCAAAAGGCCAAAATTCCCTACGCTATCAACGCGGATATTCAGTTTTACGACGGGGAAGAGGGCGCCTGGCGTCCTGCGCCAGAGCCGTTGCTGCAGGCCATGATCGCGCCTGTTTGTGAAAAGCCCGGCGAGAAGCCGGGCCATCATGCGGTTAAACCGGCTGCTCGTGATGGGGAACACGCGACGCCAGCGGCAGCCAGCACAGTAAAATCAGCAGCCCCATCAGCGTCATCAGCAACCCCAGACTAGCCTGGCCAGTTTGCGGCATCATCGCCGAAAGCCAGGCCAGCGCGCCGGAACCGATGTTCTGCAGTCCCCCCACCAGTGCGCCCGCCGTGCCTGCGAGGAACGGGAACGGCTCCATTGCGCCGCTGGTGGCGAGCGGGAACAGCATCCCCGCGCCGAAGAAGAACAGCGCCGCCGGGATCAGCAGCGTCCAGACGGTCATCACACCAAACAGCCCCGGGATCCACATCATCAGACCTGCCAGCAGGCAGCTGATCACCGACTGCCACATCAGCGTTGAGAAACGCTTGTTCTGACGGCCGGCAAACCAGGCACCAAAGAACGCGGCCGGGATGGGCAGAATAAACAGGATACTGACCACCATGCTGCTCAGGCCAAGCCCGGCACCCAGCAGCACGCCGGAGCAGGCTTCAAACACGGCAATACCCGCCAGGCCACCAACCAGCATCAGCAGATAACAGGTAAACGCGCCGTTGCCGAACAGCGTTTTATAGCTGGTGATAAGGCGGGTGCGTGGCGCGTCCGTTGGCCGGGTTTCCGGCATCCACCGCGCCATGCTGAAGGTCACAATCACGCACAGCACCAGCAGGAAAGCGTAGCAGGCACGCCAGGACCACATCGTATCGAGCAGGCCACCAATCAGCGGCGCCAGCAGAGGGCTCACCAGAATCCCCATATTTAACAAACTGTTGGCATGGCGGAGCTGGGTGCCCTGATAGAGATCGCGTGGCAGGGTTCGCGCCATCACCCCTCCGACGCCGGTGCCGACACCCTGCAGGGCGCTGGCGGCAATCAATATGGTCAGGTTATGGGTGGTAATGGCAATCACCGTCGCCACCATGAAAATGGACATACCCACCAGAATCACCGGGCGACGCCCGACGCGGTCAGACAGCGGTCCATAGAACAGCTGCGAAACGCCATAGGTCAGCAGATAAGCTGCCATTACGCTCTGTACTGCGCCCTCGCGGACGTTAAGTTCCTTTGCCATATCGGCGATCGCCGGAATGTAGATGGTTTGCGCCATCTGACCGACGGCCACCAGTAACACCAGCATCAACAATAAGTTAACGTTCCTGTGTTTTTTCATGTCGCTGAATACTTTTGCCAAAAGAGAGAAATAAAGAATAAGTGACTACGCATTCCCATAAATGCGCGAGGAATCTACCACAGAGAGATGACAAATTAAGCATTCCTGTGATGAATGTCAGAAGGGGTAAAGGCAGGATTTGTAAACAAGATCGGCAACTAATGTTGCCAGTGATTTATGCCAGGCGCAGCAGGATCGCCCCGCCCGCAATTCCCACTGCGGCCGCGATACGCAGTCCCGCAACCTTCTCTTTTAACAGCACAAATGCGATCAGCGCCCCGAAGAGGATGGATGTTTCACGCAGGGCGGCGACCACGGCCAGCGGAGCCTGGGTCATCGCCCAGAGCGCCAGCCCGTAAGAGCCCATGGTGCCGATACCCCCGAGCAGCCCTTTTTTCCAGTGCGTACGCAGGTATCTGGAAGCTTCGCGTCGGCGCGCCAACATCGCCCAGAAGAGCAGGCAGAAACCATTCATAAAGAAGGTCCATAGCGTATAGCCCAGCGCGGTGTCTGATAACCGCACGCCGGTGCCATCGACCAGCGTATACCCGGCGATAAAGCAGGCATTGAGCAGGGCAAGCCAGACCCCCTTACGCGACGTCATGCGGCCGTTCATGGCCATAGCCAGAATCGACAGGCAGATCACGGCGATGCCGGACCACGCGAGCCATGACAGGCTATCTCCCAGCACCAGCACGCTTATCAATGCCACCAGCAGCGGTGCCGTACCGCGCATCAGCGGATAGGTCTGGCTCATATCGGAGACCTGGTAGGTCTTTGCAACCAGCACCGTGTACACCACCTGCAGCGCGCAGGAGACCCCTAAAAACGGCCAGCTGGCAGCAGACGGCTGTGGGGAGAAGGGCAGTAATACCAGGGCGATAAACGCGGCGGAACCGCTAACGCTGATTGCTGAATAGAGCTTGTCTGTACCGGCTTTAACAATGGCGTTCCAGCTGGCATGCAGCAGCGCGGCGAACAGTAAAATGCAGAAGACGGTAATGGTCATGGCGTATCTGGCGGTGAATTGTCACTCAACTGTAACATTCACCACCTGATGCTGCCAGCCGGTCACACCGCGCAAAACAGACGGTGTGTGACCCGTGGTTCATCCGAGACCAGCGTAAAGCCCGCCTGATGATAAAACCCGTAGGCAGCGTCCGGGGCGTGGGTATTGAGAAAATCAAACCAGATGCTGGCATCGGCCATTACCACGGTCAGAAGCTGCTTACCAATGCCCAGCCCGCGGCACTTCTCGCTGACGTAGAGATGACGAATGCGGCCGGCGCGCGGCTGCTGGCTGAAGGGATCGCGGTTAAGACCGCATACGCCCACCAGCTTGCCGTTCAAAAAGGCGCCCAGCAGCTTTTCGCCCGGTGCGTTAAAACGGTTTTCACCGCGCTGCCAGTTCTCTTCCAGCCGGCGCAGCATGTTGAAATTCGATGCGATACTTTCGGCCTTTAAGGCGATATAGCCTGGTTCTTCTGGCGTGACAGGCTCAATTAACAGACGCGACATAGCATTCCCTCGTTATTAAAGAGGGGCGGTTGCCCGCCCCTCTCAGGTGCGACTTGAACCTGAATCACCGAAGGTATTTCAGGACAGCATCAAGTAGTTGCAGTACAGCAACAATGAGTTTGAGGATAAGTATCACCATATCCACTACGCTCATACGCGTCTCCTTTTGGTTAAAAGGAGCACGATGCTGGCGTACCTTTCCGCCGCCTGTGACCAGCACCTGGATTGACGTAACACAGTGTGCTCACTTCAGGGGGTTAAGGCACTGACGGCACCACCCGTTTCAGCCAGGACTTCGTTGCGCCGGTAGAACTGCGGCCCCCTCGCTCACTGCGAACACCCTCAGTATAGATAAGTACTGTATGCATGAACAGTATTTTTTTGGACAAAATTCAGAAGGCGGTCCATACTCAAAAACGTCAAAATCCGTGCCTGAATTGCGCGTTCGTCTTCGATCGCGTATACTTTTTGCGTTGACGTAACACAGTGTGTTCTGCGGCGACCAACCGCAAAACCTCTGAAAAAAAACCTCGCTCAGGCGAGGTTTTTTGTTTTCTGCACGCAACAAACGAAACGTGATCTTCGACGCATTTTTGCGCAGATGAAAATATTTCCATTGTCATGCCCGAAAAGCTGTGTTTGTATAAATTCTATCAATAGATTCCAAACACAGGTCCCCAATGACAGCATCCATGTTCACCTCGACCCTACTAGCAACTGCGCAACCAGCCGCAGTGGTCGTCGTGCGTGTGGTGGTGGTCGTCGGCAATGCGCCGTAGGGACTGGATCAACACACGAATCCAAAACCCCGCCGGCGCAAACCGGGCGGGGTTTTTCGTTTAAGTACCCTCCCCGGAAAGTCGGCCCAGAAGAAAAGGACTGGAGCATGGCAAGTTCGGGCACAACATCCACCAAAACGCGTTTCACGGGCGCGCAGTTAATCGTTCATTTGCTGGAACGACAGGGCATCACCACGGTTGCGGGGATCCCGGGCGGCACGGTGCTGCCGCTGTATGATGCGTTAAGCCAAAGCACGCAGATTCGTCACGTTCTGGCGCGTCACGAGCAGGGCGCGGGTTTCATCGCTCAGGGCATGGCGCGTACGCAGGGCAAACCCGCGGTCTGTATGGCCTGCAGTGGCCCGGGTGCGACTAACCTGGTCACCGCTATCGCCGACGCGCGCCTGGACTCAATTCCACTGATCTGCATCACCGGCCAGGTGCCGTCCTCCATGATCGGTACCGATGCGTTTCAGGAAGTGGATACCTACGGCATCTCTATCCCCATCACTAAACATAACTATTTAGTTCGCGATATCGCCGAGCTTCCTCAGGTTATCAGCGATGCGTTTCGTATTGCGCAATCCGGCCGTCCCGGCCCGGTGTGGATAGACATTCCTAAGGATGTTCAGACCGCAGAGATCGAGATTGACGTGCTGCCGGAGCCGGGTGAACGTGCGCCAGCGCCGCAGTTCAGCGCAGAGAGCGTGCAGGCTGCAGCGGCGATGATTAACGCCGCCAGACGCCCGGTGCTTTATCTGGGGGGCGGGGCGATTAATGCCTCCGACGCGGTACGCCAGCTCGCAGAGAAAGCCAGCCTGCCCACCACCATGACCCTGATGGCGCTGGGTATGTTGCCAAAAGCGCACCCGCTGTCGCTGGGTATGCTGGGGATGCACGGCGCGCGCAGCACGAACTACATTCTGCAAGAAGCGGATTTGCTGATTGTTCTGGGTGCACGTTTTGATGACCGGGCGATTGGCAAGACCGAGCAGTTCTGCCCGAACGCCAAAATCATCCATGTGGATATCGACCGTGCCGAGCTGGGTAAAATCAAGCAACCGCACGTGGCGATTCAGGGTGATGTTGCCGAGGTGCTGGCGCAGTTGATTCCGCAAACGGACGCTTCCGATCGCGCCGACTGGCGTCAGCTGGTTGCCGATTTGCAAAAAGAGTTCCCGGGCGCTATCCCAACCGAGGGGGACCCGCTGAGCCATTACGGGCTGATTAACGCCGTGGCCGCCTGCGTTGATGACAGCGCGATTATCACCACCGACGTTGGCCAGCACCAGATGTGGACCGCCCAGGCCTACCCGCTGAACCGTCCGCGTCAGTGGCTGACCTCGGGTGGGCTGGGGACCATGGGCTTTGGCCTGCCGGCGGCAGTGGGTGCGGCGCTGGCCAACCCCGATCGCAAGGTGATCTGCTTCTCCGGTGACGGTAGCCTGATGATGAACATTCAGGAAATGGCGACGGCAGCCGAAAACCAGTTAGACGTGAAAATCATCCTGATGAACAACCAGGCGCTGGGGCTGGTGCACCAGCAGCAGAGTCTGTTCTATACGCAGGGCGTGTTTGCCGCGACCTATCCAGGAACGATTAACTTTATGCAGATTGCCGCCGGTTTTGGCCTGCATACCTGCGATTTGAACGCCGAAGCGGACCCTCATGCGGCGCTGCAGGCGGCGATTTCTCGTCCTGGTCCGGCGCTGATCCACGTGCGTATCGATCCTGAACAAAAAGTGTACCCGATGGTGCCGCCAGGTGCGGCAAATACTGAGATGGTGGGGGAATAAGCCATGCAGAAACAACATGATAACGTCATTCTGGAACTCACCGTCCGCAACCACCCAGGCGTGATGACGCACGTCTGTGGGCTCTTTGCCCGCCGCGCGTTTAACGTGGAAGGTATCCTCTGTCTGCCCATTCAGGGCAGCGAGCATAGCCGCATCTGGCTACTGGTGAATGACGATCAGCGTCTGGAGCAGATGATTGCGCAGATCGACAAGCTGGAAGATGTCGAGAAAGTGGTGCGCAACCAGTCCGATCCCACCATGTTTAACAAAATTGCGGTGTTCTTCGAGTAAATAGCGCAAAGCTTGAACCCCCACGCGCTTATCGTTAAGGTAAGCGCGTTTTTTAACCCGCCAGGAACGCGCCATGACCACCATCGCCCTTATCGACGACCACCTCATCGTCCGCTCCGGATTTGCCCAGCTGCTGAACCTTGAGCCTGATTTTCAGGTGGTGGCGGAGTTCGGCTCCGGTCGCGAGGCGCTGGCAGGTTTGCCCGGGCGCGGTGTCCAGGTCTGTATCTGCGATATCTCGATGCCGGATCTCTCCGGGCTTGAGCTGCTGAGCCAGTTGCCGAAAGGGATGGCGATCGTGATGCTCTCGGTCCATGACAGCCCGGCGCTGGTGGAGCAGGCACTGAACGCAGGCGCACGCGGATTTCTTTCCAAGCGCTGCAGCCCGGACGAACTGATCGCTGCCGTGCGCACGGTCTCCACCGGCGGGTGCTACCTGACGCCGGATATCGCCATCAAGCTGGCGGCAGGGCGACAAGACCCACTCACCCGACGCGAACGTCAGGTGGCAGAAAAACTGGCACAGGGGATGTCGGTGAAAGAGATTGCCGTGGACCTGGGGCTGTCGCCAAAAACCGTTCACGTTCACCGCGCTAATCTGATGGAAAAACTCGGCGTCAGTAATGACGTTGAGCTGGCGCGCCGCATGTTCGACAGCTGGCAATGAACCCGCTGTTTTCACGGCTGATCGCCGTTGCTGCCAGTTTTTCCATTTTCTCCGCCGCCTGGTTCTGCCTGTGGAGCATCAGCCTGCATCTGGTTGAACGCCCGGAGCTGGCGGTGCTGCTTTTCCCGTTTGGCCTGCGTCTGGGGCTGATGCTGCAATGCCCGCGCGGTTTCTGGCCGGTACTGCTGGGCGCCGAATGGCTGATGCTGGTCTGGCTGGCGCAGGAGGTGGCGCTGGCGCACTTGCCTTTACTGGTGACGGGCAGCGTACTCACGCTGATCCCGGTGGCGCTGATCTCCCGTTATCGTCACCAGCGCGACTGGCGCACGCTGCTGCGTCAGGGGGCTGCGCTGATTGCCGCCGCGCTGTTGCAGTCCCTGCCCTGGACCGGCGAGGAGGAGATGCTTAACGCCCTTCTGTTGACGCTGACCGGCGGTCTGACGCTGGCTCCCACCTGTCTGGTTATCTGGCACTACCTCACCAGTACCGTCTGGCAGCCGCTCGGACCGGCGCTGGTCTCTCAGCCGGTAAACTGGCGCGCCCGGCATCTTATCTGGTATCTGCTGCTGTTTGCGATCAGCCTGTGGCTGCAGCTTGGCCTGCCCGATGAGCTGTCGCGCTTTACCCCGTTTTGCCTGGCGTTGCCGATTATTGCCCTTGCGTGGCACTACGGCTGGCAGGGCGCGCTGATTGCCACCCTGATGAACGCTATCGCGCTGATTGCCAGCCAGACCTGGCACGATCACCCCGTCGATTTACTGCTCTCCCTGCTGGCCCAGAGCCTGACCGGGCTGCTGCTGGGGGCCGGGATTCAGCGCCTGCGTGAACTTAACCACTCATTACAAACTGAGCTGGCGCGTAATCGCCGTCTGGCAGAACGCCTGCTGGAAACGGAAGAGAGCGTCCGGCAGGAGGTGGCCCGCGAGTTGCACGATGACATCGGCCAGACCATTACCGCCATTCGCACTCAGGCGGGCATCGTTCAGCGTCTGGCGGCCGAAAACGCCGGCGTAAAGCAGGGCGGGGCACATATCGAACAGCTCTCTCTTGGCGTGTATGACTCGGTGCGGCGACTGCTTGGCAGGCTGCGACCGCGCCAGCTGGACGATCTTACGCTTGAGCAGGCGGTACGGTCTCTGATGCGCGAGATGGAGCTGGAAAGCCGCGGGATCGTCAGTCATCTTGACTGGCGCATCAATGAATCTTTGCTGAGCGAGGGCCAGCGCGTCACGCTGTTCCGCGTCTGTCAGGAAGGGCTGAATAATATTGTTAAGCACGCCAGCGCCAGCGCGGTAACGCTGCAGGGATGGCAACAGGATGAACGCCTGATGCTGGTGATTGAAGATGATGGCTGCGGTCTGCCGCCGGGCTCCGGCCAGCTGGGTTTTGGCCTGGCGGGCATGCGTGAGCGCGTCAAAGCGTTGGGTGGCACCCTGACGATCTCCTGCACCCACGGCACGCGCGTCAGCGTCAGTTTACCGCTGAGGAGTCAGCATGTTTAAAACCCCGGCGAATGCCGCCCCGCTAAACGATAAACGTGAAATTGACGCCCGCTATCGTTACTGGCGTCGCCATATCCTGATCACCATCTGGCTGGGGTATGCGCTTTTTTACTTTACCCGCAAAAGTTTCAACGCCGCCGCGCCGGAAATCCTCGCCAGCGGGGTGATGACACGCACCGATATTGGTCTGCTGGCGACGCTGTTTTACATCACCTACGGCCTGTCGAAGTTCTTCTCCGGTATCGTCAGCGACCGTTCGAATGCCCGTTATTTTATGGGCTCTGGACTCATTGCCACCGGGGTGGTGAACATTCTGTTTGGCTTCTCCACCTCGCTCTGGGCCTTTGCGCTGCTGTGGGCGTTGAACGCCTTTTTCCAGGGATGGGGCGCGCCGGTGTGTGCCCGTCTGCTCACCGCCTGGTACTCGCGCAACGAGCGTGGCGGCTGGTGGGCTATCTGGAACACGGCGCATAACGTCGGGGGGGCGCTTATTCCGATGGTGGTCGGGGCGGCGGCGCTGCACTACGGCTGGCGCACGGGAATGATGATTGCCGGCGGGCTGGCGATCGTTGCCGGGCTGTTTCTTTGCTGGCGACTGCGTGACAGGCCACAAACCGTGGGCCTGCCCGCGGTAGGCGACTGGCGGCACGACGAGATGGAAGTCGCTCAACAGCAGGAAGGTGCAGGGCTGACGCGTAAAGAGATCCTCACCAAATATGTGCTGTTAAATCCCTATATCTGGTTACTCTCCCTCTGCTACGTGCTGGTCTACGTGGTGCGTGCGGCGATCAACGACTGGGGCAATCTGTATATGTCCGAAACCCTGGGCGTCGATCTGGTGACCGCCAACTCGGCGGTGACGATGTTCGAGCTGGGCGGCTTTATCGGCGCGCTGGTGGCGGGATGGGGCTCGGATAAGCTCTTCAACGGTAACCGCGGGCCGATGAACCTGATCTTCGCCGCCGGGATTTTACTTTCCGTTGGTTCGCTATGGCTGATGCCGTTTGCCAGCTACGTGATGCAGGCGGCGTGTTTCTTCACCACCGGCTTTTTCGTCTTTGGCCCGCAGATGCTGATCGGCATGGCGGCGGCGGAGTGTTCACACAAAGACGCCGCGGGGGCCGCGACGGGCTTTGTCGGGCTGTTTGCTTACCTTGGCGCTTCGCTCTCCGGCTGGCCGCTGGCGCGGGTGATCGACGTCTGGCACTGGAGCGGTTTCTTTGCCGTGATCGCCATCGCGGCAGGAATTTCGGCCCTGCTGCTGCTGCCGTTCCTGCATGCGCAGGCGCCGCGCGAGGCACACGAAGCGTGATGTGCTTCACCTTTTCATCCCGAATGGCGCAAAACTAAGAAATTTTCCTGGTTTCACCTGGACGCTGTCTCAGGCGTCGCTCCCGGCTGGTTTTTACAATGCTGCAAAAATCAGCTCAGGAGTAAACCAATCATGCTGGCCTTCTTAAATCAGGTGCGCAAACCGACCCTGGATCTGCCGCTCGATGTGCGGCGTAAAATGTGGTTCAAACCGTTCATGCAGTCTTACCTGGTGGTCTTTATCGGCTACCTGACCATGTACCTGATCCGCAAAAACTTTAACATCGCGCAGAACGACATGATCTCAACCTACGGGCTGAGCATGACGCAGCTGGGGATGATTGGCCTGGGCTTCTCCATCACTTACGGCGTGGGTAAAACCGTCGTTTCCTACTACGCGGACGGCAAAAACACCAAGCAGTTCCTGCCGTTTATGCTGATCCTCTCCGCCATCTGTATGCTCGGCTTCAGCGCCAGCATGGGCGCGGGCTCCGTCAGCCTGTTCATGATGATCGCCTTCTACGCCCTGAGCGGTTTCTTCCAGAGTACCGGCGGGTCGTGCAGTTACTCCACCATCACTAAATGGACCCCTCGCCGCAAGCGTGGTTCGTACCTCGGCATGTGGAACATCTCCCACAACCTCGGCGGGGCGGGTGCGGCAGGCGTGGCGCTGTTCGGCGCAAACTACCTGTTCGACGGCCACGTGATCGGCATGTTTATCTTCCCGTCGATTATCGCCCTGATCGTCGGCTTTATTGGCCTGCGCTACGGCAGCGACTCCCCGGAATCGTACGGCCTCGGCAAAGCCGAAGAGCTGTTCGGTGAGGAGATCAGCGAAGAGGACAAAGAGACCGAAGAAAACGAGATGTCCAAATGGCAGATCTTTGTTGAGTACGTGCTGAAAAACAAAGTGATCTGGCTGCTATGCTTCTCCAACATCTTCCTGTACG
Source organism: Enterobacter sp. RCC_40 (assembly GCF_041360735.1). Classification (NCBI taxonomy): domain Bacteria; kingdom Pseudomonadati; phylum Pseudomonadota; class Gammaproteobacteria; order Enterobacterales; family Enterobacteriaceae; genus Enterobacter; species Enterobacter sp. RCC_40. The sequence continues at coordinate 84,036 of NZ_JBFUPR010000005.1, forward strand.
TGGTGCGTATCGGTATCGATCAGTGGTCGACCGTGTATGCCTTCCAGGAGCTGAAGCTCTCCAAAGAAGTTGCGATTCAGGGCTTCACCCTGTTCGAAGTGGGCGCGCTGGTCGGCACGCTGCTGTGGGGCTGGCTCTCGGACCTCGCCAATGGTCGCCGTGCGCTGGTGGCCTGCGTCGCGCTGGCGCTGATTATCGCCACGCTCGGCGTCTACCAGCACGCCAGCAACCAGTACGTTTACCTGGCGTCCCTGTTCGCGCTCGGCTTCCTGGTGTTTGGTCCACAGCTGCTGATCGGCGTGGCAGCAGTTGGCTTCGTACCGAAAAAAGCGATCGGCGCTGCCGATGGAATTAAAGGCACCTTCGCCTACCTGATCGGTGACAGCTTCGCCAAGCTGGGTCTGGGTATGATCGCCGACGGCACGCCGATTTTCGGCCTCACCGGCTGGGCGGGCACCTTTGCCGCGCTGGATGCCGCCGCCATCGGCTGTATCGTCCTGATGGCGATGGTCGCGGTGCTGGAAGAACGTAAGATCCGCCGTGAAAATCGGATGCAGAAATTAAAAGTAGCCTGAGTGTGCAGGTAACTTCTTTGCCCGGTTGACCGCCGGGCTTTTTTTTACATCCCACCTTTACCCCCCTTTACAGACCCGCTCCCTGCAATGCTCTACATTTTAATTTTGCTGCCGCACCCCGCGGCTTTTGTCCGTTTTGTTATGGAGAGCTTGCATGGTAAACCGACGACTATCCTGTCTTGCGCTATTGGTGGCGCTTGCCTCCCCCGCCCTGGCGGCGGATGCGCCGACGTACGGCGAGAAGCTGGAGGGGTTTGATTACGCCTGGCCGGTTAAGCATTTCACCTTTACCTCGCAACATCAGCCGCTTGATATGGCCTATCTGGACGTTAAGCCAGAAAAACCCAACGGCCGCACCGTGGTGCTGATGCACGGTAAAAACTTCTGCGCCGGAACGTGGGAGGGGACTATCCGCGCGCTTTCCGCCAGCGGATACCGCGTGGTGGCACCAGACCAGATTGGTTTTTGTAAATCCACCAAACCCGAGCATTACCAGTACACCTTCCAGCAGCTGGCGGATAACACCCACGCGTTGCTTAAGCAGCTCGGCGTCGATCGCGTGACGGTTATTGGGCACTCGACCGGCGGCATGCTGGCGACCCGCTACGCGCTCATGTGGCCGCAGGAAGTGGAACAGCTGGTGATGGTTAACCCGATTGGTTTAGAAGACTGGAAAGCCCGCGGCGTACCGCATATTACGGTCGATCAGTGGTATCAGCGTGAACTTAAAACCAGCGCCGATGGTATTCGTCAGTACGAGAAAAATACCTACTATGCCGGGGAGTGGAAGCCGGAGTATGAGCGTTGGGTGACGATGCTGGCCGGGCTGAACAATGGGCCGGGCAAAACGCGTGTCGCCTGGAACTCAGCCCTGCTTTACGACATGATTTATACCCAGCCGGTGATCTACGAATTTGGTGAACTGAAGATGCCGGTATTATTGATGATCGGCACCAAAGACAACACCGCCATCGGGAAAGACCTCGCCCCGCCGGCGATCCGCAAGACGCTGGGCAACTATGCAGTACTGGGTAAGGAGACGGAAAAACGCATTCCGCATGCGACGCTGGTTGAGTTTAACGACATGGGCCATGCGCCGCAGATGCAGGACCCTCAGCGCTTCCATGACGCGCTGCTGAAAGGGCTGCAGGTACGTTGACCGGTCTAAAGCAACAGCCCCGCAGCCCGTTCTGCGCGGGCTGTCTTCCGCGCACTACTCGCCAGCACACGTGGCGCTGCCCTCATAACGATTTTCCACCTTTTTTCACTGCACTATTATGGCCTTGCCCGCTGTCGACGCCGCGCGTTTCCCGCTATGATGAGCGGCTGACGTAGAGGAGAACGCATGGTCTGGATAATGCTGGCAACGCTTGCCGTGGTGTTTGTGGTGGGATTTCGGGTCCTGACCTCAGATTCACGTCGCGCAATTAAACGCCTGAGCGAGCGGCTGGGGATCACCCCGGTTCCTGTAGAATCGATGATCGATCAGTTCGGTAAAACGCCCGGCAATGAGTTTATCCGCTACCTTGAACGCCCGGACGAAGCGCATCTGCAAAACGCGGCCCAGGTGCTGCTGATCTGGCAGGTCTGCATTGTCGACGGCAGTGAAGAGAATTTGCTTGCCTGGCACCGTATGCTGCGTAAAGCCCGTCTGGCCGCGCCGATCACGGACGCGCAGGTCCGTCTGACGCTGGGTTTTATGCGTGAAATGGAGCCCGATCCGCAGGAGCTAAACGCCTTCCAGTTGCGCTATAACCAGCTTTTCCTGCCGGAAGAGGGCGTGTTTTACCTGCATTAAGCCGTTTTCCCGCATAACACATTCTGTGCGTTAAGAATCTCCTCTCTATTTTCATTGAGGCGAGTGGCGGCATAGATATCTATGTTTAACCTTTTTGCCTCGGCGTCCGTGAGTTCACGGTAGCAAAGTCCTTCCTGATTAAAGGTGCATTTCGACTGAGGCAGTAGCGCAAATCCTTTCCCTCTTGCGATACGGCTTAGCATCACAAGGGTATCATCCGGCTCTTTTATCCGCTTCAGAGGCGTTTTCAGCGTATCAAAGTAGCTTTCGCATTTGTCGTAAAATGACGGGTTGGCACTTCTGGAAAACCAGAAAATGGGAAGATCGCTAATATCCTCCAGCGCGACTTTCTCTTTCAGGCTGGCAGGGTGTAAAGAGGGCATTGCGATGAGCAACGGTTCCTGGCAGACCCAGCGGTATTGAACAATGTCTTCATGACCCGTTCCTTTTTCACCGGTCAGCACCAGATCCAGCATGTTTTTAGACAAGCTTTGCAGCAGTTGGGCTGACGTCAGGTCCGGCGTTTCGACATCATCTCCCGCGTTCATTTTGTGAAGCTGGGTATTCACGGGTTCAATATATTCAAAATTAAGGGTCCGTGTGAGTCCAATACGCAGGCTCGTTTCAGAAGAGAGAGGATCTTCTTTTAGGTTACTGATGTCTTTGAGTATTTTTTCAGCCTGAACAACCAGCGCACGGCCTGCTTCTGTGAGGCTAACGTCATGCGTGTTGCGGCTGAACAACTGACGTTTCAGAACCGCTTCAAGGCATTTTATCTGACGCGTCAATGGCGGTTGAGTCATGCGTAGGCGTTCGGCAGCCTTACGGAAGTTCAGTTCATGTGCGACAGCGAGAAAGCATTGTAATTGTTTGATACTGGGCAGGTTATTGCTGATTAAATGTTCTGCTGTGGCCATACGTGGGTCCTGAATGCGAAAAGGTATTTCGTCTTTTTTCCATTTCGATATTACACGCTAAATGCGGGCAGTAAACCCATTTCAACAGTAATACCAAAAATATATTACAAATTTAACAATTCCAATTGTTTCCTATATTGATAAATTTCTACCCGAATCCTCACTCAATCAATATTCGGAGTAATTATGTCGTCTAAATATGTACTGGTATCACGCTTCCCGTTAAAAAATACTTTTACTGAGAAAGATTTTACTTCCTTAAAAAGCAATGAAAACGTTCGCTACTATTCCTGTGAAGAAAACGGTGTTAATGAACTGCTGGAACTGCGCGCTTTTAATGACATTAAAGAAATTGCGTGGGCTGAGAGTGAAATGGAATCCATGTTCCATCGTTTCTCTGCTGTTCTTTCTGCCGATATTCGTCGCGAACTGCTTAAGTTTGTTGAATCCCCAATCGATAATAAAAAGAGCTTACCCGAATCAAATTATATTCAGCTTCGTCACGTTGAGGTGCCCGCGCATAACTATCAGCAGTATCGTCAGTGGCGCGATGAAACCACGCCGCATTTTTTGACGTTGATGAGACGCTAATAAATATTAAAAGCATGTTTGATTTCTATGACTTCTGGTGCAGGGAAAATAATCAAAACGATCGTCTTCAACGCTATATGTCTCGTTTTCGCGTCGACGTAAAAAACGGTGTGCCAAGGGAGACACTGAACAGAGAGTATTATCGCCAGTTTAAAGGTGTGTCTTGTCGTTATCTGGAAGAAATGGGCGATGAATGGTTCAGGCGTAAGCCAGAAAACGAATTTTTTATTGAGAGTGCCGTTTCAGCACTTAAAAGCCATCAGAGACAGAACATGTACATCGTATTTATATCGGGCTCTATGCTTCCGATTCTGTCACCCATTGCGAAATATCTTGGGGTAACGGACATACTCTGTGCTCCGTTAATAATAAATGACGCAGGCGAGTTGACGGGGGAAATCGGCCTGCCCGAAACAATTGGAGCGGGTAAAAAAGATGCCCTGATGACGTTTTGCCGGGATAAGGAGATTAATCCAGCGGATTGTTATGCCTACGGTGACGATCTTTCGGATATTCCAATGCTCGAAGCCATTGGGCATCCCGTCTGTGTGGGAGAGCATTCCGCGCTTACCCGATATGCAGCAGAAAAAAATTGGCACATTATTTAAACCATTATTGAGGTAAGTAGTATGACTTCAGAACTCTCTCCGCAAAATATGACGTTAAGGTCATGGCTTGCGTTATTCATTCTGGCTATTTCAACGTTTACTATTGTCACTACCGAACTGGCGCCGGTCGGATTATTAACGCCAATCGCAGAGGGATTACGGTCTTCGGAATCCGCGGTGGGCATGACCGTGTCGCTTTATGCCTGGGTGGGGGCGTTGAGTGCGCTGTTTGCCTCCGTCTTTTTAGGCAATGTGGCTAAGAAGCGGCTTTTACTCGTGCTCACCGTGGTGCTTCTGATCTCTAACGTCATGGCCGCGACGGTAAACACCTACGGAATGCTGCTTAGTGCCCGCGTGCTGGGCGCGCTTGCACACGGTGCATTCTGGGCGATGATCGGCGCAACGGCGGTTGCCATGGTTCCTGCCAGATATATTGGTGCGGCGACGTCAATCGTATTTGGTGGCGTTTCCGCAGCAAGCGTTTTTGGCGTACCGGTTTCCAACTACATTGGTATCCACTTCGGCTGGCGGCAGGCATTTTGGCTGATGGCCGCGCTGAGCGTAATTGCCTTTGTGGGTATTAGCGTGCTTGTTCCCCAGATCGCCAGCAAAAGCGCGCTTGGCCTGGATGCGCTTAAGGGTGTGCTGAAATCGTCTACCCTGTGGAAAATTTACTCAGCAACCCTGCTGGCTGTTACGGCGCACTTTGCCGCCTTTACGTACATTGAACCCTGGCTTCACACGCAGAGTTTACTGTCCACCGCCTTTATTCCCGCCGTGCTTTTTGTTTACGGCATCGCGGGTCTGGCCGGTAATTTCCTGACCGGCGTGATGATTGATAAGTATCTCAAGCTGACGGTTTCGCTGTCTGTACTGCTGATCTGTGCAGTGCTGCTGTTTCTGGGCCTGTCAGGTTCCTCGCTCTCTGCTGCGCTGATATTCACCAGCATGATTATCTGGGGCGTTGCCGTGTCAGGAATATTTGTCGGCTTCCAGACGTGGGTTTTACGTATGGCTGAAGATAAAGCCTTCCCGGCCTCCGCAATCTACGTTTCGTTTTTCAATACCGCCATTGGTATCGGCGCGTCGGTCGGTGCCTGGATGGTTTCATCATTTTCAATGCCGCTCCTGTATATCGTCGCCGGCACGGCTATCGGCCTGTCCGTTCTGCTTGTCGCGGTTATTCCTGCAACCTTGACCGCAAAACAATCCCGTATGGAGAAATCTTATGAGTCAAATTAATGACCGCACGCGCTATGGCAGAGAGATCATGGACCGTCTTGAAGCAGGGCTCGCGGATAAAGTCACCCGCCGCCTGAGCGAACTGGACCCGGGCCTGCCCGCCCTGATAACCGACTATGCGTTCGGGGATGTGGTGGGACGTCCGGGACTGGAGCTCAAAACGCGCGAAATGCTGACTGTCGCCTCGCTTGTGACGCTGGGTAATGCTATGCCGCAGCTGGAACTGCACATGAGAGGCGCGCTCAACACCGGCGTGACGCCGGAAGAGCTGCTTGAAATTGTGATACAGATGGCGGTGTATGCCGGCGTTCCCGCCTGTATGAACGGTCTTACCGCCTACCGCGCGGCAATCGCTGCGACGGGTCATACGTTGCCGGGACTGAAAGGGAGTGACGCATGAGCGAGGTTGTCATTATTGCAGCCCGCCGCACGGCGACGGGCGCATTTCTGGGCGCGCTTGCGGAGCATTCCGCCGCTGACCTGGGAAGCTGGGTCATTCAGGCGCTCCTGAAAGAATCTGGCGTAGAGGCCAGTGATATCTCTCAGGTCATTATGGGTCAGGTTCTTACGGCGGGGCAATCGCGCTTGGGCATGCGATAGGCGCATCCGGCTGCCGGATTGTGGTGACGCTGGTTCATGCCCTGGTCCGTAATGACGGCAAGTGTGGCGTCGCCGCGCTGTGCGTAGGTGGTGGGGAAGGCGTCGCGCTGAGCGTTTATCGCTAACGGCACGGCGTATCCGAAATAAAAAAACCGGGAAAACCCGGTTTTTTTATTTTCTTGATGAGGTATCAGGCGTTCACGCCCTTCATACCCTCGGCAGAATAGCGATCGCCTTTAATCGCTATCCGGCGATGCAGGTTGTTCAATGATTCAATATCGCTCTTCTCAAGCTCAATGTTGGCAGCGCGCGCGTTCTCGGCCAGATAGCCGGTGTGCTTAGTGCCCGGGATGGGAACCAGCCGATCGTATTGCGCTAACAGCCAGGCAAGGGCAATCTGACCCGCGGTACAGCCGTATTTCGCCGCCAGCGGGTGGATGACATCGAGCAGCTGGCGATTATGATCAAGGCTGGACTGCATAAAGCGCTCGTTATTTTTACGGAAATCACCCTCTGCAAATTCGCTATTGTTCAGGTATTTTCCCGTCAGGAAGCCTCTGCCAAGAGGCGAGTAGGGCACCAGACCAATGCCTAACGCTTTCACGACCGGCAGAATGCTTTCCTCGATATCGCGTGTCCAGAGAGAATATTCCGTTTGCAGCGCGGTGACCGGATGTACCGCATGGGCCCGTTGCAGCGTTGACGCCGACACTTCGCAAAGGCCGATGTGGTTGATCTTGCCCTCTTTCACAAGGGTGCGCAGACAATCCATACTCTCTTCGACCGGGGTGGTGTTACTCAGTCTGTGTAGATAAAAGAGGTCGATTCGCTCCACGCCAAGCCGCTTGAGGGACTCATTACAGCAGCGGATGATATAGTCAGGCGTATTGTTGATGGTGCGGGCATAAGACTCGTCGGGAGAGCGATCGATGCCGCATTTCGTGGCTATTTTGAACTGCTCGCGAGTGCTTTTATCCAGCCCGGCAAGAAAATGACCGATTAGTCTTTCATTATGACCACGGCCATATAAATTTGCGGTATCAATAAACGTCACGTTCAGATCGATGAGGCTATGCAATACCCGCAGCGAGGCGTTGTCATCAGTCTGGCCATAAAATTCACTCAGACCCATGGCACCGTAGCCGACGGCACTGACGGTAAGATTTTGAGATAAATTACGTGTTTTCATAGTTTCTCCTTTTCAGACGCTATGATTGTTTCACCTCAAATGTGGATACTGAATTTTCATTTTCGTTATGCAGAAAAGGTATCAGTCGACGACGCTCTCTCCAGGCTCAATAAAAACGACAAAAGTTGTCAAATCGTTAAATCCGTCACACTTTTGATGATAAACTGCGCGACTTTTCCGCACGTTTTTATCTTCAGGTGACGCCATGACAGAACACATTCAGCCCACACCCAGACCGCAGACCCAGGAGGTCACTCGCCCCAACTGGTCGGCGGTTTTCTCCGTGGCATTTTGCGTTGCCTGCCTGATTACCGTTGAGTTTCTGCCGGTGAGCCTGCTGACGCCGATGGCGCAGGATCTGGGCATTTCCGAAGGCGTGGCGGGGCAGTCCGTCACCGTGACCGCCTTTGTGGCGATGTTCGCGAGCCTGTTTATTACCCAGGTGATCGGCACCATCGACCGCCGTAAAGTGGTCATTCTGTTCAGCGTGCTGCTGACGCTCTCCTGCCTGCTGGTCTCTTTTGCCAATAACTTCACCCTGCTGCTGCTGGGTCGCGCCTGTCTGGGGCTGGGATTAGGCGGCTTCTGGGCGATGTCGGCCTCGCTCACCATGCGTCTGGTTCCCGCGCGCACCGTGCCGAAAGCCCTCTCCGTGATCTTTGGTGCTGTTTCGATTGCGCTGGTCATTGCTGCGCCGTTGGGCAGTTTCCTTGGCGGGATCATCGGCTGGCGTAACGTCTTTAACGCTGCCGCGGTGATGGGGGTGCTTTGCATTCTCTGGGTCTGGAAAGCGCTGCCGTCCTTACCGGGGGAAGCGGCACACCATAAACAGAATATGTTCAGCCTGCTGAAGCGCCCGGGCGTGCTGGCGGGGATGACCGCCATCTTTATGGCATTTGCCGGACAGTTTGCCTTCTTCACCTATATCCGCCCGGTATTCATGAACATGGCCGGGTTTGATGTGGATGGCCTGACGCTGGTGCTCCTGAGCTTCGGTATCGCCAGCTTTGTCGGCACCTCGCTGTCGTCCGCGTTCCTGAAGCGTTCCCTGAAAGTGGCGCTGGCGGGCGCGCCGCTGGTGCTGGCAATTAGCGCTGCGGTGCTGGTGCTGTGGGGCAGCGATAAGTGGGTTGCGTCGGCGATTGCGATTATCTGGGGCTTTGCTTTTGCGCTGGTGCCGGTGGGCTGGTCGACGTGGATCACCCGCTCGCTCGCCGATCAGGCGGAAAAAGCCGGGTCGATTCAGGTCGCGGTGATCCAGCTGGCGAACACCTGCGGTGCGGCGATCGGCGGCGTTGCGCTGGACCATCTGGGGCTGACGTCACCGCTGGTGATTTCAGGAACCCTGATGCTGCTGACCGCGCTGCTGGTGGCGGGGAAGGTTAAGGCGAAGTAATGCTTTTCTCCCTCTCCCGTGGGAGAGGGATGGGGTGAGGGCATCAGGCTACGCCGATGTCTGAACCCGTCTTCTCGAATCCATCGAAATCAGCACCACCGACGACACAATCAGCAGCGTGCCCAGCCAGTCCGGCAGCGTAAACGCCACCCCAAGCAAAATCACCGACAGCAGGGCGCTGCTCAGCGGCTCGGCACAGCTCAGAATGCTCGCCTTCGGCCCGCCAATCATCTGCGCGCCTTTCAGATACAGGCTGAACGTCAGCGCCGTGCCAATCACCACCAGATAGAAAAACGCCAGCAGCAGGCTGCCATCAATCACGAAGGTGGTCCCGCGTCCGGCGTAGAACGGCGTCAGCACGACCCCCGCGATTAACATACTCCAGCCAACAATCGGCAGCGTGCCGTAGCGGGCGATCAGCGTCGACGGGTAGGTTGTATAAAACGCGGCGGCAAAGGCCGAGGCGATACCGAAGAACAGGGCGGCAGGGGAGATGGAGAGCGAGGTTGGATCGCCGTGGGTGACCAGCAGGAAGGTGCCGACAAGTGACGTCAAAATGGCGGATAAAACAAACACGCCGGGACGTTTTTTCCTCGCCAGCGCGAACCACGCGACGATGATCGTTGGCGAGAGAAACTGCAGCACGGTGGCCGTCGCCGCGTTGGATTTTTCAATCGTCAGCAGGAAGGTGAGCTGGACGGTGAGCGCACCAACCAGCGAGAAAAACAGCAGGCTGAGGGCGTCTTTACGATGTTTGATGACCGAGAAAATCTTGTCGCCATGCACGAAGGAGAGGGTCAGCAAGATGACGCCGGTAAACAGCAGGCGAATCATCGTCAGGTAAGGGGACGAGATCTGGCTTTTCTCCATGATGTACTGCGCGCAAACCCCTGAGCTGCCCCATAAAACGGCGGCGATCAGAACGTTGAGCATTCCTTTACGTGTGGAACCCATGTTCTCCCCTGTTATGTTGGTTTTTGTGTAGCATAACATGGGTCTTGCCGGGTGCGGTGTGGCTTGATGCCCTCACCCCGACCCTCTCCCACAGGGAGAGGGCGCAAACACGAAAAACGGCAACGTGCGTTGCCGTTTTGCTTTTACCTTGCTTAGAACCACGCTTCCCACATCGCGCCGACGTTGAAATCATCCAGCGTCTCATCTTTTGTACCGTTCACACGGGCGGTGCGTTCGTTATCCACTTTGCCGCCGGTCACGTAGAAGCGCAGCATTGGGCGGAACTCAGGCCCCATGGCGATAGACATGTTCTGCGACAGGGTCAGCTTCCAGCCTTTGTTATCACCGCCATTGTCGTAATCCACGTGCTGCCAGCCCGCTTCCAGCCAGGTGGAGTGAACGTCGTTCCACCAGTGCATCGGACGCACGATGGCGTTGTAGTTCTTACGGTTGTCGGTTTTATCGCGGCTGTTGTCGTAGTCGTGGAAGGCGAGGATGTACTCCACCTGCGTGGCCTGGGTGAATTTGTACAGCCCTTCGAAGCTGGCGTAGACCGTCGTCAGATCCTCGGTTTTGTTGAATACGCTGTTGTCCGCGTTATCAGAATAACGGGCAATCACCTTATTCACGCCGCTGTCGTTGGTGTGGCTCAGTACCACGCCGCCCTGCCAGGCCTTCAGACGCTCTTCACTCTCAATGGCTTTGGAGTCAAAACCGTAGTTCGCGTACAGCTCCAGATCCAGCGGGCCGACTTTCATGCCGTGGATTTTTGAGGTCGCAGCGTAGTTACCCTTGTCGCCCGTGCCGGAACCGCCGGTACAGGTAATGCGCGACGGGTTCGCCTCATCTTCCATCACTTCCGGGCTACAGGATTCCACCGCGGCCACCGCGGCAACGTCAAACTGCACGCCGCCGATGTCGAAGTTCTTCACCCCGGCACCCTGGCCGTCGTGGTTCATCCAGAAGTAATCGTTGATACCCTGCTGTGGACGCTGGTGGAAGTCACGGCCGGCCCAGAAGTAGGCGTTCGGGTTGGAGGCCATAATGTTGGTCACACCGGCATAGGCTTTTTTCAGGTTAACCTCGTCGCCCCAGTGGTCGATCATCACGTTGATGTCCCATATGGCACCGTTGTCGCCCTTGAAGGCTTTGGAGAGCTGGAATTCACCGCCGTTGCCTTCGTTACCCAGACGACCAATCGCGGATGCGCCGTTATAGGAACCGTCTACCGCCACGTATTTCTGATCGGCTGCCTGGAAGTGCGCGCCGTAGCGGGCATAGCCGGTAAATTTAACCCCAAACGGAATCGCGAGGTCCGGTGATTGCGCCGCGCTTTGCGGTTCGGTGACCACGTCCGCTTTTTTCGCGACGGCGGCGTCCATTTTGGCCTGCCGTTCGGCCAGCGCTTTGTCTACCGCTTTCGCCACGATGGCGTCGATTTGCTCTTGCGTAAATTCTTGTGCGAGTACAGAAATTGGGCAAAGCGCGGCGACAACCGCCATGGTTAATGGAAGTTTTTTAATATAATTCATGGTTATCTCAATATAGTTTAATTTTATTCAGACAATAACCATCCCGCTCCGATCTGACAGAGTTTGTCGCTATCATCAGAACAAGTGGATTTCTATTTTAGGTACAGAGTGATTACATTAACGTTTTTTCGCCATACATTATCTCTGATATAAATGGATTATTTCTTCGGATAATTCACGTGCCAGCAGGGAATTCATTAAATGATCCTGCGCGTGAACCATTATTAAGGTCATCGGCTGGCGGGCTTCGCCCGCATCCTGTTCGATCAATTTGGTCTGCATTTTGTGCGCCTGGCGCGCGTAGCCATCGGCTTCGCGCAGCAGGCTTTTGGCTTCGTCAAGGTTGCCCTGACGCGCCGCGTGCAGGGCTTCAAAGCACAGGCTACGCGACTGACCGGCGTTGACGATAATTTCCATTACGGCTTCTTCTAATGCGATCATTACACTGACTCTCTGTCAAAACTGTTATTTAATGCGGTGGCGGCAAACCACTCGCCGCTTTTCTTGATGGTGCGCTGCTGGGTAGTTAAATCGAGCTGGATAAATCCGTAGCGATTTTTATACGCATTACACCACGACCAGTTATCAATAAAGGTCCACATATGGTAGCCAAGACACTGGCACCCTTCGCTAATACCTTTATGCAGCCAGGCCAAATGTTCGGAAATAAAATCGATGCGGTATTGATCGTTTATCTGACCATTCTCAATAAAGCGCTGTTCATTTTCGACACCCATACCGTTCTCAGAAATAAAACAGCGTGGGTTACCGTAATTGTCGCGCAGGTTAATCAGAATATCGTAAATACCCGGCTCATAAATTTCCCAGCCACGGTATGGATTCATCTTGCGGCCAGGCATTTCGTAATTATCAAAGAACCACTCCGGCATAAACGGGGCCTGTGGGTTCACCGCACTGTCACGGCATTTCACGCGACGCGGCTGATAATAGTTAATGCCGAGCAGGTCGATTTTTCCTTCCGCAATCAGGAAACTGTCTTCCGGTTTGCAGGCGGGGAGCTGATCGTAAGATTTCAGCAACGCCACCAGATCCGCCGGGTATTCGCCGCGCAGGACGGGGTCAAGGAAGCTGCGGTTAAACATCAGGTCCGCAATGTGTGCCGCTTTGACGTCAGCCGGGTTTTGCGAGCGCGGATAGGACGGCGTCAGGTTCAGTACGATACCGATCTCCCCGGCGTAGTGCCCGGCACGGTAAGCGCGTACCGCCTGCGCATGCGCCAGCACGGTGTGATACGCCACGGTGGCCGCACGACGGAAATCCACCACGTTGGGATAGTGGAAATCGTACAGATAGCCGCCTTCCACCGGCACAATCGGCTCGTTGAAGGTAAACCAGTGCAGCACGCGATCGCCAAACAGATCGAAGCAAATCTGCGCATAACGGGCGTAAGCGTCCACCACGTTGCGGTTTTCCCAGCCGCCAATCTCCTGCATCGCCATCGGCATGTCGAAGTGGAACAGGGTGATAAACGGGGTAATACCCTGTTCAATCAGCTCATCAATGACCTGATGATAAAAATCGACCGCTTCCGGGTTCACTTCACCGATACCGTCGGGGATCAGGCGCGCCCAGCTAATCGAGGTGCGAAAGCTGTTGTGGTTCAGCTGCTTTAACAGCTGAATGTCCGTTTTCCAGTGTTGATAAAACGTGGAGGTGTGCTGCGGTCCCACGCCATTATGAAAACGGTTTGGCTCGCGGGCAAACCAGTAATCCCAGGTGGTTTCACCCTCTCGTGTCCCTTCGGTCTGGAGGGCGGAGCTTGCGCTGCCCCACCAGAAATTATCGGGAAATGCGTATTTCATGACCTTTCCTCTTTGACTTAATGACTTGCTGTTTCAGCGGCACCGACGGTTGCCTGGGCTTTCTGCTCTTCGTTTTTCATCAACGTACGCTCGTAAGCACGCAGGAACGGCAGATACATCAGCGCTGACATCACCATACACACCAGACACATCACCACCGGGCTCAACGCCCAGTTTGCCGCCCACGATGCGCCAATAGGGGCCGGGGTCGTCCACGGGGTTAACGACACCACCTGTGCCAGCCAGCCCATTTTGGTGGCGCCGTACGCCAGGCAGGCGTTCACCAGCGGAACAAACACGAACGGGATAAACAGCATCGGGTTCATGATGATTGGCGCGCCGAACAGAATCGGTTCGTTGATGTTAAAGAAGCTGGGCACAACGCCCATTTTGCCGATGGTGCGCAGGTGTGTGACGCGGCTGCGCAGCAGCAGGAAGGCCAGCGGAAGCGTGGAGCCGACGCCGCCAATCAGCAGGTAGTGGTCCCAGAAACCCTGCAGGTAAACGTGTGGCAGCGCCGCGCCAGCCGCCAGTGCCGCCTGGTTTGCGGACAGGTTGGCCATCCAGAACGGGTTCATGATGCCGGTGACAATCAGCGAGCCGTGGATACCGGCAAACCAGAAGATCTGGCACAGCAGCACGGAGAGCAGAATGGCAGGCAGGGAGTCAGACGCAGAGACCAGCGGTTCCAGCAGGTGCATAATCGCCTGCGGGATAATCATCCCGGTTTGTGCTTCGATAAACAGGTTCAGCGGGTGCAGGGTACCGATCACCACCATGACCGGGATCAGGATCTCAAACGAACGCGCTACACCGGTCGGCACTTCTTTCGGCAGACGGATGGTCACGTTGTTCTGCTTCAGCCACGCATACACGCGGGTGGAGTAGATGGCGGTGATCAGCGCGGTGAAAATCCCCTGGCCGGAGAGGTACTGGGTCGAGATCTTGCCGTCGGCATACGGAGCCGCCACCAGCAGGAAGGCCATAAAGGCCAGCAGACCGGACATCACCGGATCGAGGTTAAACTGACGCCCCAGGCTTGCACCAATCCCCACCGAAATGAAGAACGTCATCACGCCCATGCTGAGGTTGAACGGCAGCATCAGCTGTTCACGGTAAGTCTGGGAGAAATCCAGCCAGCCGCGGGCAAAGCTGTTCGTCGTATCCGCGGAGAAGGGCGGGAAGATGAACACCAGCATAAACGAGCCGATGATCATAAACGGCAGCGCGGCGGTAAAGCCGTCGCGGATGGCAATCACATACTTTTGCTGGCCGAGCTTCGCGGCCAGCGGGGTAATTGACTGCTCAATAACCGCGACCATTGATTGATATAACGAACTCATGTGAACACCTTTTAGTGTGCCGCGTCGATGAGCGACAGAGCATAGTCCAGTACTTTATCGCCACGTTGCATACCGTAATCCATCATGTCGATGGGTTGGACCGGGATGCCCTTTGTAGCCGCCTTGTCTGAGAGTGTCTGCAACATGTACTTCACCTGGGGTCCGAGAAGGACAACCTGGTACTGCGGAAACTGCGTATCAAATTCGGAAACGCCATACGCGTCTATTTTTACCGGCAACCCGCGCTCTTTCGCGACATTGACCATTTTGCTGACCAGCAGGCTGGTGGACATCCCGGCAGAGCAACACAGCATAATCTTGAACATCGACAACCATCCTCTAAATGTAAAAAGTTATTGCGAGGATGATTGGACATTATACGGAAACCGGTTTCCATTTATAAAAGACAGAAGTGTGACAACCATCAAGATCCACTACTTATGACGCTAATTAACCAGATGCAAGTCACATAATTTGCGCGTTTTGACATCATTTTGAGTTGAATTGGAAAATCGGTTTCCATGAAAAACGGAAAAGGATATACTCCATTCTGGCTATAATATGAGCCGTAGCGGTGATGGAATTTGCAGGTGCGAAGTAAGCCTGCCAGGGGAAAGAGATGTCGACAATCAATGATGTATCACGTCTTGCCGGGGTGTCTAAAGCCACGGTATCGCGAGTGTTGAGTGGGTCGCGTGGCGTAAAGGAAGCCAGCCGCCAGGCCGTTTTAAAAGCGGTTGATGAACTGAACTACCGGCCCAATGTAATTGCGCAGTCGCTGCTGAGCCAGTCGACGGGGTGTATTGGGGTGATTTGCGCGCAGGAGAATATTAACCAGACCACCGGTTATCTTTACGCGCTGGAAAAGCACCTCAGCCAGCATCAAAAACATCTGCTGTTGCGCTTCGCGCATACCAAAGCGGAAGTGATGCACGCCCTGGAAGAACTTTCCTGTGGGTTATGTGATGACATCCTGGTGATTGGCGCGCGTTTCCCGCTGGACGTCGAGATGGACAATGTCATTCTCGTTGACTGTATGGAGTCCGATAATTCTAACAGCATCCAGTTCGATCACGCCTTTGCCGCCGAAACCGCCTGTAACTATCTGACCAGCCAGGGGCGACGCCAGATAGCCCTGATCCATCCGCAAGGCAGCGGTTTCGCCGACCAGGTGTTGCTGGGCTATAAACACGCGCTGGAGAAAAATTTCCTGCCCTTTAATCGCAACCTCGTCTTTATGGATGCCACCTCCTCATCCGTTGCGCTGCAGGAGTTGCTTAACAATGCGAGCACGCTGAATTTTAACGCGCTGCTGGTGGCGGACGAACAGGAAGCTCAGCGGGTGATCCCGCAGCTGCAGGCGTTTAATAAATCCGTGCCGGATGACATTATGGTCTTTAGCCTTGCCGGATCGCTGCATCTGCCGGGTATCCCGGTGATCCCGGCCATTGAATACTCGATGGATGCTATGGCGGCACGTATTGTGGGCTGGCTGACGGAGAAAACGCAGATGCTGGGGTCCTATGTTCTGCGCGGGGATTTGATTATTCCGGATGTACGAAAGCGCTAAAAAAAAGCGTGAAGCCCGGCTTCACGCTTAATAATCTTCCATACAATCTACCTGACTGACCGCGTCCCAGTAAGCATCCAGATTGTCGCGCTTCACGGCCGTGATAGCGTTTTTGATCAACAGTTGATTGGCCTCAGACGACAAAATCATCGCCTGCCAGGCTTTATCGCTCTGCTTTTTCTGGGGCGTGCAGGCCTTCTTCACATCTTTAAGGATCTGCTGCTTTATCTGGGCCTCTTTCACGGGATCGTCTTTTTCCTGGGCATGGACAAACGCGGCGAAGAGCAGACAAACGAGCAGGCAAACCAGGTGTGCAGCTTTCATCAAAATCCCCTTTAGACGTCACAGGCTTCCCATGAAATATATCGTTACATTCAGTGTAGCGACGCCAGCCGAAAGTATGAATTTTTGTCTTCCTGCGTATGATAACCCTGCACCCGGACCGGCACCGGCGGTTATTGAATCCCTCCGCCCAGCGACTGCCACAGCGTAATACGGTTTTCAAAGTCGGTCTGCTGCAGGGCAATCAATGATGCCCGTGCCGACCACAGGGCGCGCTGCGCGGTGAGAACGGTCAGGTAATCACCCGCCCCCACCTGATAGCTGCGCGTTGCCACATCCAGCGTTTTTTGCTCTGCCGCCACGTATTCACGTTGCGCGTCAAGCTCTTCACTCAGGGTTTCGCGGCGCGCCAGCGCATCGGCTACATCTTTGAACGCGCTCTGGATGGTTTTCTCATAGGTGGCAATCAGCCCTTTTTTCTCCGCTTCGGCATAGCGCAGTTGCGCCATGTTATTGCCGCCGCTGAACAGCGGCAGGGAGATGGACGGCGCGAACGACCAGACCTTCATGCCGTGGCTGAACAATGACGAGAGCGAATCGCTGCCGACCCCGGCGCTGGCGGTAAGCGACATCGTCGGGAAGAAGTTGGCGCGCGCAGCACCGATGTTGGCATTGGCGCTCAACAGGTTATGTTCAGCCTCCTGAATATCCGGGCGACGCAGCAGCGTGGCGGAGCTAACGCCCGCCGGGATCAGGGTGATGGCGTTATCGCTCAGGCTCTCCAGCGTACCGGGTAGCAGGTTTTCCGGTACCGTCTCGCCCGCCAGCAAATTCAGGGCGTTTTTGTCCTGCATCACCAGCGTCTGATAGCTGGCGACGCTGGCGCGGGCTTGCTGATAAACCGCCATTGCTTCGCTGACATCCGTTGCGGCGGCGACCCCGACGTCCTGCTGACGCTGCACAATCTTGAGCGAGTTCGCTGCGCTCTCCTGAGTGGATTTAGCCAGCGCCAGATTGCTGTTATCTGCCGCCAGAGTAATCCAGGCGGTGGTCAGCTCGCTGACCATTGTCAGGCGCGTGTTCTGCGCCGTGAACTCGCTGGCAAGCCAGGTTTCACGCGCGGCGCGCGAGAGGCTCTGGTTACGACCGAACAGATCCAGCTCGAAGCTGGAGACGGTGCCGTTAGCCTCATCGCTGGTGCTCACGCCGCTGGCCAGCGTGCGGTTGCGGGTATGGCTCAGGCTGGCATCCACCGACGGGAACAGAGACGAGCGCGTCTCACCATACTGGGCGCGGGCGGCGTCGATATCAGCAATCGCTTTTTGCACATCGCGGTTGCTGGTGAGTGCCATTGTTACCACCCTGTTCAGGCGGTGATCGTTCATCACCTGCTGCCACTGGCTGACCACGGCGGTGGCTTCGCCGTGGGCGCCCGGCAACGTGGCCGGGACGGGCGCGTCAGGACGCTGATAGGTAGGGTCTAACGAAACACAGCCTGCGCTCAGCAGCGCTAACACTAAAACAGATACACGAAACATTATGACCTCCGGTTTGCGTGCTTACCGGAGAAGAGACGTTTCACCAGTACGAAGAATAATGGAACAAAGAAGATGGCCAGCAGCGTTGCCGCGAGCGTCCCGCCGATGATGCCGGTCCCAATCGCCACGCGGCTGTTGGCGCCTGCACCGGTGGCGACGGCCAGCGGTGTTACCCCGGCGATAAACGCCAGCGACGTCATGATGATCGGACGCAGTCGCGTCTGAGCCGCACGCAGCGCGGCACGCGTCAGGGAGTAACCTTCCGCGACTTTCGCCTCCGCAAACTCAACGATCAAAATGGCGTTTTTCGACGACAGGCCGATGGTGGTCAGCAGCGCCACCTGGAAATAGACGTCGTTGCTCAGCCCGCGCAGCGAGGCGGCCAGCGCCGCACCCAGCACCCCAAGCGGGATCACCAGAATGACTGAAATCGGCACCGACCAGCTCTCATACAGCGCGGCCAGGCACAGGAATACCACCAGGATGGAGAGGGCATACAAGCTCATCGCCTGACCACTCGCCAGTTTCTCCTGTAACGACAACCCGCTCCACGCCCAGGTTGTGCCGGATGGCAGGTTGTTCGCCAGCTGTTCCATCCGGGTCATCGCCGTACCGGAGCTGGCACCACTGGCGTTCTCGCCCTGAATTTCATAGGCCGCCGAGCCGTTGTAGCGCACCAGACTCTCCGGGCCATACTCCCAGCGCGTAGTGGCGAAAGCGGAGAACGGCGTCATGGTGCTGTCGCTGCCGCGCACGTACCATTTGTTGAGATCGGAAGGCACGGCGCGGTAATCGCTGTCTCCCTGGATGTAGACCTTTTTCACGCGGCCCCGATCGATAAAGTCATTCACGTAGGTTCCGCCCCAGGCGCTGGAGAGGGTATCGGTGACGTCGCTCAGGGAAAGCCCCAGCGATACGGCTTTGTTGTTGTCGATATCCACATGCAGCTGTGGCATCTGCGGCAAATCATTGGCGCGAACGGCATGCAGGGAGGTGTCCTGATTCGCCTGGCCGATCAGCTGATTACGCATCTTCAGCAACATGTCGCGATCGGTGCTACCGCTGGCCATGAGCTCGAAGGTAAAACCGTTGCTCTGGCCGAGGCCGTCTACGGCCGGGGGCGTCATGGCAAAAACGGTGGCATCGCGAAGGGAGCCGAGTTCCTGAGTGGCGCGCAGGGCAATCGCCTGAGCGGTGTTCTCGTCGCCTTTACGCTCGGACCAGTTTTTCAGGGAGACAAACGCCATCCCGGCATTCTGGCCGCTGCCGCTAAAGCTAAAGCCCTCGACCGTAAAAATCACATCGGTGTTGGCTTTCTCTTTAGTGAGGAACCACTCGCGAACCTGACGACTGATCTCCGCGGTACGTACCGCTGTCGCACCGGCAGGCAGGGTGTACTGCACCATGATTTCACCCTGGTCCTCCGTGGGCAGGAAGCTGCCGGGCAGCTTCAGCATTGCCACGGCCATCGCGCCACAGAGCAGGGCGTAGACCACCAGCATGCCCGCGGAGCGGCGCAGCGCGCGCAGGACTTTATTCTGGTAGCCATGCTCGGTCTTACTGTAGAAGCGGTTAAACGCGCCGAAAAACCCTTTTTTGTGAGGAGGCGTATGGCGCAGTACCGAGCCGCAGAGCGCGGGTGTCAGGGTCAGCGCCACCACCACCGAGAGGATCATCGCTGAGATAATGGTGACCGAAAACTGGCGGTAGATGACGCCGGTTGAGCCGCCGAAGAAGGCCATCGGCAGAAACACGGCGGAAAGCACCAGCGCAATGGCGACCAGCGCACCGGAAATTTCGCCCATCGATTTTTCGGTGGCTTCGCGGGCGGGCAGACCTTCATCGCGCATAATGCGCTCGACGTTTTCCACTACCACGATGGCGTCATCGACCAGCAGACCTATCGCCAGCACCATCGCAAACAGTGTCAGGGTATTGATGGAGTAACCGAACAGCGCCAGCACGCCAAAGGTGCCCAACAGAACCACCGGCACCGCCAGCGCGGGGATGAGCGTGGCGCGAATGTTCTGCAGAAACAGATACATCACCACTACCACGAGGATAATGGCCTCAAACAGCGTCTGAATCACATCTTCCACCGAGATCTTAATGAACTCGGTGCTGTCTTTCGGATAGGCCACGTCATAGCCTTCCGGCATAGCCCGTTTGAATTCGGCAATTTTAGCTTTCACCGCGGTAGCGGTATTGAGCGCATTCGCGCCCGGCGAGAGCATCACCGCCATACCGGCTGCCGGGTGGCCATTCAGCCTGGCGGTAGCCGTGTAATCCTCGCTGCCCATCTCCACGCGCGCCACGTCGCCGATACGCACCACTGCGCCGCTGGACTGGCTCTTAACGATGATATTTTTAAACTGATCGACCGTCTGCAGGCGCGACTGGGCACGCACGGTGGCGGTCAACTGCTGGGTACCGGACGCGGGTAACGCGCCGATTTTACCGGCAGAAACCTGCACGTTCTGCGCTTCAATAGCGCTCTGAACGTCGGATGGCATCAGCGAGTACGACGCCAGCTTTGCCGGGTCAAGCCAGATGCGCATGGCGTATTCCGCACCAAACACCTGCAGGCTGCCGACGCCCTCTACGCGTGCCAGCGGATCCTGCATATTACTCACCAGCCAGTCGGCGATATCCGAACTGCTGGCATGGTCGGTTTTATCGTACACGCCCATGATCAGCAGGAAGTTACTCTGCGATTTTTGCACCGTAATGCCAGCCTGCTGTACCTCGGTCGGCAAGCGCGACTCGGCCTGCTGAACTTTGTTCTGCACCTGAACCTGCGCGGTATCCGGGTCGGTTCCCTGTTCGAATGTGACGGTGATGCTTACCGAGCCGTCCGAACTGCTGGTGGAGGTAAAATAGAGCAGGTTATCCAGCCCGGTCAGCTGTTGCTCAATGACCTGGGTGACGCTGTTTTCCAGAGTCTGTGCCGACGCGCCAGTGTAGGTGGCAGAGATTTTTATCGACGGCGGGGCGACGTCGGGATACTGCGCGACGGGCAGGGTACGGATCGCCAGCACCCCGGCGAGCATAATCAGAATAGCAATCACCCAGGCAAAAACCGGGCGACGCACGAAGAAGCGGGAAAACATCAGGCGTTTCCTCCCGCGGTTTTCATCTCTTCGGCGTTAACTTGCTGACCGGCGGTCACTTTATCGGTGCCTTCCACAATCAGCTTATCGCCAGCCTTCAGTCCACTCAGCACCAGCCATTTGTCGCCGTAGGTGTCACCCGTTTCCAGCTGACGTTGTTCCACCTTATTGCCGGCCCCCACCACCAGCGCGGTGGCGTTGCCTTTGGCATCTCGGGTAATTCCCTGCTGCGGGGCGAGGATGGCCTCGCTCATTACCCCTTCATCCACTCTGGCGCGAACAAACATCCCGGGCAGAAGCTGATGCTGCGGGTTGGGGAAGACAGCGCGCAATGTGACCGAACCGGTGGATTCGTCCACTGCCACTTCAGTCAGGGCCAGACGGCCTTTTTCCTGATAGGTGCTGCCATCTTCAAGGATCAACGACACGCTCAATGTCTCGCTGTTGCTGGCAAGCGTTTGTTTGCGTAATCGCAGAAGATCGGCGCTGGAGCGGGTTAAATCGACGTACATATTGTCCAGGCCGCGAATGGTGGCGAGCGCGGTCTCTTGCTGGGCAGTGACCAGTGCGCCGGGGGTGACCGAAGAGATGCCAATACGTCCGGCAATCGGGGCGGTCACCGTGGTCCAGTTGAGGTTAATGCGCGCGCTTTCCTGGGCTGCTTTTTTCGACTCCACGCTGGCCTTGTCCTGCGCGCAGGTGGACTTTGCATTTTCGGCATCCTGACGCGATACGCCGTCGTCTTTCACCAGTTGTGTATAGCGTTGAGCTTTCTGGCAATCGGCCTGCACCAGCGCCTGCGCCTGTTTCAGGGCCGCGGCGGCTTCATCGTAGGCGGCGCGGTAGCTGGAAGGGTCAATTTGATACAGCGCCTGTCCGGCTTGCACGGTATCGCCTTCGGTAAAGAGCCGTTTCTGAATAATGCCGCCCACCTGAGGACGCACTTCCGCGCTCATGGCGGCCGTGGTGCGTCCGGTCAGTTCACTGACCACGGAAACGGGTTGGCTCAGGAGCGTAACAATCCCCACTTGCGGGAGGGGATGTTGAGGAGCAGATGTTTGTGCATTATCGCACCCCGTCAGGAGGAATAATGCTGCGATGGAGGTTGTTATGGCTTTCATAATTTTTTCCAGGGTGAACGATGCCTGCCCTGTTAATGGCTTAACAAGGAAGGGGGCTATTTAAAGGCACAGCGATACCGCATCTCCGGCAGAGCCGGAAATGTTAATAAGGGAATAACGTCTTCCCGCTAATTATTCACATGCGATTACTTCGCAGAGAAAAGCATATTTAAAATATTTTGATAAAGAGGCTCTAATTGTTCAGAGGGTACGTTTAAGGGGGTGAGTCGACGGTAAATAGACCCCTCAATCATTACCGCAGTAATCTCCACGCAGCAGCGAATATGATCATCACTCAGGTGGGGAAACTGTTTTTTCAGGTGTGCGCAGGCATTAGCAAACATCCGCTTTTCCGCTTCGACCAGCATGGCCGCCACCTGGGGATTACGCGTGGCTTCAGCCGACATCTCAAGCATCAGCGCATCGTCATCTTCATTCAGGGTCTGTCGCCAGGCGAGCGCCTGAGGCATCCCCTCGACCAGCGTTTTACCCTGAATCTCTTCGATGCGTGAGTCGATGATACGGCGAATCATCTCTTCAATAATCGCATCTTTGTTACTGAAATAACGGTAGATTTGCCCGACGCTGAGCTTTGCCTCACTGGCGATCTGCGACATGCTGGCCGCATGAAAACCGCTGGCGCGAAAGCACTGACGCGCGGCAGCGATGATGTCGTCCTGACGCTGTTTTTGGCGTTCTTCTAGTTTTGTGCTCATCGTCGGTTACCCTATAAAAGTGAGAATGATCGTTCTCATTATACGTTTCAGGTGCGTATTGGAAAGACTTTTTTTAAGTACTTATTGAATGAATATTTCAATGTTTAAAGAATGGAGAAAAAAAGGAGTTTTGATGAAGGAAAGGCTGTGCAATATTAAGATTGCACAGAAAATAAGGAGAAAAATATGCATCTGAGCACGACGGATAACGTCACACACGATGAAAAAGAAGAATTATTAACAGGACTTCGCGCCTACAACGGACAATTTTTAGATCTCTCAAACTTTAGCGGCGACATTGGCGTTTATGTGCGAGACGATAAGGGCGTGATGCTGGGTGGGTTAATTGGCGTGCGCAAAGGCGACTGGCTAAACATCGATTTTCTGTGGGTCAGCGACACCGTGCGGGGATCGGGCGTCGGCAGCCAGCTTATCAAAACGGCGGAAGACGAAGCCCGACGCAAAGGCTGCACCCATGCGCTGGTGGATACGGTCAGCTTCCAGGCACGTCCATTCTATGAAAAGCAGGGCTATCAGCTGCAGATGTCGTTGCCGGATTACCCGTACCCGGGTATGCAAAGGCATTATCTGACCAAATCCCTTTAACCGCCGATGCCGTTACCCATCACGGCCAGCGCGTGACGCACAATGATCTCTGGCGAGAGGGCGTGTAGCCTCTCGTCGTTGCGCATTC
The DNA here is from genome assembly GCF_041360735.1 of Enterobacter sp. RCC_40. Lineage (NCBI taxonomy): Bacteria > Pseudomonadati > Pseudomonadota > Gammaproteobacteria > Enterobacterales > Enterobacteriaceae > Enterobacter > Enterobacter sp. RCC_40. Next base: position 107,635 of record NZ_JBFUPR010000005.1, read on the forward strand.
TTGAGAACGGCACCAGCACCAGGCTTAGCAGCGTGGTGAACAGCAGTTCTGGCGCGAGTGCCCGGTTCAGTTGCCCTTCCTGCTGCCAGCGTTTAAGGGTGGCAAGCGTTGCCTGGTATTTGTCGTCACCAAACCGCGCGTGCAGATGCGTGCGCAGTACAGGCATCTCCCCGATGACCTCCTGCATCCACAGCGGGGCAAACCAGCGGTGCTGCTCCGCCAGCTCGGCCAGTACCTTCACCATTTGCGTTAATGCGTTGACCGGCGAGTCGGGGTTTTCGGCGAAAATTGCGCCGATCCGATTACGTAAGGGCAGGAAGCGCTCCTCAATCATCGCGTCGAGCAATTGTTCTCGTGAATTGAAGTAGTAATGCAGCATCGCTGGCGTTACGCCCGCTTCTTTGGCGATGGCGTTCAGCGAGGTTTGAGCGATCCCCTGGCGAGAAAAGAGGCTCAACGCAATATCCAGCAGCTGTTCGCGGCTGGCGGTTGCCCGCTTTCCGCCGCGTGGTCGACCGGGGCGGCGCGGTTCAGAATTGTCCTTATGTGCTGGCATAGTCGCAGGATCTCTTGATCTTATTCATCACTTACTTAAATATTAATTATCCAGTTAATTAATTTCAAGCGATCTCTTATGGAGTCCGACGTAATGACTCAACCTGCGCAAAACGCGCCGTCGATAAAGCTGCTGTTCAGCGCGCTGCTGCTGGTGATGCTGCTTTCGGCGCTGGACCAGACGATTGTTTCCACGGCGTTGCCCACCATCGTTGGGGAACTGGGTGGCCTGGATAAGCTCTCCTGGGTGGTGACGGCCTATATCCTCAGCTCGACCATTGTGGTGCCGCTGTACGGAAAATTCGGCGATCTGTTTGGGCGTAAAATCGTCCTTCAAATCGCTATTGTGCTGTTTCTGGCGGGGTCGGTGCTCTGCGGTCTGGCGCAAAACATGACCCAACTGGTGCTGATGCGCGGCCTGCAGGGGCTGGGCGGCGGCGGTCTGATGGTCATCAGTATGGCCGCCGTGGCGGACGTTATTCCGCCTGCGGAGCGTGGCCGCTATCAGGGGCTGTTTGGCGGCGTGTTTGGTCTGGCGACGGTGATCGGGCCGCTTATCGGCGGGTTTATCGTGCAGCACGCCTCCTGGCGCTGGATTTTTTATATCAATCTGCCGCTCGGTCTCTTTGCCCTGCTGGTGATAGGCGCGGTGTTCCACGGCAGCGCACGGCGCAACAAGCACGAGATTGATTATCTGGGGGCGATTTACCTCAGTATGGCGCTGCTGTGTATCATCCTGTTTACCACTGAAGGCGGGACGATACGCCAGTGGAACGACCCGCAGCTGTGGTGCATTCTGGCCTTTGGCCTGACGGGTATCGCCGGGTTTATCTATGAGGAGCGTCTGGCCTGGGAGCCGATCATTCCGCTCTCGCTGTTCCGCGATCGCAGTTTTCTGCTCTGCAGCCTGATTGGCTTTATTATCGGGATGTCGCTCTTTGGCTCGGTCACCTTCCTGCCGCTCTATCTGCAGGTTGTGAAAGACGCCACGCCGACTCAGGCCGGACTGCAGCTGATCCCGCTGATGGGCGGACTGCTGCTAACCTCGATCATCAGCGGGCGGATTATCAGCCGTACCGGAAAATACCGTCTGTTTCCGATCGCCGGTACGCTGCTTGGCGTGGTGGGCATGGTGCTGCTGACGCGCATCTCGATCCACTCGCCGACCTGGCAGCTGTACATTTTTACCGGCGTGCTGGGGATGGGTCTGGGGCTGGTCATGCAGGTACTGGTGCTGGCCGTGCAGAACAGCGTCTCTGCCGATCAATACGGGGTAGCGACTTCCGGGGTCACGCTGTTTCGTTCCATTGGCGGGGCCATCGGCGTCGCGCTGTTTGGCGCGGTCTTCACCCACGTTTTGCAATCGGGTCTGATGGACCGTTTACCGCAAGGGGCGGAGTTACCGCATGAGCTCAATCCAGCGGCCATTCATCGGCTGCCAGAGGCCCTGCGGCTCGATTACCTTGATGCGTTTGGCTCAGCCATTCACGCGGTGTTCCTGCTGGCGGCAAGCATTATGGTGCTGGCGTTTGTACTGTCGTGGTTTTTACGTGAAACGCCGTTACGCCGTGCGGGCATGCTCAGGTCGGATCAATAGCGCCCCCGCACATATAACTTATCCGTCTTATTGATGCTTTTTCGTTTTTTAGCCAGCCGTACCGTTGTCGATATAGTCACTGAAACGTTTATCAAAAGGATATGTCTCGTGAAACTTCGATTGGGTGCTCTGGTTCTCGCGGGCCTGCTGCTGGTAGGTTGCGATCAAGGCGGCAGCGATGCCAAACACATCAAAGTCGGCGTGATTAACGGCGCTGAGCAGGACGTGGCGGAAGTCGCTAAAAAAGTGGCGAAAGAGAAATACGGTCTGGATGTGGAACTGGTGGGGTTCAGCGGCTCGCTGTTGCCCAATGATGCCACCAGTCAGGGCGATCTTGATGCCAATGTCTTCCAGCATCGCCCGTTCCTGGCAGAAGATAACAAGGCGCATCACTACAAGCTGGTTGCTGTAGCGAATACCTTTGTTTTCCCGATGGCCGGCTACTCCCGCAAGATCAAATCCGTGTCTGAGCTGAAGGACGGCGCGACCATCGCCATTCCAAACGATCCGACCAACCTTGGCCGCGCACTGCTGCTGTTGCAAAAAGAGAAGCTGATTACCCTGAAGCCGGACGTTGGCCTGCTGCCGACGGCGCTGGATATCACCGCCAATCCGAAGCATTTGAACATCATGGAGCTGGAAGGGGCGCAACTGCCGCGCGTGCTGGATGATCCGAAAGTGGATGTTGCCATTATCAGCACCACCTATCTCCAGCAAACCGGGCTGTCGCCGGTGCATGACAGCGTGTTTATTGAAGATAAAAACTCGCCGTATGTGAACATCGTGGTGACGCGGGAAGACAACAAAGACGCGGAAAACGTGAAGGAATTTATCCAGTCGTATCAGTCGCCGGAAGTGGCGAAGGCCGCAGAGACCCTCTTTAACGGTGGCGCGGTGCCGGGCTGGTAGTCAGGACAAAGGCGTATAACAGGGTGTTATACGCCTTACCGGGTTATTTCAGGTTGGCTTTAAAGAACGAGGCCAGTTTTGCAAACGGGATCAGATCCGTGCGGTCATACAGGTCAACGTGGCCTGCATTCGGCACGATATACAGCTCTTTCGGTTCACCGGCGCGTTTATAGGCGTCTTCGCTAAACTCTTTCGAATGCGCTTTATCACCCGTGATAAACAGCATCGGACGCGGTGAAATGGTTTCGATATCGTTGAACGGATAGAAGTTCATAAACTTACCGATGCTGCTCATCATCGGTTTCGTCGTCAGCGCCTCTTTCTCGCCCTGTGGCGTGTACCCGCCGCGTTCGGTGCGATAGAAATCGAAGAACTCACGCTGGATAGCCGGCGTAGAATCATCCAGCTTATTTACCGTCCCGGGAATGTAGGCTGTCTCTGCACCCTGATACTCTTTCAGACGCTGCTCAGCGGCAGAGGCAATCATCGCTTTACGCTGTTCAACCGTCACGGAATGGTTGAGACCGTTGCGGAAGGCGGAGCCCATGTCATACATGCTGACAGTGGCGATCGCTTTCATGCGCGGGTCAATTTTCGCCGCGCTAATAACGAAGCTGCCGCTGCCGCAAATGCCCAGCGCACCGATGCGCTGTGGATCGACAAAAGACTGAGTGCTCAGATAATCCACGGCCGCGCTGAAATCATCGGAATAGATTTCTGGTGAGATCAGATGCCCCGGTTTACCTTCGCTTTCCCCCCAGAATGAGAGATCAATCGCCAGGGTGACAAAGCCTTGTTCCGCGAGCTTTTGCGCATAGAGACTGGCGCTTTGCTCTTTCACCGCCCCCATCGGATGGCCGACCACGATCGCCGGCAGTCTGGCGTTTTTATCCGCCTCTTTTGGCCTATACAGATTGCCGACGACGTTCATCTGATACTGGTTTTTAAAGGTCACCTTCTGCTGCGTAACCTTATCGCTTTTGTAGAAATTATCTGCGCCCCGGGACATATCGGCAGCGCTGGCGGCGAAGGCGCTGACTAACAGCCCGAGCGCCATGGTGAATCTTCTCATGATTAACTCCTGTGAAGTGTGTCGTTGTGTGAGGTGTAAAACGTGAACATGGCAGCGGCGATAAGCAGTACACCGCTGAGTGCAAAGGTGCTTTGCCAGCCGCTGTGGTCAAAGGCCAGGCCACCGAGCGTGGAGCCGAGCGCAATGGAGAGCTGCACCATTGCCACCATCAGTCCGCCACCCGCTTCGGCATTTTCAGGAAGCGTTCTGGCAACCCAGGTCCACCAGCCAACGGGGGCGGCCGTCGCGACCAGTCCCCAGAGGCCGAGCAGGGCGGTGACGGCGACAAGGTGATGGCCGAAGGCCATCAGTGCCGCGGCAATCAGCGCCATCACCACGGGAATGGCGACCAGCGTGGTGTAAAATCCGCGGCGCAGAAACGTGCCGATCAGCAGGGTGCCGATAAAACCCGCCACGCCAATCACTAGCAGGATCAACGATAACTGCGTCGCGCTGGCGAAAGTCACGGTTTCCAGGAACGGACGCACGTAGGTAAACAGGGCGAACTGCCCCATGAAAAAGACGCCGCACGCGACCATTCCTTTTGCCACCAGAGGGTTTTTCAGTAGGCCGAAGGCGCTGGTGGACGACGCGGTGCGCTTTTCCACGGACATGGAAGGCAGGCTGAACCACTGCCAGATAAACGCGAGCAGGCTCACGGGCACCAGGCAGTAAAAGGCACCGCGCCAGCCGATTGTCGCCCCCAGCCAGCTGCCGAGCGGAGCCGCAACGACGGTCGCCAGGGCGTTGCCACCGTTAAAAATGGCCAGCGCACGTTGAACCTGATGCGGTGGCACAAGGCGAATTGCGGTCGCCGCGGAGAGCGACCAGAAGCCGCCAATGGCCACGCCAAGCAGTGCGCGTCCCAGCATATAAAGGGGATAGCTCTCAGCCACGGCGATAATCAGACCGGAGACGGCCATCAACGCCGTCAGGCCCAGCAGCAGCGATTTGCGGTTAATGCCTCCCGCAAGAGAAGAGAGAAACAGGCTGGTCAATACGGCCAGCGCGCCGGATATCGCGATCCCGAGGCCCGCCAGGCCTTCACTGACGGCGAGATCCCGCGAAACGGGCGTCAGCAGACTTACAGGCATAAATTCTGAGGCGACCAGCGTAAAAGCGCAGAGGGTCATTGCCAGCACGCCGCTCCAGCAGGCACGGGACTGGCGCGCTGATGTTTCGTTCACCATAGCGGACATCGTGTTTACCTTGTTATTCGTTCGGCCAGATTCGGACAAGCCGGGGCCGGGCGCTATTCACGGGAATAACGCATGCAGATGAAAGGTTGGAATGTGGTTGACGTCAGGTCACAGTGAAAATTTTACACGGCGGGTGTATTCTGACTAGCTAATCAATGCTTAATGAGCTTATAAGTTTGGCTTATAAATGAGGGTGTGATGAAGCGTAACCTGAACGATCTTTTTGCTTTTGTCACCGTGGCGCGTGAGGGTAGTTTTACCCGTGCCGCGGCACAGTTGGGCGTGACCCAGCCCGCGTTAAGCCAGGCCATAACCGGGCTGGAGAACCGGATGCAGATCCGCCTGCTGACCCGCACCACCCGCAGCGTTTCCCCCACCGCAGCCGGCGAACGCTTGCTCAACGCCATTGGCAACCGTTTCGATGAAATCGAAGCCGAGCTCGACATGTTGACGGAGCTTCGCGACAAGCCCGCCGGCACGGTGAGGATCACCTGTGGACCCGATGTGTTATCGCGCACCCTGTTGCCTAAGTTGACGCCACTTTTGCGGCAATACCCCGACATTCACATCGAGTTCGATGCCAATCACGGTTTTCGCGATATCGTTGCCGACCGCTTCGATGCGGGCGTTCGTATGGGAGATACCATCGATAAAGACATGATCGCGTTGCCGATAGGACCGCAGTTGCGTATGGCCGCGGTCGCCTCGCCGGACTACTTCGCCCGTCATCCTGTTCCGCAAACGCCGCATGAGCTGACGCAGCACCAGTGTATTAACCAGAGGATGATTAAATCCGGTGGGATTTACGTCTGGGATTTTGATCAGGACGGTGGCGATCTGAACGTGCGCGTGAATGGCCAGCTGACCTTTAATACTTCCTGGCATATTGTCGAAGCTGCCCTGGCGGGATTCGGGATTGCTTTCCTGCCCGAAGACGAGTTTGGCGATCATATTGCTGAAGGCCGGTTAATCCGCGTGCTGGAACCCTGGTGTCTGCCCTTCCCGGGGTATTATCTCTACTACCCGAGCCGAAAGCAGCCGTCGCCGGCCTTTTCGCTGGTGGTGGATGCGTTGCGGATGCGATAATGTTGACCCGATTTCATCGATCATCGCCCTGTGGCCCACATTGTTACGCGCGGCATCGGGCTATTCTCCTCTTCACACTATGAGGAGAATACCCATGAAAATCACCCAGATTCGTAATGCCACTCAGCTGATTACCTACGCCGGGAAACGCTTTTTAATCGACCCAATGCTGGCCCCGAAGGGCGCTTATCCGGGCTTCCCCGGCACGGCGCATGCGGAGATCCGCAACCCAATGGTCGAGCTTCCCGTTGACGTCAACACGTTGCTGGAGGCGGATGCGGTGATCGTCACCCATACCCATGACGATCACTGGGATCGCGCCGCAGTGGAACTGATCGGCAAAGATAAACCTGTCTATGTGCAGAACGACAGCGACGCCGCGCTGCTGCGCAGCCAGGGATTTACCCACCTGACGGTAATGACCGAGGAGACGGCGTTTGGCGATATCCGGATCGCGAAAACCCGCGGCGGCCAGCACGGTACCGATCGTGCTTACGCCGTGCCGGAGCTGGCGGAACGGCTGGGTGAAGCCTGTGGCGTGGTTTTACGTCATCCTGATGAGAAGACGCTCTACATTGTCGGGGATACCATCTGGCGTGATGAAGTGGCAGCCGATCTGCATAAGCATCAGCCGGATGTGGTGGTGCTTAACGCGGGCTATGCTCACGTCATCGGGTTTGGGCCGATTATCATGGGCCAGGAAGATGTGCTCAACGTCCACTTCCTGCTGCCGCAGGCGAAAATTGTGGCGACCCATATGGAGGCCATCAACCACTGTCTGTTGACCCGCCATGCGCTGCGTGAGTACGTTGACGCGAACCTGATTGGTGATGCGGTGAGCATTCCCGAGGATGGTGAAACCGTTATATTCTGAGCATCACCAGGGGAAAGGAGAGACACATGGCGCTAATCAACGTCGCGATTGTTGCGGTAGACGGGTTCAGCCCGTTCCACTACTCCGTTCCCTGCATTTTGTTTGGTGATACGGTATCCGGCGAAAAGCGCTTTAGTGTGTTGATCTGCGCCGAAAAACCCGGATTACTGACATCCAAAGACGGGTTTGCGCTTAACGCGACTCACGATTTCTCCGCCATCGGCCAGGCAGATATCGTCGTGGTGCCTTACTGGCAGCATGTCCAGCAACGCCCGCCCCAGACGCTTCTCGATAGCCTGGTCCAGGCCAGAGACAACGGGGCGGAGATCGTCGGGCTTTGTCTGGGGTCGTTTGTGCTGGGTTATGCGGGCATTCTCGACGGTAAACGCGCGGCCACGCACTGGGAGTTTGAACATCAGTTTCAGACGCTTTTCCCGGACGTAAAGCTGGATATCAATGCGCTCTACGTCGATGATGGCAATATCATCACCTCTGCGGGTACCGCTGCCGCGCTTGACTGCTGCCTGTACATCATCCGCCAGCGCTTTGGCAGCGTGGTCGCCAACCAGATTGCCCGCCGTATGATCGTACCGCCACACCGCGAGGGGGGGCAGGCACAGTTTATTGCCCAGCCGGTACCGAAAGATACCCGTGACGGACGAATCAACTCCCTGATTGACTATCTCCAGCAGCACATTGCCGAACCGCATAATCTGGACTCGCTGGCAGAGGTGGTATCGATGAGCCGCCGCACGCTTACCCGCCATTTTGTAAAAGCCACCGGAATGAGCGTGGCCGACTGGCTGACCACCGAGCGCCTGCGGCGCAGCCAGATACTGTTAGAAGCCGGGAATATGCCCATTGAAAGCGTGGCAGAGCTGGTAGGGTTTAACTCTGCGGTGACCTGGCGCCAGCAATTTAAGGCGCGTTTTGGCGTGAGTCCGGCAGAGTGGCGTAAGACTTTTCGGCTTCGTCATTAATTTATTACGGCTAACTCAAGAGTTAAGAGGCAAATAAAGGCCTTTATATTTTATCTTAACGGAAGGTATCACGCAGGCGGTGGCAGCGCATGCTTTCGCACCGGGCTTACCCCAGCCTCTCCACCCTCGTCTCTCCCTCCGCCATAGACAGCTGATACAGCGAAAACGATCGCTGTTTCTCAATCAAATTCGCCAGTTCCGGCGAGTGGCTGGTGAGCCAAATTTGTGAGTAGCGGCTGGCCTCGGCGATTAAGCTCGCCAGCGCGGGCAGCATCTGCGGGTGCAGGCTGTTTTCCGGTTCGTTCAACGCGATAAAGGCCGGTGGGCGTGGGCTTAACAGCGCTACCGCCAGGCACAGGAAGCGCAGCGTCCCGTCGGAAAACTCCGCCGGTTCCAGCGGCCTGCTCAGCCCCTCGCGCTGCATCATCATGCGAAAGCGGCCGCCGGTGTTGTCGCTGTAAAATTCGCAGCCGGGGAAGGCCTGATCAAGAATGCGCATCAGCAACATTTCATCGCCAATCTCGACAATGGTCTGAAATGCGGCCGCCAGGTTGGCGCCGTCGCTGGCCAGTACCGGGGAGCGGAAACCGACCTGCGGGGCACGCATCGCCGAGCCGGACGAGACGGAAAATTCATGATAAAAGCGCCAGTTACGCAGGGACTCGCGCATCTGCGACACTTCCGGGTAGAGATGCGGTTCGCCGAGCTGCCCGAACACCGATTCGTTTTCATACAGCGTGCCGCTGTGAGTCACTTTTTCGTGGTGCACGTTGTTGAGAAACACCGCCTGATTCCTGCGCTTCATCAGCTGTGATGAAGGGCGACGGCGCTGACCGGTAAGCCAGATGGACTCTTCTTTAATGACTGGATCGAGCTGAAACTGGGAGGGATAGGGCAGTTGCTCGACAAAGCCCACCTGCAGCTCGTACTCGTAAGTGTCCGTTTCCACCGCGAGGTTCATCCGCCGGAGCTGGTCGCTACGGGTCTTACCTGCCCAGAACACCTTCAGAATACCGCCTTCATTTGCCAGCGCCTGGGAGAACTGCCCCTGCGCCGCGCTGTGCATCAGGTATATCGCCTTGTAGATATTCGATTTCCCGGTACCGTTGGGGCCGAAGACGATATTGAGCGCTTCCAGCTCCAGCGACATGTCGCGAATCGAGCGGTAGTTTTGGATATGCAGGCTTTTGATCACAGGCAGGCTCCTTTTTTGCACTGTAGGCCTGTATATAATTACAGTCTTTAAGGTTAAATGCAAAAAAAGAGACGACAGTGAGGGTGTCGTCTAAACGGGGTACTGCTTTGGGCCTCTGAGGGTCAATGGGGCCTTCGCATTTTTATGATCACTTGACTGCCAGACGCAGACCCAAATCATCAGGATAGGGATCAAAGTAGTTTTGCGTCATCAGATACCGGTCAGGGTATTCGGCCAGGTAGTGCTTCAGCAGCGTGATCGGCGCGAGGATGGGCAACTGCCCGTTACGGTAGTGCAGGATCACGTCGCGGAGTTCGCCGCGCTGGCGGCTGTTGAGCTGGTTACGGAAATACCCCTGAATATGCATCAACACGTTGGTGTGATTTTTCCGCGAGGCAGGTTTTTTCAGGATGGTCATCAGCTTTTCGCGGTACGCCACAAAGAAGGCGTCCAAATCTTCCCACTCGTGCAGCGTGGCAACGAACGGGCCGATTTCACGATAACCCGCCTGATGGTGCGCCAGCAGCTGAAGTTTGTAGCGGCTGTGGAAATCTAATAGCGCACGGCGCGTCAGACCCTGGGCGCGCAGTGTGTTCAGTTCATGAAGCGCGAAAACACGCTCAACAAAGTTTTCCCGCAGCACCGGATCGTGCAGGCGACCATCTTCTTCCACGGGTAACCACGGCAGGGTTTCAAGGAGGGTGGCAGTGAACAGCCCGACACCCTCCTTGCGGCCCCGGTTGCCGTTTTCATCATACAGCCGCACGCGTTCCATGCCGCAGCTGGGGGATTTTGCACAGACGATAAAACCTGCCAGATCGCCGATTTTAGGCAGATAATCTGCCGTAAAGTCAGCCATCTTTTGCGTAACGTCTTCGTGCGGGGCGTGGCTAAAACGCATCTGGGTTTCACCGCTGTCCGTCACGATAAGACGCAGTGCAGGGCGTGGCGTCGGCAAGCCGATGGCCATCTCAGGGCAGACGGGCCTGAAATTCACCCACTGGGCCAGTTCGTCCATGACAAAGCCCATACGCTTATGTCCGCCGTCGAAGCGAACGGCGGAACCGGTCAAACATCCGCTAATACCGATTACAGGTTTCATTGTCATGGTGTGTGTCTCCAGTTCGTATATCTAAAACTTACACAACATGAGTAATTTGTCCAAGTATTGGCGGAGTTATTTTTTATTATCCTTTAAAATCAATGTTTCTTAACTGCCCTTGTAGGTCGAGTAGCCATACTGGCTCAGCAGAAGCGGGATGTGAAGTTTCTCGTTGGTTCGGGTCACGGTAAATAGCACTGGGATCTCCGGGAAGAAGGTGTCCAGCTTTTTGCCGTGGAAGTAATCAGCGGTTTTGAAGGTCACTTTATACACGCCTGGCTGCATGTCCTGATCCTGCGGATAGAGTGATTTGATACGTCCGTCGTGGTCGGTTTTGCCGCTGGCAATCTGGGTCCATGTGTTCTGCTGCTGCTTCTCCAGCGTGACGGTAACGTCAGATGGCGGCATCCCGGTTTGCTGGTCGAGAATATGTACGCTCAGGGTGCCGGCAGGGGCGCTAAACGCGGCAGGGGTAAAGGCCATGGCGGCCAGCATCAGCAGAGGGGTTGTTTTTTTCATTGTGTTTTCCTGTGGGGTTGTCAGTTACAGGAAAACGTTAGCATTTGCGGGACGGAAAAATATTCAACTTTTCGTGAAGTTTACCGCAGGAGAAAATAATCAGAGGATAATCACTTCAAGGGATACCTGCTGCTGCCACTGTGCCACCTGCTTTTTCCGTGCGGCGGTCAGTTTACCGCTGGTCACCAGAAGCCATTTGCGCTCGGGGAAAATCTCAGGCGCCAGTGACGTGGAGGGGGTAGGCAAAATATCGATACGGTGCCCTTGTCCGGTACGCGTCAGGGCCTCGAGCCAGATTTCACACGGGTCATTCAGGTACCAGCCACTAAGCAGGATGTTATCACCCGGCGCTTTTTTGTCGCCTTCAAGGCAGAACGAGGCATAGGCGATGATAATGCCGTCGAGGATCTCGCGCAGGGTCATGGCGGCAGGGATGTTGGCTGACATCTGGCTGCGCAAAGGACGCAGCACATTTGCAACCAGCTCTGGCCTGGGGTATTCGCGGCCGGCGTCGTAAATCATCTGGCGCAGGGACTCAATTTTCCCGTCCTGCAGGCGTTGCAGCATGGTCTCAAGCAACGTTTGCCAGTTGTTGGTCCGGCGCGGAACGGGGCGTTCCAGTAGCGGTTTGACCTGGCCGATGGGCACGCCTTTTTTCACCCAGTCGAGGATTTTCAGTGCCTGCTGGACGTCCTCATCACTGTACTGGCGATGGCCGCCCTCCGTGCGCTGTGGCTTCAGTAAACCATAGCGACGCTGCCATGCCCGCAGCGTCGTGGCGGTGATCCCGCTGAGTCTGGCGAATTCGCCGATGGAGTAAGCCATGTCCGTGTCCAGAGTGGAGGAATACTCTCAATATACTACGAATTTTCCCTCACGGGATGAAGCGCCGTAACGGTGCACTACACTTTACTTCCAACCGTGCAAATGAAAGGAATTCTCATGAAACTATGGCCTGTTGTGACTGGTGTCGCCATTGCCCTGACTCTGGTGGCCTGCAAATCCCCTACGCCACCGAAAGGCGTAAAGCCCATTTCAAATTTTGAAGCCAGCCGCTATCTCGGCAAGTGGTATGAAGTTGCCCGCCTGGAAAACCGCTTCGAACGGGGACTGGAGCAGGTGACCGCCACCTACGGCGAGCGCAGCGACGGTGGCATCAGCGTGCTTAACCGGGGTTTCGACCCGGTCAAAAACAAGTGGAATGAGAGTGAAGGCAAAGCGTACTTTACCGGCGAACCGACGACGGCAGCGCTGAAGGTGTCGTTCTTCGGCCCCTTCTACGGCGGCTATAACGTGATCAAGCTGGACGATAAGTACCAGTATGCGCTGGTGAGCGGGCCGAACCGCGACTATCTGTGGATCCTGTCTCGTACGCCGACGATTCCGGATGCCGTGAAGCAGGACTACCTGAATACCGCACGCAGTCTGGGCTTCAAGGTTGATCAGCTGGTGTGGGTTAAGCAGTGAAGATCGTGCTTTCTTCGTAGGGTTTTACTGGCTCGCCTGGATAGACTTCCGTTAAAAGCTCAACGGGAGACGACGACATGAACTGGCAGCCTTTTCGCGGCGACGCACCGGAAAATATGACCATTTTCAGTGCGTCATTTCCGGATATTAGCGACCAGTGGCCGATGAAGGACGACACTGCCCGTGAGATCAATTCGATTAACCGGGCGCTGAAAGCCGACCCGGCGCTTCGTCCTCCGCGGATTGAATACGAAGAGGGGGGACAGGCCGTGCTTGTCCCACAGAACCGTTATTCCGGGCAAGCCTACCGCAATCGTCCGGCGCTCACCGCGTGGCGTACCCGGCTGGTTCCCTCTGCGCTGGCGCTTTTTGTGGTGCAAAACCCGCTGGAGGAGCGCCTACCAGACGGAACCCGAATGGACAGCGACAGCCGCCAGTGGTTTATCCATGCGAACGATGCCATTGGTGTGCGCTCCCGTGCAAAAGTACTGGCTGCGATGGTGGATAAATACATCCGCAACGGGAACGATAACAATTGGGTGAGCCTGGCAAGCGGGGCTGCAATCCCCGTGCTGGAGGCGCTGCGCGAGGCGAAGCTCGACGGCCAGCAGGTGTATCTGACGCTGGTGGATAAAGACCCAGTGGCGCTCAGTTGGGCCGAAACCATGGCGGCGCAGGAAGGCATTATCGTGGGTGAACAGCTGACCCTGCTCAGGCGCAACTTGCTCCATACGCTGGTGCGTAACGAAGATTTACTGCATGAGCTGGGCGAGCATCAGGCCGAACTGGTGGATGCGCTGGGGATTTTCGACTATTTCAACGATGCCGATGCGGTGATTTTTCTCCAGCGTGCGCTGCGGCTGATAAAGCCCGGCGGGGCGGTGATTGTCTCGAATATGCTGGCCAGCAGCCCACAAATCGATTTTATTTTGCGCTGTATCGGCTGGGAGGATATTTACCCGCGGACGCTCCGGCAGCTGCAGGATATTCATATCGCGGCAGGCGTGCCGGTGGAAAACGTCACTGTGGTCGTCCCGAAAGACGGGGTGTATGCGGTGATGGAGATTAAGGTGGGGGATGACAAACCGCACGGTCAGTTCCCTCTCCCTGAGGGAGAGGGCTAGGGTGAGGGGGGACAGGGCGCTACAATATTTACCGTTCCTCAGTTGTTCGGTTTACCCGAACAACTACCATGAAGGGTTAGCTGGTTTCTTTATTCTCAATGTCTGTTGGGGATTCTTGCTTTTCATGCTCTATCTGCTGACCAGTCTCCTGAACCAACTTCCGGGCCATTTCCTTGATACGCTCTCGACTTTCACAGGTTCGAGAGTTTATTACTTCATTTAAGGTCTTCATTTTATTGCCTCCATGCTTCTGGATACTTGATTTAATCGCTGCGCTCTATAATGATCCCCCTCATGAAAATCGAATCTGCACACCCCTCACACTTCGAACGTCTCGTCACAGTCTGGGAGTCTTCCGTTCGTGCCACCCATCACTTTTTACAGGAAAGCGATATTGCGGCGCTGCGCCCGTTATTGCTCAATGCCTATCTGCCCAATCTCAAGGTTATGATTGCCCGCGATGAAGCGGGTGTTATTCATGGCTTTTTAGGCGTCGATGAAAACCGCATTGAAATGCTGTTTGTGGATGATGCGAGCCGGGGAAAAGGTGTGGGGAAATTACTGCTGAACTATGCCATTGCGCATTTTGGTGCGAATGAAGTGGATGTAAACGAGCAAAACCCGCAGGGCGTTGCGTTTTATCAGCATATGGGGTTTGTGCAGGTGGGGCGCTCAGAACGGGACGGACAAGGGAATGCATTTCCGTTGCTGCATATGTGGTTGGGTGAGTGAATGCTAACTTAACGCAGATATCCTACTCGTTAGATATGAAATGAAACGCGTTTTGCCGTTCAGGAATTATACCTTACGATTAAAGTTTGGCTATTATGATATCCGTAATATAACCGAACAAATCAATATCAACGTAATTAATTAGTAAAACACATGGGTAAAGTTTAATGCCTGAATATTTGTGGGTGAAAAAACGAAAAAGGATGACTTAAGAATTACTGAAAAGCAGAAGAGTCACATAAAAATTTTGGTGAATAGATTTAATTATTATTTGGGTTTAATGGTGGAACAAATATGAGAATAATCTCTTCAAAGAATTTTGGCGGAAGATCACAGGAGTCGAACCTGCCCGGGAACGCTGGCGTCCCCAACTGGATTTGAAGTCCAGCCACCTCACCGGAGATGACGATCTTCCGCGCCTGCATTGCTACATGGAGGCGGGGCGCATTATAGCTACTTTCAGTCATTTACCACATACCCCGGCACACTTTTTTCACCTCTCTTTTGACCTTAACACCCCTGTTTCAGTTAATTCCTAAGAAAATCCTCAGGTTAGCATTTCGTGCTCGTCAATATTTACCGCGATCACAAAAAACAAGAAACGTAACCAGCTAACCAGAAAACGCAATACCCGCTCCTGAAACAATGGTTTAAAAATCTGTAACCGGTCTCAGCGCCCCCTACAGCGTGAAGGATAAAAAAATGAGCGACGTATTGTCAGTAAAAGAGAAGATTGGCTACGGCATGGGTGACGCCGCCAGCCACATCATCTTCGATAACGTTATGTTGTACATGATGTTTTTCTATACCGATATCTTCGGCATTCCTGCCGGGTTTGTCGGCACGATGTTCCTGCTGGCACGTGCGCTGGATGCGATTTCGGACCCGTGCATGGGCCTGATCGCTGACCGCACCCGCAGCCGCTGGGGTAAATTCCGGCCGTGGATACTGTTCGGTGCTATCCCGTTCGGCATTGTCTGCGTGCTGGCCTACACCACGCCGGACCTCAGCCTCAACGGCAAAATGATCTATGCCGCCATTACCTACACGCTGCTGACGCTGCTCTATACCGTGGTTAACATCCCTTATTGCGCGCTGGGCGGTGTGATCACCAACGACCCGACGCAGCGTATCTCCCTGCAGTCCTGGCGCTTTGTGCTGGCGACCGCGGGCGGCATGCTCTCGACGGTACTGATGATGCCGCTGGTTAACCTGATTGGTGGCGATGACAAAGCGTTCGGTTTCCAGGGTGGGATAGCCGTGCTGTCGGTGGTCGCGTTCCTGATGCTGGCGTTCTGCTTCTTCACCACCAAAGAGCGCATCCAGGTGCCGCCGAGCACCACCTCCATGCGCGAAGACCTGCGAGATATCTGGCACAACGACCAGTGGCGTATTGTTGGTGTGCTGACCATTCTTAATATCCTCGCCGTCTGCGTGCGTGGCGGTGCGATGATGTACTACTGCACCTGGATCATGGGCTCGCCGGAAATCTTTGTCGCGTTCCTCACCACCTACTGTGTCGGCAACCTGATTGGCTCTGCGCTGGCGAAACCGCTCACCGACTGGAAATGCAAGGTCAGCATCTTCTGGTGGACCAACGCCGCCCTGGCAGTGGTCAGCGTGGCGATGTTCTTCGTTCCCATGCATGCCACGGTGGTGATGTTCACCTTCATCTTTGTGATTGGGGTGTTGCATCAGCTGGTGACGCCGATCCAGTGGGTCATGATGTCCGATACCGTCGACTACGGCGAATGGACCAACGGCAAACGTCTTACCGGCATCAGCTTCGCGGGCACGCTGTTTGTGCTGAAACTCGGCCTGGCGCTGGGCGGGGCGATGATCGGCTGGATGCTGGCAGGAGGTGGTTATGACGCCGCAGCTAAAACCCAGAACAGCGCGACCATCAACATCATTATCGGCCTGTTCACCCTGGCCCCGGCGGTCTGCTACGTGCTGAGCGCCATCATCGCCAAACGCTACTACACCCTGAAAACGCCTTTCCTGACCAAAATCATGAGCGAGCTGGCACACGGCGCGCGCCGCAATCAGCAGGAGTTTGACAACCTGCCGGTCAGTAAAGAATTACAGAACTAAGAGGACGAGAGTATGAAAATCAGTGATGGAAACTGGCTCATTCAACCGGGCCTGAACGTCACCTGCCCGGTTCAGGTGTTCGATGTAGAGCAGCAGGGCAATGACCTTGTGGTATACGTGGCGCCGCGTGATGTACGAGAACGTACCTGGCAGCTTGATACCCTGATGTTCACTGTCCGTCTTTTCTCCCCGCAGGAAGGGATTGTTGGCGTGCGTATCGAGCACTTCCAGGGCGTGCTGAACAACGGTCCGCACTATCCTCTGAATGTCATCAAAGAGATGAACGTTGAGATTGAAAACAATGCCGAATTTGCTGAGCTGAAAAGCGGTCACCTCAGCGTGCGCGTCACCAAAGGCGAGTGCTGGGCGCTGGACTTCCTGCGCAACGGCCAGCGCATTACCGGCAGTCAGCTGAAAAACAACGGTTACGTGCAGGATACCCGTACCGATCGTCATTATGTTTTTGAGCGTCTGGATCTGGGCGTAGGTGAAACGGTATACGGTCTGGGCGAGCGCTTTACCGCCCTGGTGCGCAACGGCCAGACGGTCGAGACCTGGAACCGCGACGGCGGCACCAGTACCGAGCAGTCATACAAAAATATCCCGTTCTATCTGACCAACCGCGGCTACGGGGTACTGGTGAACCACCCGGAAAACGTGTCGTTTGAAATTGGCTCCGAGAAGGTCTCCAAAGTGCAGTTCAGCGTAGAAGGTGAATATCTCGAGTACTTTGTGATCGACGGCCCGACGCCAAAAGAGGTGCTCAACCGTTATACGCGATTCACCGGGCGTCCGGCGCTGCCGCCCGCGTGGTCATTCGGCCTGTGGCTGACCACGTCGTTTACCACTAACTACGATGAAGCCACGGTGAACAGCTTTATTGCTGGCATGGCGGAGCGCGACCTGCCGCTGCACGTCTTCCACTTCGACTGCTTCTGGATGAAGGCCTTCCAGTGGTGTGATTTTGAATGGGACCCGGTGACCTTCCCGGATCCGCAGGGGATGATCCGCCGCCTGAAGGAGAAAGGGCTGAAGGTTTGCGTGTGGATTAACCCGTACATCGGCCAGAAGTCGCCGGTATTTCGCGAACTGAAAGAGAAGGGCTACCTGCTCAAGCGCCCGGACGGCTCCCTGTGGCAGTGGGACAAGTGGCAGCCGGGCCTGGCGATTTATGACTTCACTAACCCGGACGCGTGCCGGTGGTATGCCGACAAGCTGAAAGGCCTGGTGGATATTGGCGTCGACTGCTTTAAGACCGACTTTGGCGAGCGCATCCCGACGGACGTCCAGTGGTTTGACGGTTCCGATCCGCAGAAGATGCACAACCACTACGCATACCTTTATAACGAACTGGTGTGGAACGTACTGAAAGAAACGGTGGGCGCGGATGAGGCGGTGCTGTTTGCCCGCTCGGCGTCGGTAGGTGCGCAACAGTTCCCGGTGCACTGGGGTGGCGACTGTTACGCCAACTACGAGTCGATGGCGGAAAGCCTGCGCGGCGGGCTGTCGATTGGTCTGTCCGGCTTTGGCTTCTGGAGCCATGACATCGGTGGATTTGAGAACACCGCGCCGGCACACGTCTACAAACGCTGGTGCGCGTTTGGGCTGTTATCCAGCCACAGCCGCCTGCATGGCAGCAAATCTTACCGCGTACCGTGGGCGTACGATGATGAGTCCTGTGATGTGGTGCGTCACTTCACTCAGCTGAAATGTCAGATGATGCCGTATCTCTATCGCCAGGCTGCCCTGGCTCGCGAGTATGGCACACCGATGCTGCGGGCGATGATGCTGGAGTTCCCGGACGATCCGGCATGCGATTACCTCGACCGTCAGTACATGCTGGGGGAGTCGGTGATGGTAGCCCCGGTGTTTTCTGAGGCCGGTGACGTGCAGTTTTATCTGCCGGAAGGGCGCTGGACCCATCTCTGGCATAACGATGAAATCAAGGGCAGCCGCTGGCATAAACAGCAGCATGATTTCCGCAGCCTGCCGGTCTATGTGCGCGATAACACCCTGCTGGCGTTGGGCAACAATCAACAGAAACCGGACTACGCCTGGAACGAGGGAACAGCTTTCCAGCTGTTTAACCTGGGCGATGGCGCGATGGCGGTGAGCGAAGTGCCTGCGGCGGACGGTTCTGTGGCATTTACGCTGAAAGCCACACGCAGTGGCGACACCGTGACCATTACCGGCACAGGTGACGCGCGAACCTGGTCGGTCTGCTTGCGCAACGTGCAGAAACTGAGTGGCGTAAAAGGCGGCTCAGAGGCCGGGAGCGAGTGGGGCGTGGTGGTGAAAGCGGAGGGTAATGAGGTGGTGGCACACCTTTAATTTTCCTCACCCTGACCCTCTCCCCAACGGGGGGAGGGAAGGGTTTGCTTCCTCTTCCTTTCAGGGAGAGGGCTGGGGCGAGGATAGTGTCGACACCTCTCCCCCCGTCATCGTCTGTTGCACCTGCTGTTTATCCATATTTACCGCATTCAGTTTCCCGTTAACCGTCGGCTTCAGCGGTGCGTTGGCCTGCACGCTGCCGCTGGCGGTTAGCTGGATATTGCCATCACCGCCAATGGGCAGCGCCGGCCAGCCCCACGCCTGCAGCACGTTGAGCGGCACGCCGCGTCCGTTCAGGCTGATTGTGGTCTGCCGTGGCGGAAGCTGTGAAACCGTCGCCGTGGCTTCCAGAATGCCTTTTTCGGTGAAAGCACTCAGGTCGGTAATGTTTACCGTTGAGGCGTTAGCGTTCAGCGCCAGCGACGGACGACGCACGTCCACGCGGTTAAAGGTCGCCGCCGCGCCGTTCAGCGTTGCGCTGCCACCCCATACGCCCCACTGGCGATCTTTCGCCAGCTGCAGGTTCGCGCCATAGCCATCAAGAGAGGTGATTTGCCACGGGAAGGCCGGGTCGATATCGATAACCAGGTTGCGGCTCAGGCCGAATTTTTTCAGCGTCAGGCTGTTCAGCCATTCCGGTAACGGCTCCATCCACAGCGTTTTCCAGTTCTGCGGCAGGGTGTATTCCAGCCCGGCGATGGCGACATCGTCCAGCACCAGCGCGTTACCTTCGCGCAGCCAGTTACCGGAAGCGCGTACCATGCCGCCCTCCCAGCGGGAGGTAAACTGGCGCAGCGCCACGCCTTGCGGGGAGAACTCCGCATTCATGATCGGGTCGAACAGATGCAGAGAGCCATAAATAAACTCGCTGGCGTTCATGGACAAACGCCCCTCCTGACTTTGCCAGTCGCCTTTGCTGAGTGTCAGGTTGCGCAGGCTTAAATCGAGATCGGTCACCGCCCAGTCCGGCCCCTGCAGGCGTGCGTCAGTCACTTCCAGACGGCCAATCTGCAGCGAGGGAATGGTGGTCAGAGGCGCGAAGAAATCCACCAGTGACTTATCGCTTTGCAGGCGGATCTCATTCAGACGCATGGTGTCGATAATCCAGCTGCCGTCAGCGTTGCGCAGGGCGGACCCGGTGAGCGAACCGCGCGCCATATCGGCACCAATGGTGTTCAGCACCACCTCTTTGCCGTTGAGTTGTCCCTGGATCAGCACGTTGGTGGCCGGCACGCCGTTCAGGGTAAGCGAGCCTGCGCTCACCTGGATCTGTGCGTTTTTACCCAGCACATTGCCTGCCTCTGGCTGCCACGGGCTGACGCCGCCCGTCACTTTCTGTGCGCTGAGATCCCATTCCGTATTGGGGCTGTTAAAGGCCATGTTGTTCAACTGCAAACGGTCCGCCTGGAACGGGAGCGGGGCCGTCTGAGGAGAAAGATTAAGCGTGCCATCGAACAGGGTAATGGTGTCCATGTGCAGCGGATCGGTGACCTGTCGGCTACTCAGACCAATATCGACTTTCCTGGCCACCAGCGTGGCGGGTTTACCGTCGCGGCCAAACGTGACGTTTTCCAGAATGATGTGGGAAGGTGACGAAAAGCGGTGATCCATCAGGTCGAAATTGAGTTCGTAATCGGTATTCACCGTTATCCAGTTGCTGGCCTGAGATGCTCCCCAGCGGGTCTGGAGCAGAATATAGAGCGCCAGCACCACAATGAGCAGGGCCACCAGAAGATAGACGAGTACCTTTCCAATAAATTTCATGGTCTTCCATCCCGCGAAACGCACATAAGGGAGTTATGCACGATTTATGCGCAATGCTCAAGGCGGGAATGGTGTAAAGAGATGTCACGGCAGGCGTTGACAGCCTGCCGTGAGGGCGATCAATTTTTCTCAGGCGGGAAAACGAGGTTCAGAACAATCGCGGTGATACCGCCTGCCGCAATGCCGGAAGAGAGCAGGTTTTTCACCCAGTCCGGGGCAAACTGCAGGATCAGCGGTTGCTGTGAAACACCCAGACCCACGGCCAGCGACAGGGCAATGATCATGATGGCGCGGCGGTTCAGCGGTTCGCGAGAGACGATACGTACACCGGAAGCCGCGATGGTCCCGAACATCACCAGCGTTGCGCCGCCCAGTACCGGTTCAGGTATATGCTGCACAAAACCGCTTACCGCCGGGAACAGGCCGAGGACGATCAGCATCAGCGCCACCACAAAACCGACGTAGCGGCTGGCAACGCCAGTCAGCTGGATCACGCCGTTGTTCTGGCCGAAGCAGGAGTTCGGGAAGGTGTTGAAGACCGCAGAGACAAACGAGTTCAGGCCGTTCGCCAGCACGCCGCCTTTCAGGCGTTTCATATACAGCGGGCCGGAGACCGGCTGCTCGGAGACATCAGACGTGGCGGTGATATCGCCAATCGTCTCCAGCGAGGTGATCATAAAGACCAGCATCAGCGGCAGCAGCAGACCCCAGTCAATGCCCAGGCCGTAGTACAGCGGCGTTGGAATGGTGATCAGCGCACTGTTGGTCTGCGGGGTGTTCTCCGGCAGCATACCCAGCGCCCAGGCCAGCAGATAACCGGCCGCCATGGCGATCACCAGCGATGCCACACGCAGATACGGGTTACGCTGACGGTTTAGCAGAATAATGATTGCCAGCACCACGCCGGCCAGCAGCAGGTTTTTCGGTGCACCAAAAGTGTGGTCGCTCATTGCCGCATAACCGCCACCGATGGAGGTCAGGCCAACCTGAATCAGCGACAGGCCAATGATCATCACCACCACGCCGGATACCAGCGGCGTGATCACGCGACGCGCCAGGTGCAGTACCCGGGAGATCACCATCTCGGTGCAGCTGGCCAGCATCAGCGTGCCAAACAGCGCCGCCATCATGGTCGGAACATCCGCGCCGCCGGTTTTGAGGGCTGTACCGCCCATGATCAGCGGTGCGACAAAGTTAAAACTGGTGCCCTGGATCGACAACAATCCAGACCCCACCGGGCCCCACGCTTTAATTTGAATAATGGACGCCACGCCGGAGGCAAAGAGGGACATACTGATGATGTGCTGTGTATCCTGAGCCGGTAAACCAAGCGCCTGGCAGATGAGCAGCGCCGGGGTGATCACCGCAACGAACATAGCCAGCAGGTGTTGGCAGGCGGCAAAGAGCGTCTGAGGAAGAGGCGGACGGTCTTCAAGGCGGTAAATCAGTTCGCTATTTTGCTTCTGCGCAATCGGTTGCGCATCGGGAGACTCAAGGGTGTTAACGGACATCGGCGGCAATCCCACGGTGGAAAAGCGGGCATTTTATCTGACCACCTGGTAAAAGCAAACGATTGCCAACAAAAAAAGACAAGAAAATCTGCTGCTGTGAGCAGGTTTTCTACAACCCATGGGGAAAAAAAATTACACTTTTTGCGCCGGCGGCTCATGAGGAGCGCAAGCCGGCCCAGGATAACGCCGCGTGTGTATGGAACACGCGCATAACAGGAGCCTTTTATGATTCATCTCGATACGTTGTCGACCCTTGTTGCCGCAACGCTGGTCTTACTGCTTGGCCGTAAGCTCGTACACAGCGTTTCCCTTCTGAAGAAATACACCATTCCTGAACCTGTTGCCGGCGGACTGCTGGTGGCGCTGGCCCTGCTGGTGCTGAAGAAAAGCATGGGCTGGGAAATTGATTTTGATATGTCCCTGAAAGATCCGCTGATGCTGGCCTTCTTTGCCACCATTGGCCTGAATGCCAACCTGGCGAGCCTGCGGGCGGGTGGCAAAGTGCTCGGCGTATTTCTGATCGTGGTGGTAGGACTGCTAGTGATGCAAAACGCCATTGGTATCGGGATGGCCACGCTGCTGGGGCTGGATCCGCTGATGGGGCTGCTGGCCGGATCAATCACCCTCTCTGGTGGCCACGGTACCGGGGCGGCGTGGAGCAAGCTGTTTACTGAGCGCTACGGCTTTGAAAATGCCACCGAAGTGGCGATGGCCTGCGCCACCTTCGGTCTGGTGCTGGGCGGCCTGATCGGCGGGCCGGTGGCGCGGTATCTGGTGAAGCACTCTGGTACGCCAGACGGAAGACCGGACGATGAGCTGGTGCCCACTGCCTTTGAAAAACCCGACGTCGGACGCACCATCACTTCGCTGGTGTTGATTGAAACTATCGCGATGATTGCCATTTGCCTGACGGTGGGCAAAGTGGTTGCGCAATGGCTGGCAGGTTCAGCGTTCGAGCTCCCGACGTTTGTGTGCGTGCTGTTTGTTGGGGTGCTGCTGAGTAACGGTCTGGCGCTGATGGGTTTCTACCGCGTATTTGAACGTGCCGTATCGGTGCTTGGTAACGTCTGCCTGTCGCTGTTCCTGGCGATGGCCCTGATGAGCCTCAAGCTCTGGGAGCTGGCCTCACTGGCGCTGCCGATGGTGGCTATTCTGGCCGTTCAGGCGCTGTTTATGGCGTTCTACGCCATGTTTGTGACCTGGCGCATGATGGGCAAAAACTACGATGCAGCAGTGCTGGCGGCCGGGCATTGTGGGTTTGGTCTAGGGGCAACGCCGACGGCTATCGCCAACATGCAGGCGATCACCGAACGTTTTGGGCCTTCGCATATGGCGTTTCTGGTGGTCCCGATGGTCGGGGCGTTCTTCATTGATATCGTCAACGCGCTGGTGATCAAGCTTTACCTGATGCTGCCGATGTTTGCCTGAGATCAGGCGTTGGAATAGCGTTCGGTTTCCGGCATCCAGCGCTCAATTAACGCTGCCGCCTGTTCGGGGTAGCGCTCATGAATATGGCGTGCGAGGCGCTGAACTTCGGGGATCATGGCCTGATCGCGCAGTAAATCCGCCACTTTGAATTCGGCGTTACCCGTCTGACGCGTGCCCAGCAGTTCGCCTGGGCCGCGGATCTCCAGGTCTTTTTGTGCAATCACAAAACCGTCGTTACTGTCGCGCAGCACCTGCAAACGCATCTGTGCGGTTTTCGAGAGCGGTGCTTTGTAGAGCAGCACGCAGTGAGAGGCGACAGCACCGCGGCCAACGCGGCCGCGCAACTGATGGAGTTGCGCAAGACCAAGACGTTCCGGGTTTTCGATGATCATCAGGCTGGAATTGGGGACATCTACGCCGACTTCAATCACCGTTGTGGCAACCAGCAAATGCAGTTCACCCTGTTTGAACGACTGCATCACCGCCTGTTTCTCAGTAGGCTTCATCCGCCCGTGAACCAGACCCACGTTCAGCTCGGGCAGCGCCAGCTTCAGCTCTTCCCACGTCGCTTCCGCAGCCTGCGCTTCAAGCAGTTCAGACTCTTCAATTAACGTGCAGACCCAGTAGGCCTGACGGCCTTCGTGAGTGCAGGCGTTGCGCACGCGGTCGATGATATCGCTGCGGCGTGTGTCCGGAATGGCGACCGTGGTGACCGGTGTACGGCCCGGCGGCAGTTCGTCGATGGTCGATGTATCGAGATCGGCGTAGGCGGTCATTGCCAGGGTGCGCGGGATAGGTGTGGCAGTCATGATCAGCTGATGCGGATGGAAGCCCTGCTGTAGCCCTTTCTCCCACAGCGCCAGACGCTGGTGTACACCGAAGCGGTGTTGTTCGTCGATAATCACCAGGGCAAGACCATTAAACTGTACCTGCTCCTGGAAAATCGCGTGCGTGCCGACAATCATCTGTACCTGACCGCTGGCAATGGCGTCCTGTTGTGCCTGACGCGCTTTACCTTTTTGCTTCCCGGCAAGCCAGCCCACTTCAATCCCAAGCGGGGCAAACCACGCGCGGAAGTTATTAGCGTGCTGTTCAGCCAGCAGTTCGGTGGGGGCCATTAACGCCACCTGCCTTCCGTGGGCAATCGCGCGCAGGGCAGCCAGGGCTGCAACCAGCGTTTTACCGGACCCCACATCCCCCTGAACCAGGCGCATCATGGGCACATCAAGCGCCATATCGCGTTCGATCTCGGCCGTGACGCGTGCCTGTGCACCGGTGGGTTTAAACGGCAGTGAGGCCAGCAGCTTATCTTTGAGTTCATCTCGCGGGCTTAAGGGCTGGGCATGAAAACGCTGCGCGCCCGCCCTTACCGCCAGCATGCTCAGGTTATGAGCCAGTAATTCCTCAAGGATAAGACGCCGTTGAGCGGGGTGTTTGCCGCTTTCCAGGTCACTAAGCTGCAGGGTTGGCGGCGGGCGGTGCAGGGTGCGCAGCGCCTCGGGCAGACTCATCATGCCCTGAGCCAGCTCAGGCGGCAGTAGCTCGGTAATGGCGCAGGTATCCAGCAGTTCCAGCGCCTGGTCGGTGAGTTTACGCAGCGTTGCCTGCTTGATGCCTTCGGTCGTCGGATAAACCGGGGTCAGGGTCTCCTGCAGCTCCGGCGTGCTCAGATCTCCCTGAACGCGATACTCCGGGTGGATCATCTCTGCGCCGTATTTCCCGCGCTTGGCTTCACCATAGGCCAGTACCCTGCGACCGGTCGCAAGGCTGTTTTTCATGGCCGCATTGAAGTTGAAAAAGCGCATGGTGAGAATGCCGGTGCCGTCGCTGATCTGACAGGTCATCATCCGGCGTCCGCCAAAGGTGATATTGCAGTTCAGTACTTCGCCTTCAACGGTGGCGTAAATGGCAGGCAGCAGATCGCCAATCTTATAGAGTTGGGTGCGGTCTTCATAACGCAGGGGGAGATGGAGCAGGAGATCCTGCACGGTGTGCAGGCCAATTTTTGCCAGTTTACTGCTTTGCGCCGCACCTACGCCCGTCAGGCTATTGAGCGGTATGGCATCCAGCAGACGGCCTTTCATCGGTTATCCTGCGTACTGCATGGTGGCCCACCACTCGGCATCGGCTTCAATTTCGCCCTGCGCGTTGACGTGGGGGTAAGGCAGTTTTTTCTGTTTCGCGACGCGAGCCAGCACCGGGTAACCACCTTCGAACAGCAGGCGCTGCTGCTCCTCTTCCGGCAGCATGCTGTTGCTGCGCTTGTACATGCCCGCGTTCTGACGCTGGCGCTGCGCTTCATAGAGAATGAGCGCAGAGGCCACGGAGACATTGAGAGACTGCACCATGCCGATCATGGGGATGATGATATCCTGATCCGCCAGATCCAGCGCTTCCTGGGTGATCCCGGTTTTCTCCTGACCCATCAAAATACAGGTCGGGCGGGTGTAGTCGATCTCACGAAAATCGACGGCTTTTGCGGACAGGTTAGTGGCCAGGACCTGCATACCGCGACCTTTCAGGTGCGATACGGCTTCGCCAATAGTCTGGTGGGTTTTGACGGACACCCAGCTGTTGCTGCCTGCGGCAGTTGAAGCCATGGTTCGCATGCGGGCACCCGGCCAGACTGCGTGCACTTCATGCACGCCTACGGCGTCTGCGGTACGGACAATTGCAGAGACGTTATGAGGTTTGTGGACCTGCTCCATGCAGACCGTCAGGTCAGGCTGACGCCTGGCGAGCATTTCGCAGATACGCTCGTAACGTTTTGAATTCATAAGTCTAGTTTCGGTTACGGGTGACTTTAATCACGTCCGGCATCACGCGGATCTTGCGCATAATGTTCGCCAGATGCACGCGGTCACGGGCGGTCAGACGAATAAAGGCGCTGTAGACGCGGCCATCTTTCTCTTCCGTGTTCAGGCTCTGAATGTTGGAAGAGGCCGTATTGATTGCTGCCGTCAGGTTCGCCAGGGCGCCCTGGTGGTTGAACATATCCACCTTAATTTCGGTGATAAATTCCTGTGCCGTCTCTTTATCCCACTCGACTGCCATGAACTTCTCCGCCTCTTTTTGATAGCCGCGGATGTTACGACAGGATTCGTGGTGGATAACCAGCCCTTTACCCGGACTGACGTGCGCAATAATCGGGTCACCCGGGATAGGACGGCAACATTTCGCGAAGGTGATAAGTACGCCGTCCGCGCCTTTGATCGGCAGATGACCGTGGCTTTGCGTCGTCGTCGGGATCGCCGTGGTATCACCCTGCTGCAGGTTCTTCGCCACGACCACGCTCATGGCGTTGCCGAGGCCGATTTCTGCCAGCAGATCATCAAGCGAGGCGAGCTTCATGCGCTCCAGCTCACGCTGAATGTTCTCTTTCGGGATTTCAGCCAGCTTACGGCTACCACCCAACGCATGGTTGAGCAGACGACGCCCCAGGCTGACGGAATCATCGCGCTTGAGGTTTTTCAGCAACTGGCGGATTTTGGCGCGTGCTTTGGAACTCACGACAAAGTTCAGCCAGGCCGCGTTCGGACGTGCGCCCGGTGCGGTAATAATTTCCACCGTCTGGCCGCTGGAAAGCGGCTGAGAGAGCGGATAAGGCTGCCTGTCGACACGCGCGCCCACGCAGGCGTGGCCGATATCGGTATGCACGGCGTAAGCAAAGTCGACCGGCGTAGCGCCTGCAGGCAGTTCGACAATGCGGCCTTCTGGGGTGAAAACGTAAATCTCATCCGGGAAGAGATCGGATTTAACGCTCTCGATAAATTCAAACGAGCTACCCGCACTCTGCTGCAGCTCCAGCAGGCTTTGCATCCAGCGCTGGGCGCGGATTTGTGCGGTTGTACTGCTTTCACCACCGTGCTCTTTATAAGCCCAGTGTGCAGCCACACCCATCTCCGCCATCTGGTCCATGTCTTCGGTGCGGATCTGCACTTCAACAGGCACGCCGTGTGGACCGATCATCGAGGTGTGCAAAGATTGATAGCCGTTCGCTTTTGGAATGGCGATGTAATCTTTCATGCGTCCTGGACGCGGTTTGTACAGGCTGTGCATCTGGCCCAGCACGCGGTAGCAGGTATCAGAGTCGTGGACGATCACGCGGAACGCGTAGATATCCATGATCGAATGAAAACGCTGCTCTTTGAGCACCATTTTGCAGTAGATGGAGTACAGATGTTTTTCGCGACCGCTGACGCGGCACGGAATTCCCGCTTCCTGTAAACGTCCTTCAATTTCAGAGAGGATCTTTTGAATCATCTCTTTACGGTTGCCGCGTGCGGCTTTCACCACCTCTTTAATCACGCGATAGCGGTTCGGGTATAACGCTTCAAAACCCAGCTCTTCCAGCTCGGTTTTAATGTGGTGGATACCTAAACGGTGCGCCAGCGGACTGTAGATTTCGAGGGTTTCACGGGCAATGCGGCGACGTTTGTCCGGGCGAAGTGAGCCCAGCGTGCGCATATTGTGGGTACGGTCAGCAAGTTTGATAAGAATGACGCGGATATCCTGCACCATCGCCATAATCATCTTGCGAAAGTTTTCGGCTTGCGCCTCTTTCTTGTCGCGGAATTTCAGCTTATCAAGCTTAGAGACCCCTTCCACCAGCTCGGCAACGCTTTTGCCAAACAGCTGTTCCATATCCTGGTAGGTGGCAGGGGTATCTTCGATCACATCATGCAGCAGGGCAGCCATCAGCGTTTCGTAGTCGAGTTTCATCTCGGCCAGAATACAGGCCACCGCTACCGGGTGCGTGATATAGGGTTCACCGCTTGAACGTGCCTGGCCCTCGTGAGCGTCACGTGCAACGAGATACGCCTGCTGAAGACGCTTAATCTGGTCTTCAGGCAGGTAAGTTTGAATCAGTTGATTCAGGCTTTCAAACAGATACAAGGGCGACCCGCAGGTTTAATTAACGACGACCTTCAGCAATGGCGGTTACGGCCTGCAGTTCTGCGGCTTCCTGCTCTTGCTGCTCCTGGCGCTCACGTACGTCGAGGATCTGATTGTTGATCAGACCTTCTTCGATTTCGCGAAGTGCAATAACGGTAGTTTTATCGTTTTCTTCCGGTACCAGCGGATCTTTACCGCCTACCTGCATCTGACGAGCGCGACGCGCGGCGACCAGCACCAGGTCAAAACGGTTACCAATTTTCTCTACAGCGTCCTGAACAGTTACGCGTGCCATACTTAAAATGCTCCACAGGTGAAGAAATGACTGGGCATGATACTGAAAGTGGGTTCAGTCTGCCAACAGTTTGGTGATTAATGCGTCATGTCGCTGCTTCTGGCGGCTCATACGCAAGCGTTCTGCGCGAAGAATGGTTTTGAGATCGCTCAGCGCGGCATCAAAATCATCATTCACAATAAGGTAATCATATTCCGCGTAATGGCTCATTTCTGCAACTGCCTGCTCCATACGCCGGGCGATCACTTCCTCGCTGTCCTGACCGCGGCCACGCAGTCGGCGATCCAGCTCATCTTTCGATGGCGGTAAAATAAAGATACTGCGTGAATCAGGCATTTTCTTGCGAATCTGCTGTGCGCCCTGCCAGTCGATATCCAGGAACACATTTACGCCCGTGGCCAGAACCTGCTCAATGGTTTCACGCGAAGTGCCGTAGTAGTTACCGAAAACTTCTGCGTGTTCAAGAAACGCGTCTCTGCCAATCATCGCTCTGAATTCATCGTGATCAACAAAGAAATAGTGTTCACCGTGCACTTCACCCGGACGCGGTTTACGCGTGGTGTGAGAAACAGAAACCTGTGTGTCGTACAACGGTTGGGTTTTTAACAGTGCCTGAATAAGGCTGGATTTACCCGCGCCACTAGGGGCAGAAACAATATAAAGCGTGCCTTGAGCCATGAGAGTCTTTTGTATGTGTTAACGAAGAAGTCCTACATACGGGCTTATTATACACGTCGCCGCTGTGTGACGTAGCCTTTGTCACACTTTTTCCCCTGCATTATTGAATTTTGCGCGCCGTTTTCAGGTTTTACAGCTGTTTTGCAGCAATAAAAATAAACCTCTGACAACGCCTCGCAGAGTGAAAGATTGCCATTAGCACGGTTTTCCGCGTCGGGTTATACCTCCACCAACGCAAAGGAGGGGTGGCGATGTGGCGATGGATGAGCGGATTAATGCTGTTGTGGTGCGGCTATGGTGCGGCGGTGTGTCCCGTGTGGTCTCAGGCAAAAGCAGAGAAAGAGATTGCGACGTTGAGTGCGCAAGTCAAACGCTGGGATGATGCCTACTGGAAGCAGGGCGTGAGCGAGGTGAATGACGACGTCTATGACCAGCTCAATGGCCGTTTAAAGCAGTGGCAGCGCTGCTTCGGCGATATACCTTCTGAGGAGGCCTTACCGGTTCTAACGGGGAGCGTAAGACATCCTGTTGCCCATACTGGAGTGCATAAAGCGGCCAGTAAAGAAGAGCTACGCCAGTGGATGCGTGGTCGTGACACTCTCTGGATGCAGCCAAAAGTCGACGGGGTGGCAGTGACGCTGGTGTATCGCGACGGAAAGTTAACCCAGGCTATCAGTCGTGGTGATGGGCTTAAAGGTGAAGACTGGACTGCACAAGTGTATTTAATTCCCGCAGTGCCCAAAAAAGTGACCGGTGCGCTGGCCAACAGCGTCTTACAGGGAGAGCTTTTTTGGTTACGCGACAACCATCTTCAGCGACAGATGGGGGGAATGAACGCACGGGCAAAAGTGGCGGGCGCGATGATGCGGCAAAAGGACAGTCCGCTTCTGAGCCAGACAGGGATATTTATCTGGGCCTGGCCGGATGGGCCGAAAGTGATGTCGAGTGCGCTGTCTGAGTTATCTAAAGCCGGCTTTTCCCTGACGGCGCGTTATACCCTGCCTGTACAGACTGTTGATGCTGTCGAGAAACAGCGCTCGACGTGGCACGACACGGCATTACCCTTTGCCACGGACGGCATTGTGGTGCGGTCCTCGGATGCTCCTCCCGGCGAAAACTGGTTGCCCGGAGAAGGCAGCTGGGTCGTCGCATGGAAATACCCCCCGGTCGCACAGATCGCCGAAGTAAGAGATATTCATTTTGCCGTGGGGCGCACGGGAAAAATCTCGGTCGTGGCGGCGCTGGGCCCTGTCCTGCTGGATGATAAGCAGGTACAACGGGTCAGTCTTGGGTCCGTTGAGCGCTGGCAGAGGCTGGATATTGCGACGGGTGATCAGATACAGGTCAGTCTGGCCGGGCAGGGTATCCCGCGGTTCGATAAGGTGGTCTGGCGGGGGGAAGAGAGACAAAAGCCCACACCCCCGGCCTCGTATTATCATGCGCAGAGCTGTTTTTACGCCTCGCCGGCGTGTATGGAGCAGTTCTTTGCTCGCCTGAAGTGGCTCAGTTCAAAGCACGTGCTGAATATTGAAGGCGTCGGTGAGTCAGGCTGGCGGGCGCTGCATCAGGCGCATCATTTTGAACATATCTTCTCATGGCTGACATTAACGCAGGCGCAGCTGGAGTCTACCCCGGGGTTTTCCGAAGCACGCGGGCTGGCGCTCTGGCATCGCTTTAATCTGGTACGTGAGCGACCCTTTATTCGTTGGATCATGGCATTGGGTGTTCCGCTGACGCAGGCCTCGCTAAACGCTATGGGAGACCTGACGTGGCAGAAAATGCGTGAGCGTAACGCAGCAGACTGGCAGGCGCTGCCCGGCACAGGAAAGGAGAAAGCCCGGCAGCTCGTTGTGTTTATACATGATCCTGGCATTGCCGGGCTGGTTGCCTGGCTCGGCAAGCAGGGAGTGCAAGGATTCTGACATGAGCTTGCTGTCGCTTATCGCTGATAAACGCCGCTATCTTATCGGGGAGAATAGAAAGCGGCCAGTCAGTGGGTGTCCTGAGTGTAATGAAACACGGGCAGTCCCAGTTTCAAGCGCAGCGCAAGCAAGCGAGCCGTGAAGCCAAATAACAAGGTGGCGATGACCACGACGTCATGGCTGGAAACATAATGCTGTAAAGCGATATACAGAACGGCTGATGCAAAGGATATCCCGGCGTAGAGCTCTTTTTGAAAGACCAGGGGTATGCGTTTGCAGAACATATCGCGCAGTACGCCGCCAAATACGCCCGTCACAACTGCGGCAATAGTGGCAATCACCGGGCTTTCGCCCATATCCAGCGCAATTTGTGCCCCGATGATGGAGAACACGACCAGGCCCAGAGCATCAAGCACTAAAAACAGACGTCGAAGATGGGGCATTACAGGAGCAAGGATAGTGGTCAGCACTGCGGCGACAGCCACAATGATGATGTACTCGGGGTGCTTAACCCAGCCGAGAGGGTAATGCCCCAGCAGGATATCGCGTACCGATCCGCCTCCCAGCGCGGTGGCGGTAGCAATAATGATGACCCCAAACGTATCCATACGACGGCGTCCGGCAGCGAGTGCACCGGTCATGGCTTCGGCAGTGATCCCGACGAGATAAAGGATGTGTAGCAGCATGTGTTCCCCCGATAGTGAGGGCAACAGGGTAGCGTTTTGTGCGGTCTGTCACGATTTAGTTTTTCTTGTGTGAGGACGTTAGCCTTATTTTTGGTAATGACTGAACGTTGTTTGGCTGGGTGTAATGGCGTTAAACGGTAATTTTCACATTACAATTATTCATGTTATAGGCGTTTGCCGCC
Organism: Enterobacter sp. RCC_40; assembly: GCF_041360735.1. Taxonomy (NCBI): domain Bacteria; kingdom Pseudomonadati; phylum Pseudomonadota; class Gammaproteobacteria; order Enterobacterales; family Enterobacteriaceae; genus Enterobacter; species Enterobacter sp. RCC_40. Next base: position 139,833 of record NZ_JBFUPR010000005.1, read on the forward strand.
GATAGCCTGTTCCGATAAAAAAATGGCCCCTGAACGGGGCCATGATGAGAAAGCGGCTTGAATAAAGCGTTACTCGATATTCTGGATCTGCTCGCGCATCTGCTCAATCAGCACTTTCAGTTCAATGGCGGAGTTGGTCACTTCAGCATTGATCGATTTCGAGGCCAGGGTGTTCGACTCGCGGTTGAACTCCTGCATCATAAAATCGAGACGACGCCCTACGGCTTCTTTCTTCTTCAGGATGTTGTAAGTCTCTTTAACGTGCGCTTCCAGACGATCCAGCTCTTCGGCGACGTCAATGCGCTGTGCCATCAGCACCAGCTCTTGTTCCAGACGGGTATTTTCCAGCTGAACTTCCGCTTCTTCCAGTTTGGCCACCAGGCGCTCACGCTGCCATTGCAGGACCGCAGGCATATGGGTACGGACTTTAGCCACTTCGGTGGTCACACCTTCCAGACGCTGCTCAATCATCGCTTTGAGGGCCTGGCCTTCAGTTTCGCGGGCAATGATAAAGTCATCCAGCGTGCTGTCGAGGGCACTGAGAATTTCAGCGGCAATCGTGTCCAGATCCTGCTCACCGGCGGCCATGACGCCAGGCCAGCGCAGAATATCGACCGGGTTGATTTCCCCTTCATCGCTTTGCATCTTGACCCAGTTCGCTGCAGTGACGAGCTGTTTCGCCAGTTTTTCGTTGAGGATCAGCTCACCCTGGGCGCTGGCATCAGGCTCAAAACGCAGGTTACATTCCACTTTACCGCGCGTCAGACGAGCACGGATACGCTCGCGTACAACAGGTTCAAGGCTGCGGAACTGCTCCGGCATACGGAAATACGTTTCCAGGTAGCGCTGGTTTACCGAGCGCATTTCCCATGTAGCGCTACCCCAGCTACCCTTGATTTCACGCCGGGCGTAGGCGGTCATACTGCGGATCATAGACATTCCCGTTTTTAAAGGAGAGATGGGGGGATTATAGCTTTCGGGGGCTTCTCAGGATAGGAATAAGCGTCCTTTATCCGTATAATGCGCAGCCACATTCGTTTCAAGCCGGAGATTTCATCATGCGTCCAGCAGGTCGTAGCGCCAATCAGGTGCGTCCCGTCACCCTGACCCGTAACTATACAAAACACGCAGAAGGCTCCGTACTGGTTGAGTTTGGTGACACCAAAGTGCTGTGCACCGCGTCTATCGAAGAGGGCGTTCCACGCTTCCTGAAAGGTCAGGGCCAGGGCTGGATCACTGCGGAATATGGCATGTTGCCGCGTGCAACCCATACCCGTAACGCCCGCGAAGCGGCAAAAGGCAAGCAGGGCGGCCGTACCATGGAAATCCAGCGTCTGATCGCACGTGCGCTGCGCGCCGCCGTTGATCTGAAAACATTGGGTGAATTTACCATTACTCTGGACTGCGACGTCATTCAGGCAGACGGTGGTACGCGTACGGCGTCGATTACCGGTGCATGTGTGGCGCTGGCTGATGCCCTGAATAAGCTGGTTGCAGCCGGTAAGCTGAAAACGAATCCGATGAAAGGGATGGTCGCGGCTGTTTCCGTGGGTATCGTTAACGGTGAAGCGCTTTGCGATCTGGAATACGTCGAAGATTCCGCTGCCGAGACTGACATGAACGTGGTGATGACTGAAGACGGTCGCATCATTGAGGTGCAGGGCACGGCAGAAGGTGAGCCGTTCACCCATGAAGAACTTCTTACCTTGCTGGCGTTGGCCCGAGGGGGAATTGAATCTATCGTAACGACGCAGAAGGCGGCGTTAGAAAATTGATTTTAAAGGCGACTGATGAGTCGCCTTTTTTTTGTTCGTACAAAAGCAAAAGTCGGAGGAGTAAGCCCATGAAATCCTGGCAGCGTGAGTTTATTGAGTTTGCGCTTAACAAGCAGGTCCTGAAATTTGGCGAGTTTACGCTGAAATCCGGGCGTAAGAGCCCCTATTTCTTCAACGCCGGACTGTTTAATACCGGGCGCGATCTGGCATTGTTAGGCCGTTTCTATGCCGAAGCGCTGGTGGACTCCGGTATTGATTTTGACCTGCTGTTTGGCCCGGCCTATAAAGGCATTCCGATTGCCACTACCACCGCGGTTGCGCTGGCGGAACACCACGACCGCGACGTACCGTACTGCTTTAACCGTAAAGAGGCTAAAACCCACGGTGAAGGCGGTAATCTGGTAGGCAGCGCGCTGCAGGGTCGCGTTATGCTGGTGGACGATGTGATCACCGCCGGTACCGCTATTCGCGAATCGATGGAGATTATTCAGGCCAACGGCGCTACGCTTGCTGGCGTGCTGATCTCTTTGGATCGTCAGGAACGCGGGCGTGGCGAAATCTCTGCGATTCAGGAAGTTGAGCGCGATTACGGCTGTAAAGTGACCTCGATCATCACCCTGAAAGACCTGATTGCGTATCTGGAAGAGAAGCCTGAGATGGCGGATCATCTGGCTGCGGTACGTGGGTATCGCGAAGCTTTCGGCGTGTAATATCAAGCCCGGTGGCGTTCTGCTTACCGGGCCTGAAGATTATTGCAGCTGTGCCGCCACTAACGGCCAACGGGCGTCAAAATCGTCCGTTGGACGGTATTTAAACTCGCTGCGAACAAAGCGGGAGAGCATGCCTTCGCAAAACGACAGGATCTGACTTGCCAGCAGCGTTTCATCGGTGCTGTAACCTTCACCCTCACGCATTTTTTTCTCGCGCAGTACCTGGCGCAGTTGTGCTTCAATACGCTCGAAGAGCTGGTTAATACGGCCCTGTAATCGGTCCTGCTCGAACATCAGCGCGTGGCCAGTCAGGATACGGGTTAAGCCCGGATTGCGTTCACCAAAGCCCAGAATGAGCTGCACAATCAGACGCAAACGCGCAGTCGTGTCTTTTTCGTCTTTCAGAATAAGGTTGATGCGAGTGATCAGACTGTCTTCGATAAATTCGATCAGACTGTCAAACATCCGGGTTTTGCTCGGAAAATGACGATACAACGCCGCTTCAGACACGCCCACGGAGGCGGCCAGTTTTGCGGTGGTGATGCGTTGACTACCATCGCTGGATTCAAGCATCAGCGCCAGAGATTGAAGTATTTCTTCGCGACGGTTCCTTTTCGCGGTTTGTTTTTCTGCCATGTTACAAAATACCCCTGAAAATAAGCACTTGCCAGGCTGGCATCCACACAGCGACCGCAAACTGACGTTTGCGGTTTGTTATTGCATTATGGCGCTGTGAGATACGTGTCGGTCGGGCGGTTATTTGCGCCCGGAATGGCCGAAGCCGCCTTCGCCACGGTCGGTGGCGTCAAAGTCTTCCACCAGGTTAAATTCTGCCTGAACCACCGGTACAAAGACCATCTGTGCGATACGCTCGCCCGGTTCAATGGTGAAGCTGTCCTGACCACGGTTCCAGACGGAAACCATCAGTTGACCCTGGTAGTCAGAGTCGATCAGGCCGACCAGGTTACCCAGTACCACTCCATGCTTATGACCCAGACCAGAACGCGGCAGGATCACCGCTGCCAGCGACGGGTCAGCAATGTGGATTGCCAGGCCGGTTGGGATCAGGGTGGTTGCACCCGGAGCCAGCTCTACGGCGTCATCGAGACAGGCGCGCAGGTCAAGACCGGCAGAGCCGGAGGTGGCATAGGTTGGCAGCGCAAATTGCTTACCAACACGCGGGTCCAGAATCTTAACGTCGATTTTTTTCATCATAACGGGTAACGATCTCGTCCAGTAATTGTTGGCCCAGGAGTTCCTTGCGCTCAAGCGGTAAGACTTTATCTCCATCCTGCCAGAAAAGGTGCAGTGCGTTGCTGTCGCTGTTAAATCCTTGCGTGGCCAGCGATACGTCGTTCGCGCAAATCAAATCGAGGTTTTTGCGGGTACGTTTTTGCCGGGCATATTCTTCCACATTATTTGTTTCTGCGGCAAACCCAACAACGTAAGGACGATGGCTTTTCAGTGCGGCGACACCCGCAACAATGTCCGGATTTTTCACCATTTTTAGTGTTAATTCATCGCCTTGCTTTTTAATTTTTGACCCGGAAATGGTTTCGGCACGGTAATCTGCAACAGCCGCACAGCCGATAAAAATCTGCTGGTTCTGCGCATGCGCCTGTACGGCGGCGTCCATCTCCAGGGCGGTGGTGACATCAATACGCTGCACAAATGGCGGTGTCGGTAACGAGACCGGGCCGCTCACCAGCGTGACCCTTGCACCGCGTTTTGCCGCCGCGGCAGCAATCGCAAAGCCCATTTTACCGGAGCTATGGTTGGTAATGTAACGCACCGGGTCCAGCGGCTCGCGCGTTGGGCCCGCGGTAATCATGATGTTGAGATGTTGCAGATCGTTGACAGGCGAAAAATGGCCGGCGGCCAGCTCAACGATGGTCAGCGGGTCAAGCATACGACCAGGACCCACATCACCACACGCCTGGCTACCGCTGTCCGGCCCCCAGATGAGCAGGCCGCGTGAGGCCAGCGTCGTCAGATTATGTTGGGTGGCGGCGTTGCGGTACATCTGCTGGTTCATCGCGGGGACGACGGCAACAGGTGCGGGCGTGGCCAGGCAAATGGTCGAGACCAGATCGTTTGCCATGCCGGCTGCTACGCGGGCAATTAAATCCGCTGTGGCGGGGGCAAGGATAACCAGGTCTGCCCATTTTCCCAGCTCAATATGGCCCATCGCGGCTTCGGCGGCCGGATCAAGGAGGCTGTCAGAGACGGGGTACCCTGAAACGGCCTGCAGGCTCAGAGGCGTGATAAAGGCTTTGCCGCCTTCCGTTATCGCGACCCGCACATCCGCCCCGCGCTCGCGCAAACGACGCACCAGCTCCGGCGCTTTATAGGCAGCAATACCGCCGCTCACGCCAAGAACGATTTTTTTACCGGCCAGGCTCATCATGATTCTTTCCTGTTGGGTTTCACCAGAGAGCGGGCATTTTATCACAATCCCAAAAAGGGGGTGATTTTGTCCTTCGGCCAGTTTGCGAGGCGTTACGCAGGAATGAAAAGTGGGCATCGAGCGCCGGGGGTGGCTGTGGCAGCATGATGGCAAACCGAAGGAGACAGGCATGGAAGAGACTGAACTGCTGCTACCGCGTGAAAAAATGCTGCGCTATGGCGTCACGTTGTTAAAGGACGACGAGTTGCTGGCACTCTTTTTACGCACCGGAACACCCGGCAAAACGGTATTTACGCTGGCAAAGGAGCTCATCGACCATTTTGGTTCGCTGTATGGCTTATTGACGGCGGATCTGACGGAATTCAGGCACGTCGAAGGAATTGGCGTGGCGAAGTTCGCCCAACTGAGGGGGATTGCTGAACTGGCCCGCCGTTTTTACGACGTCCGTATGGAAGAGGAAGATCCCATACTCACCCCGGATATGACACGCGTATTTCTCCAGAGCCAGTTATCTGATTTAGAGCGCGAGATCTTTATGGTGATCTTTCTTGATAACAGGAACCGGGTACTAAAACATAGCCGCCTTTTTTCCGGAACCCTGAGCCACGTTGAGGTTCATCCGCGAGAAATTGTGCGGGAAGCGATAAAAGTGAATGCAGCCGGCGTGATACTCGCGCATAATCACCCCTCTGGCTGTGCAGAACCAAGCAGAGCTGACAAAGAGATGACCGAACGCATTATCAAATGCTGTCAATTCATGGACATTCGTGTGCTCGACCATCTGATAATTGGTCGCGGCGAGTACATTTCTTTTGCAGAACATGGCTGGATTTAGGCTATTTCTCGCGATCCATCGGGATCTTTGTCTGTTCGGGACTTGAGCACACCGCCGAGTCAGCGTATACTACGCCACCTTTGAGAATCTCGGGTTTGGCATTTGGGCCTGGCAATCGAGAGTTCAATAGAACTATGCGATGACCGGGCTGTAAAGCCTGACGAGGCGCCGATACCCCATACGAAGCTCGAGCTAATTTGATTTTTGGAGAATAGACATGTCCCGAGTCTGCCAAGTTACTGGCAAGCGTCCGGTGACCGGTAACAACCGTTCCCACGCACTGAACGCGACTAAACGCCGTTTCCTGCCGAACCTGCACTCTCACCGTTTCTGGGTTGAGAGCGAGAAGCGTTTTGTCACCCTGCGCGTATCTGCTAAAGGTATGCGTGTAATCGATAAGAAAGGCATTGATACAGTTCTGTCCGAACTGCGTGCCCGTGGCGAAAAGTACTAAGTACTTAAAGAGGAAATAAATCATGGCTAAAGGTATTCGCGAGAAAATCAAGCTGGTTTCTTCTGCTGGTACAGGTCACTTCTACACCACCACGAAGAACAAACGTACTAAGCCGGAAAAACTGGAACTGAAAAAATTCGATCCAGTTGTACGCCAGCACGTACTGTACAAAGAAGCTAAAATCAAATAATTTTAGCCTCCTTGTATTGAAAAACCCCGCAACTGCGGGGTTTTTTGCATTCTGCATCTTACTCCGGAGGAACCATGCCTGAATTACCTGAGGTAGAGACCAGCCGCCGCGGTATTGAGCCGCATCTGGTCGGCGCGACTATTCTTCATGCTATCGTTCGCAACGGTCGCCTGCGTTGGCCGGTATCCGATGAAATCCATGCGTTAAGCGATAAACCGATTCTCAGCGTCCAGCGTCGCGCCAAATATCTGCTGCTGGAGCTGCCCGACGGCTGGATTATCATCCATCTCGGTATGTCCGGTAGTCTGCGCATCCTTACCGAAGAACTGCCCGCGGAAAAGCATGACCATGTCGATCTGGTGATGAGCAACGGTAAAGTGCTGCGTTACACCGACCCACGACGCTTTGGCGCATGGCTGTGGACCAAAGAGCTTGAAGGACACAGCGTTCTGGCGCATCTGGGGCCAGAGCCGCTCTCAGAGGCATTTAACGCGGAATACCTGAAAGCGAAGTGTGCAAAGAAGAAAACCCCGATCAAACCGTGGCTGATGGACAATAAGCTGGTGGTGGGAGTAGGGAATATTTATGCCAGCGAATCGCTGTTTGCTGCCGGGATCCATCCCGATCGGCTGGCCTCGTCGCTGTCATCCCAGGAGTGTGAACTGCTGGTCCGGGTGATTAAAGCGGTGCTGTTGCGTTCTATTGAGCAAGGGGGGACCACTCTGAAGGACTTCCTGCAGAGCGACGGTAAACCCGGCTATTTTGCTCAGGAGCTGCAGGTATATGGCCGTAAGGGTGAGCCGTGCAGAGTCTGTGGGACACCGATTATTGCAACGAAGCACGCCCAGCGCGCCACGTTCTATTGCCGTCAGTGCCAGAAATAGGGCTACTTTAATTTTTCCATCAACGCCTGATGGACGTTAGCCGGCAGGAAATGGGTCACGTCACCGTGATGACGCGCCACCTCTTTGACCAGCGAAGAAGAGATAAACGACCACTCTTTTGAGGGCATCAGGAACACGCTCTCCAGCTCTGGCATCAGGTGGCGGTTCATGTGCGCCAGCTGCATTTCGTATTCGAAGTCTGCCACCGCGCGTAACCCACGGATCAAAATGTTAGCCTGCCGGGCACGGGCGAAGTTGGCCATCAGATCGCTGAAGCCCACCACCTCAACGTTTGGCAGATGTGAGATAGCGTCAGTGGCAAGTGCAACGCGCTCATTGAGGTCGAACATGGGTTTCTTACTGGGGCTGGCGGCGATCGCCAGAATCACCTTATCAAACATGCATGCCGCACGGGTGATGATGTCAAGATGACCGTTGGTGATGGGATCAAAGGTACCCGGATAAATCGCTTTTGTGCTCATGGCTCACGTTTTCTCTGAGTAGCCGCGGCAAAGCGCCCACAGCTCGGTGTATTTGTTGAAAGTATACTGGGCATTCACCACCGCCAGTAACCACCCCTGTTTACCGTCCAGCACGCCGCCTCGCAGCAGCAGTGTTTTCAGAAATGCCCCCAGCGTGTGGGTGAAAATACCGGTCAGCGTGGCCTTCTTGCCGTGCAGGTAACGCTCATGCGCCCATGCGGTGGCATAGTTAAGCTGTTTGCGCTGGAAGCTGGCGAAATCCCGGCAGGTCAGATGCAGCAGATCGCCCGTCAGAGGAATGACGGGGGCACTGTCGCATGCCAGGGATTCATGGACCAGATTATCGTTGTACTGATATCGCTCACGCTCGTAGAGGCGCATTACGCGGTCTGGATACCAGCCGCTGTGGCGCATAAAACGGCCAAGGAAATAGTTGCGACGTGCAATGCTGTATACCGCGCCAGGCTGAGGTGCTGCCAGCACCGCCTGAATGGCCTGGCGGAGCTCAGGTGTGATGCGCTCGTCAGTGTCCAGCATCAGCACGTAATCGCCAGTAGCATAGCGCTGCGCGCGCTGGCGCTGGATGCCGTAGCCTTGCCAGTCGGTATCGATAAAGACCTTTGCACCCGCGGCACGGGCGACATCCACCGTGTTGTCCTCGCTGCCGGAGTCGAGAAGGACAATTTCGTCAGCCCAGGCGACGGAGGCCAGGCAGTCCGGAAGCAGGTCGGCGGCGTTTTTGGCGATCATCACGACCGACAGACGCGTTGACATTAGTGGCTCCGCTGAGGCAGATAAGGTTGCAGAAGTTGCAGCAGACGAGTGAGTGCGCCCTGGTTCTGATGCAGCACTTCGACAGCATGGCGACCATACCAGAGGCGGTAGTCTTCGTCGGTCAGAAGGGTTGAGACCTCTTTGACCACCGAGTCCGCGTCGGTCACGGTAATTAACCCGTCGGCTTGCTGCAATTTAGCGCAGATATCTTTGAAGTTAAACGTGTGTGGGCCCATCAGCACCGGAATGGCGTGTGCGGCCGGCTCAAGCGGATTATGGCCGCCGCGCTCCACAAGGCTGCCGCCGACAAAAGCCAGATCGGCAATGCCGTAAAGCAGCATCAGCTCGCCCATTGTATCGCCAATCACCACCTGAGTGCTGCCGGAGGGGATCTCACCGCTGCTGCGCAGGGTAAAGCTGAAGCCGCCTTTCTGCACCATCTCACGCGCATCTTTAAAACGTTCGGGGTGACGGGGGACCAGAATCAGCAGCAAATCGGGGAATTTTTCCAGCAGCTTACGATGAGCCTGCAGGATAATGGCTTCTTCGCCGTCATGGGTGCTGGTTGCAATCCACACCTGGCGACGCGGTGCCCACTGGCGACGCAGCGTAATCGCACGGGCGGCGAGTTCAGGCGTGACGGAGATATCGAACTTCAGGCTACCCGTCACCGCAAGCTGGTTGCGCTTCAGGCCCAGAGCGAGAAAGCGCGCCGCGTCTTCTTCATTCTGCGCGGCAATCAGCGTAATTCGGCTGAGCAGGCGGCGCATAAATTTACCTAACTTGCCGTAACCTTTCGCCGAGCGCTCTGAAAGGCGCGCGTTGGCAATCACCAGCGGAATTTTACGGGCATGCAGGGCGGAAATCATATTTGGCCACAGCTCGGTTTCCATGACGATCACCAGTTTCGGGCGAACGGTATTCAGGAAGCGGTTCATGGCGCAAGGCAGGTCGTAAGGCAAATAGACGTGTTGAACGTCTTTACCGAACGCCGATAATGCGCGTTCAGATCCCGTCGGCGTCATGGTCGTGACCGTGATCGGCAGTGACGGATAGCGGTGACGAAGGGCGCGAACCAGCGGGATCGCCGCCAGCGTTTCGCCCACAGAAACGGAATGCAGCAAAATACCGTCCGGCACGACTTTATTGCGGCAGTAACCATAGCGTTCAGCCCAGCGTTTACGATACGCAGGCGCTTTACGGCTACGAAGCAACAGTCGCAGCCACACCAGTGGCTGGATGATGTAGAGCAGGGCGGTATACAACAATTCCAAGCGATTATCCGTTTTTTAGTTTCGGCGGGGAAATTCTAAGCATTTAAGCCGGGTAAAGCTATCTCTTATGCCAGATACCGTTTTAAACGGAAGTAGCGTCGGCCCAGGCGCCAGCGCAAACGGGGGCTTTTGGCACTTTTCCAGATAAGCCTCCAGATACCCGTGTCGAAGAACTCTTTTATTATCATCGACTTCTTCTGCACATCCTTCATATTGTCGAAGGTATGAATGATCCCAAGCCCCTCTTTGGCGATTTGCCAGTGGCAGGCGGGGATATCTTTCACTTTTTCCGGGTAACGCTGGTTGATGGCATCCAGCATCTGCAGAATTTTCATGTAATGGCGCGCCGAGCGAATCAGCGTGTCATCATTGTCCGGCATATGAGAAACCGATGCGGAGTGAATGTAATAGTCGTAAAAACGTTCACTGGTGTACTGCACGCGGTCAGCTGCGAGCAAGACTTCGGTAGTCCATGGGATATCCTGATGACGCAGGCCGGGCTCAAAACGAAAACCGTTCTGACGAATAAAGTCGTGGCGATAGATATTCAGCCAGGTCACATGCAGAAACTTGCGTGAGTCGAGCGCTTTTTTTAACCAGGCCGCACCGGTCATGACGCCTGTCGAGGCCAGCTTGTCTTCCGGGAAAATCGGCCGTGAAGGCTTCTTATTGTTTTCCCAGACGTAGTTTCCGTTGCAGGTGGCGACATCCAGATTCTGCGTGATGGCCATATCAAGCAAGCGCTGATACATGCCGGGCTTAAAGACATCATCAATATCCGGGAAAGAGAGATATTGGCCGGTAGCGACGGCCAGACCGGTATTGCGCGCAATGGATACACCCTGATTTTCCTGTTCGATAACCTGCATTTGTGGCAGTTTTTCACGCCAGGTTTCGACTATCTGCATCGAACTGTCCGTGGAGCCATCATTGACGATGATGACTTCCATACTGTCGATCTGTTGATTCGCAAGGCAGGTAAAGAACTGATCCAGGAAAGCTTCGCCGTTATAAACGGCAACCACTACGCTTAATAATGGCGCTGAATTTTGCATAAGAAACCTGATTATTATTGATTGTCTACCAACGCAACATATTGCTGGCAAATGGCATTTATCCCGAACGACGCGATCGTTGCGCTATCAACGACAGGCGGGGAGGTATAGAGATCGGCCAGTGTTTTCGCCAGTGATTCGTCATTCATCTCCGACAGCCCGCGCGCCAACGTACCCGTGAGGATTTCAGCGGGCCCGCCAGGACAGTTCGTACTGACAGGCGGCGTCTGGCAGATGATGGATTCTACCAGTACGTTACCAAAACCTTCACAGTCAGAACTTAACACTAAAAGCCGTGCGCCTTTAATCCACGGATAAGGGTTGGACTCGAAGGGGCGGAAAATAACCTTGTCTTCGATCCCGAGTTCTTTCGCTAACTGTTTAAGCTGTTGAATTTTCGTGTCAGAACCGTTGCCCATCATCACCAGCGATGCGTCTATTTTGCTCTGCGCATAGGCACGCAGAAGGCGGTCGTGGCGTTTATGTTCATGAAAACGACCCACGTGAATAATGTAATCCTGCCCCTGCATCTCAAAAGGCGCATCCGCCAGACGCTGGATTTCAGGAATATCAAAGGGATTATGGATAACCGCTTTGCGACGAAGGTCGATGGACAGCGTCTCTGAGAGATCTTTCAGCACGGCGGCGGAGACGGCGACAACGTTTCGGTTTTCGTAGGTATGACGAATTTTGTAATGCTTAAACCAGCGTGAAAGGCCGTGGCGATGACGCAGGTAGGAGAATGAGAACATGCCATGCACGCAGAACCAGACCTTATCGCGATCCAGCGCACGACTGTGCGCCACAATACGATCGGTTTTATGCAGGTGCGAGAATATGACGTCGAACTTCCCGCTGCGCTCAGCCTGCTCAATGGCATTGTCCAGCAGTTGCGCCCGGCGCGGGATCTCGGTGAGCTTTCTCCAGGGCTTTTTACACGTATCCTGAATGACCTGATAATCAATGCCTGCCGGGATGGCGTAGTCGCACACCTTTCGCAGGGAGAAAAGGGAGACCTGATGCCCCATTTCTATCAATCCGCTGGAGAGGGTGAGAACCGTTTTTTCGGCTCCTCCACCGGGCAAACCATCAATAATCATTAGGATGCGCATTTTTAATCCAGTAATTTTTGATAAAGCGAAATAAGCTGACTTGATAATTTTTCTGGGGTCGCTTCTTTTACGCGCTCACGCGCTGCCCGCCCCATATCGTTATTCTTATCCAAAGATGGAAGGGTCATGACTGCCTCCTTCAATCTGCTGATATCAAGTGCATCACAGTAAAAGCCATTCTGACCTTGCTCAATAAACTCTGCACCACCGCAACTCACTGAAGTAATGACGGGCAAACCGCAGGCCATCGCTTCAAGAATGACGTTTGGAAAAGGATCATACAGCGTTGGCAGCAGTAATCCATCGGATACCTGGTAAAATGGCAGTGTCTCTTTTTGCATCCCCAGGAAGCGAATTTGCCCCTCACAGCCCAATGAACGGGCGAGGTCACGGTAACGACTTTCTGCTTTATCCTGTCCAACCACAATCAGCCATGCGGGTGTGCCCGCAATAGCGCGGATAGCGCTGGCCAGTCCCTTACGTTCAAAACCTGACCCGACGAAACACAACACCACGGCATCGACAGGCAATCCGAGCTGCCGGCGCAGTGCAGCGCGCTGTCCTTCGGTTGCCGGAACGAAGCGGCTGGAATCAATTGAATTATAAATCACATGTATCTTTTTTGCGTCAATATCAAAGTCTTCGATGATTTCGCGTTTGATCATCTCCGCATTGCAGATAACGGCTTTCAATTCAGGAGCCTGATACATTTCACGTTCGGCGTGCATGACGTAGCGATGGTAGCGATCGTGCATCAGAAGTTGTGCACGCCAGGCAGGCAGAATGCGCGCACGCTGCAGCAGCCAACGCCGGTGCACGCCATCCCCTGCGCGGTAAATATCGCAGCCAGGAATACGCTCGTGGCTCTGCACAATGTCAAACTGCTGCTGTTCCCACAGTGCACGCGCAGCATGTGCAAACCCGCGTTCGCGACTGATTCGGCCCCATTTACGTGGGTCGCAAATATGGATATGCCAGTCGTCCTGCTTCTCCCCCTGCCACTCACGCGTGATGACGTTGAGTTCCAGGTTTTGGTTGCTCAGTGCGGTAAGTGCCCGGGAAACGAAGCGTTCCGCCCCGCCATCAGGACGGTATTTTTGGCGAACAATCGCCAGACGATGGTGTTTCATTACAGGTATCTCCTGGCGGCGGAGATCACGACATCAACGGGAATGGCGTCGAGATAGCGTTCAGTTGTTTTGGTATCAATGGCGTCCGGATCGGGAAGTGGGCCAAAATCGCCAGCCCAGATGACTTCACCGTTGACCTGCCATGGCGACCAGAACACCCGTTTTGACGGGCCGAAGAGAGCAATGCACGGCGTCTGAAGCGCGGCGGCCATGTGCATCGGAACAGAATCGACGCCAATAAAGAGGCGCGCATGATCGATAAGTGATGCCAGCTGGCGCAACGTGAGTTGACCGGCCAGAGAGACTACGCCCGTTTTTGGCGCCGCGGCGAGAATGCGGTCTATCATCGCCAGCTCTTTTTTATCCGGGCCAGCGGTGAGAACTACAGTGTGGCCATCCTGCTGGAGTGCGGTGATGGTTTGCGCCATCTTGCCTTCGTCCCAGCATTTAAAGAACCAGCGTGACGTTGGCTGGATCACCACGTAGTTATCAGCCACACCCTGTTGCGTCAGTAGCTGGCGCGCAAGATCCCAGTCCTCTGCGCGATAGGCCATAGTGACGTCTGGCTGAGCCGGGACGGGCAACGGTGAAAGAATAGAAAGATTTTGCTCAACGGTATGGAGCGACGGGTGATTGGCGACGGAAACCAAATCGGTATGACAAAAACGCCAGAACGCGTTTTTTCGCTTGTTAAACGCGAACCCGAGGCGTACTGGCGCGCCGGTGAAACGGGTGACAATGGCGCTGCGCCACTGATCGGCAAGGTTAATCACCAGATGATAACGCTGCGCTCTTAAGGCACAGAGTAACTGCCACTCTTTTTGCAGATGTTTCAGGGTGCCGAGCTGCTTCCATTTACGATCTATACCGTAGATGGTGCCGATCGCCGGATGCGCGGCGAGCATATCGCGTGTCTCTTCATAAAGAAGAACATCGATTTGCGCCGTGGGCCATTTTTGACGTAACGAATTAATGACCGGAGTTGTGAGTAACATGTCGCCATGATGTCGAAGTTTGATAAGTAAAATACGTAAATCAGGCGTGTCGAGTAGGTTAATCATCATCATCTTATCAGCGGTATACTGTCAGCAATTCTAATAGACCTGATGGCGACTTGCACTCTTTCTCCATAATGTCAGGAATTTCCCTGGAAGGGTTTACTCCTGCTTCGCAGAGTGCGTAACATAGCCCTCACTCTTACGTCTTACGGACTCATTATGAAAAAACCAGCGTTTATCATCACCATTGATACAGAAGGCGATAATCTCTGGCAAAACCACCGTGTTATCAAAACGGAAAACGCACGCTACCTGGCACGATTTCAGGTGCTATGCGAGCGTTTTGGTTTTAAGCCGGTCTGGCTGACCAACTATGAGATGGCGATCGAACCGGTTTTCATTGAGTTCGCAAAAGATGTGATTGCCCGCGGCCAGGGCGAGGTTGGCATGCATCTTCATGCGTGGAACAGCCCACCTGAACATGACCTCACCGGTGATGACTGGCGCTGGCAACCTTATCTGATTGAGTTTTCAGATGAAATTATGCGCGAGAAAGTGCTTTTTATGACGCACTTACTGGAAGAGACCTTCCAGACCAAAATGCTGAGCCACCGTGCCGGGCGTTGGGCGTTTGATCGTCGCTACGCAAACTTGCTGATAGAGCTGGGTTATCAGGTTGATTGTTCCGTCACCCCGCGGGTGAACTGGCGAAATGCCAAAGGGGCACCGCAGGGTCACGGAGGAACGAATTATCAGCATTTCCCTGACCATGCCTACTTTATCGATACAGAGGATATTTCCCGCCCGGGAAAGAGCCCTTTGCTCGAAGTGCCGATGAGTATTCAGTATAAACACCCGGCCTGGCTGAACACCGTTAAACAGGGCTACGATCGGCTGCGTGGGAAATACCGTTCCCCGTCAGTTAACTGGCTGCGTCCGTCCGGTGGAAATGCGTCTGAGATGATTAAGGTCGCACAACAGTGCTTGTCGCAGGGCAATGATTATGTGGAGTTTATGCTCCATTCTTCAGAATTTATGCCCGGCGGAAGTCCTACGTTCAAAGATGATGCGGCCATTGAAGGGTTGTACCAGGATTTGGAACAGTTGTTTACATGGCTGTCGGACAAGACGGTGGGGATGACGCTGGCGGAGTTTTATCAACACCAGAAATAATAATGCCCGCCAGGCGGGCATTATTTATCATTGTTGTTTTGTCTGAGAGAAAGGTGTACTCAGAGCAAACAGGATCATAAAGAATATCAATGCCTCCGAACTCAACAATATGACGTCTGTCAGGCCATAGAGCAATAATAGAAGCA
This sequence comes from Enterobacter sp. RCC_40, assembly GCF_041360735.1. Taxonomy (NCBI): domain Bacteria; kingdom Pseudomonadati; phylum Pseudomonadota; class Gammaproteobacteria; order Enterobacterales; family Enterobacteriaceae; genus Enterobacter; species Enterobacter sp. RCC_40. The sequence continues at coordinate 155,232 of NZ_JBFUPR010000005.1, forward strand.
TGGCAGTCAATAGCAGACCATTTTTGTTTCTGATGGCGTAGCCAATCATCGACACGAAGAAAAAGAGCAGTATTGCCAGGCCAGGTATTCCTTGTAATGAATACTTTTCAATAAACTCATTGTGTAGATGAATTCTAATATACCCGAGTGCTGCAGCAACATTTGGGTGGCCATCTTTAACATAGTTTCTTGACCAAGATTCTCTACTTTCGATCGACTGACCTAATGGATGCTCAAAGCCATTATGGATACCCACTTCCCACATAGAAAAACGAGCGCCCAGAGAAGTAGCATCTTGCCCTTCCTGATATTTTGCTATTTCTATCTCAGTCTGCTGAATTTTAGGTAAAATCAATGGCTTATAGCTAACAATGACTATGCCAGCAACAATGCATAAAAATATTAATAATGATTTGAGATGAATTTTTCTGAATTGATAAAGGGTGAGAAAAATAGCGAGGACGAGATAAAGCCCCATTGCAGCACGAGTAGCTGTTAAAAGAATGACAAAGAATGAAGTTAAAATAACAAAGCCAGCAAAAATATAAATTTTTGTATTCTTAAGCAGATAAAGACTATATACAAAGGATAAGGACAATACTGAGTAGACATAGGCGGCTATAGTTGGGCGATTTATTGCCATCTCAACACGATTTATTCCTTGCGAAGCTTGCACCAGACCGTAACCTGTGGCTAATAAAAACCCTAACCCTGACGCAATCAAAAAATATGTCTTAAACTTTTCATTAGCAATATAATATTTAAAACGGTCGAGATAAAAAACCAAAAAACTTGCCAGGATTAGTTTTTTACAAGAGCCAAGGTAATCACTGTATGCATTCAGCCCTACATTGTGGTACTCATAAAAGAGATACCATATTAAATTTAATAAACCTATCAATAAGATAGGGAATGCAATGGTGAAAGGTCGCCATTTAATATTCTTATATTCCAGGGCTAAACCAAGAATACCAGTATATATGGCTATATAGAAAAACTCTCTTTGTTTACCAGAGCTAACCAGCACTAAAGCCAAAGAGATAAGACTTAATATGAGTGTTAGCTGATAAAGTCGTAATTTTATTTTTTCCATAATGCCTCAATAACCCTTTTCTTATAACTAAACCGAATATGAGTATCCATAAAGAACGAAAGCGAATAAAGCTGGCTCACCCGATCTTCTACTAAATGTAAGTGTGGTGTCGAGAGATACTTTTTATGGTTACTGTATATATCAAACCAGTGACAATTGATGAGATGTTTAAAACTGCGCGGGAAGGTTTCTTCCATGCGAAGCGTGCAATCAACAAGTGAAGTGATTTTGCTGGCGTCAAGTTCGCTGGATAAGCTTCCATGACGTTTGATGTAATAATAATGTCCCTGACGCTGATAAAATATTTTATGCGCTTGCATAATCATTCCGGGGAACACAGCGAAATCTTCGTAACAGACCATCGAAGGTATAGGGTTAGCTTTATACAGGTCTTTGTGAATAAATTGGCCGATCAGATGTGCCTGAAAGTCTTTATGTCGCAAAAAACGGGAGACCGCGTCTTGTTGCGAGATTGCCATAGGGTCGAAACCCTGCCAGGTTGAGGTGATCTTTTTGATATCACGAATTTCACGTAAGCGCGTCAGTAGCATATCTGGACGCTGTGCTTGCAGAAAACCCACGGCATCCCGAATGCTGCCCGGTTTTAGCCGGTCATCGCTGTCCAGCATCGTAATATAGTCCCCTGATGCCAGCGTAACAGCACTGTTTCGGACCCGACCCACGTTACGGTAATCTACACATCGCGTTGTTGCATGAGGTAATTTTGGTAACCACGCTTCAATAATATCCTGTGTGCCATCATTTGAGCTGTCATTAAAGATGATGATCTCAACAGCATCGCCTGCACTCCCAATCGCATTCTGCAGGCTTTCTAAAGTAGCATGAAGGGTATCTTCGGCATTATGCGCGGCAATAATGATGCTTAGAAAAGCCATAAAAATTAGTTTCCCTGGGCATCAGTGAGAGATGTGATTGTGTTAGCTTTTGGTAATTCGCGAATAAAATCTTTAAGCTCACGTAGTGATTCGTCTGTCACAGCGAAAAGTTCTTCCCGATCTTGGGAGAAATAGTAGCGTGTTTCAAATACATACGAGCAAATATGCGCATCATTCCCAATCAGCAATACCTTGCCAAGCGGACGTTGTTCATAATGGCAGCAAGGGCCAAACAGCAACACCACCGGGACGCCCACCGCATCGGCAATGTAGATATTCCCTGAATCTGACGCAATATAACAATCCATTTTGGATATCGCCCACGGCAGTTCTTCGAGCGATATTTTCCCAATGAGGTTGATAAAATTGGGAATTTCACCGTAAGCGCGGGTGATGTCATCCATCCACGGCTGTTCGTTCGGTGCGCCAAAAACATAAAACTCGCAGGGCAGGTCGGCAAGATGATCGACAATACGTTTCCAGATTGCCGGGGGAACCGTCTTTGCTTTGTTACCGGCAGAAATACTGATACCAATTCGGATAACCCCGGGTTTATCGAGAATTTGCGGGTAAACCGCAGGCTTGAACAGGGGCTTTGTGGCGTGCTTGGGGGAGTCCTGCCAGGTGAGCGCGCGATCGGCGAGCTTGAGATAGTTAGTGACGGACAGCGTCTTTTTGCCATGCTCAACGGTACCATCAGCCGTGGCATAAAAAATTCCGTGATACCACCTGCGCGTATAAGTGCTTAAAAATTGTTTGTTTTTTGCATTACAGGCTGAGGCGAAAAAGAGATTCACACTGTTGGGCTGCAGCAGATAGACATTGTCGTAGCGATTCATGATCCGGCAGGCGAAGCAGAGCTTACGCCACAGGTTGCGCTTTTGCTGCTCCACAAAAAAGATCTCTTCGATACTGTCGTCATGCTGAGCCAATGCGTTAACGCTGCGGCTGATCAGCACATCGCTTTTTTGCAGATACGCCAGTAGAGGCGTTGCATTGATAAAGTCACCGATTTTGGCTGTCTGAATGACAAGGTTTCTGCCCGTGTCTTTGCGAAACAGCTTCCGGATGAGTTTCACCGGAAAAAGTAAAATCAGCAGAAATACATAACTCATGGGTTAAATATCCCTGTTAGAAAGCCGATGGCTGCCCTGTAAAAACGAAAAAATCGCATCTGCGGTAATGTCTCTCATATGCTGCGTCGGACTGACCATTTGATGCTGGTTTTTACCGTACCCCCCGATCAGTCCCGGGTCGGTCGGACCGAAGAGGGTGATATTGGGGCGGTCCAGCGCTGCGGTTAAATGGCTTAATCCGGTATCCACGGATACGACGGCGTTGGCGCCTGCCAGTTGCGCGGCAACCTGAGCCAGCGTGAGTTTAGGTAACACTTCCACATTTGAAAAACCCGCGGCCAAACGCTCTGCGCGTTGCCTTTCGTGTTCTGCGCCCCACGGGAGTTTAATATGGATGCCGGTCGGTTGCATTAGCTCAATGAGTCTTCGCCAGTGTGATTCCGGCCAGTGCTTATCATCGCGCGTTGTGGCATGCAGAAAGACCAGATAGGGCGGCGTGTGCGTCTTCGCATCGCGCAAAAAATGTTGCGCAATAGCGTAATCACCCTGCGTGTCCGGTTTTGCATAGCCGAGGCTTTTCGCAAACAGCTCGCGGGTGCGCTCCACGGCGTGCTGCTGTTTCGCGATATGGTGGCGGCGATTATAGAACAGGCTCGCCAGCGGCTCGCGGGCGGTTTGCCAGTCCATACCGTGCTTTACGCCGTGCGCCAGACGCGTGACCAGCGCGGCGCTTTTGACCAGACCCTGTGCGTCAATGATGGCATCGTAACGCTGCGCTTGCACCGCATCACGGAAGGCTTGACGTTCAGCCTTAATCGGTGCTGAGAACCACGCTTTACGCCAGCGGCGGATAGCAACCGGGATCACGCGGTCTACTGCTTCATGCCAGGTGGGGATCTGTGCGAAGCCCTCCTCCACCACCCAGTCAAAACGAATGCCGGGAATGGCCTGCATGGCGTCGGTGAGCGACGGCAGAGTATGCAGGACATCGCCCATGGAAGAGGTTTTAACGATCAATACCCGCATCCGTTATCCTTCTTCACTCAACAGCAGCTCGTTGAGCTCTTCAAGGACACACTCGGGCGTGATGTCGATCAGGCTCTGGTGATAGCCTTCAGCCGCATCGCCTTTTCGCACCTTGTGATAACCGCTGATCAGACGTATGACGCGCGCTTTATGAGAAAGCGGTGGCGTAAAGTCAGGGCTGCTGGGGCCATACAGAGCAACCAGCGGCCGGTTGAGCGCAGCGGCGACGTGCATCAGGCCTGAGTCGTTGGTGACGACGGCTTTACAGGCGGCAAGTAAAACTACCGCCTGTTCCAGCTGGGTTTCCCCTGCCAGATTACGGCACCATGCCTGCTGTTCTGTATTCAGCGAAGCCAGAATTTCGTTACCCGCCTCGTGGTCTTTCGCCGAGCCAAACAACACGACCTGATTACCTTCATCGATCAGCTGTTTTGCCAGCTCAGCGTAATGATAATGCGGCCAGCGTTTTGCCGGGCCGAACTCTGCTCCCGGGCAGAAACCGATCATGGGGCGTTCTGATGAAATTCCAAACGCGTTGCAGGTGTGGGATTTCTCACCGTCGTTGACCTGGAGCTGGGGCCAGAGCAGCGGTTGCGGCAGATCTTTTGCGCTGCGCATCACGCCTTTGTCATAGGCCAGCGCGACGTAGCGCTCGACCATAAGTGGCCAGGCGTCTTTATCGAGCACGCGCGCGTCGTTCAGCAGACCGTAGCGCATTTCTCCACGCCAGCCGGTGCGATGGGGGACGCCCGCAAAGAAGGGTACAAGGGCTGATTTAAAGGAGTTAGGCAGGACATAGGCGCGGTCATAGCGCTTTTCGCGCAGGCTATGGCCGAGCTTGCGACGTTCACCAATTTCCAGCGCGCCGTGGCCGAGCGGCATTGGGATCGCCTCGTTAACTTCCGGCATACGCGATAACAACGGACGGCACCAGGCAGGTGCCATCACGTCAATTATCGCCTGGGGATAACGCGCCTTGAGCATGCGATAGAGACTTTGCGACATCATCATGTCGCCCACCCATGACGGGCCGATCACCAGAATTTTCATACTTACGCGTCGCGGTTCAGCCAGGCCATATATTCCGTTACGCCTTCGGCAACGGTCTTGAACGGTTTGTCGTAACCCGCTGCACGCAGGTTGGTCAAATCCGCCTGTGTGAAGGCCTGGTAACGACCTTTCAGTTTGTCCGGGAACGGAATGTATTCAATGCTGCCTTTTTTGTGGTACGCCAGGGTGGCGTCCGCCACGGCCTGGAAGGATTCCGCACGGCCTGTCCCCAGGTTAAAGATACCGGAGACGCCGTTTTCCCAGAACCACAGGTTCACTGCCGCCACGTCGCCTACGTAGACGAAGTCACGCTTGAAGCCGTCACTGCCTTCAAACAGTTTCGGGCTTTCGCCATTGTTCAGCTGCGTGTTCAGGTGGAACGCGACGCTCGCCATGCTCCCTTTGTGGCCTTCGCGCGGTCCGTACACGTTGAAGTAACGGAAACCCACAATCTGGGAATTGGCTTCAGGCAGAACCTGACGCACGTATTCATCGAACAGGAATTTGGAGTAGCCATAGACGTTCAGCGGCTGCTCATATTCGCGGGATTCGATGAAGTCTGACGTACGGCCACCGTAGGTTGCTGCAGAAGAGGCGTACAGGAACGGAATTTCACGCTCCAGGCAGTAATGCAGGATCTCTTTGGAGTACTGATAGTTATTGTCCATCATGTACTTGCCGTCCCACTCGGTGGTGGAAGAGCATGCACCTTCGTGGAAGATGGCTTCGATCTCGCCGAACTCTTCACCTGCCATAATCTGGATAAGGAAGTCTTCTTTATCCATATAGTCAGCGATGTTCAGATCCACCAGGTTTACAAACTTGGTGCCGTCTTTCAGGTTGTCCACCACCAGAATGTCGGTGATGCCTTTGTCATTGAGGGCCTTAACAATGTTGCTGCCGATAAAGCCCGCGCCGCCGGTAACGATGATCATAACTGTAACCTTTGAAGTGTGGAGTCCGGGGACAATCCCGGACGCTAATGTTCTTATCATATCATTAGTATGGCTGCCCTTCAGCCATTCACCGACATAGCGCAAGGGTACACGTGATTTATGCTGCAAAAACGAGAAGAGATAATGTGTCATCTCGTCATGGCGGCCAGGGTTGGGTAATATGTGCCAAAATTTGCCGAGTCTGGAGAATTGCAATGCGTGGTGATTTTTACAAACAGTTAAACAGCGACCTCGACACCGCACGTGCGGAAGGGTTGTTCAAAGAAGAGCGTATTATCACGTCTGCTCAGCAGGCGGACATCACCGTTGCCGATGGCAGCCATGTGATCAACTTTTGTGCGAACAACTACTTAGGTCTTGCGAATCACCCTGAGCTGATTGCCGCGGCAAAACAAGGCATGGACACCCACGGTTTCGGTATGGCCTCCGTACGCTTTATCTGCGGTACGCAGGACAGCCATAAGCAGCTTGAGAAAAAGCTGGCGGACTTCCTGGGGATGGAAGATGCGATCCTGTACTCCTCGTGCTTCGACGCCAACGGTGGTCTGTTTGAGACGCTGCTCGGCGCAGAAGATGCCATTATCTCCGACGCCCTGAACCACGCTTCTATCATTGACGGTGTGCGCCTGTGTAAAGCGAAGCGCTTCCGCTACGCCAACAACGACATGGTTGAACTGGAAGCGCGCCTGAAAGAAGCGCGTGAAGCAGGCGCCCGCCATGTGCTGATCGCCACCGACGGCGTGTTCTCTATGGATGGCGTGATTGCCAACCTGAAGGGCGTGTGCGACCTGGCAGACAAATACGATGCGCTGGTGATGGTTGATGATTCACACGCCGTCGGTTTTGTTGGTGAGAACGGCCGTGGATCTCACGAATACTGTGACGTAATGGGTCGCGTGGACATTATCACCGGTACGCTGGGTAAAGCGCTCGGCGGCGCGTCAGGGGGTTATACTGCTGCGCGTAAAGAGGTGGTTGAGTGGCTGCGCCAGCGTTCCCGTCCGTACCTGTTCTCCAACTCGCTGGCGCCGGCGATCGTTGCCGCATCCATTAAAGTCCTGGAAATGGTGGAGTCTGGCGCTGAGCTGCGCGACCGTCTGTGGTCAAACGCCCGCCTGTTCCGTGAAAAAATGGGTGCCGCAGGGTTTACGCTCGCCGGTGCCGATCACGCCATTATCCCGGTGATGCTGGGCGATGCGGTTGTGGCGCAGAATTTTGCCCGCGAGCTGCAGAAAGAAGGAATTTACGTTACCGGGTTCTTCTTCCCGGTGGTACCAAAAGGCCAGGCGCGTATCCGCACCCAGATGTCTGCGGCACATTCGCCTGAACAAATTGAACGTGCGGTGGAAGCCTTTACCCGCATCGGCAAACAGCTGGGCGTAATTGCCTGAGGACGTGTGATGAAAGCGTTATCCAAACTGAAAGCGGAAGAAGGGATTTGGATGACCGACGTGCCGGAGCCGGAAGTCGGTCATAACGATCTGCTGATCAAAATTCGTAAAACCGCCATTTGCGGCACTGACGTTCATATCTACAACTGGGACCAGTGGTCGCAGAAAACCATTCCGGTACCGATGGTCGTGGGCCACGAATATGTCGGCGAAGTGGTGGGCATGGGTCAGGAAGTAAAAGGCTTCAACATTGGCGACCGCGTCTCGGGTGAAGGTCATATTACCTGTGGTCACTGCCGTAACTGCCGCGGTGGACGCACGCACCTGTGCCGTAACACAATCGGCGTGGGCGTGAACCGTCCGGGCTGCTTCGCAGAATATCTGGTGATCCCGGCGTTTAACGCGTTCAAAATCCCGGACAACATTTCTGACGATCTGGCCTCTATCTTTGATCCCTTCGGCAACGCGGTACATACGGCGCTCTCTTTCGACCTGGTCGGCGAAGATGTGCTGGTTTCCGGCGCGGGCCCCATCGGGATTATGGCGGCTGCGGTGGCGAAGCACGTTGGTGCCCGCAATGTGGTGATTACCGATGTGAACGAGTATCGCCTGTCGCTGGCGCGCAAAATGGGTGTGACCCGCGCGGTGGATGTCTCTAAAGAGAGCCTGAGCGACGTGATGGAAGAGCTGGGCATGACCGAAGGTTTTGACGTGGGTCTTGAGATGTCCGGCGCACCACCGGCGTTTCGCACCATGCTGGACACCATGAACCACGGCGGACGTATTGCGATGCTGGGCATTCCACCGTCTGATATGTCTATCGACTGGAACAAGGTTATCTTCAAGGGGCTGTTCATCAAAGGTATCTACGGCCGCGAGATGTTCGAAACCTGGTACAAGATGGCGGCACTGATCCAGTCTGGTCTGGACCTGTCTCCGATTATCACCCATCGCTTCTCTATCGATGAGTTCCAGGAAGGCTTTGACGCGATGCGCTCTGGCCAGTCCGGAAAGGTTATCCTGAGCTGGGATTAGTCATAAAAAAAGGGGCCTCAGGCCCCTTTTTTACTGGTTCTTCTTCTCTTCGTCTGTCAGGTAACGCACCTTTCGCGTGTAATCCTGACCTTTGAACTGCAGCTTATTGTCTGGTGACTCAAGATACTTCTGCCATTCGGACAGCGGGAAACCGCCGTGTGCGCCAATGACCTCTTTCGGTACCACAGCCTCTTGTCCGCCAATTTTCTTAGAGACCGGCCAGTTCATCCAGTCACCCAGATTGACCGTTTTCACATCCAGCATATCCAGAAGTGCGGCGAGCGGAAGCTGATCGGTTGGGGGCTGATTATCTTCCATTAGCTCCCAGGTATCCTGGAACAGGGTCAACCACAGCGGGCAAATGCGTCGCCACGTCTTTTGGGTTGCTGCGAGGAAAGCGCCGTTAACGTGATCGACAAGATAAGGGCGCACCGTCTCTTTGTAATAGGCGGGCACTTTCTCCGCGGGAGCGCCATCGAGTTTGGCGATCATCTTACCCTGACGGAAGCTGGAGTAGATGTGCATATCGGCCATGTTGATCTCAGGCATTTTGAGCAGATTGAGATCGGAGTCGATCATCAAAACGCCTTCACCCCGGGCCTGTAGCGGCGCATTGAGCTTCACCAGACGGCTAAGATAGATCTGCTTGTAGCGGTAACTCTCTTCTCGTTTAGGAAGCGTGAGTGTCACTACGCGAGTTTTAGGGGGAAGCACCCCGAAAGCAGATTCTGGCTGATCGCTGACAATCACGATCTCGCTGACGCCGGTGGCATAACGCTCAGCAAAAGTTGCCGACAGTAACGCCTCTTCAACAAAATCAGCGCCGGTGCAAGGAATGACGATGGAGTCAACGGCAACAAGATTGCCCGTTACCGGCAGGGAACGGTACGGAATGTTATGTCGTCCGGTAATATGACGATAGCGAGCGTTAAGGAATTTAAACATGTTCATCTCGTGTGATTATTTTGCGCCAAGTACCGCTTCGACGCCGCTAACATACTGTTCAATGGCATAGGTTCCACAGACATTCTGACGGGCAGCCAAAGCCAGGCGTGCGCGCAGATCGGCATCTTTCCAGATGCTCTCAAGATGCGCGGCAAGCTGTAAAACGTCGCCCCAGGGGAACAAGAGTCCCGTCGACCCTGGGTCAATTAATTCCGCTGTCCCGGTCACCTGCGAGCCAATGACAGGGATATTAAGCAACATGGCTTCCAGCACGACGCGAGGTAATCCTTCGCTCTGTGAGGCTAAAATAAAAGCGTCAAATGTCGCAAGGTAATCAAAGGGGGTATTCTGGAATCCCGTGAAGATGACCTGCTTCTCAATACCCAATGCGGTGGCCTGAGCAATTAATGCGTCGCGTTCGCCACCTTCACCGACTAACACCATCTTCCATTTTGCGTCAGGGTTCTTCTGACTGAACTGCGCCAGCGCCTCCAGAGTATGATGGTTTGCTTTGCGGGGGATCAGTGACCCCACGCTACCGAAAACGAAAGTATCGTCATCAATGTTCAGCCGCTGGCGCATTGCACGTCGGTCTGGCAGGGGCTGGTGGATGTCGATTGCATTGTTTACAGTTGTGCAGAGCTCAGGGCGAACCCCATTCTGAAGTAAAACACGCTCAACGCCGTGGGAGACCGCGATGATTTTTGTGGCATGGTCATTAACCAGCCTGACCAGCGGCGGCGTCATGACAGGTTCGATGCGGCAGTGCTGAATTAACCGCACATGCTGTTTTGCACCGGCTAAATACCCTTCTTCATTTGAGCCAGGCTGATTGTTCATATACAGCGTATCGAATCCGCCTTCACTGAGCAGCGTTGCAATTCTGCGAACATTGGGCCGAATACGCCAGAGCGTGTCGATATGGCGCGTAAAGGCCTTACGCCCCCGGCGCGAGAAGAAAAGGAGACTGCGGCCCAGCTCTTTCGCAAGTTTCGCCCATACGGGCTGCCGTGGCTGAGGGATCACAATTAAGGGAATGCCGATACTGTCCAGCACCTGGCCGATTGTTTGCCCTTCGGCACGGCTGTAATCACTGTAAAAACAGCAGGTGATATCGAACTTCTCGCGGTCAATCCGCTTCAGAAGTTCGAGCATGCTGTTGGTGCCACCACCCCACTCTTTGCCGGTATCGAGGAGCAGTATTTTGTGTCGTTGCAGCATCGTTCTACCTTAATCGCCTCTCACAGTCTGTTGCCGGGTAATATTCCAGCCCTGCCACTGGTGCTGGAAATATTGCACCAGTGTACTCTGGCTCACGCTCTCACTAAGCACGGCAAAGAACCGCGTCGCGTAGACGGGTTCCGGCGGGCGTTTCGTTTTACACAGCGTCACACCCCTGAATGGATTGCGCGGCTGCGTTACCGGTGGCTGTGCATTGCCAGGACGCGACGTATCAACCTGTGGCTCATTCAGCAGATCGCCAGGACGAACCAGCGTAATATCAGACGGCAATGTCGGCAGCATCTGCTGCAGAACGCGAACGGTAGACGGATGCGGGTGGCCGATAGCAATAGCCGAGCCATTGCGTCGTGCTAGCTGTACGGCGCGATTGAACTGCCCGCGGATATCCGCGTCGTTCTGGGTGTCATCGAGGAACACCTTGCGCTTTATTACCTTCACGCCTGTACCCTGCGCGGCACGCATCGCCTGGCTGTTGCCGATGGTCATGCTGTCGAGGAAATAGAGGTTATAGCGCTCCAGCGACTGCATCACTTTGAGCATCCCGTACAGGCTGGAGGTCATCGCGCTACCCATGTGGTTGTTCAGCCCGACGGCGTACGGCACTTTATTGTAAGCATCGCGAATGATGCGATCGATCTCATCGCTGCTCATATCAGGACGCAAAGTATCTTTTTCCAGCGGCTGCTTGCTGAGCGGTGCCATCGGCAGATGGATGAGAACCTGATGGCCGCTGTTATGCGCTTTGATCGCCATTTCACGCGCGTGCGGCGCATTCGGGAGGACGGCAACAGAGATGGCGGCCGGCATCGCCAGCACCTGATTCTCGGTGTGCGGACGATAACCGAAGTCATCAATCACTATCGCGAGTTTGCCAGCGTAGACCGGTGCTGCCAGCGCCAGTGCACTGGCAAAGGAGAGAACAATTCGACGAAATTGAAGCAAAACTTATCTTCCCAACCACGGCTGTGGATTGACCGCCTGACCCTGGCGACGAATTTCGAAATAGAGTGACGGGCGGCCCTGACCGCCACTGCTGCCCACGAGGGCGATGGGTTGGCCGGCGCGCACCTGAGTACCAACGCTGACCAGTGCGCTCTGGTTGTAGCCGTAAAGGCTCATATCGCCTTTACCGTGTTCCACCACTACCACAAGCCCGTAACCCTGCAGCCAGTCGGCCAGAATCACACGGCCATCGGCGATGGCTTTTACTTCGCTACCTTCAGACGCACCGATAACTATCCCTTTCCAACGTAGTTCACCCTGCAGCTGTTCGCCATAGCGATGCAGAATTGTACCGCGCACGGGCCAGTAAGCCTGACCACGAGGGGAGCCTAAACCGCCGGTACGTGACATCAGGGAGCGTTCGCTTTCGCTTGGCTTGTAGGTCGTACCTTTGCGTGAGGCTTCCTGCTGCTTGTCGCGTACGGCCTGCGCTTCGCGGGCCTCTTTTTCGGCGCGCGCTTTCGCCGCCGCTTCCGCGCGGGCGATACTGTTACGCAGTTTCGATTCGTTGGCGCGCATTTCGCTCAGCTGGCTTTGGCCTTGCTGAATAGAGGACTCGAGACCGGAAAGGGTTTTCTTGCGCTCGTTGCGGGCCTGCTCGAGCTTCGCTTGTTGCGCCTGCTGTTCGTAGAGCAGCGTCTGTTGCTGGCTCTGCTTCTCTTCGAGCTCGGCTTTTTGCGTGGTGACCTCTTCGCGCGTCTGTTTCAGCTGCGCGATAGTCTCCTGACGCGCCTGGTTCAGGTAACCAAAGTAGGCCTGCAGACGCTGACCGCGCTGGCTCTCTTCACCGCTGAGGATCAACTGAAGGCCCGTATGCTCACCCTGGCGAAAAGCAGCATCAAGCTGTGCGGCAAGGTTGCGTTCCTGGGCATCACGCTGGCGTTCCAGTTTGGCAATCGACGCGTTCATTTCGTCGATCTGTTTATTCAACTGGGCGAGGGTGTTTTGCGTTTCACGTAATTTACGTGCGGCAGCGGAGATGGCTTCTTCCTGCTGCTTAAGCTGAGCGAGCAGAGCAGAGCGTTGTTGCTGTTGCTGGCGTACCGCACGCTCTTTCGCGGCGATATCGGCCTGAATGGATTTCAGCTGGTCACGGTCATCCGCGTGGGCGGATGCGGCGCACAGCAATACGCCAGCGCTGAGTGCGCTGGCGCAAAGCAGAGGTCTGACTGATAACCTAAGCGGCTTCACGACCCATGTGATTGAAAAAATCGCCTTTCCCCTCATGGGGAGCGATTATTCCACGATGAACAGCGGCTTACCAGTCATCTCTTCAGGGATCTCCATGCCCATCAGCGACAACATGGTTGGCGCGATGTCGGAAAGCTTGCCGCCTTCCACTGCTTTCAGTGATTTATCACCCACATAAATCAGCGGAACAGGCAGGTTGGTGTGAGCGGTGTGCGCCTGGCCGGTTGCCGGGTCGCGCATCTGTTCTGCGTTACCGTGGTCAGCGGTGATCAGCAGCTGGCCGCCAACGGATTCAACCGCTTTCGCGACCTGCTCAACACAGTGATCCAGCGCTTCAACCGCTTTTACGGCGGCTTCCATCACGCCGGTATGACCCACCATGTCGCCGTTCGGGTAGTTACAGATGATGGTGTCGTATTTGCCGCTTTCGATTGCCGCAACCAGTTTTTCAGTCAGCTCGGCAGAGCTCATTTCTGGCTGCAGATCGTAGGTAGCCACTTTGGGTGAGTTAATCAGAATGCGATCTTCGCCTTTGAACGGCTCTTCAACACCGCCGTTAAAGAAGAAGGTGACGTGGGCATATTTCTCGGTTTCGGAGATACGCAGCTGTGTCTTGTCGTTCTTCGCCATCCACTCGCCGAAGGTATTGGCCAGTGATGCGGGTGGATAAGCGCATGGCGCATTGATGTCAGCGGCGTATTCGGTCAGCTGAATAAAGTCGATCTTCACCACTTTCTTACGGGTGAAACCGTCGAAATCACTGTTCACGAACGCACGGGTGATTTCACGCGCGCGGTCAGCACGGAAGTTCATGAAGATCAGCGCGTCGCCGTCTTCCATGGCGGCATCAGCCTGACCTTCAGCACGAATGACGGTTGCTTTCACGAATTCATCGTTTTCATCACGCGCGTAAGCGGCTTCCAGACCTTCCACCGCGGTTGCGAACTGGAATTCACCTTTTGCCAGCGTCATCAGGTCATAGGCCTGTTCAACGCGATCCCAACGGTTGTCGCGGTCCATTGCGTAGTAGCGGCCGATGATAGAGGCCACACGTCCTTTGCCAAGCGCGGCGAATTTGTTTTCGAAGGAGGCCAGTGAACCTTTTGCGCTGCGTGGTGGCGTATCACGACCGTCCAGGAAAGCGTGCAGATAGATTTTTTCTGCGCCGCGCTCAGCCGCCAGTTCAACCATCGCCATGATGTGATCTTCGTGGCTGTGTACGCCACCGGCGGAGAGCAGACCCATGATATGAACTGCTTTACCGGCCGCCACGGCTCTGTCCACCGCGCCGCAAAGCACTGGATTGTTGAAGAAGGTACGTTCTTTGATTTCAACGTCCAGGCGCGTCAGGTCCTGATACACGATACGACCTGCACCCAGGTTTACGTGGCCAACTTCGGAGTTGCCCATCTGACGATCTGGCAGACCCACTTCCAGCCCGGACGCATCAATCAGGGTGTGGGGACGTTTTGCCCATAGCGCGTCCATCACCGGCGTTTTGGCGTTGAAAATGGCGTTATCCTGTTGATCTTCACGGTAGCCATAGCCATCCAGAATCACCAGTACCATAGGTTTTTTAGAAACCGACATTGCGACAACCTCATGCTCAAGAGTCAAAATTTGCGTAATTTTACTACAGCTGAATCGATCAAATAGCCGCAGAAGATCAAAGAAAGCGCAGGGGCAAGGTGCTTAGCGGACGCTTTTGAGGCAATTTTTTAGGTGGCAGGCCTCAGAAAATGGATTAGGTTATGGTCGCTGGCTGTATTTGCCACAACGCACAGGTATACTCCTGTCCTGGTTTTTTTAATCACTAAGTCGGAGTAGTTACCCTCCATGCAAGAAATTATGCAATTCGTTAGCCGCCATCCGGTTCTGAGCATCGCGTGGATTGGCCTGCTGGCTGCTGTGCTGTTCACCACATTTAAAGGCCTGACGTCTAAGATTAAGGTTATCACCCGTGGTGAAGCGACGCGTCTGATTAACAAAGAAGATGCCGTCGTGGTCGATCTGCGTCAGCGTGACGATTTCCGTAAAGGTCACATTGCTGGTGCTATCAACCTGTTACCTGCTGAAATCAAAGCGAACAACGTTGGCGAGCTTGAGAAACATAAAGCCCAGCCGATTATCGTTGTTGACGCGACCGGTATGCAGGCGCAGGAATCTGCCAGCGCGCTGCATAAAGCAGGCTTCGAAAACGTAACGGTTCTGAAAGAAGGTATTTCCGGCTGGAGCGGGGAAAATCTTCCTTTGGTTCGCGGTAAATAAGGAGTTCAGTAATGGCCAATATCGAGATCTACACCAAAGCAACGTGCCCGTTCTGCCACCGTGCAAAAGCGCTTCTGAACAGCAAAGGCGTAGCGTTCAAAGAACTGCCGATTGACGGTGACGCGATTAAACGCGAAGAGATGATCCAACGTAGTGGTCGTACGACGGTTCCGCAGATTTTTATTGATGCGCAGCACATTGGCGGCTGTGATGACTTGTATGCGCTCGATGCCCGTGGTGGACTCGATCCGCTGCTGAGCTAAGAGACTTTAGGACAATTAAAAAGGGTTTTTCCATGTCAGAACAAAACAACACCGAAATGACTTTCCAGATCCAGCGTATCTACACCAAGGATGTCTCTTTCGAAGCGCCAAATGCGCCACACGTTTTCCAGAAAGATTGGCAGCCAGAGGTTAAACTTGATCTTGATACCGCATCTACCCAACTGGCGGATGACGTGTATGAAGTCGTACTGCGTGTGACTGTTACTGCCTCTCTGGGCGAAGAGACTGCATTCCTGTGTGAAGTTCAGCAGGGCGGCATCTTCTCCATTGGCGGCATCGAAGGCAACCAGATGGCGCACTGCCTGGGTGCATACTGCCCGAACATTCTGTTCCCGTATGCTCGCGAATGCATCACCAGCCTGGTTTCTCGCGGTACATTCCCGCAACTGAACCTTGCGCCAGTTAACTTTGATGCGCTGTTCATGAACTATCTGCAGCAGCAAGCTGGCGAAGGTACTGAACAACATCAGGATGCCTGATGAGCACTCTTAATGCGTCAATGACTGTGATCGGTGCCGGCTCATACGGCACCGCTCTTGCCATCACGCTGGCAAGAAATGGTCACGAAGTGGTTCTCTGGGGCCACGACCCAAAACATATCGCGACGCTGCAACGCGACCGTTGCAACGTGGCGTTCCTCCCGGACGTTCCGTTCCCAGACTCCCTGCACCTTGAAAGTGACCTTGCGACCGCGCTGGCGGCCAGCCGCAACATTCTGATTGTGGTGCCGAGCCATGTGTTTGGCGAAGTACTGCGTCAGATCAAGCCGCTGATGCGCCCTGATGCGCGCATTGTATGGGCCACCAAAGGGCTGGAAGCCGAAACCGGACGCTTGTTGCAGGATGTCGCCCGCGAAGCGCTGGGTGATGACATCCCGCTGGCGGTTATCTCGGGGCCGACGTTTGCTAAAGAGCTGGCCGCTGGCCTGCCGACGGCGATCTCGCTGGCATCAACCGATCAGGCCTTCTCCGACGATCTTCAGCATTTGCTGCACTGCGGCAAAAGCTTCCGCGTTTACAGCAACCCCGATTTTATCGGTGTACAGCTGGGCGGTGCGGTGAAGAACGTGATTGCGATCGGCGCCGGAATGTCCGACGGAATTGGCTTTGGTGCCAACGCACGTACCGCACTGATTACGCGCGGCTTAACCGAGATGTCCCGCCTTGGCGCAGCACTGGGTGCCGATCCGACCACCTTCATGGGCATGGCGGGCCTGGGCGATCTGGTGCTGACCTGTACCGACAACCAGTCCCGTAACCGCCGCTTTGGCATGATGCTCGGTGAGGGCATGGATGTGAAAGGCGCGCAGGAGAAGATTGGTCAGGTGGTTGAAGGCTATCGCAATACCAAAGAAGTTCGCGAATTGGCGCACCGTTTTGGTGTCGAAATGCCAATAACCGAGGAAATTTATCAGGTATTGTATTGCGGAAAAAATGCGCGCGAGGCAGCATTGACCTTATTAGGTCGTTCGCGCAAGGATGAGCGCAGCAGTAACTAGTCGCAGGGATTCTTGTTAGCACTATGACCCGGCCAGCACAGAACTGGCCGGTCATTAACATGTCGTCTGGAGTAAGCAATGCCGTGTGAAGAACTGGATATCGTCTGGAACAATATTAAAGCTGAAGCCCGGGCTTTGGCTGACTGCGAGCCAATGCTGGCCAGTTTCTATCATGCGACGCTACTCAAGCACGAAAACCTCGGCAGCGCCCTGAGCTATATGCTCGCCAATAAACTGGCTTCCTCGATTATGCCCGCTATCGCCATTCGTGAAGTGGTGGAAGAGGCCTATGCCGCTGACCCTGAAATGATCGCTTCTGCTGCCTGTGATATCCAGGCCGTGCGCACGCGTGACCCGGCGGTGGACAAATACTCTACGCCGTTGCTGTATCTGAAGGGCTTTCATGCCTTGCAGGCGTATCGCATCGGCCACTGGCTGTGGAATGAAGGCCGCCGCGCGCTGGCTATCTTCCTGCAAAACCAGGTTTCCGTGACCTTCCAGGTGGATATTCACCCGGCAGCGAAAATTGGCCGCGGGATCATGCTTGACCACGCCACCGGCATTGTCGTCGGTGAAACCGCGGTGATTGAAGATGACGTTTCGATTCTGCAGTCGGTCACGTTAGGCGGTACCGGTAAAACCAGCGGGGATCGCCATCCGAAAATCCGTGAAGGGGTGATGATTGGCGCGGGCGCCAAGATCCTCGGCAACATCGAAGTGGGTCGTGGTGCGAAGATTGGCGCCGGTTCGGTTGTTCTGCAGCCTGTTCCGCCGCACACGACCGCCGCTGGCGTACCGGCTCGTATTGTCGGTAAACCAGACAGCGACAAACCGTCGATGGATATGGATCAGCACTTCAACGGTATTCACCATACGTTTGAGTATGGTGACGGTATTTAACTTCTGAGAATGGCGCCCGGGTATCCCAGCTGGCGCCATGCTTCATACACCACCACCGACACCGCATTTGACAGGTTCATGCTGCGGCTGTCCGGCATCATCGGAATACGAATCTTCTGCTCAGCGGGCAGGGCATCAAGAATGGTGGCCGGCAGGCCGCGCGTTTCCGGGCCAAACATCAGATAATCACCGTCCTGATAGCGCACGGCGCTATGTGCCGGCGTGCCTTTGGTGGTCAGGGCGAACATGCGCTGTGGGTTTTCGCTTTCCAGAAACGCGGCGTAATCATGATGGCGAACCACGGCCGTAAATTCATGATAATCCAGCCCCGCGCGGCGCAGACGTTTGTCGTCCCACGTAAAACCCATCGGCTCGATGATATGCAGACGAAAACCGGTGTTGGCGCACAGGCGGATAATATTGCCGGTATTCGGCGGAATTTCTGGTTCGAATAAAACGATGTTAAGCATGCTGCCCCCTTAATTGCGGGGGCAGAATAGCAGAAACCGGGCCGCTTATGCGACGCCGAGA
This sequence comes from Enterobacter sp. RCC_40, assembly GCF_041360735.1. NCBI lineage: Bacteria > Pseudomonadati > Pseudomonadota > Gammaproteobacteria > Enterobacterales > Enterobacteriaceae > Enterobacter > Enterobacter sp. RCC_40. Next base: position 173,616 of record NZ_JBFUPR010000005.1, read on the forward strand.
TCCTGCGAGCGGCAACGGAGCATTTTGTAGAAGGTTGCCGCGGCCGCCAGCAGGGCGGGCAGGCTAAGGATCATCAAAATGCTGTCTGCCTGCCACTGCATGGAGAGAAGCTGCGCGCTGGTCATGGTGCCCGCCACGCCACCAAAGCGGCCAATGCCCTGCATCCAGGCAATGCCCGTTGCGCGACACTCGGTAGGATAAAAGGTGGCTGCCAGCGTCTGCATTCCCGATTGCGCGCCGTTCATCGCGATCCCCATCAGGAAAATCAAGCCGCCAAACAGGGCGATATGGTTATGTTCAATGCCGAGCGCCAGAATGAGCAGCATGGTCAGGACAAAGCCACCTGCGACCACTTTGTGTGCCTCCCAGCGATCCATCATCCAGCCCGCGAGAAGGATGCCTGCGGTACCGCCGAAGGTGAACAGCGAGGTGAGCCATGCGGATTCCGCGAGGGGATAGCCCATCCCCAGCATGAGCGTCGGCATCCAGCTAAGCAGGACGTAATAAATCACCAGCCCCATAAAATAGGTTACCCATAGCATCAGGGTGCCGGGCAGCCAGGGCTGTGAAAACAGCTGTGCTACGCTCCCCTTTTTGGCGGCGACCCGATCCTCTGCGAGAAAGAAACCGGTGACACCGTCGAGGGTCGTGCGGGCGAAACGGCTGGCGATACGGCGGATCTGCATCATGTCTTTCCCGCGCTGCACCAGATATTTCACCGATTCCGGTAAAAACAGCATCAGCAGCAGCGTTAATATCAGCGGTGCTATCGCGCCGGTCAGCAGTACGCTTCGCCAGCCATGATGCGGGATAAGCCAGGATGATATCGCCCCACCGCCGGCCGCGCCCAGCGGGAAGCCGCAGTACATGGTATTAATCGCCATGGCGCGACAGCGCTGAGGGGCAAACTCTGAGATGAGGGTGATGGCGTTCGGCATGGCGGCACCCAGCCCCAGACCCGTCAGAAACCGCCATAGCGTCAGGGTGTTAAGGCTTTGTGCCCAGGCCGTCCCCAGGCTTGAAAGGCCGAAGAACAGACAAGAAAAGACCAGTACGCGCTTGCGGCCTATCCGGTCCGATACCGGGCCTGCGACCAGCGCTCCCAGCGACAGCCCGAGCAGTGCTGCGCTCAGTACCGGTCCCAGATCCTGTTTGTGTATGCCCCATTCTGCCGACAGCGTGGGCGCAATGTAGCCCATTGCTGCGGTATCGAAACCATCGATCGCCAGCACCAGAAAGCCCAGCACGATGAGCACCCAGTGAAACCCGGAAAAGGGACTGTCGTCGATCACCTGCTGAATATCCACCTGACCTGAATATCTCATACGCTCCCCTCTGATGTGATGGCGTTTTTGTGTTCTTGTATTTGCTTGTCTATACAATTGCGTGTGGCACAGATATGTCAAATTTTCTTATCCAATATGTTACCTGGATGTTATTTTTGACAAAAAAAAGCGCCCGAGGGGAGTTCGGACGCGAGGAGAGGGGGAAGGGGAATCAGACGGGCGTCAGGCTGCGTCACCCTGGGCAAGCGGTGCCAGTGCGGCGGGTAATTTACCCAACTCCTGCACCAGGGAGTCCTTGCTGATTTCGCGAATCGTTTTTGCACCGGTCAACGTCATCGCCACTTTCATCTCTTTTTCGATCAGATTGAGCAGATTCGCCACCCCTGCCTGACCAGCCGTAGCCAGTGCATAAAGATATGCGCGTCCGAGCAATACGCTGTCTGCGCCAAGGGCAATCATACGCACCACGTCAAGCCCGTTGCGGATACCGCTGTCGGCGAGGATAGCGATATCACCTTTCACCGCATCGGCAATCGCCGGCAGTGCGCGTGCGGAAGAGAGTACCCCGTCAAGCTGACGTCCACCGTGGTTAGAGACCACAATACCGTCAGCGCCAAAGCGCACGGCATCGCGGGCATCTTCCGGGTCGAGGATCCCTTTGATCACCATCGGGCCGTCCCAGAATTCGCGGATCCACTCCAGGTCTTTCCACGAGATGGACGGATCGAAATTATTCGCCAGCCAGCCGATGTAATCCTCCAGCCCGGTGGGTTTACCGAGATAGGCCGAGATATTCCCCAGATCGTGCGGGCGACCATTCACACCGACATCCCAGGCCCATTGCGGGTGCGTTACTGCCTGCCAGTAGCGACGCAGGGCAGCATTTGGGCCGCTCATCCCGGAGTGGGCATCGCGGTAACGGGCGCCAGGCGTCGGCATATCAACGGTAAAGACCAGCGTTGAACAGCCCGCGGCTTTGGCACGCTCCAGCGCGTTGCGCATAAAGCCGCGATCGCGCAGGACGTACAGCTGGAACCACATCGGACGCTGGAGGGTCGGGGCCACTTCTTCAATCGGGCAGACGGAGACGGTGGAGAGGGTAAACGGAATACCTTTAGCATCCGCTGCCGCTGCCGCCTGGACTTCACCCCGGCGGGCGTACATGCCGCACAAACCGACTGGTGCAAGGGCCACCGGCATGGAAAGCGTTTCGTTAAACAGCGTTGTCTCAAGGCTCAGCTCAGACATATCTTTCAGCACGCGCTGGCGCAGCGCCACTTCCGACAGATCTTCCACGTTGCGGCGCAGGGTGTATTCGGCATATGCCCCACCGTCGATATAGTGGAACAGGAACGGCGGCAAAATGCGCTGCGCTGCGGCGCGATAGTCACTGGCTGCTGAAATAATCATGCTTTGTTCTCCCTGGAAATATCACTGTCGCCAGGCAGACGAGTAATACGCGCCTGTCGGGCCTGATCTTCATCGAATCGTTTAATGGTGGTGTGCACGAACCCCAGATGCGCCATCATCGCTTTGCGCGCGGCCTCTGCATCCCCGGCCAGAATGGCGTTGAGTACCGCCTCGTGCTGTTCGGTCAGTTGGGCAAATACCGGCGGGACCAGATACATACGCTGGCGGCTCTGCTTCACGGAGGATTGCAACAGGTCGAAGAAACCGCGCATGGTCTGGAGCAGAACGACGTTGTGCGACGCTTCGGCAATCGCCAGATGAAACCGCACGTCCGCCTGCGAGGCGATGTCCGGGTCGCTGCTTTGGGTGGCGTCAAAGCAGGCTTTGAGCTTCTCTTTGTCGGCTTCAGTGGCCCGCATGGCCGCATGCCAGGCGGTACTGGTTTCGATGGCGTGCCGCGCTTCAATGATGTCGAAGCTGTAGTCCGGGTCGTTTTCCATCAGTGTTTTAAGCGGCTGCACGATGTTTTGCTCGGACCAGTCATCGTGCTGCCAGCGGACAAATGTGCCGCCGCCCCGACGGCTTACCAGTACCCCTTCGCTGACCAGCGTCGCCAGCGCCTCACGCAGTGAGTTACGAGATACACCCAGTTGGGCGGCGAGCTGGCGCTCGGCGGGCAATTTCATGCCCGCTTCCAGCTGTTGTGCTTCAATCAGCGCCCGTACGCGAGAGGCAATCTCGTCGGACAGGCGTCTGGGCATGACTATCATGGGATCATCCAGGTTAAGACATAGGCCTGCAGGGTCGTGATCACCCCGACCATACAGGTGAATATCAGGCTGTGTTTCACGGTAAAGCGGAACAGGTCCGACTCTTTACCGACCAGTCCCACCGCCGCACAGGCAATGGCGATGGATTGCGGTGAGATCATCTTGCCGGTCACGCCGCCGGTAGTATTGGCGGCCACCAGAAGGATGTCCGACACGCCAATCTGCTGGGCTGCCGTCGCCTGCAGGGCCGCAAACAGGGCGTTAGATGAGGTATCTGAACCGGTCAGGAACACCCCCAGCCAGCCGAGGAACGGCGAGAAGAACGTGAAGGCGTGGCCGGTATGCGCCAGCGCAAGCGCCAGTGTCGATGACAGGCCGGAATAGTTCGAGATAAACGCGAACGCCAGCACCATGCCGATGGAGTAGATCGGCAGCATCAGCTCCTTAATGGTAGCCGCAAAAGTCTGTACTGCAGCCGCTGGCTTCATGCGTAACCACACCACAGACAGGATAGCGGCAAACAGGATTGCGGTGCCGGTTGCTGAGAACCAGTCAAATTTATACACCGCGGCATACGGCGTGGCAGCGTGCACCACGGGCGGCATACGGGCGACCATCTTGTCGAGGAACGGCACGGAGATGTTAATGACCATCTCATACAGTGCGCCACCCGGTGCGAACAGGGCCTTAAACGGTGGAATACTCCAGAGCGTAACCGTGGCGGTCAGGAACAGGAACGGAGACCATGCGCGAATGATTTGTCCCGCGGTATAACCGGTACGTGCCAGGGTTTGATCGACGTGTGAAGCACCCATATCGGCGAAACGGAAGATGCGTACCGGCTGCCAGCGTTTCAGGAACAGCGTCAGGCAGACCAGCGACACCAGTGAAGAGATAATGTCCGGCAATTCGGGGCCGAGGAAATTCGAGCTGAGATACTGGGCAATGGCAAACGAGCCGCCAGCGACGACCACCGCAGGCCATGTCTCTTTCACGCCGCGCCAGCCATCCATAATCGCCATGATCCAGAACAGCACGATGATGGTCAGGAACGGCAGCTGACGGCCAACCATCTGGCCAATTTCAAAGCTGTCCAGACCGGTGACCTGCCCGGCGACCAGAATCGGGATCCCCATCGCACCAAACGCCACCGGCGCGGTGTTAACGATCAGACAAAGACCTGCGGCGTAAAGCGGGTTGAACCCCAGCCCGACTAACAGCGCCGCGGTGATGGCAACCGGTGCGCCAAACCCGGCCGCCCCTTCCAGAAAGGCCCCGAAGGAGAAACCGACAATCAGCATCTGCAAACGCTGGTCCGGGGTAATGGAAAGTATCGATGAGCGGATAATGTCGAACTGCCCGGTTTTCACCGAGATTTTGTAGACAAAGACCGCCGCGATGATGATCCACGCAATCGGCCACAGGCCGTAGAAGAAACCATAGACGACGGAGGCCAGCGCGCGATCGACCGGCATTTTATAGAAGAACAGTGCCACCATCAGCGCGATGGCAACGGTGTACGTCGCGGCCAGGTATCCCTTCAGCTTGAGCTTAATCAGCGCAAAGAAGAAGAACAGGATCGGAAGCGATGCGATCAGGCTCGACAGCCAGATATTGCCAGCCGGATCGTAGTTTTGTTGCCAGAGGCTCATGCAGGTCTCCTGAGGACCAGACAGTCTGCGTAGCGGGTGAGTCTCCGCTCATCTCTGCGTCACAAACTGTGTAAAAGTGGTCCTGCCAATATTGTGTTGTAGGGTGAATGACAATAAATGGTTAACCAGTTGTTATGAGTCGGCAATGATTTTGTGAGGGAAATTAGTGGAATTGTGAACCAGGAAAGTGATTAACGGGAGATTGGTTGGGCCAATTTTAAGCGGTGAGGGGGGCGATGCGGTGTGGTTTTCGCCCTCTCGCCTGGGAGAGAGGGCGGGGGACGATCAAAACGCGGTCTTACAAAAACCCGTCATCTCTTTCAGACCCATTTCGCGACCAAGCTCGGTCATGGGATGAACCACCACCAGGCCACGGACGCTTTTCTTCAGCTTGCCCATGTCGGCCTGCTCTTTTTTAGTGATGGCGCGACGGTGCGGCATGCTCAACAGCTTTTGGGCTTCGTTGCTCAGCTTCTGGCCTTTGACTTCGCGCAGACGCTCGATTTCCGCTTCAAGCTTCTCACTCTCTTTCTCCAGCTCGGCATACTTCTCGGCGGACTCAACCAGTGAGAGACCAGCCATCTGGTGGCGGATCAGATCCAGGCGGTCGCTCAGGCGTTTAATTTCGTTCTTTTCGACTTCTTTCATGACAAATAACTCTGAAAACGGGGAATTTACAGGGAAGGATACACCAATGTGAGCAGGCTTACTTCTGAAACGCTTTTTTTAAGCTGATTCGGGAAATCAGCTCAGTCAGGGAAAGGACCATTGTGGAACGGACAACCTGTTGATAACGCAGCTTTTGCATCGCGTACAGCTCAGGGTCACTGTTATCAAAATGGGGAGCAGGGGGAAGCGCGGAGACGCAGTGTAGCTCGCCGAAGGGGCCAAGGATCTCATCATCGGTAAAGGTGTACTCATTACCGTCATGATTTAACTCTTCGCGCAGCGCCATCAGCAGCTCGGCATCTTCATACTCTTGTCGGTTCAACACGCCAAGACCATAAATCAGCTTCAGACGTACCGATAAATCGCCCAGCGGTCCGTCTCCGTCCAGTAACGGTTCTACAGCATATTTTACCGCGTAGTCGTCTTTGCGAAACACCTGAAGTACCAGAATATTCACCGCCTCGGTTAGCAACTCGACGGCGGCAATCAGGAAACTTCGTACGGTTTTGCCAGCATTCAGACGCTCAAGCACACGATTTTCAAAGGCCTGGGTTTGTTCCATTATTGCCTGCATATCTGACAATCTGTTATTTGGGCGCAGGCTATCCTGCGCCGCACTCTGCATCATTTGATTGCGTTGTAAGCGTTCACCGCCTCCACAACCACGTCGCTGTTGGCATCCAGACCCGAGATCTGCGCCAGCGCACCCTGCGGGCCTTTATCGTTAATCAGCTGAGCCAGCTCCTGCGCCTGTGGATCCTGTTCGCTGCGGTAATGCATCGCGGCGGCAATCCCTTTCACCAGGTTGGCGTGCGCAAGACCATACTCCAGCGTGCCCAGCAGCGGTTTAATCAGGCGATCGCCCGCGCTCAGTTTACGCAGTGGCTGACGGCCTACGCGCTCAACGTCATCTTTCAGATACGGGTTTTCAAAACGACCGAGGATTTTCTGGATGTATGCTGCATGTTTCTCAGCATCAAAACCGTAGCGTTTGATCAGCACCGCGCCGCTCTCTTCCATTGCCCCTTTAACCACCGCACGGATGCTCTCATCGAGGATCGCGTCACGAATGGTCTGATGACCGGCCAATTTTCCGAGGTACGCGGTTATAGCATGCCCGGTGTTCAGCGTGAAGAGTTTACGTTCGACAAAGGCCATCAGGTTATCGGTTAATTCCATCCCCGGAATGGTTGGCAGCGCGCCTTTAAACTGGGTTTTATCAACGATCCACTCGCTGAAGGTTTCCACGGTCACTTCCAGCGGATCGTGGGTGGCGGATTCTGATGGCGGAACGATGCGGTCAACGGCGGAATCCACAAAGCCGACGTGCGCTTCCACCCAGGCTTTATCTTCATCCGCGACGGCGGCGAGCACATGGCCTTTCAGCTGCGTGGTGCCGCGCACCATGTTTTCACAGGCGATGATGTTCAGCGGTGTGTCGATGCCCTGCGCTTTACGTTTTGCCAGGCCTTTCGCCACCGCAGGGGCAATGCGCTCAAGCACCACCGGACCAACGGCCGTGGTCACCAGATCGACACTGGCGATGAGGTCGATAACGTCTTCGCCAATGCTGCTTACCGCATTAACGCCAGACACCGTCTCAACCTGCTCGTTTTCGCCTACCACGTGTACCTGATAGCTATGACGGGCATTCAGGGCATCCAGGACTACCTGATTCACATCGGCGAATGTCAGCGTAATGCCTGCGTCTGCCAGCAGTTTACCGATAAAGCCACGACCGATATTACCTGCGCCAAAATGTAATGCTTTCATAGTATTAACCTTAATCAATGTTTTTACCCGAGAGGGCTGGGGTGAGGCTTTGCCCTCACCCTAACCCTCTCCCCACAGGGGGAGAGGGAAGAGGTTCCGTTACTTGTTCAACAGCGCCAGCACTTCTTCCACGCTGGTGGTGTTGGCCAGACGTTCAATGACAGAGTCGTCATCCAGCGCGTTGGTCAGGCTGGTAATCACCTGGATGTGCTCGTTGTTGCGAGCGGCGATACCAATCACCAGGCGGGCGATGTCGTCTTCTTCTTCACCGAAGCGTACACCATCCGGATACTGGCAGAACACCACGCCGGTTTTCAGTACGCGATCTTTCGCTTCAACCGTACCGTGTGGAACCGCAATGGATTCACCCAGATAGGTTGGGGTCAGCTTTTCACGCTCCAGCATCGCGTCAACGTATTCAGGCTGCACGTAGCCGCCTTTCACCAGCTGTTCACCGGCAAAGCGAATCGCCTCTTCCTTGTGGGACGCCGTGCGGCCCAGGAAGATGTTTTCTGCGCCCAGGCGGAACAGGTGGCTGTCGTTCGCGTCAAAGCTGTCTTTCAGGCTATCGCGGACTTTGACTTCGTTATCTTCATGACGCTGTGCCGCCACCAGACGTTCGGTCAGGTTGGTGTACAGGCCGCTGTCCAGGAAGTTGGTCAGCGAAATGTGCTGTGCCTGAGGAACCTGACGCATCGCACGTTCGGTCAGATCGCGGTGCGTAATCACCAGGTCAACATCTGCAGGCAGGCTGTTGATGGCGCTGTTGGTGACGGAGATGTTGGTCAGACCCGCATCCTGCACTTTCTTACGCAGCACGCCGGCACCCATGGCGCTGGAACCCATACCCGCGTCACAGGCCACGATGATTTTACGTACGTGGCTCAGGTCGTTAGAGACATCGCCCGCCGCCAGCGGCGTGGCGCCTTTTGATTCGGCTTTCATGTCATGCATACGACGGGTTGCCGCTTCGATATCGTCATCTTCTTTCACTTTGCTGGTTTTCAGCAGGATAGAAGAGACCACGAAGGAGACGGCCATTGCCGCACAGATGGCTGCGATGTTAGCGAAATAGGCACCTTTCGGGGTCATCGCCAGGACCGCCAGGATGGAGCCTGGAGAGGCCGGAGAAACCAGACCACCGCCCAGCACGCTCAGGGTGAACACGCCCGTCATACCGCCGAGGATAACGGCCAGGATCAGACGTGGGTTCATCAGCACGTAAGGGAAGTAAATTTCGTGGATACCGCCCAGGAAGTGGATGATAGCCGCACCGCCCGCAGACTGTTTCGCACTGCCGCGACCAAAGAACATGTACGCCAGCAGAACACCCATGCCCGGGCCCGGGTTGGCTTCAATCAGGAAGAAGATGGACTTGCCGAGGTCATGAGACTGCTGAATACCCAGCGGTGAGAAGATACCGTGGTTAATGGCGTTGTTGAGGAACAGGATTTTCGCCGGTTCAACAAAGATAGACGCCAGCGGCAGCATGTCGTGCGCAACCATGAAGTTAACGCCTGCCGCCAGAACTTTGGACAGCACTTCAACCGCAGGGCCAATGCCGAGGAACGCCAGAATCGCGAGGATCATACCGATGATGCCCGCAGAGAAGTTGTTCACCAGCATTTCGAAGCCGGATTTGATCTTGCCATCAACCCAGACGTCGAATTTCTTAATTGCCCAGCCGCCCAGAGGGCCCGCAATCATTGCACCGAGGAACATCGGCATATCCGCACCGACGATAACCCCCATCGTCGTGATGGCACCCACAACGCCACCACGGTCTCCACCCACCAGACGACCCCCGGTAAACCCGATAAGCAGCGGCAGCAGGTAGGTAATCATTGGGCCAACAAGTTTCGCCAGCGTTTCGTTAGGCAACCACCCTGTCGGAATGAACAACGCAGTGATGATACCCCACGCGATAAACGCGCCGATATTTGGCATCACCATATTGCTGAGGAAACGACCAAAGCTTTGAACTTTGATCTTGAAATCGGATGACATAAAACACCCCTTCTTCTGTTTACGCTTAGGCTTGCGGCCCGAGGTTTATTGTTAATGAGGCGGCAGAGGTAGCCGGGCCCTGTTCTGATGCTGTGAAATCTGGCACTGAATCGTTCAACTGTCCAGACGACGGAAATTTGTGTGATATGAATCACGTAAATGTAGGGGGTGCAGACATGAATGAAGTGATCTTCGTCACAAAAATGGTGGATAAAAAAAATACGATGGCGATAAATAACGCAAAAACCACCCACTTCTGTGATGTAAATCACATTTGGTTGTCGTGAGTTTGTTTCTGGATTGTGACTAATTTCACAAAAAATTTTTATGCAGAATTCTCCGGATGTGATCGGCGACAAATTCTGCCTGGCGATTCAACGCCAGGATGTCATGAAGTCACACATAAAGCTAAAAAATGACTTTTCATGTGTGGTATGGCGAAAAGCAATAAGGTACGTTACGCTCATATTGTAAGGTTAAGTCTATTATTATTCAGGATATATTTTGACACGCTTATAAACTTGCATGGAGATATTATAAAAAACGATACTCCCCGGCTCTGAAATATAAGTACACCTCGTATTTATAAAAAATTAATTAGGTTGCGTACCGTTTTATTAATTTAATGAGTTGACGTTGTTTAAGTGAGGAGAATATGTTTCTCAACTATTTTGCGCTGGGCGTATTGATTTTTGTATTTCTGGTTCTTTTTTACGGAATCATCGCCATCCATGATATTCCTTATAATATGGCCAAAAAACGGAATCATCCCCATGCGGATGCCATTCATACGGCGGGATGGATTAGCCTGTTTACTCTCCATGCGATTTGGCCGTTCCTGTGGATTTGGGCCACGTTGTACCGCGAAGATCGCGGCTGGGGGATGCAGAACCACATCTCAAAACCTGATGAGGTCCCGGGTATGGATGCTCTGACTAAACGTGTGGCCGAATTAGAACAAAAACTGGCAGCGGTACCTCCCACGGCTGACAAGAATACGCTGGAGCACTAATCATGGATCTGCTGATTATTTTGACCTATGTGGCCTTTGCATGGGCCATTTTTAAAATATTCCGTATTCCGGTAAACCAGTGGACCCTCGCGACCGCAACATTAGGTGGGGTGTTTATTGTCGCCGGGCTTATCCTGTTGATGAACTATAACCATCCCTATACCTTTACGGCGCAAAAAGCGGTTATTTCCATTCCGATTACGCCGCAGGTTACTGGGGTAGTGAGTGAAGTTACCGATAAAAATAACCAGCTAATTAAAAAAGGCGAAGTGTTATTTAAACTTGATCCGGGCCGCTATCAGGCGCGCGTCGACAGACTGCAGGCCGACCTGGTCACCGCCACGCACAATATCGACAATCTCAAAGCGCAGCTTGCGGAAGCGGTCGCCAATACCACGCGCGTGTCCGCTGAACGTGACCGCCTGTATAAAGATTACCAGCGCTACCTGAAAGGCAGCCGGGCAAAGGTTAACCCGTTCTCTGAAAGCGATATCGACAACGCACGGCAAAACTATCTGGCGCAGGATGCGCTGGTAAAAGGCTCGGTGGCTGAACAGACGCAAATACAAAGTCAGTTAGACAGTATGGTCAACGGTGAGCAATCCCAGGTTGCTTCCCTGCGTGCTCAGCTTGCTGAAGCGAAATACAACCTGGATCAGACCGTGGTGCGTGCGCCGAGCAATGGCTATATCACGCAGGTGCTGATTCGTCCGGGGACCTATGCTGCCGCGCTGCCGCTGCGCCCGGTCATGGTCTTTATTCCTGAACAGAAACGCCAGATTGTGGCCCAGTTCCGTCAGAACTCGCTGCTGCGTCTGAAGCCGGGCGACGAAGCGGAAGTGGTCTTCAACGCGCTGCCGGGCCAGGTCTTCTCCGGCAAGCTCACCAGTATTCTGCCGGTGGTGCCGGGGGGGTCATACCAGGCGCAGGGTGCGCTGCAGTCGCTGACCGTGATCCCTGGCACCGATGGCGTATTAGGCACTATCGAGCTGGAGCCGAATGCTGATGTCGATGCGCTGCCCGACGGCATTTATGCTCAGGTGGCGGTCTATTCGGATCACTTTGCTCACGTCTCGGTAATGCGTAAGGTGCTGCTGCGTATGACCAGCTGGATGCACTACCTCTATCTCGATCACTAACCCCTTCAGGGCAGGAATGCGACACGCATACCTGCCCTTTTTTCATCGCTTGATCCATACTGACTTTTTTCGGCATCAAGGATCAGGCAATGAAACTTATCGGCAGCTACACCAGTCCCTTCGTGCGAAAAATCTCGATTCTCCTGCTGGAGAAAGGGATTGAATTCGAGTTCGTCAATGAACAGCCTTATCACGCTGAAAACGGTGTGGCGCAGTACAACCCGCTGGGAAAAGTGCCGGCGCTGGTAACAGACGAAGGCCAGTACTGGTTTGATTCCCCCATTATTGCGGAGTACATCGAGCTGCTCGGCGTGGCCCCGGCGATGTTACCGGCCGATCCAAACGCGGCGCTGGCAATGAAGCAAATTGAAGCGCTGGCCGACGGTATTATGGATGCGGCGTTAACGTCCGTACGCGAGCAGGCAAGACCCGCCGCCCAGCAGTCTGAAACGGAACTGTTACGCCAGCGTGAAAAAATCAGCCGCAGCCTGGACTGGTGCGAACAGCTTATCCGGGAGGGAAAAATTCAACCCGATAGCCTGAACCTGGCAACGATAGCCATTGCCTGCGCCATCGGTTATCTCAATTTCCGCCACGTTTCCCCCGGCTGGTGCGTCGACCGTCCATTGCTGGTGAAGCTTGCAGAAACGCTCTTTCAGCGCGAGAGCTTTGCCCGTACCGAACCGCCAAAGGCTTGATGCGGGTTATAACACTTCGCAGCAGGAGGCGGTACAATCCCTTCTTATGTTGACTCCCTCTCCCGTCGGGAGGGGGGATGATATTTACTCGCCAGGCGCTTTCATGACAACTCATCACTCCCTGTACAGCCAGATCCCTGCAACCGACCGTCTTCTTCGCGAGCCGCGCGTACATGCTGCCGTTGCGCGGTTCGGCCATACCGCGACGGTTGAAATATTACGTCTGCTTCAGGACGAAGCCCGCAGCCATATTCAGACAGAAAATGCATTGCCGGACTGGTGTGCGGCGTGGGGGCAGGAAGTGGAGCTGAGGCTCGAGGAGAAAGCACAAAGCGCGTTACGCCCGGTCATCAACCTGACGGGAACCGTGCTGCACACCAACCTTGGTCGCGCTCAACAGGCAGAAGAGGCCGTCGCTGCGGTCGTGCAGGCCATGCGTTCCCCCGTGACGCTTGAGTACGATCTGGACGGCGCAGGGCGCGGACATCGCGATCGGGCGCTGGCGGACCTGCTCTGCGAGCTGACCGGCGCAGAAGATGCCTGCATCGTGAATAACAACGCGGCGGCGGTACTGTTAATGCTGGCAGCGACCGCCAGCGGTAAAGAGGTGGTGGTTTCCCGTGGCGAGCTGGTCGAGATTGGCGGTGCGTTTCGCATTCCGGATGTTATGCGCCAGGCGGGCTGTACCCTGCATGAAGTGGGCACCACCAACCGCACGCATGCAAAAGATTATCGCGCGGCAGTGAATGAAAATACCGGGCTGCTGATGAAGGTCCACACCAGTAATTACCAGATAGCCGGATTCACCAAAACCGTTGAAGAGGCGGAGCTGGCGGAGCTGGGCCGTGAGCTGGGTGTGCCGGTGGTGGCCGACCTCGGTAGCGGTTCGCTGGTCGATCTGAGCCAGTACGGTCTGCCAAAAGAGCCCATGCCGCAGGAGATGATTGCGGCGGGCGTCAGTCTCGTGAGTTTCTCCGGCGACAAACTGCTTGGCGGCCCGCAGGCGGGGATTATCGTGGGTAAATGTGCGCTTATTGCGAAGCTGCAGCAGCACCCGCTCAAGCGTGCACTGCGGGCCGATAAAATGACGCTTGCCGCGCTGGAAGCGACGCTGCGCCTTTATCTCCACCCGGAAAAACTGGCTGAACGTCTGCCCACGCTGCGCCTGCTGGCCCGTGATGCCGCCTCAATTCGCGCCCAGGGTGAACTGCTCTTGCCACACGTTGCGCCGCACTACCCCGATTTTGACGTGCGCCTTGAAGCTTGTCAGTCGCAGATCGGCAGCGGTTCACTGCCGGTGGACAGGCTGCCCAGCGCGGCGCTCACGTTTACACCCCGTGACGGGCGCGGCAGCCAGCTTGACGCTTTGTCGGCGCACTGGCGTGCCTTGCCAGCACCGGTTATCGGGCGCATTTACGATGGCCGAATGTGGCTGGATCTACGCTGTCTTGAAGATGAAGCGCGATTTCTGGAGATGCTGTTGAAATGATTATTGCCACCGCCGGTCACGTCGACCACGGAAAAACCACCTTATTACAGGCCCTGACCGGGGTGAATGCCGATCGTCTGCCGGAAGAGAAAAAACGCGGCATGACCATCGATCTGGGCTATGCCTACTGGCCTCAGCCTGATGGCCGGGTGCTGGGTTTTATTGATGTACCGGGACACGAGAAGTTTCTTTCTAACATGCTGGCGGGCGTCGGTGGCATCGATCATGCTCTGCTGGTGGTGGCCTGTGATGACGGCGTGATGGCGCAAACGCGTGAACATCTGGCAATTTTACAGCTGACGGGCAACCCGCAGCTGACCGTTGCGCTGACCAAAGCTGACCGCGTCGATGAGGCGCGACTCAACGCGGTGCGTGAAACCGTGCAGGCGACCTTGCGGGAGTATGGATTTGCCGATGCGCCATTGTTCGTTACCGTGGCGACAGAAGGGCGCGGTATTGACGAACTTCGCCACCATTTGCAGCGGCTTACTTCACGCGAGCATGCCAGCCATCATCGTTTCCGTCTGGCGATCGACCGGGCCTTTACCGTTAAAGGCGCGGGGCTGGTGGTCACCGGTACCGCGCTGAGCGGTGAAGTGAACGTGGGCGATACCTTATGGCTCACGGGTGCCAACGCCCCGATGCGTGTGCGCGGTTTGCATGCACAGAACCAGCCCGTAGAGCATGCCCATGCCGGGCAGCGGATCGCGCTCAATATTGCGGGCGATGCGGAAAAAGAGAAGCTTAACCGTGGCGACTGGCTGCTGGCCGGTGTACCGCCAGAGCCTTCTGAGCGGGCGATCGTCGCCCTGCAGACGCATGTGCCGCTGACCCAATGGCAGCCGCTGCATATCCACCACGCGGCCAGCCATATCACCGGGCGCGTGTCACTGCTGGAAAACGACCTTGCCGAACTGGTTTTCGATTCGCCACTGTGGCTCGCGGATAATGACCGTCTGGTACTGCGTGACATTTCGGCCCGGGAGACGCTGGCCGGGGCGCGGGTAGTAGCGCTCAACCCGCCGCGTCGCGGCAAGCGCAAGCCGGAGTATCTGCAATGGCTGGGAGCGCTGGCGCAGGCCGCGGATGATAAAGCCGCGTTGCTTGTTCATCTTGAGCGCGGTGCCGTCAATCTGAGCGATTTCGCATGGGCTCGTCAGCTCAGCGCGGAAGGATTACGCCTGCTGACCCAGGAGCCCGGTTTTATTCAGGCGGGTAACAATTTACTGAATGCCCCGGTCGCAGCATGCTGGCAGCGCAAGGTACTGACCACGCTCGCCACTTACCATGAACAGCATCAGGATGAACCCGGCCCGGGACGTGAACGCCTGCGACGCATGGCGTTGCCGATGGAAAACGATGCGCTGGTGCTGCTGCTGATTGAAAACATGCGCGAAAGTGGGCTGATAAAAAGCCACCACGGCTGGCTGCATCTGCCGGATCACAAAGCCGGGTTCAACGCCGGGCAAGAGGCGATATGGCAGAAAGTGGCCCCGCTGTTTGGCGACGAGCCGTGGTGGGTTCGCGATCTCGCACGTGAAACGAATACCGACGAACAGGTGATGCGCCAGGTATTGCGCCATGCGGCGCAGCAGGGGTTAATCGTCGCGATCGTGAAAGATCGTTATTACCGTAACGATCGCATTGTGGCGTTTGCTAACCTGATCCGCGAGCTGGATCAGGCGCGAGGCACGACCTGTGCAGCAGATTTCCGCGATCGGCTGAACGTCGGGCGCAAGCTGGCGATTCAGATCCTGGAATATTTCAACCGCATCGGCTTTACCCGTCGTCGTGGCAACGATCATTTATTGCGGGATTCGTTATTATTTCCTGAAACTCCGTGACCCCCGTCGTAAACACCGTTACCGGCTGGCGAGAAAATCGCCAGCCGGAACTACCCTTGCTGTACACCAACAGCAAGGAGACGGTCATGACAAACAATCCTCCCTCATCGCGTATCCAGCCTGGCGAGTATGGTTTTCCCCTCAAGCTGAAGCCCCGTTATGAAAACTTTATCGGCGGCGACTGGGTTGCACCCGTCGGCGGCGAATACTATTCCAATCTGACGCCCGTTACCGGCCAGCCGCTGTGTGAGATAGCCAGCTCCGGCAAGGGGGATATCGATCTGGCGCTGGACGCCGCGCACAAAGCCAAAGACAAATGGGGGCATACCTCTGTTCAGGACAGAGCGGCGATATTGTTCAAAATCGCTGACCGGATGGAACAGAATCTGGAGCTGCTGGCAACGGCGGAAACCTGGGATAACGGTAAGCCAATCCGTGAAACGATGGCGGCAGACGTGCCGCTGGCCATTGACCACTTCCGCTATTTTGCCTCCTGTATTCGTGCTCAGGAGGGCGGAATTAGCGAGGTAGACAGCGACACCGTGGCGTACCACTTCCACGAACCGCTGGGGGTGGTGGGGCAGATCATTCCGTGGAACTTCCCGTTGCTGATGGCGAGCTGGAAAATGGCGCCTGCCCTGGCGGCGGGTAACTGCATTGTGCTCAAACCGGCCCGCCTGACCCCGCTGTCAGTCCTGCTGCTGATGGAAGTCATTGGCGACCTTCTCCCGCCAGGCGTGATTAACGTGGTGAACGGGGCGGGGGGTGAGATAGGGGAATATCTGGCGACCTCAAAACGGATCGCCAAAGTCGCGTTTACCGGGTCGACGGAAGTGGGTCAGCAGATCATGCAGTACGCGACCCAGAACATCATTCCAGTGACCCTGGAGCTGGGCGGTAAATCGCCGAACATTTTCTTCGCCGACGTCATGGAGGAAGAGGATGCCTTCTTCGATAAAGCCCTGGAAGGCTTTGCGCTGTTTGCTTTTAACCAGGGTGAAGTCTGTACCTGCCCAAGCCGCGCGCTGGTGCAGGAGTCTATCTATGAGCGCTTTATGGAGCGAGCCATTCGCCGCGTCGAGTCTATCCGCAGCGGTAACCCGCTTGATAACGTGACCCAGATGGGCGCGCAGGTCTCGCACGGGCAGATGGACACTATCCTCAACTACATTGATATCGGCAAGAAAGAAGGGGCGGATGTCCTGACCGGCGGTCGGCGTAAAATGCTGGGCGGCGATCTGCAGGACGGGTATTACCTGGAGCCGACGATCCTGTTCGGCAAAAACAACATGCGCGTTTTCCAGGAGGAAATTTTCGGACCGGTGCTGGCCGTCACCACCTTCAAAACGATGGAAGAGGCGCTGGAGATTGCTAACGATACGCCGTATGGCCTCGGGGCTGGCGTCTGGAGCCGCAACGGTAATCTGGCTTATAAAATGGGGCGGGGCATTCAGGCCGGGCGCGTGTGGACCAACTGCTACCATGCTTATCCGGCGCACGCGGCTTTTGGGGGCTATAAGCAGTCGGGCATCGGGCGTGAAACCCACAAGATGATGCTGGAGCATTACCAGCAGACGAAATGCCTGCTGGTGAGTTATTCCGATAAACCTCTGGGGCTGTTCTAACCCTCCAGCTCAGGCTGCCCCTGGGCAGCCTGAGCAATTTGCTGACGCAGGCAGTTCAGTACGCCGTCCAGAATGTACTGCACGCGCCAGGGCTGGTATTCACGTTTGCGGAATATCGCCGTCAGGTCGAGCCACCACTCTTCCTGATGGGGGAAGCAGGGAACCAGAGAACCACTCTTAAGCTCTTTTTTCAGGCTTTCTTTCGGCGCAAAAACAATACCGAGATTATTTCGTGCCAGTTCCAGCGCCGTCTGCGTATTGTCGCAAATATAATTCCCGGTCACTCTGTAATCATATACGGTCTCGCTGCCGTGGACGCGAAAACGCCAGATGTTCGCCTCATCCACCAGCATCGAGTCTATTAAAATACAGGAGTGATTCATTAAATCTTCAGGTCCGGTTAAGGGGTGGTTTTTCAAATATTCTTCAGTGGCAAACGCCGTGACGGAATATTTCGTTAACACACTGGCGACCAGACTTTCATCTTTCGGCTGAGCATAGGTAATGAGAATATCGCAATCATCGGGGAACGAGACCCCTTCGGAATATTCATTACGATCCAGGTTGTACGTTTTTAACGAGATGCGGATATCACCGATGTCCTCAATCTGATGGATCACGTGTCGCGCCAGATACATCACGATACCCGTTGGGGCGTAAATGGTCACTTTTCCGCGCTTCTCATGCTTATAATCAGCAATGAAATTAATGAGCTGGCTATTTTTATCCAGCGTGGCGTCAATGTAGGGGAGTAACGCTTCGCCAAACTGGGTTAGCGCCAGTTGACGGGTCGTGCGCTCAAATACCTTAAGACCGACACGCGTTTCAAAATCAGAAAGGTATTTACTGACGTTAGCCTGTGCCATGCCCAGCAGGGCTGCGGCATCGCCAATACTGTGGGTGGCTGCGATGACGGAAATAATTTTTAACTCGCGTGGTTTTAGCTGGAACTTATTCATCATGCGCACCCATCTATATGTTTTTATATATAATATTATATAAACTGCAGCGTTGCATTGGCAAATTTGTAACCATTATTATTCGCCTCGCTTGTTTGGCGTCTAAATGGATTACATGTAATGACTATTAAATACAATTTACTCATCGCAGCCACGTTATTTGCAACATCATCTGCAATGGCTGGTGACTTTTCACTTGGGGCGGGGGCTGTATTTAATGAGTCGCCTTATAAAGGTTATAACGAAAATACCACGGCGGTACCGTTAATTAGCTATGAAGGCGACCGGTTTTATATTCGCCAGACCACCGGCGGATGGATCCTGTGGAAAGACGAAAAAAATGAATTCAGCATGACCGCATCGTGGATGCCACTGCGATTTGATCCTGAAGATAACGACGACGCTCAGATGAAACACCTCGATGAGCGTAAAGCATCAGCGTTTCTCGGCGGGGCGTACTACCGCCATGAACACTGGGGCTCGCTGAAAGTGGCGGTCTCGGGTGATGCGATGGATGAGAGCGGCGGCGTGATCGGTGAAATCTCATACTTCCGTCCGGTTCGGATGGAACGTCTGACGCTGACGCCATCGGTAGGTATTTTCTACAGCGACGAAAGCTATAACGATTACTACTACGGCGTATCCGGCAATGAGTCTCGCCGCTCAGGCCTCAATGAATACACCGCAGGTGATAGCTGGACGCCGTATGTGGGTCTCGCGGCTAAATATCAGTTAACCCAGAATCTGTTCATCAACGCCAGCGCGGTCTATACCGTGTTACCTGACGACGTGAAGAACAGTCCGATGATCGACCGCGAAGACAGTTTCGCGCTGATGACCGGCATGTCCTGGCGTTTCTGATCTAAAGCCGGGTGGCGATTGCCTTACCCGGCCTCGGTTTTTATCTCCCGCGCCTGTGGGAGAGGGTTGGGGTGAGGCTGACAGGATAGATGCCTTCAGGCCTCATCCACCCAAATCCGCATTTCCCCTTCTCCCCGGTTTGCCCAGCTGAACCACGGAATAAAGGTCAACGTCCGGGGCTGGCGCTGCACCGGGGCGCGATCGTACTGCCACAGTGCCTGCGTGCCTTCCTCATCAGCGTGACGCGCGATGCCCTCCGCCTGAATCAGTATCTTGTGCGCAAAGATCCCTTTTCCTTCAAAGACCCGAAATTCGCTCTGCTCAGGCAGGGAGAGGTTATGCAGGTTCGCGCCATTGTCGGCCTCTTCCAGGCAGTAGACCAGCGGGCCACGCTGCAGCGCGACTTTGCCGGCCTGCTGGCGTACCAGCGGGTTACCGTACACGCGCCGGACCGGCATGGGTAAGGTCAGCGTAAGGGTATCTCCCTCCTGCCAGCGGCGGGTGAGGTACAGATACCCCCGGGAGACATCACCCGTGACACTTTCGCCGTTCAGTGACACAGCCGGGCTTGCGCACCAGTCCGGTAAACGTAGTGCCAGCGTGTGGGTCACCGGGACAGGTGAGGTGATCTCGATGTTGACCTCTTCCTGCCATGGATAATTACCGCTAATCCGTAGCTGTAAGGTGCCCTCATCTACCGGTATGGCGACGTCGTTCCCCACATAGAGGTTGATAAAGAGCGCGTTCTGACGAACGGTATAGAGATAGTGGCCCAGCGAAGTGAGCACGCGGGCGATATTGGGCGGGCAACAGGCGCAGCCGAACCAGCGCTGGCGAACCGGCTTAACGTGGTCGTAGACATGATTAAATGCCAGCGTTTTAGGGTGTACCTCCAGCGGGTTCACATAGAAGAAATGTTTACCGTCCAGCGCCATGCCGCCCAGTACCGTGTTGTATAAGGCACGCTCCATCACGTCGGCGTACTGGCTGTCCGCTTCCATCTCCAGCATCCGGCGGGCAAACATCATCAGGCCAATGGAGGCGCAGCTTTCGGCATATACCGTATCGTTAGGCAAATCGTAATCGCTGCTGAAGGCTTCGCCACTGCTTTGCGAGCCGATCCCGCCGGTAATATAGAGCTGTCGCTGGGCCATGTTATTCCACAGCCGCAGGCAGTCCTGGCGTTTACCCTCGTCATGACACAGGCGAGCAAGATGCGCCATGCCCGCCATCAGATAGACAAATCGAACCGCGTGGCCGATGGCGGTATGTTGTTCGGCAAGCGGTTGATGCGCCTGGCTATAGGCTTTGTCCTTGACCATCCACGCCGGGCCGTATGTGTTCCAGTACGATGTCCGGCCCCGTTTCTCATATTCGATATCGTAGAAATGAGGCTGTGTGCCGCGCGTGTCGATAAAATATTTCACAAGGGCCAGGTAACGTG
This sequence comes from Enterobacter sp. RCC_40, assembly GCF_041360735.1. Taxonomy (NCBI): domain Bacteria; kingdom Pseudomonadati; phylum Pseudomonadota; class Gammaproteobacteria; order Enterobacterales; family Enterobacteriaceae; genus Enterobacter; species Enterobacter sp. RCC_40. Next base: position 194,254 of record NZ_JBFUPR010000005.1, read on the forward strand.
GTTCCTGAGTGACGTCGTAAAGCCGCATCAGCGCCAGCTCAATTTCCGGATGGCCCGGATAACCGTGAAGCTGCTCCTCGCCGGGGCCAAAGACCCGGTCGATATGGTCCGCCAGTTTGCATACCACCTCCAGCAGACGGCGTTTTCCGGTCCCCTGAAAATAGGCCACGCCAGCTTCAATCATATGTCCGGCGCAATACAATTCGTGGCATTCGGCGAGATTCGTCCAGCGCTCACCGGGTGCTTTCACCGTGAAGTAGGTGTTGAGATAGCCATCGTCGCACTGCGCCGCCGCAATCAGCTCAATCACCTCATCGGCGGTTTTTTCACGTTCCGGGTCGGGCTTCTGGCACAACGACCACGCGACGGCTTCCAGCCATTTCGCCACGTCGCTGTCCTGAAACACCATCCCATAGAACTCCCCCTGTTCCAGCCCTGCCGCAATGCGGAAGTTGGTGATGGCGTGACTCGGTTCGGCTTCGGTAACGCGATCGTTTAGCGCATCCCACTGGTAGGGGATCACCACATCACGCACCAGCCGCTGATACTGGCCGAGAAACGGGTCGTTGATGTTCAGTGTGTGCAGGTCGGCTTCCATTATGGACATGTCATTCTCCTCAGGACGATACGTGACGCTGGCGCAGATCGGTGGCAATGCGCGACATCATGGGATTGTTGAGTCTGCACCAGCGGATTGAGACCGCCAGCAGCAGGTGGAAAAGGGCGGGGAGCAGCGTCTCCATCGCAGTAATTCCCTGTAACGAGGCTGGCGTCTGGTTGCCCGCGCCCGGCTGGTAGGCGACGGCGATAAACACCAGGCTGATGATCCCGGCGCTGGACGCCCAGGCGAGCTTGATGAAAAACAGATTGAAAGCGAAGTTCATGCCAGATGAACGTACCCCGTTTTTCCACTCACCATAGTCATCTGCAAATGCCATCAGCGAGAAGTGCAGGGGCAGGGTAAAACCGAGAATGACACCGTTACTCAGAATAACGATCAGCCAGAGCATCTGATGAGCCGGACCGCCTGGCAGAAACCACATACCCGCCGCGAGCGCGGCCAGCACGAGGTTGGTGTAGTAATAGAGTTTGACGGTATCAATCCGGCGAGAAAGGGGATTCACGATCACCGCGCCGAGAATGGCCGCAAAGGTCACCATCGTGAAGAACAGCGAGGTATAAGCGGTACTGCCCTGGAGCACGTAGGTGATGAAGTACATGTAGCCGCCGCCACGAATGTTGAAGACGTTGATCAGCAGGAATGACATCACCAGCATCAGCAGGAGCTGATCGTTGTTGCGCAGGCCGGCCAGGTGCTCGCGTAAGGTGAATTTGCCCATCAGCGCCAGCGGGACGCGCTCACGCACCCAGAAGAAGCAGCAGAGGAACATCACCACGGCGATGGCGCACAACACCCCAACGCCGAGCTGATAACCTCGCGCGGCGTTGCCCTCGCCCAGCGCTGCGACCAGCCACGGCAGGCCAACAGAGACCAAAAAGCCCGCCACACCGCACAGCACAAAGCGCCATGACTGGCAGGAGATGACCTCGCTGTGGCGGGTGGTCATGGTGTTGATCAGCGCGCAGTAGGGCACGTTGATGGCGGTATAGCCCACTGACAACAGCAGATAGGTACCAAACGCCCAGGCGATTTTCACCCCCATGCTGGCGTCAGGCACGGTGAAGGTCAGTACACCGATAACCCCGACAGGAAGCGCCACCCACAGCTGCCACGGGCGAAAACGCCCCCAACGGCTTTGTGTTCGGTCGGCAATCACCCCCATCACCGGATCGGAAATGGCATCAAACACGCGCAGGGCAATAAACAGCGTGCCAACGAGCGCAGGCGTCAGACCAAAAACGTCGGTGTAGAAGAAGGTAAGAAAATTCATGATCAGGCAGGTAATGACCGTGCCACCCGCGTCACCCAGGCCGTAGCCTATTTTTTCGCGGACTGACAGGCGGTCATCCATAGCCCCTTGTACGACCTGTGATTCTGTAATCGGTGTGGAAGTCATGAGGTAACTCCTCGGTAATCGATTTTTATCGTATTTATGCAAGGTACCCCATTCATTCTGCACCGAACGCTCAGGCCAACAAGGGAAGGGAAAAGTATAAAAAGGTGACGATTCCGACCTGATGATAAATTTGTGATTTCGATCGGGAAGGCAGGAAGATATTCATTAATAATCAAAGCATAAGATGAATATTAATGGCAATCAGAGCGGAATGGTGAATATCCATGCTTGAATTATCCATAGCGCTTCCGATTAAAGTGCAAAATGGTGGGCTCTTTATTTCCCGGGGCGTGGGCCGGCATCCGGCGCGCAAATTAACCTCGTGGGAGATTATCTTCGTCGAAAAAGGGACATTAACGATCCAGGAAGAAAACACGCTCTTTGAGGTGAAAGCGGGAGAGAGCTTACTGCTCTGGCCGGCGCGTCGACACGTGGGGACAGAAGATTTCCCGGCGGACCTGCGGTTCTACTGGCTGCATTTTGAGGTCGAAGCGCAATCGTCGCCTTTGCCACATGCTTTTCCGGTGGCCATTGAACAACATTGCTGCGTGCGCGATGCTCAATATGTGATTGCGCTATTCCGGCAATTCCTGAGTGAGCAGGAAAAATTACAGCGAAGCGTGGCGCTGGAAATGATTTTGCTGCTGATTTTACAGCAAGTGTCGATCTCCTCAGGTTATGAAGACAGAGCCGATGAAGCCGGCGCGGCCATGGCATGGAAGGCAAAACAGCTTATTCGCACGCAGTTTCATCTGCCGCTTTCCACATCGCAACTGGCAAAAGCCTTGCACTGCAATGCCGATTATCTGGGACGCGTATTTCGCCGGACCTTTCACTTAACCCTGACGGAAGCGATCCATCGCCAGCGCGTCAGGGCGGCAGAAAAGCTGTTGCTGAACGACTCCGCGTCCCTGACCGAAGTGGCAACCCGCTGCGGTTTTAATGATGTCGGGTATTTCCGGCAGATATTTTCAAAGCATACCGGCTTAACGCCCGCCGTCTGGAAACGGCGGTACTGTAAGGAGCATATTAATTCCGGGTGATCACTGCCCGTAGTAGGCATTTGCTCCATGCTTGCGCAGGTAATGTTTATCGAGCAATTCCTGCTGCATCGTCGGTAGCTGTGGCGCAAGCTGGCGTGAAAACAGCCCCATAAAGGCGCACTCTTCCAGCACCACAGCGTTATGTACCGCATCGGCCGCATTTTTTCCCCAGGTGAACGGGCCGTGAGAATGGACCAGCACCGCCGGGATCTGCATCGGGTTTACGTCGCGCTCCTCAAAGGTTTTGATGATCACTTCACCGGTCTGGTATTCGTATTCACCCGCAATTTCAGCCGGGGTCATCAACCGCGTGCAGGGGATCGCACCATAAAAATAGTCAGCGTGCGTGGTACCCCATGCCGGTAAATCCTGCCCTGCCTGCGCCCAGACAGTGGCGTGGCGGGAATGGGTATGCACAATGCCGCCAATTTCAGGGTAACGGCGATACAGCGCCAGGTGGGTTGGCGTGTCGGAAGAGGGTTTTTTAACCCCCTCGACCACCTGGCCCGTGGCAATGTCCACCACCACCATATCCTCTGCGGACATCACGTCATACTCCACGCCGGAGGGTTTAATCACCATCAGGCCGCGTTCACGATCCACCGCACTGACGTTGCCCCAGGTGAAAGTCACCAGCTGGTGGGCGGGCAGCGCCAGGTTTGCCGCCAGGACCTCGGCTTTGAGTTGTTCTAACATGTCATCCCTCCTTCCTGCATCCGGGCTTCAATCCAGCGGCGTGCCTGGATGATTTCCAGTACCGGCTCTTTGGCTTTTTCAGTCCACATTTCAATCAGAAATACGCCGCGATAATTGAGCTGATTCAGCGTGTTAAATATGCCCACGAAATCGACGCACCCCTCACCGAACGGTACGTCACGAAACTGTCCGGGGCTTTGTTCAGTCACGGGCTGGGTATCTTTCAGGTGGATGGCGGCGATGCGATCGATGCCCAGCGTCAGCTCGGCGGCCACATCGTTACCCCACGCGCTCAGGTTGCCGACGTCCGGATAAACGCTGAACCATGGTGAAGCGAGCATTTCGTCCCACTTTTTCCATTTGCTGATGGAGTTCATAAACGCGGTATCCATGATCTCCACTGCCAGCATGACCTGCGCGGCGGCGGCCTGCTCCACGGCCCATGCCAGCCCTTCGGCAAAGCGTTGCCGGGTGCCTTCGTCATGTTCTTCGTAATAGACGTCATACCCGGCAAGCTGGATGGTGCGAATACCGAGATCGCGCGCCAGACGGATGGCTTTGGTCATGATGGCGCGTGCGCGCTCGCGGACGGTCTCGTCCCGGCTACCAAACGGGAAACGGCGGTGGGCAGACAGACACATCGACGGGATCGCGACCCCGGTTTCCAGCATCGCCTCAACCAGAGAGGCGCGCTGCGCGGTGTTCCATTCAAGGCGGGACAAACGCTCATCAGTTTCATCGATCGACATCTCGACAAAATCAAATCCGCAGCTTTTTGCCAGCACCAGGCGCTCTGGCCAGGTGAGCGCTTTCGGCAGCGCTTTTTCGTAGATACCTAACGGATGCTGACGCATGGTTACTCCCCCCAGATGTCGCGGATGTGTGAATGGAATGCATGGGCCACCTGCGGTGGGTTAGCCGCGCCTGTCAGTGCCCGTCCGGCAATAAACGCTTTCACATTGATCTGCTTAAACAGCGGCAGGTCGGCGGGGGTAATGCCGCCGGTGATCGAGAGCTGCAGGCCGATATCCGAGAGGGCTTTCATGCTGGCGAGATCCACCTCGCCCCACTGCTGGCCGCTGGCCTGTGCGTCGCGCCCACGGTGATAAATGGCCTGTGTGACCCCGATACGGTGCCATTCTCGCGCATCATCCAGCGTCCAGTGACCAAACAGCTCCATCTGAATTTCCCCGCCGCAGCGCAGAGCCACCTCGTGACCCTTCTCGACGGTTGCCAGCGGCGCGGCGCAGATGATGGTCATCCAGTTCGCGCCTGCGCCAAACGCCTGTTCAGCCAGCGTTTCTCCGGCATCGGCCACTTTCCAGTCAGCCACGATCGTTTTTTTCGGACACTGCTGGCGCAGTGCGCGCACGGCATTAAGCCCTTCGGTGAGACACAAAATGGTGCCTGCTTCGATGATATCGACGTGATCCGCAAGCCGCTCGACGTCGCGCTGTGCGGCCTGAATTGAGGTATGGTCGAGCGCCAGCTGCAGTAATGGTCGGCTCATAGGTCGTGCTCCTTAACATGGGCGTGATAGCCCTGTAGTGCTGAAATCAGTAGCTGGTAGCACTGATACTTGCGCTGGTAGGCCGCATGGGCATGCTTGTCGGGTGTGATGACGCGAATGTGATGTCTGACAGCCTGCTGCGCGGTGCGGAAATCGGGATAAACGCCGGTACCCACCAGCGCGGCCAGCGCCGCGCCGGAACAGCCGGTCTCTTCGACCTGTGGCAGTTCTATTGCCAGACCGCTGACGTCCGCGAGCATTTGCATCCACACATCTGAATGGGCAGGGCCGCCGGTTACGCGCAATGCCTGCACGTGCGTGAAGCGCTGTAGCATGCGGTTAAGATGGGTCATGTGGCTGAAGACCACACCTTCATAGACCGCCTGCAACAGATGCGCGCGGGTGTGCAGGGCCTGCATGCCGTAAAACCCGCAGGTCATCTCCAGCCCGGCGTTGCTGCCATAGAGGAACGGCAGGAAGAGCAGATCGCTTCCGGCTTTCGGCAGGCTGGCCACGGCCTGGTTGATCGCATCGAATGACATGTCGCCCCACTGTGTGGTCAGCCATTCGAGGTTACCGGACGAGGTGGGGCTGGCTTCGTGAACGATGTAGTGCTGCGGATGAACGTAGCGCCCATACACATAGGGATACGGCTCGTTATGGCCTATACCGTTGGCGATCCCGCTGGTGACAGCCCAGGTGCCCATCACGGCGTTGAGCGTGCTGTCGTCATGTAACCCGGCGCAGATCGCGGTGGAAACCACATCAAACAGCCCCCCCACAACGGGTGTACCCGCTGCGAGACCGGTCAGGGCGGCGGCCTGAGCGGTGATTTCCCCGCACATTTCTGCTGAACCGACGATCGGCGGCAGCGCGCCGTCAATTTCGTCGATGCCGAGCCAGCGTGTGAGCTGCGGATCGTACTGCCCGGTGTTCATGTTGTAGAGATTGGATTCAGAGATGTTGCTCTCTTCACACCCTTTAACGCCGGTGAGGCACCAGCGCAGGTAGTCGTGCGCCATCATCACACAGCCAATCTGCTGATAACGGTGCGGTTCATTCTCTTTCACCCAACGCAGGAGGGAGGCGGGATGCCCCGTCCATAGCGTCTGGCGCGTATGCGGATAAAGCTTTTCAGGAATACCGTCCTGCTGCCAGCGCTGTACAATCTCCAGCGCCCGGCGGTCAGAGGAGAGGATGGCGTTGCCGAGCGGCTGGTCATACTTGTCCAGTAAAAACAGTCCTTTACCCTGTGCCGATATCCCGACGCCTTTGATTTGTGCGCCGCCAATGTCGGCATTTTTAAGCAGCAGGGCGACGGTGGTGTGGCACTGCTGCCAGAGTTGGTGCATATCCCGCTCAGCGTGGCCTGCGTGTGGGCTGAGTGTGGCAACCGCGCGGCGCTCAATACAGACTTCCTGGCCCTGGCTGGTGTACAGACCGGCTTTCAGATACGTTCCGCCACAATCGATACCCAGCCAGAAGGGCTCTTTTTCACTCATCGTTGACTCTCTTGTCTTACGCCCTCTCTTCAGGAGAGGGCGGGGGGATCAGGCTGCGTGCTTATGCGGGTTCACGCCGGGGTTGGGTTCCGCTCCGGCATCGCATTTCGCCGGTAGCATCAGGGCGAGCAGCGAGGCCAGCGCCAGCGAAACCGCGAGGCAGTACACCCCGGCATCTTTGCTGTAGAGGGTAATCAGCACGCCCACCGCGTAAGGGCCGCAGAACCCACCGAGGTTACCCAGGGCGTTAATCACGCCGCGAGCGCCACCGGCCATCTCTGCGCTGAACAGGCGCGCCGGAATCGTCCAGAACACACCCGCAGCGGACTGCAGGAAGAAGCCACAGCCCACCAGCGCGGCATAGGCCAGCCAGATGTTCTCTTTCAACGCCACGGAGAGGAACATGCAGAGCGCGAAGCCAATCAGTGGCAGGGAGACGAACAGCTTGCGCTTGCCGGTACGGTCAGACAGTGAAGAGAACAGGAACATGCCCGCAATGGCACCGACATAAGGCAGGATGGCGAGCATTCCCACCTGGCCGATGCTGGTATGCGTCAGCTCTTTGAGAATGGTCGGCAGCCAGAGGGTGTAACCGTAAATCCCGGTCTGGTAGAAGAAGTTCAGGGCAATCAGCTGCCACATGGTTTTGTCGGACAGAACCGCACTCAGCGAGGCATTTTTCACCGCTTTTCCGGCAATAGCCTGCTGTTCTGCGGCCAGCGTTTGTATCAGATAATTTTTCTCGGCCTCGGAGATCCAGCGAGCCTCCTGCGGGCGGTCGTAGACGGTGAACACCCAGAGCACCAGCACCACAATGGACATCAGCCCTTCAATGATGAACAACCAGCGCCAGTCGAGTGCGGTGATAATCCAGCCCGACAGGGGCGCGGTGATGATGCCCGCAATGGGAACAAACATGATGACAATCGCATTGGCGCGGCCGCGTTCGGCATCCGGGAACCAGTTACTGATCATCGTGAGCACCACGGGCAGCATCCCGCCTTCTGCCACACCGAGTAAGAAGCGCAGTGCCAGCAGTTGATACTGGTTGGTCACAACGCCGGTCAGGACCGAAATCACCGCCCAGGCAACCAGCGACCAGCCAATAAACTTCTTACCGCTGCCATGCACGGCAATCTTGCCGCCGGGCACCTGCAGGAACAGATAACCGATAAAGAAGATCCCACCCGCCAGGCCTGCCATGGTGGCAGAGATACCTAACTCTTCATCCATACCGCCTGGCATCGCAAATGCGATATTCACGCGGTCCATATATGAAATAATACAGGCGATAAGAATAGGCGGAATGATTCTTAACCAGCGCTGGCGCGGAATATCCGCTTGTAGAGCATGAGTAGAAATATTCATATTTAATATCTCAGTGAATGTAACCGGAATAAGATTTTTATTGTTATTGCGTTGCTTTTTTCATTTCACTAATGCCGTCGCGCAAAATAGCGATGCGATGGCTGACGTTAGCATTAGCATTTATTTCCAGTAATTTAATACCGGAGAATTTCAATGTTGCGGCACTCGCCGCAGTAAAAAGTGCTTTTACCTGGTCGGTGGTCATTAAACTGTCGGCGCAGAACGGGGAAAATGGCGCGTGCAGATCCTGCCATTCGCCGTACGCTCCGCGAACGGAGGTCCCGGAGAACATCAGTGCGCCCAGCTTCCCGGCTTCAAGTGCGGCTTTAACATGTTCAGGCGGCAGCGCGGTATTGCGTCCTTCGATAGCCGACCGCGCCCAGTTGATGCATACGCTGATATCCGTTTCTTTCACCACCTCAAGCACCTGCGCTAAGGGCAAAAACCCCTTGCGTGGCGCGGGGCCGGTCATGGCATCGCAGTGTTCAAGCATCAGGTCGCATGACCAGTCCCATGAGGTGATTTCGCGTACAGAACGGGAAAACGCAGCGGTAGCTTGTTCAACAGACGGGTTTCCCGCCTGCGGCGCGGCCTGCATCTCCAGGGCGATAATTTTGCCTGGAAAGCGAGTATTGATGGCATCAATCTTTCGCAGCAGATGGCGGTAATAGTCAACGCAGGCTTTGCGCTGTTCTTCATCGGCAGAGGCCAGGCCAAACGCGCCATTTGTGCTGCGGCGGCGCATGGTTTCCATCACCGCGGTAACCACCATTTGCCAGTCCCCCGGCGTATGGCGGAACAGCCATTCGTCACCCAACGGATGGAGATCCTCAAGACACGGTTGCTCCAGCCCGCGAATGTCTGGCGTGTCGGAAAGCTCTCGCCAGAAGTCCTGCTCTTCTTGTTCCCCTTGCTGATGAAACGAGGGTGCGCAGGGGTACGCACCAATTATAAAACCGGTGTTAGTCATTTCGCATTCCCAATAGAGTTCAGAAAATTAATCTATTTCGCTGATTGCTACTTTCACCACAATTTTACGAATTGCCGATGCCTTATTTTTAATGCAGGCAGGACGGTGAACATCCTGCGGAAAAAATATGGCGTACGTGCCGGGCGTCATTTCTATAAATGATTCATTTTCGCTGCCGTGATAAAAAATAATATCCCGCTGTTCCAGCAGTGATTCGCTTATTTCGTTATTGCCGGTATCAATGGCGACACCGATTTTCTCTTCACCCCATGCCAGAAACTGAATGTCCAGATAGCGACGGTGCACTTCGGGACGGTTCTCATCCCACGTCCGGGTGGTGAGGTCGAGCACCTGAGCAAAAATGTTACGTCCGTCAATCTCCACCACGCCAGGTGCCAGCGCCGTGAAATCCGTGGTGCGCAGAAAATCGAGCGCTTTCTCTATCGCCCGCGGCAGGCGACACGGATTTGGCTGCGAAATATGTCCTAAAATCATGGCCCACTCCTTACAGAGACTGGATTTTCGCCCACACGCTGTCGTCAATGGTGATGCCGTTGCGGCGGTTCTCTTCGAGCAGACGTGTGAATTCATGACCCGGCAGTCGAACCGCGACGTTGTCATCAGCCCGCTCGGCGTTGATGATAAAGTCCATGATGCGCTGCAGTTTGGCATCGCGGGTGGGTCCGTCGATCAAACGATCGACCTCGATGGCGATAAAGATTTGTGACACGCCATATTCGTCGCTGTTGTCCTGGGTCACTTCCGCAACGGAGGATCCGTTGGAGAGCAGGGTTGCGATCATGTCGAGGACGATGGATAAGCCCGATCCTTTCCAGTAGCCCATCGGCAGAATGCGGCGGTTTTTCTCGATCACGCCAGGTTCTCTGGTGAGGTGCCCTTCATCGTCAAACCCCCCATCCACCGGCAACGTGCGTCCGGCCAGGCGATTCACTTCCAGCATGCCGTAGGAGAACATTGACATCGACATATCGACCATTGTGATCGGCGTAGACGGAATCGCCACGATCAGAGGGTTAGTGCCGATGCAGCACGCTTTTGAGCCCCAGGCTGGCATGACGGCAATGGAGTTAGTCCAGCAGATCCCGATGTACCCCTTCTCTGCGGCCTGCCAGCCGTAGCTGCCGCCGCGCATCCAGTGGTTGGCGTTTCGCAGTGCCACCAGGCCGATACCGTGGTCGGCGGCCAGTTCGGTGGCGCGATCCATCATCTTTTTCGCCGTCAGGTTGCCAATCGAACGTCGGGCATCCCACTGTTCGATGGCACCTAGCGAGGTCACCCGTGTTGGCTGGGCATCAGGAATGATGTCGCCGGCATCAAGCTGCTGAATGAAACGAGGGAAGCGGTTAACCCCGTGTGAATAGACGCCCGATTCCGTGGTGCGGGCAAACATCTCCGCGCAGGCGTCGGCGGTGTCCGCTTTTACGCCGCGATCGACCAGGACCCGCCTGAACGCCGCTTTTAACTCTTCAAAGGTCACTTTCATCCCTGTTCTCCTGTTTTTGTCGGGGCAAGTGCGAGTGCTTTTTTATCGCTAAATTTCACTATGCGAAATCTGATTTCAAATATAGCGATCAAATTTTGCCAGATCAACGACATTCATGATTTTCAAAATCGATTAAAATCAACTGGTTGTGTTTTTTCTGTTGAGATCGTGAACTGAACCACACTTTGCGCTACCATCAGGACGCGATAAAAAGGAGCCATTGGATGAGCACGAAAGAGAGCGAAATGACGCAAGAAAAAGAGAGGCCAGCAGGTAGCCAGAGCTTGTTTCGCGGCCTGATGCTGATTGAGATCCTCAGCAACTACCCGAACGGGTGTCCGTTGGCCCATTTATCGGAACTGGCAGGGCTGAATAAAAGCACCGTGCACCGCTTACTGCAGGGATTACAGTCGTGCGGGTACGTTACCCCGGCGCCTGCAGCGGGCAGCTACCGCCTGACCACCAAATTTATCGCCGTCGGGCAAAAGGCGCTGTCGTCGCTGAATATCATTCACGTGGCGGCCCCGCACCTTGAGACGCTGAATATCGCCACCGGTGAGACGGTGAACTTCTCAAGCCGCGAGGACGATCACGCGATTCTGATTTATAAGCTGGAGCCCACAACCGGTATGCTGCGCACGCGTGCTTACATCGGTCAGCATATGCCGCTCTATTGTTCGGCGATGGGCAAAATCTACATGGCGTTTGGTCATCAGGACTATGTGGCGAGCTACTGGCAGAGCCATCAGGAGCAGATCCAGCCGCTCACCCGCAACACGATTACCGAACTGAGCGCGATGTATGACGAGCTGGCGGAAATCCGCGAGCACAGCATGGCGATGGATAAAGAAGAGAACGAGCTGGGCGTCTCCTGTCTTGCCGTACCGGTGTTTGATATTCATGGCCGCGTGCCGTACGCGATCTCCATTTCGCTCTCGACGTCCCGCATGAAGCAAATTGGTGAAAAAAACCTGCTGAAACCGCTGCGGGAAACGGCAGAGGCTATCTCAAAAGAGTTGGGTTTTAACGTGCGCGGAGCGTGACAGATGAACCGATTTATCCTGGCTGATACGGAAAAATGCATTGGCTGTCGTACCTGCGAAGTGGCCTGCGTGGTGTCGCATCAGGGAATGCTTTCTGCAGGCGCGTTTACGCCCCGCATTCGGGTGGTCAAAGGCGGCGCATTCACTACGGCTGTGGGCTGCCATCAGTGTGAAGATGCCCCTTGTGCCGCTGTTTGTCCGACACAGGCGATTCGCCACACCGCGGGTGCCTGGCGGGTGGAGCCGGCGCGCTGTATTGGCTGTAAAAGTTGTGTGGTAGCGTGCCCGTTTGGGGCAATGCAGGTTCAGCGAGTGGGGAACCGCGTTCAGGCGGTGAAATGTGATTTGTGCGCAGATCGCGAGGCTGGACCCGCCTGTGTGGAGGCGTGCCCAACCCACGCGCTGCGCTGCGTTGACCCCGCCAGATTACGCACCGAACGGCTGCATAATCTGGCGTAACGCGTTACTGGCTATCTTCGCGCCAGGCGTACTCGATCTCTTCGGCGAGAATTTTCACGCCCGCTTCGATTTTCTCCGGATCGGGCACGTAGTTCATGCGCATGCACTGATGCGTATGCGGCCACGGCTTATCCAGACCCGGGAAGAAGTAATCACCCGGCACCATCAACACGCCGCGCTTTTTCAGGCGCTGGTAGAGAAGCTCGGTGGTGATCGGCAGATCCTTAAACCACAGCCACAGGAAAATTGCCCCTTCAGGTTTGTGGATCAGGCAGCGTTCTTCCGGTAAGTAGCGGCGAAGAATGGCGATCGTTTCCTGTACCCGCTGGTAATAGAACGGCTTGATAACCTCGTTCGACAGGCGCAGCAGGTCATTACGTTTGATCATTTCGCACATCATCGCCGGGCCGATTCCCCCCGGGGAAAGGCTGATAATGCCGTTCATGTTGGTAATGGCGGTGATGATTTTTTCATTGGCGATGATGATCCCGCAACGGCTGCCCGGCAGACCCAGCTTGGAAAGGCTCATACACAGGACGATGTTCGGGTTCCACAGCGGACGTGCTTCGCTGAAGATGATCCCCGGGAACGGCACGCCATAAGCGTTATCAATCACCAGCGGGATGTCGTGCTGATTCGCCAGCGCATCCAGCTTCATCAGTTCGTCGTCGGTGATGACGTTGCCCGTTGGGTTGGTTGGACGTGATACGCAGATCATGCCCGTCTCTTCACCAATATGCAGATGTTCAAAGTCGACATGATATTTGAACTGGCCTTCTGGCAGCAGCTCAATATTCGGGCGCGCCGAGACGAACAGATCCTCTTCGAGGCCGGAATCGGCATAGCCGATGTACTCTGGCGCCAGCGGGAACAGCACTTTTTTGGTGGTGCCGTCGGCGCGACGGCCTGCGAACAGATTAAACAAGTAGAAAAATGCGCTCTGACTGCCGTTTGTCAGTGCAATATTCTGTGGTTCGATATCCCAACCCAGCTCTTTGCGCAGCATTTCAGCAAGCAGTGTCAGCAGTTCGGTTTTACCCTGCGGGCCATCGTAGTTGCAAAGCGCATCGGTTGCTTTCCCGCTTTCCAGCATCTGAGCCAGCAGCGTCTGAAAATAGGTGTTCATCTCCGGGATTTGAGCCGGGTTTCCGCCGCCGAGCATGATGGCGCCTGGTGTGCGCAGCCCGTCGTTGAGGTCCTCCATCAGGCGAGTAATGCCTGAATGGCGGGTGAATTTGTCGCCGAAAAGTGAAAACGTCATAGCAGGTGATCTGTCGAGCTTATTTTGAAAGTGGGTAACCATAACGCTAGCACCGTGCTGGTGCAAATCGAGAGATGCGGTCGGGATTGTTGTTTTATGTGGCGGGAAGGTATTTAGGTAGTGGATTGTTCTGGTAAAATATCCCTCTCCCGGAGGGGGAGAGGGAACCGGTTGGCGTCGTTATTGATTACCCGCCCACACCACCATGACCTTATCGCCATTGTGCTCGCGAACGAAGCCGTAGCCTTCTTTCAGCGACAGCGTGGTTTGTTTGCCTTCACCTATTGCGGGATGACGGGCGCGGAACTGGCCCAGAACCTGCCAGTGGGCGACGGTTAAGGCCTGCTTGCCCGTCACGTCCTGCCAGTTCATATCTGAGCGGGTGCCCTGTAATGGATCGGACCCTGTCGGTCCGAATGGCCGCTCGGATTCATCTCCGTAGTAAATTTGTACGCTGCCCGGTGCGAGCAGGAGCAGCTCTGCGGCACGCTGGCCGCCTTCACGGAAAAGGCGTGTGTCATGCGACGAGAGATAGCTCAGGACATTGAAGCTTTGCAGTTTTTCCGCCATCTGCTGCCAGGTCAGGTCGATGTCCGCCAGACAACCGACCGCTTTTGCTGCCTGCTCCTGATAATCAAAGTTGATCATCGCGTCAAACCCGTGGCGGTAATAATCGCTTTGCATCACGCCGTGGCCCCATGACTCGCCGGTCATCCAGAACGGGGTATTGTCGAGTTTTTTGTCGGGGTTCGCGCCTTTCCAGGCTGCCAGCGCCTGGCTTGCCTGATCTTTCAACTGCTGCCAGGCCTCGAGTTCCACGTGTTTTGCCGTATCCACACGGAAACCGTCAATGCCATAGTCGCGTACCCACTGGCTGAGCCAGTGGGTCAGGTAATCACGCGGGGTGTAGCCCGAAATGGCCTTCGCGTGGGTATCAGGTTTATGTTGGTAGAAGTTGGGTAAACCGGAAGGGGTCGTCGACTCCGTTTTCAGGTCCGGCAGGAACGCCAGCGACAGGGTTAAATCGTCGAAGCCGGGATTGTCATAGTCACCAATGTCGGTGCGGATCCACTTTTTACCCCACCATTTTTCCCAGGCGGCTTTGTCGCTGAAGTTGATGTAATCGTTGAAGCTGTGCCAGCTTTGGCCTGCTCCCGGCTTCCAGTCCGTCCAGTGCTCGCCCAGCGTTTTTTTCAGTTCATCACCCTGCAGATAAAGGGCCCCAAACTGGAACGCCTGCATGTCTGCGAGCGTCGCGTAACCCGTGTGGTTCATGACGATATCAAACAGGATGCGGATACCGCGTTTATGCGCTTCATCGACAAGGTGGCGTAAATCATCTTCGGTGCCCATGTTGCCATCAAGCGTGGTCCAGTCCTGGGTGTAGTAGCCATGATAGGCGTAGTGGGGGAAGTCACCTTTGGTGCCACCGCCAACCCAGCCGTGGATCTGCTCCAGCGGGGAGCTTATCCAGAGCGCATTCACGCCCAGCTGCTGTAAATAATCGAGCCGGGTTGTAAGCCCCTTGAGATCGCCACCGTGGAAGGTGCCGATCTCCTGCATGCCATCTTTGTGGCGTCCATAGCTGTTATCGTTAGAGGGATCGCCGTTGACAAAGCGGTCAGTCAGCACGAAATAGACGGTGGCGTTTTGCCAGCTAAAGGGCGCGGGTTTGTCGGTCTCAGCGCGTTCAAGCAGCAGCAGACCGTTGCTGTTGGCGGCGGGTTGCAGGGTGATTTTCCCATTCTGCACTGTTGCAGTCTGTTTGCTGTAGAAATCACGGACCACCGATCCTTCCGGGAAATCGTTGCCAACTTCAAGCGTCAGGGGCTTACCGTCCCACTTCGGACACTGGCGGGTAACGTTTGCAACCGACGGTTCCGCTGCGCTTTGAATAGTCAGCATCAGTGTGGGCGTACCGGAGCGGGTATCGACACGCATCTGATACTCGCCGTCGCGGAACAGTCGCCACTGCGGCGGCGTGCCGTCACATTTTTTAAGCGACAGCATCTCATTGAGTTTTATTGCATCCGTTGGCTGCCAGCACGTGTTGTCAAAACTCAGCGTAAGAGGGCGAGTACCCTTCGCAAGCTTTGCCTGGCTGGTGAATATCCCGGTACCTTCGGCGCTAAAGGCGTTGAAACCCGGTGATGACCAGTCAGCATGAGCCAGTGCGGGTAACATCAGAAAAGCTAATGCGGTGCGTTTCATTCCATTTTCCTGTCGCGGCATTTTTGACCAGTGTGCCATCAGGTGTGGGGTAAAAACTCATCCCCCGGGGCTTTCTGCAAGGATGACGCGTGAGGATGAGTGATCCCGCGCAAAATTAGGAAGTTATCTGCGAGTTCGCGCACAATTTTTCAGAATTGATGCTTATGTGAGCAGGTTTCAGGTGACATAGTTTCGGAATTGGACTATTTCTATACGTGCTCTTGCAGTCTATTTTTGTTATGATTTGAGATTCCGCTCTCAAATTTGTGAAAAAAATAAGGTGTTGGAATGTTTATATCCGACCAGGAGACCTAATGATATCGACTCCCATTCGACGATATGGGGCCGCGATACTCATGTTACTCACCATGGCATTTTCGGGTGAGGTGCTTGCGAAGACGCACACGGATACAACGAGTAAGAAAGCCCACGTAATAAAGACGACAAGTAGTAAGGTTAGCAGTAAACAAGAGTATTCTCGCAATAGTGCAAAGAGTAGTTCACTTCCTGATTTGCGAAAATACCCTTCCGGAACACCAAGGAAAAAAGCGTTTCTCCGGACGGTAATGCCTTACATCACAAGTCAAAACGCCGCGATTACTGCGGATCGTAACTGGTTGATTGCCAAACAGTACGACAGCCGTTGGTCGCCATCAGAACGCGCGCGTCTGAAAGATATCACCAAACGCTACAAGGTGAGCTGGAACGGTAACACGCGCCGTGTGCCGTGGAACTCTCTCTTAGAGCGTGTCGACATTATCCCGGGGAGCATGGTTGCGACCATGGCTGCAGCCGAAAGTGGCTGGGGCACCTCGAAACTGGCGCGTAATAACAACAACCTGTTTGGTATGAAATGTATCAAGGGGCGTTGTAACAATGCACCAGGTAAGGTGAAAGGCTATTCTCAGTTTGAATCGGTGAAAGATTCCGTGAATGCCTACGTGGTGAATCTGAACACGCATCCGGCCTACTCATCGTTCCGTAAATCGCGCGCTCAGCTGCGTAAAGCGGATCAGGAAGTGACGGCCAGCACGATGATCCACAAGCTGAAAGGTTATTCGACCAAGGGACAGAGCTATAACAACTATCTGTTCGCGATGTACCAGGATAACCAGCGATTAATCGCCGCACATATGTAATTCAAAAAAACGCCTTCCATCGGAAGGCGTTTTCTTTTCTCTTTTTTCTACATCATCACTTCGCTGTGACGCTCCCGGTACTCTTTTGGCGTACTTTCATACTCCTTTCGGAACACCGAATAAAAATATTGCAGCGACGGGTAACCGCACATCTGTGAGATTTCGTTGATCGACAATGAGGTGGAGATCAGCAGGCTGCGTGCTTTCTCCAGTTTCTCGGCGTGGATGACCGCATGAATGGTTTCGCCCACTTCCTCTTTAAACCGCTTCTCCAGATTCGAACGGGAAATGCCCACCGAGTCCAGCACCTGATCGACCTTAATCCCTTTGCAGGCGTTGTTGCGAATGTAGTGCATGGCCTGAATAACTGCCGGGTCGCTTAAGGAGCGGTAATCCGTTGAACGGCGTTCGACTACACGGACAGGGGGAACCAGTAAGCGCTGAAGCGGCAACGCTTCTTTATCCAGCAGACGATGCAGTAACTTCGCCGCCTGATAACCCATCTGACGCGTACCCTGTGCAACGGACGAGAGCGCCACGCGAGAGAGGTAACGCGTCAGCTCCTCGTTATCGATGCCAATGACGCACAGTTTTTCCGGCACCGGAATGTGTAAATGTTCGCAGACCTGCAAAACGTGGCGGGCACGAGCATCCGTGACGGCAATAATGCCGGTTTGCGGCGGCAGGGTTTGCAGCCAGTCCGCCAGTCGGTTTTGCGCGTGCTGCCAGTTTTCCGGCGCGGTCTCCAGCCCCTGATAAACCACGCCGCGGTACTTCTCCTGCGCGACAAGCTGGCAGAAAGCATGTTCGCGCTCAACTGCCCAGCGCTTGCCGCTGGTTGACGGTAAACCATAAAACGCGAAGCGATGGACGCCTTTCTCTTTCAAATGCAGGAAGGCGGTCTCAACCAGCGCATGGTTATCGGTGGCGATATAGTGAACCGGCGGATAGTGCTCGGGCGCATGGTAAGACCCGCCGACGCCAACAATCGGAACGTCGACGTCAGTCAGCAATTGCTCAATGACGGGGTCGTCGTAGTCAGCGATGACCCCATCGCCCAGCCACTCTTTGATGTTTTCGAGACGGGTTCGGAAATCTTCTTCGATAAAAATATCCCACTCGGATTGCGACGCCTGCAAATATTCACCAACGCCCTCCACCACCTGACGGTCGTAGGCTTTGTTGGCATTGAATAACAACGTGATGCGGTGACGCTTTTCAAACATGGCTAACTTCCCAAATAAGTCACAATATTGTTATCAGGCTCGTCGCTTGGTTGCAGAGTCCATCCAGACTGCCAGCAAAAGAATGGCCCCCTTGACGATATACTGCCAAAACGTCGGGACGTCCATCATACTCATCCCGTTATCCAACGAAGCCATGATAAATGCCCCCATCACCGCGCCTGCCACGCTGCCGACACCGCCTGCGAGGCTGGTGCCGCCAATGACGCAGGCGGCGATAGCATCCAGCTCGGCGATGTTCCCGGCCGAGGGAGAACCCGCCCCCAGACGCGAGCTGAGGATCAACCCGGCGATAGCAACCATCAGGCCGTTAATGGCGAAGACGGCGAGTTTGGTGCGCTCGACGTTGATCCCTGAAAGACGAGCAGCCTCAAGGTTGCCGCCGATGGCATAAATACGGCGACCAAACGCGGTACGCGTGGCCATAAACATCCCGGCCAGCAGCAACAGTGCCAGCAGCAATACCGGCGTCGGGACACCGCGATAGTCGTTCAGAAGCCAGATTGCGCCCAGTACAATGACCGCAGTGAGTGCCTGACGACCGACTGTGGACGTTGACGCTGGCGATGCCAGACCCAACGCCTGACGGCGCATTCGCCCACGCCACTGCCAGACCACAAACGCCAGCAACCCAATCACACCGAACGTAAAGCCGATGCTATCGGCGAGGTAGCTCTGACCAATTTGTGACATGGCTGCGCTGGTAGGGGAGACGGTGGTGCCGTTGGTGATGCCAATTAGGATCCCGCGGAAGGCCAGCATCCCCGCCAGCGTGACAATGAACGACGGGACTTTACGGTAGGCAACCCACCAGCCGTTCCAGGCGCCCAGCAGCAGGCCCAGCACCAGCGTAACCGCAATGGTCAGCGGCAGTGGCCAGCCAAGCCAGACGTCAAAAATGGCCGCCACGCCACCGAGCAGACCCATCATCGACCCCACCGACAGGTCGATTTCCGCCGAGATAATCACGAATACCATGCCCACCGCGAGGATGCCGGTAATGGCAGTCTGACGCAGCAGGTTAGAGACGTTACGCGCGCTTAAATACGAGCCATCGGTCATCCAGGTAAAGAACAACATGATGGCAATAATCGCCGCGATCATCACGAAAACCTGCAGGTTCAGCGCTTTTAGCCCGGCAAACGCGCCGGGCGTCGGAACAGCGACTTTAATATCAGACGGATTGCTTTTCGACATGACGTTCGCTCCTTAAAGCGGCTTCCATCACCTGCTCCTGCGTCAGGTTCTGGTTAATCAGATTGGCTTTCAGTTTTCCCTCGTGCATGACCAGCACGCGATCGCTCAGGCCGAGCACTTCGGGTAACTCAGACGAGATGACAATGACGGCAATCCCTTGCTGTACAAGCTGATTAATCAGTTTGTAGATTTCGTACTTGGCGCCGATATCGATCCCACGCGTCGGCTCGTCCAGGATCAATATGCGTGGGTTGAGAAGCAGGCAGCGCGCCAGGATTGCCTTCTGCTGGTTGCCCCCGCTCAGACGTCCAATGGCCAGTTCCGGGGAGGATGTTTTGACCTTGAGTCTGGCGAGCGACTGGAGAATGCACTGCTGCTCAGCAGCATCATCGAGGCTGCTCAGCGCACCGGAGAACCTATCGAGCGCGGCAAGCGTGATGTTTTTACCCACCGCCATGACCGGGACGATGCCATCTTTCTTGCGATCTTCCGGTACCATGGCGATACCGTGGGCAATCGCCTGCTGGCAGTTCTCGATTTTTACCGGCTGTCCGTCGATAAAAATACGGCCTTCCCAGCGACCCGGCCATACGCCAAACAGGCACTGGACGGCTTCAGTTCGCCCGGCCCCGACTAACCCCGCAATACCGAGGATTTCGCCGCTGTGAAGGGAAAACGAGACGTCATTAACGCGCTTGATGTGGCGGTTAACGGGATGCCACGCGGTGAGGTTTTCCACCCGTAACACTTCGTCACCCGTGGTGTGCGGTTCGTTTGGATAGAGCGCCGTGAGCTCGCGCCCCACCATCATGGTGATAATGTCATCTTCACTCATGCCGGCAGCTTCACGTGTGCCGATGTGCTGACCGTCGCGGATCACACAGATGGTGTCCGAAATGGCTTTTACCTCATTGAGCTTGTGCGAAATGTAGATGCACGCAATGCCGTGGTTTTGCAGATCGCGAATGATATTGAGCAGGACGGCTGTTTCCTGCTCGGTGAGGGAGGCCGTTGGCTCATCGAGGATCAGCAGCCTTACCTGTTTGTTCAGCGCCTTGGCGATTTCAACCAGCTGTTGTTGCCCGAGGCCAAGATCACCGACGCGCGTATCCGGGGAAATCGCGAGACTTACCTGGGCCAGCAGTTTTTCACAGCGTAGCGTCATGGTGTCGTAATCCAGTACGCCATGACGTGAAATTTCGGCCCCCAGAAAAATGTTCTCCAGCACGGTGAGGTGCTTCACCAGCGCCAGCTCCTGGTGGATGATGGCGATGCCTTTGCGTTCGGTATCGCGAATGTGTGTCGCCTGAATCACTTCACCGGCAAAGACAATTTCGCCTTCGTAACTGCCGTGCGGGTAGATCCCACACAACACTTTCATCAACGTCGATTTGCCCGATCCGTTTTCGCCACACAGCGAGACCACTTCGCCGGGATTGAGCCGCAGACTGACGTTGTCGACCGCTTTCACCGCGCCAAAGCGCTTGGTGATGCTTTTCATTTCAAGTAAATAAGGCATAACTGCTCCACATGGCCCGAGGGAAGAACAGTACAACTCTATGCGCCCCCGCAGAGCAGGGGCGCGCTGGATTACAGTTCACTCTTCTTGTGGAAACCGTCTTTAATGACGGTGGCGTCAATGTTCTCTTTATTGACTTCAATGGGGGTGAGCAGACGAGCCGGAACATCTTTAAGCCCGTTATTCAGCGTCGCGTCTGCCTTAGGTTGCTTACCATTTCCCAGCTCCACGGCAATTTCCGCCGCCGTATTCGCAAGCTGGGTAATCGGTTTGTAGACGGTCATGGTTTGTGTGCCTGCCATGATGCGTTTGACGCCCGCGAGGTCGGCATCCTGACCCGAAATAGCCACTTTACCTGCCAGGCCCTGGGCGCTGAGTGCCTGGATTGCGCCCCCTGCGGTGGCATCGTTGGATGCGACGACAGCATCGATTTTGTTGTTGTTGGCGGTTAAGGCGTTTTCCATGATTTTCAGCGCGTTTTCTGGCAGCCAGCCATCCGCCCACTGATCGCCGACCACTTTAATCTTACCGCTGTCGATATACGGCTTCAGGACTTTCATTTGCCCTTCGCGGAACAGCTTGGCGTTGTTATCAACCGGCGAGCCGCCCATCAGGAAATAATTGCCCTGAGGTACTTTGCCGATCAGGCTTTTAGCCTGTAATTCACCCACTTTTTCATTGTCGAACGAAATATAATAATCGATATCCGCATTATTAATCATGCGGTCATAGGCTAAGACTTTTATGCCTTCTTGTTTGGCTTCTTTAACGACGTTACTTAATACCTGGCCGTTATAAGGGATAATGACCAGCACATCGACGCCGCGGTTGATCATATTCTCAATTTGCGACATTTGCGTTTCTTCGTTGCCGTTCGCGGATTGCACAAACACATTCGCGCCAAGTGATTCCGCTTTTTTCACAAAAATATCGCGATCTTTCTGCCAGCGTTCAAGGCGCAGATCGTCAATCGCCATGCCAATTTTGACTTCCTTGGCATGTCCGGCAAAGCTTGCAAGGAGGAGCGTAGTGCAGAAAGTAAGGGACAGGTTCTTTATCTTCATAATTATAGGGCCTTTTTGTAGGGGTATGTGTTGCTGAGATAAAAGAAATATTCACTGCTGGGACGCAGCAAATTTTTAACGGGGAAAGGCGGGCTGGCAATTACAGATTTTTATCTTCGCATTATGATATTTGGTTTATTTCTGAATTTATGACCGCGATCGAATTTTAAAATACGTAACGTCTTAATTACATTTGATTATGGAAGAGGGACCGAAAAATAGTTTGCCTGCACATTATTTTGCGAGCCAGCGCACAGTTGTGCATTCTCTCAATAGCAGTGTGAAATAACGTAATTGAGCAAGCCAAAATGTCTATTCACTATTACTCCTGTATCAACGACTCGCCGCATACCCTGATTATGGAGCTCAATATGCAAGCTTATTTCGACCAACTCGATCGTGTTCGTTACGAAGGCCCGAAAACAACCAATCCTTTAGCATTTCGTCACTACAACCCGGATGAGCTGGTGCTGGGTAAGCGCATGGAAGATCATTTGCGCTTTGCCGCCTGTTACTGGCATACCTTCTGCTGGAACGGAGCCGATATGTTCGGCGTGGGTTCCTTTGACCGTCCATGGCAGCAGCCGGGTGAGGCCATCGAGCTGGCGAAGCGTAAAGCCGATGTCGCCTTTGAATTCTTCCACAAACTGAACGTGCCGTACTACTGCTTCCATGACGTGGATGTGTCGCCGGAAGGCGCCTCACTGAAAGAGTATCTGAACAATTTCGCGCAGATGGTGGATGTGCTGGCGGCTAAACAGCAGCAAAGCGGCGTGAAGCTGCTGTGGGGCACGGCCAACTGCTTTACCAACCCACGCTATGGCGCGGGTGCGGCAACCAATCCGGATCCGGAAGTGTTTAGCTGGGCGGCAACGCAGGTGGTTACCGCAATGAACGCCACGCATCAGCTGGGCGGCGAAAACTATGTGCTGTGGGGCGGTCGTGAAGGCTATGAAACCCTGCTCAACACCGACCTGCGTCAGGAGCGCGAGCAGATTGGCCGCTTTATGCAGATGGTGGTCGACCATAAACACAAAATCGGTTTCCGCGGTACGCTGCTGATCGAACCGAAGCCTCAGGAACCTACGAAGCACCAGTACGACTACGACGTTGCTACCGTGTACGGCTTCCTGAAACAGTTCGGCCTGGAAAAAGAGATCAAAGTTAACATTGAAGCCAACCATGCCACGCTGGCCGGCCACTCTTTCCATCACGAGATCGCGTCTGCTATCGCGCTGGGTATCTTCGGTTCTGTTGATGCTAACCGCGGCGATGCGCAACTGGGTTGGGATACCGACCAGTTCCCGAACAGCGTGGAAGAGAATGCGCTGGTGATGTATGAAATTATCAAAGCGGGGGGTTTCACCACCGGCGGGCTGAACTTCGATGCCAAAGTGCGCCGTCAGAGCACCGACAAATACGACCTGTTCTACGGCCATATTGGCGCAATGGATACCATGGCGCTGGCGCTGAAAGTCGCCGCCCGTATGATTGAAGACGGTGAACTGGATAAACGTGTCGCGAAGCGTTATAGCGGCTGGAACAGTGAGCTGGGCCAGCAAATTTTGAAAGGCCAGTTATCGCTTGCGGACGTCGCGAAGTACGCTGAACAACATCAACTGGCACCGCAGCATCAGAGCGGGCATCAGGAGCTGCTGGAAAACCTGGTTAATCACTACCTGTTCGATAAATAACAGCGAGTAGATAATAACGTAAGCCCGGTAAGTGTCGCGCCACCGGGCATTTCTGTTAAAGGAGTCACCGAATGTATATCGGGATTGATCTTGGCACATCGGGTGTGAAAGCCATCCTGTTAAGCGAGCAGGGCGACGTGTTAGCAACGCAGACAGAAAAGCTGCAGGTCTCACGTCCGCATCCGCTATGGTCGGAACAGGATCCGGAGCAGTGGTGGCTGGCAACGGATCGTGCAATCAAAGCGCTAGGTGAACAGCACAGTCTGCGTGACGTCAAAGCCCTCGGCATTGCCGGGCAAATGCACGGCGCGACGTTACTGGACAGTCAGCATCACGTCCTGCGACCGGCCATTCTCTGGAACGATGGTCGCTGTGCGGAAGAGTGCGCACTCCTTGAAGAGCGAGTACCCACCTCCCGCAGTATTACCGGCAACCTGATGATGCCCGGTTTTACCGCACCAAAGTTACTGTGGGTACACCGCCACGAGCCGGAAATTTTCCGTCAGGTGGCGAAAGTTTTACTGCCAAAAGATTATCTGCGTTTTCGTATGACGGGTGATTTCGCCAGCGACATGTCCGATGCTGCCGGCACGATGTGGCTCGACGTGGCCAAACGTGACTGGAGCGAGGCCATGCTCGATGCCTGCCATCTGACTCGCGAACATATGCCAGCGCTCTATGAGGGCAGTGAGATAACGGGTACCTTACAGCCTGCCGTCGCAGAACGCTGGAATATGCCTGCTGTCCCGGTGGTGGCCGGTGGCGGTGACAACGCGGCGGGTGCCGTGGGGGTCGGGATGGTGGAAGCCGGGCAGGCGATGCTTTCGCTGGGAACGTCTGGCGTCTATTTTGCGGTCAGCGAGGGTTATCGCAGTAATCCTGAAAGTGCCGTTCACAGTTTCTGCCATGCGCTGCCGGGAAAATGGCATCTGATGTCGGTTATGTTGAGCGCCGCCTCTTGCCTTGACTGGGCCGCGAAACTGACCGGGATGGCTGATGTTCCGGCACTGATTGCTGCTGCACAGCAGGCGGATGAAAGTGCGGGTACCGTCTGGTTTTTACCCTATCTTTCCGGCGAGCGCACGCCGCATAACAACCCGGAAGCGAAAGGGGTATTCTTTGGGTTAACCCATCAGCATGGCCCGGCGGAACTGGCTCGTGCCGTTCTGGAAGGCGTGGGATATGCCCTGGCGGACGGAATGGACGTGGTACATGACTGCGGTGTGACGCCGGCGAGTATCACCCTGATTGGCGGCGGTGCGCGCAGCAGCTACTGGCGCCAGATGCTGTCTGATATCAGCGGACTGCAGCTCGATTTTCGTACCGGTGGTGATGTGGGGCCTGCGCTCGGTGCAGCGCGACTGGCACAGATTGCCATGAACCCGGAAACGCCGCTTTCTCAGCTGTTACCGCAGCTTCAACTGGAACAGGCGCATCTGCCTGACGCGGCACGTCATGCGCGTTATGCGCAAAGACGCGAGGTCTTTCGCAAAATCTACCAACAGCTGCTGCCGCTGATGTCGTAAATACGGTTGTCTGTCAGAGGCACGAGGTTGTCCTTTTTTGGTCTGTGCGGGCCTTTATTTCCTTGCCAGTATGGTGTCATACCCACTGGCGAGGAGATTCAACATGTCACGTACTGCATTAATCAACATCGATACTCAGCAGTCTTTTCATCATCGTCATTACTGGCAGGAGGACGAAATTCCTGCCTTTCAGCAGGCGATGCTGGGGCTGATTGAGGGCTGCCAGGCGCGTGGCATTCCTGTCGTTGATATTTTCCATGTAGATGAAGACGGTCCGTTCACACTGCAAAGCGGCTATGTCAAACCGATGGCCTTTTTACGTCATCAGCCGGACGTGGTCTTCCGGAAACACGTCCATAATGCGTTCACGGATACCGGGCTTGACCGCTGGCTGCGTGAGCGAGACATTAATCAGCTCATCGTGTGCGGCATTCGCACGGAACAATGCTGTGAAACCACTGCGCGGGTGGCATCCGATCTGGGCTATGCTGTGACCTTTGTTAGCGAGGCAACGCTCACGTTTCCAATGACGCACAAGGGGATAACCCTGAGCGCAGAGGAACTGCGTCATCGTACCGAGACGGTACTGGCCGGGCGGTTTGCCGACATTAAAACGGTTGCGGAGACGCTGGAGTTACTGTAATGAGCATCGACGTCTGGTTTGTGATGTTGCCCGGGGTGCTGTCATTAGACATGACGGGCCCGGCAGAGACCTTTGTGCTGGCCGGGGACGCGTTTCGCCTGCATTACATTGGTCCGCAGGCAGAGGTTCCGACGTCGATTGGTCTGATGATGGGCGGTATTCAGCCGCTGCCGGAAAGCTTGCCTGAGGGCAGTTTGCTGGTGCTTCCGGGGGTAAGCGACTCCCGCTTTCAGTTCTCAACGCCGCAGGCGCAGCTGATCCAGCACTGGTTAATGCGCCTGCAGCCAAAAATTCATCGTCAGGATATCACCGTCATGTGTGTCTGTTCAGGGGCGTTGCTGGCGGCAAAATCGGGCTTGCTGAACCACCGGCAGTGCACAACGCATCATGACGTTATAAGCCGTTTGCGTACGGCGGCTCCGACGGCAATCATCAAAGAAAACCGGATCTTCGTGCAGGATGAGAATATCTGGACCAGCGCCGGCATCACCTCGGGCATCGACCTGGCGCTGCATATGATTAACCGTCTGTGTGGCGCAGAAAAAGCGCTGGCCGTGGCGCGCGAAATGGTGGTCTGGTTTCGTCGCTCCGGGGACGATCCCCAGCTGTCGCCATGGTTACGTTACCGCAATCATCTTCACCCGGCCATTCATCGTGCGCAGGATGCGCTTACCACCGAGCCGCACAAAGCCTGGGCTTTACCCGAGATTGCCGCTCTGGCGCATGTCAGCCCGCGCCATTTAACGCGGCTTTTTCAGACGCATTTAGGGATAAGCGTTCGCGACTATCTGGAGCAGTTGCGTCTGGCGGTGGCTGAACAGTGGCTGTTGCAAGGGTGTGGCGTGGAACAGGCCTCACTGGCCGCGGGGTTTTCCTCCCCGCGCCAGTATCATCGTGCCCGACAGCGCAGCGTTAACTGACGAAGCGGCGGGTGTCGACCTTCTGCAGCAGCATTGACAGCAGCAGGCTCGCCATCAGCGTGACGGTAAAAATCCAGAGGATATCCAGCACCGGCCAGCTTTTGAACTCGACCCCTCTCGTTCTCAGGGCGTGGATCACCAGCGCGTGAAAACCGTATATTCCGAGCGAGTGTCGGGAGATAACGCTCAGCACCGGAAGGGGGCGTGCGTTCAGGGTGTTTTTGGCGAGCGTAAGCAGGGATACGGCACAGATGAAGACCATCGGGCCGCAATACAGGTACCAGGTATCGGCAAAATTGCCGCGCCATTGCAGTTCATGCAGCGTCCCACGCGAAATGACGATCACGCCGATGATAAACAGCGCTGCACATAGCCCGTTCATGCCGCGTTTTTGGGTGTCCATCATCCCGATAGCTCGCCCCAGCATGCCGTAGAGTACGTAGTAAAAGGTATCGCCGTTGATATAGAGATTGACCGGTAACCATTCAAAACCATCAATTTTCTGCGAGACCGTATTCGGGTTGGCTATGATGCCAATGACCACCATCAGCGCCAGCAGCATTTTCCCGCTCACGGTTTTCACCTGAATCAGTGGGGAAACCAGATAGATAACGATAATGGCGAAGAAAAACCACAGATGGTAGAAGACGGGTTTTTGCAGAAGGTATTTGAGAGATAGCCCGGCGTTAATCGAGGTGAACAGGGTGATATAGAGCAAGGCCACGGCGCTGTAGAAGCCCAGACAGGCGGCGATGCGGATAAAATGCCGCGGTTGCGCGCTACGCTCGCCAAAAAAGAGAAAGCCGGAAATCATAAAGAACAACGGCACACTGACCCGCGATGCGGAGTTAAGAATATTGGCTATATCCCAGTTAACAGGGCTGATACTGTGCGCATTGGTGACATACCAGGTCGTCGTGTGGATCATGACCACCATCAGACACGCTATTCCTCGCAGATTATCAATCCAGCTAATTTTTGACGACATCAGTTCCTCATCATCCCTTGTAAATTCAGTGTGACTGCGATTGTATTGAAGCCTCTCTCTGGAAAATTCTGAGTTTTATTGAGCAGCCTTGTTTGAAAGCCGCGAGGTTCGCAGAATGCCAGGGCATAATCTATAAAAGCTTTGCTACTAAAAATAACAGCCACTGAACAGGGCGGTAATAAAAATGATGATGAAGCGTGCGGCGTCACTCTTTCTGCTGTTTATCCTGGCAGGATGCAGTACGCCACCCTCTGCACCCGTGCAAAAAGCACAGCAGGGAAAAATCAGCCCGGAACGCTCCCTGAATATGGAGCAGTTCTGTAAGGATCAGGCTGCGCGCCGCTATAACTCGGATGCGCAGAACATTGATGTCACCGGATTTGAGCGATTCCAGGGGAGTTATGAGCTGAAAGGCCATACGTCCCGTAAAGAGGGCTTTGTCTGTTCGTTTGACGCAGACGGTCAGTTTTTACATCTCTCCATGCGCTAAGCCGCTCGCATAATCAACAGCCAGACGCCGGCAACTGCCTGGCGTGGTGGCTTATTTCCCCAATTTTCCCTAAACAAACCCGTTTCGTACTGTATATCTTGCAGGCAGCGGGTATACTGGTCCCTTCCATTTAAAACCACACGTATCCAGCACGACATACTATGCAAAAGTTTGATACCAAGACCTTCCAGGGCCTGATCCTGACCTTACAGGATTACTGGGCTCGTCAGGGCTGTACCATTGTTCAACCTTTGGACATGGAAGTAGGCGCAGGCACTTCACACCCAATGACCAGCTTACGCGCGTTGGGGCCGGAGCCAATGGCGACTGCTTATGTGCAACCTTCACGTCGTCCGACCGATGGCCGTTACGGCGAAAACCCGAACCGTCTGCAGCATTACTATCAGTTCCAGGTGGTGATTAAGCCATCGCCAGACAACATTCAGGAACTGTACCTCGGGTCACTGAAAGAGCTGGGTATGGATCCAACCATTCACGATATCCGTTTCGTGGAAGATAACTGGGAGAACCCAACGCTGGGTGCCTGGGGTCTGGGTTGGGAAGTGTGGCTGAACGGTATGGAAGTGACGCAGTTCACTTACTTCCAGCAGGTTGGCGGTCTGGAATGTAAACCGATTACCGGCGAAATCACCTACGGTCTGGAACGTCTGGCCATGTATATTCAGGGCGTAGACAGCGTTTACGACCTGGTCTGGAGCGACGGCCCGCTGGGTAAAACCACCTACGGCGACGTGTTCCATCAGAACGAAGTGGAGCAATCCACTTATAACTTCGAATACGCGGATGTGGACTTCTTGTTCACCTGCTTCGAGCAGTACGAGAAAGAAGCGCAGCAGTTGCTGGCGCTGGAGTCTCCGCTGCCGCTGCCTGCTTACGAGCGTATTCTGAAGGCCGCCCACAGCTTCAACCTGCTGGACGCCCGCAAAGCCATCTCCGTGACTGAACGTCAGCGCTACATTCTGCGTATTCGTACCCTGACCAAAGCCGTTGCAGAAGCGTACTATGCGTCCCGTGAAGCCCTTGGCTTCCCGATGTGCAACCGAAACAAATAAGAGGCGGCCATGTCTGAGAAAACTTTCCTGGTGGAAATTGGCACCGAAGAGCTGCCACCAAAAGCCCTGCGCAGCCTGGCTGAATCTTTTGCTGCGAACGTGACTGCTGAGCTGGATAACGCTGGCCTGGCACACGGTAAAATTGAATGGTTTGCTGCTCCGCGTCGTCTGGCGCTGAAAGTGGCGAACCTGGCGGCGTCTCAGCCGGATCGTGAAGTTGAAAAACGTGGCCCGGCGATTGCTCAGGCGTTTGATGCTGAAGGCAAGCCAAGCAAAGCGGCTGAAGGCTGGGCGCGTGGTTGTGGTATCACCGTCGATCAGGCTGAGCGTCTGACCACCGATAAAGGCGAGTGGCTGCTGTACCGTGCACATGTGAAAGGTGAAAGTGCGCAAGCGCTGCTGCCTGACATGATCGCCACGTCACTGGCCAAGCTGCCGATTCCAAAACTGATGCGCTGGGGCGCAAGCGACGTGCACTTCGTGCGTCCTGTGCACACCGTGACGCTGCTGCTGGGCGATACCGTTATTCCGGCCACCATCCTGGGTGTGGCGTCCGATCGCGTGATCCGTGGGCACCGCTTCATGGGCGAGCCTGAGTTCACCATCGACAATGCTGACCAGTATCCGCAGATCCTGCTGGAACGCGGTAAAGTTATTGCTGACTACGAACAGCGTAAAGCCAAAATCAAGGCGGATGCGGAAGACGCGGCGCGTAAGATTGGCGGTAAAGCGGATCTGAGCGACAGCCTGCTGGAAGAAGTAACCTCTCTGGTTGAATGGCCAGTGGTACTGACCGCGAAGTTCGAAGAGAAATTCCTGGCCGTGCCGGCTGAAGCGCTGGTGTACACCATGAAGGGTGACCAGAAGTACTTCCCGGTTTATGCCAACGACGGCAAGCTGCTGCCAAACTTCATCTTCGTGGCGAACATTGAATCAAAAGATCCGATCCAGATTATCTCCGGTAACGAGAAAGTGGTGCGTCCACGTCTGGCGGATGCCGAGTTCTTCTTCAACACCGACCGTAAAAAGCGTCTTGAAGATCACCTGCCACGTCTGCAGACCGTGCTGTTCCAGCAACAGCTGGGTACGCTGCGCGACAAGACTGACCGTATTGCGGAGCTGTCTGGCTGGATCGCACGTGAAATCGGTGCGGATGTGAACCACGCAACGCGCGCGGGTTTACTGTCCAAGTGTGACCTGATGACCAATATGGTGTTCGAATTTACCGACACCCAGGGTGTGATGGGGATGCACTACGCGCGTCACGACGGTGAAGCGGAAGATGTGGCCGTGGCCCTGAACGAGCAGTATCAGCCGCGCTTCGCGGGTGACGCGCTGCCGTCTAATCCGGTGGCCTGTGCGGTCGCGATTGCCGATAAGATGGACACCCTTGCAGGTATCTTTGGCATCGGCCAGCATCCAAAAGGCGACAAAGACCCGTTTGCGCTGCGTCGTGCTGCCCTGGGCGTGCTGCGTATCATCGTTGAAAAGAACCTGAACCTGGATCTGCAGACCCTGACTGAAGAAGCGGTACGTCTGTACGGTGATAAGCTGACCAACGCCAACGTGGTCGACGATGTGATCGACTTTATGCTTGGTCGCTTCCGTGCGTGGTATCAGGACGAAGGTTACACCGTCGATACCATTCAGGCGGTACTGGCTCGTCGTCCAACCCGTCCGGCAGATTTCGATGCGCGTATGAAGGCGGTTTCCCACTTCCGTACGCTGGAAGCGGCATCCGCACTGGCAGCGGCTAACAAGCGTGTCTCTAACATTCTGGCGAAATCCGACGAAACGCTGAACGAGCGTGTGAACGCTGCGACGCTGAAAGAGCCAGAAGAGATCGCCCTGGCGATGCAGGTTGTGGTACTGCGTGACAAGCTGGAGCCGTATTTCGCCGAAGGCCGCTACCAGGAAGCCCTGGTGGAGCTGGCGGAACTGCGTGATGTCATCGATGCCTTCTTCGAGAAAGTGATGGTGAACGTGGAAGATAAAGAGCTGCGTATCAACCGTCTCTCTATGCTCGAAAAACTGCGTGAGCTGTTCCTGCGCGTGGCGGATATTTCGCTGCTGCAGTAACGTGCATGTGCCCGGTGACGGGCCAGCAGATGAGAAAAACCCGCTTCGGCGGGTTTTTTTATGTCTCGTTTTTTTGTGGACCAGCTAAGCGCAGTGCAATCGCCTAAAAATTCACCTTGAAATGGTCAGCAAATTACCGTTATCCTGTTTCTCGTTATATTTCTCCCTCAGGAGCGCATCCCGAAAATGAACAAACACGACTGATGAATTTCGATCCTTGCTAAACGCGACCGCGTCGGCAGGGGATGTTTTGATTTCATTCAGGAGTGCTTATGGCTCATTTTGCGCAATCCCCTTCTTTTATTTTGCATCAGGTGACCTGTCAGTTTGCGACGGGCGATACCCTTTTTGGTCCGCTGAATCTTTCTCTGGCGCCGTCACTGTGCGCGCTGGTTGGCCGCAACGGCAGCGGTAAAACACGTCTGCTACGTTTGCTGGCAGGGTGTGATGAACCTGCCAGCGGTCATATCGAACGTTTTGCAACGCACGCTTATGTGGCACAACAGCCCGATATCTCCCCGCGAACCACGCTTGCTGAGCTGCTGGGGTATGAGGCGATTTTTGCGGCGCGTAAGCGCATCGACAGCGGTGACTACCAGCCCGATGATTTGGCGTTACTCGACGGACACTGGGATGTAGCAGAACGTCTGAGCGAGGCGTTTTTCCACGCAAAACTTCCACCATTTGACCCGGATAAATCAGCCATGGAACTCAGCGGCGGCGAGCGCATTCGCGCGTTGCTCTGTGGCGCGTTTACGGCTGATGCGGATTATCTGCTGCTGGACGAACCCACCAACCATCTCGACCGGCAGGGACGTGAGTGGTTCTACGACCAGCTCGCCCGTTATCAGGGGGGCGTGCTGGTGGCCTCCCACGACCGTGAACTGCTGGCGAAGGTACCGCGTATTCTTGAACTGAGCGCCTCGGGTCTTCGCCACTACGGTGGCAGTTACGACGACTATACGCATCAGCGGGACGCCGAACAGCAGGCAGCCCGTGCGGCACTGGAACATGCGGCAACAGAACGCAAACGCACCCGCGCGCGGATGCAAAAAGAGCATGACGAAAGCCAGCGGCGTTCGGCGAAGACGTTACGTACGGTCGATAACCTTAATATCGCCTCGTTCGAGCGGGTCAGATACAAAATGGCCGCCAAAGAGCGCATTGGCACCTGGAAAAAACAGCATGGCGATCAACATGAAGCGCTGAATGCCGCGGTGAACAAGGCCCGGGAGCGAGTTGAAGAGGAGAATCCGGTGATGTTCACGTTGCCTGGAAGCCAGATTGCTGAGGGGAAACAGGTGCTGGTGATGGAGGGGCTGGTGCTGCCACACGTCACTCTCCCGCCGACCAACTGGCGAATGGACGGACCGATGCGCGTGGCGCTAAAAGGACCAAACGGCTGCGGTAAATCGACGCTTTTAAAAGCCATTCTCGGCGAAGTGGCTCCGCTCTCAGGAACGTGTAAGGTATCGGTAAACTGCGCTTATCTCGATCAACATCTGTCGCAGCTCGATCTTTCGCAGTCGGTGATGGCGCATCTCAATCTGAGTCATACACCTCTGGAAGAGGGTGTGCTGCGAACCCGTTTAGCGCAGCTTCAGCTGGGCGCTGACAAAGTGGCGCTTCCGCTGGCTGAGCTGAGCGGCGGGGAACGTCTCAAGGCTGCTCTGGCCTGTGTCTTGTGGCGTGAAGACGCTACGCAGCTTTTACTGCTGGATGAACCGACCAACCATCTGGATCTGGCCTCGGTCGAGGCGATTGAAGCCGCACTGGCCGGTTTCCCCGGGGCATTGCTGGTGGTTTCTCACGATGAGGCTTTTTTGCGGGGGTTAGCATTGACGCATGAACTGGTCTGGGAAGAAGCGGGTTGGCGGTGTGCCCCCCTTTAAACACAAGCCCCCGCAAAGGCGGGGGCGGTAACTCACTTTACTGCATCATGCTATATGCTTGCTGAGTGCAGGGTTGGCCTGAATCAGGCGCATCAGCTTTAGCTCGGTTGGGGTGGGTTTTTCGCGTTTTGACTCCCACTCCTGCACCATAGCCACGCTGACACCCATCGCTCTGGCGAATTCTTCAGTTTTTAATCCAGTCCCTTTGCGCAATTGCTCATATTCTTTAAAGGGATTGGATCTTTGTTGCAGGGTTAACGTCTGCGGTACATCTTTAAAAATAATCTGTTCCAGGCTGCTCAGCAGCTCAAGCTCAGGATCTTTATATTCCATTGAGGACTCCTCTTAAATCACATACCGGGATCAAGAACATCAGAGAGCCTGTTAAGAATAGTCCCTAATACAAACGACGGATCGTCACGGATGTGATTAATCGTGCGGTAACGATCGCTTTATGCGTTTCAGCCGTTGCCAGGGTGAGACTAATTACCTGATTACGCTTATGTCGGCTTCGCCAGGTATTTTTTTGTAAATAGTAAGAAATAAAACGGCAATAGCCGTTTTGCATGAAAAGAGTATCTTGCAGGGCTGACCTGGACTATCCTTGTCAGCGTCGGGCACGCATGTGCCGGTGTGCGCTTTTTTGGGTGAAAGGAGTAATGAAATGGCGACAGGAAAGTCCTGCTCTCGCTGGTTTGCGCCTATTGCGGCGTTGTTGATGGTTGTTAGCCTGAGTGGGTGTTTTGATAAAGAAGGCGATCAGCGCAAAGCGTTTATCGATTTTCTACAGAATACGGTGATGCGCAGCGGTGAACGGTTGCCGACGCTGACTGCGGATCAGAAAAAACAGTTTGGCCCCTTCGTGTCTGATTACGCCATTCTTTATGGTTATTCACAGCAGGTGAGCCAGGCGATGGATTCCGGTATCCGTCCGGTTGTGGATAGCGTGAACGCTATTCGCGTCCCGCAGGATTACATGACGCAACGTGAACCGCTGCGCCAGTCCAACGGTGCGCTCGGCGTGCTGAGCCAACAGCTGCAGAATGCGAAAATGCAGGCGGACGCGTCACGTTCCGCGCTGAAGCAGGGCGACGATCTCAAACCGGTCTTCGACAAAGTGTATGAGAAAGTGGTGTCGAAACCTTCTGAAGCGATGCAACCGCTGATCCCAGCCGCGCAAATTTTCACGCAGCAGCTGGTTCAGGTGGGGGACTTCATCTCCCAGCAGGGCACTCAGGTGAGCTTTGTGGCCAACGGTATTCAGTTCCCGACCTCGCAGCAGGCAAGCCAGTATAATGCGCTGATTGGGCCACTGGCCTCCCAGCACCAGGCCTTTAGTCAGGCGTGGAGTGCAGCGGTCGCTGCCACAGAATAAATCGGAAAACCCCGCCTCAGGCGGGGTTTTTTATTCCGGGCGAAAATAACGCTTGTTATTCTTCTACCACATCGGTATAACTATACAGGTCGGTTTGTTACACAGACCTAAAGCAGTTTAGTAAAGCAGTCCAGATTGTTATCCATAGATACCCTTCGTAGTGACCCTTCCTTCATCGCTTAAAAATCTGTAACACAATCCATCAAGCCGGAAGGCACAATATATTTGTTAATTAAGGTAATTCTATGTCTGCTAAAATGACTGGTCTGGTAAAATGGTTCAACGCTGATAAAGGTTTCGGCTTCATCACTCCTGACGATGGCTCTAAAGACGTGTTCGTACACTTCTCTGCTATCCAGAACGAAGGCTACAAATCTCTGGATGAAGGTCAGAAAGTTTCCTTCACCATCGAAAGCGGCGCTAAAGGCCCAGCAGCTGGTAACGTTGTAAGCCTGTAAGCTTCCAACCCAGTAGCACAAATTTTAAAAACCCGCCTTCTGGCGGGTTTTTTCATTTCTATCGCTGAACCTGCGGGTTAACGCAATTGATTTCCACCTTTCCGCTAAGGGCAGCGATCAGGTTGTCTACCGCGGTTGCAGCCATATTGTAGCGTGTTTCATGGGTTGCTGAGCCGATGTGGGGCAGGGCCACCACGTTGGGCAATGAAAGCAACGGGGAGTCCACCGGCAGCGGTTCCTGTTCAAACACGTCAAGACCGGCAGCGTGGATCTCACCCTGTTGCAGAGCCTCAATCAACGCCTTCTCATCCACCACCGGGCCACGACCCGCGTTGATGAAAATGGCCGTTTTCTTCATTTTTTCAAACGCCTCTTTACCGATAAGATGACGGGTTTCGTCCGTCAGCGGCAGGATCAGACAGACAAAATCGGCTTCCTGCAGCAGCGTATCCAGCTCGCAGTAGCGGGCGTTAAAACGTTCTTCGGCTTCACTGTGATGACGACGCGCGTTATACAGAATCGGCATGTTAAAACCAAAATGTGCGCGCTGCGCCAGAGCCAGGCCAATACGGCC
The DNA here is from genome assembly GCF_041360735.1 of Enterobacter sp. RCC_40. Classification (NCBI taxonomy): domain Bacteria; kingdom Pseudomonadati; phylum Pseudomonadota; class Gammaproteobacteria; order Enterobacterales; family Enterobacteriaceae; genus Enterobacter; species Enterobacter sp. RCC_40. The sequence continues at coordinate 229,714 of NZ_JBFUPR010000005.1, forward strand.
CATGCCAACGATGCCCAGCGTTTTGCCATGAACATCCACCCCAAACCAGTCCGGACCAATGCTTTTTGTCCATTCGCCAGCTTTGACGCGATCGGCCACTTCGACCACACGACGCGCCGTGCTGAGGACCAGCGCCATCAGCGTGTCGGCCACGGTCTCCGTCAGCGCATGTGGCGTATGCATCAACAGGATCTTGCGGGCATTAAGGGCATCCACGTCGAAGTTGTCATAGCCCACGGAAACGGTAGAGGTAGCACGAAGCTTCGGCATTTTCTCCAGCAGGGCGACATCCACTTTTTCGCTTGAACCCAGCAAACCTTCGGCGCTGGCGAACGCATCGGCGTGCTGTGCCACGGTTTCCGGGCTGAGGTTCTTCACCTGGGTAACGGTGAAGTGTTCCTCAAGGCGTTTCTGCAGATCTTCCGGCAGTGCTTTATACAAAATGACGGACGGCTTCATGCTAATCTCCGTTGATTTTTAAGGATTCAGGCGTGGCGTGCGCCGACAGGTAATTGTTGATTATTAGCAGGCTTAACAATCAGAGTAAGCCACACGGAGGCGAAAAGCGCTACCCCCATAAATATGTACGATGCGGACGGGCTGCCGGTTGCTCCGTTCAGGTAACCCACAAACCAGGAGCCGCAGAACGAGCCCAGCGCTCCCATACTGTTAATCAGTGCCATCGCGCCGCCTGCGACGTTACGCGGCAGCATCTCCGGGATGATCGCAAAGAACGGTCCATAAGGGGCGTACATTGCCGCACCCGCAATCACCAGCAGGGTGTAAGAGACCCAGAAATGGTTCGCGCCGACGGCCCAGGAACCAATGAAGGCAAAGGCAGCGATCAGCAGCAGCGGCCAGACAAACAGCTTACGGTTCTGCATTTTGTCCGATGCCCATGACGCAATGATCATGGCGATTGTGGCTGCGAGGTAAGGCACGGATGACAGCCAGCCCACTTCCACCATGCCAAGGTTTTCACCGGCATTGCGGAGAATCGATGGCAGCCACAGTACGAAACCGTACACGCCAATGCTCCAGGTGAAATACTGGGCGCAGAGCAGAATCACGTTACGCGAGCGGAATGCTTCACCGTAGTTACGCACCGCTTTCAGGCCTTGCTGTTCTTTATCCAGCTGCGCCTGCAGAGCGGCTTTTTCATCTTCGGAGAGCCATTTCGCCTGCGCAGGTTTGTCTTTTACCAGCATCCACCAGCAGAATGCCCAGATAACCGCCGGCACCCCTTCGATAATGAACATTTCACGCCAGCCGAAGGACTGGATCAGGTAGCCAGAAACCACCGACATCCACAGCACGGTGACCGGGTTACCGAGGATCAGGAAAGTATTGGCTCGTGAGCGTTCGGATTTGGTAAACCAGTTGCTGATATAAATCAGCATCGCGGGCATTACCGCTGCCTCAACGACCCCAAGAATAAAGCGAATGGCTGCCAGAGCAGGAATATTATTCACCACGCCGGTCAGTGAGGCGCAGGCACCCCACAGGATCAGGCAAACGAAAATCAATTTGCGGACGCTGCGACGCTCCGCATAGATAGCGCCGGGGATCTGGAAGAAGAAGTAGCCCAGGAAGAAAAGGGCACCCAGCAACGAAGAGATACCTTTGGTGATCCCCAGGTCTTCGGTGATCCCTGCCGCGGACGCGAAACTGAAGTTGGCACGATCAAGGTACGCCAGGCTGTACGTGATAAACACGATTGGCATGATGTACCACCAGCGTTTTACTGCATTGGTCGAACTGTTCATAGGCTTGCCTCTGTTGTTGAGGTTTGTACCGCCGTTGTATGTAGGGTACACGGTGGTTTGTTTTGTTTCCCCCTGACCTACCTGAGGAGAGGGGGAGGGAAACGGAATTTATTCGTTCAGCTGCGCGCGGGTCGGTAATCCTTCACTGTCGCCCTGCACCTGGATTGCCAGCGAGCCAATTTTGTTGCCCCGGGCGACGGCCTGCTGCAGCGGTTTGCCTTCCAGCAGGGCACTAATGACCCCCACGGCAAAACCATCGCCAGCGCCGACGGTATCAACCACGTTATCGACCTTCACGGCCGCGACTGCGCCTTGCTCGCCGTTAGCCGTTTTAAACCAGGCGCCATCGGCGCCGGTTTTCAGCACCACCGCTTTTACCCCTTTGTTGAGGTAAAAATCGGCAATCCCTTCAGGGGTGTTTTTACCGGTCAGGATCATGCCTTCTTTCACGCCCGGCAGAACCCAGTCAGCCTGAAACGCCAGACGGTTCAGCTTCTCGACCATTTCCGCTTCGCTTTTCCACAGTACCGGGCGCAGGTTAGGATCGAATGAGATCGTTTTCCCCTGAGCCTTCATGGTGGTTGCGGCATGATCCAGTAATGCATACGAGCTGGCTGAAAGCGCAGCCGCCACGCCGCTCAGATGCAGATGGCGTGCGGAGGCGAAATAGTGGGCGTGGTAATCCTCGACTGAGAGGTGGCTCGCCGCAGACCCTTTACGGAAATACTCCACAATGGGATCGGTTCCATTTTCGACTTTCGATTTAAGCTGGAAACCGGTCGGGAAGCGTCCATCGAGGGTGACGCCGGAAGCATCAATGCCCTCTTTTTTCAGCGAATCGAGAACGAAATGGCCAAAGCTGTCATCACCCACGCGGCTGACCCAGCCGACGTTCAGACCCAGGCGCGCCAGGCCGGTCGCGACGTTCAGCTCAGCCCCCGCCACGCGTTTGATAAAGTGCTCCACCGTACTCAGGTCGCCCGTTTCGGTGGCGACAAACATCGCCATGGCTTCGCCGATAGTGATCACATCCAGCGTCTTGTGCATGGTTTACTCCTCACGCAGCAGGTTTACGTAATGACGGGTGACGGCGGTTAAATCCGCCCCTTCCAGCGGGAACTCGATACCACGCGGGGCATCGGCGGGCAGCTGGCATAGCAGATCCAGCCAGCGCGCATCGGCCCGATCCGGCGCCACGGCGCGGAAATTTTCTTTATGCGGCACGGCGGCTTTAACGTGGATATAGCTCACTGCGGAGGCCAGATGGCGCGCGGCTTCTTCCGGGGAGTCGCCCACCCACAGCCAGTTGCCCATGTCGAACGTCAGCGTGACGGGCAGCGCCATGTCCCGGCAGGCGGCTTTGAAGCGCTGCATCGGCGCAAGCTGGCCGCAGTCGGTCTGGTCGTTTTCCACCACCAGGGCCATACCGCTTTCATCGAGCAGGGCACGCAGGGCGTGAAGCGGCTGGGTGTCGCTGAAATGACCCAGTGAGACCTTGAGCCACAGCGCATTCAGGGTACTGGCTTCGCTGAGATAACGGGGCAGGTCAGGGTTGAGGGTGCCATCGGGCATAAACAGGGCCGCAGGGGCGGAGTAGCATGCCAGCAGGCCCAGCAACTCAATGGATTCACCCAGCGCGGGCAGCGCCAGCAGCTCTTCGCTGTTGAACAGTTCGCGGCGGATCTCGACGCCGTCGGCACCCGCGCCCGCAATGACGGGCAGCATTGCCCGTTGACCACCTGCCTGTCGCACCTGTTCCGCGCCATACGCGGCGGTGACCACCATGATTTTTCTGCCCATCGTCGGACTCCATCGCAACACATCAATACTATTACGCTAGATGGAACCGGTTCCAAAGAAAAGGTCAGGATGTTGAATTTATGATCGGTATCACAAGGGAAAATTAACGGGCGGTGGAGCCGCGAACAATCAACTCGCCGGAAAATACCTGCTCGCGAACGGCATCGCTAGTGCCTTCAATACGACGAACCACTTGTTCAACAGCGGCATAGCCAATCTGCCAGGTGGGTTGTTTGAGGGTGGTGATCCCGACGCCAGCCAGTTCTGCCCACTCGAGTTCGTCGAACCCCAGCAGACCGATATCGCTTCCCCAGTGCAGGCCGATGCGCTTAAGCGAGCGGGCGACCTGCAGGGTCAGCGCCCCGTTGGCAGAGATAACGGCTTTACGCATTCCGCGATGGCGGGTGTGGAACTGCCGCAGGGTATTGTCGAGCTGATCGGCTTCGTGGAGGGGCGTTTCGGCATTCTCGGCAATCACGCCGGGGTAACGCTCCAGCGTGGCACGAAACGCGCTCAGTCGCTCACGACGGGTGTTGACCATGCCCAGAGGTTCGCTCAGAAACAGGATGGCTTCAAAGCCCTGTTCAATCAGATGCTCAGTGGCGGTTGTCGCCGCCTGAGTGTTATCCAGCCCGACGACATCGCAGGCGAATTCCGGGATTTTGCGGTCGATAAGAACCATCGGCAGGGAGGATTGCTGCAGACGGTTTAAGCCCTCTTCACGCATGCCCACGGCATTCACCACAATTCCTTCGACCTGATAGCTGCGCAGCAGATCCAGGTAATGCAGCTCCTGATCGACTTCGTTGTTGGTGTTACAGACCAGCGGCGTAAAGCCCTTTTCGCGACAGGCGGCTTCAATTCCGCTCAATACGTTGACGGAGTAGGGGTTGGTGATATCGGCGATGATAAGCCCGATAAGACGGGTACGACCCCGTTTGAGTCCGCGCGCCATAAGGCTCGGGCGGTAGTCGAGATCGGCAATAGCTTGTTCAATACGAGCGAGCAGCGCATCGGACAGCAGGTGTTTCTCGCCGTTGAGGTAGCGTGAAATGCTGGTTTTACCGGTTTTGGCGGCTTTCGCCACGTCGCTGATTGTGGCCCGTGTTGGTTTGCTCATCGCTGAATTCCCTAAAGTGAGTGAGAACACCTTAGCGGGAAAATTAGCGATGGCAAGCGGTTCATGCCGACGTGGCGGCATGATGCCTTTATCCCCCTCTCCCCCTGGAAGAGGGGGGCAGCCCTTACTGAATTGGGCTTAAGGTAATCTCAACGCGACGGTTCTGCGCTTTGCCTTCCGCCGTGCTGTTGCTGGCGATAGGGTTTGCAGGGCCCATGCCGCTGGTACGGATGCGGTTTGCTGCAACGCCCTGCGTGATCAGCGAGCTGGCCACAGAATCGGCACGCTGCTGAGACAGGCGCATATTCAGATCCTGGCTGCCGGTGCTGTCGGTATAACCGATCACATTCACCGCGGTCTTGTTGTACTCTTTCAGCACCATTGCCACGCCGGTCAGGGTATTCGCCCCCGCAGGTTTCAGCGTTGCGCTGCTGCTGTCGAAGGTGACGTTGTTTGGCATATTCAGGATGATGTTATCGCCGCTGCGCGTCACGCTCACGCCGGTGCCTTTCATTTTGTCGCGCAGTTTTGCTTCCTGCACATCCATGTAATAACCCACGCCGCCGCCCAGGGCTGCACCTGCCGCTGCGCCAATTAACGCGCCTTTGCCGCGGTCTTTCTTGGAGGAGGAGAGTGCGCCCACACCAGCCCCTACCAGCGAGCCGAGACCCGCACCGATGCCGGATTTACCTGCTTCGCTTTCACCGGTGTAAGGGTTTGTTGTGCAGCCAGAAACAGCCAGTGCACCGCTCACCAGAGCGGCAATAACGAATACGCGTTTTTTCATCTTATTTCCTTAATCCTTTTTATTCTTTGCCACGACGCGCGTGGCAGTTGATTATGACGTCCAGATACGGAGAAAATTCCGGGTATAACTCTGAAAATTGTGACAAACCATAAACTGCCTCACTAAGAAGGCCGTAAAACCTGCACGCAACCAGGAGCGCACGCTTGAGCACCTCAACAAAAACGATTCTGACCGCCGCCCACTGGGGGCCGATGCTGGTCGAAACCGATGGCGAAAATGTTCTGTCGTCTCGCGGGGCATTGCCAACACAACATCCCAACTCTTTACAGACCGTCGTTCGCGATCAGGTGCACAGCAAAACGCGCGTGCGCTGGCCGATGGTGCGTAAAGGATTTCTGACGTCGCCAGACAAGCCGCAGGGGATTCGTGGTCAGGATGAGTTTGTCCGGGTGAGCTGGGATGACGCGCTGGCGCTGATCCATGCGCAGCACAAACGTATTCGCGACACGTATGGCCCGTCGTCCATTTTTGCCGGATCTTACGGCTGGCGTTCAAACGGCGTGCTGCATAAGGCTTCAACGTTACTTCAGCGCTATATGAGTCTGGCCGGGGGGTATACCGGGCATCTTGGGGATTACTCCACCGGCGCAGCGCAGGCGATCATGCCCTACGTGGTGGGCGGTAACGAAGTGTATCAGCAGCAGACCAGCTGGCCGCTGGTGCTGGAGCACACCGATGTGGTGGTGCTGTGGAGCGCCAACCCGCTCAACACCCTGAAAATCGCGTGGAATGCCAGTGACGAGCAGGGGATCCCGTATTTCGATGCGCTGCGTAAAAGCGGCAAGCGCATTATCTGCATTGACCCGATGCGCTCTGAAACCATGGACTTCTTCGGCGACAGCGCCGAGTGGATTGCCCCGCATATGGGCACCGACGTGGCGATGATGCTGGGCATTGCCCATACGCTGGTGGAGAACGGCTGGCACGATACCGGGTTCCTCGCACGCTGTACCACCGGTTTTGACAACTTCGCCGACTATCTGACGGGCACTACAGACGGTATTGCCAAAACGGCAGAGTGGGCGGCAGAGATTTGTGGGGTTCCTGCGGCCAAACTGCGTGAACTGGCAGCGTTATTCCACCAAAACACCACGATGTTAATGTCCGGATGGGGGATGCAGCGCCAGCAGTTCGGTGAGCAGAAACACTGGATGCTCGTGACGCTGGCCGCCATGCTCGGGCAGATTGGTACGCCGGGCGGTGGGTTTGGTCTCTCTTATCACTTCGCCAATGGCGGCAACCCGACCCGCAAAGCGGCAGTGCTGGCTTCTCTGCAGGGCTCGGTTCAGGGCGGTGTAGATGCCGTGGATAAAATCCCGGTGGCGCGCATTGTTGAAGCCCTGGAAAACCCGGGCGGGTTTTATCAGCATAACGGTCTGGATCGCCACTTTCCGGATATCCGGTTTGTCTGGTGGGCCGGCGGCGCGAACTTTACTCATCACCAGGACACGAATCGCCTGATCCGCGCCTGGCAGAAGCCAGAACTGGTGGTTATCTCAGAATGCTTCTGGACCGCCTCAGCCAAACATGCCGATATTGTGCTGCCGGCGACCACCTCGTTTGAGCGTAACGACCTCACTATGACCGGTGACTACAGCAATCAGCATATGGTACCGATGAAGCGCGTCGTGGCGCCGCGTGATGAGGCGCGTGATGATTTTGAGGTGTTTGCTGAGCTGAGCGAGTTGTGGGAAACGGGGGGGCGCGAGCGTTTTACCGAGGGCAAAACGGATTTGCAGTGGCTGGAGACGTTCTACCAGATTGCAGGTCAGCGCGGGGCCCCGCAGGGCGTGACGCTGCCGCCATTTGCACAGTTCTGGGAAGCGAACCAGATTATTGAGATGCCGGAGAGCGAACAGAATGCGCAGTTTGTTCGCTTCGCCGATTTCCGCCGCGACCCGGAGAACCATCCGCTGAAAACCGAGAGCGGGAAGATTGTGATCTACAGCGAGCGTATCGCCCAATTTAAGTATGCCGACTGTCCGGCGCATCCAACGTGGCTTGAGCCGGACGAGTGGCACGGTAATGCCCAGCCGGAACAGCTGCAGGTGTTATCGGCCCATCCTGCCCATCGCCTGCACAGCCAGCTTAACTATTCATCACTGCGCGAGCGGTATGCGGTTGCCGGACGGGAGCCCGTGACCCTGAACAGCGCAGATGCACGCGCGCGTGGGATCGTTGACGGTGACGTGGTTCGCGTCTGGAATCAGCGTGGCCAGGTGCTGGCAGGGGCGGTAGTGAGCGACGGGATTAAACCTGGCGTTATCTGCATTCACCAGGGGGCATGGCCAGACCTGGAGCCGAGCGAAGGCGGTATTTGTAAAAACGGTGCAGTAAACGTTCTGACCAAAGATCTCCCCAGCTCGAAGCTGGGGAATGGCTGCGCGGGGAACACGGCGCTGGCCTGGGTCGAGAAATATCAGGGACCCGAGCTTACGCTCACGGCGTTTGATCCGCCTGCCAGCTCATGATCCACGTTGGGTGCTGAGTGTCATCCTGCCAGGCGCTGTCTTCAATGCGAAAACCCTGTGCATGATAGAAATTCACCGCCCGGACATTTTTCTGGTAGACCTCCAGGCTTAAATACGGGAAGCGCTGTTGAACATGGTTTAGCAGCGCACGCCCAATCCCCCGACCAATAAAGTCAGTTGAGACAAACAGCGCGCCCACAAACTGGGACTGCATGACGCTGATAAAGCCGCGCAGCATTCCATCCTCTTCCCATACCCAGGTTTCGGCGGCGGGCAGGTAAACATCCCGCACCATACCTTCGTTCTCTTTCCAGTAGCTCGCGCTGATAAACGGGTGCGCCTCCGTGGTGCTTTCAAGCCACAGACTCAGGAGTGGCCCGGCATTATCACTTTCCCATTTGCGGATCATGGTGCCTCCCTGGATGACAGACGCAGCCGGTAACGTGGTCGTTGACTAGGCCACAGGCCTGCATAAAGGCGTAACAGATGGTGGAGCCGACAAATTTAAAGCCGCGTTTTTTCAGCGCTTTAGAGAGCGCATCCGACGCCGGGGTGGAAGCCGGGATCTCCGCGAGCGTGGCGGCCTGGGTAATTTGCGGCGTATTGTTCACAAACGTCCAGACAAATTCTGAGAACGGTTCTCCGTTTTGCTCCATCGCCAGATAAGCGCGCGCGTTACCAATGATGGCCTGGATCTTACCGCGATGGCGGATGATGCCTGCATCCTGGACCAGCCGTTCCACATCGTCCTCGGTCATGGCAGCGACGGCGACCGGATCGAACTGATGGAAAGCATTACGATAGTTTTCCCGTTTCTTAAGCACCGTAATCCATGACAAGCCCGCCTGTTGACCCTCCAGGCAAATCATCTCAAAAAGCTTTTTCCCTTCTGTCTCCGGTACGCCCCATTCCCGATCGTGATAGTCGATATAAAGCTGATCCTGGCTTACCCAACCGCAACGCTGCATCGGTTATCTCCCTTAATGAAACGGTTATCGCAAAATTTTCATTCTGTCAGGCTTGACGTGTCTACTATAAAGACAATAGTTAATACAGGGCCATATGCCCGCAAAACTCTTCCTAAACAATGACAAATATCGCCGAATTCGGCTCTCTCTGGAGTCGCTTTGATGATGATAAAAAAAATCAGTGGTCGCCATGCTGTTTCTGGCCTGGCGGGGATTTCAGCCTGTCTGTTTTTTTGTAATACAGCATTTGCCTGGCAACAGGAATATATCGTTTCAGACGCCCAAAGTAATACGGCGGAACGCTATACATGGGATGCGGATCACCAACCGCGTTATGAGGATATTCTCGCCGAGCGGATTCAGTCCTCACAAAATGCCCCCGGACTTGCGCTGAGTTTACCGTCGGGTTCCACGCCGGCAGGAGCCATGAGCGTGGGCTGGAACATTCCGGTGTCAGGGCGTATCACGACCGGTCCGGTGATGGCGTGGCGTTATGACGGCACGGCACCGATGATGATCAACGAATTTGGTGACAGCGCGACGACGCAGGGGCTTACCGACCCACTCTGGCATGCCAGCGTCAGCACGCTCGGCTGGCGCGTGGATACTCAGTACGGCGGGCTTCGCCCGTGGGCGCAGATAAGCTATAACCAGCAGTTTGGTGAAAACCAGTGGAAATCCCAGTTTGGGATGCCACAGACGCCGGCACCAACACAAAGCGGCAACTGGATGGATGTAACCGTCGGAACGGATATTCCGTTTAACACGCATATGGCGGCCTATGCGTCGCTGGCACAAGGGGAATACACCACCACCGGTGAGGAGTTTATGTACACCTTGGGCGTGAGCGCTAATTTTTAAGGTTGTTACTTTTTTAAACGTGCCGATAACATCCTGAATACAATAGCCGTGGGGGTTGTAGCGATAGCAGTCACTAACACGCTGTCGCTTCATTCCCCGGCAAGGTCATTCATTCCCGATTTATGGCATTTCATTCCATTCCTCCTGCATTTCATGCCGTTTTACCCCAGGCATATTAAGGTTTTGTTTATCGTTGTCCTCAGCGAATTCCCTTACTTTCTCTTGCAGGACAACTGCCATGAACACATCAACTTACAACCGTACGCGCTGGCTAACGCTTTTTGGCACCATCGTGACCCAGTTTGCGCTGGGGTCGGTCTATACCTGGAGCCTGTTTAACAGTGCGCTTTCCGATAAGCTTGGTGCACCGGTCAGCCAGGTGGCGTTCTCCTTCGGCTTGCTGAGCCTCGGGCTGGCGCTTTCATCTTCCGTCGCGGGAAAATTGCAGGAGCGATTCGGCGTGAAGCGGGTGACGATGGCATCCGGTATCTTGTTGGGCGTGGGCTTTTTCCTGACGGCGCATTCCAGCAACCTGATGATGCTGTGGCTGAGCGCCGGGGTGCTGGTGGGACTTGCCGACGGTGCAGGTTATCTGCTGACCCTGTCAAACTGTGTGAAGTGGTTCCCGGAACGTAAAGGTTTAATCTCTGCGTTTGCCATCGGGTCCTATGGCCTGGGGAGCCTCGGTTTTAAATTTATCGATTCCCACCTGCTTGCTTCCGTGGGGCTCGAAAAAACGTTCATGATCTGGGGCGCTATCGTTCTGGTCATGATCCTGTTCGGCGCCACGCTGATGAAAGATGCGCCGCAGCAGGAGGTGAAAACCGTTAACGGTGTGGTGGAGAATGATTTCACCCTCGCGCAGTCTATGCGTCAACCACAGTACTGGATGCTGGCGGTCATGTTCCTGACAGCCTGCATGAGCGGTCTGTATGTGATTGGGGTGGCGAAAGATATTGCTCAGGGAATGGTGAAACTGGATGCGGCAACAGCGGCGAATGCGGTCACCGTCATCTCCATTGCCAATCTCTCTGGCCGTCTGGTGCTCGGGATTCTGTCTGACAAAATTGCCCGTATCCGCGTGATTACTATCGGGCAGGTTGTTTCGCTGGTGGGGATGGCGGCGCTGTTGTTTGCCCCACTGAACGAAGCCACGTTCTTCGCCGCAATTGCCTGTGTGGCCTTTAATTTCGGCGGCACGATTACCGTCTTCCCGTCGCTAGTCAGTGAGTTCTTCGGCCTGAACAATCTGGCGAAAAACTACGGCGTTATCTATCTGGGCTTTGGCATCGGCAGTATCTGCGGCTCGTTAATCGCTTCGCTGTTCGGTGGGTTCTATGTGACCTTCTGCGTGATATTTGCTTTGCTGATAATCTCGCTGGCCTTGTCGACCACCATTCGGCAGCCGCAGCGTGAAGTCTTTAACGAAGCGCATGCCTGATTATCGCTAAGAGGCCTTTACGGCCTCTTTTTTATGGTCGTCCAAAGTATGCCTGGTCGTGTTATTTTGTAAAAAAATGCACCGATCACATTCTCTGCTGCCACTTTTCTCTCCCGCTGTGGTCTACTTAACGCGCTTGTAGACGTTTCTGATAACGGTTTCTTACGCACTTACTTACTCTGTCTGCTTTCTCATCGAGATTAAGCGGGTCTCTATACCCCTTTCCCCAGGGTTGTTTGCATGAAATACATTAGGTCTCTTACCCAGCAAAGATTGTGTCTGATGCTGGCTGTCTATATCGGTTTATTTCTGAATGGCGCGGTGTTGTTCAGAAGAGTGGAAGGTTATTTAGAACATCTCACCGTAAGAAATGGAATTTTTGCCGCAATTGAAGTGTTCGGTTCCGTTCTCGCCACATTCTTCCTGTTACGCCTGCTCTCACTCTTCGGCCGACGCACCTGGCAAATTTTGGCCTCACTGGTGGTAATTATTTCCGCCGCTGCCAGTTATTACATGACCTTTATGAATGTCGTTATTGGCTACGGCATCGTCGCGTCGGTAATGACAACGGATATCGACCTCTCGAAAGAGGTGGTTGGAAAAGGGTTTATCGTCTGGACGGTATTAACCTGCCTGATCCCGCTCTTCTTTATCTGGAGTAATACCTGCCGCTATACGTTGCTGCGCCAGCTCCGCACCCGTGGGCAGCGAATCAGGAATATCGCCGTCGTTATCCTGGCGGCCTTGCTGGTATGGGCACCCATCCGCTTGATGGAAAAACAGCAAAAACGAATCGAAAAAGCGACGGGCGTGGATATGCCAAGCTATGGCGGCGTGGTAGCAAACTCCTACCTGCCCTCCAACTGGATTTCAGCGCTGGGTCTTTATGCCTGGGCGCAGGCGGATGAATCAAGTGATGTGAAATCGCTCATCAACCCAATGAAAAAATTCAGTTACGAAGCGCCGGGTAACCAACTCGATGATACCTATGTTGTCTTTGTTATTGGTGAAACGACGCGCTGGGATCATATGGGCATCCTCGGTTATGACCGGGATACCACGCCAAAACTGGCGCAGGAAAAGAACCTGGTGGCTTACCGGGGGTATTCTTGCGATACCGCAACCAAGCTCTCGCTGCGTTGTATGTTTGTTCGTGAAGGCGGTGCCAGTGATAACCCACAGCGTACCCTGAAAGAGCAGAACGTATTTGCGGTACTGAAGCAGCTCGGTTTCAGCTCCGATTTATTCGCGATGCAAAGTGAGATGTGGTTCTACACCAACACGCTGGCGGACAACATCTCGTATCGCGAGCAGATTGGCGCCGAACCACGTAACCGCGGCAAGAACGTGGATGACATGTTGCTCCTTGAGGAGATGTCACAGTCCCTGAAGAGCCATCCGCAGGGTAAACATCTGGTTATCCTGCATACTAAAGGCTCCCATTACAGCTATTACCAGCGTTACACGCGTGATTTTGCGAAGTGGCAGCCGGAGTGTGTAGGCATCAATAAAGACTGCAGCAAGCAGGAACTGATCAATGCCTATGATAACTCGGTTCTGTATGTGGATACGTTCCTGAGCCGGGTGATTGACCAGCTTCGTGATAAGAAAGCGATTGTTATTTATGCTGCTGACCACGGAGAGTCAATCAACGAGAAAGAGCATTTGCACGGTACGCCGCGCAAGCTGGCACCGCCTGAACAATTCCGTGTACCGATGATCATGTGGATGTCGGACAAGTACCTGGAAGACCCAGAGAAAGCGAAGATGTTTGCCCACCTGAAAAAAGAGGCAGACATGAAGGTGCCGCGTCGTCATGTTGAGCTGTATGACACCATTTTGGGTTGCCTGGGTTATACCTCTCCTGACGGCGGTATCAACGAAAATAACAACTGGTGCAAACTCCCTGAGAGTAAGGCGAAAGCCGCGCAGTAACGCGTCTGGCGAGAATATCGCCAGTTGAAGGGCTTTTTTAATTTAAGGGATTGACGGGGGCGCACCTCAGCAGTAAGATGCGCTCCGCATTCGGCGAGTAGCGCAGCTTGGTAGCGCAACTGGTTTGGGACCAGTGGGTCGGAGGTTCGAATCCTCTCTCGCCGACCACATTTAAAGAAGGGCTAACCGCAAGGTTAGCCCTTTTTGCATTAGCAGCTTACTCATCCTGATTCACCAAAACGCCCCTTATCCCGCCTTCTTCCTGTCTGTTAACGATTTTGTGACATAATCCATTGTATTTTTTTATATATAGATTGATCTTTTTTCGCGTTGCTTATGGATAACCTCAGCATTTTTCGCTGTGCGTTTTAACGTTCGCGGTATTTAGTGCTCAGATAATCACCGTTCTGCAAGAAAATTTACCCGATCTGAATAAAAGTTAATCACTGATTGTTGCGAAATATGAAGATAATTGTGCTGCAACATAGCGAGTAGCATAAATTTCCCTGCTGAAAACTGGCATACATAGTTTTTTTAATCTTTGTTTGCGGTTTCTCACACTCAGCGTAAATCCCCGCCACCTGTATTGACGTTTTCACATTCTGTTGACAGATTGTAGGGCATGAGGGGCATTTCAGGGACGATCTGCGCTGCAACTCAAACGCTCTTCTGAAAGGATTCTCCATCCCTTAAACGCCTTCGGGCATCACCGACCGGACCGGGTAAAAAATAAATAAAGGTCTGGCGGCGTAACACAACAAAGCAAAACATCACATTGGAGCAGAATAATGAGTATTTCCTTGAAGAAGTCAGGGATGCTGAAGCTTGGTCTGAGCCTGGTGGCTATGACCGTGGCAGCAAGCGTACAGGCAAAAACCCTGGTTTACTGTTCTGAAGGCTCGCCGGAAGGCTTTAACCCACAGCTCTTTACCTCTGGTACGACTTACGACGCAAGCTCTGTGCCTATCTATAACCGTCTGGTTGAATTCAAAACCGGTACCACGGAAGTGATCCCAGGTCTGGCGGAGAAGTGGGACGTCAGCGAAGACGGTAAGACCTATACCTTCCACCTGCGCCAGGGCGTGAAGTGGCAGGACAACAAAGAATTCAAACCAACGCGCGATTTTAACGCCGATGACGTTGTGTTCTCCTTCGACCGTCAGAAAAACGCTCAGAACCCGTATCACAAAGTGTCTGGCGGCAGCTATGAATACTTTGAAGGGATGGGCCTGCAGGACCTGATCGCTGAAGTGAAAAAAGTGGACGATAAAACCGTTCAGTTCGTGCTGACGCGTCCGGAAGCACCATTCCTGGCTGACCTGGCCATGGACTTCGCCTCTATTCTGTCTAAAGAGTACGCGGACAACATGCTGAAAGCCGGCACCCCGGAGAAAGTGGACCTGAACCCAATCGGTACCGGTCCGTTCCAGCTTCTGCAGTACCAGAAAGATTCCCGTATTCTGTATAAAGCCTTCCCGGGCTTCTGGGGCACCAAGCCGCAGATCGACCGTCTGGTCTTCTCCATCACGCCTGATGCTTCTGTGCGTTACGCAAAACTGCAGAAAAATGAATGCCAGGTCATGCCATACCCGAACCCGGCTGACATCGCGCGCATGAAGCAGGATAAAAACATCAACCTGCTGGAGCAGGCTGGTCTGAACGTGGGTTACCTCTCCTTCAACACCGAGAAGAAACCGTTTGATGACGTGAAAGTCCGTCAGGCGTTGACCTATGCGGTGAATAAAGAAGCGATCATTAAAGCGGTCTATCAGGGCGCGGGTGTTGCCGCCAAGAACCTGATCCCACCAACCATGTGGGGCTATAACGACGACGTTAAAGACTACACCTACGATCCTGAGAAAGCGAAAGCGCTGCTGAAAGAAGCAGGCCAGGAGAAAGGCTTTACCGTTGAGCTGTGGGCGATGCCAGTACAGCGTCCGTATAACCCGAACGCACGCCGTATGGCTGAAATGGTTCAGGCTGACTGGGCTAAAGTGGGCGTTCAGGCCAAGATTGTGACCTACGAGTGGGGCGAGTATCTGAAGCGTGCCAAAGCGGGTGAGCATCAGGCAGTGATGATGGGCTGGACCGGTGACAATGGGGATCCGGACAACTTCTTCGCTACCCTGTTCAGCTGTGCAGCCGCGAAAGACGGTTCTAACTACTCTCGCTGGTGCTATAAGCCGTTTGAAGACCTGATCCAGCCGGCGCGTGCGACCGACGATCACAACAAACGTATCGAGCTGTACAAACAGGCTCAGGTTGTGATGCACGATCAGGCTCCGGCTCTGATTGTGGCTCACTCCACCGTGTACGAACCAGTGCGTAAAGAAGTGAAGGGCTACGTGGTTGATCCACTGGGCAAACACCACTTCGAAAACGTCTCTGTTGAATAATAAGTAGGGTGTTCTCCCTCTCCTTCACGGAGAGGGCAGGGGTGAGGGCGTGCATGCATTCCCTCACCCTAATCCTCTCCTGAAGAGAGAGGGAATTTACATTTGTGAGCAATACAGACGTCACGCCAACTGGTTGTACGTCATCAGAGAGAATCCGGGTTATGTTGCAGTTCATCCTCCGACGTCTGGGACTTGTTATCCCCACGTTTATCGGTATCACCCTTCTCACTTTTGCCTTCGTCCATATGATCCCCGGCGACCCGGTAATGATTATGGCGGGCGAGCGTGGTATTTCACCTGAACGCCATGCACAGCTGCTGGCTGAGCTTGGCCTGAACAAACCACTGTGGCAGCAATACCTCAACTATATCTGGGGCGTGTTGCACGGTGATTTAGGGATTTCGCTGAAAAGCCGTCTTCCGGTGTGGGACGAGTTCGTGCCGCGTTTTAAAGCGACACTGGAGCTTGGTGTCTGCGCCATGATTTTCGCCACTGCGGTGGGTATCCCTGTTGGGGTCCTGGCTGCCGTGAAACGTGGCTCTATTTTCGACCATACGGCTGTTGGCCTGGCGCTGACGGGTTACTCCATGCCTATCTTCTGGTGGGGCATGATGCTGATCATGCTGGTCTCGGTGCAGCTAAACCTGACGCCGGTCTCCGGACGCGTCAGCGATATGGTCTTCCTGGATGATACGAATCCTCTGACCGGTTTTATGCTGATCGATACGGCTATCTGGGGCGAAGAGGGTAACTTCATTGATGCGGTGGCACATATGATCCTGCCTGCGATGGTGCTCGGTACCATTCCTCTGGCGGTTATCGTGCGTATGACCCGTTCTTCAATGCTGGAAGTGTTGGGTGAGGATTACATTCGCACCGCACGCGCCAAAGGTCTGACGCGTTTGCGCGTCATTATCGTTCACGCCCTGCGTAACGCCATGCTGCCGGTGGTGACCGTTATTGGTCTGCAGGTGGGGACGTTGCTGGCGGGGGCGATCCTGACCGAAACCATCTTCTCCTGGCCGGGCCTCGGACGCTGGCTGATTGACGCACTGCAACGCCGTGATTATCCGGTAGTGCAGGGCGGGGTATTGCTGGTCGCGACGATGATTATTCTCGTCAACCTGCTGGTCGATTTGCTCTACGGCGTGGTGAACCCGCGTATTCGTCATAAGAAGTAAGGGGCCATCATGTCACACGTTTCTGAAAATAAAGTGGTTACTGCACCGGTTCCCATGACGCCGCTGCAGGAATTCTGGCACTACTTCAAGCGCAACAAAGGCGCGGTTGTGGGGCTGGTTTATGTCTCTGTCATGATCCTGATTGCGGTGTTTGCCAACGTGCTCGCACCGTATAACCCGGCGGATCAGTTCCGTGATGCGTTGCTGGCACCGCCAGCATGGCAGGACGGCGGTAGCCTGTCGCACCTGCTGGGTACCGATGACGTGGGCCGCGATGTGCTGTCGCGTCTGATGTACGGTGCGCGTCTGTCGCTGCTGGTCGGCTGCCTGGTGGTCGTGTTGTCGCTGGTTATGGGGATCGTACTCGGTCTGGTTGCTGGCTACTTCGGCGGCATTATCGATAACATCATCATGCGTATCGTCGATATCATGCTGGCGCTGCCCAGCTTGCTATTGGCGCTGGTACTGGTGGCGATTTTTGGTCCGTCGATCAGTAACGCCGCGCTGGCATTAACCTTCGTGGCGCTTCCCCATTATGTGCGACTCACGCGTGCGGCGGTGCTGGTGGAAGTAAACCGCGACTACGTAACGGCCTCCCGCGTGGCGGGTGCTGGCGCGATGCGTCAAATGTTCGTCAACATCTTCCCGAACTGCCTGGCGCCGCTGATTGTTCAGGCGTCGCTCGGTTTCTCTAACGCCATTCTTGATATGGCCGCTCTTGGCTTCCTGGGCATGGGTGCGCAGCCGCCAACACCGGAGTGGGGCACCATGCTCTCCGATGTGTTGCAGTTCGCTCAAAGCGCCTGGTGGGTTGTGACCTTCCCGGGTCTGGCAATCCTGCTGACGGTGCTGGCATTTAACCTGATGGGTGATGGCCTGCGTGATGCACTTGATCCCAAACTGAAGCAGTAAGAGGCACGAGATGGCGTTATTAAATGTAGATAAATTATCGGTGCACTTTGGTGACGAAGGCACTCCGTTTCGCGCCGTGGACCGCATCAGCTACAGCGTAAATCAGGGCGAAGTGGTCGGCATTGTGGGTGAGTCGGGTTCCGGTAAGTCGGTCAGTTCACTGGCCATCATGGGGCTGATTGATTATCCCGGCCGCGTCATGGCCGAAAGTCTGGAGTTTAACGGTCAGGACCTGCAGCGTATCTCCGAAAAGCAGCGCCGCCAGCTGGTCGGTGCGGAAGTGGCGATGATCTTCCAGGACCCAATGACCAGCCTGAACCCTTGTTACACCGTGGGATTCCAGATTATGGAAGCCATCAAGGTGCACCAGGGCGGGAATAAGAAGACCCGGCGTCAGCGTGCGATCGATCTGCTGAATCAGGTTGGTATCCCTGACCCGGCATCGCGTCTGGACGTTTACCCGCACCAGCTCTCCGGTGGGATGAGCCAGCGTGTGATGATCGCCATGGCGATTGCCTGTCGGCCAAAACTGCTGATTGCGGATGAACCGACAACGGCACTGGACGTGACTATCCAGGCGCAGATCATCGAGCTGCTGCTGGAACTGCAGCAGAAAGAGAACATGGCGCTGGTGCTGATTACGCATGACCTGGCGCTGGTGGCCGAAGCGGCGCACAAAATTATCGTGATGTATGCAGGTCAGGTGGTCGAGACTGGCCATTCGCACGATATTTTCCGCGCGCCGCGTCACCCGTATACGCAGGCGCTTTTGCGTGCGCTGCCGGAGTTTGCCCAGGACAAAGCGCGCCTGGCATCACTTCCGGGCGTCGTACCGGGTAAATATGACCGACCGCAGGGCTGCCTGCTTAATCCGCGTTGTCCGTATGCTACAGACAAATGTCGTGCAGAAGAGCCAGAGCTCAATCTGCTTGCTGACGGTCGTCAGTCGAAATGCCACTACCCACTCGATGATGCCGGGAGGCCAACACTATGAGTACGCAACAGGCCACCACGCAACAACCGCTGTTGCAGGCTATCGACCTGAAAAAATACTATCCGGTGAAGAAGGGGCTGTTTGCGCCTGAACGCCTGGTAAAAGCGCTGGATGGCGTATCCTTTACCCTTGAACGCGGCAAAACGCTGGCGGTGGTCGGTGAGTCAGGCTGTGGCAAATCGACGCTGGGTCGTTTGCTGACGATGATTGAAGTCCCCACCGGCGGTGAACTCTATTATCAGGGACAGGACCTGCTCAAGCACGATCCGCAGGCGCAGAAACTGCGCCGTCAGAAAATCCAGATTGTGTTCCAGAACCCGTACGGATCGTTGAATCCGCGTAAAAAAGTGGGACAGATTCTGGAAGAGCCCCTGCTGATTAACAGCAATCTGAACAAAGAGCAGCGTCGTGAAAAAGCGCTGGCGATGATGGCGAAAGTGGGCCTGAAGACCGAGCATTACGATCGTTATCCGCATATGTTCTCTGGCGGCCAGCGCCAGCGTATCGCGATTGCGCGTGGTTTGATGCTCGACCCTGACGTGGTCATCGCCGATGAGCCGGTATCTGCCCTCGACGTTTCTGTGCGTGCGCAGGTGTTGAACCTGATGATGGATCTGCAGCAGGACATGGGGCTGTCGTACGTGTTTATTTCGCACGACCTGTCGGTTGTGGAGCACATTGCCGACGAAGTGATGGTGATGTATCTGGGGCGCTGCGTGGAGAAGGGGACAAAAGAGCAGATCTTTACTCATCCTCGTCACCCGTACACCCAGGCGCTGCTGTCTGCGACCCCGCGTCTGAACCCTGACGATCGTCGTGAGCGTATCAAACTGACGGGTGAATTGCCCAGCCCGCTGAATCCGCCTCCAGGCTGTGCATTCAACGCCCGCTGCAGTCGCCGCTTTGGCCCGTGCACCCAGTTGCAGCCACAGCTCAAGGATTATGGCGGTCAGCTGGTTGCCTGCTTCGCGGTCGATCAGGATGAGAATGGCGAAAAGCCGATGGCGTAATCCATCAATAAAAAAACCGGCGCTAAGCCGGTTTTTTTATGTCTGCGTGATTACTTGCGCAGACGGATCTGGTCGACAGCGTGTTTCTCACTCTTGGTGAGGATCAGGCTGGCACGCTCACGTGTGGGCAGGATGTTCTCTTTCAGGTTCACGTAGTTGATCTCATTCCACAGCCCTCGCGCCACATTAATGGCTTCTTCTTCAGAAAGCTGGGCGTAGTGGTGGAAATAGGAGTCAGGATCGGTGAACGCGCCTTCACGGAACTTCAGGAAGCGGTTGATATACCAGTTCTGCAGCAGGTCTTCCGGCGCATCGACATAAATAGAGAAATCGACGAAGTCAGAGACAAACACATGATGGGGATCGTGAGGATAATCCATCCCGCTTTGCAGGACGTTTAACCCTTCGAGGATCAGGATATCCGGCTGAACCACCGTTTTGTCTCCACCCGGGATGCGATCGTAGATCAGGTGCGAATAGACCGGAGCCGTCACGTTAGGCGCGCCCGATTTCAGGTCAGAGACAAATTTCACCAGACGGTGCATATCATAAGAGAGCGGGAAGCCCTTCTTCTTCATTAGCCCGCGTTCCTTTAACACCTCATTCGGGTGCAGGAAACCGTCAGTGGTGATGAGCTCCACGCTGCGGTGTTCTGGCCACCGGCTCAGTAACGCCTGCAATACGCGTGCGGTGGTGCTTTTACCGACGGCCACGCTGCCTGCAATGCTGATGATATAAGGAATGCGTTGGCCGTTCGTCCCGAGGAACTGCTCCAGCACCGCCTGACGGCGCAGGTTGGAGCTGATATAGAAGTTAAGCAAGCGCGAGAGTGGTAAATAGATTTCTGCCACTTCTTCCAGCGACAGATCTTCGTTTATCCCCTTTAACCGTGCGATTTCGCCTTCCGTCAGCGTCATCGGGACGGAGTCACGCAGTGCAGCCCACTGGCTACGGTTAAACTGAAGATAAGGTGTCATTAACGTTTGCTCTTTTTTGCTCATAAGCATGCTTCAGTGAGCCAGCACAACACAGCGCGTCCGGGCTCAACATAGTTAATTTTGGACAATGGGCAGGAGGTTAACACCAGATGACAGGAATAATAAGAAAAAATATGGGGAAGCGATGCTTTACGCGGGAGCCATCACGATACGGTATAAGTGGTGTAAATCGGGCGCTGATGTTGAATTTTTGACCTTGAGTGGATGAATTTACAGCGGTTAACCCTGGTTTCGAATAAAATGTGAGCGAAAGAACGTTTTATGCAATTTTTTAGTTGCATGACTGCGCATGTCTCCATAGAATGCGCGCTACTTGATGCCGACTTAGCTCAGTAGGTAGAGCAACTGACTTGTAATCAGTAGGTCACCAGTTCGATTCCGGTAGTCGGCACCATCAAGTCCGGTGGGGTTCCCGAGCGGCCAAAGGGAGCAGACTGTAAATCTGCCGTCACAGACTTCGAAGGTTCGAATCCTTCCCCCACCACCACTTTCTGGCAGCGTTAAGCCGCCGGAGCTGGTTTGAAAATTGAATCAGCTCGAACCTAAAAAGAGAGAAATCTCTTTTTTTGTTACAGAAAGAACTGGGTAGCCGAGTTTCAGGATGCGGGCATCGTATAATGGCTATTACCTCAGCCTTCCAAGCTGATGATGCGGGTTCGATTCCCGCTGCCCGCTCCAATACGTGCTGATATGGCTCAGTTGGTAGAGCGCACCCTTGGTAAGGGTGAGGTCCCCAGTTCGACTCTGGGTATCAGCACCACTTCACTTCTCCTTCCCGTTTCTCTCTGTTTCAATTTTACTGTATTCAACAATTCAGGCATTTCGCCTGGTTGATGTGGTGATATCACCGATTTATCCGTGTCTTAGAGGGACAATCGATGTCTAAAGAAAAGTTTGAACGTACAAAACCGCACGTTAACGTCGGTACTATCGGCCACGTTGACCATGGTAAAACAACGCTGACCGCTGCAATCACTACCGTTCTGGCTAAAACCTACGGTGGTTCTGCTCGTGCATTCGACCAGATCGATAACGCGCCAGAAGAAAAAGCTCGTGGTATCACCATCAACACCTCTCACGTTGAGTACGACACCCCGACTCGCCACTACGCACACGTAGACTGCCCAGGCCACGCCGACTATGTTAAAAACATGATCACCGGTGCTGCGCAGATGGACGGCGCGATCTTGGTTGTTGCTGCGACTGACGGCCCAATGCCTCAGACTCGTGAGCACATCCTGCTGGGTCGTCAGGTAGGCGTTCCTTACATCATCGTGTTCCTGAACAAATGTGACATGGTTGATGACGAAGAGCTGCTGGAACTGGTAGAGATGGAAGTTCGTGAACTGCTGTCTCAGTACGATTTCCCAGGCGACGACACTCCAATCGTTCGTGGTTCCGCGCTGAAAGCGCTGGAAGGCGACGCTGAGTGGGAAGCGAAAATCATCGAACTGGCTGGCTTCCTGGATTCTTACATCCCAGAACCAGAGCGTGCGATCGACAAGCCGTTCCTGCTGCCAATCGAAGACGTATTCTCCATCTCCGGTCGTGGTACCGTTGTTACCGGTCGTGTTGA
>NZ_JBFUPR010000006.1:0-209743 GCF_041360735.1 Enterobacter sp. RCC_40
CAGAAGTGAAACGCCGTAGCGCCGATGGTAGTGTGGGGTCTCCCCATGTGAGAGTAGGGAACTGCCAGGCATCAAATAAGTGAAGAGGCCATCCGAAAGGATGGCCTTTTTGCGTTTTTATCCCTTCCTCGTTTCTCTAAACTAATCACCTATCCCCCCGTATATACGGTAAACTATCCCGGTTTTTGTCTCAGGATAGCGTCTATGAATCACTCCCTTAAGCCCTGGAATACCTTTGGCATTCAACGTAATGCTAATAAAATTGTACGTGCCGATACTGCACAGCAGCTGCTGGATGCCTGGCAAAGCGCAACAGAACAAGACGAACCTGTACTGATTCTGGGCGAAGGAAGTAATGTCCTGTTTCTCGATGATTTTGCGGGAACGGTGATCGTTAACCGCATCATGGGAATTGATGTGGAAGAGCGCGCCGATAGCTGGCATCTGCACGTTGGCGCCGGTGAAAACTGGCATCATCTGGTGCAATACACCCTGGACAAAGGGATGCCAGGACTGGAAAACCTTGCCCTTATCCCTGGCTGCGCCGGATCATCCCCCATTCAAAATATCGGTGCCTATGGCATCGAACTGAAACACGTTTGTGAATACGTAGATTGTATTGAGCTGTCGACCGGCGCGGCTCAGCGTTTAACCGCTGAACAGTGCCGTTTTGGCTACCGTGACAGTATTTTCAAGCATGAATATCAGGATCGCTACGTGATTGTCGCCGTAGGCCTGCGTCTGTCAAAAAACTGGCAGCCGGTGCTGACCTACGGTGATTTAACGCGTCTCGATCCCGAAACGGCGACTGCCCGTGACGTCTTTGACTCGGTTTGCCATATGCGCATGACCAAACTTCCTGATCCTAAAGTGAATGGAAATGCGGGAAGCTTCTTCAAAAACCCGGTTATCAGCAGCGAAAACGCACAAGCGTTTCTTGCTGGTTGGCCTGCCGCCCCCCATTACCCACAGGCGGATGGTAGCGTGAAGCTGGCCGCGGGCTGGCTTATCGATCAATGCCAGTTAAAAGGCGCCTCCGTGGGCGGTGCGGCCGTTCATCGCCAGCAGGCTCTGGTGCTGATTAATCAAAACGATGCGACCAGCGAGGATGTTGTCCGGTTGGCCCATCACGTCCGTCAGCAAGTGGGCGAAAAATTTAACGTCTGGCTGGAGCCAGAGGTCCGCTTCATTGGCCGTACGGGTGAAGTGAATGCCGTGGAGGTTATCGCGTGAAGGACAATACTATCCCTTTAACCCTGATAAGCATTCTTGCCGACGGTGAATTCCATTCCGGCGAGCAGCTGGGTGAACACCTGGGCATGAGCCGTGCCGCCATTAACAAGCATATCCAGACCCTCCGCGACTGGGGTGTCGATGTCTTTACGGTACCCGGAAAAGGCTACAGCCTGCCGGAGCCGATTCAGCTGCTGAATGAAGAGCTGATCCGCAGCCAGGTAGAGCATGGCAATGTTGCGGTCTTGCCGGTGATCGATTCGACCAACCAGTACCTTATGGATCGACTCAGCGAATTATCCTCCGGGGATGCCTGTGTAGCCGAGTACCAGCAGGCCGGGCGTGGCCGTCGAGGCCGCAAGTGGTTTTCGCCATTTGGTGCCAACCTCTATCTCTCCATGTACTGGCGTCTGGAGCAGGGTCCCGCTGCTGCTGTTGGCCTGAGTCTGGTCATCGGGATTGTGATGGCGGAAGTGCTGCACGATCTGGGTGCTGATAAGGTGCGGGTGAAATGGCCAAACGATCTTTATCTGAACGATCGTAAACTTGCCGGTATTCTCGTTGAATTAACGGGTAAAACAGGCGACGCGGCGCAAATTGTCATTGGTGCAGGTCTCAATATGGTGATGCGCAATGTACAAAATGACGTGGTGAATCAGGCGTGGACCAACCTGCAGGAAGCGGGGATCACCATTGATCGCAACACCCTTGCCGTGCGTATGATTAAAGAATTACGCAGTTCGCTTTCGCTCTTTGAACAAGAGGGGCTGGCATCCTTCCTGTCCCGTTGGGAAAAGCTGGATAACTTTATTAACCGTCCGGTGAAATTGCTGATTGGTGATAAAGAGATCTACGGTATTTCCCGCGGCATCGACGCACAGGGCGCGTTGCTCCTGGAGCAGGATGGCGTGATCAAACCCTGGGTGGGCGGTGAGATTTCACTGCGCAGCGCGGAATAACCCATTATGCGAAAACCCGCATGCGCCGCTCTGGCCGTCATGATGAGTTTACTGTTCTCCCCCCTCTCTCAGGCGGGCCAGGCCTGGGAGAGTTACAAAGCACGCTTCTTTACGCCGGAAGGGCGGATTGTCGATACTGGCAACGGCAATGTTTCGCATACTGAAGGCCAGGGCTTCGCCATGCTGATGGCGGTGGCTAACGACGATAAAGCCACGTTCGATAAGCTCTGGAAATGGACTGACGGTACGCTGAAGAACAAAGAAAATGGTCTGTTTTACTGGCGTTATAACCCTGCCGAGTCCAACCCGATTGCTGACAAAAATAACGCCGCCGATGGCGATGTCCTGATTGCCTGGGCGCTGTTGAAAGCGGATTCGCGCTGGCATGACAAACAGTACAGCACCGCATCGGATGCGATAACGAAAGCACTCATTAGCCACACCGTGACCCGTTATGCGGGTTACCGCGTGATGCTGCCCGGCGTCCAGGGGTTTACCCTCGACGGTGAGATCGTGCTTAACCCCTCTTATTTCGTCTTCCCGGCCTGGCAGGCCTTTGCCAGCCGCAGCCATTCGCCGGTCTGGGGCAAGTTGATTCAGGATGGCCATCGATTGCTGGCAAAAATGGGATCGGGTAAAGCCAGACTGCCCACGGACTGGGTCTCACTGGGCTCTACGGGCACGCTGTCCCCGGCCAAAGCCTGGCCGCCACGGATGAGCTACGACGCGATCCGCATTCCACTTTACCTGGCCTGGTCCGATAAGAAGAGCCCGCTGTTAACGCCGTGGCGAGCCTGGTTCGGTCAGTTCCCCCGCGAACAAACTCCCGCATGGGTAAACGTGACGACCAATGAATATGCGCCTTACATGATGGAAGGGGGGCTGCTGGCAGTACGTGATTTAACGATGGGACAGCCATCCGGAGAACCCGAGATCACTGCAAAGGATGATTACTACTCCGCAAGCCTGAAAATGCTTGTATGGCTTGCTGAGCAGCCATAACGGAACGGGTGAGCCCTCTCCCCTGGGGGGAGAGGGAAATGCGGTTTACTGCGGATAAGGTACCCAGTCTCCACCGTTCAGGCGAACGTACGGTTTGTTCTGATACTGAATCACAACCGCGTTCGCGTTCTCAGAGACTTCGGCAGTTTGCGGCAGGTTACTGGTGAGCTGATCCCAGTTCACGCTGTCTTCCACAAACAGTTTGCCGTCAACCGCGCGGGCAACCAGTTCTGAAATGGCCAGATAGCTGGTTGGCTGAGCGATCTCAATCGGTGCGCCCTGATGAGGTGCCTTCATACCAAAGAATTTAATGCCTGCCGGTACGTTGGTAATAGACGGGCTAGGGATATCACGCAGACCTGACACCTGCATTCTGTCGCCTTTCAGCGCGGCGCCGTGTTCAGGTACCACAACCACCATCACTTTACGGCCCGATTTATCCAGCTCCGTAAAGAATGCGTCCAGTTCATCGAAGAATTTCTGCGCACGAACTTTATAATCGGCCGTTTTGCTCACGCCAGGGAAGTGGTTACCATCGTGAAGCGGCAGCGTGTTGTAGAACGTTGCACTGCGCGGATTACTGTCTTTTTCGATGGTCTTCAGCCAGCGTTGCAGCACGGCGGTATCGTCATAAACAGGTGAACCGTCAAAGCCCAGCAGAGTGACCGGCAGTCCGGTTTGATCCATCAGCTGTGCCTGCATACCACCCTGTTCGCGCACCTCTTTCAGGAAGTTACCGAACTGGCCGTTATGTCCCAGCATCAGATGCTGCGTGAAGCCCAGTTTTGAGAGGTTATCGAACAGATAACACTGGTTGCCGGCGGGTTGATACAGGTTCTTATGCGATGTCTGACCGCAGCTTGCGCGAAGCAGGCGAATTGCTGCCGGGCCGCTGTACGAGGTGGCAGAGTTAAAGTCTTTAAACTGGATATCGAAATGGGACCACAGCGGGTGAGACATCAAACCCGCGGCATCGACGTCAGCCCAGGAGAGGGAACAGATGTTGATCACCAGCAGCTCAAACGGCTGAGCATCCGCCGGCAGGGCTTCCGGGAATTTGGTCTGACGTTTATCTTCCGCGGTATAGAAGCTGGAGAGCCAGGCGTTCAGGTTAGTGGACGTCGGCGGTGCGGTCTGCGTCGGGATATCGCCGACCACAGGCGTATCACCTGCCGTCGTGACGGTTGCCGCTGCACTTCCCCCGGTAGTGGTCACCGTGGTCGTGGGTTGACCCGCGGGCCACAGGGAGAAGTCTGGACCTGCAAGCGTTAGCACGTTCAGCCAGATCATAATGGCGACGACAAATACCGTGACGCGGATCCATTGTGACAGGAACAGCCAGGCCACCAGCAGCACAAAGACGGCACCTATCATTTGCCAGTTAATAAAGCGCTCGGTCAGGTCAAGGACATAGCTGGCGCTAAACCCTGCCACCTGCGAACCCTGACTCATAATGCTGTCCGGTCCCGGCAGCCAGGTGTCATGCCAGAACAGAGCAAAGCCGACAGGGATAGCAATCCAGTGACGCAAGCGATGCAGCCTGATATTGGGCAAAGGCATCAGCAGGAAAGCCATAAACACCAGGTTGAGCAGGGGATGGAAATTCAGATAGCCTGCCCACAGCAGACCAAACTTCACCAGAAAGTAGAAGTTCCAGCCGGAAAGGCCGCGCCAGTATTGCCAGAGCGGCGATGGTGACGAAGCGGTATAGGTAGAATTAGTCATGTTTTCGGTCTGCCTTGACGTGTGATGCCCGTGTCAGTGTTCCGGCTGGTTTTACATAGCGAGGTTTTACAAACAGCACTCTGGCCGTATCGCGGATACGGCGTATGGAATGGCGTGCATAGTAGCCAAGCGGGAAAAAGATCAGCGCACAGAATACGACCAGTTGAATGATATCGCTGATATTCATGATGGTGCGTTCTCCCCATTCTCAGTTAACAGGCGAAGGGGTTCCGGTATTCGCCGCCAGACGTGTCCGTCATGTCGGGCGTTGAGAATCGGTTTGTCATCGCTCTTCACGGTGAGCGGTTTCGCCCATTGTTCAGGCTCGAGGGCGCGCATCTGCACCAGCTCTGCACTGATAGAATTATCTTCGAACCAGATCATACGGTTCGAGAAAATATCCCCGGTTGGCAGGGGGAAGATATGGTTAAGGGCGGTATCAAGATCGTTTATCCGGCAGAAAGACAAGAACAGCACCAGGCGGTTGTCGCCGATGGTCATAATGTCTCCTGTGCGGTTCGGACGGCATAACGTGAGCGCCTGTTCAACGCGGATACCCGGTACCGGGCGCAGGGCAACCATCACCCCTTTCCCGTCTGCAGGAAGCAGCGTGTTGCTCATCATGTTGCCGACGGCGTCGCAGAAGGTATCCCATTTCTGGTATCCGCGCAGCTTCATCGGCTGCGTCATGGAGAGCAGGGTGGAGATATCTTCCGGTACGTGACGGTTGAACTGCTGACCCTGAACGCTTTCGAGAAGCGTCAGGCAGCGTGATAACGGCGCATTCCACGGAATGACCATATTGGCACCGCAGCCCAGAAGCAGGCGCTCATCCGTGGCGCGAAGGCTGGTGTTATTTTCGCGCACCACTATTTTTAAGGCGCTTCCGCGCTGGCGACGTAAGGTATGGATCTGTCGCGCCAGCGTTTCAATCTGGTTATTTTGCATGAGCGAAAAAACAATGGTTGCCGCCTGGGTTGTGCGAGCTTCATTAAAAAGCGCTTCGTTAGAATCAAACAACGACCAATTTTCCGAGAGCGCAGGTGCCCCCTCTAAAACGGCAATATGGCTCAGGATTCGTTTTTCATCGCTGCGCGGTTGCACCACGGTTTCTTCCTGCTGCGCCAGGTGCCATTCGCCCTCAATATGTTTAAGGGTGAGCTGTTGTCTGGCGCTTACGCCTTTTTCATTACACCAGAACGCAATATCGTAGAGATAGCTGTCTGCCTGGTTCCGAAGACTCGCCAGACCAAACAGGGAGCGATATTCGCCCATTAAAAGGGAAAACAGTTTGTCGTTATTACTGCCAGGATTGACTATCAATAGCGTGCAATTTTGAAATTTTGCCCATTTATTGATTTTTTCCAGCCAGGGCAGTAGTTTTTCAGCAGGGATATTTTGCAGGGCGTTATTTGAGCATTTCAGAATCACCAGATAGTGATCCGGATCAATAGAGCACTGAATGTCGCGGGACAAAAAGTATAGACTATCGGCCTCCGCAGGCATGGAAAATAATCGCACCGTCTGCGGACCGCGATCGTTTTCAAGGGTGATAATTTTCTTTGGCTCTTCGCCCATGCTCACGACGGCCACGCGGGAATCCTTGCCCTGAGCGGCAATTGTCTTGTTTACCAGACTGATAGCATCTTCATTACGATCCGTATTAATCCACCAGACTCCTCCGACTGGCAT
Source organism: Enterobacter sp. RCC_40 (assembly GCF_041360735.1). Lineage (NCBI taxonomy): Bacteria > Pseudomonadati > Pseudomonadota > Gammaproteobacteria > Enterobacterales > Enterobacteriaceae > Enterobacter > Enterobacter sp. RCC_40. The sequence continues at coordinate 6,612 of NZ_JBFUPR010000006.1, forward strand.
GTGGCTCAATTCGTCCCATAATGACTGGATGCCAATAGAAAATATGGAGTCCACGGTGTCCCTCTTTTCGTTTAATTTCTCTGTATCTCAGTTTACTAGCGAAAGCGTAGAAATAAACCTAACATTGAAATTAAAGAACATCAGATTTAGCATGTAAATGAAATTTGATAGGGCAGGAAGCCTCGCTACTTCTGATTGTGCGATTTTACTCAAAGGGATGGAATAGAATGGATAATAACGAACCCGGCACCCCAGTCGACTCAACCCTGGGTTACACATTCCAGAACGACTTTCTGGCGCTGACGCAGGCGTTTTCATTACCTGAAATAGATTACACCGACATTTCCCAGCGGGAACAGTTGGCCGCGGCTATTAAACGTTGGCCGCTATTAGCTGAATTTGCCCAACAACAATAAGGGAGCCATTGATGGCCATACTAGGATTACAGGGCGTCCGTGGTGGAGTAGGTACAACATCCGTTACCGCGGCGCTGGCGTGGTCATTACAGCTTTTAGGTGAATCGGTATTGGTGATTGACGCCTGTGCCGATAATTTGCTGCGCATGTCGTTTAATGTCGACTTTACGCGTACAGAGGGTTGGGCTCGCGCGCTGCTTGATGATAAAGACTGGCGCGATGCGGGTATGCGTTATACCTCGCAGCTTGATTTACTGCCCTTTGGCCAATTGACCACTACCGAGCGTGAAAATGAAGCTGCCTATCAGCGTCTGTTTTCCCAGTTCACCGTCGCGCTGCAGGAGCTGAAAGAAAAAGGCCATTATAAGTGGATCCTTCTGGATCTGCCGCACGGCGCCGGCACGCTGACCCGACAGCTTATGGCGCAGTGCGATCGCGTGCTGTCGATTGTGAACGTCGACGCGAATTGCCATATCCGTCTGCATCAGCAAGGGTTGCCTGAAAATGGTCATATCCTGATTAATGATTTACGCATTGGCAGCCAGATCCAGGACGATCTGTATCAGGTTTGGCTGCAAAGCCAGCGCCGTCTGCTGCCGATTGTTATCCATCGTGATGAGGGCATGGCGGAATGCCTTGCCTCCAAACAGCCACTCGGTGAATACCGCAGCGATTCCCTGGCGGCAGAAGAGATCCTGACGCTGGCGAACTGGTGTCTGCTGCACTTTGCCAAAGGGGCAGAGCCTGCAGGGAGTTCTGTATGAGCCGTCTCGCCAGCTGGTTACTCATCCCGCCGGTCAGTTCGCGTTTGAGCGAACATTACCGGCATTTTCGCCGGCACGGAGCTTCGGCATTCAGCGCCGCGCTCGGCTGCTTCTGGATGATTCTGGCCTGGACGTTCATTCCCCTCGAACACCCGCGCTGGCAGCGCATTCGTGCGCAGCACAGTGAGTTATATCCGCATATTCATCCCGACCGCCCGCGACCGTTGGATCCGGCGCGTTATATCATTCAGGCTGTCTGGCTGGTGGCCACGTCGTCCCGCTCAGAAAACAAAGCGCCGCGCTGGCGCAGCTTCTCCCGCGTGCAACATTTACGTGAGCGCTATCACCAGTGGCTGGACAGTTTGCCTGACCGTGTGGGTGACAAGACCAGCCATCTGGATAACCATAAAGAGCTCGGGCATCTGCACCCGGGCTTGCGGCGTTTTATACTCGGCGTAATCGTCGTTTTCTCGCTCATTCTGGCCCTGGTCTGTATTACGCAGCCCTTTAACCCTCTGGCGCAGTTCACCTTCCTGATCCTGCTGTGGGGCGTGGCATTGCTGGTGCGCCGTATCCCGGGACGCTTCTCCGCCCTGATGCTGATTGTGCTGTCACTGACCGTCTCCTGTCGCTACATCTGGTGGCGTTACACCTCAACGCTCAACTGGGATGACCCGGTCAGCCTGGTGTGCGGTCTGGTTCTGCTGTTTGCGGAAACGTACGCCTGGGTTGTACTGGTGCTGGGGTATTTCCAGGTCATCTGGCCGCTCAACCGTCAGCCGGTTCCGCTGCCAAAAGACACGTCACAATGGCCGTCTGTCGATCTCTTCGTGCCGACCTACAACGAAGACCTGAGCGTGGTAAAAAACACGATTTACGCCGCGCTGGGTATCGACTGGCCGAAAGATAAACTCAAAATCTGGGTCCTGGATGACGGCGGCCGCCCGGCGTTCCGCCAGTTCGCGGAAGAGGTGGGTGTCGAGTACATCGCCCGTACCACGCATGAACACGCCAAGGCCGGGAACATCAACAACGCCCTCAAGTATGCCAAAGGTGAGTTTGTCTCAATCTTTGACTGCGACCACGTGCCGACGCGCTCGTTCCTGCAGATGACGATGGGCTGGTTCCTGAAGGAGAAAGAGCTGGCGATGATGCAGACGCCGCACCACTTCTTCTCGCCAGATCCATTTGAACGTAACCTTGGCCGTTTCCGTAAAACCCCTAACGAAGGCACGCTGTTCTATGGCCTGGTGCAGGACGGGAACGACATGTGGGATGCGACCTTCTTCTGCGGTTCCTGTGCGGTTATTCGTCGTAAACCGCTGGATGAGATCGGTGGCATTGCCGTCGAAACGGTCACCGAAGATGCGCATACCTCGCTGCGCCTGCACCGTCGGGGCTACACCTCCGCGTATATGCGTATTCCGCAGGCCGCGGGTCTGGCAACGGAATCTCTCTCGGCGCACATCGGCCAGCGTATTCGCTGGGCGCGCGGCATGGTGCAGATTTTCCGTCTCGATAACCCCCTGATTGGGAAAGGGCTGAAACTCGCGCAGCGTCTGTGCTACGTCAACGCCATGTTCCACTTCCTGTCCGGTATCCCGCGCCTCATCTTCCTGACCGCGCCGCTGGCATTCCTGCTTCTTCACGCCTATATCATCTACGCGCCTGCGCTGATGATTGCGCTGTTTGTTCTGCCGCACATGATCCACGCGAGCCTGACGAACTCGAAGATTCAGGGTAAATACCGCCATTCGTTCTGGAGTGAAATCTACGAAACGGTGCTGGCCTGGTACATCGCGCCGCCGACGATGGTGGCACTGATCAACCCGCACAAAGGTAAATTCAACGTCACCGCGAAGGGCGGTCTGGTGGAAGAGGAGTATGTCGACTGGGTCATCTCCCGGCCGTACATCTTCCTGGTGTTGCTGAATATCGTGGGCGTGATTGCCGGTATCTGGCGCTACTTCTACGGCCCGGAAAACGAGATCCTGACCGTGTTCGTGAGCATGGCATGGGTGTTCTACAACCTGATTATCCTCGGCGGCGCGGTTGCGGTGTCGGTGGAGAGCAAACAGGTCCGCCGTGCGCATCGCGTGGAAATCTGCATGCCTGCGGCAATCGCCCGTGAAGATGGTCACCTCTTCTCCTGTACCGTGCACGACTTCTCAGACGGTGGTCTGGGGATAAAAATCAACGGTCAGGCGAAGGTGCTGGAAGGGCAGAAGGTTAACCTGCTGCTGAAGCGCGGCCAGCAGGAGTACGTCTTCCCGACGCAGGTGGTGCGTGTAGCCGGTAATGAAGTCGGTCTGCAGCTGATGCCGCTGACGAAAAAGCAACATATTGATTTTGTGCAGTGTACGTTTGCCCGCGCGGACACGTGGGCTCTCTGGCAGGACAGCTTCCCGGAAGATAAACCTCTGGAAAGCCTGCTGGATATTCTGAAGCTGGGGTTCCGTGGCTATCGTCACCTTGCAGAATTTGCCCCGTCGTCGGTGAAATTAATTTTCCGGTCCCTTACTTCGCTGGTTTCCTGGATCGTATCGTTCGTTCCTCGTCGTCCCGAGCGGGATGAGGCGAAGCAGGCGGACCCGGTTATGGCTCAACAATGATGATAACGCGATGAAAACTAAACTTTCCTGGTTATGTGCAGTGGCAATGGGGGTAAGTGCGCTCCCCACAACGATGGCTAACGCAGCACCCGATAACGCAGCGGCAACGCCTGCTCCGACGGTACCTGTGGTCGCCCAGGCGACCGATCCGGTTATCACCGCGGCACCCGGTCAAACGGAAAACGTCATTCCGAACCAGCCTACGGACGGCAACACCCTGCCGGCAGACAGCAATGTCGTCGGCCAGGTGATGCCGGGCGTACAGGGAGCAAACGCGCCTATTGTCGCGGAAGATGCCCCGTCACGGGACGTGAAGCTGAGCTTTGCGCAGATTGCGCCGCCGCCGGGCAGCATGGTGCTGCGCGGTATTAACCCTAACGGCGGCATTGAGTTCGGTATGCGCAGCGATGAGGTGGTCTCTCACGCCATGCTGAACCTTGAATACACGCCATCGCCGTCGCTGTTGCCGGTACAGTCTCAGCTGAAGGTTTACCTGAATGATGAGCTGATGGACGTCCTGCCCGTCACAAAAGAGCAACTGGGTAAGAAAACACAGGCCCAGGTGCCGATTAACCCTCTTTTCATCACCGACTTTAACCGCATACGTCTGGAGTTTGTCGGTCACTACCGTGACGTCTGTGAGAACCCTGCCAGCAATACCCTGTGGGTAGACGTAGGACGCAACTCTTCGCTGCAGATGACCTACCAGTCGCTGGCGCTGAAAAACGACCTCTCGTCGTTCCCGGTTCCGTTCTTTGATCCGCGTGATAATCGTCAGTTAGTGCTGCCAATGGTGTTTGCGGCGTCTCCGGACGTCACCGAGCAGCTGGCGGCCACCATTGTGGCATCGTGGTTTGGTTCACGTTCCGGCTGGCGCGGGCAGAACTTCCCGGTGATGTACGACAAAATGCCGGACAGAAACGCGATCGTGTTTGCGACCAACGCGAAACGTCCTGCCTTCCTGCGCGATCACCCGGACGTAAAAGCGCCGACCATTGAGATGATGAGCCACCCGGATAACCCGTACGTGAAGCTGCTGGTGGTCTTCGGGCGTGATGATAAAGACCTGGTGCAGGCGGCCAAGGGCATTGCCCAGGGTAACGTTCTGTTCCGTGGAAACAGCGTGGTGGTGGATGAGGTTAAACCGCTGCTGCCGCGTAAACCTTATGACGCACCAAACTGGGTGCGTACTGACCGTGCCGTCACGTTTGGCGAACTGAAAACGTATGAAGAACAGCTGCAGGCGACGGGGCTTGAGCCAGCCCCAATTAGTCTGTCACTGAATCTGCCGCCAGACCTGTACCTGTTGCGCACCAACGGCATTGATATCAATCTGAGCTACCGTTACACCGCGCCGGCAACCAAAGACAGCTCGCGCATGGATATCAGCCTGAACAACCAGTTCCTGCAATCTTTCAGTCTGACAAGTACGCAGGATACTAACCGACTGATGCTCCGTCTGCCGGTGTTGCAGGGGCTGCTGGACGGGAAAACGGACGTCTCTATTCCGGCGCTGAAGCTTGGGGCGATCAACCAGCTGCGCTTTGATTTCCAGTACATGAACCCGATGCCTGGCGGCTCGGTGGATAACTGCATCACCTTCCAGCAAGTACAGAACCACGTTGTGATTGGTGATGAGTCAACCATCGACTTCTCGAAGTATTATCACTTCCTTGCCATGCCGGACCTGCGTGCATTTGCCAATGCCAGCTTCCCGTTCAGCCGTATGGCCGATCTCTCTGAATCCATTGTCGTCATGCCAAAAGCGCCAAATGAGGGCCAGGTGACGACCCTGCTGGACACCATGGCGTCCGTGGGTGCGCAGACCGGATTACCGGCAATTAACGTCACGTTGACTGACGATGGTAGCCAGATCCAAAACAAAGACGCGGACATCATGGTGATCGGTAACATCCCGGATAAGCTGAAGGATGACAAGCGTATCGATCTGCTGGTCAAAGCAGCGCAGTCCTGGGTTAACACGCCACTGCGTCAGACCGAGTTCCCGAGCATTATGCCGGATATCAACGATCGTCAGGCCAGCGTGCAGACAACCGTTACGTCTCAGGGGCCAATGGCCGCGGTGGTTGGCTTCCAGTCACCTTACAACGAGCAGCGTAGCGTAGTGGCGCTCCTGGCGGACAGCCCGCGTGGGTATGCGTTACTCAACAGCGCGATGAACGACAGCGGCAAACGTGCCGCGATGTTTGGTTCGGTGGCGGTGATCCGCGAGTCTGGGGTCAATAGCCTGCGTGTGGGCGATGTGTACTACGTGGGCCATCTGCCGTGGTTCGAGCGTCTGTGGTATGCGCTGGCTAACCATCCGGTTCTGCTGGCTATCCTGGCCGCCGTCAGCGTGGTGTTGCTGGCGTGGGTGCTGTGGCGTCTGCTGCGTATCATCAGCCGTCGTCGCCTTAACCCGGATGAGTAACAGGTGATGAAAGCGTTTCGCTGGTGTGTGTTAGCAGCGTTGATGCTGGCGGCGATCCCTCTTCGCGCCGCCTGCACCTGGCCTGCCTGGGAGCAGTTTAAAAAGGATTACATCAGTGAGAGCGGGCGTGTCATTGATCCCAGCGACACGCGCAAAATCACCACGTCGGAAGGGCAAAGCTATGCGTTGTTCTTTGCCCTGGCCGCGAACGATCGCAAAGCCTTTGATCAATTGCTGACGTGGACGCGCGACAACCTGGCCGGGGGCAATCTGAACGATAATTTGCCCGCCTGGCTATGGGGTCAGAAAGACCACGACAACTGGGCGATAATCGATACCAACTCCGCCTCGGATGCTGATGTCTGGATTGCCTGGTCACTGCTTGAGGCGGGTCGGCTGTGGAAACATCCGGACTATACCCGCACGGGTAAGGCGCTCCTTAAACGCATTGCCCATGAGGAAGTGGTGAAAGTACCGGGACTCGGCTCCATGCTGCTGCCCGGGAAGGTCGGTTTTGCCGAGGAGAAAGCCTGGCGCTTTAACCCCAGCTATCTTCCCCCGCAGATAGCGAGCTATTTCACGCGCTTTGGTGCCCCGTGGACGACCCTTCGTGAAACCAATCTGCGCTTGTTGCTGGAAACGGCGCCAAAGGGGTTTTCGCCGGACTGGGTGCAGTATCAGAAAAACAGAGGCTGGCATTTGCAGCAGGATAAATCGCTGGTGGGCGGCTACGACGCCATCCGCGTCTACCTCTGGGTCGGAATGATGAGTGACAAAGACGCCCAGAAAGCCCGGTTGCTTACGCGCTTCCGGCCGATGGCGACAATGACAACGAAACACGGTGTACCGCCGGAAAAAGTGGATGTGGCGAGCGGGAAGCCTGCGGGCAAGGGGCCGGTCGGCTTTTCCGCTGCGATGCTGCCTTTTTTACAGCAGCGTGATGTGCAGGCGGTACAGCGCCAGCGCGTTGCAGATAATTTTCCCGATAATAATGCCTATTACAGCTACGTACTGACTCTCTTCGGGCAAGGATGGGATCAGCATCGTTTTCGCTTCACCGCGCAAGGTGAATTAATACCGGACTGGGGCCAGGAATGCGCAACTTCACAGTAAATCTACTCAGTTTATCGCTTGGCCTGGCACTGATGCCGCTGGCTCAGGCCGCTAACTCCCCGCAGCAGCAACAGCTGCTGCAACAGGTGCGGCTGGGTGAATCGACGCAGCGTGAGGATTTGGTTCGTCAGTCGCTCTACCGCCTTGAGCTGATTGACCCGAACAACCCCGACGTCATTGCGGCGCGCTTTCGTTACCTGCTTCGTCAGGGTGATAACGCCGGTGCGCAAAAAGAGCTGGATCGTCTGAAAGGGATCGCGCCGGGCTCCAGTGCGTATCAGTCCTCGCGCAATACGATGCTGCTTTCTACGCCTGAAGGCCGTCAGCAGTTACAGCAGGCCCGGTTACTGGCTACAACGGGTCATACTCAGGAGGCCATTGCGGCCTATGACAAGCTTTTTGACGGTAATCCGCCGGGCGGTGACGTGGCGACGGAATACTGGAATGTTGTGGCGAAAGATCCTGCCCGCCGTAGCGTCGCCATTAACCAGTTGAAGAAAATTAACGCCAGCAGCCCGGGCAATACGCAGCTGCAGGGCACGCTGGCACAGCTGCTGTTCCAGACCGGTCGTCGCGATGAAGGCTTTGCGGTGTTGCAGGAGATGGCCAAATCCAGCAATGGCCGCAGCCAGGCATCTGATATGTGGTATGAGCAGATCAAAGATCAGCCTGTCAGTAACGCCAGCGTCAGCGCGCTGCAAAAATACCTGAGCGTCTTCAGCGACGGCGACAGCGTAGCGGCGGCGCGTACTCAACTTGATACGCAGCAAAAACAGCTCGCCGACCCAACGTTCCGTGCTAAAGCACAAGGGCTGGCGGCGGTGGATGCCGGGCAGGGCGATAAGGCGGTGGCGGATCTGCAAAAAGCGGTCAGCGCAAATCATGCCGACAGCGAAGCCGTGGGCGCGCTTGGACAGGCGTACTCTCAGAAAGGCGATCGCGCCCGTGCGGTGGCGCAGTTTGAAAAGGCGATCGCCCTCGATCCGCAGAGCGATAACCGCGGCAAATGGGACAGTTTGCTGAAAGTTAACCGCTACTGGCTGCTGATCCAGCAGGGTGATACCGCCCTGAAAGCGAACAATACGGCGCAGGCGGAACGTTATTACCAGCAGGCGCGTGCCCTCGACAATACCGACAGTTATGCGGTGCTGGGGCTGGGAGATGCCGCGGCGGCGCGTAAAGACACGGCTGCGGCGGAACGTTATTACCGTCAGGCGCTGCGTATGGACAGCGGTAACAGCAATGCCGTTCGTGGCCTTGCCAATGTTTATCGTGCGCAGTCCCCGGAAAAGGCCGCGCAGTTTATCCAGACGCTCTCTGCCAGCCAGCGCCGAAGCATTGATGACATTGAACGTAGCCTGACCAACGAGCAGCTGTCAGCCCAGGCGGAACAGCTGGAAAACCAGGGCCAATACGCTCAGGCGGCGGAAATTCAGCGTCGTCGTCTGGCACTCTCTCCGGGCGACGTCTGGATAACCTACCGTCTGTCGCGCGATCTCTATAGCGCGGGCCAGCGCAGCCAGGCGGATACCCTGATGCGCCAGCTTGCCAGCCAGAAACCGTCCGATCCGGAACAGGTGTATGCCAGTGGGCTGTATCTCTCCGGAAACGATCAGGACCGGGCCGCGCTCACGCATCTGGAGACGCTTCCGCGCAGCCAGTGGAACGCTAATATTAAGGAGCTTGCCGACCGCCTGCAGAGTAACCAGACGCTGGAAACGGCAAACCGACTGCGCGACAGCGGCAAAGAGCAGGAGGCGGAAAACCTCCTTCGCCAGCAGCCGTCCTCTACCCGTATCGACTTAACCCTTGCGGACTGGGCGCAGCAGCGTGGCGATCTGGAGGCCGCGAAAACGGCTTATAACACCGTGCTGGAGCGTGAACCGCAGAACGAAGATGCGATCCTCGGTCTGACCGAAGTGTATAGCGCCCAGGGCAACAAAGAGGCAGCCCGTGCCGCGCTGGCAAAACTGCCTGCCGCGCAAAACGGAGAGCCGCTGTCGCTCAATATGCAGCGCCGGATCGCGATGGCGCAGGCAGGCCTTGGGGATTCCGCCGCCGCAGAGCAGACGTTCAGCAAGATTATTCCTCAGGCGAAATCACAGCCTGCATCTATGGAAAACGCGCTGGTATTACGTGATGCCGCCCGTTTCCAGACGCAAAATGGTCAGCCTCAGCAGGCACTGGAAACGTATAAAGATGCGATGGTGTCGTCAGGCGTCACGACGACACGTCCGGCTGACAATGACAGCTTTACCCGCCTGACGCGTAACGACGAAAAAGACGACTGGCTGAAACGCGGCGTGCGTAGCGACGCCGGTGATTTGTACCGTCAGCAGGATGTTAACGTCACGCTGCAGCATGATTACTGGGGCTCCAGCGGCACCGGCGGCTATTCCGATCTTAAAGCGCATACCACCATGTTACAGGCGGATGCGCCACTGGCGGATGGCCGTATGTTCCTGCGTAGCGATTTGGTCAATATGGATGCCGGGTCCTTTTCCACCGATAACGGTACCTACGATCCGAAATGGGGCACCTGTTACGAAACGCCGTGTAGCGGCAACACGCATCAGTCAGCAAATGGCGCGAGTATTGCCGTGGGCTGGCAGAATAAAACCTGGGCGTGGGATATTGGGACCACGCCGATGGGCTTTGACGTTGTCGACGTGGTCGGCGGTGTAAGCTACAGCAGCGACCTGGGGCCAATCGGTTACACCGTTAACGCCCATCGTCGCCCGATCTCCAGCTCTCTGCTCGCCTTTGCCGGGCAAAAAGATACCAACACCGGCACCACCTGGGGCGGCGTGCGCGCAACCGGCGGTGGCGCGAGCATCAGTTATGACAAAGGTGAGGCGCACGGCGTCTGGTCGAGCCTGAATGCGGAAACGCTGACGGGTAAAAATGTGGAAGATAACTGGCGCGTCCGCTGGATGACCGGTTACTACTACAAGCTCATCAATAAAAACAATGAGCGTCTGACCGTCGGCGTGAGCAACATGCTCTGGCACTACGATAAAGATCTGAGCGGTTATACCCTGGGTCAGGGCGGTTATTACAGCCCGCAGGAGTATGTCTCCTTCGCGTTGCCTGTCACCTGGCGTAAACGTACCGAGAACTGGTCCTGGGAGCTGGGCGGATCGGTGTCATGGTCTCATTCTAAAACTAACGACGTGATGCGTTATCCCATTCAGGGACTGATTCCGACCGATGAGCCCGGTCGCTACACCGACAGAGGCGAAATGGAAACCGGCAGCAGCTCCTCAGGCACGGGTTATACCGCACGGGCCATTATCGAGCGCCGGGTCACGTCCAACTGGTTTGTGGGCCTCGGTGTGGATATTCAGGAAGCAAAAGATTATACCCCAAGCCACGCACTGCTTTATGTACGCTACTCTGCTGCAGGCTGGCAGGGCGATATGGACTTACCGCCGCAGCCGCTGATCCCTTACGCGGACTGGTAATCGGATTTAACTTAATCCATTTGTAAGTCTCTCTTAAAAGTACAGCAATCGGGTATACTCAGGCGCACCAGGTTTACACCCTGGTGCGCCCTGCGCTTCGAGTTTTGTGGAGAGTCATTTTGCGTGTCAGCCGTTCCTTAACTATCAAACAGATGGCGATGGTTTCTGCCGTCACAATGCTGTTTGTACTCCTTTTTTGCGTAATTTTGCTGTTTCATTCCGTACAGCAGAATCGCTATAACACGGCTTCGCAATTAGAAAGTATTGCCCGCTCGGTGCGTGGCCCGCTCTCTGCCTCTATTTTGAAAGGGGATATTCCCGAAGCGGAAACCATTTTAAAACGCATTCAGCCTGCCGGTGTCGTGAGCCGCGCAGACGTGGTGTTACCCAATCAGTTTCAGGCGCTGCGGATGAGTTTTATCCCCGAGCGCCCGGTCCCCATGATGGTGATGCGGCTGTTTGAACTGCCGGTGCAGATTTCGCTGCCGGTCTATTCGCTTGAGCGTCCCGCGAATCCGCAGCCGTTGGCCTACCTTGTTCTGCAGGCGGACTCGTACCGCATGTACAAGTTCGTCATGAGCTGGGTTGTCACGTTAGTGACCACTTGCTTACTTATGACGCTTATTCTGAGCGTGGCGCTGACCTGGTGTATTAACCGTCTGATTGTGCATCCGCTACGCCGGATTGCCCGGGAGTTGAACACGCTTTCACCGCAGGACCAGGTGGGGCATCAGCTTCCGCTGCCGCGTCTTCATCATGATGACGAGATTGGTATGCTGGTACGCAGCTATAACCTCAACCAGCAGCGGATGCAGCGCCAGCAGGATGAGCTGAACAGCAGCGCCACGCGCTTCCCGGTGTCGGAGCTGCCCAATAAAGCCTTCCTGATGGCGATGCTGGAACAGACTGTTGCCCGCCAGCAAACTACCGCGCTGATGGTGATCGCCTGTGAAACCCTGCAGGACACCGCCGGCGTGCTCAAAGAGAACCAGCGTGAAATGCTGCTCCTGACGCTGGTGGAGAAAGTGAAGTCCGTGCTGGCCCCGCGCATGGTGCTGACCCAGGTCAGCGGGTATGACCTGGTGGTAATTGCCAACGGCGTGAAAGAGCCGTGGCATGCGATCACGTTAGGTCAGCAAGTACTCACTGTCATTAATGAGCGGCTGCCCATTCAGGGCATCCAGCTTCGTCCAAGCGCCAGTATCGGTATTGCGATGTACTACGGTGACTTAACGGCGGAACAGCTTTACCGTCGTGCTTTCTCGGCGGCGTTTACCGCCCGGCGCAAAGGGAAAAATCAGATCCAGTTCTTCGACCCGGAACAGATGGAAAGGGCGCAGCAGCGCCTGACGGAAGAGAGCGACATTTTGACCGCGCTGGATAACCGTCAGTTTGCCCTCTGGCTCCAGCCGCAGGTGAATTTGCTGACGGGCGAGGTGATCAGCGCGGAAGCGCTGCTGCGCGTGCAGCAGCCGGATGGTTCATGGGAATTGCCGGAAGGGCTCATTGAGCGCATTGAATCCTGTGGCCTGATGGTCACCGTCGGTTACTGGGTGCTGGAGGAGTCGTGCCGACAGCTTGCTGCCTGGCAGGAACGAGGCGTGACGCTCCCGCTGTCGGTCAACTTGTCCGCCCTGCAGCTAATGCATCCGACCATGGTGTCTGAGATGCTGGAGCTGATCCATCGTTACCGGATCAAGCCTGATACGCTGACGCTGGAAGTCACGGAAAGCCGGCGTATTGACGATCCTAATGAGGCGGTCGCGATTCTGAAACCGCTGCGTAATGCCGGTATACGCATCGCGCTGGACGATTTCGGTATGGGTTATGCCGGGCTGCGTCAGCTCCAGCATATGAAAACCCTGCCGGTGGATGTGCTGAAAATCGACAAAGCCTTTGTTGAAGGGTTGCCGGAAGACAGCAGCATGGTCCAGGCCATTATCCAGCTGGCCCGCAGCCTGAAACTGCAGCTGATTGCCGAAGGGATTGAGACAGACGCGCAGCGCACCTGGCTGGCTGAAGCGGGCGTGGAGGGCGGACAGGGCTTCCTGTTTGCACCGGCTGTTCCGTCGGATGTCTTTGAACAACGCTACCTTTCCGGTGGGGACAATAGCGCAAACGTGTAATTTTGTTGCTGGCTTGTGCGAGCCAGCTCAAAGTTCTTAACATTTGTGTTTCAAATTTGAACTGGGTTTATTTCTGTCCTGTTATACGGGTGTTATTTTAAAGCCGCAGGTTAACCATAACCTTACAAAGCCTGTGGTTTTTCTTCCCAAGGACACCCTATGAAAACCTCACTCTTCAAAAGTCTCTATTTTCAGGTCCTGACAGCCATCGCAATCGGTATTTTGCTTGGTCACTATTACCCTGAACTTGGCGCACAAATGAAACCGCTTGGCGACGCATTCGTTAAGCTCATCAAAATGGTCATCGCCCCGGTGATCTTCTGTACCGTCGTGACGGGCATCGCTGGCATGGAAAGCATGAAGGCGGTAGGCCGTACCGGTGCAGTGGCGCTTCTCTATTTCGAAGTGGTCAGTACCCTTGCGCTGATTATTGGTCTTATCATCGTGAACGTGGTGCAGCCCGGCGCGGGGATGAACGTTGACCCGTCGACACTGGATGCTAAAGCGGTCGCGGTGTATGCCGATCAGGCGAAAGACCAGGGGGTAGTGGCCTTCCTGCTGGACGTTATCCCAGGCAGCGTCATTGGTGCATTTGCCAGCGGCAACATTCTGCAGGTGCTGCTGTTTGCCGTCATGTTTGGCTTTGCCCTGCACCGTCTGGGCAACAAAGGCCAGCTGATCTTTAACGTCATCGAAAGCTTCTCGCAGGTCATCTTCGGCATCATCAATATGATCATGCGCCTGGCGCCCATTGGGGCCTTCGGTGCGATGGCATTCACCATCGGTAAGTACGGTGTGGGTACCCTGGTGCAGCTGGGTCAGCTCATCATCTGCTTCTATATCACCTGTATTCTGTTCGTGGTGGTGGTGCTGGGCTCAATCGCCCGCGCGGCAGGGTTCAGCATTTTCAAATTTATCCGTTATATCCGCGAAGAGCTGCTGATTGTTCTGGGGACCTCTTCATCAGAATCGGCCCTGCCGCGCATGCTCGATAAGATGGAAAAGCTGGGCTGCCGTAAATCGGTGGTGGGGCTGGTCATCCCGACGGGCTACTCCTTCAACCTTGATGGCACCTCGATATACCTGACAATGGCGGCCGTGTTTATCGCTCAGGCGACCAACAGCCATATGGACATTTTCCATCAGGTTACCCTGCTGGTGGTGCTCCTGCTCTCGTCTAAAGGGGCCGCAGGTGTCACTGGCAGTGGCTTTATCGTGCTAGCGGCCACCATTTCCGCGGTCGGACACCTGCCGGTGGCGGGTCTGGCGCTGATTCTCGGTATTGACCGCTTTATGTCTGAAGCCCGTGCCTTAACCAACCTCGTAGGTAACGGTGTGGCAACGGTAGTCGTGGCAAAATGGGTGAAAGAGCTGGATCACAAAAAGCTCGACGATACGTTAAATAATCGCCAGTCAGACAGCAAAACTCCTGGTTTATCCTCTTAATATTGTCACAAATGCTCGCATTCCCTTGTCGGGATGCGGGCTCCTGCGCATAATAACTGTTCGTACCTGTCATAATTCGACAAGATTTTTTTTGGGTATATTTCACTTCTGACCGTGACGTTTTGTAGAACACGCGGTCTAATCGACGTGTTTTCATCGTCATCTTTTAGAGTGAAACGCGTCGCGAGACACTCTCTTTAACCAGGAATGTTGATCAGGGGTTCACATGCAGGGCACAAAAATTCGACTCTTAACCGGCGGTTTGCTGATGATGGCAGCAGCCAGTTATGTGCAGGCAGATGCGCTCCAGCCAGACCCGGCCTGGCAACAAGGGACACTAGCGAACGGTTTTCAGTGGCAGGTTTTAGCCACCCCACAACGTCCGAGTGACCGTGTTGAAATCCGTCTGTCTGTCAATACCGGCTCCCTCACGGAAAGCACTCAGCAAACCGGTTTTAGCCATTTTATTCCCCGACTGGCGCTCACGCAGAGCGGCAGTTTGCAAGCAGTTCAGGTGCGTTCGCTCTGGCAACAGGCCATTGATCCGAAACGCCCGCTTCCGCCGGCAGTGGTCTCGTATGACTACACCATGTTCAACCTGAGCCTGCCAAATAACCGTAACGACCTGCTCAAAGAAGCCCTTACGTATCTCGCCGATGCGTCGGGCAATCTGGCGATTACGCCGGAAACCGTTAACTATGCGCTGAGCAACAGTGACATGGTTGCCACCTGGCCTGTGGACACCAAAGAGGGCTGGTGGCGTTACCGCCTGAAGGGTTCAACGCTGCTTGGGCATGACCCGGCCGAGCCGCTGAAACAGCCGGTGGACGCTGAGCAGGTAAAATCGTTCTACCAGAAATGGTACACCCCGGACGCGATGACGCTTATCGTGGTGGGGAATGTGGACAGCCGTGCGGTGGTGGAGCAGATCAACAAAGCGTTTGGCGAACTGAAAGGCAAACGCGAAACACCGGCCCCTGTCCCAACGCTCTCTCCACTGCGTGCAGAGCCTGTCAGCATTATGACGGATACCGTTCGTCAGGATCGCCTCTCCGTCATGTGGGATAACGCCTGGCAGCCAATTCGTGAGTCAGCGGCGCTGCTGCGCTACTGGCGTGCCGATCTGGCACGTGAAGCGCTGTTCTGGCACGTTCAGCAGACGCTCAGCAAGAATAACGTGAAGAATATCGGTCTCGGCTTTGACTGCCGCGTGCTGTTCCAGCGTGCACAGTGTGCCATTAACGTTGAATCGCCGGGCGATAAGCTGAATGCGAATCTGGGCGTGGTGGCAAAAGAGCTGGCAAAAGTGCGCAAAGAGGGCCTGTCGGAAGAAGAGTTCAATGCGCTGGTCGCGCAGAAAAAACTTGAGCTGCAGAAGCTGTTTGCAACGTATGCCCGCGCCGATACCGACATTCTGATCAGCCAGCGTATGCGCTCACTGCAGAATCAGGTGGTGGATATCGCGCCGGAGCAGTACCAGAAGCTTCGTCAGGACTTCCTGGAGGGGTTGACCGTTGATATGTTGAATCAGGACTTACGTCAGCAGCTGTCGCAGGAAATGGCGTTGATTCTTCTGCAGCCGAAAGGCGAGCCGGAATATGACATGAAGGAACTTCAGTCGACCTGGAATACCATTATGGCCTCCGCGCCGCAGCCATCGCAGGCTGCTACGGCAGATGATTTGCACCAGGACGCAACGGATATCCCGCAGGGGCAGTAATGCCCCTCATTCAAAACCCTCTCCCTGTCGGAGAGGGTTTTTTTTACTGTGGCATTGCCTCACGCGGAATAATTGCCCCGCGATACTGGATCACGGTGCTCGCCGTCAGGTGTCCACGCTGGGCCGCCGCTTCTGGCGTCCCGCCCGTCAAACGCACCGCCAGATAGCCCGCACTGAATGAATCACCCGCCGCCGTCGTATCAATCACTTTCTCTTTCGGCAACGTCACCGCAGGAACGTCGATGACGGCTTCACCTGCGATGGCGACCAGACATGAATCAGCCCCGCGCTTAATCACCACTTCACTTACGCCGGCGGCCTGCGTACGCGCAATCACCTCATCAACGGGTTTCTCACCCCACAGCGCATCTTCATCATCGAGCGTCAGGAAGGCGATATCGGTGCATTGCAGTATCTGCTGATAAACCTGCTGCGTCTCTTCACGGCTGGCCCACAGGCGCGGACGGTAGTTATTATCGAAAATAACCTTGCCGCCATTGGCGCGGCATTCACGCAGTAACGACAGCAGCTTTTCACGGCTGGCTGAGCTTAAAATAGCCAGGCTAATCCCGCTCAGATAAAGATAATCAAAGGTGGCTAACGCTTCGCAGATGGCAGCCGCAGCGTCGCTCTCCAGCCAGAATTTGGCCGCGGCTTCGTTACGCCAGTAGTAGAAGGTCCGCTCGCCGGTATCGTCGGTTTCAATGTAGTAAAGCCCCGGCAGGCGGTTTTCCATACGCTGTATCAGCGAGGTGTCCACCTGCTCACTCTGCCAGGCTTCCAGCATTTGCTGGCTGAAACTGTCCGTCCCCAGGGCGGTGACGTAGTTCACGGTAAGGGCCTCTGGGGCAACCTGACGGGCAATATAAACGGAGGTGTTTAACGTATCGCCACCAAAACCGCGGCTGACTTCCGCGCCTTTTTGTGACAGCTCAATCATGCATTCGCCAATCACGGCAATTTTCTTGGTCATAGTCGTGAACCTGAACAGAGTAATTTTCGGTAGTGTGCGCTGAGTGAATTATGCGGTCAACTATATTAAAACGACGTTCCATTATTTTATTTGAGCCAGCGCGTGTTCCTGTTAATTTCTGCCCGCTTAATTTCATTTTCCCGGTGAATTGAACATAAAGTTCTCAATTGCCGGGCCGATAACCCTTTGACGAGTCCAGAAAGGCCATCCAACAACAGGACATCTGAAATGAAGTCAGAGCAGGTTATCCAGCGGCTGAGCACTACGCCTGAGGCAAGTATTGAGAACTTGCAGGAGCATCGCTACTGGCTGCAATGTGAGCGTGCGTACACCTATCAGCCGATCTACCGAACGGACGGTCGACTGATGGCTATTGAAATTTTGACCGTCGTGACGCACCCGTCAAACCCCTCACAGCGTATCGCACCGGACCGCTATTTTGCCGAAGTTGCCGTGCGCCAGCGCCTGGATGTGCTGGAAGAACAGCTCCGTATGCTGGCAACCAAACAGGCCTTTTTCGAACAGCACGCTATCCTCGCCTCGGTCAACGTCGATGGACCCACCCTGCTGGCGCTGCGCCAGAACGCGAAATTACAGGAGCTGATCGCCTCCTTACCGTGGATGCGCTTTGAGCTGGTGGAGCATGTTCGTCTGCCACAGGACTCATCATTTGCCTCGATGTGCGAATTCGGCCCGCTGTGGCTGGATGACTTTGGCACCGGGATGGCGAACTTCTCTGCCCTCAGCGAAGTGCGTTACGACTACATTAAAGTGGCCCGCGACCTGTTCATTATGCTGCGCCAGACCCCGGAAGGGCGGAATCTGTTTACGCTGTTATTACAGCTGATGAACCGCTACTGCCAGGGCGTGATAGTGGAAGGTGTGGAAACGCTGGAAGAGTGGCGTGATGTGCAAAATTCTCCCGCGGCGGCGGCACAAGGCTATTTCCTCTCTCGTCCGGTCCCAATGGATACCCTCGATTCCGTGATAACGATCCTCTGATCTGCCCGCTTCCCTTTGTCTGAACTATAGTTTTACAGGTAAGGTCATCAGGAAAGGGGATAACAATGACAAAAACAACCAGGGTAATCGCCTGGACAGCAGGGATTTTATTGTTGTTGATCGTGGTCGCCGTCGTCATTATCGCGACGTTTGACTGGAACCGCCTTAAGCCGACCATCAACCAGAAAGTCTCCACCGAACTCAATCGCCCCTTCGCCATACGCGGCGATCTCGGGGTGGTGTGGGAACGCCAGAAAGAGGAGACCGGCTGGCGAAGCTGGATCCCCTGGCCACATGTCCACGCCGACGACATCATTCTCGGCAACCCGCCGGATATTCCTGACGTGACAATGGTGCATCTGCCCCGCGTAGAAGCCACGCTGGCCCCGTTAGCGCTACTGACCAAAACGGTTTACCTGCCGTGGATCAAGCTTCAGCAGCCCGATGCGCGTCTGATCCGCCTTTCCGAAAAGAACAACAACTGGACGTTTGATCTCGCCAGCAGCGACGAAAAAGATCCCAATGTGCAACCCTCATCATGGTCATTCCGTCTCGACAATATTCTCTTCGATCGCGGGCGGATCGCCATCGACGACAAGGTCAGCAAAGCTGATATCGAGATCCTGGTCGATCCGTTGGGCAAACCGCTGCCGTTTAGCGAAGTGACCGGCGCAAAAGCGAAGGGCGATAATGCCAAAGCCGGGGATTACGTTTTCGGCCTGAAGGCCGAAGGACGCTACAAAGGGCAGCCCCTGACCGGCACCGGTAAAATTGGCGGCATGCTGGCGCTTCGAAGCGACTCGACGCCGTTTCCTGTGCAGGCGGATTTCCGCTCCGGGAACACGCGGGTGGCCTTCACCGGGACCGTCAACGACCCTATGAACATGGGGGGCGTTGATCTGCGGCTGAAATTTGCCGGTGATTCGCTGGGTGAACTGTATGAACTCACTGGCGTCCTGCTGCCAGATACGCCACCGTTTGAGACGGACGGGCATCTGGTGGCAAAAATCGACACGGAAAAATCGTCGGTATTTGATTATCGCGATTTCAATGGCCGTATTGGCGACAGCGATATCCATGGCTCGTTGACCTACACCACCGGAAAACCGCGTCCGAAACTGGAAGGCGATGTGGAGTCTCGCCAGCTGCGGCTGGCCGATTTGGGGCCGCTGATCGGGATTGATTCCGGTAAAGGCACGAAATCAAAAGAGGTGAAGAAAGATCGCCAGCCGGCGGGGAAAGTCCTGCCTTACGATCGCTTTGAAACCGATAAGTGGGACGTAATGGATGCGGATGTTCGCTTTAAAGGGGGCAAAATCGAACATGGCAGTACGCTGCCGATCAGTAATCTTTCGACCCATATCCTGCTTAAAAATGCCGATTTACGCCTGCAACCGCTGAAGTTTGGTATGGCGGGTGGGACCATCTCATCGAACATTCACCTCGAAGGCGATAAAAAGCCGATGCAGGGGCGTGCCGATATCAAGGCCCGCCGGCTCAAACTGAAAGAGCTGATGCCGAACGTGGAATTGATGCAGAAAACCCTGGGTGAAATGAACGGCGATGCCGATATCCGCGGCGTGGGGAATTCTGTGGCTGCACTGCTCGGGAGCAGTAACGGTAACCTGAAGCTTCTGATGAATGACGGGCTGGTGAGCCGCAACCTGATGGAGATCCTTGGGCTGAACGTCGGGAACTACGTCATCGGGCAAATCTTCGGTGATGATGAGGTGCGGGTGAACTGTGCGGCGGCCAACCTGGATCTGGTCAACGGCGTGGCGCGCCCGCAAATTTTTGCCTTCGATACGGAGAACGCGGTCATCAACGTGACCGGCACCGCCAGTATGGCCTCCGAGCAGCTTGATTTAACCATCGATCCGGAAAGTAAGGGGATTCGTATCATCACCCTGCGTTCGCCGCTCTACGTGCGTGGGACCTTTAAAAATCCGCAGGCGGGTGTGAAACCCGGTCCGCTGATTGCGCGCGGCGCGGTGGCGGCAGCACTCGCGACGCTGGTTACGCCAGCGGCGGCGCTGTTGGCGTTAATTTCGCCGTCAGAAGGGGATGCGAATCAGTGCCGGAACATTTTGTCGCAGATGAAAAAATAACGTACGGCTTTCGGGACCTTTACCCTCTCCCTGGGGGAGAGGGTATCAGGCCGCGGTGAATTACAGAGACTGGTGCTTCGTCTCGTGGGTCAGCAGCAGGGCAATCAGCGTCAGCGCTGCCATGGCGGCCAGGTAAACGCCCACGTAGAACAGGCCATAATTTGCCTGCAGCCAGGTGGCGATATAAGGCGCAACGGACGCACCCAGAATAGAGGCAACGTTATAGGAGAACGACGCGCCGGTATAACGCACTTCCGTCGGGAACAGCTCTGGCAGCAGCGCGCCCATCGGGCCGAAGGTCAGGCCCATCAGGCTCAGACCAATGAGCAGGTACGCCATCACCAGCGCAGGGCTACCTGAACCCAGCAGCGGCGGGAAGACGAACAGGGCAAACAGAATGATCAGCGTGGTGATAACAATCATGCTTGAGCGACGACCAAACTTATCCGCCAGCAGGCCGGCAATCGGCACCATGACGCCAAACCCAATGACCGCCATCATCAACATCCACAGCACTTCGTTACGCGGCAGGCCGAGCCCAACCGGCGCGGCGGCGGTGCTGAACGTCATTGAGTAGACCGTCATGATATAGAACAGCGTGTAGGTCGCGAGCATGATAAACGTGCCCAGTACCGTCACGCGGACGTGTTTAGTCAGCAGCGTACCCAGCGGCACTTTTACCTGTTTTTTCGCGGCGGCAACTTTAGCGAAAACCGGCGTTTCGTGAAGCGACACGCGGACATACAGGCCAATCAGCACCAGCACGGCGGAGAAGACGAACGGAATACGCCAGCCCCAGCTCATGAACTGTTCATCCGTCAGCAGCCAGGAGAGCAGCAGGAAAGTCCCGTTCGCAAAGAAGAAGCCAATCGGTGCACCAAGCTGCGGGAATGAACCGTACAGCGCGCGTTTGCGTGCCGGTGCGTTCTCCGTGGCCAGCAGCGCCGCACCACCCCATTCACCGCCCAGCCCCAGACCCTGACCAAAACGCGCCAGCGCCAGCAGCATCGGGGCCAGAATACCAATGGTTTCGTAGGTAGGCAGCAAGCCGATAGCGACGGTGGAGATCCCCATCGTCAGCAGCGAGGCCACCAGCGTGACCTTACGGCCGATGCGATCGCCAAAGTGTCCAAACAGGGCAGAGCCAATCGGACGCGCAACAAACGCGATCGCAAAGGTAGCCAGAGACTGCAGCGTGGCTGCCGTCGGGTCACCCTGCGGGAAGAAAATATGCGGGAAGACAATGACCGCGGCGGTGGCATAAATGTAAAAGTCGAAGAACTCAATGGCGGTGCCAATCAGCGAGGCGACGACAACTTTGTTTCGCGAGTTAACCGGCGCGGTTTCCGCACCGGAGTCGAGTGTTGTGGCTGTTGCTTGCATAATATTTTCTTATTTTTAGTCGGACGAAAGGCCATATTACGCACAGCAAAAGCGACATTTCAATCTGTAACAAAGCCGCGCACTGGTGATAAAAGTAACAAAGAGCGGATAATGTTCAGGCCAGACAAAACACTTCTATGAAATGCTTCACAGTTTTCAGATATCAGCTGATCAAACTGGTTTTTGGTTAAATAAAAGTTACGGACTGGATTTATATGCTGAAATGATGAATCGGGCTGAAGTTTCAGCCCGGGAGAGACGTTATCGGTGTGTTTTACCCGGCATGCGCGGGTCGTCTTTGTACTCGGCGGTGGCAATCCATGCCGCGCAGAACAAGGTCAGGCGGGCGAAGAAGTAGAAGAACGCCATCAGCCCCAGCACCGAGCCAAACGCCGCGCCAGAAGGGGATTTCACCAGCGATGGCAGAGTGTAAGTCATCACAATTTTGATCACTTCAAAGCCTATCGCCGCAATCAATGTGCCGCGGATCAGCGCCTTCTTACGCGGACGATGGCGGGGCAAGCGCCAGAAGATCCAGAAGAACAGCAGATAGTTGGCGAAGATGGAAATAGCCAGTCCAATGCCGCGCCACGCGGGCTTCAGCCACTCGATGTAATCCAGATAGAGCGCAGAGATAATCATCTGCTGCGCCGAACCGGCGACGGAGGTGATGGAGAGCGTCACAATCAGCGCGACGAGCAGGCCAATCAGCGAAACAAAGTCGCGAAGATACTTAACCCAGATTTTCTCCTGGTCCTGAGGCTTACGCTCCCACACCTCGCGCGACTGGGCGCGAATGGCCTCGCGGAGGTTGCCCATCCAGTTAATCCCGGAGTAAAGGGCAATCAACAGACCGACGATACCGACCGTCGTACGTTGCTGTACGGCGGTATTAATGGTGTTTTTGAGCGTGGTGGCGAGGGTCGGATCACTGACGTTATTCAGGATTTTATTGAAGATATCCTGAAGCAGCGTTGGGTGTGACGCGAGCACAAAACCGGCTGCGGCAAAAGACACCATCAGGATCGGGATCATCGATAAAAAAGAGAAATAGGTGATGGCAGCCCCAAACTGGTTACCCATGCGGTCATTAAACCGCTCTGTCGCGCGTATCAGGTGCGCAATCATGGGGAACTGCTGTATCCGCTCTGCCAGGCTGGTGACAGTCCCCAGCGCTTTGCTGGCGGTGCCTGGCATTTTTACTTCTTCGGGCCCGGTTTCCATCTTCTGGATGGGTTCGTAATCTAAATGTTGGGTAGGTCGTTGCGGGTTGTTTTCCGGCGTCACGCGACTTTTCCTTTTCGTTTGGCTGGATGTTATTGAATTATAGCTTGCGACTAATCCACGTAAGCTTTTGTGAGTGCAGTCAGCCACTCCATAAACAGATGTACCCGACGGGAGAGGTTGCGCCGGTGGGGATAAATCAGCGATACCGGCATCGGTTCCGCCCGGTACTGCGGGAGAACTTCAATCAACTTCCTGGTGCGCAGAGCGTCACGCACGCCAACGCGCGGCACCTGGATAATACCTAGCCCGGCGATACAGGCCGCCTGATACGTTTCTGTGCTGTTGACGGTCAAAACCCCGCCCGTCTTCACCCACTGCGTCGACGTGCCGTTATAAAACTCAAAGCCCTGGGGACGTGTTCCCAGCGTGGCGGCGTAGTGAATGACGGCGTGTGAACCCAAATCTTCCAGCGTTTCCGGATAGCCAAAACGCGTGACATAATCCGGGCTGGCGCAGTTAATCACCGACAGCTTGCCCAGCGGGCGGGCGATAAGTCCCGAGTCTTTGAGCGCGCCGACGCGTACCACACAATCAAACCCTTCACGAATAACATCCACCAGGCGATCGCTGCTGCTAAGTTCCAGCTCGATGCCCGGATATTGCTGCAGAAAAGCAGGCAGTTTGGGGATGACTAAATTTCGAGCAACGCTGACGGGCATATCCACGCGTAACCGACCGCTGATGGTGGAGGGGTCATGCTGGAACATACCGTCCAGTTCATCCAGGTTTGTCAGAAGATCTTTTGCCCGCTCGTAATACACCATGCCGTCCTGCGTCAGGCTTACGCGACGCGTGGTTCGGTGCAATAGCTGGGTTCCCAGTCGGTTTTCCAGCGCCTGAATTTGCCGCGAAACACTGCCTTTCGGCAGCGTCAGTGACTCCGCCGCCCGGGAAAAACTCTCCAGTTCCGCGACACGAACAAACAGCTGCATTGCGTGAATTTTATCCATAGACGAAGCTCATTGTTGTTGCAATTGAAACAGTGAAGCGCTCTGCGACATCTTTATTGATCTTCTATCACCTAATAAGCTCTTTCTCAATCTCCACAACAGTCAAAACGAGGTTTCTTATGTCTGAACGTATTGCATTAGTCACAGGTGGTAGCCGTGGTCTGGGTAAAAACGCGGCCTTAAAGCTGGCAGCAGACGGAACGGGAATTATCCTGACCTATAACCGAAGCCAACAGGACGCGCTGGATGTTGTGCACGAAATTCAGCAAAAGGGCGTTAACGCGGCCGCATTGCAGCTCAACGTCGGAGATGTTGCCAGTTTCGACCTTTTTGCCGCTCAACTTCAGGAAATCCTTAAGACCGTATGGCAGCGTGAAACCTTTGATTATTTATTAAACAACGCCGGGACGGGCTTGTACGCGCCCTATGCCGAGACAACGGAAGCCCAGTTTGATGAGGCGCTGAATATCCATTTCAAAGGGCCTTTTTTCCTGACGCAGCGTTTGCTTCCCTTGCTGAACGACGGTGGGCGGATCCTGAACGTCTCCAGCGGGCTGGCCCGTTTTACGCAACCCGGTTCCGGCACCTATGCGGCAATGAAAGGGGCGATGGAAGTGCTGACCCGCTACCAGGCGAAAGAGCTGGGCGCGCGCGGTATCTCCGTCAATATCATTGCTCCCGGTGCGATAGAAACCGACTTTGGCGGCGGACGCGTGCGTGACAACGCGCAGCTTAACCAGATGCTGGCAACGCAGACGGCGCTCGGGCGCGTAGGGCTGCCGGATGATATCGGTGATGCCATTGCGGCGCTGCTCAGCGATAAACTGGGCTGGATGAATGCGCAACGTATTGAAGTGTCAGGCGGTATGTTCCTGTGATGCCTTCGCTTAAGGGGAAGGAACCTCTTAAGGAAATCCTCAAATTGAATGTGTCCAGATACTGGGAGATATAAATAACACTGGTGGATTTGTAACGTCTCCGTTCATTGAGTTTTTTCTTAAATAATGCCTCTGTAGAATCTCCCTTCGCAACTCTCAGAGGGAGAAAAACGATGCGGGTAATTATGTTTGACAGGCAGTCCCTGTTTATTCACGGAGCGATACACAGTCTTCAGAAATTAATTCCGGAAATAAATATTACGGGAAGCTGTCAGGCAGAAGATATACGGGCGCAAATTTCAGCGTCACCCTCTGCTATCGTCATGATTGACGGGAATTTAATTGAGGATGAGGGGATCGCCTGGCTGGAAGCGATCATGCAGCGTTTTCCGACGATACGCGTGGTAATGGTTCTGGCTAAAAAAGAGGCCCGATGGGTTGAACAATTGCTGCAGCGAAACGTGATGGCCATTGTTCCCCGCAATGCGCACCCGGAGCGCTTTTCCGCGGTGCTGGATTCGGTCTCCCGAGGAATGGTGTGCTTCCCCGGTGAGTGGGTGAGGCAACCGTCGGCGCCGCAGGCGTTATTATCCTTAAGCGAACGCCAGCGCGAAGTCCTGAAGTTACTGGCGGCGGGGGAGTCCAATAAAGAGATCGGGCGTAATCTCAACATCAGCGCCGCCACGGTGAAAGCGCACCTGGAAGCGCTTTTCCGCCGCCTGGAGGTGAAAAACAGAACCCAGGCCGCGATGTACTATACCCGGGCGACGGCCTGAAGAATTGCGGTCGGTAGTGAGGTCGTCTCACCGAAACTGAGCATCATCAACACCAGCGCGTCGTGCTGCTGTTGGGTTAACGGGCGTTTAAATTTTTCCCGCAGCAGCGTTTCGCACAGCTGAATATCATCGTAAAGTAAATATTCAGCCTGTAGCGGCGTGATAAGACGCTGAAAACATTCGCCCTGGCGAATAACATGGCCATAGCCAATAACCCATAAACCGTTTTCATCACGATATTTCTCCAGAGAAAGCCCCTGGTGTTTTTTTATTAACGCAATGGCGGCAGAAGATATCTTCAGCGCATGACCTTTCATATTCGTTTCCTCTTAATGGCAATATTGTAGAGGAAACGACACACGCGAAATATCCGCCAAATGGCTATAGGTCAGGAATAATTGCTGAGATATTCCTGCTTCAATAAACCGAACAGCCAGTCATTATGCCATTGTCCGCCAAGGTAATAACTCTCGCGTAACTCACCTTCCAGACGAAAGCCCGTTTTTTCCAGCAGGCGTCTGGAGGCGATATTCCCCGCCGTGACGGTGGCGGTGAGGCGGCGTATGCCGCCCTGATGAAAGGCGTAACCGCACAGCGCCTGCAGCGATTCGAAGCCGTAGCCTTTCCCCTGGGCCGCAGGTGCAAAAAGAAAACCCACTTCCGCGCAATCGTCATCGCGATGAATATAACCGGTGACGCCGAGCGGTACGCCGGAGGTGGCGTCACGCACAACGAGGCAAAGCCAGTGCGCGCTGCCCGGCGTCCAGGGCGTCAGACGAGATTCGAACGCCTCGCGGATCGCCTCCACGGGGCGATCTTCCGCGACAAAACGCATCACCTCGGGGTCGTGCTGCAACGCCAGGAAAAAGGGCCAGTCATGGTCTTGCAGCGGTGAACAGATAAGACGCGATGTCGTTAAGACAGGCATTCAGATTCTCCTGAAACATTTAAAATGATTTTCGTGGTGTCACTTTATTTCAACAGAAAGTCAGGTATGGTTAACCTCGTATAAATAAAAAGAAAAACGGCCATTACGGGCCCATTCTGGTTGTCTTCGTTGTCGCTTAAGGAAAACAATGACTCTCAGCACAGCACACCCTATCCGCGAACAGTTCGAACACTGTCTGGCGGTTATTCGCCAGGCCTCGGTTGAAATTTTACTTCTCCTGAATGTACATGTTTCTGAGGGAAAAGATCCACGCTGGTTTCTGGAACAACTGGACAGCGCGCGTTTAGGCCTGGGGGGCTGGAATGCGGTTGCGAAGACGCTCAATTTGAATGACGCGGAGATGTCCGAATTCACGCTGCAATTGCGTCTGCTTCAGCAGCGTGTTCCTCAGTACGAAAGCGGTCAGGATGTCAGTGAAAACCAGCTGATTGCCGCGATGCGGTTTGTGACTACGCTGGAGCACCTTCGTTTGCAACAGCCTCTTCTGACCTACAGCACCGAAGTGGCGCCTGGCAGTGAACTCCAGCAGCAACAGGCGCACAAGCAGGTGCGTACGATTGAGTTGATGATAAAAGGGCTCATCCAGCAGGCCTGGCCCGATCAGGTGCGGCTGAATAACCATCTTAAAACCCTGTTTAACGCGGACCGCGTGCGGCGCTGGCTGAAGCTTGGTGACATCAATGATGTGCTGAGTGGCATGATGTTCAGTGAGCTGGCACAGATGCTGGTGGATAAAAAAGAGTTCAGCCGCTACTACGCCTCGCTGTTTAGCGATCCGTCAATGCTCACGCTGATGGTGGAACCGCGGAAAACCCTGCAAACCTTCCTCGATGATATTCGGCAAATCCGCAACAATATTACCGTGCAGAAAGCGTTAAGTTCGGCGCAAATCCAGCTGCTGGATAACTACTACACGCAGATCACCCGACCGGTTCAACGTGCTTTTGAAGAGGGGAGAACCCGCGTCAACCCGGCCGGACTGATGGCGGTGGATGCCAGCGAGCTGCATGCTTTCTGGGAAAAGGCGCAGAAAATGGATCGTGTGACCGGCGGGGATCTCTTTGAGGTTCGTGACACGATTGAAAAACCGACCCAGCGCGCACCGCGCACGCCAGAACAGCGTGAGCAGCTTATTTCCGGCGCGTTATGGGGGGCGGTTGGCGTGATGGTGATTGCCATTGTGGCGGGCGGCTTCTGGCTGGTAACCAGCAGTAAACCCCAGCCTGCAGCCGGGAACGTTGCAGAAACGGCCCAGCCTCAGGAGATGCGCGAAACCCCCTCCTCGCGCGAGACGCTGTCGCGCATGGGCGTGACCTGGGACGAGAATAATTTCCGCTCGGCGATTAACCGCAATGATACCCGGGTGGCACTGCTGTTTTTGCAGGGAGGGATGGACTGGAAGCTCTCCTGGACGGAAGAGGCGATGTCGGCTGACTATGACGACGTTCTGGAGCTGATGTTGCGCTACCGACAGAACATGGTGGAACAGAAGCCGTGCCGGCGCTTTATCAACACGCTCAGCCATGCCATGTCGAATGGCGAGTCCCTGACGTCAATGCGTAAACAGTATCTGAAGGCGTTTTGCACCGTGCCTGCCGTGGTGAAGCGCCAGCAGCATGATCTGGATTTGGCGACGCGTCGGGCACAATCACAGCCGGATGCCACCACAAAAAAATGGCAGTCCATCCAGACCGCCATTTATGAAGTGATTCGTTAATCCTGTCTTCTCCCTCTCCCGGGAGGAGAGGGATGGAATACGGGCATCAGACCGCAGAAGGTCACGGCTCCCCATACAACCCAATCAACCGCCGTACCACGCCGTTAGTCCAGCCGAAGCCATCCTGCAGCGGGTACTCACCCCCGCCCCCTTCGCGCGGCGTACTGCTGGCGATGTGATATTTCTCAATCACCTTATGGTGGGCTTTATAGAAATGATTCACCGTCTGCAGCCAGCTCCAGGCAATCTCATCGCCCAGCGAGTCATTGCCGTACTGTTTGAAGCCCTGAATCGCCATCCACTGCAGCGGTGCCCAGCCGTTGGGTTTATCCCACTGCTCGCCGGTCTCGTACTCGGTGGCCAGAATCCCGCCCGGCGTCAGCAGACGTGCTTTTACCGCATCAGACAAGCGTTCAGCCTGCTCGTGGGTCGCCATGCCAACGTACAGCGGCACAATGCTCGCCGCTGAGAACAGCGCCATGACCTCGCGGCGCCAGTCGTAGTCGCGGTAACAGCCATTCTCGTCATCCCACAGATACCGGTTCACCGCGGCGCGGCGATCGCTGGCTTTCTGGCGGAACAGTTCCGCGGTCTCTTTATCCCCTTTCGATGCCGAAATATTGGCGATCGCGCTTTCCAGTTTGAACAGGAACGCGTTCAAATCGATAGGGATAAACTGCGTGGTGCGGATGCTGGCAAGTCGGCCAGGCTCCCGCAGCCAGCGCGAGGAGTAATCCCAGCCGGAGGCCGCACCTGCGCGCAAATCGCGATAAACCTCATTCGGCGGACGGCCAGAGTGACGGGCGGTTTCCACATCCTCAATCCATGATTCATCGCGCGGCGTGTCACGGTCGTCCCAGTAGCGGTTTAACAGCGAGCCATCCGGCATACGCACCGCACTGCGATAGGCCTGATTAAGCAGCAGCGATTCCGCCCCGTCCATCCAGAAGGCATGCTCCATTTTGAGGTGTTCAAGGTAGCGCTTTGCACCGCGCACACCATCCTCTTCAAACAGCTCCACCATCAGGGCAAATACCGGCGGCTGGGAGCGGCTGAGATAATAGGTACGGTTACCGTTCGGGATATGGCCGTAGCGTTCAATCAACCACGCGAAGTTATCCGCCATACATTTCAGCAGATCGTTACGTCCGCTCTCTGCCAGACCCAGCATAGAGAAGTAGGAATCCCAGTAATAGGTCTCACTAAAACGCCCGCCGGGCACGATATAGGCCTGCGGCAGCGCCAGCAGAGAGGACCAGGGGATGTGGTCCTGCGGCTCGCGCGTCAGCACGGGCCACAGGCTGTCAATGTGCTCTTTTAGCGACAGGCCGGGGTCGGAGACATATTCCGTGGTATAGGTCTCTGGCAGCCAGAAGTGGTTCTCCACGAACCGGCGCAGGTCGAAATCCCGGTGGCGCCTGACCTTGCGATAGCGGATCAGAATATCTAGAGGATCCATCTTCGGGGCACAGTCGGGGAAGGTTTTGCTGTCCGCAAACAGCCGTGTCGACTGCACGTGCTCGAACAGTTCCAGATAGCGATCGGCGGGCGTCAGAGCATCAGAGGCGGGTAGCCCCTCAATCATTTCGGGTTCCGGCTCCGCCTCAATCATTTCATCCAGTTTTAACTCGCAGGGATCGGTCTCGTAGCGCAGCTCTTCTGCAATCTCGAACTCGATGTTCTCGGCAGCCTGTAGTTTCTGGTTGAACATGGCGATAAGGACCTCCGGTTGTGTGTTCAAAATAACAGTTTTTTCCGGGCGTCTTATAAGCGTAGACATTCGCTTCGGTGTTGGCTGAGGGAAATGTGCGGTTGATCACGTTTTTAAGCGCGGGGTATTTGCGGAGTTAAAACAGTAATTGGCTGAAAAATAAAGGATAAAAGGGATTTTTAGAAAGATTTATGGGGCAAATAATTCAGAGCATTCGTTGTGCAACGATTTATGTCTGAAACAAACGCCCCTCCGCAGAGGGGCATTTTGCTTAACGCATGGTGACAAATTCTTCGGCCGCTGTCGGGTGGATCGCAACGGTGTTATCGAAGTCTTTCTTGGTGGCACCCATTTTCAACGCCACGGCGAAGCCCTGCAGGATCTCGTCCATGCCAAAGCCAATGCCGTGGATACCGACAATCTTCTCTTCCGGACCCACGCAGACCAGCTTCATGCGGCATGGCTGACGGTGAGAGGTGACGGCGGTATACATCGCGGTGAACGCGGATTTATACACTTTCACCTGGTCGTCGCCATACTGCTCGCGCGCCTGGGGTTCTGTTAAGCCCACTGTGCCGATTGGCGGGTGGCTGAAGACCACGGTCGGAATGTTACTGTAGTCCAGATGCTCTTCCGGTTTGTTGTTAAACAGACGCTCAGAGAGGCGACGGCCCGCGGCAACCGCAACCGGCGTCAGTTCGACCGCACCGGTGTTATCGCCCACCGCATAAATGCCCGGAACGCTGGTGTTCTGGAATTTATCGACAACGATATACCCTTTCTCATCGGTTTTAACGCCCGTCGCCGCCAGGTTGAAGTTGTCGTTAGCCGGTTCACGACCAATCGCCCAGATCAGGCAATCCACGGTCTGGCTACGGCCATCTTCCAGCTCAAGCGTCAGGCTACCGTCTGCATTTTTCACAACCGCTTTTGGCACGGCGTGGGTGTGCAGCGTTGGGCCTTCGGTATTCATCACTTCGACCAGCGTATCGACGATCAGCGGGTCAAAGTTGCGCAGCGGCGCGTGTTTACGCACGAACAGGTGCGTTTCTGCGCCCAGGCCATTAATCACACCGGCCAGTTCTACGGCGATGTATCCCGCGCCCACCACGGCAACACGTTCTGGCAGAGCAGGCAGCTCGAAGAAACCGTCGGAGTCGATACCGTATTCCACACCGGGAATATCCGGGTGGCTCGGACGCCCGCCGGTCGCGATCAGGATGTGATCGGCAGTGATCGTCTCACCGTTAACGTCGATCGTCTTCGCATCAACAAAGCGCGCAAAACCATGAATAACATCGACGTTGTTCTTGCCCAGCACATTGTCGTACGAGGTATGAATACGGTCGATATAGGCAGTACGGCTGGCGATCAGCTTGTTCCAGTCAAAGTTATTGATGGTGGTGTCAAAGCCGTAATCCGGGCCATACATATGGATTGCTTCACGGATTTGGGCCGCATGCCACATCACTTTCTTCGGTACACAACCCACGTTGACGCAGGTGCCGCCCAGCGCTTTGGCTTCGATCAGCGCACATTTCTGGCCATACATGGCCGCGCGGTTGATGGAGGCGATGCCGCCGCTGCCGCCGCCGATTGCGATGTAGTCATAATGCTTAGTCATAGCTTTTATCCTTAATCGTGAATTGCCGCGATTGTATACCTGAAATCAATAGTTTCCACCGATGACTGCGATTACTCAGGCACGATCCAACTGACGGTGGCATGGCCCGTTCCGGCCGGCACCAGCGTCTTGTGCAGCCACGGCAGCACGTTGTTCATCTGCGCTTCGAGCTTCCATGGCGGGTTGATCACAATCATGCCGGAAGCGGTCATGCCGCGCTGGTCGCTGTCCGGGCGCACGGCCAGTTCAATTTGCAGAATTTTGCGGATACCGGTCGCTTCCAGATCTTTGATCATGCGTTTAATTTGCGCACGCAGCACCACCGGATACCACAGGGCATAGGTGCCCGTCGCAAAACGTTTGTAGCCGTCGTTAATACCGCTCACTACCGCCTGATAATCGGTTTTGATCTCATAAGGCGGGTCGATCAGCACCAGACCGCGACGGGATACCGGCGGCAGTTTGGCCTTCAACTGCTGGTAGCCATCCGCCTTTTCCACACGGGCGCGGCTGTCTTTCTGGAATTCAGAACGCAGCAGCGGGAAGTCGCTTGGGTGCAGCTCGGTCAGCTGAAGGCTGTCCTGCTCGCGCAGCAGCTGGCGGGCAATCAACGGCGAGCCAGGGTAGTAGCGCAGCTGGCCGTTGCGGTTAAAATGATTCACCACACCAATGTAGGGCTCCAGCTCTGCCGGCAGGTCGTCCTGCTGCCAGATGCGGGCGATCCCTTCCAGGTATTCTCCGGTGCGCTCGGCATGTTCGCCGCTCAGCTGATAACGTCCCGCGCCCGCGTGGGTGTCCAGATAGAGAAACGGTTTATCTTTCTCTTTAAGTGATTCAATGATCAGGCTCTGAACGGTGTGTTTAAGGACGTCGGCGTGGTTGCCTGCGTGAAAGCTGTGGCGATAACTGAGCATGAATGATTGTGTTCCAGGTAGTAAACGTAGGCCTGATAAGCGTAGCGCCATCGGGCAAAAATAGAGCGTATCGCCACAGTATACAGAAAAGTTTATCCTGCCGCGAAAGCGCAACGTCTGGCATTGAAATCCTCTACACTTATCCCCATTCTAGATCGCATATGCACAGCGCCGGATGCGCGCTTCATTCATCTTATTCAACAGGACAGCGTTTATGACCAATCCATTACTGACGCCTTTTTCGTTGCCACCGTTTTCTAAAATCCTCCCTGAGCATGTGGTTCCAGCCGTAACACAGGCGCTGGACAACTGCCGAGCGGCGGTAGAAAGCGTGGTGGCGCAGGGCGCCCCGTACACCTGGGAAAATCTGTGTCAGCCGCTGGCCGAAGTGGATGACGTGCTGGGACGCCTCTTCTCCCCGGTAAGCCATCTGAATTCAGTGAAAAACAGCCCGGAACTCCGTGAAGCGTATGAACAAACCCTGCCGTTGCTCTCTGAGTACAGCACCTGGGTTGGTCAACACGAGGGGCTGTACAAAGCCTATCGCGACCTGCGCGATGGCGACCACTATGCCGAACTCAATACCGCGCAGAAAAAATCGGTCGATAACGCTCTGCGTGATTTCGAACTCTCCGGCATTGGTTTGCCGAAAGAGAAACAGACCCGTTACGGTGAAATTGCGGCCCGTCTGTCTGAGCTGGGTAACCAGTACAGCAACAACGTGCTGGACGCGACCATGGGCTGGACGAAGCTGATTACCGACGAAGCCGAGCTGGCCGGTATGCCGGAAAGCGCGCTGGCGGCGGCGAAAGCGCAGGCCGAAGCTAAAGAGCAGGAAGGCTTCCTCTTAACCCTGGACATCCCGAGCTACCTGCCGGTCATGACCTACTGCGACAATCAGGCGCTGCGCGAGGAGATGTACCGTGCGTACAGCACCCGCGCTTCCGATCAGGGCCCGAATGCCGGTAAGTGGGATAACAGCCCGGTGATGGCTGAAATCCTCGCGCTGCGTCACGAGCTGGCACAGCTGCTGGGCTTTGAGAGCTACGCCTCCAAATCCCTCGCCACCAAAATGGCGGAAAATCCACAGCAGGTCCTCGATTTCCTGACTGACCTGGCGAAACGTGCGCGTCCGCAGGGCGAGAGAGAGCTGGCACAGCTGCGCGCCTTCGCGAAAGCGGAATACGGTGTCGACGAGCTGCAGCCGTGGGATATCGCCTGGTACAGTGAAAAACAGAAACAGCACCTTTACAGCATCAGCGATGAGCAGCTGCGCCCTTACTTCCCGGAAAACAAAGCCGTTAACGGTCTGTTTGAAGTGGTTAAACGCATTTACGGGATCACCGCCAAAGAACGTACCGACATCGACGTCTGGCATCCGGACGTGCGCTTCTTCGAACTGTATGACGAGAAGAACGAGCTGCGCGGGAGCTTCTACCTGGATCTGTACGCTCGCGAGAACAAACGCGGCGGTGCATGGATGGATGATTGCGTCGGGCAGATGCGTAAAGCGGACGGCTCCCTGCAGAAGCCGGTGGCGTACCTGACCTGTAACTTTAACCGTCCGGTGAATGGCAAGCCTGCGCTGTTTACCCATGACGAAGTGATTACCCTGTTCCACGAGTTCGGCCACGGCCTGCACCATATGCTGACCCGTATCGAAACCGCAGGCGTTGCCGGTATCAGCGGTGTGCCATGGGATGCGGTCGAACTGCCAAGCCAGTTTATGGAAAACTGGTGCTGGGAGCCGGACGCGCTGGCGTTCATCTCCGGCCATTACGAAACCGGCGAACCGCTGCCGAAAGAACTGCTGGATAAAATGCTGGCGGCGAAAAACTACCAGGCGGCGATGTTTATCCTGCGCCAGCTGGAGTTCGGCCTGTTCGACTTCCGTCTGCACGCCGAGTTTAGTCCGGAGCAGGGGGCGAAAATCCTCGAGACGCTGGCCGAGATTAAAAAGCAGGTCGCCGTTATTCCAGGGCCAACCTGGGGCCGCTTCCCGCACGCGTTCAGCCATATCTTCGCGGGTGGCTATGCGGCAGGCTATTACAGCTACCTGTGGGCCGACGTACTGGCGGCGGATGCGTTCTCTCGCTTTGAAGAAGAGGGCATTTTCAACCGTGAAACCGGCCAGTCGTTCCTTGATAACATCCTGACGCGCGGCGGTTCTGAAGAGCCAATGGTGCTGTTCAAACGCTTCCGTGGCCGCGAGCCGCAGCTGGATGCGATGCTTGAGCACTACGGAATTAAAGGCTAACCGTTACGTGAAGATCTGTTTAGTCGATGAAACAGGCGCCGGAGACGGCGCCTTATCTGTTCTGGCCGCCCGCTGGGGCCTGGAGCATGATGATGAAAACCTGATGGCGCTGGTGATGACGCCGGCGCATCTGGAATTACGTAAGCGTGACGAACCCAGGCTCGGCGGGATATTTGTCGATTTTGTGGGGGGCGCTATGGCGCACCGGCGCAAGTTCGGCGGCGGTCGCGGTGAAGCGGTTGCCAAAGCGGTTGGCGTCAAAGGAAGCTATCTTCCGGATGTGGTGGATGCCACGGCGGGTTTAGGGCGCGATGCGTTTGTCCTGGCCTCGGTAGGGTGTCACGTGCGGATGCTGGAGCGCAATCCGGTCGTGGCCGCGCTGCTCGACGACGGGCTGACGCGCGGCTATGCCGACCCGGAGATTGGACCATGGCTGCAGGCGCGCTTGCAGTTGATTCACGCCTCCAGCCTGACGGCGCTGACCGATATCACTCCGCGTCCGCAGGTGGTCTACCTCGACCCGATGTTCCCGCATAAGCAGAAAAGCGCGCTGGTGAAGAAAGAGATGCGGGTGTTCCAGTCGCTGGTCGGACCGGATTTAGACGCGGATGGTTTGCTGGCGCCTGCTCGTCAGCTAGCCACGAAGCGCGTGGTGGTGAAACGCCCGGACTATGCGCCGCCGCTGGCGGACGTGGCCACGGCCAATGCGGTGGTTACCAAAGGGCACCGGTTTGATATTTATTCGGGGACGCCGGAACAGGAAGGTTAGGGTGTGCAGTTTGATGCTGTCACCCCAACCCGCGCTGGAAAAAGGCTCGAACGGTTCCCTCTCCCTTTGGGAGAGGGAAAGCAGACTTACTCGTCTTCTTCGTCACGCAGTGGAACAATCAGCATATCCACATGAACGGTGTTAATCAGCTGACGCGCTGAAGACATCAGCTTGCTCCAGAAGTCCTGGTGGTGACCACAAACGACCAGGTCCATATCGTATTTCTTAATCGCATCAACCAGCACCTGACCCAGATCGCCGCTGCCGCTTAAGGTTTCGGTGATAGGGTAGCCCGCGTTGGTGGACAGTTCGCTCAGGGCGTGGTGTGTCTCTTCAGAGATGCGTTTCTGCATATCACCGAGATTGACGTCAATCAGACCGGTATAGAGGTCGGAGTAATTCACATCAACGTGGATAAGAGAAACTTTCGCGTTGTAAGGGCGTGCCATGGATACCGCTTTATCAACCAGCACTTTACTCTCCGGAGAGAGGTCTACCGCGATGAGAATGTGTTTGTAAGCCATAGTGTTACTCCTTCCTTAAGTTATCGATGACTAAATGGAAAAGCCGTCGTCTGATGCTTTCATTACGGCCCAGTAAAACATATTTTTCAAGCTTTGGTGTTGATAACGATTAACCTTGTGGCAAAAAAATTAACGGATCTCCTACACTATTTAATGAGCCGTTCGGATATTAAAACGCGAACCGGATCGACTTTTGTTCATTCTTTCACTGAACTGTCTGTCAGGGCACTGGAGTGCGGTAGCTCAGAGGCCTTGCTTCGTGGGCGTACGCCGGGGAGGATGTATGATTAGCACCGTCGCATTGTTTTGGGCGTTATGCGTGGTTTGCATAGTGAATATGGCGCGCTACTTCTCATCGTTACGTGCGCTGTTAGTGGTACTTCGTGGTTGCGATCCGTTGCTTTATCAGTATGTGGACGGTGGAGGGTTCTTCACCTCGCACGGACAGCCCAGCAAGCAGATGCGTCTGGTAGGGTATATCTATTACCAGCGCTATCGCGATCACCACGATGAAGAGTTTATTCGCCGTTGCGAGCGTCTTCGCCGTCAGTTCATTTTAACCAGCGCCCTGTGTGGTCTGGTTGTGGTCAGCATGATTGCCTTGATGATTTGGCACTGAGCATAAAAAAAGCGGGTCAGTTTCCTGACCCGCTTTTTTATCGCGTTCTGCCGATTAGATAAGCTTCAGCGAAATCCAGTACAACCCACCCGACAGCAGGATAGAGGCCGGAAGGGTAAATACCCAGGCCATCAGAATGTTGGTCACGGTTTTGCGTTGCAGACCGCCGCCGTCAACAATCATGGTCCCTGCCACGGAAGAGGAGAGTACGTGGGTGGTCGAAACTGGCATACCGGTATAGCTCGCCAGACCGATTGAAACCGCCGCCGTCATCTGCGCGGACATACCCTGCGCATACGTCATGCCTTTCTTACCGATCTTCTCGCCGATGGTGGTCGCCACACGACGCCAGCCAATCATCGTACCGATACCGAGAGCCAGTGCGACAGCCATGATGATCCAGATTGGCGCGTACTCAATAGTATTGAGCATATCGCCTTTCAGTTTCTTCAGCAGACGCTGGTCGTCAGCATTCACTTCTGGCAGCTTCGCCACTTTATCCGTGACATCAGAGATGCACAGCATAATGCGACGCATTTGACCACGTTGCTCAACGGACAGTTTGTCGTAGCTTTCGATATTACCCAGCATGCCTTTGGCACGTTCCAGCGCGTTAATCGCGTTTGCCGGATGGCAGTGGAATTCGCCCGGCGCAGTGGTAGCGCCTGCTTCAGGAGAAGGGATCAACTGGTCAACGCCGGTTGCCTTCTTCAGCAGCTCAGGGTGTTGCTGGAAATAGATTTCAACATTGTTCACCGCATCACGGGTACGGGTGATTTCGTAACCGGAGGCGTTCATGTTAACCACGAATCCCGCCGGTGCGACGCCAATCAGTACCAGCATTACCAGACCAATGCCTTTCTGACCGTCGTTCGCGCCGTGAGAGAAGGCAACGCCTATAGCGGAAAGGATCAGGGCAATCCGCGTCCAGAATGGCGGCTTTTTCTTGCCGTCTTTCTTCTCACGCTCTGCCGGCGTCAGGTGAATACGGGAGCGTTTTTTCGTATTGCTCCAGTAACGACGCAGGATGAAAATCAATCCGCCTGCGACCACCAGACCCACGATAGGGGAGACAATCAGTGAGGCGAAAATTCCCAGCACTTTCGGGATGTTTAACGCATCAACAACCGAGGTACCGGTCATGAGGGCATTCGTTAACCCAATACCGATAATCGCGCCGATGAGGGTGTGAGAACTGGATGCAGGCAGGCCGAAATACCAGGTACCGAGGTTCCAGATAATTGCAGCAAGCAGCATTGAGAACACCATAGCGAGGCCATGGCCAGAACTAACGTTGAGAAGCAGATCCGTTGGCAACATATGCACGATCGCATATGCAACGCTCAGTCCACCCAGAAGAACACCAAAAAAGTTAAATACCGCCGCCATAACAACCGCGAGCTGCGATCGCATTGCGCGAGTGTAGATAACCGTTGCTACTGCGTTTGCAGTGTCGTGGAAGCCGTTGATCGCTTCGTAAAACAGTACAAAAACCAGAGCAAGCAATAATAAAAGCCCGGTATGTAAATCCAGGCCAGCAAACAAATGTAGCATAGGACGTTACGCCATTTTGAGGACATGAACGCGGCGCATTATCCAGGACAAATGCGCGGCGGGCAAAGTGAAATATAGCTTTTTTTTGATATAACTTCGGCTTTGTTGGCGTTAGGTAAAGAAATATATTTTATATTTCAAGTATATGACTGATATCTCGGTTAATTGCGCTGGTGTGACCACAGAGGAAACTTTACAATCCGCGGCAGTTAACGAAGAGGATTTTGACGTGGAAAGGTTTGATGCCGTGGTAATTGGCGCCGGTGCGGCGGGTATGTTTTGTGCGGCGATGGCCGGACAGGCGGGTCGTCGCGTGCTGTTGCTGGATAACGGTAAAAAGCCAGGACGTAAAATTCTGATGTCCGGTGGCGGGCGTTGCAACTTTACAAATCTCTATGTCGAACCTGCAGCTTATCTGAGCCAGAACCGTCATTTTTGCAAATCGGCCCTGGCGCGTTACACCCAGTGGGACTTTATCGACCTGGTGGGTAAGCACGGTATCGCATGGCATGAGAAGACGCTGGGCCAGCTGTTCTGTGATGACTCCGCCCAGCAGATTGTCGATATGCTGGTGGCCGAGTGTGAGAAGGGCGGGGTGGTGATGCGCCTGCGCACGGAAGTGCTGGAGGTGTCCCGCGATGAGCAGGGCTACACGCTGCAGTTAAACGGGGAAAGCGTCAGCGCCGATAACCTGGTGATTGCCAGCGGTGGCCTCTCCATGCCGGGGCTGGGGGCTTCACCATTCGGCTACAAGATTGCCGAACAGTTTGGCCTGAACGTGCTGCCCACCCGTGCGGGGCTGGTACCGTTCACCCTGCATAAGCCTCTGCTGGAACAGCTCCAGACGCTTTCTGGCGTCTCGGTGCCGTCGGTCATTACGGCTGAAGACGGTACGGTGTTCCGTGAAAACCTGCTGTTTACCCACCGTGGTCTTTCCGGCCCGGCGGTACTGCAAATCTCCAGCTACTGGCAGCCGGGGGAGTTTGTCACGGTTAATCTGATACCCGATTGCGACCTGGAGGCTTTCCTCAACGAGCAACGCGCGGCGCACCCGAATCAAAGCCTGAAAAACACGCTGGCCATGCAGTTGCCAAAACGTCTGGTGGAATGTTTGCAGGTGCTGGGTCAGATCCCCGATGTGTCGCTCAAGCAGCTTAACAGCCGCGAACAGGCGGTGCTGGTTGAGACGCTGACAGCCTGGCGGGTGCAGCCCAACGGCACCGAAGGCTACCGCACGGCGGAAGTGACGCTTGGCGGGGTCGACACCCATGAACTCTCCTCACGCACCATGGAAGCGCGCAACGTGCCGGGGCTCTATTTTATTGGTGAGGTGATGGATGTGACCGGCTGGCTCGGCGGGTACAATTTCCAGTGGGCATGGGCAAGTGCCTGGGCGTGCGCTCAGGCGCTGGCAGAAGACAAGTGACATAAGAGCACTGCCACTCGTCACAGATGGCTTTACGGGCTGACGGTGGTTACGTCTGTTACAGCAAGAATATTGCTTGCGGCCACTGTCCCCATCTTGATATATGACGCTGCGGTAACGCCGCCAATATGCGGTGAAATAACCACGTTTTCTACGGACTGCCAGAGGTGCGGCGCCGTCAGCGGCTCGTGGGTAAAGCTGTCCAGCGCTGCGCTGTGCAGCGTGCCATCCCTGAGCGCCGCCAGTAACGATTCATCGTCGATCAGTCCGCCGCGTGCCGTATTTACCAGAATTGCGTTCCGCTTGCAGTGTGCGAGCGTCTGGCTATTGATCATCCCCCGATTCTCATCGGTCAGCGGACAGTGCAAAGAGATGACA
The DNA here is from genome assembly GCF_041360735.1 of Enterobacter sp. RCC_40. Classification (NCBI taxonomy): domain Bacteria; kingdom Pseudomonadati; phylum Pseudomonadota; class Gammaproteobacteria; order Enterobacterales; family Enterobacteriaceae; genus Enterobacter; species Enterobacter sp. RCC_40. The sequence goes on from NZ_JBFUPR010000006.1 coordinate 46,503, forward strand.
TCGGAACGGGAAAGAAGTCCATTCAGCGTTTCTGCGCGTTCACACAGGGCAGGCATGGACTTAGCATAGGGATCGTAAGCCAGCACCTTCATGCCGAATGCGTGGCCAATATGTGCCACACGCGAGCCGATAGCACCCAATCCGATGAGCCCTAACGTTAAGCCCTCCAGTTCAATGGATTTATGCGTTGCCTTATCCCAGTGCCCGTCTCGCAGGCGCTTGTCCAGAGGTACCACCGACTTTGCGCAGGCGAGGATCTGCGCCCAGGTATGTTCAGCCACTGCCGCCGCGTTTGCACCTGGCGCAGCGCGGACGGCGATGTTTCGCTCGGCCGCTGCCCTCTGGTCTATCACATCGATCCCGCTTCCGTGCTTGGAAATAACCTGCAGAGCGGGGGCGGCATCCATGACTTTCGCGGTAATCTTGCCGTAACGTACCAGAATCGCCACAGGATTGTGTCGTTCACACAGCGCGATCAGTTCATCTTCTGTGGGCTGGCGGCCCGCAAACACCACCTCAAAGCCCTGCAACATCACCATGGCCTGCTCCGCCAGGTCGCTTCCGGTAACCAGAACTACGTCTTTGCCCCCCATCACAGCGTCTCCCCGTCATCTAACATACCTGCCTTACGCAGCGCGTCATCAAGCCAGTGTGGACGTAAATCGCCTTCACGGATGGCGGCAAGGCGTCGGGTCTCCATCTCCAGCTTTTCTTTTGCCAGCGCGATAACTTCCTGAACCTCATCGCGCGGGATGACTACCACGCCGTCGATATCCGCGACAACCAGATCCCCGGCCTGAACCGTCGCCCCGGCGACTGAAATGGGATGATTAACCCGACCAGAAATTAGCTTTGTCGGGCCGCAGGGATTCAGACCGGCAGAAAAGACAGGGTAGTGACCTTTGCTCAAGGTATCGGCGTCTCGTACAGCGCCGTCAATAATAATGCCCGCAATGCCGCTCGCCTGAGCCTGAGTGGCCATGATTTCCCCAAGCAGTGCGCAGCTCAGGTCGCCTTTGCCATCGACGATCAGGACATCGCCGGGCTGCGCCACCGCCATCGCGGCATGAATCGCCAGATTATCACCCGGACGGACTTCAACGGTGATGGCCGGACCCGCAACGGACATGTGTGGGGCCAGCGGTTTGATGCGGCCATGAAGTGTACCGCGGCGACCGGCCACGTCGGCCAGAATAGCGGCCTGATACTCGGCAGCCCGACGAACGTCCTCGGCAGAAACGCGATCAAACTGGCGATTAATCGATTTTTTTTCAGTAACGGACATGAATGCCTCCATATTGTTTTACTAAGTACAATGCAGGTGTACAGTGCAAAACAACTATAGCGGTGTTGCTTTCCTTTTAGCCAGACCCGAGATGGCGTTTGTGATGTAAACACGAAGTGACTCACAAAATTTGAGGTACACTCACTGCCGGGCTAACAAGGAGATAATGATGGGGAATGAAGGCGTTGTAGCGGTTGAAAAAGCGCTGGCTTTACTGGATTGCTTCCGTCCTGGAGATGAGAGCCTGACGCTGACCGCGCTGGCACAGCTATCGGGTTATCACAAAACCACGGTTTACCGCTTGATGAATTCTCTTGAACGGATGAATTACGTCGTCAGGCATGAAGACGGCAATTATGCGCTGGGCCCACGTCTGCTTTACCTCGGCAAGCTGTATGAACACTCTTTCCATCTTTCCCGAGTGGTTCAGCCAGAGCTTCAGGCCTTATCCCTGGCGTCTCAGGAGAGTGCCAGCTGGTATGTGCTGGAGGGAGGGCAGCGGCTTTGCCTGTTTCGCGCTGAAGCGTCGCATGGCCTGCGACACAGCAATCTTCCCGGTAGCCAGTTTCCGCTCGATAATTCGGCCATCAGTAAGGTATTACGCCATTGGGGGCTCAATGAGAGCCTGCCGGAGGGAGACGCTGAACTCCCATTCTACACGTCAGGCGCACGCGATCCCCACACCGCTGCGTTTGCGATGCCTGTCTTCGGCGTTCACGACAAGCTGGTTGCGGCGTTAGCCCTGACCGGCCCCATCTCACGGCTGACGGAAGATCGTCGTGAGAAGGAGATAGGTCAGTTGATGAAGGCGGCAGCAAGCCGTCTGTCGCAGAAAATGGGAGCCAGTAAGCTCTTCTGTCAGCAGTTTTTTGGGGAAACGAGCGATACGGCGGAAGAACATCTTTAAATGCAGAAGCGGGACAGTTGTCCCGCTTCTGTCAACGCTAATGCGTGACCTGTTTTTCGTGTAGCTGAGCGTTGCGGGCCTGTCGGCCCATAATGAGCACCGCTATCCCCCCGGTCACGCACAGCGCGGCCAGCGGAAGCATCGCCAGCGTGTAGCTGCCCGTACGCTCATTGATAATGCCGTACGCGTTTACCATCACCGCCCCGCCTATCAGGTTTGCGATGGCACCAATCGCGGCCAGTCCCGCCGCCGCTGAGGTACTGCTCATCCAACCGGACGCCAGCGCCCAGAAAGGCCCTTTCATTGAATAGGCGCCTATCAGCATAATGCTGAGGATAACGATCGTGGCAGACAGCGAAACGCTCACAAAGGCGGCGAACACGCCGGCGGCAATTATGAATAGCGTGAGTGCGGTATGCCAGCGGCGTTCGTTGGTACGATCGGAATTCCGTCCCCATACAATCATGAGAACAGATGCCAGACCGTAAGGAATGGCGTTAAGCAGACCTGTCTCAAGATTATCGAGATGGAAGGATTTCAGCAGTTGAGGAGACCAGACGCTGATGGTGGTACCCGCGGACGATGCACCCGCGTAAATCAGCGCCATCAGCCAGATTTGGCGATGCTTTAGCAACTGCCAGGTGGTCTGGTGTCCGATATTCTTTTGCTGATTGCGCTCGGTTTCCAGCGTGGTTTCCAGCCATTGTTTCTGTTCACTGCTAAGCCAGCTCGCCTGATGAGGGCGATCCCGGAGAATAAACCAGGCGGCAATACCCAGCAGCACCGCCGGCAAGCCTTCAATAATGAACAGCAGATGCCAGCCGCGAAGACCCAGCCAGCCATCCAGTGACAGTATCAACCCGGAAAGCGGGGAGCCAATGAAGTTAGCGAGCGGGATGGCGACCATAAAGGACGCAATAATGCGTGCGCGGTAGCGGGACGGGATCCACCAGGTCAGATACAGCACGACGCCCGGAAAGAAACCCGCCTCTGCAGCACCGAGAAGAAAACGGACGATATAGAGCGACGTGGTGTTCTGCACCAGGGACATACACATGGAGACGATGCCCCAACTGATCATAATGCGCGGGATCCACAGACGGGCGCCGACTTTCTGCATGGCCAGGTTGCTGGGTACTTCAAACAGAAAATAGGCCACGAAATAAAGACTGCTGGCGAAGCCAAATGCAGCTTTGCTGAGGCCAAGGTCCTCATTCATCTGCAGCGAAGCCATGCCGATATTCCCGCGATCGATAATGGAGACCAGGTAACTGACAATCAGAAACGGGAGAATACGCCAGATCACCTTCCGCATCGTCTCTCTTTCTATGTCCTCGGTGGCGGTAGCACCGTTACGTAAATGTTCTGTCATTGTGTCCTCGCAGGGTATGTTCTTTGTTTTATTAGGTACAACTGAGTTTTATTAAACAAAACCACTATAGCGACGGCGCGTTCTTTTTATCCAGTTAATGGAAGGTTTAAATGATGTAAATAAGAGGTGACTCACAGATAGTGCGCTCCAGATATATCGCTCATAGCAGTCGAACCAGCCGCAAAGAGGAGACTCTATAAGGGTGATAATCACGCAGCGCAATTATTGCACCAACTTTTTTCCTCCGATCCGCTAAGCTTCGACCAGGCCAGACAACTCCAGGTGCCCCGCTGCGTTCGCGGGGTCATTTTTCTTCCCGGTCAGAGCACCTTTCATGCAGCTACTCAGCATCATTATTTTGCTTACCCTTACGGTGGTCATCCATTCGCTGTGGATGTTTTGCGTTTTAAAATTCATTAACTTAGAGGTCGACTCTGCGGTGCGTGTGGTTTTGCGTAATGTCGGGATCGTTATCTCCATGATCTTCGCCCATCTTCTTGAAGCCGGTCTGTTCGCCGGGTTTTATTTTGTTATTGATGCGTTTAACGACTGGAACACCAGCTTCTACTTTTCGCTGGTCAGTTACGCCACGGTGGGATACGGCGATGTCACGTTGCCTCAGCACTGGCGGCTGATTGGGGGCGTGGAAGGTCTGGTCGGCGCCTTGATGGTGGGCTGGTCAGTGGCGGTTCTGGTGGCCGTACTGCAGCGTTTGCGCGGCATGAGCGCCTAAACGGCAGATGCGCGACCCCATGGAGTGCGGTAAAGTACCTCTCTTTGCCGGGCCTGAAAGGCCGCGGCTTTAAGGGTTAAAGGCTGGTAAACAGCCTGCCCCTTTCCGTTCCTGGTTTACGCCAGTTTGCATGGTGTTGTGTTTTGTCTGCCAAAAGGGTTGTGTATGTCTGCTGCTCATCTCGGTTTCCCGACTGAAACCGTTGTTGTCTTTGTAGTAATGGCCGTCGGGGCGATGTTTATCGACCTCTTTATGCACCGTCACGATAAACCGATCTCGCTGAAAAGCGCTGCCATGTGGTCCCTCTTCTGGGTCATGATGGCCATGGCTTTCGCCGGGTTCCTGTATGTTCACCACGGCGCAGAGATGGCGAGCCTGTTCCTCACCGGTTACGCGCTGGAAGAGGTGCTCTCCGTCGATAACCTGTTTGTGATGATGGCGATTTTTGCCTGGTTCGGCGTGCCGGATAAATATCGTCACCGTGTCCTCTACTGGGGCGTGCTCGGGGCGATTGTTTTCCGCGGTATCTTTGTGGCCATTGGTACCAGCCTGTTAAGTCTGGGGCCTTACGTCGAGGTTATCTTCGCGCTGGTCGTCGGCTGGACGGCGGTGATGATGCTCAGACGCAATGAAGAGAGTGACGAGGTTGAAGATTACTCCGGCCATCTGGCTTACCGTCTGGTGAAACGCTTCTATCCTGTCTGGCCTAAAATCAGCAGCAATGCCTTTATTCTGACCCAGAAAGAGGTGGACGCGGAGCTGGAGAAACCTGAAAACCAGGACGTAACGGTTGGCCGCGTGAAGAAGGCGAAACGCTACGCAACGCCGCTGTTGCTTTGCGTGGCGGTCGTGGAACTCTCTGATGTGATGTTCGCGTTTGACTCCGTGCCGGCCATTATTGCCGTCAGCCGTGAGCCGCTTATTATTTACAGCGCAATGATGTTTGCCATCCTCGGCTTGCGTACGCTCTACTTCGTGCTGGAAGCGCTGAAGCAGTATCTGGTGCATCTGGAGAAAGCGGTGGTGCTGCTGCTGTTCTTCGTGGCGTTCAAGCTCGGATTAAATGCCACCGATCACTTCTGGCACCACGGTTACAGCATTGGTGCCACGGCAAGCCTGTTTGTGGTGCTTGGCGTGCTGGCGCTGGGGATTATCACCAGCGTGATGTTCCCGGGGAAGAAAGAAGCCCATTAAAAGCAAAACGGCAACCTTTGGTTGCCGTTTTCGGGTAGACAGTGTCTAACACTTAATCGGTGAATGTCGACGCTTGCGCGGCGGATGGAAGTGCCGCCAGTGTGCATCCTGCGCCGCCGCCAGCAGTTCATGGTCGCCGCGGGTATCGCCCCACGCGCGCAGGTGGTAGCTATTCAGATCGCCATACACTTTTTCCAGCCTCGCCACCTTCTGGGCACAGCGGCAGTTGTTGCCGGTGATACGCCCGGTCAGCTTGCCGTCTTTCACTTCCAGCTGCGTGCCAATCAGCTTAATCCCCAGCTTGTCAGCCCACGGCTGGAGCACCAGCGCCGGAGAGGCGGAGCAGATGGTCACTTCCGCACCGGAATTCACCTCTGCGGCGACGGCCAGTACGCCGGCAGGGCGCATCAGCTTGTCCCAGTATTTTTCGCAAAACGCTTCCGCCTGCTGCCGTAGCCAGTGTTCATCCACGCCCGTCAGGAACGTTTTAATCAGCACTTCCTTCAGCTCATCGCGCGTCAGCTTACGACGCACGCAGTGCAGCGTGGGTAAGGCCATACGCACCAGGCGGCCCGCGAAGTAACGTTTACCAAAGGCAAAACGCAGGAAAGGGATAAAGCTGTCGTGGTGCGTCAGTGTTCCATCAAAGTCGAAGACGGAGAGCACGTTGGATTTGGCCACGGCCTCGTCGGCAATCATATTGGTCATAAATACGTCTTAGCTAAAATACACATTCTGTTGATTAGTTTACCTGCTTTACCCTGTCTGTCCTTCTGTCTTGAGCATTTTTTTCGCGATCTTGCGATCGGAAAGTGAGTCCATTTTTGGTCTCAATAATAATTGGTTGAAAAGCGAGCTGTCTATATTATCGCCACATTGAGCGCTATTTCGGGGGAACGTTGGCCCCCACCGGTAAGGAAAATATCCACTCACTGAATCTATTTTGATATGACGTTTAGATCGCTTATTTCAATCCTCTCGTTAAGTCTGGCTTCGTTTTCGGCATTGAGTTTTCAACTACCGGCGTCGATGCTGTCAATGAACCGCGAGCTTGCCCTTTCTCCGGCAAAATCCGTGCTGCTGCACCAGGAAACAGGACCACTGCGTACCCGGATCCTTGAGCAATACCAGAAGTGGAAAGGCACCCACTATCAGTGGGGCGGGACCACACATCGGGGCGTGGACTGCTCCGCGCTGATGCAGCATCTGTTCAGCGATGCGGCGAACCTTAATCTGCCGCGCACGACGGGCGAACAGATCCATCGCGGCGTGAAGGTGGCGCAATACCGTCTGAAGGCGGGGGATTTGGTCTTCTTTCAGACCGGTCCAGACCGAAGGCACGTGGGCGTGTACATCGGCAATAGCCAGTTTATTCATGCCTCACGCAGCCAGGGCGTAACCGTCTCAACCCTGACTGATGACTACTGGCAGGCGCACTATATTACTGCCCGACGGGTCACAGACCGTTCTGTCTGAGGGATCAGATGATGTCATCCACCACGCCGCCATCGACGCGCAGTGCCGCGCCCGAGGTGGCGGAGGCCTGGGGCGAGCAGACATACACCACCATATTGGCGACTTCTTCCACCGTCGCGGCACGCTGGATAACCGAGCTCGGGCGGTGAGTCATCACAAACTCTTTCGCCAGTTCCTCCAGCGATTTGCCGGTTCTCTCGATCTCGTCTTTCATCATGCCGGCAAAACCGTCTGAAAGGGTGGGACCGGGCAATACGCTGTTCACCGTGACACCGCTTCCCGCCACGAACTTCGCCAGCCCGCGAGCGAGCGACAGCTGCGCCGTTTTGGTCACGCCATAGTGGATCATGTCTGCCGGAATATTGCAGGCCGACTCGGACGAAATAAACACCACGCGTCCCCAGCCTTTCTGCACCATACCCGGCAGCAGCGCACGGGAGATACGCACACCGGACATCACGTTTGTCTGCCAGTAACGCTCCCAGGTGTCATCGTCGGTGCCATAAAAATCCTGCTGGCCGTAAATGCCGGCATTGTTGACCAGGATGTCGACGTGGGTCGCCACGTTCAGCAGCGATTCCACCCCTTCAGCCGTGCTGAGGTCGGCAATCGCGGCGCGTACCTGCACCCCAGGCACAACCTGTTGTAGCTGCTGGATACCTTTATTCACAGATTCCGTGCTACGGCCATTGATGATCACTTCCGCACCGCTTTCAGCCAGCCCTCGGGCTATGGCGAACCCGATCCCGCCGGTAGAGGCGGTCACCAGCGCGACTTTCCCCGTAAAATCGATCTTCATCATCTGCTCCTTATCGTGTTTAACGTTCGGACCTTAAAGCGTAGCAGGTGAGGATGGCGGCTCCTGGCTAAAAAGGCGCAGCAGGGTCTCAACCTGTTCATCCAGCGGGCCGAGGGAGCGTTTCACAATCAGGTGCAGCGGCGTAGCCCGGCGTGCGCCATGGCTAAGCGGCAGGCGTTTAAGTACCCCCAGATCAAGCTGGGTCTGAATACGCTCCTCTGGCAGCCAGCCATAGCCGACCTGAGACATCACCGCCTCTATGGCTGCGTCAATGGTGGAAAAGGTCCACGACTCGCCGGCCGCACGCGCGGCGGTCTGGCTGTCGGCTATCTGAATGAGCGGCCACGGGCGCAGCATATCGTCGTTAAGCGGCGCGTCGAGGCTAAAGAGGGGATGTTGATGATGCGCCACGGCAACAAAGTCGATATTCATCAGCCATTCGCCAAGACCGGTTATGTCCTGGCGGCGGGTTAACACCATCACGTCGGCTTCATCATTAATGACATCGGTGCGGCTATTTTCCAGCACTTCGGTGAGGCGGACCTGCGTTTGCGGATACAGCTGCTGGAACTGACGCAAAATAGCAAACAGGCGTCGGCGCGGGAAAATGCTGTCCACCACCAGATCTAACCGCGTGCGCATTCCGTTACGCAGGCTTGCCGCACGGGTCTCAACATAGGCGAAGGCTTTCAGCAACGGTTTAACCTGGTTGAGCAGGAGTTCGCCGGCCGGGGTTAAGACAGCCCGCCGCCCCTCGGGCACCAGCAGCGCCACGCCCAGCCGCTCCTGCAGCAGCGACAGGTTATAGCTGACCGAGGACTGGCTGCGGTTGGTCTCTTCCGCTGCTTTGGCAAAGCTACCTGCCTCGACCACTCTTTCCAGTAATGACCATTGTTCAAGCGTCGTCTTATGCATGATTAATCTAAAATTTGGATGAGTTTGATTCAAACATAGCGTTATTCATTCATTTTTTGAAGGGGTACGATCGTCTCATCAAAACAAAGGAGACACATTATGAACACCTTCGACAAACATGACTTAAGCGGCTTCGTCGGCAAACACCTTGTATATACCTACGATAATGGCTGGAACTACGAGATTTATGTCAAAAATGAAACTACCCTTGATTACCGTATTCACAGCGGGATTGTGGCGAACCGTTGGGTGAAAGATCAGCAGGCTTATATTGTTCGTGTAGGGGAGAGCATCTATAAAATTTCCTGGACAGAACCAACCGGTACCGACGTGAGCCTGATAGCAAACCTGGGTGACAAACTGTTCCACGGCACCATCTTCTTCCCGCGTTGGGTGATCAACAATCCAGAAAAAACCGTCTGCTTCCAGAACGATCATATTCCATTGATGAATGCGTATCGTGATGCGGGCCCGGCATACCCCACTGAAGTCATTGATGAATTTGCGACGATCACCTTTGTTCGCGACTGTGGGGCGAATAATGAAAGCGTTATTGCCTGTGCGGCGAGCGAGTTACCAAAAAACTTTCCTGATAATTTAAAATAAGCGCGACAATTAACTAAAAAGAAAAGTTCCCGGCTATTTCTTCTTTTAAAAGAAATAGCCGGGATTTTTTTTGTTTGTTGATGTTATGTTTAAAAAATTGCAGGCAAAGGTCGAGTTTGATCACACAATAAATAATTCATAATAATTTAACTCTTTGTATTTTAAGTGGTTAATGGGTGGATAAAGTGAATGGAATGTCTTTCTTAATTTTTCCCTAAGAAATGTTAGCTACCTTGATATAAGTTTATGGTTCGTTGAAATAAACGAGCCGGCATTTGGTTAATATCAAAAGCGTGCCATTCTTATTTCAAGGAAATTAATGATGAGTGATTTTTTGCCTTTTTCCCGGCCGTCCATGGGTAGCGAGGAATTAGCGGCGTTGCAGGAGGTATTAACCTCCGGCTGGATCACCACAGGACCGAAAAATCAGGCGCTTGAAGAGGCATTTTGTCAGCTAACCGGGAATCAACATGCGATTGCCGTCAGCTCAGCGACCGCGGGAATGCATGTCACGCTGATGGCGCTGGGTATTGGTCCAGGCGATGAAGTGATTACCCCCTCCCTGACCTGGGTATCCACACTGAATATGATTGTGCTGCTGGGCGCAACCCCGGTGATGATTGATGTGGACCGGGATACGTTGATGGTCACGCCGGATGCGATCGACGCCGCCATTACGCCGCGCACAAAAGCGATTGTTCCGGTTCATTATGCCGGCGCGCCGTGTGACATCGACGCCATTCGCGCCATCGGGGAGCGTCACGGTATCGCGGTCATTGAAGATGCGGCGCATGCAGCCGGCACGTACTACCACTCGCGTCACGTGGGCTGGCAGGGCACCGCGATTTTCTCATTCCACGCCATTAAAAACATGACCTGCGCCGAAGGCGGGTTAGTGGTCACGGACGATGCGCAACTGGCGCAGCGGATCCGTAGCCTGAAATTCCACGGCCTGGGTGTGGATGCCTACGACCGCCAGACGCACGGTCGTGCACCGCAGGCAGAAGTTATCACGCCCGGCTTCAAATACAACCTGGCGGATATCAACGCCGCGCTGGCGCTGGTGCAGTTGGGCAAACTGAAAGAGGCCAACGCACGACGTCATGACATTGCTGAACGCTATCTGCGCGAGCTTGCCGATACGCCGTTCCAGCCGCTGCGTATTCCTTCATGGCCGCACGTCCACGCCTGGCACCTGTTCATCATTCGCGTGGATGAAGCCAGCTGCGGGATTTCTCGCGACAACCTGATGGCAGCCCTGAAGGAAAAAGGCATTGGTACCGGCCTGCATTTCCGCGCGGCGCACACGCAAAAATACTACCGCGAGCGTTTTCCTGATGTATCGCTCCCGAATTCTGAATGGAATAGCGCGCGTATTTGTTCTCTCCCCCTTTTCCCGGACATGACTCATGACGACACAACCCGCGTCATTACCGCGCTCCATCAGCTTGCAGGAAATTGATATGTTCAGCGCACCGCCTGTACAAAAAGTTTCTGTGGTTATCCCCGTTTACAACGAACAGGAGAGCCTGCCCGAACTGATCAGCCGCACGACGGCCGCCTGCGACACGCTCGGCAAAGCCTATGAAATACTGCTGGTGGATGATGGCAGTAGCGATAATTCCGCGCTGATGCTGACCGAAGCCGCGCAGGTCGAGGGCAGCCATATTGTTGCCGTGCTGCTTAACCGTAACTACGGTCAGCACTCCGCCATTATGGCCGGGTTCAGCCACGTGACGGGCGATCTGATTATTACGCTTGATGCCGATCTGCAAAACCCGCCGGAAGAGATCCCGCGTCTGGTTGCAAAGGCCGATGAAGGGTACGACGTGGTCGGCACGGTGCGGCAAAACCGTCAGGACAGCCTGTTCCGTAAGCTGGCTTCCCGCACAATCAACCGTCTGATCCAGCGGACCACCGGCAAAGCGATGGGCGATTATGGCTGCATGCTGCGCGCCTACCGCCGCCATATTGTCGACGCCATGCTGCACTGCCATGAACGCAGCACGTTTATTCCCATTCTCGCGAACACCTTTGCCCGTAAGGCGACGGAAATCCCGGTACTGCACGCCGAGCGCGAGCACGGGGAATCGAAGTACAGCTTTATGCGTCTCATCAACCTGATGTACGACCTTATCACCTGCCTGACCACCACGCCGCTGCGCCTGTTGAGCGTTTTCGGCAGCATCATTGCCGTGTTCGGCTTCGCGCTCTCCGTGCTGCTGGTGTTACTCCGCCTGATCTACGGTCCCCAATGGGCGGCGGAAGGGGTCTTCATGCTCTTTGCCGTGCTGTTTATGTTCATCGGCGCCCAGTTTGTCGGGATGGGCCTGCTCGGGGAATACATTGGCCGTATTTATAACGATGTTCGCGCACGTCCGCGCTACTTTATTCAACGTGTTGTCCGCCAGGAACACAAAGCATCTCAAGAGGAAATTCACCCATGAAAGCTGTTGTCTTTGCCTATCACGATATGGGGTGTGCGGGCACGCTGGCCCTGCTGGAAGCGGGCTATGAAATCGCTGCAATCTTCACGCATCCGGACACGGCCGGAGAGAATAACTTCTTTGGCTCGGTGGCGCGTATCGCCGCAGAGCGCGGTATTCCGGTTTACGCCCCGGACGATGTCAACCATCCGCTGTGGGTGGATCGCATCCGGGCGCTCGCGCCTGATGCCATCTTCTCGTTCTATTATCGCAACCTGATTTGCGATGAGATTTTAAGTCTGGCCGCAAAAGGGGCATTTAATCTTCACGGCTCTTTGCTGCCCGCCTACCGTGGCCGCGCACCGCTGAACTGGGTGCTGGTGAACGGCGAAACGGAAACTGGCGTCACTCTGCACCGTATGGTGCACCGCGCAGATGCCGGTGCCATCATCGCGCAGCAGCGCGTGGCTATCGACGCGGATGAAACTGCGCTGCAGCTTCATCAGAAGCTCTGCACCGTAGCGCAAAGCCTGCTACGTGATGTGTTGCCGACGATCCTTAACGGCACCTTCAGCGAGACCGCGCAGGATGAGAGCAAGGCGAGCTGTTTTGGCCGTCGCCGGCCAGAAGATGGCCGTCTGGACTGGAACAAGCCGGCTCGTCAGTTGCACAACCTGGTGCGTGCCGTTACCGACCCCTGGCCGGGGGCGTACAGCTTTGCAGGCGTAAGTAAATTTATCGTCTGGAAATCCCGCGTACGCGACGACATTCCTGCCGCCAAACCGGGCACCGTTGTCTCGGCTTCCCCGCTGATTGTCAGCTGTGGCGAGCAGGCGCTGGAGATCGTTACCGGGCAAACCGATAACGGCGTTTACGTTCAGGGCGCGCAGCTGGCTCAGTCTCTGGGGCTGGTCACTGGCGCACTGATCACCAGCGCACCGGTTGTGGCCATCAAACGCCGCACCCGCGTGCTGATCCTCGGCGTCAACGGCTTTATCGGCAACCACCTGACCGAGCGTCTGCTGAAAGACGATAACTACGAAATTTATGGTCTGGATATCGGTGCTGATGCCATCAGTCGTTTCCTCGACAACCCGCGTTTCCACTTTGTGGAAGGGGATATCAGCATTCACTCCGAGTGGATTGAATATCACATTAAAAAATGTGACGTGGTGCTGCCGCTGGTGGCGATTGCCACGCCGATTGAGTACACCCGTAACCCGCTGCGCGTGTTCGAGCTGGACTTCGAAGAGAACCTGAAGATCATCCGCGACTGTGTGAAATACGACAAGCGCATCATCTTCCCGTCCACTTCTGAAGTGTACGGCATGTGTACTGACAAAAACTTCGACGAAGATACCTCTAACCTGGTCGTCGGGCCGATCAACAAACAGCGCTGGATTTATTCCGTCTCCAAGCAGCTGCTCGACCGCGTGATCTGGGCCTACGGCGAGAAAGCGGGTCTGCGCTTTACGCTGTTCCGTCCGTTTAACTGGATGGGGCCACGTCTGGATAACCTTAACGCGGCGCGTATCGGCAGCTCACGTGCCATCACCCAACTGATCCTGAACCTGGTGGAAGGCTCGCCCATCAAGCTTATCGAAGGCGGTAAACAAAAACGCTGCTTTACGGATATCAGCGACGGTATCGAGGCGCTGTTCCGCATCATCGAAAACAAAGAGGGTCGCTGCAACGGAGAGATCATCAACATCGGTAATCCGGATAACGAAGCGAGCATTCGCGAGCTGGCTGAGATGCTGCTGGCAAGCTTTGAACGTCATCCGCTGCGCGATCGCTTCCCGCCGTTTGCCGGTTTCCGTGAAGTGGAAAGCAGCAGCTACTACGGTAACGGTTATCAGGACGTTGAGCACCGTAAACCGAGCATTCGTAATGCGAAACGCTGCCTGAACTGGACACCGACGGTGAAGATGGATCAGACCATTGATGAAACGCTCGATTTCTTCCTGCGCACCGTGGAGCTGTCGGAACAGGTCTCATGAGAAAAGTCGGTTTACGCATTGATGTCGACACCTTCAGGGGGACGCGTGACGGCGTACCCAAACTGCTGGAACTGCTGAGCAAGCACAACGTGCGCTCATCCATTTTCTTCAGCGTGGGGCCTGACAATATGGGACGTCATTTATGGCGTCTGGTTAAACCGGCATTTCTGTTCAAAATGCTGCGCTCACGCGCAGCCTCTCTCTACGGCTGGGATATTTTGCTGGCCGGAACCGCATGGCCCGGCAGGCGCATTGGCGCGGGTAATGAAGCCGTTATCCGCGACGCGGCACAGCACCATGAGGTTGGACTGCATGCCTGGGATCACCATGCCTGGCAGGCCTGGGCTGGCGTCTGGGATATTCCACGCCTGTCGCGTGAAGTTGAGCGCGGCATGCTGGAGCTGGAGGCCATTACCGGTCAGACGATTCGCTGTTCCGCCGTGGCGGGATGGCGTGCCGACCAACGCGTGGTGAAAGCTAAAGAACCCTTCGCGTTTCGCTACAACAGCGATTGCCGCGGCACCGGGCCTTTTTTGCCGCTCATCGGGGAGAATCGCCTGGGGACGGTGCAAATCCCGGTCACGCTTCCCACCTGGGATGAAGTGGTTGGGCGCGAGGTCAGTGCCGGAGGGTTCAATCGCTATATTCTGGACTGCATTCATCGCGACGCTGGTACGCCCGTCTATACCATCCACGCGGAAGTGGAAGGGATTGCGTATCAGCATGATTTCGATGCACTGTTGACGATGGCCGCTCAGGAGGAGATTCAGTTTTGTCCATTGAGCGAATTGCTGCCAGAGGATCTTAGCGTCCTGCCCGTGGGCAAAATTGTGCGTAATGAACTGGCTGGCCGGGAAGGCTGGCTTGGCTATCAACAAACCGTGAGTCCGGTATCATGAAAGCAGCTCGTTATGGCTTAGCGCTTCTCGCACTGTTTATCGTTTACTACCTCATTCCGATCGATATCCGCCTGCTGTGGCAGCCTGATGAAACGCGCTATGCGGAAATCAGCCGCGAAATGCTGGCGTCTGGAGACTGGATTGTCCCGCATTTTCTGGGGCTGCGTTACTTTGAAAAGCCGATTGCGGGCTACTGGATCAACAGTATCGGGCAACTGCTGTTTGGGCATACTAACTTTGCCGTGCGCGCCGGCGCCATATTCTCAACCGGGTTGACGGCTCTGCTGGTGATCTGGATGGCGTGGCGCCTGTGGCGGGATAAGCGCGTTGCCATTTTCTCAGGCCTTATCTTCCTGACCCTGTTCCTGGTGTATGGCATTGGTACGTACGCCGTGCTGGATCCCATCATTACCCTGTGGCTGGTGGCCGCTATGTGCAGCTTCTGGCTGGCCTCGCAGGCTGAAACCGTGGCCGGAAAAGCGGGTGGCTACGTGCTGCTCGGGCTTGCCTGCGGCATGGGGGTGATGACCAAAGGATTCCTGGCGCTGGCGGTGCCGGTGATAGGCGTGCTGCCGTGGGTGATTGCGCAGAAGCGCTGGAAAGAGGTGCTGATCTTTGGCTGGCTGGCCATCGTGAGCTGTGTGCTGATCGTCCTGCCCTGGGCGCTGGCCATTGCGCACCGAGAGCCTGATTTCTGGCGCTACTTCTTCTGGGTTGAGCATATTCAGCGCTTTGCCCAGAGCGATGCTCAGCACAAGGCGCCGTTCTGGTACTACCTGCCGTTCCTGCTGGCCGGCAGTCTGCCGTGGCTGGCGCTGTTGCCCGGCGCGTTTCGGCTGGGCTGGCGCGAAAGAGACAACACGGGCGGTGGCTTTTATCTGCTTGGATGGGTCGTGATGCCGCTGCTGTTCTTCAGCATTGCCAAAGGCAAACTGCCAACCTACATCCTGCCGTGTTTTGCTCCGCTGGCTATCCTGATGGCGCGCTATGCCTGCATCGCGGCGGACAAAGGGGCCAGAGCGTTACGCATTAACGGCGGGATTAACCTGGCGTTTGGTGTGATTGGCGTGGTGGCGGCGCTGGTGGTCTCACCGTGGGGGGTTGCTAAGCATCCGGTCTGGACATCCGTTGAGCTGTATAAAGTCTTCTGCGCGGTGCTGGCGTTTCTCGTCTGGGCGGCTGTCGGCTGGTTTACCGTGCGGCAAAGCGCGCAGCGCTGGTGGCTGGCGGCGTTGTGTCCTGCTGGCGTGGCGCTGCTGATCGGGTTTGCCATTCCTAACCTGGTGGTGGATTCCAAACAGCCGCAGTCGCTGGTGGATACCATCCGTGACCCGCTTCAGAGCAGCCGGTTTGTGCTGGCGAACAATGTTGGCGTGGCCTCCGGTCTGGCGTGGGAGCTTAAGCGTAATGACATCATTCTGTTTGGTCAGAGCGGCGAGCTGAGCTACGGGCTAGCGTACCCGGATGTGAAAGACCGGTTTGTCGAGAAAGATAATTTTGCGCAGTGGCTGGCAACGCATCGCCAGCAGGGGGGCGTGTCACTGGTGATCCTGCTGTCAAAACACGACGATATTAAGCGGGCTCATCTGCCAGAACCGGACAGCCTGTATATTCAGGGCCGTCTGGCCTGGCTGCAGTATTTACCGCAATGACGACCTGGCTCTGGTTGATACTGGCAAGCCTGCTGACCTGCGCAGGGCAGCTGTGTCAGAAGCAGGCCACCCGTCCGGCGAAAGCCGGGCGGCGTGGCGCGCATATTATGCTGTGGCTGGGCCTGGCATTGCTGGCACTGGGCAGCGGCATGCTGGTCTGGCTGGTGGTCCTGCAACGCCTGCCTGTCGGCGTTGCCTACCCTATGCTGAGCCTCAATTTTGTCTGGGTGACCCTGGCGGCGAAAGCATTCTGGCATGAAAAAGTCGCGTTGCATCACTGGCTGGGCGTCGGGTTCATCATCATCGGCATTGTTATCCTCGGAGGAAGCCTGTGAGAGGAACGTTCTGGGCGTTATGCAGCGTAATGCTGGTCAGCGCGGCGCAGCTGCTGCTGCGCTATGCCATGCAGGCCCTGCCGCCAGTCAGCGAGCTTTATGCGTTTGTCTCGGCGCTCTGGCACTTCTCATCCGGTACTGGCGCGCTGCTGCTGGGACTCATGGGGTATGTGGCCTCGATGGGCTGCTGGTATCTGGCGTTGCATCGCATGGCACTCAGCAAAGCGTATGCCTTGCTGAGCCTCAGTTACATTCTGGTGTGGGCCGCGGCCATTTTGTTGCCCGGCTGGAACGAACACTTTTCCTGGCACGGGCTGGCGGGGGTCGGGATGATTATTCTCGGCGTGCTGGTGATTTTTATGCCACGGACATCCCGTGGTGAGCAATCGTCCCGGCGGTAAGGGTATAAGGCGTTGAGGTGCAGACGGCAAGACTGAGCGAGCCGAACTGGAGCTGGCTTACCGAATGCGTCTGCGACGTGCTGTCGATGCTGACAATCTGCCAGGCGCTGCCGCCTCGCTGCTTCACGATGGCCTCTTTACGCGTCCAGATCCCCCAGAAAGCAGAAAGCTTTGTCTCCGGGTCTTCGCGCTCCAGCTCCGCATGTTCCGCCACGCTGAAGACGGCGTTAGCCAGCGCCTGCCAGTTTTCACGTGGGCGGATAACTTCGATATCACATCCCACTTCGCCTTCGTCGCTCAGCAGCAGCGCGATATTATCGCCGCTGTGACTCAGGTTAAACCAGAAGGGCTGCGCATCCACGAAGGCCGGCTTCCCTTGCTCACCATAGACGATCTCGGGTAACGGAGAAGGAGAAAGCGTTTTGGCGAGCAGGGTTCTCCCCGCCAGCCAGGATGCATTTCGTGCACCCGCAGGTGCCATATGTGCAAGCGTCGACGCCAGCGGGTCTGCGCTCAGGGTGGAGATCTTTCCCAGTATAAACTGGTACATAGTTACGCCCAGCGTTTGATGATTATCGACGTGTTGATGCCGCCAAATGCGAAGTTATTGCTTTGCAGATACTCGCAGTCAATCTGACGGGCTTCACCCATAATATAATCTAAAGCACCACATTGCTCATCCGGTTGTCTTAAATTGAGCGTCGGGGCAAACCAGCCCTCACGCATCATCTGCAGACTCATCCAGGCTTCCAGCGCCCCACAGGCGCCTAACGTGTGGCCAAAATAGCTCTTCAGCGACGAAATTGGCACGTTGTCGCCAAAGATGGCGGCGGTGGCCTGGCTTTCGGCGATATCACCGCGGTCGGTGGCGGTACCGTGCGCGGAGATGTACCCCATGTCCCGCGCGCTTAACCCTGCTAACGCCAGCGACTGCTCCATACAAATTTGCATGGTTTCTCGCTGTGGCTGGGTAATATGGGCTGCATCACAGTTGGTGGCGAAGCCAACGATCTCGCCATAGATAGTTGCACCGCGTGCTCTGGCATGCTCAAGCTCTTCCAGAATCAGGGTGCCTGCGCCTTCCCCAATGACCAGACCATCACGCTGCGTATCAAATGGCGAAGGGGTGGTTTTCGGCGCATCGTTGCGCTGGCTGGTCGCGAATAAGGTGTCAAATACCGCCGCCTCTGACGGACAAAGCTCCTCTGCTCCGCCTGCGACCATCACGGTCTGATAACCGTGACGAATGGCTTCCCAGGCGTAGCCAATAGCCTGACTGCCCGACGTACAGGCACTCGACGTCGGGATAACGCGACCCCGAAGGCCAAAGAACAGGCCGGTATTCACCGCGGTCGTGTGCGGCATCATCTGCACATAGGTCGTACCGGTGATGTTGTGGGTGTGTTTTTCGGTGAGCATGGTGGCGAATTCGCTGACCGGCCCGGTACTGCCTGTGGAGGAACCATAGGCGATACCGGTTTGGCCATTTGTGAGCACCGCCTCGCCAATCAGCCCCGCCTGCTCCAGCGCCAGCTCGGTGGCGCGGGTCGACATCAACGACACGCGGCCCATGGCGCGAATACGCTTGCGGGTATAGTGTTCCGGCAGGGTGAAATCATCAATCGGCGCGCCCAGCAGAGTGTGGAGGCCATCGTAAACCTGCCACTCCGGCATTTTGCGTACCGCGTTGTCATACGCCAGCAGCCTGCGGGAAACGGATTGCCAGTCCTCACCGAAGGCGGTAACGCCGCCCATACCGGTAATCACCACGCGACGCGTCATAGCATTCCTCCGTTAATGGAAATGACCTGGCGGGTAACGTAGCCTGCAATATCTGACATCAGATAGCTGGCAAGTCCTGCAACCTCTTCGGCCTGGCCCATTCGTTTCATGGGAATGATGGACATTGCCTCTTTCAGCGCAGCCTCTTCCATTTCAATCATGCCGGTATCAATCAGCCCCGGCGCAATGCAGTTCACGGTGATTTTGCGTTTTGCCAGCTCAATTGCCAGTGCTTTGGTCGCGCCAATAATGCCCGCTTTTGCCGCGCTGTAGTTCACCTGACCGCGGTTGCCCATCATGCCGGACACGGAGGATAAAGTGATAATGCGCCCCCCTTTTCGGGTGGCGATCATCGGCATAATGCAGGGTTGAATAACGTTATAAAAACTGTCGAGATTAGTATGGATGACGCTGTCCCAGTCGTCTTCGCTGAGGGCCGGAAACGCACCGTCGCGGGTGATACCGGCATTACTGACCACGCCATACCATGCGCCGTGGGCCTCGATATTCTGCTCCAGCACGTCACGGCACTGTTCGCGGTTACCTGCATCGAAAGAGAGCAGGCGACCCTGACCGCCCGCCTGTGTGATGGTATCCAGCGTCGCCTGCGCGCCTGCGGCGTCACGGTGGTAATGTACGCCTACGGTAAACCCGTCAGCGGCAAGCTGGCAGGCGATGGCACGACCAATGCCTTTGCTGGCCCCGGTGACCAGTACGGAACGACTCATGCGTGAGATCCCTGATTAAAAAGCGATGTTAATTCTTCTGCGCTCGGCTGGAAGGTATTGACCCGGCCCGTGGCCAGCGTCTCCTCACCTGAGGAGATCGTACATTCAAAACTGCCGAAGCGTTCATCCTGCATCAGCAGTCTGACGGTGATGTCCAGCGTCGCGTCTTTTGCGAAACGTCCACTGGCGCAGACCAACTCGCGCGCACCCAGCACCATGCCCAGCGCAATATGATCTTGCCCTTTCTGCTGGCGATGCCAGCCTGACCAGACGCCAACGGTCTGCGCCATCAGTTCGAGCGCGTACCAGCCAGGTAAATCGCCCTCCGCATTCAAAAAGGGCGCCAGTACGCTTTGGCCGTTGACCGCGACACGGCATACGGCGGAATCGTCTGTGACGCGTTCAACGGATCCCAGCAGCATCATTGGCGCATCGTGCGGCAGATAGTCGACGGGTGATAAGTAGCTCATGACACTCTCCCCAACAGGATGCTGGCATTGTTGCCACCAAACGCGAACGAGTTAGATAAAATGACCGGTTTTTTCAGCGCGGTGCTCTGGTGCAGCACGCCGCACGGCGACAGCGTCTCGTCCGGCGCGTAGCGGGCGAAATCCTGTGGGGGTAACGGCAGGTCACGCGTCAGAATAAGCCAGCTCAACGCCGCTTCGGTGATACCGGCAGCGCCCAGCGTATGGCCGGTAAGGTGTTTGGTAGAACTGCAGGGCACGTTTTCTCCAAAGAGGTCGTGTACCACGTGTGATTCAATCTGATCGTTGAGCGGTGTGGCGGTGCCGTGCAGGTTGATATAGCCAATATCCTCCGGCTGCAGACCCGCGTCATTGAGCGCCTGGGTAATGGCGCGAATGGCGCCTTCACCCTGCGGATGCGGCGCCGAAATATGGTAAGCATCGCTGGACTCGCCTGTTCCCAGCAGCGCGACCCCGGCGGGCTCACGGGTCAACACCATCAGCGCAGCGGCTTCACCAATGGTGATACCCCGACGGTCGCGGCCAAACGGCTCGCAGAGCGTTGGAGAAAGCGATTCCAGACTGTGAAAGCCATTGACGGGCATCCGGCTCAGGGTATCTGCGCCGCCAACAATGGCAATATCCACCAGCCCGGCGTCAATCAGACGCCGGCCGCTGATGATTGCCCGCGCGCTGGAGGAGCAGGCGGTCGAGAGGGTATATGCCGGGCCCTCGAGCTGTAACCAGTTTGCCAGAAAGCGGGACGGATCGCCCAGCTCCTGTTGCGGATACTGCCACCGGGTGCTGGCTTCGCCGTTGAGCGTTAATCGTACGTGCTCATCCCCTTCATCGAGGCCGGAGGTGCTGGTACCCAAAACCACGGCCACGCGGTCGCGGCCGACCCGGGCAATCGCGTCGTCAACGGCGGATTGAATCTGTGCCAGCGCGGCCAGCAGCAGCTGGTTATTGCGGGTGCGGTGCGCGGACAGGGTATCCGGAATGGACGGCAACTCGCCTTCCACGCCACCCAGCACGGCGTCGGGCGCATCCTGCAACCAGCCGGACCGACAATGCATGCCAGGGGCTACGCCCGCCGTCAGGTTAGCGGCAATCTCATCCAGCGAGTTACCCAGCGCGTTGACCATGCCAACAGCAGAAATGTAAATCATCTCAGTCACCCAGATATTGAATGGTGATGTGGTAGTTAAAGACGTGTTGCTCGATGCTGATTGGCACGCGCTTGCCTTTGCGTTGCAGGTAGACAATGTCAGTGACCAGCTTGCCGCTGGCATTGCGTAGCTCGCGCCGATCGCCCTTGTCTTTAAGCGTCCAGCCCTTCGGCAGTTGTGGCTGCCAGGCGCTGAGTGGCCAGTGGCTGAGCATCACATCGGCCAGTACCTGGCTGGCGGGAGGCAGCTGCGGTACAACGATCGACTGTTCGGTGTGGATCCCGGTGTCGTCGTAAGTCGCCAGGAACAGACGGATACCGACGGAAGAGAGCCCGGCAAGCGTCACTTTGTGATCATCCGCGTTGAGCATGACCAGCAGGGACTGCGTTTGTCCGTTGAAGGTTCCGGTCAGCAGCTGCTGCGAACTGACCGCCGGGGTAATACCGGGCGGCGGCAGCGTCACTCGGGTTCCCGGCTGAAGCCAGGCCTGCGGACGTGTCCCTTCAGTATCGGTCGAATGGCTACAGCCTGCCAGCAGCAGCGTCGCGACCAGCGCGGCTGCGCGGTAAAAAGCATTCATTTTCGTTTTCTCTCTTTCTTAACAGGCATCGCCAGCGGCGCCAGCAGGAAGGCGGTAAAAATGCCGCTCACCAGCACAATACCGAAGCTGCTGATGGCCTGCGTGGCGCTGAACACGAGCATGCCTAACGTCAGCAGCGTGGTCATCATCGCCAGCGTGATGGCCAGCATCGACGTCAGCGGCGTACCGCGCGGGTTGCCGAAAAACAGCGTGTAGTTAATGCCAATGCCGAGCACCAGGACCAGCGCCAGCAGTGAAAACAGATTTACCGAATGCCCCGTGACGGCCAGCGCGGCCAGCCCGCAGCTGAGCGACAGCACGGACGGGACCAGACTGATAAGCCCTTTTCGCCAGCCGAGGCGTACCATCGCCCCGCAGGCAATCACCGCCAGCGCGACAAACAAGAGTCCCGTTAACAGCGTGCGGTAGAGCGCAAACAGGCTGTCAAAACTGGCCTTGCGATCGACCCAGACGACGCCCGCATGACGGGCGGCTACTTCGCTGAGTGCGGCGCTGTTGCGGGCGTTGTCCACCGGCACTAACACACCGCTTTCGCCGTCAGGCAGGGTCAGCCACAGCAGACGCCAGCCTTCGCTGGCCGGGCTGGCGAGCCACGCCTCCACGCTCACGGGCATGGCGTTCAGATTCGGTGTGACGGTGTTCAGCCCCGCGTTTCGCAGCGCGTTCGTTATGGCCGGCGCGGCCTGCTGCAACAGCAGCAGATCGCTTTTCTGGCGCGCCAGCGAATTTAAGGGCAGGGTCCGCCAGCGGGTAATATCCCCCGCTTTTTGGGCCTGGGCTAACGCCGGGGTAAAGGCTTCCAGCCGTTCCAGCGTTTGCTGCGGCGATGCGCCATACACCACAAACCATTTCTGATCGACACCTTGCCCGGTCAGGGCGGTAATGGTTTTCTCCTGCGCCAGAATGTCTTTGGGCAGCGCCTGTAGCTGGGCGATATCGTCGTTGACCTTCAGGGTGGCAAGCCCGGCAGCCGAGACCAGCGCCAGTACCACAGGCAGGCCCACAGAGAGTTTTTTATTGCGTCGCCAGGCGGCCAGCCAGCGCAACATCAGGACCATAAACGGAACCGCACGCACCGGCAAACCACGGCACAGCCAGGGATGCCAGAAAATCACCGTCAGGCAGGAGGCGCTCAGCCCCACCGCGGCAAACACCGCCATCTGGCGGATCCCGGGGAAGGGGGCCAGCATCATAATCAGGTAGGCGGCAACGGTCGTCAGCAGCGCCAGCAGCAGCGCATTACGCACTTTGGCCAGGCTTTGCCACGGGGAATGTTCTGCGCCGTGCACCATGCGTTCGGTGAGGTAATAGAGCGTGTAATCCGCTGAAATTCCGATGATGCTCATGCTCATCACCAGCGTCATCAGATGCAATTCGCCAAACAGCAGCAGCGTCACCACCGTGCCCGCCAGCGCACCTGTGGCAATGGAAATCAGACACAGCAGCAGGGGTTTCAGGGAACGAAACACTGCCAGGATCAGCAGGATAACCCCAAGGATCGTGACGATGCCCAGCGTGGAGATGTCCCGTTTTGCCTGCTGGCTGGCGTAATCACTGTAAAACACGGTACCGCGTGAGAGCAGCTGCGCCTGCGGAAAGCGCGTTTTCAGCGTCTCCTGCAGGGCGGTAAGGGTGGTTACCAGCTGATGGGTTTGCTGCATATCAAACGATGATCCCGCCAGCTCACCGTGCAGCATATACCAGTAATTTCCACTGGCATCCTGGGTAACCAGCCAGCCGTCCATCAGCCGTAGCTTCTGGCTGTTTTGCGCCAGCGCCAGCTGCGAGCCGCGCATCAGCATCAGAGGATCGTTTTGCAACTCTTTGCCACTCACGCCGGAAAAGGCCGAGTAGAGCTGGGATAAAATCCACTGCGCCTGCGCCTCACCGCCGTTTTGCAGGCGGGCCCGGGTGGCCGAATCAATCAGGCCGTTGCGATGCTGCCAGAAGAACTCGCCCCAGGCCTTTTGCCCGGCGGCGTCCATCGGGCCTTTAACCTCCCTGAGCGAATGGCTGTTTTTCAACAGATCCAGCCACTGCTGCGCCACCCGCGGATCGGGTTCTTTACCGGGACTGACCAGCCAGACAAGCTGGCGGTCAAGACGCTGTATAAACGCGTCGTTGAGTGCCGGCGGGATTGCCCCGAGCGTCTGCTTCGGCAGCATAGCCAGTACGCTGCTGTTCAGACGCGCGCCGGGCAGCAGCGACAGCAACACGCCCAACAGAATCAGGCATACCGTCGCCCACAGCAGCGCCGGGCGCAGGGATTTACGGTGCGGCAAAGCGTTGGCGTTCGTCATCGGTCAGGCTGGCGGGCGTCAGTGTGTGGCGGGAAAGGACGATATCGGTACGGTCGCCCTGCTTATCGTTGAGGCGAATCGTCTCAAGGTAGGTCGCGCCGCCCAGATCGAGGGTGGCGAAAATTTTGTCCAGCGGTGTCGTTGTGGGGGTCAGCACCAGCGACCAGCGGCCTTCGCCGAGATCGCGAAAATCGATGCGGAAGTTCTCTTCCAGCACCTTGCGGTCGGCCTGGAACAGCGCCCGCAGCAGGTGGTTGAACTGGAACATCTGCGGATTATTGTCGGCGGTGATGGTCTGCGGAGGCTGGCCGTTGATCGTCTGGATCATCCGTTTATCATCCAGCAACAACGTCATGGGGAAAGGCGCTTTTTGATCCCACAGCAGGCCGCTGTCGCGTGCGATCAACATTTCGCCCTGCGAGCGCAGCGGCTGCGGCAGATCCTTAATCGTCCGGACCTGTTCGAAATGTGCGCGCACGACAGGTTGCCCGGTAAACCGCTGCTGCAGCTCATCCAGCGTCACGGCGCTCACCAGCGGGCTGATCATCAGTGCCAGCACAGGCAACCATCTCATGGCGTAACTCCCATTCGTTCAAACAATATAGCCGGGCTGACAAAGCACATTTCACGGCTGGCTTCTTCGACGGCCACCTGGATGGTATAGCCGGTGGTGGTGCGTTTACCGGTTTGCGCGTCGAAAATTTGATAGGCGATGCGCAGACGGTTTTCATACTCTTCGATGTGCGCGCGCACACGGATGCGCTGCTCAAAGGTCACCGCATCGCGGTATTTCACCCGGGTATCGACTACCGGCCAGACATAGCCTGACGCCTTCATCTGGCGATAGCCGTAGTTAAACTGGTTGAGCAGCGCCTCGCGGGCAATCTCAAAGTAGCGAAAATAGTTGCCGTGCCAGACCACACCCATCATATCGACATCGTGGAACGGAACGGTGATTTCTACTTCGGTCGTAAAGCGGGGATCGGTCAGCACCCTTTACTCCTTCTCTTTGGCATCCGGCAGGTGCCAGAAATCGAAAAAATTAAACCAGTCGAGCGGTGACATTAAGGCGTAATGTTCAAGCCGCTGTGCATAGCGATCGACGGCCTGTTGCAGCGCCTGCTGGCGCTCCCCGCGTGGCAGAAGCAGCGGGTCGGCAAACGGCTCGCAGTGTATCGTGAGCGCACCCTGCTGACGCAGGGCGTAAATCAGCACCACCGGGCAGCGCAGAATGGAGGCGAGGATAAACGGCCCTTGCGGGAACGGGGCGGGCTGTCCCATAAACGAACTCCAGATCACCCGCCAGTCGCCGCCGCGCTGTGGCGTGACCGCTATGCGATCGCCCACAATGGCGACCCATTCACCGCGCTCAAGCTTCTCTTTGATGGCGATGGCGGTATCCGGGCCAATGTCCGTCACGGGCATCAGGTTAACCCCGGCCTGGGGTGCCATCTCGGTCATGATCTGTTTAAAGCGCTGCGCATTATCGCTAAAGACCAGCGCGTTGATGACTTTGCTGCCTTCCAGCTGAGCCAGTGCCCGGCAGGCTTCCACATCGCCAAGATGCGATGCGAGCAGCAGTTTACCTTGCGATGCGTCAGCATCCAGCACGTCATACGCACCGGGAGCAAAGACCACGTCACGATGAAACTTCAGTTCGCCGCGCCAGCTGGCGACTTTATCCAGCATGGCGTTACCGAAGCGCATAAAATGGAAAAAGCTGTTAAGGCGTGGCGGAACAGGCATGTTCCGCTGCGTCAGCACCTGCTTCACTCGTGCTGTCCACTGCTGTGAAGCCTGTCGCGCCGGTCGGGCCGTAAGCCAGTACACCCCGATAACCGGCCACAGCAGCACGGTAAAGGCCCGGCGGCCAAACAGCTGCCAGACGCGCAGCATCAGGCGCATTCCCCACAGGCCCTTCACCTCGTCCTGTTGCGCCCAGTGCTGGCGGCGACGACGAAACAGCAGGGTGGGAATGCGGGTCAGCATGCCGAAGAACAGCCGGGTGTGCATCAGTGAGATCCGCACGTTGTCTTTGAGCGCGTCGAAATGGGATAACCCGTCCGGCGGATAGGTAACGCGGGTCGGCAGAAAATAGCTGGTATTGCCCTGCCAGTAGAGACGGACCATCACTTCGGTGTCAAAGTCCATACGTTTACCAAGCGGCACGCGTGCGGCCAGCTGCAGCGTGGGCGAGACCGGGTAGACCCGAAAACCGCACATGCTGTCTTTAAGTTGCAGGGACAGGGTTTCAATCCATACCCAGACGTGCGTTATCCAGCGACCGTAGAGGCGGGAGCGCGGAATGGACTCATCGTAAATGGGCTGGCCAGATATCAGCGCCTCCGGGTGACGCTCAGCCAGAGCCAGCATTTTGGGGATATCCTCAATAGCATGCTGGCCGTCGGCATCCACCTGTACGGCGTGGGTATAGCCCGCGCGGGCCGACTCTTCCAGCCCCTTAATGACCGCGGCACCTTTACCTGCGTTTTGCGCCAGACGTACCAGCGTAACCTGGGGCTGCCCGGCGGCCAGACGCTCCAGAATACGGCGCGTCTGCTCGTCACTTCCGTCATCGACCACCAGGCAGGGCAAGCCGAACGGCGCCAGCCGCGACAGTACCTTTGCCATCATCGCGCCATGGTTGTAGCACGGGATCAGCACGCAGGGGCGGAAGGTTACTGACACAGGCGAATCTTCCCGCTGCTGGCAGTATGGCGATCGTCACCGGCATGGCGCTGGTAGCTGAAAGTCAGTATCTGACGTTCGGCATGCCAGTTAAGGACCAGCGTGACCGTGGTATCCGGCAGCAGAGGGGCCTGGAATTTCACATTTTGGATGCTGTGAAAACGGTAACCCGGCGCCAGCAGCGTGGTGGCGTAGTGCATGACCCAGTCAATCTGTGCCACACCTGGCAGCAACGGCTGTACGGCAAAATGCCCCTGGAACCAGAACAGGGAGGGGTCAAGATGCAAAACGATTTCCAGGTGCTGCGGCTGTGCCTGGTGGCGTTCGATTTCATGAATTTTCATGAAACAACTCCTGTAACTGCGCATAGACACGCTTGTTCATACTGTTTACCGGCATCTCATCGATAATGCGCCAGTAGCGGGGGACGGCGACCGGCTCAAGCCAGGGCCGCAGGGCGCGGCGCCAGGCCAGTTCCTGCGTTTTTTTGCCCTGCTGATGCCAGCGCTGACGGGTCTTCTCATCCAGAACCAGCAGGACACCTATACCCTGACGACCTCCGCGGGTAACCGGTAATGCTGCGGCTTCACATATGCCCTCAAGCTCCAGCAGGCGACGTTCAATCTCGTTCAGTGAGATACGCTTTTCTTCGATTTTGACCACCCGACCACGACGTCCGGCAATGCTAAAAAAACCGTTACTGTCGAAGTGCAGGATATCGTCCAGCTCTAACCCTGCGGCTTCGTGAATGAGCGGGGAGGTCACGCGGCAGATTTCCCCTTCACTGTGGAACACCACACCGGGGAAGGCGAACCAGGGTACGCTGTCCGCCTGACGGTGCCGCCAGGCGAGGATCCCGGTTTCGGTGCTGCCATAGATTTCATCCGGCCAGACGTTAAGCCAGCCATGGGTCTCCGTGACATCGCACCAGGGCAGCATTCCCCCGGCGGAGATCAGCATCACGACGGGAGGGGCAGTCAGCTCGGTATCCAGCCGTTTCAGGAACGCCGGACTGCTGATAAAAAGGTACTGCCTGTCGTGAGGGAGTGCCGCCAGCTGCTCAGCGTAATAGAGCATGGCGGCGTGCAGCGGAAGCCCCATCGCCATTGGCAACATGATGCGGAACGTCAGGCCATAGAGATGTTGTGGTACGACCGAGGCCACAATGCTGCAGCCCGCCAGGCGTTCGCCAAAACGGTTCGCCAGCAGGCATGCTTCACGGTCCAGGCTGGTGATGTGCTTAATGACCCGGCGTGGGGTGCCCGTGGAGCCCGAGGTAAAAAGCTCAACAAAGCGCGCGTCGTCAATGACGGGCAACGGTGCCCATTGGCGCGCGGTCTGGGGGGAGGAGGTCACCACAATGACCTTTCCCTGAATATCCAGCGTCTGATCGCTCAGGACACCGCTAAACAGCGACTGCTGTTCGTCGAGCAGAGAGACCCGGCTATGGCCTGGAATGACCGGGGTTTTACCGGCATGCAGTGAGGCCAGCAGCGCAACAATAAACAGGTAGCTGTTTTCAAAGCACAGCGCCCAGCGTTCACCCTCCTGCTGTCGCAATGCTTCTACCAGCAAGGTGACATCGTGGCGCAACTCACCCAGCGTCCAGGTGCGATCGTCAAGCCAGGCGATCGGCATGTCGTCAGGGCGTGGAGCATTTAACCACTGGCCAAGCGGGAGGGGTTTATTCATCGAGCTTCTCTTTTTTCATCACCCGTTGACGCACCAGCCACTCTGTCGCCATCAGCGTGCCCATCAGAAAATAAGCCACCATACCGTTCCACACTGTCCAGACATGCATATCGCCGTGTAGCACGGTAAACAGGGCTATCGCACCGTTACCGAGGAAAAACCCGCACCACACCAGCGTCACCTTACGGGTATATCGCACACCCGCCGGAGGCAAATTCGGTTCACGCAGACGTGCCAGCCGTTCAACCAGCGGCATGGTTGTCCACAGTGAGCCGCCAAACACGGCCAGCATCACGAGATTAACCACCACCGGATAGAGCAGCAGCCACTGATGCGCTTTCAGCAGATAGCTTGCCGCGCAGAGTGCCAGGCCTGCCAGCGCAATGCACTGCACCACATACCGCATCGGGCCTGCGTTTCGCCGCGCCTGATGCAGACGCAGCACCAGCACCAGGGCCATCAGCGGCAACAGCCAGTGCAGACCGTTGTGCGTCAGCCCCAATCCAATCAGGAATGGCCACGCCAGCAACACGACTCCCGTCAGGAGTGGGATCGCCGGAAACGCTCGTCCTCCAGGCACGGTGGTTTACTCGTCGCGCAAAAGCTGAGCGACAGCGTCAACCACATCCTGCACGGTACGGACAGATTTGAAGGTTTCCGGTTTGATTTTCGTCCCCGTTTTCTTCTGCAGGTGAACAATCATGTCCACTGCATCGATGCTGTCCAGATCCAGATCTTCGTACAGGCGAGCCTCAGGCGTGATTTCCTGTGGGTCGAGTTCAAACAGCGTAGCCAGGAGTTCGCAGACTTCCTGATAAATGGTTTCTTGTTCAGTCATAACGGATCACATCTCAGGCGCGTTGAGCGTTGATAAAAGAAGCCAGCGTGGCGACGGAAAAGAAGTGCTGACGCATCTCTTCGCTTTCGGCAGACAGCACCACGCCATACTGGTTTTTCACGGCCAGGCCAAGTTCGAGGGCGTCGATAGAGTCGAGACCCAGTCCATCACCAAACAGCGCAGCATCGGTATCGATATCCTCGGCGGTAAGCTCGTCCAGATTCAGCGTGGTGATGATGAGATTTTTAATTTCAAGATGAAGCGCTTGCATCATTAATTCCTGACAAAGATTGAAGGCCTGATATTAATCGATGCTGCAGATGCCGGTTTAACTGCCTTGCCGCCAGTGCCGGTTCTTGTGTCTTTGCATCGTAAAAAGCGTCGATATTCACGCGATCGCGAACATCTACGGTGAAAACAGGTTTTACGGGCGGTACGTCGTACCAGTGACTTTTTTTATCCAGCAGAGGTTCGCTGCAGTGGATCACCACGATGCGCAGGTCGCTGTGGCAGCGCACGGCAATATTTGCCGCGCCGCGCTGAAGGGAGATTGCCTCTCCCGACCGGGTTCGTGTGCCTTCCGGGAAGATTAACAGCGTGTCGCCCTGGGCCAGACGCTGCTGGCTTGCACTGAGGAGCGTTTCCGCTTCGCTGTTAATCAGGTAATCCGCTGCGCGAATGACGCCGCTGACAAAGGGGTTGCGGAGCAACGCACCTTTCACCAGACAGTCGGTTTCGGGCATGACGGACGCCAGGATCACGTAATCAATCAGTGTCGGGTGATTGGCCACCACCAGACAACCGCGGTCCCCGCGAAGGGCGTCAAGATTGTGAATGCGATAGTCCAGTACCCCGGTGCCACGGGCGACATGTAAGAAAAAGCGGAAGCTGGCCGCGATACTGCGACGCGCCAGGCGACGGCGTCTGGCGCGGTCGCGCTGAACCAGCAACAGCAGATTGAACCACACCAGCGACAGCAACAGCCCGCCCGTGCCAAACAGCACGAAGCAGAAGCCGGTCATCATGAGACGCCATAACCAGTTGATACGGGCAGTCAGGCGGCTCATTCGCGTGTCCATTGCCACAGCAGACGTTCGCCTGAAACCACAAACTGCCGTTCATCGCGGAGGTAACGTTGCAGGAACATCAGGCTCTGCGGCAGGGGAGGTTCTTCACCCGTGCTGCCGCTGCGGGTTTCGCACTGCAGTGTGCTCCCGGCTTCAATCACCAGGGCCAGCGCGTAGGGCCAGGTGGGCATCTGCGGCGGTAAACCCGGATGATAAAAATCGGGCAGGGCGCCGTCAAAATCGACCAGCAAGACGCGGGAATAGCCCGCCTGAAGCAGGCTCAACACTTCACATAATGCCTGCTGGAAGGTGTCCAGCCCGGCAGAAACAGAAGACGAGACGATGGGGTGTCGCGCAGTGATCGTCAGGTTGCCCACCGCCGAATTGTGCACGGACATGGCAAAGTCTGTCGGCGAGACGGCCTGACCGGTCGCCAGGGAGTGCAGGATGCGGAAATTACGCTCCAGTTCGCCATGACGGCTGGAATAGACAACGGCATCAATCGCGTGGCGGCGAAGCAGGGTGAGTCCGAGGTCAACCGCCAGTTTACTGCCCGAGTTGAGGCGGCGCGCGGTCATCATCGGCAGTTCGGTAAGCTTAGGCAGCGGCGCAGCCGGGTCGAGGGTAAGGTGCTGGCGTGACCACGCCTGCCACTCTGCGACATCGCTCAGGCCTGGCGCTCTTGCCTGCCAGTCAATTATGTTCAGTGAAAATTTCATCTACGCGCGTCCGCGGAAAACCATCATTAAAAGACAGGCAAGCCTGCCGGGCAGTTCAACTGCTCTATTGTTCAATTTTTTGACAAATCAATAGGGTATGACCTACCCCAAGGTTGTCCAGCCGCTGTTCTACGTGGAAACCGGCCCGCTCCAGGTAGTGATAAAATTTCTCTACACTGTAAAACCGGCTGTTGCCGTTCGCCATACAGGTGAAATAAAGCGAGGTAGCATTCAGGCTGAATGAGGCGGCTTCAAATTTTTGGGCATCCCAGAACAGTTCCATGATGCACAGTCGCGCGCCGGGCTTCATAACCTGTGCAACGCGAGTCAACATGGCGACAATCTGGTCCGGAGAGAAACAATCCAGGAACTGGCTCATCCACCAGATATCGGCTTCGCCCGGCAATGTCGCATGACTAAGCATATCGACAGCATGGAAGCCAATGCGATGAGATAAACCTGCTTTTTCGATGTTTTCCTGCGCCAGCGTTATCTGCTGTGGCAGGTCAAGGATCGTCACGGCAACATTGTCGTCATAGCGGCAGCAGCGTAACGCCCATTTACCCGTATTTCCGCCCACATCGTACAATTTTGTCGGCGAGCTTGCGAATATATATGGCAGCGCCGCGTCGAAAGCGGCATCAGAATAGTAATGATCAAAAGCGAACCAGCTCTCTTTTGCCTGCGCGGGTAATTGTGATAATGCCGGATAGATAGTTGGCCAGTTGCCAAACACGGATAATCCCGCCGGTTTTTCTTCCTGCAGGGCATCGGCCAGATGGAATAACCCCTGGTAACAAACATCCTGCGTGAAATCCATATTCACGCGGGTCATGGTGTCATGCAATAAGAAATGGCCCACCTTTGCCAGGAAATAGCGTCCTTCTTTACAGGTAACGATCCGTCCGCTTAATCCCATATCCAGCAATACGCTTACGCTATAACTGCTCAGGGTACTGTTTTCGGTTATTTCCTCGAGACTTGCCCCTGTTTTCCCTTTTTTATCCAGCCAGGAAAGCACGCCCGAATTACGCAGACAACGCGCGGTCTGAAACAGCATCGGCGCAAAAGCGATGCGTTGCGCTTCGGTAATGGCGTCCAGCGCGTTGAGGGTGTCCTTTTCGTACATGCGTGCGTAACCTTATGAGGCCGAGAAAAACGTTATCGGGCCATTTCGGCCCGACATGAGGAAAATATTACAGCGCGGCACCTGCAGAGAGGTTCATCTGAATATCGTGGTCGAGGTTATGCACCCAGCGGTTATAGTTCTTGTGGATTTTGCCGTCGGCGGCTTTCAGGTTCATACTGCTTTCATAATTAATTGAATAGCTTGTCGCAGAATAAGGAATACGGATTTCGACCGAGTGGTCGCGTGCCTGCAGACGGCCTTTAATTACGCCCGGGCCCGCTTCGCTCATGATCCAGTCGCGCTTCTGGCCTGCTTTCAGAATGGCGGTTTTCACCTGCTCAGCAGTGTGGCCTGTACTGACAGTAGCGTGAACCTGATCGATTGGGGCGGTACGCGCGCAACCGGCCAGTGCGCCGACGACAGCAACAGCAGCAAACCATTTAATGATCTTTTTCATCAACAACTCCGTATCAATAATAACAATTTAAATCAGTAATTTTAAAAAATTATATTTTGGCGGAGTATTATCGCTAATGAGGATAATTTTTGTCGATATAAAAGTGGGTATTTATTTTACGCGAGGGGAGGTGTAATGCATTGAAACGAAAGGGTGAGAATTATATGTCATGTAATTTGCGTTAAATAAATATTTGCATGACAATTCATTTATTAGGGCGGGATAAATAACGCGAAATCCTCCTTAACGAAAATGAAAATTACCGCGCGGTGAGCGTCGCGGTAATTTTCGGTGTGTTGCACAATTACGCGTTGTGGGAGCCGTTATCCCGGCAATCGGCTTTTCGGTCGTCCGGGACCCAACAGGATCGCCAGTTTGCTGCCACCTTTGGTGGTTTCCATCCAGATCTTACACACGCTGGTCAGCGGGACTGACAGTAACATCCCGACCGGCCCCAGCAGCCATCCCCAGATCAGCAACGACAAGAACACCACCAGCGTCGACATTCCGAGACGGTGGCCCATCATGCGCGGCTCAAGGATATTGCCCAGCACCATATGCACGACCAGGAACAGCGCCCCCACCAGCATGCACTCGTAAAAGCCATTGAACAGAAACGCCTGAATCATCGGCGGCACGGCGGAAAGCACCGCGCCGATGTTGGGTACGTAGTTCAGCAGAAACGCCAGTACGCCCCACATCAGCGCGAACTGCACGCCCATCAGCATCAGTCCCAGCCAGACAATCACCCCGGTCCAGACGCTTAACAGCGTTTTCAGGGCCAGATATTTGGACACGCCCTTCAGGGCCCGGTGTAAACCCGCAATATGAATTTGCGGGTTATTCAGCGCAAAGCGCAGCTTATAAGGAACATGGCGGACCTCGAACAGCATAAACACCACCGTCATCACCAGCAGCAGGATGCTGGCCATCGCGCCGGAAAGGCCGGTCATCAGGGTGGTGGCGTAGGTCATGACCTTCTCTGAATCCATGCGGCGTAACATCCGCTCGGGTGAGATATGCAGGTTAAGAAAAGGCATCATCTCCTGAAGCGAAACGATCTTACGCGTCAGCTCTTTGTTGTACTGCGGGAGCATGGTGGAGAATTCACTGAGCGACGCCGCCAGCACGCCGAAAAGCGCTGTCAGGGCAATCATCATCACGATGACCACGATAGTAATGGCCACCGGACGGCTGATGCCCCGGCGCAAAAACCAGGTCACCAGCGGATTAAGCACAATGGCAAAAAAGAGCGCCAGCAGGAGCTGGACAATGATGTCAGCGGCAGCATGGATACCTGCGAGGATAACCACCAGGCAGGCGAGTTTTAATAAGATGTGAAGTCCTGCTTTGTCGGACTGGTTCGGTATCATGCGGGTTCCTTAATGTGATAGCCCGTTAAGTGTAGTGCCCGGTGGCCGCTTCGTCTGGAGCCGATAATCTGAAAGTCAGTGCTGATTTTCTTATCCTGCCGTGGTAATAGTGAAACACTGTTGTAAAAATTCAGGTTAAACCCCATGCCAGAGCATGCCGCCGAACCGGCGCTGAGCGGATTGCGCCTCAATCTGCGCATTGTTTCCGTTGTGATTTTTAACTTCGCCAGTTATCTGACGATTGGCCTGCCGCTGGCGGTGTTGCCGGGCTATGTCCATGACGTCATGGGTTTTAGCGCATTCTGGGCGGGGCTGGTCATCAGCCTGCAGTATTTCGCCACGCTCCTGAGCCGCCCGCATGCCGGGCGCTATGCGGATCTGTATGGGCCAAAGCTCATCGTCGTTGTGGGGCTCTGCGGCTGTTTTCTGAGTGGTCTGGGCTACCTGCTGGCCGCCACCACCAGCCACTGGCCGCTGGTCAGCCTGGCGCTGCTCTGTCTGGGGCGAGTGATTCTGGGTATCGGACAAAGTCTGGCGGGTACCGGTTCGACGCTGTGGGGCGTGGGTGTGGTGGGTGCGTCCCATATTGGCCGGGTGATCTCCTGGAACGGTATCGTCACCTACGGCGCGATGGCACTGGGCGCACCGCTGGGGGTGATCTGTTATGCCTATGGCGGGCTATCCGGGCTGGCTATCACCATTATGGTCGTCGCGCTGCTCGCGATTCTGTTTGCCCTGCCGCGCCCGAAGGTGAAGGCCAGCAAAGGCAAGCCGCTGCCGTTCAGGGCGGTGTTAGGGCGCGTCTGGCCTTATGGTATGGCGCTGGCGCTGGCAACCACCGGCTTCGGCGTGATCGCCACGTTCATCACTCTCTTCTATGACGCCAAAGGCTGGGACGGCGCAGCCTTTGCCCTGACGCTGTTTAGCTGTGCATTTGTCGGCGCGCGTTTGCTCTTCCCGAACGGTATCAACCGTCTGGGGGGACTGAATGTGGCGTTGATCTGCTTTGCGGTAGAGATTGTCGGGCTGGTGTTGACCGGAATTGCCACCGCACCGTGGATGGCGAAAATGGGCGTTTTCCTCGCCGGCGCTGGCTTTTCGCTGGTCTTCCCGGCACTCGGCGTGGTCGCGGTAAAAGCCGTGCCACAGCAGAACCAGGGGTCGGCGCTGGCGACCTACACGGTGTTTATGGACATGTCGCTGGGCATTACCGGGCCGCTGGCGGGGCTGGTGATGGCGTGGGCAGGGGTTCCGGTAATCTATCTTGCCGCGGCGGGTCTGGTGGTTATCGCATTGATGCTGACATGGCGGCTAAAAAAATGGCCCCCGGTGCAGGCACCGGAGGCCACGTCATCATCGTGAAGAATTACTGGATCACGATGGTGTTAATGATGTTTTCAGCAGCCGTCTGCGCTTTCTGCTGATTTTCCGCCGGCAGAGTGATCTGCAGGGTCAGCAGTTTGTTATCAACCTTACCAAGCACCACGGAAGAGTAAGCGGTCTGGCCTTTTGCTGAAATGATGCTGTCCAGCTGTTGCAGCGTGTGGCCTTTCAGTTCGATAGATTTATTGGTCACGACCTGCAGCTGCGGATCGCGGCTGCGCTGCTGATCTTCCAGACGTTTGGTCATGACGGCCAGGTCTTCGCTGGTGTCGTCGCCCACAATCACAATAACGGCTTTCTGCCCGGTTGCATCGGAGTAAACGTGCATATTGTTCGCCTGGGTACCCAGCTTGCCGCTCTGGTCAGTCATATCTGCTGGCAGAGAGAAACTGAGTTTACCGTCCAGCAGACTCACCGGCTGACCGGTGGCGTTGCTCTCTGCAGACGCGCCCTGAGCAGGCGTTTTCGTGTCGCTGTTATCACAGGCTGCAAGGCCCACAACCAGCAGGCCAATCCCGACATATTTAACCAGATTGCGCATTAACTTCTTCCTTTCGATAAACGGCCATAACGGCTGATTGGCTCATCTTATCACAACTGATAAAGCGAACCCTTAACCAGCCTGCAATGCTGTGATTTCAGATTTATCTGCGAGTCTTTTCAGCAGCATATTCAGCAGGACGCCGTACATCGGCAGGAAGAACACAATGCTGATAAGCACCTTGAAGCAGTAGTCCACAAGGGCGATTTCCATCCAGTGCTGGGCCATAAATGCATCCGGGCTACGCCAGAATGCGATAAAGAAGAAGGCCAGCGTGTCGCTGACGTTGCCGAACAGCGTGGACGCCGTGGGTGCCATCCACCAGCGATGATTTTGACGCAGGCGGTTAAACACGTGAACGTCGAGGATCTGCCCCAGCGCGTAGGCCATAAAGCTGGCGGAGGCGATACGGGCAACAAACAGGTTGAAGTGCGTTAACGCCTCGAACCCCTGCCAGCTTCCCATATAAAACAGGGAAGAGATCACGTACGAAATGAACAGCGCCGGCAGCATGACCGCAAAAATAATGCGGCGAGCCAGCGGTGCGCCGAAAATACGCACGGTCAAATCAGTGGCGAGAAAAATAAACGGGAAACTGAACGCGCCCCACGTGGTATGAAAACCAAAGATGGAGATCGGGAGTTGCACCAGATAGTTGCTGGAGGTAATCACCAGCAAATGAAAAAGCGAAAGCCAGAACAACGCTTTAACGCGCTGTGAATCAGAAAACTGCATCATGTTGTAACCTTTTTATACGTTGGGGTGAGGGAACCCAATAAAAACCGCAGCATGATACTGCTTTGGCCGGACATTGCAATGGTTAGTTTTTACGCAATCGTTAACCTGGTTGCATTGCCGACGATGGGGCGTAAACTACAGCCGTTTTTACCTGACCGAGAAGAACATGACCGATCTGTTTTCCAGCCCAGACCACACCCTTGATGCTCAGGGCCTTCGCTGCCCGGAGCCGGTAATGATGGTACGTAAAACCGTGCGCAACATGCAGACCGGTGAGACGCTGCTGATCATCGCCGACGACCCCGCCACCACCCGCGACATTCCCGGTTTTTGTACCTTTATGGAACATGAGCTGGTGGCACAGCAGACCGAAACGCTGCCGTACCGGTATGTGATCCGTAAAGGGTAAGTGCGGCCTGATGGCCTCACCCCGACCCTCTCCCACAAGGAGAGGGAGAAAACCTTTCTAAACCATCGTTTCAAAATTTCACGCTTTTGTGAGGCGCTTCACCTCCGCTTTTCCGGCCGTAGTCTAGTTTTTAAGCGTACAAAAATAAAACACTGTTTTAACGCTTATCTCACTACCCTGGAGTTGACCCGATGAAAACGACCCTCAAGCCGTTACTGGCCGCCCTGTGCCTCTCCGCTTTTGCCTGCTCTGTCGCTGCGCAAACCATCAAAGCCGCCGATGTGCACCCTGAAGGCTACCCGAACGTGGTGGCGGTTCAGCAAATGGGTGAAAAACTCAAACAACAAACCGACGGCAAGCTGGAGATCAAGGTTTTCCCCGGCGGCGTGCTGGGGGATGAAAAACAGATGATTGAGCAGGCGCAGATGGGGGCGATCGATATGATCCGCGTCTCGATGGCGCCGGTGGCGGCCATCCTGCCCGATATCGAAGTCTTCACGCTGCCCTACGTTTTCCGCGATGAAGACCACATGCACAAAGTGATCGACGGGGATATCGGCAAGCAAATTGGCGATAAGCTAACTGCCAACCCGAAATCACGACTGGTGTTCCTCGGCTGGATGGACTCCGGCACCCGCAACCTGATCACCAAAGATCCGATTGTTAAACCCGACGATCTGAAAGGGAAGAAAATCCGCGTACAGGGCAGTCCGGTGGCGCTGGCGACGCTGAAAGATATGGGCGCTAACGCGGTGGCAATGGGGGTAAGCGAAGTTTACAGCGGAATGCAAACCGGCGTGATTGACGGCGCGGAGAATAATCCACCGACCTATGTCGCGCATAACTATATGCCGGTCGCCAAAAACTACACCCTCAGCGGCCACTTTATCACCCCGGAAATGCTGCTCTACTCAAAAGTGAAGTGGGACAAACTCAGCGCCGACGAGCAGAAAAAGATCCTGACCCTGGCCCGTGAAGCCCAGTTTGAACAACGTAAGTTGTGGGAAGCCTATAACGCCCAGGCGCTGGAAAAAATGAAGGCTGGCGGGGTGCAGTTCCACGAGATCGACAAAACGGTATTTATCAAAGCCACAGAGCCGGTGCGCGCCCAGTATGGCGAAAAGCATCAGGGTCTGATGAAAGCCATCGCTGACGTCAAGTAACCGGAGTACGTATGTCCGAACTCTATCTGAAGTGGATGGACCGTCTCTACCTGCTGGCGATGGCCGTGGCGGGCATTTCGCTGCTGGTGATGACGATTGTGATCCCCATCGGCATTTTTTCGCGCTATGTGCTTAACCGCGGTGAATCCTGGCCGGAGCCGGTTGCCATCATCTGCATGGTGACCTTCACCTTTATCGGCGCGGCGGTCAGCTACCGTGCCGGTTCGCACATTGCGGTGAATATGCTCACCGACCGGCTGCCCGGGCCGTTAAAAACCGTCTGCGCACGGGCCGTTGATCTGCTGATGCTGCTGATCGCTGGCCTGATGTTCTG
The DNA here is from genome assembly GCF_041360735.1 of Enterobacter sp. RCC_40. Classification (NCBI taxonomy): domain Bacteria; kingdom Pseudomonadati; phylum Pseudomonadota; class Gammaproteobacteria; order Enterobacterales; family Enterobacteriaceae; genus Enterobacter; species Enterobacter sp. RCC_40. The sequence goes on from NZ_JBFUPR010000006.1 coordinate 85,081, forward strand.
GTACAGCTACTGGCTGTGCGTCGAACTCTGGGAGCAACCGGTCGCCGAATTTCCGGTCCTGACCTCCGGCGAGAGCTATCTGCCGCTGCCGGTGGGCTCTGCCGTTCTGATCCTGTTTGTGATTGAGCGCCTGCTGTTTGGCTCGCAGGAAAACCGTCCCGTCGTGCTGATCGGCAACCACAGTTAAGGGGTGAACAATGGATGCATTCGTTTTGTTATTCACCCTCGCCATTTTGCTGGCGCTGGGGATGCCGGTGGCCTTTGCTGTCGGGCTAAGCGCCGTCGCGGGCGCGTTGTGGATAGATTTACCCCTCGAGGCGCTGATGATTCAGATAACCAGCGGGGTGAATAAATTCACGCTGCTGGCGATCCCCTTCTTTATTCTCGCGGGTGCGATTATGGCGGAAGGGGGGATTGCCCGACGGCTGGTCAATTTCGCCTACGTGTTTGTTGGCTTTATTCGCGGTGGGCTGTCGCTGGTGAATATTGTGGCCTCCACGTTCTTCGGCGCGATTTCCGGCTCGTCGGTGGCGGATACGGCCTCCATTGGCAGCGTAATGATCCCGGAGATGGAGAAGAAGGGCTATCCGCGCGATTATGCGGCGGCGGTGACCGCCAGCGGATCGGTACAGGCGATTTTGATCCCGCCCAGCCACAACTCGGTAATTTATTCCCTCGCGGCAGGCGGAACGGTCTCTATCGCGACGCTGTTTATCGCGGGGGTGCTGCCAGGGCTGCTGCTCGGCGTAAGCCTGATGGCAATGTGTCTGGGCTTTGCCCGCAAACGTGGCTACCCGAAAGGGGAAAAAATTCCCTTTAAGCAGGCGCTGAAAATCACGCTGGACGCGCTGTGGGGGCTGATGACTGTAGTGATTATTCTCGGCGGGATACTGTCCGGGATATTTACCGCAACGGAATCCGCTGCTGTGGCCTGTCTGTGGGCGTTCTTTGTCACCATGTTTATCTACCGGGACTACAAGTGGAACGAGCTGCCGAAGCTGATGTGCAGGACGGTGAAAACCGTCACCATCGTGATGATACTGATTGGCTTTGCGGCGGCGTTTGGCGCGGTGATGACCTACATGCAGCTCCCGAGCCGTATCACCGAGTTCTTCACCTCGCTCTCCGATAACAAGTACGTGATCCTGATGTATCTCAACATCATGCTGCTGCTGATCGGCACGTTAATGGACATGGCGCCGATCATCCTGATCCTGACGCCAGTGCTGTTGCCGGTAACCAATTCGCTGGGCATCGATCCGGTGCATTTTGGGATGATCATGATGGTGAACCTGGGGATCGGGCTGATTACGCCGCCGGTCGGTTCGGTGCTGTTTGTGGCGAGCGCGGTAAGTAAACAGAAAATCGAGCATGTGGTTCGCGCCATGCTGCCGTTTTACGGCATGCTGCTGGTGGTGCTGGCGATGGTGACGTACATCCCAGCCATCTCGCTGTGGCTGCCGCGCGTGTTAGGGATGCAGTAACGCCGTTTTCCGCCCTCTCCCGGTGGGAGAGGGCATCTTGTGTTATTGTCGACGTAATAAGCGGAGCGCGTTCGCCGTCACCAGTACCGTTGCGCCAGTATCCGCCAGCACCGCCAGCCACAGGCCGGTTATACCGAGCAGCGTGGTGACCAGGAAAATCCCCTTCAGGCCCAGCGCAATCCCGATGTTCTGACGGATATTGGCCCGCGTGGCGCGCGCCAGAGCAATCATCTGTGCCAGCCCGGTCAGGCGGTTGTGGGTGAGCGCCGCGTCGGCGGTTTCGAGCGCCACGTCGGTGCCGCTGCCCATTGCAATGCCAATGGTGGCGGCTTTCATCGCCGGGGCATCGTTGATGCCGTCACCCACCATTGCCAGCGGTGCATGGTTGTTCAGTTCCGTTACGGCGCGCACTTTATCCGCAGGCAATAACCCGGCTTTAAACGCCAGCCCCAGCTCACCGGCAATCGCTGCCGCGGCTCGCGGGTTATCCCCGGTGAGGATCACCCCCTGCACGCCCAGTTGATGCAGCGCGGCGACGGCGTCTTTTGCATCGTCACGCAGGGTGTCACGCAGTGCCAGCATCCCTATCGCCACGCCGTTTTGCACCACCATCACCACGGTTTGCCCGGCCTGTTCCAGCGCCTGGACTTGCTGACTCAGCCCGGCCGCCGGAAACGTATTCGCGGCAACGATCAGGACGTTATTCTCTTCAACGTCGGCTTCAATCCCGGACCCGACCAGCGCCCGCTGTGCGGTGGCGGCAGGGATGTCCAGCCCACGCGACTGCGCCTCGCGGACTATTGCCTGTGCCAGCGGGTGGGTGGAGCCTTGTTCGACGGCAGCGGCCAGGGTGAGCAGCGTATTTTCACTGCCCTCCTGAGGATAAATGCCCGTGACCTGCGGTTTACCCACCGTCAGCGTACCGGTTTTATCGAAGGCGATATGTTGTACCTGGCTCAGTTGCTCCAGCGCCGCACCGCCTTTAATCAGCGCTCCACGACGCGCCGCGGCCGCCAGACCGGAGGTAATGGCCGCCGGCGTGGAGATCACCAGCGCGCACGGGCAACCAATCAGCAGCAACGTCAGACCTTTATAAACCCAGCCTTCCCAGGCTGCGCCCAGGAATAACGGTGGAATAATTGTCACCAGCAGAGCGACCAGCATGATGGCGGGGGTGTAGATCCGGCTGAAGCGATCGATAAAGCGCTCAACGGGTGCGCGACGCTCCTCGGCCTCTTCAATCAGCTTCAGGATGCGGTCGATGGCGCTCTCACCCGGTCCGGAGAGGACCGTGAGTTGCACCAGACGATCGACGCTGGTGGCGCCTGCAGGCACTTTCTCGCCCGCTGAGCGTTCAACCGGAATCGACTCGCCGGTGAGGGCACTTTCATCGAAACTCGCCGTGGCGGTAAGCAGTTCACCGTCCGCAGGCAGACGCCCGCCGGCGGCGACCTCAATCACATCACCCGGGCGCAGCGTGTTAATTGCCACCGTCTGGCGTTCGCTGCCCGTCACCCGCGTTGCGGTTTCCGGTTTCAGCGCCATCAGCGCGCTGACCCCTTTCCGTGCCCGACTCGCCGCCCAGCCCTCAAGGCGCTCGCCAATTAAGAACAGCAACAGCACCATGGCCGCTTCCGCCGTCGCGCCAATAAACAACGCGCCGATCGCTGCCACGCTCATCAGCGTTTCGATGGCGAACCAGCTTCCGCTTTTCATCAGCCGCACGGCCTGACGGGCAATCGGGAACAGTCCGACAAGCGTCGTGGCGATGAACGCCAGGTTACCGAACGGGTGGTTAAATTGCTCCAGACCCCAGCTCAGGGCCATCATGATGATAAGGGTGATAATGGGCAGGTTTTCTCGCAGGGCTGACGTCTTTTCGACAGGTGCGGTTTCGCTGCGCAGGCTGTAACCGGCCTTACTGACGGCGGCTTCAACCAGCGTGCTGATGTCATTATCGGCGCTGACCAGCAGCTTCTCGGTGGCGAAGAGCACCTGGACGTGGCTGACGCCGGGGACCTGTTTTACCGCGTTTTCGACTTTACGGGCGCAGGCCGCGCAGTCCATACCGTTAACCACCCAGCTGTAGCGGTTTGCGCTTTCCGGGAGCGGCGGCGTGTTTTGCGTTTCGCATGCGCCGTCGCAGCAGCAGTCGTCCTTCGCGGGAACGGGGCTGAGCTTAAGTGCCGAGAATTGTGGAACTTTTTTAGGTGTTTCTGGAGTCGACATGGCAGTCTCCGGTAATGATAATTTTCTCATTAACCGCAGCATACACTCTGGAGTCGACTCCAGAGTCAAGGCTTATTTAGATATACAGTGAACGCACAATCAGGAAGTGCCCGGCAAAGTAGCAGGCGGCGGCAATCGCGTTATCCGCACGGAAGCGGCGACGATAGTGGCTGCCCAGCCAGACGATATTCCCGAGTAACAGCAGCGTGGCACCAAAGAACGCGGACATTGCCGGTGCCGTCGGACGGAAGAACCACAGTTCACCCGCCAGCCATACCATCACCAGCGTCATGGCGATAAACGTGCAGACAGGCAAGCGCATCTCTTCCAGACGCGTCCAGATCACCGCGATCAGCAGCGCGCCAATGACCAGCAGCACCAGCGGCAGCGGCCAGAAGAAGGAGAGCGTCATCTGGCTGGCGAAGTAAATGGTATAAAGCAGATGCGACAGGAAAAATGCCCCAACGGCATACAGCAGGCGCTGTCGCGGCAACAGGGTTAAGGCATCACCAATCAGGGACGCACACAGACCGGCAAGAACCAGATAGCTGACGGCGTTAAACATGGGCGCTTGCCAGGCAAGCAGCAGGAGTAACAACAGCGTGACGGGTTTAAACAACCATCGCTGCCAGGCAGGGCCGCGATAGGATGCATCGACGTAAAGCCATGCGGAAAAACAGACAGCGATAAATGACCAAAGCATATTAACTCCCTGTAACTGTTGAGTCTGAATAATCAGTTTCTTCTTCAGTGTAGTGATGGGGGCAGGCGTTTGGCAATGCCGGGGAAGGCAAGGTATCCTGAATTCCGTATAATCTGATGGGATTTTTGAATGAGCAAGATGCCGCTTTTTTTCGTTATCGTGGTGGCGATTATCGTCATTGCCGCCTCCTTTCGTTTCGTGCAGCAGCGCCGTGAGAAGGCGGACAACGATGCCGCGCCGTTGATGCAAAAACGCGTGGTGGTAAGCAATAAACGCGAGAAAGCCCTCAATGACCGACGCTCGCGCCAGCAGCAGGTTACGCCGGCGGGAGCCACCATGCGCTATGAAGCGAGCTTTAAGCCGGAAACCGGCGGGCTGGAGATGACCTACCGTCTGGAGGCGCAGCAGTACCATCAACTGACGGTGGGAGAAAAAGGGATTCTGAGTTACAAGGGGTCGCGGTTTGAAGGGTTTACGCCAGATCGGTAATGTTCCCTCTCCCGCAGGGAGAGGGGTAGGCTGAGGCTTGAGGCGCCTTACTTCTTCGCCTGGGCCTTAAATTTCTTCATCCACACCAGCAGTTCAAATACGCCAAAAATAAACACGCGCAGCTGCTGCCAGCCGGTCATCTGCGGACCGTCTTTTGGCAGGCCGTTTTTCAGCATCACCATCTGCAGGGCGTGCATGAAGGTGGTAAAGATAAAGGCCACGTTCACAAAGATGTTCATCGGGCGCGGGAACGGGTGCACCAGATTGAGGAGCAGAAATGCCCAGACGCCCAGCATCAACAAACGTCCCACATTAATCAGTACTGGCATTGGATTCTCCTTGTGCCTGACGGTGATACAGACGATAAGCGACCTGACCTGCCACTTTTTCTCGGTGCAGATCCCAGTGAACCGGGACCGGCGGTAAACCATTTTCGACTTCGCTTTCGACGTAGATTAACGCGTCATCCGCCAGCCAGCCGTTGTTTTCCAGCAGGGATAACGTCTCTTCCAGCAGCCCCTTGCGGAACGGCGGGTCGACAAACACCACGTTGTGCGGCGTGCCCTTTTGCGCGAGGAAGCTCAGTGTGTTGGTATTCACTACTTTGGCGTTGGTCGCTTTCAGCGTTGCCAGATTTTGCTGCAACGTCTGCGCAACGCCGCGCTCCATTTCCAGCAGCGTGGCGCTGGCGGCATAGCGCGACAGCGCCTCCAGACCCAGCGCGCCGCTGCCCGCGAAGCAGTCCAGGCAGTGGGCATCCACCATTGAGGGGGCCAGCCAGTTAAACAGCGTTTCGCGTACGCGGTCCGTGGTTGGGCGTAGTCCGGGGCTATCCGGCACCGGTAATTTCCGGCCTCGCCACTGGCCGCCGATAATACGAATTTGACCGGCTGGGGCGCGGTTGGGTTTCTTCATCTCTGGAAAGCTCTGTTAACAATTGGCCTGCGATTGCGGGCGGTGATGTCAATTAAGTAAAGTGTTAGACTATTTCATCATTTTTTTAGCTTCCATGTATATAGCGCCGCGAGGAGTGTAGTCGCAGATGGCAAAACAAAAAAAACGTGGCTTCTTTTCCTGGCTGGGCTTCGGTGAAAAAGAGCAAGAAACAGAGCAGAAAACCGAAGAACAACAAGCCGTTGAAGAGCAGTCTCAGCCTGAAACGCCGGTAGAAACTGCCGCCGTTGTCGACGCGGAAGAGCACGCGCACAGCAAAGAAGAGACCGAAGCCTTTGCTGAAGAGGTGGTGGAAGTTACCGAACAGGTTCAGGAAAGCGAGAAGCCAGAACCCGTTGTGGTAGAAGGCGTTATCGATACGCCGCAGGCGATTATCGAGCATGAAACGTTGCCGCTGCCGGAAGAGGTGAAAGCCGAAGAGGTTTCAGCGCAGGAGTGGCAGGCCGAGGCAGAAACCGTCGAAATTGTTGAGGCGGTGGAAGAAGAAGCACAAGACGAGCCAGCGCTTACCGACGAAGAGCTGGAAGCCCAGGCGCTGGCGGCAGACGCGGCGGAAGAAGCGGTTATCGTCGTGCCGGTGGAAGCGCAACCAGGGCAGGGTGAAGAGGTTGCTCAGGAGCAGGAAAAACCCACCAAAGAAGGTTTCTTCGCCCGCCTGAAGCGTAGCCTGCTTAAAACCAAAGAAAACTTAGGTTCCGGATTTATCAGTCTGTTCCGCGGCAAGAAGATCGACGACGATCTCTTTGAAGAGCTGGAAGAGCAACTGCTGATCGCCGACGTTGGGGTGGAAACAACCCGTAAGATCATCGCCAGTCTGACCGAAGGGGCGAGCCGCAAGGCGCTGCGTGACGCCGAAGCGCTGTACGGTCTGCTGAAAGACGAGATGGGCGAAATCCTCGCAAAAGTTGACGAACCGCTTAATATTGAAGGCAAAACGCCATTTGTTATTCTGATGGTTGGCGTGAACGGTGTGGGGAAAACCACCACCATCGGCAAGCTGGCGCGACAGTTTGAGCAGCAGGGCAAATCGGTAATGCTGGCGGCAGGTGATACCTTCCGTGCGGCGGCGGTTGAGCAGCTGCAGGTCTGGGGCCAGCGTAACAACATCCCGGTGATTGCGCAGCATACCGGTGCGGATTCCGCCTCCGTTATCTTTGACGCTATCCAGGCGGCGAAGTCGCGTAACGTGGATGTGCTGATTGCCGATACCGCAGGGCGTTTGCAGAACAAAGCGCACCTGATGGAAGAGTTGAAGAAAATCGTCCGTGTCATGAAGAAGCTGGACGAAGAGGCACCGCATGAAATTATGCTGACCATTGATGCCAGCACCGGACAGAACGCCATCAGCCAGGCGAAGCTGTTCCATGAAGCGGTAGGGCTGACCGGGATCACGCTGACCAAACTGGACGGCACCGCGAAAGGCGGGGTGATCTTCTCCGTGGCCGATCAGTTCAATATTCCTATCCGTTACATCGGTGTGGGCGAGCGTATTGAGGATTTACGTCCGTTTAAAGCGGACGACTTTATTGAGGCACTATTTGCCCGAGAGGACTAACAATGATTCGCTTTGAACACGTCAGCAAGGCCTATCTCGGTGGGAGACAAGCGCTGCAGGGGGTGACATTCCACCTGCAGCCAGGCGAGATGGCATTCCTGACCGGCCATTCCGGCGCGGGGAAAAGTACCCTGCTCAAGCTTATCTGTGGGATCGAGCGGCCGAGCGCCGGGAAAATCTGGTTCAGCGGCCATGATATTAGCCGTCTGAAAAACCGTGAGGTGCCGTTCCTGCGTCGTCAGATTGGCATGATTTTCCAGGACCACCACCTGCTGATGGATCGCACCGTTTTCGATAACGTGGCCATTCCGCTGATTATTGCCGGTGCCAGCTATGATGATATCCGTCGTCGCGTCTCTGCGGCGCTGGATAAAGTCGGGCTGCTGGACAAAGCGAAGAACTTCCCGATCCAGCTGTCTGGCGGTGAACAGCAGCGTGTGGGGATTGCCCGTGCGGTGGTGAACAAACCTGCGGTACTGCTGGCGGATGAACCGACCGGTAACCTGGACGACGCCCTGTCAGAAGGGATTTTGCGTCTGTTTGAGGAATTTAACCGCGTTGGGGTGACGGTATTGATGGCAACGCACGACATCGGGCTGATTTCCCGTCGTTCGTACCGCATGCTGACCCTGAGCGACGGTCATTTGCACGGAGGCCTCGGTGAATAAGCGTGATGCAATAAACCAGATTCGGCAGTTCGGAAACCGGTTTGACCGCTTCCGTAAGCCGCAGGGCGGCGGTGACGGCAATCGTAATGCGCCAAAGCGTGCGAAAGCGGCGCCTAAGCCGAACTCCCGCAAAACCAACGTGTTCAACGAGCAGGTGCGTTATGCGTTCCACGGTGCGTTGCAGGACCTGAAAAGCAAACCGCTGGCGACGTTCCTGACGGTGATGGTGATTGCCATCTCCCTGACGCTGCCAAGCGTCTGCTACATGGTCTATAAAAACGTTAACCAGGCGGCGTCGCAGTACTATCCTTCTCCGCAGATCACGGTCTATCTGGATAAGGCGCTCGACGATAACGCAGCGGCGCAGGTTGTGGGGCAAATCCAGGCCGAACAGGGCGTAGAGAAAGTGAATTATCTCTCTCGTGAAGAAGCCCTGGGTGAGTTCCGTAACTGGTCAGGCTTTGGCGGTGCGCTGGACATGCTTGAAGAGAACCCCCTCCCGGCCGTGGCGGTGGTGATCCCGAAACTCGATTTCCAGGGGACCGATTCGCTCAACACCCTGCGTGACCGCATCACCCGTATCAACGGGATTGATGAAGTGCGCATGGATGACAGCTGGTTTGCGCGTCTTGCTGCGCTGACCGGGCTGGTAGGGCGCGTGGCGGCGATGATTGGTGTGCTGATGGTGGCGGCGGTCTTCCTCGTCATCGGTAACAGCGTGCGCCTGAGCATTTTCGCGCGTCGCGACACCATCAACGTGCAGAAACTGATTGGTGCGACGGATGGCTTCATCCTGCGTCCGTTCCTGTACGGTGGCGCATTGCTCGGTTTTTCCGGCGCATTTCTTTCACTGATATTGTCAGAAATTTTGGTGATGCGGCTGTCCTCTGCCGTAACCGAGGTGGCGCAGGTTTTCGGAACGAAGTTTGATATCAGCGGCTTAGGGTTCGATGAGTGCCTGTTACTGCTGCTGGTGTGCTCGATGATCGGCTGGGTGGCAGCATGGCTGGCAACCGTGCAACATTTACGTCACTTTACTCCCGACTAATAAAAGCGTGATATAATCTTTCCCTGCACCGAGATGTTCGCTCTGCAGGGAAAGCGTCCCTGTTGTCTCTTCCCCTGTTATCATCTCCATGTCACAATTTGTGCGTAATTTATTCACCGTTGCACCTGGAACTTGTGGATAAAATCACTGTCTGATAAAAGAGTGAATGCTAATCTCGTGGCTCAAACGCTTTGGCATGGTTGTTGCCTGATGGGGACAGCCTGGACCAGAAGAAACATTGAGAGGAATGAATGACCAAAGAAATGCAAACTTTAGCTTTAGCCCCTGTTGGTAACCTGGAATCTTATATCCGGGCTGCGAACACCTGGCCGATGTTAACGGCCGAGGAAGAAAAGGAGCTTGCTGAAAAGCTGCATTACCAGGGCGATCTGGAAGCAGCGAAAAAGCTGATCCTGTCTCACCTGCGCTTTGTTGTTCACATTGCTCGTAATTATGCGGGCTATGGCCTGCCGCAGGCGGACTTGATTCAGGAAGGTAACATCGGTCTGATGAAGGCTGTACGTCGCTTCAACCCGGAAGTGGGTGTGCGACTGGTCTCCTTCGCCGTGCACTGGATCAAAGCAGAAATTCATGAATACGTGCTGCGCAACTGGCGTATCGTGAAAGTCGCCACGACAAAAGCGCAACGTAAACTGTTCTTCAACCTGCGTAAAACCAAGCAGCGTCTGGGCTGGTTCAATCAGGATGAAGTTGAAATGGTGGCGCGCGAGCTGGGCGTATCCAGCAAAGACGTGCGTGAGATGGAATCCCGTATGGCCGCGCAGGACATGACCTTCGATATGTCCTCCGACGACGACGGCTCTGACAGCCAGCCAATGGCACCGGTTCTGTATCTGCAGGATAAAACTTCTAACTTTGCTGACGGCATTGAAGAGGATAACTGGGAAGATCAGGCCGCGAACAAGCTGACTTCAGCAATGGAAGGCCTCGACGAACGTAGCCAGGATATTATCCGCGCCCGCTGGCTGGACGAAGACAACAAGTCCACGCTGCAGGAGCTGGCCGATCGCTACGGCGTCTCCGCTGAACGTGTGCGTCAGCTTGAAAAGAACGCCATGAAAAAACTTCGCGCCGCTATCGAAGCGTAATTTCCGCGATGTCCCCGATAACCCTCGAATGCAAATTCGGGGGTTTTGTTTTTTTATCTCCCGCTCTGGCGAATTCCCTCCCCCTGGCAAACACTTACAGATGCGCTAAGCAGGTGACTTTCTCAGGGGGACAGGGTGAAAAACAGTGAACTGAATGACCGGCGTTTGCAGGCGACGCCGCGCGGTATCGGCGTGATGTGTAACTTCTACGCCGATAAAGCCGAAAATGCCACGGTGTGGGACGTCGAGGGTAACGAGTATATCGACTTCGCCGCCGGGATTGCGGTGCTGAATACCGGCCATCGGCATCCAAAAGTCATTGCCGCCATCGAAAAACAACTCCACGCATTTACCCATACGGCATACCAGATTGTCCCGTACGAAGGCTATGTGGCGCTTGCCGAGCGCATCAACCAACGTGTACCCGTTGATGGGCCTGCCAAAACGGCTTTCTTCTCTACGGGAGCAGAGGCGGTCGAAAACGCGGTAAAAATTGCCCGCGCGTATACCCGTCGTCCTGGCCTGATCGCCTTTGGCGGTGCCTTCCACGGCCGTACCTTTATGACGATGGCGTTGACGGGGAAAGTGGCGCCGTACAAACTCGGTTTCGGTCCGTTTCCCGGATCGGTTTATCACGCACACTATCCAAATGATCTGTACGGCGTCAGCACGGCAGAAGCGTTAAAAAGCCTCGAACGCATCTTCAAAGCCGACATTGCGCCGGACCAGGTGGCGGCCATTATCCTGGAACCGGTTCAGGGGGAGGGGGGATTCAACATTGCCCCCGCCGATTTTATGCAGGCCCTGCGCGAACTGTGCGATACGCACGGAATTTTGCTGATTGCCGATGAAGTGCAAAGTGGCTTTGCGCGAACCGGCAAGCTGTTCTCGATGGAACACCATTGCGTGAAGCCGGATTTGATCACCATGGCGAAAAGCCTGGCCGGCGGGATGCCGCTCTCGGCGGTCTCTGGCCGGGCGGAAGTGATGGATGCCCCCGCACCTGGCGGGCTGGGCGGGACTTACGCCGGCAACCCGCTGGCAATTGCCGCAGCCCATGCCGTGCTGGATGTGATTGATGAAGAGGATCTCTGCACGCGCGCGGCGCATCTTGGCCATCATCTGGTGGAAGTGCTGAACAAAGCGAAGGGGGACTGTCCGTTTATTGCCGATATCCGTGCTCAGGGCTCAATGGTGGCGGTGGAGTTTAACGACCCGCAAACCGGACTGCCGTCGCCGGAATTCACGCGTCAGGTCCAGGAGCGTGCGTTGCAGGAAGGTCTATTGCTGCTGAGCTGCGGCGTGTACGGCAACGTTATCCGTTTCCTCTATCCGCTTACCATCCCCGAAGTTCAGTTCCGTAAAGCGCTGGATATTATCTCCGCGTCGCTGACACGTTAAAGCCCTGGCCCGGCGGTGATCCCTGCCGGGCTTATCATATATTCATTTCAAATTAGCTATTCCAAAATCATAAAAATGGGGTATGTTTTAGCAGAGTATGCTGAAAAAGCGCGACTGTCATACCTATAACTGAAATAAAGCGCTACACAACAACATCACGACAATCGTAATAACCATAATAATGGGGAATCTCAGGATGAATATGAAGGGTAAAGCGTTACTGGCAGGATGTATTGCGTTGGCATTCAGCACGATGGCACAGGCCGATATCAAAGTGGCTGTCGTGGGCGCGATGTCCGGTCCGGTAGCACAGTACGGCGACCAGGAATTTACCGGCGCAGAACAGGCGGTTGCAGACATTAATGCTAAGGGCGGCATCAAGGGCGAAAAACTGCAGATCGTAAAATATGATGATGCCTGTGACCCGAAACAAGCGGTTGCCGTGGCGAACAAAGTGGTGAACGACGGAATCAAATACGTTATCGGTCACCTGTGCTCCTCTTCCACGCAGCCCGCGTCTGATATCTACGAAGACGAAGGCATTCTGATGATCACCCCGGCTGCAACGGCGCCGGAACTGACCGCACGTGGCTATAAGCTGACCCTGCGTACCACCGGTCTGGATTCAGACCAGGGCCCAACCGCGGCAAAATACATTCTGGACAACGTGAAGCCGAAGCGTATCGCGATTGTTCACGACAAACAGCAGTACGGTGAAGGTCTGGCACGTGCCGTGCAGGATGGTCTGAAGAAAGGCAATGCCAATGTGGTCTTCTTCGACGGTATCACCGCCGGTGAGAAAGACTTCTCCACTCTGGTGGCACGTCTGAAGAAAGAGAATATTGATTTCGTTTACTACGGTGGCTATCACCCTGAAATGGGCCAGATCCTGCGTCAGGCACGTGCGGCCGGCCTGAAAACCCAGTTTATGGGTCCGGAAGGGGTTGCGAACGTTTCCCTGTCTAACATCGCCGGTGAGTCTGCTGAAGGCCTGCTGGTGACCAAACCGAAGAACTATGACCAGGTGCCTGCGAACAAACCGATCGTAGATGCCATCAAGGCGAAGAAACAGGATCCAAGCGGCGCGTTCGTCTGGACCACCTACGCTGCGCTGCAGTCTCTGCAGGCGGGTCTGAACCAGTCAGCCGATCCGGCTGAGATTGCCACCTGGCTGAAAGCCAACTCTGTCGATACCGTGATGGGTCCGCTTTCCTGGGATGCGAAGGGCGATCTGAAAGGCTTCGAGTTCGGCGTGTTTGACTGGCATGCTAACGGAACGGCGACCGACGCCAAATAAAAGCAAACGGCAACCTTTCGGTTGCCGTTTTAGTATTTGCACCCTCTCCTGTGGGAGAGGGGCGGGGGGAGGGCATCAGGCGGCATTCAGCAAACCTGACGTTTCTCCCACCCGTTTTCCTGCGCCGTAAACCCTAACGCCTGCATAAACGCCGCCATCACGCCGCGGTCTTCCACGCCCACGTCGGCCATCCACCAGGAGGTAACGTTCGGGTTTTCACGGATTATCTCTTCAATTAAATACTGCCCCACACCGCGACGACGGGTCACGTCACGTACGCGCAGTGAGTCCAGCGCCCCTTCGGTGCCGCTCAGGGTCACGCGAACCGCGGCGAGCAGACGCTCGTTAAAGCGTGCGGCGTAGATGCGGTGTGTCTCATCGACGCGGAGTGAAGAAGGGGAATATTCCGGCCAGATCTTGCCCAGGTCGATATGATCCTGGTCGCTAAAGGTCACCAGACGCACGATAGTCAGTTTCATTAGCTGCTTGTCCAAATCAAATTGAGTAGGGGCAGTGTACTCAATTTATTCCCTCAGCGGCTTCCTCTTTTTATCCCGGCTCACCAGGTGATTAGTTTTTTGGCAGCGCGAAGGGCAGTTTGAAAACACATGGATCGAAAAATAAGCAGAATTTTAACCTGAATGGCAGTGAATTATTCGGCGCTTTGTACCGTTATTTTATGCTGCAAACTGCAATTTTATTTGTTTATCTCTGCCTTGTTTCAGAATATTATCTTTGCTTAATCGCCTGAAAAATAGAGATTTTAGTCTGGTTTTTATGAAAAAACTGCGCTAAACCATTAAAGGCGCTGGTAAAAATAGCGTTGTGCATTAAAAGTACAGAATGCTTTTTAACCATAATAAAACAAAATATATACACGACATCACGAATGGGGATTCAGAGATGAAAAGGAACGCGAAGACGTTACTCGCGGGGATGGTTGCATTGGCGATTTCGCATGCAGCCATGGCGGAAGATATTAAGGTTGCTGTAGTGGGTGCGATGTCCGGTCCTGTTGCCCAGTGGGGGGACATGGAGTTCAACGGTGCTCGCCAGGCAATCAAAGACATCAACGCCAAAGGCGGCATCAAAGGCGACAAGCTGGTTGGCGTGGAATATGACGATGCCTGCGATCCCAAACAGGCCGTCGCGGTCGCTAACAAAATCGTGAACGATGGCATCCAGTACGTGATTGGCCACCTGTGCTCGTCGTCCACCCAGCCTGCGTCGGATATCTACGAAGACGAAGGCATTCTGATGATTACCCCGGGCGCAACCAACCCTGAACTGACTCAGCGCGGTTATCAGCACATCATGCGTACTGCCGGTCTGGACTCGTCTCAGGGACCAACCGCCGCCCGATACATCCTCGACACCGTCAAGCCGACGCGCATCGCCATTATTCATGACAAACAGCAGTACGGCGAAGGCCTGGCGCGTTCCGTTCAGGACGGGCTGAAAAAAGGCGGCGCGAATATCGTCTTCTTTGATGGCATCACCGCTGGCGAGAAAGATTTCTCCGCGCTGATCGCCCGTCTGCAAAAAGAGAATATCGATTTTGTTTACTACGGCGGCTACTACCCGGAAATGGGTCAGATGCTGCGTCAGGCGCGTTCGGTCGGGCTGAAAACCCAGTTTATGGGGCCAGAAGGCGTCGGTAACGCCTCCCTGTCGAACATCGCCGGGGACGCAGGCGAAGGCATGCTGGTGACGATGCCAAAACGCTATGACCAGGATCCTGCGAACAAGGCTATCGTAGACGCGCTCAAGGCGCAGAAGAAAGATCCAAGTGGTCCGTACGTCTGGATCACCTACGCGGCGGTGCAGTCTCTGGCAACCGCGCTGGATCGCACCGGCAGCAAAGAACCGCTGGATCTGGTGAAAGATTTAAAAGCACACGGGGCGAACACCGTGATTGGGCCGCTGAACTGGGATGAGAAAGGCGATCTGAAGGGATTTGAGTTTGGTGTCTTTAAGTGGCACGCCGACGGTTCGTCCTCGGTCGCCAAATAATTATCCCACCGCCCGGACCGCCGGGCGGGTATAAAAAGGTTTGCATATGTCCGAGCAGTTTCTCTATTTCCTGCAGCAGATGTTTAACGGCGTCACGCTGGGAAGCACCTACGCGCTGATCGCCATCGGCTACACGATGGTTTACGGCATTATCGGCATGATTAACTTCGCCCACGGCGAGGTCTACATGATCGGTAGCTATGTCTCCTTTATGATTATCGCCGCCCTGATGATGATGGGTATCGACAGCAGCTGGCTGCTGGTCGCCGCCGGGTTTGTCGGCGCGATTGTGATTGCCAGCGCCTATGGCTGGAGCATTGAACGCGTGGCGTACCGGCCGGTGCGTAGCTCCAAACGGCTGATTGCGCTGATCTCCGCCATCGGGATGTCGATCTTCCTGCAAAACTACGTCAGCCTGACGGAAGGCTCGCGCGACGTGGCGCTGCCAAGCCTGTTCAACGGTCAGTGGGTGGTCGGTGCCAGCGAGAACTTCTCTGCCTCTATCACCACCATGCAGCTGGTGATCTGGGTGGTGACCTTCGTTGCGATGCTCGCCCTGACGGTCTTTATCCGCTACTCGCGTATGGGACGCGCATGCCGTGCCTGCGCAGAAGATCTGAAGATGGCGAGCCTGCTTGGCATCAACACCGACCGCGTTATCGCCCTGACCTTTGTGATTGGGGCAGCGATGGCGGCGGTCGCGGGTGTCCTGCTGGGGCAGTTCTACGGCGTTATCAACCCGTACATCGGCTTTATGGCCGGGATGAAAGCTTTCACCGCGGCGGTCCTGGGCGGTATCGGCAGTATTCCAGGCGCGATGATTGGCGGCCTGATCCTGGGCGTGGCCGAAGCGCTCTCCTCCGCGTATCTGAGTACGGAATATAAAGATGTGGTGTCGTTTGCCCTGCTGATTCTGGTTCTGCTGGTAATGCCTACCGGTATTCTGGGTCGTCCGGAGGTAGAGAAAGTATGAAACCGATGCATTTCGCAATGGCGCTCCTCTCTGCCGCCATGTTCTTCGTGCTGGCAGGCGTCTTTATGGGCGTCCAGTTAGAGCTGGACGGCACAAAACTGGTGGTGGATACCGCCGCCGACATTCGCTGGCAGTGGATATTCATTGGCACCGCGGTTGTGTTTCTGTTCCAGATGCTGCGTCCTGTGTTCCAGAAGACGCTGAAAAGTGTCTCCGGTCCGAAATTCGTTCTGCCGGCTCTCGACGGCTCAACCGTTAAGCAGAAGCTGTTCTTCGTGGCGCTGCTGGTGGCTGCGGTGGCGTGGCCGTTTGTGGTCTCTCGCGGTACGGTCGATATCGCGACCCTGACCATGATCTACGTGATCCTCGGTCTGGGCCTGAACGTGGTGGTGGGGCTGTCTGGCCTGCTGGTGCTGGGCTACGGTGGTTTCTACGCCATCGGGGCCTATACCTTCGCGCTGCTGAACCACTATTACGGTCTCGGCTTCTGGACCTGTCTGCCGCTGGCGGGCCTGGTCTCCGCCGCGGCGGGCTTCCTGCTGGGCTTCCCGGTCTTACGCCTGCGCGGTGACTATCTGGCGATTGTGACCTTAGGCTTCGGCGAAATCGTGCGTATCCTGCTGCTCAACAACACCGAAGTGACCGGCGGCCCGAACGGGATCAGCCAGATCCCGAAACCGACCTTCTTTGGTCTGGAATTCAGCCGTACGGCTCGCGAAGGGGGCTGGGATACCTTCAGCAACTTCTTTGGCGTGAAGTACGATCCGTCCGACCGGGTGATTTGGCTCTACCTGGTGGCGTTGCTGCTGGTGGTGCTAACCCTGTTCGTGATTAACCGTCTGCTGCGTATGCCGCTGGGCCGTGCGTGGGAAGCGCTGCGTGAAGATGAAATCGCCTGCCGTTCACTGGGCCTCAACCCGACCCGCATCAAGCTGACCGCGTTTACCATCAGCGCCGCGTTTGCCGGTTTTGCCGGTACGCTGTTTGCCGCGCGTCAGGGCTTTGTCAGCCCCGAATCGTTTACCTTTGCTGAATCTGCCTTTGTACTGGCGATTGTGGTGCTCGGCGGTATGGGCTCGCAGTTTGCCGTTATCCTGGCGGCCATTCTGCTGGTGGTCTCCCGTGAGCTGATGCGCGACTTTAACGAATACAGCATGCTGATGCTGGGTGGTTTGATGGTGCTGATGATGATCTGGCGTCCGCAGGGCTTGCTGCCGATGACCCGTCCACAGCTGAAGCTGAAAAACGGGCAAGCGAAAGGAGAGCAGGCATGAGCCAGCCATTATTATCTGTTAACGGCCTGATGATGCGTTTTGGCGGCCTGCTGGCCGTCAACAACGTGAATCTGGATCTGCACAAGAAAGAGATTGTCTCCCTGATTGGCCCTAACGGCGCGGGGAAAACCACGGTCTTTAACTGCCTGACCGGTTTCTACAAGCCGACGGGTGGCACCATCAAGCTGCGCGACCAGCATCTGGAAGGGCTTCCGGGCCAGCAGATTGCCCGCATGGGGGTGGTGCGTACCTTCCAGCACGTGCGTCTGTTCCGCGAGATGACGGTGATAGAGAACCTGCTGGTGGCGCAACACCTGCAGCTCAAAACCGGTCTTTTCTCTGGCCTGCTGAAAACCCCGGCCTTCCGCCGTGCTCAGGATGAAGCGCTCGACCGCGCCGCCACCTGGCTCGACCGTATCGGCCTGCTGCAGCATGCGAACCGTCAGGCCAGCAACCTGGCCTACGGTGACCAGCGTCGTCTGGAGATCGTGCGCTGCATGGTGACGCAGCCAGAAATCCTGATGCTCGATGAACCGGCGGCAGGGCTTAACCCGAAAGAGACCAAAGAGCTGGACGAGTTGATTGCCGAACTGCGCGATCATCACGACACCACCATCCTGCTGATTGAGCATGATATGAAGCTGGTGATGGGCATTTCTGACCGTATCTACGTGGTGAACCAGGGCACGCCGCTGGCAAACGGGACGCCGGAAGAGATCCGCAACAACCCGGACGTGATCCGTGCATACCTGGGTGAGGCATAAGATGGAAAAAGCGATGTTAACGTTCGACAAGGTTAATGCTCACTACGGCAAGATACAGGCGCTGCACGATGTCAGCCTGCATATCAATCAGGGCGAAATCGTCACCCTGATTGGCGCGAACGGTGCGGGTAAAACCACGCTGCTCGGCACCCTGTGCGGCGACCCGCGCGCCACCAGCGGGCGGATTGTCTTTGATGGCAAAGATATTACCGACTGGCAAACCGCCAGAATCATGCGTGAAGCGGTAGCGATTGTCCCGGAAGGGCGTCGCGTCTTCTCACGCATGACGGTGGAAGAGAACCTTGCGATGGGCGGCTTCTTTGCTGACCGCGACCAGTACCAGTCCCGCATCAAATGGGTCTATGAGCTGTTTCCGCGTTTGTGGGAGCGCCGTATTCAGCGGGCCGGCACGATGTCCGGTGGTGAACAGCAGATGCTGGCGATTGGCCGCGCGCTGATGAGCCAGCCGCGTTTGCTGCTGCTGGATGAACCGTCGCTCGGTCTTGCGCCGATCATCATTCAGCAGATCTTCGACACCATCGAACAGCTGCGTAAAGAGGGGATGACCATCTTCCTCGTCGAGCAGAACGCCAACCAGGCGCTGAAGCTCGCCGACCGCGGCTACGTGCTGGAAAACGGCCACGTGGTGCTCTCCGATACCGGCGACGCGCTGCTGGCAAACGAAGCGGTGCGAAGCGCCTATCTCGGCGGCTAGATAAAAGCAAAAGCAAAAAGGCAACGTCAGTTGCCTTTTTTCATGCAGGGCACCAGACCGCACCGAACTTACCCCAACCGCCTTCACACAACCATCATCCGCCTGACGTTTTGTTGTCATCTCACTGTAAAGAAACAGTTATTTTTCTGTCATTCGAGCATGTCATGTTACCACGCGAGCATAAAAACGCGTGATATCGCGCATCCGGCACAATAAGAGAGATGACAATGACATCGTTACGACACACAGCTTTGGGTCTGGCAATGGGGCTGACTTTTGCGGCGAACGCAATGGCTGTCACCACCATTCCGTTCTGGCATTCCATGGAAGGGGAGTTGGGTAAAGAAGTTGACTCCCTGGCGCAGCGTTTCAACGACACCCATCCGGATTACAAAATTGTGCCGGTGTACAAAGGTAACTACGAGCAGAGCCTGAGCGCGGGCATTGCCGCTTTCCGTACCGGTAATGCACCTGCGCTGCTTCAGGTTTACGAAGTCGGTACTGCGACCATGATGGCCTCTAAAGCCATTAAACCGGTCTACGAAGTGTTTAAAGACGCAGGTATCAACTTCGACGAATCGCAGTTCGTGCCGACCGTGGCGGGTTACTACACCGATTCCAAAACCGGTCATCTGCTGTCTCAGCCGTTTAACAGCTCCACGCCGGTGCTGTACTACAACAAAGACGCCTTCAAGAAAGCCGGTTTAGATCCGGAACAACCGCCAAAAACCTGGCAGGATCTGGCGGCGTACACCGCTAAGCTGAAAGCGGCGGGGATGAAGTGCGGCTACGCCAGCGGCTGGCAGGGCTGGATCCAGATTGAAAACTTCAGCGCCTGGCACGGCCTGCCGGTGGCCACTAAAAACAACGGCTTCGACGGCACCGACGCGGTACTGGAGTTCAACAAGCCAGAGCAGGTGAAGCACATCGCTCTGCTTGCCGATCTCAACAAGAAGGGCGATTTCAGCTACTTCGGGCGTAAAGACGAATCCACCGAGAAGTTCTACAACGGTGACTGCGCGATTACGACCGCCTCTTCCGGCTCTCTGGCGGATATCCGTCATTACGCAAAATTCAACTACGGCGTAGGCATGATGCCTTACGACGCTGACGTGAAAGGCGCACCGCAGAACGCCATCATCGGTGGGGCGAGCCTGTGGGTCATGCAGGGCAAAGACAAGGGCACCTACAAGGGCGTGGCCGAGTTCCTCGACTTCCTGGCGAAACCAGAGAATGCCGCCGAATGGCATCAGAAAACCGGCTACCTGCCTATCACCACGGCCGCGTATGACCTGACCCGCGGGCAGGGCTTCTACAGCAAAAACCCGGGCGCGGATATCGCGACGCGTCAGATGCTCAACAAGCCGCCATTGCCGTTCACCAAAGGCCTGCGTCTGGGGAACATGCCGCAGATCCGTACCATCGTAGATGAAGAGCTGGAAAGCGTGTGGACCGGGAAGAAAACCCCACAGCAGGCGCTGGATTCTGCGGTAGAGCGCGGTAATCAGCTGCTGCGCCGCTTTGAGCAATCAACAAAGTCTTAATCATTTTACCCTCATCCTGTCCCTCTCCCTGTGGGAAGGGCTGGGATGAGGGCTACCTACGCTGAGCTAAACTATGTCCTCATCCCGTCCGGTGTTCCGTTCGCGCTGGCTGCCGTATTTGCTGGTCGCGCCGCAGCTGGTCATCACCGTTATCTTCTTTATCTGGCCTGCGGGCGAGGCGCTTTGGTACTCGGTACAAAGCGTCGATCCGTTTGGGCTTTCCAGCCAGTTTGTCGGGCTGGACAACTTTACCGCGCTGTTCCATGACAGCTATTACCTCGACGCCTTCTGGACGACCATGAAGTTCAGCGCGCTGGTCACTGTCAGCGGTCTTGTCGCATCGCTCTTTTTCGCGGCGCTGGTGGATTACGTGGTGCGCGGCAGCCGTCTGTATCAGACGCTGATGCTGCTACCTTACGCCGTGGCGCCAGCCGTCGCCGCCGTGCTGTGGATCTTCCTGTTTAACCCAGGGCGCGGGCTGATTACCCATTTTCTGGCGGAGTTCGGCTACGACTGGAACCACGCCCAGAACAGCGGTCAGGCGATGTTCCTGGTGGTCTTTGCATCGGTGTGGAAACAGATCAGCTACAACTTCCTGTTCTTCTTTGCTGCGCTGCAGTCTATTCCGCGCTCGCTGGTTGAAGCCGCGGCGATTGATGGTGCAGGGCCGGTCCGTCGTTTCTTTAGGCTGTCACTGCCGCTGATTGCCCCGGTGAGTTTCTTCCTGCTGGTGGTCAACCTGGTTTACGCCTTCTTCGACACCTTCCCGGTGATCGACGCCGCCACGGCCGGTGGCCCGGTGCAGGCCACTACGACGCTTATCTATAAGATCTATCGCGAAGGCTTTGCCGGTCTGGATCTCTCGGCATCCGCCGCCCAGTCGGTCGTGCTGATGTTCCTCGTCATCCTTCTCACGGTAGTGCAGTTCCGTTATGTCGAAAGTAAGGTGCGCTACCAATGATCGAGAACCGTCGCGGGCTGACGATGTTCAGCCACACCATGCTGATTTTGGGCATCATCGTCATTCTGTTCCCGCTGTATGTGGCCTTCGTTGCCGCCACGCTGGACACCAAAGCGGTGTTTGATACGCCGATGACGCTGATCCCAGGCGGGCATCTTTTCGAAAACATGAAAACCATCTGGACCCAGGGCGTGGGCGCTAACAGCGCGCCATTCTGGCTGATGATGCTGAACAGCTTCATCATGGCGTTCGGTATTACGGTGGGCAAAATCACGGTGTCGATGCTCTCGGCGTTCGCCATCGTTTGGTTCCGCTTTCCCCTGCGTAGCCTGTTCTTCTGGATGATCTTCATCACCCTGATGCTGCCGGTCGAAGTGCGTATTTTCCCGACGGTGGAAGTGATCGCCAACCTGAAGATGCTGGACAGCTACGCAGGTTTAACCCTGCCGCTGATGGCCTCGGCCACCGCCACCTTCCTGTTCCGCCAGTTCTTTATGACCCTGCCGGACGAGCTGATTGAGGCCGCGCGTATTGACGGTGCCTCGCCGATGCGCTTCTTCCATGACATCGTGTTGCCCCTGTCGAAAACCAACCTTGCGGCGCTGTTTGTCATCACCTTTATCTACGGCTGGAACCAGTATCTGTGGCCGCTGCTGATTATTCAGGACGTCAATCTTGGCACCGCCGTGGCGGGCATCAAAGGCATGATCGCCACCGGTGAAGGCACCACGCTCTGGAATCAGGTGATGGCGGCGATGCTGCTCACCCTTATCCCCCCGGTCGTTATCGTTTTAGCCATGCAGCGTGCGTTCGTGCGTGGTTTAGTGGACAGTGAGAAATAAGATGGCAGGTTTAAAATTACAGGCAGTGACCAAAAGCTGGGACAACAAAACCCAGGTCATTCAGCCGTTAACGCTCGACGTGGCGGACGGGGAATTTATCGTGATGGTTGGCCCGTCAGGCTGCGGCAAATCAACGCTGCTGCGCATGGTTGCCGGACTTGAACGTGTGACCAGCGGCGATATCTGGATCGATCGCCAGCGCGTGACCGAGATGGAGCCGAAGGACCGGGGCATCGCGATGGTGTTTCAGAACTACGCCCTTTATCCGCACATGAGCGTGGAAGAGAACATGGCATGGGGGCTGAAAATCCGCGGGATGGGCAAAAGCCATATCGATGAGCGCGTGAAAGAGGCGGCGCGTATTCTGGAGCTGGATGGCCTGCTCAAGCGGCGTCCGCGTGAACTGTCCGGCGGACAGCGCCAGCGCGTGGCGATGGGGCGCGCCATTGTGCGTGACCCCGCGGTGTTCCTGTTCGACGAACCGCTCTCAAACCTTGATGCCAAGCTGCGCGTGCAGATGCGCCTTGAGCTGCAGCAGCTGCACCGTCGTCTGAAAACCACCTCCCTGTATGTTACGCACGATCAGGTGGAAGCGATGACCCTCGCTCAACGCGTGATGGTGATGAACAAAGGCGTCGCCGAGCAGATTGGCACCCCGGTGGAGGTATACGAGAAACCGGCCTCCCGCTTTGTGGCGAGCTTTATTGGCAGCCCGGCGATGAACCTGCTGGAAGGGCGGATCAGCAGCGCCGGTACGCACTTTGAGCTGGAAAGTGGGATGGCGCTGCCCGTAAACGGGTACTATCGTGGCTATGCCGGGCGTAAGATGACGCTCGGTATCCGCCCGGAACATATTGGGTTAACCTCACAGGCGGAAGGCGGCGTGCCGCTGGTGATGGACACGCTGGAGATGCTGGGGGCTGACAACCTGGCGCACGGACGTTGGGGTGAACAAAAAATGGTGGTGCGTCTGGCCCATCAGGAGCGCCCTAAAGCAGGCAGCACGCTGTGGCTGCATCTGCCGGAAAATCACCTGCACGTATTCGACGGTGAAACAGGACAACGTATATGAGTAACTGGCCTTATCCCCACATCGTCGCCCACCGGGGCGGCGGTAAACTGGCACCGGAAAACACGCTGGCGGCTATCGATATGGGCGCGCATTACGGTCACACGATGATCGAGTTCGACGCCAAGCTATCGAAAGACGGCGAGATTTTCCTTCTGCATGATGACAACCTCGAACGCACCAGCAATGGCTGGGGCGTGGCGGGAGATCTGCCGTGGCGCGATCTGCTGAACGTCGACGCCGGAAGCTGGTACAGCAGCGAGTTCAAAGGCGAGCCGCTGCCGCTGCTGGCGGAAGTGGCCGACCGCTGTCGTCTGCACGGCATGATGGCCAATATCGAAATCAAACCAACCACCGGCACCGGGCCACTCACAGGTAAAGTCATTGCGCTGGCCGCGCGTGAGCTGTGGGAGGGCATGACGCCACCCCTGCTGTCGTCGTTTGACATTGATGCCCTGGAGGCGGCGCAGGCGTCCGTTCCGGCGTTGCCGCGCGGACTGTTGCTCGACACGTGGCGTGATGACTGGCGTGAGCTGACCAGCCGTTTAGGGTGTGTGTCGATTCACCTGAACCACGCGCTGCTGGATGAGGCGCGGGTGAACATGTTGAAAGCGGCGGGGCTGCATATCCTGGTCTATACCGTCAACAAACCCCAGCGTGCGGCGGAGCTGCTGCGCTGGGGGGTGGACAGTATCTGTACCGATGCGATTGACGTGATCGGCCCGAACTTTAATTCTGCGAAGAATTAAGCATCCCGCCATTCGACGGTGACTGGGACGGCAGCATATGCTGCTGTCCGCTGCCCGACGAGGTCATCCCGCCCAGCATCCCGCCGTTCGGGTTAGGCAGCGGCTGCTCACGCACCTGACCCTGCTGTATGCGCTGGGTGTTGGTGTTCATCTGGTTTTGCAGGCTTTGCTGCTGCACCTGGGTCTGCGTTTTCAACTGCTGGTTCAGCATCCCTTTCTGCTGTTGCTGCTGGCTCATCATCTCCGTTTGCATACGCTGCTGGCTTGGAATGACGTAGCCCTGCTGGTTCGGGTTGTTCATCGTATTGAGTGGCTGTGCGAGCGCGGCAAACGGAAGCAGCGCCGTAAGAATCAGTAAGCGTTTCATTGTCATCTCCTTCTTTTGAGGCTTCTCTTAAGTTTACCCTGATTTCACCATGACGATGATTTTTTAGGAGTTGTGAACCAGGCTTAAGCGGGGAATATGGCCCTCTTCACCTGGAGAACAATAATGATGAA
This sequence comes from Enterobacter sp. RCC_40, assembly GCF_041360735.1. Lineage (NCBI taxonomy): Bacteria > Pseudomonadati > Pseudomonadota > Gammaproteobacteria > Enterobacterales > Enterobacteriaceae > Enterobacter > Enterobacter sp. RCC_40. The sequence goes on from NZ_JBFUPR010000006.1 coordinate 109,420, forward strand.
ACCAACGTTTTTTCGCTGGATAGCGATCGCCGCGCTGATGGCAGGCGGCACATTTAGCGTGGCGGCCAACCCGCCAGCGGCTCCGCCAGTTTCGTACGGCGTGGAGGAAGATGTTTTTCATCCCGTGCGGGCAACGCACGGTATGGTGGCGTCGGTGGATGCGCTGGCAACGAAAGTGGGCGTCGATATTCTCCGGCAGGGCGGTAATGCGGTGGATGCGGCAGTCGCGGTGGGCTATGCGCTGGCGGTGACGCATCCGCAGGCGGGGAACCTGGGCGGCGGCGGCTTTATGATGCTGCGGACCAAAGACGGCAAAACCACCGCCATCGACTTCCGTGAGATGGCCCCCGGACAGGCTTCCCGCGATATGTTCCTTGACGATCAAGGCAACCCGGACAGCAAAAAATCCCTGACCTCGCATCTCGCCTCCGGTACGCCGGGCACCGTCGCAGGCTTCTCCCTGGCGCTGGAAAAATATGGCACCCTGCCGCTCAACAAAGTGGTACAGCCTGCGATTAAGCTCGCCCGCGAAGGTTTTGTGGTGAATGACGCCCTGGCTGACGATCTTAAAACCTATGGCAGCGAAGTGATTCCGAATCACGAAAACAGCAAGGCTATCTTCTGGAAAGACGGCGAACCGCTGAAGAAGGGCGATAAGCTGGTGCAGAAGAACCTGGCAAAAAGTCTGGAGCTGATTGCGGAGCACGGCCCGGATGCGTTCTACAAAGGGGCGATTGCCGACCAGATTGCCGAAGAGATGCAAAAGAACGGTGGGCTTATCACCAAAGCGGATCTCGCGGAGTACAAGGCCGTCGAGCGTGAGCCGATTCACGGAAGCTATCGCGGCTATGACGTTTTCTCAATGCCACCTCCGTCTTCCGGCGGCATTCACATCGTGCAGATCCTTAACATTCTTGAAAACTTCGATATGCACAAGTTCGGCTTCGGCAGCGCGGATGCCATGCAGGTGATGGCAGAGGCGGAAAAACGCGCCTACGCCGACCGTTCAGAATACCTGGGCGACCCGGACTTCGTGAAGGTGCCGTGGCAGGCGCTGACCAATAAAGCTTATGCTAAATCGATTGCTGATGAGATTGACATCAACAAAGCCAAACCGTCGAGCGAGATCCGCCCGGGCAAGCTGGCACCGTATGAGAGCAACCAGACCACCCACTTCTCGGTGGTGGATAAAGACGGTAACGCGGTGGCGGTGACCTATACCCTCAACACCACCTTTGGTACAGGCATCGTGGCAGGCAATAGCGGGATTCTGCTCAATAACGAGATGGATGACTTCTCGGCCAAACCGGGCGTGCCGAACGTCTACGGGCTGGTAGGTGGGGATGCAAATGCGGTCGGGCCGAAGAAGCGTCCGCTGTCGTCCATGTCGCCTACCATCGTGGTCAAAGACGGTAAAACCTGGCTGGTGACTGGTAGCCCTGGCGGCAGCCGTATTATCACCACGGTGCTGCAGATGGTGGTGAACAGCATCGACTTTGGAATGAATGTCGCCGAAGCGACGAATGCACCACGTTTCCATCATCAATGGCTGCCGGACGAGCTGCGTGTTGAGAAGGGCTTTAGCCCGGACACCTTAAAACTGCTGGAGCAGCGCGGACAGAAGGTGGCGCTGAAAGAGGCAATGGGCAGCACCCAGAGCATTATGGTCGGCCCGGACGGCACGCTGTTTGGGGCCTCGGATCCGCGTTCGGTGGATGATTTGACGGCGGGGTTCTGATTTTGTTGCCCGGTAAGCGTCGCGCTACCGGGCAATTTATCACTTCAGCCGCGCCATGTAATACGCGTCCACATAGTCGCCGTTACGCAGGGCGAAGTTCCTGCCGGTCCCTTCGATTTCAAACCCAAACTTCTTATACAGCGCCAGTGCCGCAGGGTTATCCGCAAAAACCGTGAGCTCAATGCGTTCAATGCGCAACCAGTTGTCGCAGAGATTGACCATTTCGCGCATGAGCGCACGACCCACACCGCGTCCCTGTACATCAGCGGCCACGCTAATGCCGAACGTTGCAACGTGGCTGCGGCGGGGATTTTCCATCACATCGAGTGCCATATGGCCAACCACTCGCTGGTCAAGACAGGCGACGAGATGCCGTCTTCCCGGTTTCGTCGCGACCCGGTCATGCCACATATCCATTGAGGGATGGGGAAGTTGTAGCGTGTCGTGATACACCCCAGGATGCGACATAATGTCACGTAACGCTTCTGCATCGCGGGCTTCGATATGGCGTATCACAATCTCACTCATTCCTTCATCCTCAGTCAGTTAAACGTCCATTCCAACATCAGTGAGATTAAAATTTGAGTCAACTGCTAATTTTTGCAAAAAAGATTGGACAAGTGCGAATGAGAATGATTATTATTGCTCTGCGTTCAGGAAGACCACGACGGGAACCTGAAAGCACGACATTGCTCACATTGCTTCCAGTATTACTTTAGCCAGCTTTTAGCTGGCTTTTTTTTGTTATGGTTAGACTCAATCACCTTCCAAAAGGACTGAGCCATGACACTACATTGCGCATTTATTGGATTTGGTAAAAGTACGACCCGCTATCATCTACCGTATGTCCTCAACCGCAAAGACAGCTGGCACGTTGCCCATATCTACCGGCGTCGCGCGAAGCCGGAAGAGCAGTCTCCCCAGTACTCCCATATTCATTTCACCTGCGATCTTGATGAGGTCCTCAACGATCCGCAGGTCAAACTGGTGATTGTCTGTACCCACGCTGACAGCCATTTCGAGTACGCAAAACGCGCGCTGGAGGCGGGCAAAAACGTGCTGGTGGAAAAGCCGTTTACCCCGACAATGACAGAGGCGAAAACGTTGTTTGACCTGGCGAAGCGCAAAGGGCTGACCGTCACGCCGTACCAAAACCGACGCTTTGACAGCTGCTTCCTGACGGCAAAAAAAGTGATTGAGAGCGGTAAACTGGGTGACATCGTCGAGATTGAAAGCCACTTTGATTACTACCGCCCGGTGGCCGAAACGCATCCCGGCCTGCCGCAGGATGGCTCATTCTATGGTCTGGGCGTGCATACGCTCGATCAAATCATCTCTCTGTTTGGCCGACCGGACCACATGGCGTACGACATCCGCAGCCTGCGCAACAAAGCCAATCCGGATGACACCTTCGAAGCCCAGCTGTTTTACGGCGACCTGAAAGCCATCGTCAAAACCAGCCATCTGGTGAAAATTGACTACCCGAAATTTATCGTTCACGGCACCCGAGGCTCGTTTATCAAATACGGTATTGACCAACAGGAGACCAGCCTGAAGGCCAATATTATGCCCGGTGAGCCGGGCTTTGCGGCGGATGACTCCGTGGGCGTGCTGGAGTACGTCAACGCAGAGGGAATCACCGTTAAAGAGGACGTGAAACCCGAAGCGGGTGACTATGGCCGCGTTTACGATGCGCTGTATGAGACCCTGACTAACGGTGCGCCCAATTACGTCAAGGAATCTGAAGTTATGACCAATCTCGAACTCCTTGAACGGGCCTTCGAACAGGCCTCTCCTGCCACGATAACCCTCGCCAGATAAGAAATTATGACTCCTCTTTGCTTGTTCTAAATTTTTGAACAGAGGAGTCAATTTTCACCCTCTATGATCCCAGGCCGTTTGCGTCCACACTTACTCCATCGAAACGAACTGAGGGTGAAACAATGATCTACTTACGCAAAGCAAACGAACGTGGTCACGCGAATCATGGCTGGCTGGACTCATGGCATTCATTCTCGTTTGCCGACTACTACGACCCGAACTTTATGGGCTTCTCCGCACTGCGCGTCATTAACGATGACGTGATTGATGCAGGCCAGGGCTTCGGTACCCACCCGCACAAAGACATGGAAATCCTGACGTATGTGCTGGAAGGGGCGGTTGAGCACCAGGACAGCATGGGCAACAAAGAGCAGGTTCCGGCGGGCGAGTTCCAGATTATGAGTGCGGGTACCGGGGTGCGTCACTCTGAATACAACCCAAGCAAAACGGAAAAACTGCACCTGTATCAAATCTGGATCATTCCGGAAGAAACCGGCATCACCCCGCGCTACGAACAGCGCCGCTTTGATGCTAAACAGGGTAAACAACTGGTGCTCTCTCCGGATGCGCGTGACGGTTCGCTGAAAGTGCATCAGGATATGGAACTGTACCGCTGGGCGCTGGCAAAAGACGAACAGTCTGTCCATCAGATTGCCGCTAACCGCCGCGTCTGGATCCAGGTGGTGAAAGGCGAGGTGTCTATTAACGGCACGAAAGCCACCACGGCGGATGGTCTGGCAATCTGGGATGAGCAGGCACTGTCCGTGCATGCCGACAGTGAAAGCGAAATTCTGCTGTTTGATCTGCCACCGGTGTAATAAATCATAAATAAATGCCCATCCTTCCCTTTGACAGGGGAAGGATGGGCTTTGTCCGTGATAAACTGAGCAAATCTATCACTTACGATTTCTCAGGACGATGAAAAAGAAACGCCCCGTACTTCAGGATGTAGCCGATCGCGTCGGTGTGACCAAAATGACGGTCAGCCGGTTTTTACGTAACCCGGAACAGGTTTCCGTGGCGTTGCGTGGCAAGATTGCCGCTGCCCTCGATGAACTGGGGTATATCCCTAACCGCGCCCCCGATATTCTTTCGAATGCGACCAGCCGCGCGGTTGGCGTCCTCCTGCCTTCCTTAACCAACCAGGTTTTTGCCGAAGTGTTGCGCGGCATTGAAAGCGTGACCGATGCCTTTGGCTATCAGACCATGCTCGCCCACTATGGGTACAAGCCGGAACTGGAAGAAGAACGTCTGGAATCCATGCTCTCCTGGAACATCGACGGTCTGATTTTAACCGAACGTACTCACACCCCCCGTACGCTAAAAATGATTGAAGTGGCAGGCATTCCGGTGGTGGAGCTGATGGACAGCCAGTCGCCGTGTCTCGATATTGCGGTGGGCTTTGATAACTTCGAAGCGGCGCGCCAGATGACGGCGGCCATCATCGCCCGCGGCCATCGGCATATTGCCTACCTGGGTGCACGTCTGGATGAACGTACTATCATCAAACAGAAGGGATACGAGCAGGCAATGCTCGACGCCGGTTTAACACCGTACAGCGTGATGGTTGAGCAGTCGTCATCCTATACGTCGGGTATTGAGCTGATGCGTCAGGCACGACGCGAGTATCCGCAACTGGATGGTATTTTCTGTACCAACGATGACCTTGCGGTCGGTGCAGCGTTCGAATGCCAGCGTCTGGGGCTGAAGATCCCCGAAGATATGGCGATTGCCGGTTTCCACGGCCACGATATCGGCCAGGTGATGGAACCCCGTCTGGCGAGCGTCCTGACACCGCGTGAACGTATGGGCCGTATTGGCGCAGAACGCCTGCTGGCGCGCATACGTGGCGAAACGGTGACGCCGAAAATGTTAGATTTAGGTTTCACCTTGTCACCGGGTGGATCTATTTAAGCTGACAAATTTGAAGTGGGTCACACTTATTCACTTCGCGCACGTTTGGATATTGCTTCTCTTTTGCCCCGGCAGGACAATGTTACCGATAACTGTTACCCGTAACAATTGACTGAGGGACACCCTTTGAGCACGACTAATCATGATCACCACGTTTACGTCCTGATGGGCGTTTCCGGTAGCGGTAAATCTGCCGTGGCCAGCGAAGTGGCGCATCAACTTCATGCGGCGTTTCTTGATGGCGACTTCCTCCATCCGCGCAGCAATATCATGAAAATGGCCTCCGGCGAGCCGCTGAACGATGACGACCGCAAACCGTGGTTGCAGGCGCTGAATGACGCCGCGTTCGCGATGCAGCGTACCAACAAGGTTTCCCTGATCGTCTGCTCCGCGCTGAAAAAAACCTACCGCGACCTGCTGCGTGACGGCAACCCGAACCTCTCTTTCATCTACCTGAAAGGCGATTTCGAGGTGATTGAGAGCCGTCTGAAGGCGCGTAAAGGTCACTTCTTCAAAACCCAGATGCTGGTGACGCAGTTCGAAGCGCTGCAGGAGCCGGGTGACGATGAGAAAGACGTCTTAGTGGTTGATATCGATCAGTCACTGGAGGGTGTTGTTGCCAGCACCATCGAGGTCATTAATAAAAGGCAGTAAGTTTTGAGTACATTAACGCTAGTTTTAACAGCAGTTGGTTCCGTATTGCTGCTGCTGTTTTTAGTGATGAAAGCGCGTATGCATGCTTTCGTTGCCTTAATGGTGGTGTCTATTGGTGCAGGTCTCTTTTCCGGTATGCCGCTCGATAAGATCGCAGCGACGATGGAAAAAGGGATGGGAGGCACGCTGGGTTTCCTGGCCATTGTGGTCGCGCTGGGCGCGATGTTTGGCAAGATCCTGCATGAGACGGGCGCAGTCGACCAGATTGCCGTCAAAATGCTCAAATCCTTCGGACACAGCCGTGCGCACTACGCGATTGGCCTCGCCGGTCTGATTTGTGCGCTGCCGCTGTTCTTCGAAGTGGCCGTGGTGCTGCTGATTAGCGTGGCGTTCTCGATGGCGCGCCATACCGGCACTAACCTCGTGAAGCTGGTGATTCCGCTGTTTGCGGGCGTGGCGGCTGCGGCGGCGTTCCTGCTGCCTGGGCCTGCGCCGATGCTGCTGGCTTCTCAGATGCACGCCGATTTTGGCTGGATGATCCTGATTGGCCTGTGTGCAGCGATCCCGGGAATGATTATTGCCGGCCCGCTGTGGGGCAACTTCATCAGCCGTTACGTTGAGCTTCACATTCCGGATGACGTCACCGAGCCACACCTTGGCGAAGGTAAAATGCCGTCCTTCGGCTTCAGCCTGGCGCTGATCCTGCTGCCGCTGGTGCTGGTGGGGCTGAAAACCATCGCCGCGCGTTTCGTGCCGGTGGGGTCTACCGCGTACGAATGGTTTGAGTTTATCGGCCACCCGTTCACCGCGATCCTGGTGGCGTGTCTGGTGGCGATGTATGGCCTGGCGATGCGTCAGGGCATGCCGAAAGACAAAGTGATGGAAATCTGCGGCCATGCGCTGCAGCCTGCGGGTATCATTCTGCTGGTGATCGGTGCCGGTGGCGTGTTCAAACAGGTGCTGGTGGATTCCGGCGTGGGTCCGGCGCTGGGCGAAGCCCTGACCGGCATGGGGCTGCCCATTGCGGTGACCTGTTTCGTACTGGCTGCGGCGGTGCGTATCATCCAGGGCTCTGCGACGGTGGCATGTTTAACCGCCGTGGGTCTGGTGATGCCGGTGATTGAACAGCTTAACTACTCCGGTGCCCAGATGGCCGCGCTCTCAATCTGCATTGCGGGCGGTTCGATTGTGGTGTCACACGTCAACGACGCAGGCTTCTGGCTGTTCGGTAAATTTACCGGTGCGACCGAAGCGCAAACCCTGAAAACCTGGACACTGATGGAAACCATCCTCGGCACGACGGGTGCCATTGTCGGGATGATTGCGTTTACGCTGCTGAGTTAAACCCGGCTAAAAGCAAAAGGACAACGTGAGTTGTCCTTTTTTGTTTTTACCTAGCCCTTCATCCACGCGCGGATCCCGTCCAGGAACATCTGCGTTGCCATCATCACCAGAATCAACCCCATCAGGCGCTCCAGCGCGTTTACGCCTTTCTCACCCAGCAGGCGCAGGAACAACGACGACTGCAGCAAAATGATAAACGTCCCGCCCCAGGCAATCAGCAAGGCAATCACCAGATGGCTCATCTGATTAGGGTACTGATGCGACAGCAGCATCAGCGTTGCCAGAATCGTCGGTCCGGCGACAAGGGGAATCGCCAGCGGCACAATAAACGGCTCTTCCCCCGCGGGCAGGCCGCTGCTGCTGCCTTCGGCGCTCGGGAAAATCATCTTAATCGCTATCAGGAACAGGATAATCCCACCGGAAATCGAAACCGTTTCGGCACGCAGATTCAGGAAGGCGAGGATTTTCTCACCGGCAAACAGGAAGATGAACATCACCAGCAGCGCGATAAGCAGCTCGCGGATCATGATCGCCCGACGGCGTTTGGGTTCGGTGTGCTTCAGCACCGACATGAAGATAGGCAGGTTGCCCAGAGGATCCATTATCAGGATCAATAAAACCGCCGCGGATATGATTTCACTCATTAAAATTATCCCTGAAACTCTCTATGGTTATTATGATGATTAGCGCTATTTCTGATTGGCGGGCCATCATCGATTAATTTCGCTTGCGACTTTGGCAGCATTTTGTAATGTGAAGCATATCCCAGTTGAATACTGGTTTGCACAATCAGCACACACCCTCTGCAGGAAAAAAATGCTATGAAAAACGTTGGTTTTATCGGCTGGCGCGGTATGGTCGGCTCTGTTCTCATGCAACGCATGGTTGAAGAGCGCGATTTTGACGCCATCCGCCCGGTCTTCTTCTCCACTTCCCAGCTCGGCCAGGCTGCACCTTCTTTTGGCGGCAACACCGGTACGTTGCAGGATGCTTTCGATCTGGAAGCGCTGAAGGCACTCGACATTATTGTCACTTGCCAGGGCGGCGATTATACCAACGAAATTTATCCAAAGCTGCGTGAAAGCGGCTGGCAGGGCTACTGGATTGATGCGGCGTCTTCACTGCGCATGAAAGACGATGCCATCATCATTCTCGACCCGGTCAACCAGGACGTCATCACCGACGGCCTGAACAACGGCGTAAAAACCTTTGTCGGCGGTAACTGCACCGTCAGCCTGATGCTGATGTCCCTCGGTGGCCTGTTCGCACAGGACCTGGTGGAGTGGGTCTCCGTGGCGACTTACCAGGCCGCGTCCGGCGGCGGTGCGCGTCATATGCGCGAACTGCTGACGCAGATGGGCCAGTTGCACCACAGCGTTGCGACCGAGCTGGCAAATCCGGCCTCCGCTATTCTCGATATCGAGCGTAAAGTCACCGAGCTGACCCGCAGCGGCGAGCTGCCGGTGGATAACTTTGGTGTACCGCTGGCCGGTGGTCTGATCCCGTGGATCGACAAACAGCTGGATAACGGCCAGACCCGCGAAGAGTGGAAAGGTCAGGCTGAGACCAACAAAATACTCAATACCGCGAACACCATTCCAGTTGACGGTCTGTGCGTACGTATCGGCGCGCTGCGCTGCCACAGCCAGGCCTTCACGATTAAACTGAAAAAAGATGTGTCGATTCTGACCGTGGAAGAGCTGCTGGCTGCACACAACCCGTGGGCGAAAGTGGTTCCAAACGATCGCGACATCACCATGCGTGAATTGACCCCGGCTGCCGTCACCGGCACGCTGACCACCCCGGTGGGTCGTCTGCGTAAGCTGAACATGGGGCCGGAGTTCCTTTCTGCATTCACCGTCGGCGACCAGCTTCTGTGGGGCGCAGCCGAGCCGCTGCGTCGCATGCTGCGCCAGCTGGCGTAATAATTTGTTAAACCCCGGGGGGTGATTTTCACCCCCTTTTCCGCGTACTACATGGAGTAAAACGCATATGTCTTATTTTTTATCAGGAGTCATTTAGAGCGTTGGCTATGCTTTAAGGAAGAGTTATTTCTTACCTGAGGTTAGGACGGGGCTGAGAGGATGCCCGTTCAGGTCACATTAAAGTCGTCCCAGGCGCTAAAAAAGGACGACATAAAAAACAGGATGAATACCATGTCCGATCGTGTGGATAGAGACGTGATTAATGCGCTTATTGCGGGTCATTTTGCCGACCCCTTTTCCGTACTGGGGATGCACCGTACCGAGGCCGGGCTGGAAGTCCGGGCACTGTTACCGGATGCCACAGAAGTGTGGGTTATCGAACCCAAAACCGGCCGCAAGGTCGGCAATCTGGAATGCCTCGATTCTCGTGGCTTCTTTTCGGGCGTAATGCCCCGTCGTAAAAACCCTTTTCGTTATCAGCTTGCCGTTATCTGGCATGGTCAGCAAAATCTCATCGATGATCCCTACAGCTTTGGGCCTCTTTTACAGGAGATGGACGCGTGGCTGCTGTCTGAAGGTACCCACCTGCGACCTTATGAAACGCTGGGTGCCCATGCCGATACGATGGATGGCATCACCGGCACGCGGTTTGCCGTGTGGGCGCCTAACGCCCAGCGAGTCTCCGTTGTTGGCCAGTTCAACTACTGGGATGGCCGTCGTCACCCGATGCGTCTGCGCCGCGAAAGCGGTATCTGGGAGCTGTTTATCCCCGGCGCGCACAACGGCCAGCTGTATAAATTCGAGATGATCGATGCGCAAGGCAAGCTGCGTATTAAGTCCGACCCGTACGCCTTCGAAGCGCAGATGCGTCCGGAAACCGCGTCAATGATTTGCGGCCTGCCGGAAAAAGTTGTCCAGAGTGAAGAACGCAAGCAGGCCAACCGCTTTGATGCGCCAATCTCCGTCTACGAAGTGCATCTCGGTTCCTGGCGTCGCCATACCGATAACAACTTCTGGCTCAGCTACCGGGAGCTTGCCGACCAGCTGGTTCCGTACGCGAAATGGATGGGCTTTACCCACCTTGAGCTGCTGCCAATTAATGAACACCCGTTCGACGGAAGCTGGGGTTATCAGCCGACCGGGATGTATGCCCCGACGCGTCGCTTCGGCACGCGCGATGACTTCCGCTATTTTATCAATGCCGCGCACGCCGCCGGGTTAAACGTGATCCTCGACTGGGTGCCGGGCCATTTCCCGTCCGATGATTTTAGTCTTTCAGAATTTGACGGCACTAAGCTGTACGAGCACAGCGACCCGCGCGAAGGCTATCACCAGGACTGGAACACGCTGATCTACAACTACGGTCGTCGTGAAGTGGCAAACTACCTCGTGGGCAATGCGCTGTACTGGATTGAGCGCTTTGGCATTGATGCCCTGCGCGTTGATGCCGTGGCGTCGATGATCTACCGCGACTACAGCCGCAAAGAAGGCGAGTGGATCCCAAACGAGTATGGCGGCCGTGAAAACCTGGAAGCGATTGAGTTTCTGCGCAACACCAACCGTATTATCGGCGAGCAGGTAGAAGGTGCGGTGACGATGGCGGAAGAGTCCACCGACTTCCCTGGCGTCTCCCGTCCACCGTCAACCGGCGGACTGGGGTTCTGGTACAAATGGAACCTGGGGTGGATGCACGACACGCTCGACTACATGAAGCTGGATCCCGTCTACCGTCAGTATCACCATGACAAACTCACCTTCGGGCTGCTCTACAACTACACCGAGAACTTCATGCTGCCGCTGTCGCATGACGAAGTGGTGCATGGCAAAAAATCCATTCTCGACCGCATGCCGGGCGATGCATGGCAGAAGTTCGCCAACCTGCGTGCCTACTACGGCTGGATGTTCGCCTTCCCGGGTAAAAAACTGCTGTTTATGGGCAATGAGTTCGCCCAGGGGCGCGAGTGGAACCACGACACCAGCCTCGACTGGCATCTGCTGGAAGGGGGCGACAACTGGCACCACGGCGTGCAGCGTCTGGTGCGGGACCTGAACCTGACCTACCGTCACCACAAAGCCCTGCATGAGCTTGATTTTGACCCGTACGGTTTCGAGTGGCTGGTGGTGGATGACCATGAGCGCTCGGTGTTTGTCTTTGTGCGGCGGGATAAAGCCGGCAACGAAATTATCGTCGCCAGCAACTTTACCCCTGTACCGCGCCATCATTATCGCTTCGGGATTAACCAGGCCGGCAAGTGGCGTGAAATCCTGAATACCGATTCCACGCACTACCACGGCAGCAATGCCGGTAACGGTGGTCTGGTGCAAAGCGATGCCATTGAAAGCCACGGGCGACCGAATTCCCTGAGCCTTACGCTACCGCCGCTCAGTACCATCTGGCTGATCCGGGAGGGGGAATGACCCAGCTTACGGCAGGTAAACCCGAACCGCTCGGGGCACATTTTGATGGAAAGGGGGTGAATTTCACGCTCTTTTCTGCCCATGCGGAGCGGGTTGAACTGTGCGTATTTGACGGCGAGGGTAATGAACATCGTTACGACCTGCCGTCTCGCACAGGAGATACCTGGCACGGCTACCTGGCCGGGGGACGGCCAGGAATGCACTACGGCTATCGCGTACACGGCCCGTGGGCACCTGCGCAGGGGCACTGGTTTAACCCGGCGAAGCTGCTGCTCGATCCGTGTGCGCACCGCGTGGATGGCGAGTTTAAAGACGACCCTATTTTCCATGTCGGCTACGGTGAACCCGACCACCGCGACAGCGCCCCCGTGGCGCCTAAAAGCGTGGTGGTGAACGATCTCTACGACTGGGAAGACGATGCCCCGCCGCGCACGCCGTGGGGCAACACCGTTATCTACGAGGCGCATGTTAAAGGGCTGACGTATCTGCATCCATCAATCCCGAAAGAGATGCGCGGCACCTACAAGGCGCTCGGTCATCCGACCATGATTGCCTACCTCAAGCACCTCGGGATCACGGCCCTGGAGCTGTTGCCCGTCGCGCATTTTGCCAGTGAACCTCGTCTGCAGCGGCTGGGGCTCAGTAACTACTGGGGCTACAACCCGCTGGCGATGTTTGCGCTCGAACCCCGCTATGCCACTCATCCGGACAAGGCGCGGGACGAGTTTCGTGATGCGGTAAAGGCGCTTCATGCGGCAGGTATTGAGGTCATTCTGGACGTGGTACTGAACCACAGTGCGGAAAGCGATCTCGATGGACCGACGCTCTCCATGCGCGGAATTGATAACCGTAGCTATTATTGGATCAGGGACGATGGCGATTACTTCAACTGGACCGGTTGCGGTAACACGCTCAATCTCAGCCACCCGGCGGTCATGCATTTCGCGTATGAATGCCTGAAGTACTGGGTGGACACGTTCCACGTCGACGGTTTTCGTTTTGATCTGGCACCCGTTATGGGGCGTACGCCGGCCTTCAGCCAGCAGGCGCCGCTGTTTGAAGCGATCAAAAACTGTCCGGTGCTGTCACAGGTGAAGCTCATTGCCGAGCCGTGGGACATCGGTGAAGGGGGGTATCAGGTCGGGAATTTCCCGCCCCTGTTTGCCGAGTGGAACGATCACTATCGCGATGCCGCGCGCCGCTTCTGGCTGGAACGGAATCTGTCGCTGGGGGAGTTCGCCGGACGCTTTGCCGGGTCCAGCGATCTTTTTAAGCGCGATGGCAAACGACCGTCTGCGACGATCAACCTGCTGACGGCGCACGACGGTTTTACGCTCCGGGACTGCGTTTGTTTCAATCAGAAACACAATGAAGCGAACGGCGAGGAGAATCGCGATGGCACTAACAATAACCATAGCTTCAATCATGGTATAGAAGGGTTAGGCGGAAGCCTTGATGTTATCGAGCGGCGACGCGCCAGCGTGCATGCGCTGCTGACAACGCTGTTATTGTCGCAGGGCACGCCGATGCTGCTGGCAGGCGATGAACATGGTCACAGTCAGCATGGTAACAACAATGCGTATTGCCAGGACAACACGTTGACCTGGCTCGACTGGGGTGAAGCGAACAGCGGGTTGATTCACTTTACCGCTGCGCTGATCCATCTTCGCCAGCAAATTCCCGCGCTCACCGCCGATCGCTGGTGGGAAGAGGGCGACGGTAATGTCCGCTGGCTGAATCAAGACGCGCAACCCTTAAGCGCGCAAGAGTGGCAACACGGCGTACCACGCCTGCAAATCCTGCTTTCGGAGAGGTGGCTGGTCACGCTGAACGCGACGGATGACGTCGCTGAGATTGTTTTACCTGACGGGGAATGGCGCGCTGTTCCCCCATTTGCCGGAGCGGATAATCCGGTAGTAATGGCTGTCTGGCACGGGCCTGCGCACGGAGTGTGCGTATTCCAAAGATGATAAAAAAGGAGTTAGTCATGGTTAGATTAGAGAAGAACGATCCCTTAATGTTGGCACGCCAGCTACCATTAAAAACTGTTGCCCTGATACTCGCAGGCGGGCGTGGTACTCGTCTGAAAGATTTGACCATCAAACGCGCCAAACCTGCCGTCCACTTTGGTGGTAAGTTCCGTATTATCGACTTTGCGCTCTCCAACTGTCTGAACTCAGGCATTCGCCGCATTGGCGTCATTACGCAGTATCAGTCGCATACTCTGGTGCAGCACATCCAGCGCGGCTGGTCATTCTTCAGTGAAGAGATGAATGAGTTTGTCGATCTTCTGCCTGCCCAGCAGCGCGTTCACGGTGAGAACTGGTATCGCGGGACGGCGGATGCGGTGACGCAAAACCTCGACATTATTCGTCGTTATAACGCGGAATACATCGTGATCCTCGCGGGCGATCATATCTACAAGCAAGACTACTCCCACATGCTGATCGACCACGTCGAAAAAGGGGCGCGTTGCACCGTGGCATGCCTGCCCGTGCCTGTTGCTGAGGCGACGGCATTTGGGGTGATGCACGTCGATGCCGACGACAAGATTATCGATTTTGTCGAAAAACCGGCGAACCCACCGACAATGCCAGGGGACGATACCAAATCGCTCGCCAGCATGGGGATCTATGTCTTTGATGCCGATTATCTTTACGCGCTGCTGGAAGAAGACGACAAAGACGAAAACTCCAGCCACGACTTCGGCAAAGATATCATTCCGAAAATTACCAAAGCTGGCATGGCGTATGCACATCCCTTCCCGTTGTCCTGCGTGCAGTCTGATCCGAATGCTGAACCTTACTGGCGCGACGTCGGAACGCTTGAGGCCTACTGGAAGGCAAACCTCGATCTCGCGTCGGTGACGCCTGAACTGGATATGTACGACCAGAACTGGCCAATCCGTACCCACATGGAATCGCTGCCGCCGGCGAAATTCGTTCAGGACCGCTCCGGCAGTCACGGCATGACGCTGAACTCGCTGGTGTCCGGCGGATGCATTATCTCAGGATCGGTGGTGGTGCAGTCGGTGCTGTTCCCCCGCGTGCGCGTGAACTCATTCTGTAATATCGATTCGGCGGTGCTGCTGCCGGATGTCTGGGTCGGACGCTCATGCCGTCTGCGCCGTTGCGTTATCGACCGTGCCTGCGTCATACCTGAAGGCATGGTGATTGGTGAAAATGCGGAAGAAGACGCGCGTCGTTTCTACCGTTCGGAAGAGGGGATCGTGTTAGTAACACGGGAAATGTTGCGGAAGCTGCAGGTCAAACAGGAGCGATAATGCAGGTTTTACATGTATGTTCTGAGATGTTCCCGTTGTTAAAAACGGGCGGTCTGGCGGATGTTCTTGGCGCATTGCCTGCGGCGCAAATCGCCGGGGGTGTAGATACCCGAGTTCTGTTGCCCGCTTTTCCGGATATCCGGCGTGGTATTCCAGATGCAAAGGTTGTCACTCGTCGTGAAACCTTCGCCGGACGCATCACCCTGCTGTTTGGACATTACAATGGCGTAGGCATTTACCTGATTGATGCGCCGCATTTATACGAGCGACCGGGTAGCCCGTATCACGATACGAACCTGTTCGCCTATACCGACAACGTGCTGCGTTTCGCACTGCTCGGCTGGGTCGGTGCTGAAATGGCAACCGGGCTGGATCCGTTCTGGCGCCCGAATGTGGTACACGCTCACGACTGGCACGCCGGGCTTGCACCGGCGTATCTGGCGGCGCGCGGCCACCCGGCGAAATCGGTCTTTACCGTTCACAACCTGGCGTATCAGGGCATGTACTATGCCCATCACATGAATGACATCGATCTGCCATGGTCGTTCTATAACATGCACGGGCTGGAGTTTAACGGGCAGATTTCGTTCCTGAAAGCCGGCATCTACTACGCCGATCACATTACGGCCGTGAGCCCGACCTACGCCCGGGAAATTACCCAGCCGGAGTTTGGTAACGGTCTGGAAGGGCTGCTGCGACAGCGCCATCGTGAGGGCCGCCTGTCGGGGATCCTCAACGGCGTTGATGAGCAGATCTGGAATCCGGAGACCGATCTTCTGCTGGCGGCACGCTATGGCCGCGATTCCGTGGAAGACAAAGCGGAAAACAAACGCCAGCTGCAGATTGCGATGGGGCTGAAGGTGAACGATAAAGTGCCGCTGTTCGCCGTCGTCAGCCGTCTGACCAGCCAGAAAGGGCTGGATTTAGTGCTGGAGGCGCTGCCGGGCTTACTGGAGCAGGGGGGACAACTGGCGCTGCTCGGTGCCGGCGACCCGGTGCTGCAGGAAGGTTTCCTTGCGGCAGCGGCGGAACACCCCGGGCAGGTAGGGGTGCAGATTGGCTATCACGAAGCGTTTTCGCACCGGATTATGGGCGGTGCTGACGTCATTCTGGTGCCGAGCCGTTTCGAACCGTGTGGCCTGACGCAGCTTTATGGCCTGAAATACGGCACGCTGCCGCTGGTACGTCGTACCGGCGGGCTGGCGGATACCGTATCGGACAGTTCTCTGGAAAACCTTGCGGACGGTATCGCCAGCGGGTTTGTCTTTGAGGACAGTAATGCCTGGTCGCTGCTGCGGGCGATTCGGCGTGCTTTCGTCTTGTGGTCCCGTCCATCTCTGTGGCGTTACGTTCAGCGTCAGGCGATGTCCCTGGACTTTGGCTGGCACGTTGCGGCGCAGTCATACCGCGACCTTTATCAACGCTTGATGTAACGAGGCGAAGTTACTGATATGAATGCTCCTTTTAGCTATTCTTCACCCACGCTCAGCGTTGAGGCGTTAAAGCACTCTATCGCCTATAAGCTGATGTTTACCATCGGGAAAGACCCGGTCATCGCCAACAAACACGAGTGGCTGAACGCCACGCTGTTTGCCGTGCGTGACCGCTTAGTGGAACGCTGGCTGCGCTCTAATCGCGCCCAGCTCTCGCAGGAAACGCGGCAGGTTTATTACCTGTCGATGGAATTTTTGATTGGCCGCACGCTGTCCAATGCGCTGTTGTCGCTCGGTATCTATGACGACGTCAAAACCGCACTGGAAGAGATGGGGTTAGATTTAGAAGAGCTGATTGACGAAGAGAATGACCCGGGCCTCGGTAACGGCGGCCTGGGGCGTCTGGCCGCCTGTTTCCTGGACTCGCTGGCGACGCTGGCCCTGCCGGGCCGCGGCTACGGGATTCGCTACGACTACGGCATGTTCAAACAGAACATTGTGGAAGGCCGACAGAAAGAGTCTCCGGACTACTGGCTTGAGTACGGCAACCCGTGGGAATTCAAACGACACAATACGCGCTACAAAGTGCGCTTTGGTGGCCGTATTCAGCAGGAGGGAAAAAAATCCCGCTGGGTTGAGACGGAAGAGATCCTGGCCGTGGCCTATGACCAGATTATCCCCGGCTACGACACCGATGCCACCAATACCCTGCGCCTGTGGAGCGCCCAGGCCAGTAGCGAAATCAACCTCGGTAAATTCAACCAGGGCGACTATTTTGCGGCGGTGGAAGATAAAAACCACTCTGAAAACGTCTCCCGCGTACTTTATCCGGATGACTCGACCTATTCCGGACGCGAACTGCGTCTGCGTCAGGAGTATTTCCTTGTGTCCGCGACGATTCAGGACATCCTGAGCCGTCATTATCAGCTGCACAAAACCTACAGTAACCTGGCGGAAAAAACCGCCATTCACCTCAACGACACCCACCCGGTGCTTTCGATCCCCGAGCTCATGCGTCTGCTGATCGACGAGCACAAATTCAGCTGGGATGATGCGTTTGAAGTGACCTGCCAGGTCTTCTCGTACACCAACCACACCCTGATGAGCGAAGCGCTGGAAACCTGGCCGGTCGACATGCTCGGTAAAATTTTGCCGCGCCATCTGCAGATTATCTTTGAGATTAACGACTACTTCCTGAAGACGCTGCAGGAGCAGTATCCGAACGATACTGGCCTGCTGAGCCGGGCTTCAATCATTGATGAATCCAACGGTCGCCGCGTGCGTATGGCCTGGCTGGCGGTGGTGATCAGCCACAAGGTGAACGGGGTTTCCGGACTGCACTCGAACCTGATGGTGCAGTCGCTGTTTGCTGATTTCGCGAAGATCTTCCCGACGCGTTTTTGCAACGTGACGAACGGTGTTACCCCGCGTCGCTGGCTGGCGCTGGCTAACCAGCCGCTCTCCGACGTCCTGGACGAACATATTGGCCGCACCTGGCGTACCGATTTGAGTCAGCTGGGCGAGCTTGAACAGCACCTGGATTTCCCGGCGGTGAACAAAGCCGTGCGTGAAGCCAAGCTTCTGAACAAGAAGCGGCTGTCGGTGTATCTTGCGCTGCACCTGAACGTAGTGGCCAACCCGAAAGCGTTGTTTGATGTGCAAATCAAGCGTATCCATGAGTACAAGCGACAGCTCATGAACGTGCTGCACGTCATCACGCACTACAATCGCATCAAAGCCGACCCAACGGCCGACTGGGTGCCACGGGTGAAAATCTTTGCCGGTAAGGCGGCGTCGGCATACTACATGGCCAAGCACATTATTCATCTCATCAATGATGTGGCGAAGGTGGTCAACAACGATCCGGATATCGGTGACAAGCTGAAGGTGGTCTTTGTCCCGAACTACAGTGTGAGTCTGGCGCAGCTGATCATTCCTGCGGCGGACCTGTCTGAGCAGATTTCCACGGCCGGTACGGAAGCCTCCGGCACCAGTAATATGAAGTTTGCCCTGAATGGCGCACTGACCATCGGTACGCTGGATGGTGCGAACGTTGAGATGCTGGAGCATGTCGGGGCAGAGAATATCTTTATCTTCGGTAACACGACGGAGGAGGTGGAGGCGCTTCGCAGGAAGGGCTACTCGCCGCGCGAGTACTACGAAGAAGATGAAGAGCTGCGCCAGGTGTTGACGCAAATCGCCACCGGCGTGTTTAACCCTGAAGAGCCGAGCCGCTATCGCGATCTGGTCGATTCACTGATTAACTTTGGTGACCACTATCAGGTGCTGGCGGATTACCGCAGCTATGTCGACTGCCAGGACAACGTGGACGAGTTGTACCGTCAGCAGGAGAAGTGGACCAGCGCCGCGATGCATAACATCGCCAATATGGGCTATTTCTCATCAGACCGTACTATCAAAGAATACGCTGAAACTATCTGGCATATCGATCCCGTGCGGTTATAAAAAAACAGAGCCGGGTGGCGGCTTCGCCTGACCCGGCTTATGCGATCTGCAGGCCCGGGAAGCGTAACGCCACCGGGCTTTTTTACATCATGATGCTAATGACAGCTCACGCTTTCCCGCGTTCTGCGCCAGCCACTGCGCCACGCGCGACTGCTGCTCGGCAT
The DNA here is from genome assembly GCF_041360735.1 of Enterobacter sp. RCC_40. Classification (NCBI taxonomy): domain Bacteria; kingdom Pseudomonadati; phylum Pseudomonadota; class Gammaproteobacteria; order Enterobacterales; family Enterobacteriaceae; genus Enterobacter; species Enterobacter sp. RCC_40. The sequence goes on from NZ_JBFUPR010000006.1 coordinate 128,580, forward strand.
CCAGCCACATCCCTTCTTTGGTACGACGCCAGATGGCATCATCCAGGCGGCGCACCCACTCGTTTTCAACCAGATAGCGCAGTTCGGCTTCGTAAAGTTCGTGACCGAAATGTTCACCCAGGTCGGCAAGCGTTTTGGCTTCACCCAGGATCCATTCCGTATTACTGCCGTAGGTACGGGCGTAGTGACGCGCCATCCCTTCGGTGATGAACGGGTAACGACGGCGCAGTTTCGCGGCATAATCATCGCGGTTATCCCCAATATCGCCGCCAGGCAATACGGCACCTTTAGTCCAGGCCGGGCCAATGCCCTTGTAGTACGGCACCAGTTTTTCCAGCGCGTGTTCGGCCAGCTTACGATAGGTAGTGAGCTTGCCGCCAAAGACCGACAGCAGCGGTGCCTGGCCGTCCACGTCATGAATATCCAGCGTATAGTCGCGGGTGATGGCCTGCGGTGAGTCCGATTCGTCATCACACAGCGGACGCACGCCGGAGTAAGTCCAGACCACGTCATCGCGTGCCAGCTGTTTTTTGAAGTGCGCGTTATACACTTTCAGCAGGTAGCTGACTTCACTTTCGTCGATCTCGACATTTTTCGGATCGCCTTTGTACTCCACGTCGGTGGTGCCGATGATGGAGAACTCGTCCATCCACGGGATCACAAACACGATACGTTTATCTTCGTTTTGCAGGATATAGGCCTGCTTCTGGGTATGCACGCGTGGCACGACAATGTGGCTGCCTTTGATCAGGCGGATGCCGTACGGCGAAGGCAGGTGCATTCCCTCATCAAAGAACTGTTTCACCCACGGACCGGTGGCGTTTACCAGGCCGCGCGCTTTCCAGCTGAACTTCTCGCCGGTATCCACGTCTTCCGCTTCAACAACCCACAGGCCGTTTTCACGACGGGCAGCCGTGGCGCGGGTGCGGGTTTTCACCTCGCCGCCTTTTTTCACCACCATCTGCGCATTGGCAAGGACCAGACGCGCATCGTCTACCCAGCAGTCGGAATATTCGAATCCGCGCACGATTTCAGGTTTAAGGACCGATTCTGAGCCAAAACGCAAACCGGTCGATCCTGGCAGGCTGGTACGTTTGCCCAGATGATCGTACATAAACAGACCGATTCGAATCATCCACGCCGGACGCAGATGCGGGCGGTGGGGCAGGCGAAAGCGCATCGGAATCGCCAGATGCGGGGCCATTTTCAGCAGCACTTCACGTTCGGCCAGGGCTTCGCTGACCAGGCGGAATTCGTAGTGTTCCAGGTAGCGCAGGCCACCGTGGATCAGTTTGGAGCTGGCGGACGAAGTCGCGCAGGCGAGATCGTTAGCTTCCAGCATCAGCACGGATAAACCGCGTCCTGCAGCATCGGCCGCAATCCCGGCACCGTTGATGCCACCGCCTATCACAATCAGATCTTTGGTTTCCATAACACCCTCACGCACTTTCGTTAAAGCTCAGAAATGTTCGATATCGCTCATAATAGCAAAGGAACGCGCTTTTGGTAACATCAAAAAAACAATTTAGAGTGATATGGATAACATAATGGCGTTTACCCGCCGCCAGGACGTACACTACGGGGTAAAATAGTGCCGCTTGATGCCCTCGCCCAACCGTCTCACTTCAGGAGAGAGTGGGGGCGAGAGGAAGCGCACCACACCTGAATATAAGATGAGAGCACCATGGATCAGTTTGAATGTATTAACGTAGAAGAAGCCCATCAGAAAATGCACCAGGGAACGGCTGTGCTGGTGGACATCCGCGATCCACAGAGCTTTGCGATGGGCCACACGCCAGGCGCGTTCCACCTGACCAACGACTCCCTGGGCGCGTTTATGCGCGATAACGATTTCGACACGCCGGTGATGGTCATGTGCTACCACGGCAACAGCAGTAAAGGTGCAGCGCAGTACCTGCTTCAGCAGGGCTACGATGCGGTTTACAGCGTTGATGGCGGCTTCGATGCCTGGCATCGTCATTTCCCGGCAGAAGTTGAATACGCGTTTGAGCGCTGATACCGCTATACTGTCCCCTTTTGTGTGGAAATAAGCGACGGCTGCCCATGTTGATGATCACCTCTTTTACCAACCCGCGCGTCGCCCAGGCGTTTGTCGACTATATGGCGACGCAGGGCGTTATTCTGACCATCCAGCAACATCATCAGACCGATGTGTGGCTGGCCGACGAGAGCCAGGCCGCGAGGGTAAATGAGGAGCTGGCGCGATTCCTTGAGAACCCTGGCGACCCGCGCTATCTGGCCGCAAGCTGGCAATCAGGCCAGACGGACAGCGGGCTGCACTATCGCCGTTTTCCCTTTTTTGCCACCGTGCGCGAACGCGCGGGTCCTTTTACGCTGCTGCTGATGGCGGCCTGCATTATCGTGTTCATTATGATGAACGTGGTCGGCGACCAGAGCGTCATGATCGCCCTGGCATGGCCCTATGACCCTTCACTGGACGTTGACGTCTGGCGCTATTTTACCCACGCGCTGATGCACTTCTCGGTGATGCATATTCTCTTTAACCTGCTGTGGTGGTGGTACCTTGGCGGTGCCGTCGAGAAGCGTCTTGGCAGCGGGAAGCTGATTGTGATCACCGTCATCAGTGCCCTGTTGAGTGGCTATGTGCAGCACAAATTCAGCGGCCCGTGGTTTGGCGGATTATCAGGTGTTGTGTATGCCCTGATGGGCTATGTCTGGCTCAGAGGTGAGCGCGATCCTGAAAGTGGCATCTATCTGCAACGCGGGTTAATAACCTTTGCGTTAATATGGTTAATTGCCGGATGGTTTGATCTGTTTGGTATGTCTATCGCCAATGGTGCACACGTCACCGGGCTGGCCGTTGGGCTGGCGATGGCGTTTGCCGACACGCTCCATGCGCGAAAACGAACATAATTCTCAGGGATAATTGATGAAACAAACACAACGTCATGACGCCATTATCGAACTGGTTAAAAAACAGGGATATGTCAGTACCGAAGAGCTGGTCGAGCAGTTTGCCGTCAGCCCGCAGACCATTCGTCGTGACCTGAACGACCTTGCCGATCAAAACCGTATTCTGCGCCACCACGGCGGGGCGGCGCTGCCGTCCAGCTCGGTCAATACCTCATGGCATGACCGTAAAGCCACGCAAACGGCGGAGAAAGAGCGCATTGCGCGGAAAGTCGCCAGCCAGATCCCTAACGGGGCGACGCTGTTTATTGATATCGGCACCACGCCGGAAGCGGTCGCCCATGCGCTGCTGGATCATGAAAACCTGCGCGTCGTGACCAATAACCTGAATGTCGCGAATACCCTGATGCAGAAAGACGATTTCCGCATCATTCTTGCGGGCGGCGAGTTACGCAGCCGCGACGGCGGCATCATCGGTGAAGCGACGCTCGACTTTATCTCTCAGTTCCGTCTCGATTTCGGCATTCTCGGGATCAGCGGTATCGACAGCGATGGCTCCCTGCTGGAGTTTGATTATCATGAAGTCCGCACCAAGCGCGCGATTATTGAGAATTCACGCCACGTTATGCTCGTGGTGGACCACTCCAAGTTTGGCCGTAACGCGATGGTGAATATGGGCAGCATCAGCATGGTTGATGCAGTTTATACCGACGTGATGCCGCCGGCAGGCGTGATGCAGGTGATTAAGGATAATAATCTGCAGCTGGAACTGTGCTGACGTAAAAGCAAAACGGCAACCGAAGGTTGCCGTTTTTAGTTTCTGCAAAACAGGCCCGGGTGAGGGCACCCACGCGCACCAGAATTACACGCCGTACCCCATCATCTTCAGCAGCTGCTGTGCATGCTGCACCGCATCCTGACGATGGGCGACGCCCAGCTTCTGATAGAGATTGCGGATATGGGTTTTGATGGTGGTCGCCGCCACCGCCAGTTCACCGGCGATCTGCTCGTTGCTGTAGCCTGAGTAGATCAGCCCCAGCACCTGCCATTCGCGCTGAGTGAGCGGGCTGGTGCGGATCAGTTCCGGTACTTCCGGATGGTTCAGCAGACGTTCAACGAAGTTCTCATCAAAGTGCGCAAACTTATGGCGATGGTGCTGGTTAATCTCGCGCAGAATACGCTGGGCACGATGCTGATCCAGCTCTGGCAGCGTATTGAGTTGAATCAACTGTCGCAGTTGCTGGGCCATCACTTCACCTTCAATGACAAAGTGGCTGATAAACCCGGTGCGGTTCGCCAGCTGCAGCGCTTCCAGCAGGACGCGCTGGGCATCGTTTTTGCGGCCCGCCTGCCAGTAAAGCTGGTTCAGCAGAAGCAGGTTGCGGTTGAGATCGCTCATCAGCCGCAGGCTACGGGCGTTTTCATTAAGCTCTTCCAGCACGATTTCGGCAGGTTCTAATTCACCGAGCAGGATCTGGACGCGGGCAATGTTGCGCCACTGGCTCTGCAGGAAGTGGTTGTTGGCAAATTCCGGTTTAGGGGTCTGACGTAACCAGTTGGCGGCGGATTTTTTGTCGCCGGTCATCTGCCAGTAAATCACCCGTACCTTATCGGCGTTGGACACCCAGTCGCTGTGGTACTGACCGTTACCGAGCAGGTTTTCCAGACGGTTAAGGTGGTTGCGGGCGTTATCGAGATCGCCACGCGCCAGCGAGCACTGAACCAGCAGCGCCAGGCACTGCAATTGCTGCTGTGGCTGGAAGCTGGAGAGAACGTCCACACCCTGACGGGCGCAGCTTTCCGCTTCATCCAGACGCGACCATGCCCAAAGGAGCTGTGCACGAATGCGCAGCAGGAACTCGTGCATCGGCAGCTGTTCCAGATGCTGCTCACGAATCAGCTGGAAGGCCTTTTCCTGATTTTCCCAGGCGGCCTGCAGGAACCCCTGCGCAAACAAAATTTCACTTTGCTGGATCAGGCTCCACAGCGCGTAATGCCAGACATCGTGGCGGCGGGCCATCTGTTCAGTTTGTTGCATGAGCGAAAGGGAGCGCGTCAGCTCGCCTTTGCAGTGCAGAACTTCACCGTGTACCGAGGTGGCCACAATACGGCTGTAGAAATTGGCCAGCGGCAGTTCATCCAGCGCAACCATCGCCAGGCGCTCTGCCTCTTCCGGATCACCGTCGTTAATCGCCACCTGCGCTCGCAGGGCGTTGAATTCGCCGTGCAGGGTGGCATCCATATCGCTTTCCATCTCCTGCTCGGCACGTGCCAGCAGGGTATTTACTTCACTGTAGCGATGCTGGCTCTGCATCAGCCAGGCCTGCAGCAGCACCAGGCGCGGATTCTCCAGCAGGCTCTCCCACGGCAGGGCTTTCAGTGACTCTTCAAGCAGCGTCAGCTCGCTGTGGTTAAACAAGCCCCATGCGTGGTTAAGGAGGATATCGCGCAGCATGCCGGCATCACCGGCGGCAAGCGCGTGGTGAATCGCCTCGCTCGGGAAACCTTGCGCCATCCAGCTTTCGGCGGCGGCGCGATGGATTTCCGGCAGTTCCGTCGCAAGCTCCCACTGACAGCGCTGGCGCAGGAAGCTGCCGAACAGTGGGTGATAGCTGAACCACTCGCCGGGATCGTCCATTCGGGTCAGGAACAGGCCCTGGCGTTCAATCTCTTCCAGCTGCAGCTGACCGTTTTCACAGCCGGTCACGCGCACGATCAGCGCGTCGTTCATGGAACGCAGCAGAGAACTTTTGAGCAGGAAATTTCGGGTCGACGGATCAACGCTGTTCAGCACTTCGTCGACGAGATAATCAGAAAGATGGCTCGCGTTAATCCCCGCCAGGCGACGCGCAGACTGGTGCGTCGGGCTGTTATTTTGCCGGGCAGAGAGGGCAATCAGCTGCAGCGCCGTCGCCCAGCCGGCGACATCATCACACAGGCGGCTGCTTTCGGAGGCCTCAATTGGCGAGTTCAGTCGACAGTCAAAGAACTGTTTGGCTTCCTGATGGGTAAAGGCCAGCTGCTGGCTGCCGACTTCCAGCAGCTGATCGCGCACGCGCAGGTTGGCGATGCCCAGTTGCGGCAGGTTACGCGACAGCACGACCAGGGTCAGGTTTTCCGGCTGATGACGCAGGAAGAAACGCATCGATTCATGGATAACCGGGTTAGTGATGAGATGATAATCATCAATCACCACGTACAGCGGGCGATGCCATTCGGCCAGTTCGATAAACAGCTGTGAGAAAAGGGAAGACAGGCTGGCGTACTGGCGCTTTTGCACCATGACCTCACTGGCGACGCAGTGTCCGTTGGTTGCCTGCTGAATGGCGGCAATCAGATAGCTGGCAAAACGCTCTTGCTGGTTATCGCCCTCATCAAGGGAGTACCAGCCAAGGTCGCTCTTACCTGCGGCCCATTGCGAAATGAGCGTTGTTTTTCCATAACCTGCAGGGCTCGTAACCAGCGCCAGTCGGAAATTATGCGCGCCGGAAAGTTTAGCCAGCAGACGCTCGCGGACCACTGTATGGTCAAGACGAACCGGGCGACTTAATTTAGACGGAATCAACATAGTTTTCACTTCACTGTGGGGAACGAGAGAATTTATTTTTTTTGCGCTTCGTAATTAATAGCTATAAGGTCGGCCAGAAAGAGAACTATTGCAAGTTATGTCTGGGTTTTGTGGCTCTGAATTTGCACTCTGTCACAAAACATTCAGGCGAGTACCGGAACTTTTCCAGAATGGCTTTAACACCGCGTCAGCGCTGGCTTGTCCCAGTGTCACACGGTTACGCTGAAACTGGTTTCAGAAAGGTATAGTGACGTCAAATTTAATAAAGTTCGGGTAAAGTTGAGTGAGATTAATAATCCCCTTAGGTAAGGCCCCATTGCAGAAATATTATTCTGCGTAAGTAATCATTTCGGCGCGGATTAATTTCATCCGAAACTGTATTTCATTTTTTTGACATTCTCCCCGGTTATCTTTTTTTCTTCCTGGCACACTCACACTATGCTCTCAGAGTGGCCTTGATCACACTTTTATGCTCATCCCCGCTACTCCTCCCTGCCTAATCCCCTGCGGGATGAGGAAGAGGCGAAATGAGCCTGGCACACTAGCGCCAACATGTGTTTTCTCTCTACAGGATGCCAATTCCCTATGTCACAGCCTACCTTTAACAAAGCTCAATTCCAGGCTGCCCTGACGCGTCAGTGGCAGCGTTTTGGCCTTCACGCTGCAAACGAGATGACGCCTCACCAGTGGTGGCAGGCAGTGAGCGGTGCGCTCGCGGAGCAGCTGGATGCTCAACCGTTGGCAAAACCGGCGAAAGACCAGCGCCACGTTAACTACATCTCAATGGAGTTCCTGATTGGCCGTCTGACAGGTAACAACCTGTTGAACCTCGGCTGGTATCAGGAGGTGGGTGATGTGCTGAAAGAGCATGACATTAACCTGACCGACCTGCTGGAAGAAGAGATTGACCCGGCGCTGGGTAACGGTGGTCTGGGACGTCTGGCGGCCTGTTTCCTTGACTCGATGGCCACCGTGGGTCAGTCGGCCATTGGCTACGGTCTGAACTACCAGTACGGCCTGTTCCGTCAGTCGTTTGCTGATGGTCATCAGATGGAAGCGCCGGATGACTGGCACCGCAATACTTACCCCTGGTTCCGCCACAATGCACAGCTTGATGTGCAGGTGGGCATTGGTGGTAAAGTCACGAAGCAGGGGCTGTGGGAGCCTGCGTTTACCCTGACCGGCGAAGCCTGGGATCTGCCGGTGCTGGGCTACCGTAACGGCGTGGCGCAACCGCTGCGTCTGTGGCAGGCAAAGCATGCTCATCCCTTCAACCTGACCAAATTCAACGACGGCGATTTCCTGCGTGCCGAGCAGCAGGGGATCGACGCCGAGAAACTGACCAAAGTCCTTTACCCGAACGACAACCATCTGGCGGGCAAGAAACTGCGTCTGATGCAGCAGTACTTCCAGTGTGCCTGTTCCATTGCGGATATTCTGCGTCGTCATCACCTGGCGGGCCGCAAGCTGGCGCAGCTGCCAGACTTCGAAGTGATCCAGCTTAACGATACGCACCCGACGATTGCGATTCCTGAACTGCTGCGCGTGCTGATTGACGAGCACCAGCTGAGCTGGGATGACGCGTGGGCGATCACTAGCCGTACGTTTGCCTATACCAACCACACCCTGATGCCTGAAGCGCTGGAGTGCTGGGATGAGAAGCTGGTGAAAGCCCTGCTGCCGCGTCATATGCAGATCATCAACAAGATTAACGACGCGTTTAAAAAGCAAGTGGATAAAACCTGGCCGGGCGACAAAGCGGTGTGGGCGAAGCTGGCTGTGGTACATGACAAACAGGTGCGCATGGCGAACATGTGCGTGGTGAGCGGTTTTGCGGTGAACGGTGTGGCGGCGCTGCACTCGGATCTGGTGGTGAAAGACCTGTTCCCGGAATACCACCAGCTGTGGCCGACCAAATTCCATAACGTGACCAACGGCATCACGCCGCGTCGCTGGATTAAGCAGTGCAACCCGCTGCTGGCCGGCCTGCTGGACAAAACCCTGAAGAAAGAGTGGGCCAACGATCTGGACCAGCTTATCAATCTGGAAAAGTATGCCGACGACGCGGCATTCCGCGAGCAGTACCGCGCCATTAAGCTCGAAAACAAAGTGCGTCTGGCGCATTTTGTCAAAGCGCGTACCGGGATTGAGATCAACCCGAACGCCATTTTCGATATTCAGATCAAACGTCTGCATGAGTACAAACGCCAGCACCTGAACCTGCTGCACATTCTGGCGCTGTATAAAGAGATCCGCGAGAACCCGCAGGCTGACCGTGTACCGCGCGTGTTCCTGTTTGGGGCGAAAGCCGCACCGGGCTACTACCTGGCGAAAAACATTATCCTCGCCATTAATAAAGTGGCCGCGGCCATCAATAACGATCCGAAAGTGGGTGACAAGCTGAAGGTGGTGTTCCTGCCGGACTACTGCGTCTCTGCAGCTGAGATGCTGATCCCGGCGGCGGATATCTCCGAGCAGATCTCCACGGCAGGGAAAGAAGCTTCCGGTACCGGCAACATGAAGCTGGCGCTGAACGGTGCGCTGACCGTCGGTACGCTCGACGGCGCGAACGTCGAGATCGCCGAAAAGGTGGGGGAAGAGAACATCTTTATCTTCGGCCATACCGTCGAAGAAGTGAAAGCCCTCAAGGCCAAAGGTTACGACCCGGTGAAATGGCGTAAGAAAGACAAAGTTCTTGATGCGGTTCTGAAAGAGCTGGAAAGCGGTAAGTACAGCGATGGCGATAAACATGCCTTTGACCAGATGCTGCACAGCATGGACAAACACGGCGGTGACCCGTATCTGGTCATGGCGGACTTTACGGCCTATGTGGACGCGCAAAAACAGGTCGACGTGCTGTATCGCGACCAGGAAGCGTGGACCCGGGCGTGCATTCTGAACACCGCCCGCTGCGGGATGTTCAGTTCTGACCGCTCAATCCGTGATTATCAGGCTCGTATCTGGCAGGCAAAACGCTAAGGAAGCGCGATGGAGAGTAAACGTCTGGACAGTGCCGCGCAGGCGGCGGGGATCAGCCTCAGTTACATTAATGCTCACGGCAAACCACAGTCTATTGGCGCCGACACCAAAAGACGTTTGCTGGATGCCATGCACAAGGCCGACGCGAAAGCGTCGGTTGCTCCGGTGCCGAACGTGAAGGTGTTTACCGCCGGTAAAAAGATGCCGCTTACGGTAAACGGGCGCGGCGAATTTAGCTGGCTGCTCACGACTGAAGAGGGGCAACAGCACAAAGGCCACGCCACCGGTGGCAAAGCGCTTAACCTTCCGGCAAAACTGCCGGAGGGCTATCACACATTAACCCTCACGCAGGACGACCAGCGTTTTCATTGTCGGGTGATTGTTGCGCCAAAACGCTGCTATGAGCCGCAGGCGTTGCTCGAGGGTAAAAAGCTGTGGGGGGCCTGCGTGCAGCTCTACACGCTGCGCTCTGACAGCAACTGGGGTATCGGCGATTTTGGCGACCTGAAAAAGATGCTGGCGGATGTGGGCGAGCGCGGCGGTGCGTTTATCGGCCTCAACCCCATTCATGCGCTCTATCCGGCGAACCCGGAAAGTGCCAGTCCGTACAGCCCGTCATCCCGTCGCTGGCTGAACGTGATTTACATTGACGTGAATGCCTTAGACGATTTCAAAAGCAGCAAAGAGGCGCAGGCGTGGTGGAACCTCACGACCACTCAGCAGGCGCTGAAGCAGGCGCGCGAGACGGACTGGGTAGACTATGCCACCGTCACCGCACTGAAAATGGCCGCGTTACGTCTGGCGTGGAAAGGTTTTTCGCAGCGTGATGACGAGCAAATGTCGGCTTTCCGCCAGTTTGTAGCTCAGGAAGGCGAGAGCCTTTACTGGCAGGCGGCGTTCGATGCATTGCACGCTTATCAGGTAAAAGAGGACGAAATGCGCTGGGGCTGGCCGGTATGGCCGGAAGCGTATCAATCTGTCGATACGCCCGAAGTGCAGGCGTTCTGCAAAAAGTATGCTGACGAGGTGGATTTCTTCCTCTGGCTGCAGTGGCTGGCTTACAGCCAGTTTGCCGCATGCTGGCAGGTGAGCCAGGGCTATAAAATGCCGATCGGCCTGTACCGCGATCTGGCCGTTGGCGTGGCAGAAGGCGGGGCGGAAACCTGGTGTGACCGCGAGCTTTATTGCCTGAAGGCCTCCGTGGGCGCACCGCCGGATATTCTTGGCCCGCTCGGCCAGAACTGGGGCTTGCCGCCGATGGATCCGCACGTCATGGCTGCGCGGGCTTACGAGCCGTTTATCGACCTGCTGCGCGCCAACATGCAAAACTGCGGCGCGCTGCGAATTGACCACGTGATGTCCGTCCTGCGTCTGTGGTGGATCCCTTATGGTGAAACGGCTGACCACGGCGCGTATGTACAGTATCCGGTTGACGATCTGCTCTCGATCCTGGCGCTGGAGAGTAAACGTCATCAGTGCATGGTGATCGGCGAAGATCTCGGTACCGTGCCGGTTGAGATTGTCAGTAAGCTCCGCGACAGCGGTGTTTACTCCTATAAAGTGCTCTATTTTGAAAACGACCATGAGAAAACCTTCCGCGCGCCGAAAGCGTACCCTGAACAGTCAATGGCAGTCGCGACGACGCATGACCTTCCTACGCTTCGTGGCTATTGGGAAAGCGGCGATCTGACGCTCGGTAAAACGCTGGGCCTGTATCCGGATGAAGAGGTCTTACGCGGGCTGTATCAGGATCGCGAGCTGGCGAAGCAAGGGTTGCTTGATGCGTTACACAAGCATGGCTGCCTGCCGAAACGCGCCGGGCATAAGGCATCACTGATGTCGATGACGCCTACGCTCAACCGCGGATTGCAGCGCTATATCGCCGACAGCAACAGTGCCCTGCTGGGTCTGCAGCCGGAAGACTGGATTGATATGGCGGAGCCGGTGAACATTCCGGGTACCAGCTATCAGTACAAGAACTGGCGTCGCAAATTGTCCATCACGCTTGAGAAGATGTTTGCCGATGACGGGGTGAACAGGCTGATTAAGGATTTGGATAAGCGCAGAAAAGCGGTGGGTAAAACGCGGTAGTCTCGCAGAGAGAAGAAAGCCGGGTAAGCGCAAGCTACCCGGCTTTTTGATATCAGATAACCATGTTCAACAGCAGAACCCCGACCAGACCACACACTGAAATAATGGTTTCCAGTGCAGACCAGGACTTGATGGTTTCACCGATAGTCAGGTTGAAATATTCCTTGAACAGCCAGAAACCCGGATCGTTCACGTGAGAGAAAATCACGCTACCGGAACCTACCGCGATAACCATCAGCTCAGGGCTCACGCCCGTCGTCGCAATCAGCGGCGCAACGATACCACCGGCGGTGATTGCCGCAACGGTTGCAGAGCCGAGCGCGATACGCAGCACCGCAGCGATAGACCACGCCATCAGCAGCGGTGACACATTGGTTTCATGCATCATGGCCGCGATGTATTTATCCACGCCGCTGTCGACCAGCACCTGCTTGAACGCACCGCCACCACCGATAATCAGCAGCATCATGGCAATGATTTTGATGGAAGAGGTCAGCGTGTCGTTAATCTGATCCATTGAACGACCACGGTTCAGGCCGAAGGTGAACATCGCAATCAGCACCGCAATCAGCGTCGCCATCACCGGGTCGCCCAGGAACTCGGCAACGGACAGGAACGGGTGGCCTTTTGGCAGGATCATTTCCGCCACGGCACGCATCGCCATCAGGATGACCGGCACCAGAGAGGTCCAGACGCTGACGCCAAAACCAGGCATCTCTTCTTCCGTGAAGGTTTTCGCGCTGTACAGACCTTCCGGGATAGGCTTATCAATCCCTTTCAGGAAGCGGGCATAAACCGGGCCGGCCAGGATCACCGTCGGGATTGCCAGAATCGTACCGAACAGCAGGGTTTTACCCATATCGGCATGGAAGATGGTGGCGATCGCGGTTGGACCCGGGTGTGGTGGCAGGAAACCGTGCGTAACGGACAGCGCGGCGGCCATCGGTACACCGACATACAGCAGTGGAATGTTCGCTGCCGCTGCGATCGTGAACACCAGTGGCAGCATCAGCACGAAGCCCACTTCATAGAACAGTGCGAAACCGACGGTAAACCCGGTTAACACAACTGCCCACTGGATATTCTTCTTACCAAATTTGGCAATCAGCGTGGTGGCAATACGCTGGGCGCCCCCACAGTCCGCCAGCATTTTGCCGAGCATAGCGCCAAAGCCCATGATCAGTGCCAGGCTACCGAGCGTGCCACCGACACCGGCTTTAATGGAGCTGATGACTTTCACCAGCGGCATCCCTTGCATCAGACCGACTGCAAGTGCCACCAGAACCAGAGCGATAAACCCGTTCATTTTGAAACGGATCATCAAGAGCAGTAATAACACAACACCGATAGCAACGATGACTAATGGCATGATTTACCTGGCCTTTGAATTGTTATGGGTAACGTCATTGTTTCAACGACAAATTCCGATTGTCCCAACTGGGAACAGAGTGTTAACGGCACTAATACTGTTGCCTTGGAAACTATTAAGTTTAGTCGGCTGTTATGAAGGTGCTTAGTGCTCACGAGAATGATACGGGTAACATGTCGTGGTTGAGAATCACCCTGGGGGGCTAAATTTGAATTATGAGACGCAGGTCAACATATGGGGAGGCAAGGCAGGGAGGGGAAAACAGGCCCGGTAAGCATAGCGCCACCGGGCAAAAGCAGGCGGACGCTTAGTAGTAAGAGTGCTCGCCGCGCTGGTGTTCGGTCAGATCGCGCACACCTTTCAGTTCCGGGAATTCGTTCAGCAGCTGCTTCTCGATCCCTTCTTTCAGCGTGACATCAACCATTGAACAACCGTTACAACCGCCACCGAACTGCAGGATCGCCAGGCCGTCTTCAGTAATTTCCATCAGGGAAACACGCCCGCCGTGGCCCGCCAGCTGCGGGTTGATCTGAGACTGCAGCAGGTACTCGACGCGCTCCATCAGTGGGGCATCGTCAGACACTTTACGCATTTTGGCGTTTGGCGCTTTCAGGGTCAGCTGAGAACCCAGCTGATCGGTGACGAAGTCGATCTCCGCATCTTCAAGATACGGTGCGCTCAGCTCATCAACGTAAGCCGTGAGCTGTTCAAATTTAAGGGCAGTGTCAGTCGCTTCCACTGCGTCCGGAGGACAATAAGAGACACCACATTCTGCATTCGGAGTGCCTGGATTGATCACAAACACGCGGATCTGCGTCCCTTCTTCCTGATTTGCCAGCAGTTTGGCAAAGTGCGCTTGTGCAGAATCGGAAATACGGATCATAGCTTTGGCCTAATAGTTGACTAAATTACCTGGGTATAATCATACGCCCATTGAAGAAGGGCTACAAGGTACGGCACAGACACCATACCTGAACCGACGCGGCGCCGCTTTGCAAAAGCAGTCGGGAAAGTTCAGCAACGGTACTGCCTGTGGTGACGACATCATCCACAATCGCGATATGGAGGCCTTTGACCGGGAATTCAAGACGAAAGGCATTTTTGAGGTTCCTTTTGCGAAGCCGGGCCGTGAGCTGATGCTGGATAGCCGTATTATGGACGCGTTTGAGCGCACGGGCGTCGTACCGGCAACCGAGCCATCGCGCGAGCGGGCGGCAGAGCAGATCACTTTGGTTGTAGCCGCGTCGCCAGTGTCGGCGACGGTATAAAGGCACGTTGACCACCATGTCGATGTTCGGCAGGCCGCGGGTGCGTCGCGCCTGTAAAACGGCCAGCAGTAACAGGCGGGCGAGGGGACGCGCCAGCACACTCTGGCCGGCAAACTTCAGCGCATGAATAAGGCCGCTTAACGGCGCAACATAATCATCCACAGCCACCAGGGCACACCACGGCGGCGCTTTTTTCAGGCAGCGGCCGCAGGGAACGTCCCGGCCGGTGGCATTTAGCCCACACTGCGGACACGTCATCGCCTGCCTTTTCAGCGAGCGGGTGCAAACGGAGCAGACGCCCCATGCGCTGAGGGCAAGCGGCATCCGGCATAGCCAGCACAAGCCAGGCACTGTTAACATGTGCAACCTCCATGTGAAAAAAGAGAACAGTAACTGATGAAGACGCTGTGGTGGCAGACCGTAGGGACGGGAAATTGCCATCTTGTGCTGCTGCACGGATGGGGCCTGAATGCCGAAGTATGGAATTGCATAACCGGGGAACTCGCCTCGCAATTTACCCTGCATCTGGTGGATTTACCGGGCTTTGGCCGCAGCCGCGGCTTTGGGGCAATGTCGGTCGAGGAGATGGCGCAGCAGGTGCTGGACGCTGCGCCGCAACACGCCATCTGGCTGGGCTGGAGCCTGGGCGGACTGGTGGCGAGCCAGATTGCGTTGACCCATCCCGAGCGCGTGCGTGCGCTGGTCACGGTAGCCTCGTCACCGTGCTTCAGTGCAAAGGACGACTGGCCGGGCATAAAACCGGATGTGCTGGCCGGGTTCCAGAAACAGTTGAGCGAAGACTTCCAGCGGACCGTTGAGCGTTTCCTGGCCCTGCAGACAATGGGAACCGACACCGCGCGTCAGGATGCCAGAGCGCTGAAGCAGACCGTGCTTTCCCTGCCGATGCCGGACGTTGAGGTGCTTAACGGGGGGCTTGAGATCCTCAAAACCGTCGATTTGCGTGAGGCGCTGGCCGCGCTGGCGATGCCGCACCTGCGTATCTACGGCTACCTCGACGGGCTGGTGCCGCGCAAAGTGGTTCCAGTGCTGGATTCACTCTGGCCACAAAGTGAGTCTCTGGTGATAAACAAAGCCGCGCATGCGCCGTTTATCTCTCATCCGGCGGAGTTTTGTTCAGCGCTGATTGCGTTAAGTCAACGTTTAGACTGATTATTTTCTATCCAGCCTGGAAAAAGTTTCACACCGCAACCATACTCCAGATGTCGTTGCGGTTGTTCTGCCTACGATAATCAAAACAACAATCCTATGGAGAGTCAGGCTATGAAACTTGTTACAGGTATCGTCACTTCTCTGGTTATTGGGTCACTTTCATTTGGCGCCTTTGCGGCACAAGAGCTGGAAAAAGATAAAGTTGCCGGGATGAATCTGACCAAAGTTGGTGAGATTTCTACGTCTGACACGACCGCGCCGATGGACGCTAAAAGAGAGCTGTCTAAGAAAGCGGATGAGCTGGGTGGGAAGTACTACGTCGTCACCAGTGCAGAAAAACAGACCAAAAACGTGCGCGCAACGGCGGACGTCTATAAGTAATACGTTAATGCCGGGCAGCGATGCCCGGCTTTATGCGCGCAGTGCCCACCACTCTCTGAGACAGGCTTTTCCTTCCGGGCAGCTTTTACAACTGCCGGACAGGCAGCCCTCCGCCTCTTCCTGAATACGCACCGCTTTTCCCATGGCTTCCAGCCTTTCCAGCATGGCATCGATCATCGGCTGCGGCGTATGCAGGGTGAGGCTCAGCTGTTTCGCCTCCATTCGCCCTTGTAACGCCAGCAGATCACGTACCTGAATCAACGATGCCATGGCTTACCCCTTAGTGACAGTCGCCCGCCGGGCTGTTGCAGCAGGTGGCAGCCGTTTTGCGGTTTGCCAGCAGGTTGATATCAACCCGGCTGCGTGCCCGGCGTAGCAGGCCGAGAACGAGCACGTTAAACAGCACAACCGCCAGGATGCACACCAGGCTATAACGCGGGTGCTGGCTAAAGTTAACGGTCTGATAAAAGAGTGTCGCCAGCGAGTAAGCGATGTTGAGCCCCCACAGAATGGAGAAGCCCATCCAGCCACGGCTGGACTCGCGGGCAATCGCGCCCATGACGGAGATGCACGGAATATAGAGCAGAACAAAGATGAGGTAGCTGTAGGCCGCAGAGGCGCTACCAAATTTCTCGCTCATCACGCCCATGGCACCCGTTGCCATTTCGCCGTCACCTTTACTGGCCTCGATAGGGTTCGCCAGCACGCTCAGACTGAAGGTGTCTTTCAGGCTCTGCCATGTCTCTTCGACGGCGCCCAGTAGTTCGTTACCGAGATGAAACTCTGCCGGATTGAACCCTTGCTCCTGGATGTTCTCCGCGGTGTAGAGCGTATTCAGGGTCCCGACGACCACCTCTTTCGCCATCGCACCGGTGAACAGACCGACGGTCGCCTGCCAGTTATCGTCATGGACGCCGATCGGTTTGAAGACCGGGGTTATGACGCGGCTGACGGAGGCGAGGGCGGAGTCGTTGATGTTATCCGCAGCCTGTCCGCTCAGGGTGAAGCTGTTCAGCGCGCTCAGGAAAATACTCACGATAACAATCACTTTACCGGCACGCAGGACGAAGCCTTTCAGGCGCTGCCACGTCTGGATCACCAGGCTTTTAAGATGGGGGACGTGGTAGACCGGCAGCTCCATAACGAACGGCGACGCTTCGCCGCGCATGATGGTGTGTTTCAGCATCAGCCCCGTGAGAATGGCCATGACGATACCCAGCACGTACAGCGAGAAGACCGCCAGCGCCCCCTGCTGCCCAAAGAAGGCCGCGGCAAAGACCGCGAAGATAGCCAGTCGCGCACCGCAGGACATAAACGGTGCCATCATAATGGTCATCAGACGTTCACGCGGCGCATCCAGCGTACGGGCACCCATAACCGAGGGCACGTTACAGCCGAAGCCCACGATCAGCGGCACGAAGGATTTGCCCGGCAGACCGAGCGCCTGCATCAGGCGATCCATGACGAAGGCGGCGCGCGCCATGTAACCGGAATCCTCAAGGAAGGAGAGGAACAGATACATCATGCCGATTTGCGGCACCAGAGGCAGTACGGTGTTGATACCACCGCCAATCCCCTGGGCAAGGAAGATGGTCAGCCATTCCGGGAAATGCAGGGTGTAACCCACCCACTGAATGCCATGAACAAAGATAGCAACGGAACCGGCATCGAAAATCGGCTGGAGTGCGCCACCAATGTTAATGGCGAGCAAGAACATCAGGTACATCACCAGCAAGAAGACCGGCAAACCGAGGAAACGGTTAAGCACAACCTTATCCACGGCAGCGGTGAAGCGGCTCGGTTCCGCCGTCAGGGCGTTACTGACCACGTCGCAAATCGCGGCGATGGCCTGATAGCGAGCATCAGCGATATGCAGGGCCGGGTCATCCAGCTCGTCGCTCAGACGGGCGAGGACCACGTCCAGTTTATCTGCCGCATGACCAGCATAGGCGCGGCTGTAGATATCCCCTTCCAGCATTTGCAGGCCGAGCCACAGGCGCTGTTTCGCGGGCATGCTTTTGTCCATCTCTTGCGCCAGCAGATCCGCTTCGCGCAGGAGCGGCTGGGCGTAGTGCACCAGCTCAACGTTACGATTTCCCGCGTGGCGATCGATAGCCAGTTTCAGGGCATCAATACCGCGGGCGCGCGTCGACACCAGCGGAACGACCGGGCACCCCAGCCGTGCGGAGAGGGCATCGACGTCGATACGCAGTTTCTGTTTCTCTGCAATGTCGAGCATGTTGAGCGCCACGATGCAGGGAATGCCCAGCTCCAGCAGCTGCAGCGTCAGGTAGAGGTTACGCTCAAGGTTTGAGGCATCAACCACGTTGATGAGCAGATCCGCGTCGCCGCTAAGAATATAGTGGCAGGCAATCTGCTCATCGAGCGAAGTTTGCGAGGAGATCGTGGTTAAGGAGTACGTGCCGGGCAGGTCAACCAGTGTGACCTGGTGATCTGTTGTTGAGAACAGGCCTTCTTTACGTTCAACCGTTACGCCAGCCCAGTTACCGACGCGCTGGCGCGCACCCGTGAGCTGGTTAAATAGCGTTGTCTTGCCGGAATTAGGATTGCCAATTAAGCCAATAGTTAATTTTTTCATTTTTCTGGACTCACTGAAACCGCTGGCTTGTTATCGGGATAAGGCTTCGACTTCTATTAATGCGAGATCTTTTTTACGCAATACCAGATTTACGCGTCGGGTTTCGATATGCACCGGATCACCTAACGGGGCGACGCGCACGACCTGAAATGACGAGCCGGGCAGCATGCCCAGCGACAGCAGCTTTTGTCGATAGGCCGGGCTAATTTCGTGGGTAAAACCGGTAATTTTCCATGCACTGTCTGGAGTGAATTGCATAATGCCTGATTCCACGAGAGGTTAAAATATCTACTATGGGATGATAATGAGAATAGTTTTTATCAGCAATAATAAAACTGTGACGGAATGTTGTTTGCGGTATTAATTTACGGCCTGTTTGACCTTGCTCAATATTTACTGATTCTGCGGCAGGGAGAGGAAAGGCTTATTTGTTAATAGTGTGATCACTGATGGTTGAAATATAGATATACAACCGGTTTCATATTTTACAATTAATTTCGGCGGGATAACGGCCCGGTGAGTGACGCATCACCGGGCCTTTTTTATGCGGTTAGCGTTTCTTACCCATTGCTGCCGCCAGCGCATCCATCATGGCGCTGTTGCCCGCAGGCTGGGCGTCACGTCCGCGTGGCTTCGCCGCTTTTGCGGCCGGGCGCTGCTGCTCGCGTCCGCCGCCGTTACTGCCGCGGCGCGCGCTGGTTTCACCTGGCTGCTCGTCCAGACGCATCGTCAGGGCGATACGCTTACGCTGCAGATCCACTTCCATCACCTTCACCTTCACGATGTCGCCCGCTTTGACCACGGTATGCGGATCTTCAACGAATTTATCGGCAAGGGAAGAGATGTGGACCAGACCATCCTGATGCACGCCGATATCGACAAACGCGCCAAAGTTGGTGACGTTAGTGACCGCCCCTTCGAGTACCATGCCTGGAAGCAGGTCATTCATGGTTTCAACGCCGTCGGCGAAGGTCGCGGTTTTAAACTCAGGACGCGGATCGCGGCCCGGTTTTTCCAGCTCTTTGATGATGTCCGTGACCGTCGGCACCCCGAACTGCTCGTCGGTAAAATCGACCGCCTTCAGGTTACGCAGCGCGCTGCTGTCGCCCATCAGGTCTTTCAGCGCCTGCTGGGTTGCGGCCAGAATGCGTTCCACTACCGGGTACGCTTCCGGGTGAACGGTTGAGGCATCCAGCGGATTATCGCCGTGGTTGATGCGCAGGAAGCCCGCGCACTGCTCAAACGCTTTTGGCCCCAGACGGCTCACTTTCAGCAACTGCTGGCGGTTCTGGAACTGGCCGTTTTCATCACGCCAGGCAACGATGTTTTGCGCCATCATGCGGGTTAAGCCCGCCACGCGGGTCAGCAGGGGAACAGAGGCCGTGTTCAGGTCAACGCCGACGGCGTTTACGCAGTCTTCCACGACCGCATCCAGCTTACGGGCCAGCTGAGTCTGGCTCACGTCATGCTGATACTGGCCGACGCCGATGGATTTCGGGTCGATCTTAACCAGCTCCGCCAGCGGATCCTGCAGACGACGGGCGATAGAAACTGCACCGCGCAGGGAAACGTCCAGGTCCGGGAACTCCAGGGCGGCCAGTTCAGACGCCGAATAGACGGAAGCGCCCGCCTCGCTGACAATCACTTTCTGTGCGGTGACTTTCGGGAACTGTTTCTGCACATCGAGGTAGAAACGCTCGGTTTCACGGGAGGCCGTACCGTTGCCGATGGCCACCAGCTCCACGTTGTATTTCTCGCACAGCGCCGCAACCACGACGGCAGCCTTCGCCGCCTGGCCGGTATGCGGATAAATGGTATCGGTAGCCACCAGCTTACCGGTACCGTCAACCACGGCCACCTTTACGCCGGTACGCAGACCCGGATCGAGACCCATGGTGGCGCGCAGGCCGGCAGGTGCGGCCATCAGCAGGTCGTGCAGGTTACGGGCGAAGACGTTGATTGCTTCGTCTTCGGCGCGTTCACGCACGGTGCCCATCAGTTCGGTTTCGAGGTGCATCAGCACCTTGATGCGCCACGTCCAGCTCACCACGCCTTTGCGCCAGCTGTCTGCCGGCGCGTTGTTCAGGCGCAGGCCGAGGTGGTCGATAATGATCTGCTCGCAGTGGCTCTCTTTTGGTGGCTCGTCAAACTGTGGGTCGGCATTCAGGGAGAGCTGGAGCACGCCTTCGTTGCGGCCGCGGAACATCGCCAGCGCGCGGTGTGAAGGGGTGGTAGAGATGGGTTCGTGATGATCGAAATAATCGCGGAACTTGGCGCCTTCTTCCTCTTTCCCGCTGACCACGGTAGAGACGATGTGGGCGTTTTTCCACAGATAGTCACGCACTTTCGCGAGCAGGGCGGCATCTTCGGAGAAGCGCTCCATCAGAATGTAGCGCGCGCCGTCGAGTGCGGCTTTGGTGTCTGCAACCCCTTTATCGGCATCGATAAACTTCGCGGCTTCGGTTTCCGGGTCGTGGGACGGTTCGTTCCACAGCAGTTCGGCCAGCGGCTCCAGGCCTGCCTCAATGGCAATCTGTCCACGGGTACGGCGCTTCGGTTTGTACGGCAGATAAAGGTCTTCGAGTTCGGTTTTGCTCAGGGTGCCGTTGATTGCGGTTTCCAGCTCGCTGGTCAGTTTTCCCTGTTCGCCGATGGATTTGAGGATCGCCTGACGACGGTCTTCCAGTTCGCGCAGGTAACCGAGACGGGTCTCCAGGTTACGCAGCTGCGTGTCATCCAGACCGCCGGTGACTTCCTTACGATAACGTGCAATAAACGGCACGGTGTTCCCTTCATCAAGCAGGCGAACGGCAGCTTCTACCTGTTCGGCTCTGGCCTGAAGTTCACCCGCAATAATGCGGCAGAGCGAATCTTTCATCATGGCTTTATCATCTGTTGAGTCGAAAAAATCAGGGGATAGTTATACGGGCTGACACGGCAAAATGCCAGCCGCGGAGGGCGCTCTCGGACTATTTAACGTACGTAATTTCGTTGACGTACCAGCTGGCTTCGCCGCCAGGGGTCTGCACGACGGCCAAATCGCCCACTTCCTTTTTCAGCAGCGCACGGGCCATTGGTGAGTCGATAGAGATGTAATCCTTACGACCAAAAATTTCGTCATAGCCGACGATACGAAAACGCAGGGTGTCGCCATCGTCGTTCTCAATCTCGACCCACGCGCCGAAAAACACTTTGCCTTCCTGCTGTGGGGAGTAATCCACTATTTTGAGGTTCTCAAGGCATTTGGTCAGATAGCGGACCCGGCGGTCGATTTCACGTAACCGTTTTTTGTTGTACTGGTAGTCAGCATTTTCACTGCGATCGCCCAGGCTTGCGGCCCAGGTCACTTTCTTGGTCACTTCAGGACGCTCTTCGCGCCACAGGTAATCCATCTCTTTTTTGAGTTTCTCATACCCTTCGCGGGTGATCAGGGGCGTTTTCATGGGGTGACCTTAAGACTCGACATCATTGCATTCTTTGCGCACATTACGTATCACGTAGTCTAACAGACAACGTTAATAATGATTTATGTGATGAAATGTGCAGATAAGCTGCTGTTAAATATGCTTTGTAACAATTTCGACTAGAATTTATACCAGAATTAGCTGGTCGAACACGTGCACTTTTTTAGAATACGCTGTTATTAGACTATCCGAACCTTTGGGAGTACACACAATGCAAGAGAACTACAAAATTCTGGTCGTGGATGACGACATGCGCCTGCGTGCGCTGCTTGAGCGTTATCTGACCGAGCAGGGCTTCCAGGTTCGTAGCGTGGCCAACGCTGAGCAGATGGATCGTCTGCTGACCCGCGAATCTTTCCATCTTATGGTACTCGACCTGATGCTGCCTGGTGAAGACGGGCTTTCCATCTGCCGCCGTCTGCGTAGCCAGAGCAACCCTATGCCGATCATCATGGTGACGGCGAAAGGGGAAGAGGTTGACCGCATCGTTGGTCTGGAAATCGGCGCTGACGACTACATTCCAAAACCGTTCAACCCGCGTGAACTGCTGGCCCGTATTCGCGCCGTGCTGCGCCGTCAGGCGAACGAACTGCCTGGCGCACCGTCGCAGGAAGAAGCGGTGATTGCGTTTGGTAAGTTCAAGCTGAATCTCGGTACCCGTGAGATGTTCCGTGAAGATGAACCTATGCCGCTCACCAGCGGTGAGTTCGCGGTGCTGAAAGCGCTGGTCAGCCACCCGCGTGAGCCGCTTTCACGTGACAAGCTGATGAACCTGGCGCGTGGCCGTGAATACTCCGCAATGGAACGTTCCATTGACGTGCAGATCTCCCGTCTGCGCCGCATGGTGGAAGAAGATCCGGCGCATCCTCGTTATATTCAGACCGTATGGGGTCTGGGCTACGTGTTTGTCCCGGACGGCGCTAAAGCATGAGGCGAATGCGCTTCTCTCCGCGAAGCTCATTTGCCCGTACGCTGTTACTGATTGTCACCCTGCTGTTCGTCAGCCTGGTGACAACCTATCTGGTGGTGCTGAACTTTGCGATCCTGCCGAGCCTCCAGCAGTTCAATAAGGTTCTGGCATACGAAGTGCGTATGCTGATGACCGATAAACTGCAACTGGAGGACGGCACGCAGTTAGTTGTTCCCCCGGCGTTTCGCCGTGAAATCTACCGTGAGCTGGGTATTTCGCTTTACTCCAACGAAGCGGCAGAAGACGCTGGCCTGCGCTGGGCGCAGCATTATGAGTTCCTCAGCCAGCAGATGGCGCAGCAGTTAGGTGGCCCGACGGAAGTGCGCGTTGAGGTCAACAAAAGCTCGCCGGTCGTCTGGCTGAAAACGTGGCTGTCACCCAATATCTGGGTGCGCGTCCCGCTGACCGAAATTCACCAGGGTGACTTCTCACCGCTGTTCCGCTACACCCTTGCCATTATGCTGCTGGCGATAGGCGGCGCGTGGCTGTTTATTCGTATACAGAACCGACCGCTGGTCGACCTGGAGCACGCTGCGCTGCAGGTCGGTAAAGGGATTATTCCTCCGCCACTGCGTGAGTACGGCGCCTCAGAAGTGCGTTCCGTGACGCGGGCCTTTAACCATATGGCGGCCGGCGTGAAGCAGCTGGCAGACGACCGTACGCTGCTGATGGCGGGCGTGAGCCATGACCTGCGCACGCCGCTCACGCGTATCCGTCTGGCGACGGAGATGATGGGCGAAGAGGATGGTTATCTTGCGGAGTCCATTAACAAGGACATCGAAGAGTGTAACGCCATTATCGAGCAGTTCATTGACTACCTGCGTACCGGGCAGGAGATGCCGATGGAGATGGCCGATCTGAATGCGGTACTCGGTGAAGTGGTCGCGGCGGAAAGCGGCTACGAGCGGGAAATCGATACCGACCTGCAGGCCGGTGAAATTCAGGTGCGGATGCACCCGCTTTCCATTAAACGTGCGGTGGCCAATATGGTGGTTAACGCGGCCCGTTATGGCAATGGCTGGATTAAAGTCAGCAGCGGATCTGAGCTCAACCGCGCCTGGTTCCAGGTGGAAGATGACGGTCCGGGCATTAAGCCAGAGCAGCGTAAGCATCTGTTCCAGCCGTTTGTGCGGGGCGATAGCGCGCGCAGTACCAGCGGAACCGGCTTAGGCCTGGCGATTGTGCAGCGTATTGTGGATAACCATAACGGCTTGCTGGAGATTGGGACCAGTGAGCGGGGTGGTTTAAGCATTCGCGCATGGTTACCGGTGCCGGTGACGCGCGGGCAGGTGAGAGAGAGTTAAAAAAGGGTGGCAAAAGCCACCCTTTTTTTTGCAGGTCGTGTCAGCTGTTACAGCTTCGGACCCGCACTCACCAGCGCTTCACCTGCCGGGGTATCGGTATACTTCTCGAAGTTCTCAATAAACAGTTTCGCCAGCGATTCTGCTTTCTCACGCCACTGCTCCGGTGAGCCGTAGGTATTGCGTGGGTCGAGAATACGGGTCTCTACGCCCGGCAGCGCCGTCGGGATTGCCAGATCAAACATCGGCAGCGTGAAGGTTTCGGCGTTATCGAGTGAACCATCCAGAATGGCGTCGATAATGGCGCGGGTATCTTTGATGGAGATACGTTTGCCGGTGCCGTTCCAGCCGGTATTCACCAGGTACGCCTGTGCACCGGACGCCTGCATGCGTTTGACCAGCACTTCAGCGTACTGCGTCGGGTGCAGCGACAGGAACGCTGCGCCGAAGCAGGCGGAGAAGGTTGGCGTTGGCTCCGTCACGCCGCGCTCGGTACCGGCCAGTTTGGCGGTAAAACCAGACAGGAAGTGGTACTGCGTCTGGCTGGCGGTCAGGCGGGACACCGGAGGCAACACGCCGAACGCATCTGCCGTCAGGAAAATCACCTTCGTCGCGTGGCCCGCTTTTGACACCGGCTTCACGATGTTGTCGATGTGGTAGATAGGGTAAGACACGCGGGTGTTTTCGGTTTTCGAAGCATCGTCGAAGTCGATCGTTCCATCGGCACGCACGGTGACGTTTTCCAGCAGCGCATCGCGGCGGATGGCATGGAAGATATCTGGCTCCGCTTCTTCAGACAGGCGAATGGTCTTCGCGTAGCAGCCCCCTTCGAAGTTAAACACGCCGTCATCATCCCAGCCGTGCTCGTCATCGCCAATCAGACGACGTTTCGGATCGGTAGAAAGGGTGGTTTTACCGGTGCCGGACAGGCCGAAGAACACCGCCACATCCCCTTTTTCACCGACGTTTGCCGAACAGTGCATGGAGGCGATACCGCGCAGCGGCAGCAGGTAGTTCATCACCGAGAACATCCCTTTCTTCATTTCGCCGCCGTACCAGGTACCGCCGATCAGCTGAATACGCTCGGTCAGGTTAAAGGCGATGAAGTTTTCGGAGTTAAGACCCTGCTCTTTCCACTGTGGGTTCGTGCATTTCGCCCCGTTCATCACGATGAAGTCAGGTGTGAAATCCTGCAGCTCTTCGTCGTCAGGACGAATAAACATGTTTTTCACGAAATGCGCCTGCCAGGCCACTTCAGTGATAAACCGCACGGAAAGACGGGTGTCGGCGTTAGCGCCGCAGAAAGCATCAACGATAAACAGACGCTTGCCGGAAAGTTGATGGGTAACGAGCCCTTTCAGATGCTGCCAGGTTTCCGGAGAGAGCGGTTTGTTATCGTTCTTCCCTTTGCCTTTATCAGCCCACCACAGTGTGTCGCGGGTGGTCTCGTCTCGGACGATGTATTTATCTTTCGGCGAACGACCGGTAAAGATACCGGTATCGACGGCGATAGCACCAAGGTTAGTCAACACACCTCGCTCGTATCCTTCCAGTGCTGGATTGAGCTCTTCCTGATACAGCGTATCGTAATCGGGGTTGTAGACGATTTCCTGGACGTCGTGAATACCATAAGCCTTGAGATCTTGCGGGGTTAAACCAGTAACACGCATATCACTGCTCCTTAGCCAATATGTACTGTCTGAAATTGTAGGGTTTTTGTGAGGTTGTTAACCGCGACGGGGCTCATAGATTTACGCATCTGGACAAAACCCTTACTAACGGAAAACGCTGCGACTCCAGTCACAGGGCAGGCGGATTATCGCAGGAATCGCTTTTTGGTTGGGGAAAATGTTCCGAAAAGGTTAATGGCTGGTGATTTTATCGGAAGGAATGTGAATGTAATCGCATACACGTAAGAAAATTACGTAAGAGTTACAGTGTTAAAAACGATTCAGCCAGAGAGGGCTTTTTTGCACTTTGCCCTCTCGCAAAAGGGAGAGGGCAAGATGAGGGCAGGCTTTGCTTAGTGGACCTGAGGATCCGCCGGGGAGGCGTTGTTGCGGATCTCAGCAATATCCATCGAATTGAACACGTAGTGCGTACCGCAGTAGTCACAGTGCATATCGATTTCGCCGTCTTCCGCCATGATGCTGTCGATCTCTTCATCCGGCAGCGTCTTCAGCGCGCCAGCGCAGCGTTCACGTGAACAGGTGCACTTAAATTCTACCGACTGTGGGTCGTAAACCGTCACTTCTTCTTCGTGATAAAGACGCCACAGGACATCGGTCGCCGACAGGGTGAACAGCTCTTCTGCTTTGACGGTTTCCGTCAGGGTCGCGAGGTGCTCGAAGTCGTTGGTCTGCGCGTCCTGCGCAGGCAGAACCTGCAGCAGCATACCGCCAGCAGCAGGCTGACCGTCTACTTCACCGGTGCGGATGAACAGACGTGTCGGCAGCTGTTCAGAACGCATGAAGTAATCTTCCAGGCAGGCCGCCAGCGTATCGCCTTCGAGGCCAACCACGCCCTGATAGCGCTCACCTTCCTCCGGGGAGATGGTGATGACCAGATAGCCATTACCCACCAGCGTTTTCAGGTCCGCGTTTTCAGGAACATCGCCCTGTACGCGCGCCACGCCGCGCATCTGCTGCTGGTTATTACCGTTGATGACCGCCAGGGTCATAGGGCCATCACCCTGCAACTGCACGGTGATATCCCCGGCAAATTTAAGGGTGGCAGTCAGCAGGCTGGTGGCAACCAGCAGTTCGCCCAACAGGGTTTTCACCGGCAGCGGGTAGTTGTGGTTTTCCAGAATCTGTTTCCAGGTTTCGGATACGGTGACCAGCTCGCCGCGCACGGCGAATTGTTCAAACAGATAGCGGTGTAATTGGTCGTGTTGGGCCATAATAGTCTCTCGTGCAGGTGAGGGTTACTCGGTCTCACCATGTTTAAATTTCATCAGATCGCGGCGCTCTTTTTTATCCGGACGCCGGTCCGGGTGGGGCATTGTCAGCGCATTCATTTTGCGCGCCAGCACGGTCTTCTCGCGTTTTTCAATGCTCTCAGCCGTCTCTTCATACAGCAGTACGGCTTCGGTTGCGGGCCGTCGTTGTTCAGTAATGGCTTTAATCACCACGGTACGTTCATCGTTGCCCTGACGCAGCGTTAAGGTGGCATTCAGTTCGACCAGCTTGCTCGGTTTGCTGCGCTGGCCGTTGTAATGCACTTTACCGCCGTCAATCATGTCGCGGGCAAGGGCGCGCGTTTTATAAAAACGGGCCGCCCACAGCCATTTATCCAGTCTTACCCCTTCAGAGGGTTTTTCTTTCATGGCCTCTCCTTCACGGTCAGTGAGGGGATCATCTGGCGATAGTCGTTCAGCCCCGGATGGCGCAGATAGATTTTTTCAGCCAGGCCAGAGTCAGGATTGGTAACGCCCAGACAATAGCGAATGCCAAACCTGGCCGCGGAATCCAGAATAGGCTCGCTGTCATCAATAAACAGCGTGCGTTCCGGCTGCAAACCGGTCTCTTCCGCCACCGCATGCCACAACCGCTGATCCTCTTTCGGATAACCAAATGTGTGGGTGGAAAGTAATAAATCAAGGTGCGAAGCAAGACCCGTATGCTCCAGCTTCACGGCCAGATTGTGAGGATGGGCGTTGGTCAGCAAGATACGGCGCTTGCCGCTCGCTTTCAGCGCATCCAGAAAAGGCACGGTATCCTCACGCAGTACGGCGCGCGGGCCCTGGGCGGTGGTCATGGCACAAATATCCAAACCGAGGCGCTCGCTCCAGTAGTCAAGACAGTACCAGTTTAGCGTATGCTGCACCGCGCTATATTGCGAACGAATGAATTCCTGCGCTTCTGCCGGGGAGATCCCCTGCTGTTCACCATAGGTTTCCGGAACCAGCTTTTGCCAGAAATAGTTATCAAAGGCGAGATCGAGCAGCGTGCCGTCCATATCCAGCAGAACGGTATCAACCTCCTGCCAGGCGATATCAAGATGCATAAGGGGGAACTCCAGCCTGAAGAAACGTGCGCGACAGGGTAGCACATCTTGTCGCGCATCGACGTTATCAGATCAGGCTCTCAGAGGAGGGGATCAGCTTAGGGTTAAGGCAATTTTCGTAATACTGCTGGATGTCGGCAAGCCTGGTGCGTGAGCGCTGATAGCGACGCAGCGCCATAAAACCGTTCCAGCAAATGCATACCAGCATCGCAATCATCAGCAGCGAGGTGCCGATGTAGCGCCACAGGCCTGCGCTGTCCGGCATGCGGTGCAGGCCGATGTGGCGCGTGCCGTTGGCATCGGTAAAGATACTCGTCACAATCCCTTCAGCGCTAAACGGCGTCTGCATCAGCATCTGCGCCAGGCGCTGGAACTGGCCCCACTGTTCCTGAGCCGGGTAGTCATAAAGTGCGACCTGCGGGTATGGCTGATCGACCAGGTCGCTCCCTTCATCACTGACGATCACAAAGCCGCCCGGTGCCGGGCTGTTCAGCGCCTGCGCCGCACGGGTAGTTTCGCGCATCACGAAGGGTGCGGTTGACGTGGCGACCAGATTATCCAGCGACTCGGCGCTGACCGGACGCAGCAGCACGTTAACGCCATCCAGCCGGCCCGCTTCCGCGCGTTTCACCAGCGAATCCCAGTCTTTACTGTTACCCAGGTTCACAAGGGCGTTTTTGAGACGTACGCATTCGTCCTGAGCGGAACACAAATCCTGTGTTTTCAGAACGATGTCACCAAAGTCGTCCAGAAGCACCATCCCCGATTTCTGAATGGCCGAGCGCAGGGCAGGGCTCACGCGCGAGTCGTCATCGGGTTTCGGGTGCAGCTGGCGATTGACCGTCTGGGTAAGCGACGTGGCTTTATTGACAACCTCAGATTCAGGCAGCGGCAGCGGCGGCGCATCATTCCAGATAATTTGTGAGCAATCGAACGGCATGAACGGCGAGCTCTGACGCGTATTCCATGCGCCAGGCGTATGAATGTTACACATGCCGGTGCCCTTCAGGCGCAGCGTATCACCGACCCGCACGCCAGCCTCGTCCAGCTGGTTGACGCTGGTTGCCTCAATGGTTTGCGCCCCTTTTATCCATGACAGGGTAAATTTAATGGGCATATCCAGCGGGACAAACAGCAGAAGCATGATAAACACCAGCGCTGCCCCCCCGGCAATGACCGCACTGCGTAACCAGTGCTGAAGCGGGAAATTTTTTACTTCATCATGCAGGGATAAAAAGCGCCCCTGGCGCACCACATGGCGGTCAAGGTAGATATCGATATCGGTTTTCTGCCCTAAATCCTGGGCAATCCACGGCTGCCAGTGGCGCGGGTAGATAAGATCGATAATACCGAGCGAGATATTATTGAGGTGCTCCTGGTCACTCTCACCGAACAGACCCCAGCGCTTAGGAGTACCGCGCAGGCAGTGGATCTCACGTAGCGAGGTTTTTGCCGGCGGGGCAAAGAGCCCCCACAGCCCGGCTGCCAGCAACAGCACCGCACCGCCAGCCAGCCAGGGGACAAACACATCCGGCGTCAGCAGGCAGATGAAAAAGAGCAGGAACGCGGCCACGATCAGAATCGCTTCGCGAATGCCGTCAGGGCGGCTCAGGGCGTACTCTTCATGCGTCTCCTGGCGAATGTTCAGCAGCTCGATCTGCTCTGTTTCTTCGCCACGAATGGAGGCCTGTGTTGAACTTGCGCGTTCCAGCGCAAAACGCGGGGCTTCCTGAAGATATTCATTCAACGTATGGCCGTTGAGTGAGATAACCAGCGGCAACGAATCGGTATGGATCAGCTCTACGCTGTTTTCGTCATTAATGTACTGCTCCCAGGACGGGGGCAGATGCACTTCAACCGAATCCAGGTAATAGCGCCATTTATTGGGATCGTCTGTGGTGATGCCATAGCGGGTGATGGAGCGCGTCACACTGAGCACTGTGTCACTTTGCGCATTTAACTTGAGCGCCACCGGCGCAGCAGTTGCCCCCGTCGGCCCAGGTGTTAACTGAGAACGGTTCAGTGTTTCGAGATAGTTTTCTACTGCATCGCGCTCTTCTTGCGTCAGTTTACGCGTCGTCGCACCGGCAAAGGCGTTTAAAAAGGGCAGCCGGTAACGACGCCTTACGCGACGCCTGTATACCCACCCTGCAACCAATGCGCTGGCCAGCATAGCAGCGAGAACAATCAAAATGGTGCTCATGCTTTCCCCATCTTACTTATCTTCTTACAGGTGTAGTCAGTAGCACCTTTAACATTGAATGAGAGTCTGTGGTTGGCTATCGGCAAGTATGGAGTCGAACTTGAGCATTCTGAAGCGCATCCCAGTGACCGATGATGATAGCAAAGCCTGTTATGGCGCGATATCAGCAAATTCCTGGAAACATTTCAACCTCTTGACATTTGTTTTGAATTGAGGATTGATTCCTGTTACGTTGCATAAATGTAAATACAGAACAATTGACATTGCCGAAACCGTGCGGCGTATCGCACAATAAAGCCAGTTCCCACTGCTAAGACCCCATCACGATGAGCAAACCACTACAAAAACCCACCATTCTGAATGTTGAAACAGTCGCAAAATCGCGCCTGTTTAATGTCGAAAGTGTGGATCTGGAGTTCAGCAACGGTGTGCGTCGCGTTTACGAACGTATGCGCCCTTCTTCGCGCGAAGCGGTGATGATTGTTCCTGTCGTCGACGACCATCTGATCTTAATCCGCGAGTATGCCGTGGGAACCGAATCTTACGAACTTGGGTTCTCGAAAGGGCTCATCGATCCGGGTGAAACGGTCTTTGAGGCGGCCAATCGCGAGCTCAAAGAAGAGGTCGGTTTTGGCGCGAACGAACTGACGTTCCTGAAAAAACTGAGCATGGCACCCTCCTATTTTTCCAGCAAAATGAACATTGTGGTTGCTGAGGATCTTTATCCAGAATCGCTGGAAGGGGACGAGCCGGAGCCACTGCCACAGGTTCGCTGGCCGCTGGCCCATATGATGGACCTGCTCGAAGACCCTGATTTTAACGAGGCCCGCAACGTGAGCGCGCTGTTCCTGGTACGCGAATGGCTGAAGGGGCAGGGGCGGTTATAACAGCCTGATGCCGCAACGTGTGAGAGAACAAAAAAAACGGCAACCTGAGGTTGCCGTTTTTACGTTGCCCGTTAGAACAACTCGTGCGTTTCGCCGTTATCAATGATTTCTGTACCCACCTCATGCACCGCCTGTGTGGTCGGCTGCGTGCCCTCGATGAAATACTCTGCACGGCTATTGCCGCCATTGGCGAGCTGCCCGGTGCTGCGGTCGATATTGACGGTAACCACGCCCGGTGGTGGCGTCAGCGGTTGCTCCGGAACGCCTTCCAGCACGGATTTCATATAGGCATCCCAGGCCGGTTGCGCGCTCTTCGCGCCGCCTTCGTAGCCAGAAATCTGATCTTTAATCGCGCCTGAAGCCGTGGTGCGGCCTAAATCACGGCGATGATCGTCAAAACCGATCCAGACTGACGTCACCACGCCCGGGCCGTAACCGGAGAACCACGCATCTTTCGAGCTGTTTGTTGTCCCCGTTTTACCGCCGATATCATGGCGCTGTAAATCACGTCCTGCGCGCCAGCCGGTCCCTTGCCAGCCAGGTTCGCCGAAGATGTTGGTGTTCAGCGCGCTCTTTATCAGGAACGACAGCGGCGTGTTGATGACATGCGGTGCATACTCCTGCGCCCCGCTCTGCGCCACCAGCGACTGGTTAGCCTGTTCCAGCTGCGGCTGCGGCAACACAGGGTTCGTCTGCTCCTGAGACACGGCAACGTCTTCCATGTCCTTGTTTTCAATTACCTCAGATTTTGGCGTATTGCCGTAAATGACCGGAATATCGCAGTCAGGGCAGGCAATTTTCGGCTTCGCTTCAAACAGCACGCCACCCTGGTCGTTCTCGATTTTACTGATGAAGTACGGGTCAATCAGGAAGCCGCCGTTAGCCATCACCGAGTACCCCCGCGCCACCTGAAGCGGCGTAAAGGACGCAGAGCCTAACGCCAGCGATTCGGTGCGCACGATGTTCTGAGCCGGGAAACCGAAGCGTTGCAGATATTCCGCGGCATAGTCGACACCCATCGCACGCATTGCGCGCACCATCACCACGTTTTTCGACTGCCCAAGACCCTGACGAAGACGAATAGGGCCTGAATATTCCGCCGGTGAGTTCTTCGGCTGCCAGTCAGAACCGGCACCGGCATCCCAGCGGGAGATAGGCACGTCGTTCAGGATACTGGCGAGAGTCAGTCCCTTATCCATGGCTGCGGTGTAGAGGAACGGCTTGATGTTAGAGCCAACCTGACGCAACGCCTGGGTGGCGCGGTTAAATTTGCTCTGGTTGAAATCGAACCCACCGACCAGGGCCAGCACGGCACCGTTCTGCGGATTGATGGACACCAGGGCCGAGTTAACGTCTGGCACCTGCGCCAGCCACCAGCTGTCGCCCACCTTGCGTACCCAGATTTGCTGTCCGGTCTGGACGACATCCGTCACTTTACGCGGCGTCGGGCCTTGCAGGGTGTCTGAGCGGTACGGGCGAGCCCAACGGATCCCGTCCATACGCAGGGAGACAGACGTTCCATCCGCCAGCGTTGCCACTGCTTCCTGTGGATCGGCCTGAGTCACCACGGCAGGAAGGAGCGGGCCATAGGTGGGCAGCGCTTTCAGCGTACTGGTGATTTTTTTGCTGTCCCAGGCGCTTTCGCCGACTTTCCACAGCACATTTGACGGGCCGCGATAACCGTGGCGCATGTCGTAATCCATCACGTTGTTACGCACCGCTTCCTGAGCCGCCTGCTGAACGTTGCGGGTCACGGTGGTGTAAACGCGGTAGCCATCTTCGTAGGCTTTATCGCCGTAGCGGCTCACCATCTCCTGACGCACCATTTCGGTGAGATAAGGGGCAGAGAAGGCAATCTCCGGCGCATGGTAGTTGGCATCGATAACATCGTTGCGCGCCTGTTCGTACTCGCTCTGGCTGATATAGCCTTCGCTCAGCATACGTGACAGGACGACGTTACGACGCGCCGTAGCGCGTTCAAGCGAGTAGAGCGGGTTGAAGGTCGATGGCGCTTTAGGCAGACCGGCAATGGTCGCCATTTCGCTTAACGTCAGCTGCTCGACAGGTTTACCAAAGTACACCTGCGCGGCCGCACCAACACCGTAGGCGCGGTAGCCGAGGTAGATTTTATTGAGGTACAGCTCAAGGATCTCGTCTTTGCTCAACAACTGCTCTATACGGATCGCAAGGAACACCTCTTTGATCTTACGGGTCAGGGTCTTTTCTGGGCTAAGGAAGAAGTTACGCGCCAGCTGCTGTGTAATGGTACTTGCCCCCTGAGAGGCATGACCGGAGAACAGCGCAATACTTGCAGCACGGAAAATCCCCACCGGATCGACACCGTGGTGCTCGTAAAAACGGCTGTCCTCGGTAGCGATAAAGGCTTTGACCATCACGGGCGGAATTTGATTTAAGGTCAGCGGGATACGACGCTTTTCGCCGTACTGCGCCATTAACTCGCCATCGGCGCTGTAGACCTGCATCGGGATCTGGAGTCGCACATCGCGAAGCGTAGCGACATCAGGCAGCTGCGGCTCAATATATTTGTACAAACCATAAATCGAGCCTGCTCCCAGCAGAATGCAACAGACTGCAAGGATTAATAAATACTTTACGAACTTCACCGGAGATTTCCCATTTGGTTTCACTTGGGCAGTTTCTAAACAATCGCGCGGTAGTATAAAGGCAAGCCTGATTCATTGATATAGCCGTCACCTGACGGGCGATAAGGAGATCGTGAAGCATGGCTTTTAAAACATGGCAAACAGGCGTTCATATTCAACAGGATAGGGTGCAGATAGTGGCGCTGGCCCGGGAGCGGTCGGGCTGGCGTTTGTGCCGCTGGTGGGCTATCACTCTGGCCGACGGGATTATCCGGGATGGCAAAATTTGCCAGCCTGAACAACTGGTTGACGCCTTGCGCGACTGGCGGAAAACGTTGCCACACTCCCACCGGGTGTTTCTCTCATTTCCGGCGGCACGCACGCTGCAACGATCGCTTCCCCGTCCGGGCGTGGCGCTGCGCGACAGCGAACAGCTCTCCTGGCTGGGGGCGACACTCTCGCGTGAACTGGAGATGGCTGCTGACACGCTCTGTTTTGATTATGCGCAGGATACGTTCAGCAATACATTCCATGTCACCGCGGCACAAAACAACGAGATTCACCCCCTGCTGACGCTGGCAAAGATATTGCGTTTACGGCTCGTGACGATCACCCCGGATGCCAGTGCGCTGGCGAACCTTCTCCCTGCGGTAGCGCCGGCGCAGTGTGTCGCCTGGCGGGATGGGCATCAGTGGCTGTGGGCGATGCGCCATCAGTGGGGACGGCGTTTTACCACGGAAGCGGAAAACGTGGCCGATCTCGCGGCACTACTGGCCCTCACGCCGCAGGACATTGCCCTCTTTGATAGTCAGCGAGACCCCTGGGACGCCCTGGTTCGTTGCCATGCTCCTCTGCCGGCATGCGGCGCTGATTATACCGTCGCGCTGGCGCTGGCCATGAGTGAGGTGCCGGAATGAGCATGACGAATTTTTTGCCGTGGCGGCGGCAGCGACGCGTGCGCTGCCTGCGATTCTGGGGCGTACTGTTTGTCGCTACGTGGCTGCTGATACTGATGGGGGTTTTCAGCCTGCGGATGAATCCTCTCGTGATGACACGTGCGCTGCATATTCAACTGGCGGGCATGCAGTCCGTGCAGCAGGCGCTGGTGTCTCGTACAAGGTCAGGCACAGAGACGCCGACGCCCGCGCCAGCGCCTCAACGACGCGCCTGGCAGCCGGTGCTGGAGTCCTTTGCCGGGATGATGCCATCCCAGGTCTGGCTGACCGAACTGCGCTATCAGCCCCCTACACTGATGTTAACCGGATATGCCGCAACACTCCCCGCGCTCTCTGCTCTGCGGGATGGGCTCGGAAAGATGGCGGGGTTTACCGCGGGGCCGACGGGGGAATTACAGCAGGATGACCTGGGGCGCTGGATGTTCACCTTTCATCTGCGAAGCGAGGGCTAATGCGTGGAAACCTTGTTCGAACGCTGGTGCGAAAGCAGCCCCCGATGGCGGGTGCTGTGCTGGTGTCTGAGCGTTCTCTTTCTGGGGAGTACGACGTGGGGCATGGTGCTTCGACCGGTAGCAAAGCAGGTGGCTGAACTTCAGCGGCAGGTCAGCGAGGCCGCACAGGCTAATGTCTCGCTATGGCCCGCCGCCAGTCAGGTGCCGCGGCGTCACGCACCCCGTGAAGCCACGGTAATGACGCCTTTTTCGCCACTCGAGTTTCAGGGGGCGGGCACAAGACTGGTTCACTGGAAGCCGTTGCAAAACGGAGGGGAACTGACGCTGGATGCTGAATGGCAGGCCATCCCGACAGTTTTCACCCGGCTGGCGCAGTGGGATGTTCAGGTTGCCGCCTTTGCTCTCTCTGCACAGGGTTCGGCATTACGCCTGCGGGTGGAGCTGGAGGAGCCGCATGCAAAATAGCGCGCGTTGCCTGCTGGTGTGTTGCGCCCTGTTAGTGACCGGGATGCGGGATCCTTTTCGCCCGCCGGATGACCCTTGTGCGGTAGGGCAACTGGCGCAGTGGCATTACCACGGGATGGTGGGCAGCACGCAGGACACTGGCATTTTACAGGACGGGCAAAAGCGCTGGCATCGCCTGACACCGCAACAGCATCTCCCGGTGGGCTGGCGGGTAACGGCCCTCAATGAAAGGGAACTGGTCGTCGATGTGGGGGATGCATGTGAACCCAGACAATGGACGTGGCAACGAGAAGGAACGAAAAAGAATGAACATAAGGATAACGCTGTGGCTGCTGGCGTTCAGTCATCCGCTGTGGGCCGCCGCGCCAAAGCCGATCACGCTGGTGGTGGATGAGGTACCGGTGGTGCAGGTGCTACAGGCGATGGTTGCACAGGAGAACCGTAATCTGGTGGTATCGCCAGATGTCAGCGGCACGCTGTCGCTCAATCTGACACGCGTCCCCTGGCGACAGGCGCTACAGACGGTCGTCACCAGCGCCGGGCTTGTTCTGCATGAAGAAGGGGGCATTTTTTATGTTCACACCGCAGCCTGGCAGCGTGAACAGCTGGAACGCAAAGAGCAGGAGCGGACACGCCGACAGCTTGATGCGCCGCTGGTCTCGCACAGCATACCTTTTTCTTACGCTGACGCCGGGGAACTGCAAAAAGCGGCGGAAAAACTGCTCAGCCCAAAAGGGAGTTTGTCTGTCGACAAGCGCACGAACCGTCTGCTGATACGGGATAACCAGGTGGTGCTTGATACGCTGCAGCACTGGGCGACGCAGATGGATATCCCTGTCGAGCAGGTGGAACTGGCGGCGCATATCGTGACCATCAATGAAAAAAGCCTGCGTGAGCTGGGGGTGAAGTGGAATCTCGCCGACGCAACGGAGGCGGGCAAGGTCGGGCAACTCACAACGCTTGGCAGCGATCTGTCCGTGGCAAACGCCACCACCCATGTGGGTTTTAACATTGGGCGGATTAACGGCAGGCTGCTGGATTTGGAATTGTCGGCGCTGGAGCAAAAGCAGCAGGTCGATATCATCGCCAGCCCACGACTGCTGGCCTCGCATATGCAACCGGCCAGTATTAAGCAGGGCAGTGAAATCCCATATCAGGTCTCCAGCGGTGACAGCGGGGCGACCTCCGTGGAATTCAAAGAGGCGGTGTTAGGCATGGAGGTGACGCCGGTGGTGCTGCCCGGCGGTCGCGTACGCCTGAAGCTGCACATCAGTGAAAATATGCCAGGACAGGTGCTACAGCAGGCCGATGGTGAAACGCTCGCCATCGATAAACAAGAAATTGAAACCCAGGTGGAAGTAAAAAGCGGAGAAACGCTGGCGCTGGGCGGAATTTTTTCGCAAAAGAATAAAACCGGAAGCGATCGCGTGCCTGGGCTGGGCAACATCCCGTGGCTTGGACAGCTTTTTCGCCATGACGGAAAGGACAATGAACGACGGGAGTTAGTGGTGTTTATTACACCACGACTGGTCGGTATTCGCTGAAGAGTCACGATCCTCCCAATGATTTTGCATTCAGATTGTTGCAGATGTTTGACGTGGGGCATGAATTAGCATACAAGGAGTACCGATTTGAGTTGGACTTACGTCTTATTGCCTTATGCGTCTGGTGCGGTGATTTAATCAGTTGCCAAACAAGCCGGAGTATTGAGATAATTTTTAGTCTGACTCTCGCTCTATTGCATATGAGGTTTCAGTTCATGTCCTGCTACGCCGGGTGTCTGCGAAGCGGGGATTACCATTAACGAATAGTCTTAGTAGTACCGATAAAATGGCAGAGAAACGCAATATCTTTCTGGTTGGGCCTATGGGTGCCGGCAAAAGCACTATTGGGCGTCAGTTAGCTCAACAACTCAATATGGAATTTTACGATTCTGATCAAGAGATTGAGAAACGAACCGGAGCTGATGTGGGCTGGGTTTTCGACGTAGAAGGCGAAGAAGGTTTCCGTGACCGAGAAGAAAAAGTGATCAACGAACTCACGGAAAAGCAGGGCATTGTTCTGGCAACAGGCGGTGGCTCTGTCAAATCTCGCGAAACCCGCAACCGTCTCTCCGCCCGTGGCGTAGTGGTCTATCTCGAGACGACCATCGAAAAACAGCTGGCACGTACGCAGCGCGATAAAAAGCGCCCGCTGCTGCAGGTTGAAACGCCACCACGCGAAGTTCTGGAAGCGTTGGCCGATGAACGCAATCCGCTGTACGAAGAGATTGCTGATGTGACCATTCGTACTGACGATCAGAGCGCTAAAGTGGTTGCAAACCAGATTATTCATATGCTGGAAAGCAACTGATTCTGGCTTTATATACAATCGCCTGCGGGTAAAAGCATTAAAGGTGGATGTCGCGTCATGGAGAGGATTACAGTTACTCTCGGGGAACGTAGTTACCCAATCACCATCGCGGCTGGTTTGTTTAACGACCCAGCTTCCTTTTTACCACTGAAAGCGGGTGATCAGGCGATGCTGGTCACCAATGAGACGCTGGCTCCGCTTTATCTCGACCGCGTTCGCCACCTGCTTGAACAGGCGGGCGTTAAAGTCGACAGTGTGATTCTGCCCGATGGCGAGCAGTATAAAAGCCTGGCGGTACTGGATACCGTCTTTACCGCATTGCTGCAAAAACCGCATGGTCGCGATACAACACTGCTTGCCCTGGGCGGCGGTGTTGTGGGCGATCTGACGGGCTTTGCGGCTGCAAGTTATCAACGTGGTGTGCGTTTTATTCAAATCCCTACCACGTTACTGTCTCAGGTCGACTCTTCTGTCGGCGGCAAAACGGCCGTTAACCATCCGCTCGGTAAAAATATGATTGGCGCGTTCTACCAGCCGGCATCGGTGGTGGTGGATCTCGACTGTCTGAAAACCCTACCGAAACGCGAGCTGGCTTCCGGTCTGGCTGAAGTGATCAAATACGGCATTATTCTGGATGGCGAGTTCTTTGACTGGCTGGAAGAGAATATGGATGCGTTGCTGCGCCTGGATGAGGCGAAACTGGCTTACTGCATTCGTCGTTGTTGTGAGCTGAAAGCGGAAGTTGTCGCTGCAGACGAGCGTGAAACGGGCTTACGTGCTTTACTGAATCTTGGGCATACGTTTGGTCACGCGATTGAAGCCGAAATGGGTTACGGTAACTGGCTTCACGGTGAAGCAGTCGCTGCCGGAATGGTAATGGCTGCCCGCACTTCTGAACGTCTGGGGCAGTTTAAACCGGAAGAGACGGCACGCATCATCACGCTGCTTGAGCGTGCGGGCTTGCCGGTAACCGGGCCGAAAGAGATGTCGGCACAAGCGTATTTACCCCACATGATGCGCGATAAAAAAGTATTGGCAGGTGAGATGCGTCTTGTACTCCCGCTTGCAATAGGGAAGAGTGAAGTACGCGGCGGAGTGCCGCATGATGTGGTTCTTGGCGCTATTGCTGACTGTCAGCAGGCGTAACAACTAGAAAGGTCAGGCCACTGTTACAGGTGGTCGTTTAGCTTCAGGCGAAATGCAAAGTCGTTGGCATAAGCCTTTGAGTGGGGTGTTAAATGGATGAATTCAAACCAGAAGACGAGCTGAAACCCGATCCCAGCGATCGTCGTACTGGTCGTTCTCGTCAATCTTCAGAACGTGATAACGAGCCGCAGATCAACTTTGACGATGTTGATCTGGATGCAGACGATCGTCGCCCTTCGCGTAGCCGCAACGCACGTGATGAGCGAGAAGAAGAAGAGGGTTATGAGTCCGAAGAAGATTCAATGGACGAAGAGCCTGTAGAGCGTCGCCCACGTAAACGTAAAAAAGCCGCTGCGCAGAAACCCGCCTCCCGCCAGTACATCATGATGGGACTCGGCGTTCTGGTGCTCGTGCTGCTGATTGTCGGTATTGGTTCTGCGCTAAAAGCGCCTTCGACCCCTTCCGGTGAGCAAGCGGCATCCACTGAGAAGAGCATCAGCCTCTCTGGTAACGATGCGACCGATCAGGCGAATGGTGCGCAGCCAGCGCCGGGTACCACCTCCGCCGAGCAGACTGCCGGAAATACAACACAGCCGCAGGATGTTTCTCTGCCGCCAGTTTCTTCTACCCCCGCACAGGGTCAGGCACCTGCCACGCCGGAAGGCCAGCAGCGTGTAGAAGTTCAGGGCGACCTGAACAATGCCCTGACGCAGCCGCAAAATCAGGCGCAGGTGGACAATGCCGTGGTTAACTCTACGCTGCCAACTGAACCTGCGACCGTTGCGCCGATCCGCGGTGGTAACGCTCAGCCGCAAACGGCTGCAACCGAAACCAAACCGCGCCAGACGCAACCTGCGACCCGTCCTGAACGTAAGCAGGCTGTGATTGAACCTAAGCGTGAAACCAAACCTCAGGCAGTCGTCAAAGCGCCTGAAGTGAAAGCGCCGGCTCAGACAAAACGTACTGAAACGACGGTGAGCGAACCGGCAAAAGCACCGGTTACGCAGACTGCACCGAAAGCAACGGCGACCACCACGGCACCGGCTGCCACTTCGGCACCAGCTGCAACTGCGCCTACTGCAACTGCACCTGCAGCGACGGCAACAACCAGCGCCGCAGCAGGCAAGACTGCAGGTAACGTCGGTTCACTGAAGTCAGCCCCGTCCAGCAATTACACGCTGCAGCTGAGCAGTTCGTCTAACTATGACAACCTCAACGGTTGGGCGAAGAAAACAAATCTGAAAAACTATGTGGTTTATCAGACGACCCGTAATGGTCAGCCGTGGTACGTGCTGGTAAGTGGCGTTTATGCTTCAAAAGATGAAGCAAAACGTGCTGTCGCAACGCTGCCCGCCGACGTTCAGGCGAAAAACCCATGGGCTAAGCCAATTCATCAGGTTCAGGCTGATCTGAAGTAATGTTTAAAGCGCAGGATGCTGTCGGAGCTTTCTCCACAGCCGGAGAAGGTGTAATCAGTTAGTCAGCATGAAAAAAAATCGCGCTTTTCTGAAATGGGCAGGGGGGAAATACCCCCTGCTCGATGATATTAAAAAGCACCTGCCGAAAGGCGAGTGTCTTATCGAGCCCTTTGTGGGCGCTGGATCGGTATTCCTGAATACCGATTTTTCTCGTTATATCCTGGCGGATATTAACAGCGACCTCATTAGCCTCTACAACATCGTCAAGCTGCGGACCGACGAGTACGTGGAAGAGGCTCGGAAGCTGTTTACACCCGAGCACAATAATCCGGACGTTTACTACCAGTTCCGCACTGAATTTAATCAAAGTCAGGATCCGTTCCGCCGGGCGCTGTTGTTCCTCTATCTCAATCGACACGGCTACAACGGTCTGTGCCGGTATAATCTTCGTGGTGAATTTAACGTGCCGTTTGGCCGTTATAAGCGTCCGTATTTCCCACAGGATGAGTTGTATCACTTTGCTAAAAAAGCGCAGAATGCCGAATTCCACTGCCTCTCCTATGAAGAGTGCATGGAGCTGGCAGGCGTAAACTCGGTGGTCTATTGCGACCCGCCTTACGCACCGTTGTCTGCGACGGCAAATTTCACCGCTTATCACACCAACAGCTTCAGTCCGGCCGAGCAGGCCCGTCTGGCGGAGATGGCGGAAAAGCTGGTCAGCAAAAGAATTCCGGTGTTAATTTCGAATCACGATACCCCTGATACGCGCGAATGGTACAAAGCCGCGAAGCATTTTCAGGTCAAAGTGCGGCGTAGCATAAGCAGCAACGGCGGCACACGTAAAAAGGTGGACGAACTCCTGGCTCTTTATCGCCCCTGAGCCGTTTTGCCCGCCGGTAAACACATTTCAAGGAGATGCGGATGAAACAGTTTTTGATTGCTCCCTCAATTCTGTCGGCCGATTTTGCCCGCCTGGGTGAAGACACTGCAAAAGCACTCGCGGCGGGCGCAGATGTCGTCCATTTCGACGTTATGGATAACCACTACGTTCCTAATCTGACCATTGGCCCGATGGTGCTTAAAGCGCTGCGTAACTACGGTATTACCGCGCCGATTGACGTCCATCTGATGGTGAAGCCTGTTGACCGTATCGTGCCTGATTTTGCCGCTGCGGGAGCCAGTATCATCACCTTCCACCCTGAAGCGTCTGAACATGTGGATCGCACGCTGCAGCTCATCAAAGAGAATGGCTGTAAAGCAGGTCTGGTTTTCAACCCGGCTACCCCGCTGAGCTATCTCGACCATGTGATGGATAAGCTGGATGTCATTTTGCTGATGTCCGTTAACCCGGGCTTTGGCGGTCAGTCGTTTATCCCTCATACGCTGGATAAACTGCGTGAAGTGCGCCGTCGTATTGATGAGTCAGGTTACGACATTCGTCTGGAAGTCGACGGTGGCGTAAAAGTGAATAACATTGGTGAAATTGCGGCAGCGGGCGCGGATATGTTCGTTGCAGGTTCAGCGATTTTCGACCAACCGGATTACAAAAAAGTCATTGATGAAATGCGCCGTGAACTGGCGAAGGTAAGTCATGGATAAATTGCAGGCAACCCGGGGTATCGCATTTGACCTCGACGGCACGCTGGTTGACAGCGCGCCGGGCTTAACCAGCGCCGTAGACCAGGCGCTGTATGCTCTTGAACTGCCCGTTGCGGGCGAAGAGCGTGTCATCACGTGGATTGGCAATGGCGCCGATGTCCTGATGGAGCGCGCGTTGACATGGGCCCGCCAGGAGCGTGTGTCCCAGCGTTCCGCACAGGGTAAACCGAGCGTGGATCATGCGGATATCCCGCAGGAAGAACAGCTGCGTATCCTGCGTAAATTGTTCAATCGTTTCTATGAAGAGACGGTCGAAGAGGGCAGTTTCCTGTTCCCGGATGTCGCAGAAACGCTGAGTGCGCTTCATGCCAACGGCATTCCGCTGGGGCTGGTGACAAACAAACCGACACCTTTTGTCGCCCCTCTGCTGGAAGCGCTGGACATCGCAAAGTATTTTTCCGTCATTGTTGGCGGTGATGATGTGCAGAACAAAAAGCCGCATCCGGAACCGTTACTGCTGGTGGCAGGAAAATTATCCTTAACGCCCGCGGAGCTGCTCTTTGTCGGTGATTCCCGCAATGATATTCTGGCTGCCAGAGCGGCGGGTTGTCCTTCAGTGGGATTAACCTATGGCTACAACTACGGTGAGGCCATCACGCTGAGTGAGCCGGACGTCGTGTTCGACCACTTCAAAGATTTGTTGCCCGCACTCGGGCTTTCGCACAGTGATAATCAGGAATTGAATAATGACTAAGCCCATCGTTTTTAGTGGCGCACAGCCGTCAGGTGAATTGACCATTGGTAACTACATGGGTGCGTTACGTCAGTGGGTTAGCATGCAGGATGATTACCATTGCATTTACTGCATCGTGGATCTGCATGCTATCACTGCACGTCAGGATCCTGAGAAGCTGCGTAAGGCCACCCTGGACACCCTGGCGCTGTATCTGGCCTGCGGAATTGATCCTGAGAAGAGCACCATTTTCGTTCAGTCTCACGTTCCAGAGCATGCGCAGCTGGGCTGGGCGCTGAACTGCTACACCTACTTCGGCGAACTGAGCCGCATGACGCAGTTCAAGGATAAATCCGCGCGCTACTCAGAAAACATCAACGCCGGTCTGTTTGATTACCCGGTACTGATGGCAGCAGACATTCTGCTGTACCAGACCAACCAGGTGCCGGTTGGCGAAGATCAGAAACAGCATCTGGAACTGAGCCGCGATATCGCCCAGCGCTTTAACGCGCTGTACGGCGACGTGTTCAAAGTGCCTGAGCCGTTCATTCCGAAATCCGGCGCACGCGTGATGTCGCTGCTGGAGCCAACCAAGAAGATGTCCAAGTCTGACGATAACCGCAACAACGTTATCGGCCTGCTGGAAGACCCGAAATCGGTGGTTAAAAAGCTCAAGCGTGCGGTGACCGACTCCGATGAGCCACCTGTTGTGCGTTACGACGTGCAGAACAAAGCGGGCGTCTCCAACCTGCTGGATATCCTCTCCGGTGTGACGGGTCAGAGCATTCCTGAGCTGGAACAACACTTCGAAGGCAAGATGTATGGTCACCTGAAAGGGGAAGTGGCGGATGCTGTTTCCGGCATGCTGACCGAGCTGCAGGAGCGTTATCACCGCTACCGTAACGACGAAGCTTTCCTGCAGAAAGTGATGAAAGAGGGCGCGGAAAAAGCCAGTGCCCGCGCGTCTGAAACCCTTAAAGCGGTGTACCAGGCGATTGGGTTTGTGGGTAAACCGTAACCCTGTTTTGTCGGGTAAGCATGAGCGCTCCCCGACAAAAAACGCGCTGAGCCAGACAAAAAACCGGGACATTCCCGGTTTTTTTACGCCTGAAAAACGCTTACTGCTGTGCGGCCGGGCCGCAGCCACCGATGATCTTCGAAATGGAAATTGCCGGGTGCAGCAGGTAATCATAGCTGCAGTTATTTTTGGTATTTTGAACGTGACCGGTGCAGGCGGTCAGAGTCGATAATATGCCTACCAGAACGGCGGCTTTTGCCAGTTTAAACATAAGCATTCCTTGTCTGAAAAAACGAAAATTGGATCTAACGTGAGGGAATAAATGGAAAAATTCCATTTCGCGGGCGGTAT
This sequence comes from Enterobacter sp. RCC_40, assembly GCF_041360735.1. Classification (NCBI taxonomy): domain Bacteria; kingdom Pseudomonadati; phylum Pseudomonadota; class Gammaproteobacteria; order Enterobacterales; family Enterobacteriaceae; genus Enterobacter; species Enterobacter sp. RCC_40. The sequence continues at coordinate 172,823 of NZ_JBFUPR010000006.1, forward strand.
GTTATCGGGAGCGGTAAGAGGGGAGTAGTCCGCATAAGGACTACTCCGGGAAGGGGGAATATGCGTTAGTGATTCGAGAACCAGTTCAGTTTATCGCGCAGCTCCACCACGCGTCCGACAATAATCAGCGCCGGGCTTTCAACCTGCTGTGCCAGCTCACCTAACTGTGTCAGCACGCCGTTCACCACGCGCTGCTTAATGGACGTGCCGTTTTCCACCAGCGCGACGGACATATCCTCTTCCATGCCGTGCTCAAGCAGTTTGGCCTGAATGGTCGCGGCCTGGTTTAACCCCATATAGAACACCAGCGTCTGTTTTTCGGCGGCCAGGTTATGCCAGTCCAGCTCACTGCCGGTTTTCAGGTGCCCCGTCACCAGGCGTACGCTCTGGGCATAGTCACGGTGGGTTAGCGGAATGCCCGAGTAAGCTGAGCAGCCGGAAGCTGCCGTGATGCCCGGCACCACGGAAAACGGAATGCCCGCGTTGCACAACGTTTCCAGCTCTTCACCGCCGCGACCAAAGATAAACGGATCGCCACCCTTGAGGCGCACCACGCGTTTTCCTTTTTGCGCTTCGCGCAGCAGGATCTGGTTAATCTCCTCCTGCGGTACACAGTGGTACCCGGCACGTTTACCGACAAATACGCGATCAGCATCGCGGCGGACCAGGTTCATTATCTCATCGGAGACCAGACGGTCATAAACCACAATATCCGCCTGCTGGATCTGCTGCAGCCCTTTCAGCGTCAGCAAACCGGCATCGCCCGGGCCGGCACCCACCAGCACCACTTCACCGCGATGATCCAGCGGCTCGCAGAGCAACTGCGCCGTCGTCTCTTCCACCGCTTTATGATCCTGATTCGCCAGCGACTGGGCCAGCCTGTCATTCACAAAGAATTTTTCCCAGAAGCGACGGCGTTCACCCACGGTCGCGAAGGTTTGCTTAACCCGTGAACGCAGCTGCCCGGCATAGTGGGCAATCTGGCCAAGATGCTGCGGCAGAATGGCTTCCAGTTTTTCCCGCAGCAGGCGGGCCAGAACGGGAGAGCGGCCGCCGGACGATACCGCAATCATCAGCGGCGAACGGTCAATGATCGACGGCATGATAAAGCTGGCTTCCTTCGGGGCATCCACCACGTTACAGAAGATGCGGCGCGCTTCACAGGCGTCGCTGACGCGCTGATTCACTTCATCGTCATCCGTGGCGGCTATGGTCAGCCAGCAGGTATCAAGCAGGGATTCATTAAACCCCCCCTGCACCAGCGTGAGCATCCCTTCTTTTTCCCAGGCCTCAAACTGCGGGGCGAAGGCCAGGGCGTTAACGGTGAGTCGGGCTCCTGCTTCTAACAGCAAGCGCGCTTTGCGTTCAGCCACATCGCCGCCGCCTACAAGCAGACAGTCGCGATGGCGTAATTGACAGAAAATCGGCAGGTGGTCCACGACATTACCTCACAGCATTCAAGGAGGGGGTAAGAAATTGAGGTCAGGATAACAGCAGGAATCGTACAGAACATACGGTTTTTCCTGCCGCTACCCATAAGGGGTCATAAGCTTTTCATATTGAAAAGGCGAGAGATTAGCCTTTCAGCTGCACCTTACCGTCCTTCACGCGGACATCGTAGGGCTTCACGGAATAACGCTCATCTTCCATGCAATACCCGTCGCGTAAACGAAAACGCTGTTTCTTCAACGGGCTGGCGACCCAGAGTTCACCCTGATGCTCTGCGATTAATCCCCGGGACAGGACGCTGGCCTCAAAGAACGGGTCGACATTGCTGATGGCAAAAACCTGTTCATCATGGCGAGGGCGGAATATCGCGACCTGCTCGTTACCCAGCAGGGCACAGACCCCGGTGGCAGGCAGAATGTCGTTAATGTTGCAGATGTTTACCCACTGGCTCATGCGTTTTCCTCCACCAGAGTCACCGGAATACGTTCATAAGGTGTCGCCGGACGATGCTGCTCGCGTTCTGCCACAACCTGCACATTCGGGTCGCGCTGGGTGCTGTTGATAAAGTGTCTGAAGCGAGTCTGCGCCGCCGGGGTGTTGACGGTTTCAGTCCACTCGCAGATCACCGCCTCGCGCAGGCGCGCCATTTCCGCTTCCAGATGGTCGTTCAGGCCCAGTTTGTCGTCAATGATGACCGATTTCAGGTACTCGATACCGCCTTCCAGGTTATCGAGCCAGGACGCGGTACGGGTCAGCTTATCGGCGGTACGGATGTAGAACATCATAAAGCGGTCGAGATACTGAATCAGCGTATCGCGGTCGAGGTCTGCAGCCAGCAGATCTGCATGGCGTGGTTTCATGCCGCCGTTACCACAGACGTACAGGTTCCAGCCTTTCTCGGTGGCAATGATACCCACATCTTTACCCTGCGCTTCCGCACATTCGCGGGTACAGCCGGAGACGCCAAACTTCATTTTATGCGGTGTACGGATGCCTTTGTAGCGGTTCTCCAGCTCCACACCGAAGCCGACGCTGTCGCCTACGCCGTAGCGGCACCAGGTACTGCCCACACAGGTTTTTGCCATACGCAGCGCTTTCGCGTAGGCGTGGCCGGTTTCGAATCCTGCTTCAATCAGCTGACGCCAGATTTCAGGCAGGTCATCTTTTTGTGCACCAAACAGGCCGATACGCTGAGAGCCGGTGATTTTGGTATACAGGTTAAATTCACGCGCGATACGGCCAACGGCGACCAGCCCTTCCGGGGTGATTTCGCCACCGGCGGAGCGTGGGATGACGGAGTAAGTCCCGTCTTTCTGAATGTTCGCCAGGAAGTTATCGTTGGTATCCTGCAGCGGCGTGTGCTCTGGTTTGAGAACGTACTCGTTCCAGCAGGAGGCCAGCAGGGAACCCACGGTCGGTTTACACACTTCACAGCCATAACCCTGGCCGTGTTTCGCCAGCAGTTCGTCGAAGGATTTGATGCCTTCCACGCGGATCAGGTGGTACAGCTCCTGGCGAGAGTAAGCGAAATGCTCGCACAGGTTATTGTTGACTTCGATACCCTGTTTCGCCAGTTCTGCGTTCAGAACCTGTGTGACCAGCGGGATACACCCACCGCAGCCGGTACCGGCTTTGGTTTCCGCCTTCAGGGCCGCGACGGTATGGCAGCCTTTATTGATGGCCGAAATCAGCATGCCTTTGGTCACATCGAAGCAGGAGCAAATCTGCGCGCTGTCGGGCAGTTTATCCACGCCGATGGACGGCTTACCGCTGGACGCATGCGCCGGAAGGATCAGCGCGTCCGGGTTTTCCGGCAGTTCGATGGCGTTCAATACCAGCTGAAGCAGGTTACCGTAGTCGCTGGTATCGCCCACCAGCACCGCGCCGAGCAGGGTTTTGTTGTCCTGACTGACGATAAGACGTTTGTACACCTCTTTGCTTTCATCGAGGTAAACATAGCTGCGTGCGCCCGGCGTGCGGCCATGCGCATCGCCAATACCGCCTACGTCTACGCCCAGCAGTTTCAGCTTGGCGCTCAGGTCAGCCCCTTCGAAGGCGTTCTGGTTGCCGAGAATATGGTCAACGGCCACCTGCGCCATTTTGTAGCCAGGCGCGACCAGACCGTACACGCGGTTGTTCCAGCTGGCGCATTCGCCGATGGCGTAGATATTCGGGTCGGAGGTCTGGCAGGTATCGTTAATCATGATCCCGCCGCGCTGAGCGACGGCCAGACCGCACTGGGTGGCCAGCTTGTCGCGCGGGCGAATACCGGTAGAGAAGACGATAAAGTCCACTTCCAGTTCGCTGCCATCGGCAAAGCGCATGGTTTTCCGCGCTTCGGTGCCTTCCTGCACAATCTCTTTGGTATTTTTGCTGGTGTGAACCTTCACGCCCATGCTTTCGATTTTACGGCGCAGCTGGTCACCACCCATGTGGTCAAGCTGCTCTGCCATCAGCATCGGGGCAAATTCGATGACGTGGGTTTCAACACCGAGGTTTTTCAGCGCACCGGCGGCTTCCAGACCCAGCAGCCCCCCCCCGACCACGGCGCCACGTTTACTGCGGCGGGCACATGATTCGATCGCATTGAGATCTTCGATGGTACGATAAACGAAGCAATCCTGCGTTTCCGAGCCTTTGATCGGCGGGATCCACGGGTACGAGCCAGTCGCCATGATCAGCTTGTCGTAAAAAACCGTACGTCCGGCGCTGGAGTGGATCACTTTTTCCTGACGGTTGATGGTGATAGCGCGTTCGCCCACCAGCACTTTCACGCCATGCTTCTCGTAGAAACCATCGCGCACCAGAGAGAGCTCTTCAGCGGTATGATGGGAGAAGTAGGAAGACAAGTGCACACGGTCGTACGCCTTGCGGGGTTCTTCACAGAACACGGTAATATCGAACTGGTTAGCATCGGCTTTATCGAGAAGATCCTCAATAAAGCGGTGGCCGACCATGCCGTTACCGATGATAGCGAGTCTGACTTTGCTCATTTTTGCCTCGATTTCTTTTCTATTACTGCCTACCTTAACGATTCAGCAGGGGCACTTATTGATGCAAATCAAATACGCCTTCGCCTACTCCTTAGGTGGTATATGACTGATTTGTCAGGATTTTTATAAGTTGTGGAAATCGCTGGCTTTTCGAGGTCGCCGATTTTGTGTACAAATTAAGGGGCGCATTGTCAAAAATGCGTACTCCCAAATTTCAGCCGCGTTTTTCAGGGGAAAGGCATGTCTACAACACCGCTTGGGCTTATCCAGAATGTTCGCTTACCGGGTCGCGAAGGGCTGTGGCAAATCGCCATTGAGCAGGGCCGTTTTGGTGGCATTACGCCGATGGGCGATACCGAAGACGAAAACGTAAGAATCTTAAACGCGCGTGGCGGCCTTGCCATCCCCCCGTTTATTGAACCGCATATCCACCTTGATACCACCCAGACGGCAGGCGAGCCGAGCTGGAACCAGTCCGGTACGCTGTTTGAAGGCATTGAGCGCTGGGCGGAGCGTAAGGCACTGCTTAGCCATGAGGATGTAAAAGCGCGCGCCTGGAAAACGCTGAAAGGGCAAATTGCCAACGGTATTCAGTTTGTGCGCACCCACGTGGACGTCTCTGACCCGACGCTCACCGCCCTGAAGGCCATGCTGGAGGTGAAGCAGGAGGTTGCGCCGTGGATCACGCTGCAAATCGTGGCGTTCCCGCAGGAAGGCATCCTTTCTTACCCGGACGGCGCGGCGCTGCTTGAGGAGGCGTTGAAGCTGGGCGCCGATGTGGTCGGGGCTATCCCGCATTTTGAATTCACCCGCGAGTATGGCGTGCAATCGCTGCACATTGCCTTTGAACTGGCGAAGAAATATGACCGTCCGCTGGATATCCACTGCGATGAAATTGACGATGAGCAGTCCCGATTTCTGGAAACGGTGGCCACCCTGGCTTATGAATCAGGGATAGGCCCGCGGGTCACGGCCAGCCATACCACGGCGATGCACTCCTATAACGGGGCATACACCTCGCGGCTTTTCCGCCTGCTGAAGATGTCAGGCATCAACTTTGTCGCCAATCCACTGGTGAATATCCATTTACAGGGACGCTTTGACGATTATCCCAAACGACGCGGGATTACCCGAGTGAAGGAGCTGCTGGAGGCGGGGATCAACGTCTGTTTCGGGCATGATGATGTCTTCGACCCGTGGTACCCGCTTGGCACCGGCAATATGCTGCAGGTACTGCATATGGGGCTGCATGTGTGTCAGATGATGGGGTATTCGCAAATCGACAACGGTTTGAACCTGATAACCCACAACAGCGCCCGAACCTTCGGCCTGACGGATTACGGTATCGAAACGGGAAATCTGGCTAACCTGATCGTGCTGCCTGCGGAGAGCGGGTTTGAAGCGGTGCGCTGCCAGGTGCCGGCGCGCTGGTCGATTCGGGAGGGGCGAGTGATTGCCACGACGCAGCTTGCGCAGACGTGGATCAAAATGGACGACGTTGCGGAAGAGCACATCTTCACGAAAAACAGCCCCTTCGCTGAGCGCAAAGGGGCGTAGGGGATCAGTGGGACGCCGCTGCCATATTATGCTGGCGGTGGCGGGTCACAAAGCCCAGAACCAGGCACATCACAAACACCACCGCGTACAAACCGTTAGCGGTATGCAGCGCGGCCAGCGGGCCGCTGTGGGCGACGATCGGGCCGGTGACCACGAAGGTCAGCATGGTGCCGATGGTGCCGCAGGTCAGCACGAAGTTCACCAGTTTCGGTGACGCCACTTTAGTCTGCAGAGAGCCCAGCGTAATGATAGAGGTGTAAATCGCACTGGAGAAGAAGCCCAGGGTCAGGATGAACCACGGCATATGCTCCGGTGAACCGTTAATGAACAGGTACATCAGCACGGTTGCCATGCCTGCCAGCACAGTCAGAATGCGCTGCAGGTCGAAGAAGCGCAGGATGAAGCTAAACGCCCACATGCCGAACATGTAAGACATCCAGAAATCGCTCACCAGTTTACCCGCGTCGTTCAGACTCATGCCCAGGCCTTTGGCGTATTCCGGTACCCAGGAGATAAAGCCCAGCTGACCGAGGATGTAGCACAGTGCGGCAACGGAGAGGAACAGTACGCCGATACCCCATTTCTCTTTCGCGACCGGCTCGTCCGTGGATTGCGCTTTTTTGCCCAGAACCGGGAATTCACAGCCGAAGGTCAGAATAAAGATTGCCACGTAGACCAGACCGATACAGGCATAAACCCAGTACCACTCAATGCTGCGTGCCAGCAGAACGGCCGCTACCATCGGGAAAATCATCCCCGCCATGCTGAAGAAGGAGTCGGTAAACAGCAGACGTGCGCCACGCTGACGACCTTCATACATATGGGTAATCAGGAACGTACCGATGGACATCGTAATACCGCTCACCAGACCCAGCACAAACATGGCGGCAGAGAACAGGGCGATGCTGTGGCTCACCATTAAACCCGCGACCGCGGCGACCATCAGCACGAAACCAAAACGCAGCTGCGTTTTCAGTGGAACAATTTCCATCAGCCAGGCATTCAGGAAAATGGAGATCAGGATCCCGGCGTTGAGGAAGGTAAAGGTGTTACTCATGCTGGAAACGGGCAGCTGGAAGTAATCTGCGATATTACCCATCACCATCCCGGTGACGATCACCAACGCGCCGGTCAGGGCGTAGGAGAAGAAGCTGATCCATGTGAGCTTGATACGATTGCTGTTAGTCATGTCTGGCCTGTTCAGGAAAAGAAAAGCGCCCGAGGGGCGCTGAGAGCGGGCAGATTTTAGACATTAAAGTGATCCATTCATATCTTTTAAGAGAAATTCTATCGCTATTGCAGGTTTTTATGTGATTCAGATCACATTAATAGGCGTCATAACCAATCGTTTGCGTGGTTACAACTGTTTCAATTTCGTAAAATTAGGTAAAAGGCTGGTCTCCGTTCATACTGCTCTTTAGAATCAAGCCATTCGCTTTTTATACTGCGCTTTGTTAAGGAATTCTCATGCTCAAATCAACGCTGGCGGCTGTCGCAGCTGTGTTTGCTCTTTCTGCCGTTTCCCCTGCTGCGCTGGCAGCCAAAGGAGACCCTCACGTTCTGCTGACCACCTCCGCCGGGAATATTGAGCTGGAACTGAATAGCCAGAAAGCTCCGGTTTCTGTGAAAAACTTCCTCGACTACGTGAATAACGGTTTCTATAACGGCACCACATTCCACCGTGTGATCCCGGGCTTTATGGTGCAGGGCGGTGGTTTTAACGAGCAAATGCAGCAAAAGCAGCCTAACGCACCGATTAAAAACGAAGCGGATAACGGCCTGCGCAACACCCGCGGTACCATCTCTATGGCGCGTACGGCAGATAAAGACAGCGCCACCAGCCAGTTCTTTATCAACGTGGCGGATAACGCCTTCCTCGACCACGGCCAGCGCGACTTCGGTTACGCGGTCTTCGGTAAAGTGGTGAAAGGGATGGATGTGGCTGACAAGATTTCTCAGGTGCAGTCCCATGACGTTGGCCCATACCAGAATGTGCCGACAAAACCGGTTGTGATCCTCTCTGCAAAAGTTCTGCCGTAACCTTCTTTGACACGGGCGCTTCTCGCCCGTGTTTCGCTCCCCTCCCTGCGAAAGCGCGTTTTGCTGCTTATACTTGTGGCACACGGACATCTTCAGGGGGGCGTTAAGTGAAAAAACTCACCGATAAGCAAAAATCCCGTCTCTGGGAGCAGCAGCGAAACAGTAATTTCCAGGCCAGCCGCCGCCTTGAGGGGGTTGATAGCCCGCTCGTTACGCTAAACGCCCAGGATGCGCAAAGCCGTCTTGAAGAACTCAGGAGGCACTATGAGCGATAAAATCGGTGACGATCGTGACCCGTATCTCTACCCGGGTCTGAATGTGATGCGTAACCGTCTGAATATCCGCCAGGCTGACCGTCTTGCAAAGGCATCCTATGAGATCACCGCGCTGCGGGTGGCGACGCTCGGCTTAGGCCCGTCGGCGCCGGGGTTGCCGCATCTCTGTGCAATCCACCGCCACCTTTATCAGGATATTTTTGACTGGGCGGGCGATATCCGCGAAATCGATATTTATCAGGGCGACACCCGCTTCTGCCACTTCGCCTACATCGAGAAAGAGGGCAATGTCCTGATGCAGGATCTCGAGGAAGAAGGGTATCTCAACGGTCTGCAGAAAGAGGAGTTTGTGGCCCGCCTGAGTCACTACTACTGTGAGATCAACGTGCTCCATCCCTTCCGGATTGGCAACGGTATCGCTCAGCGGATCTTCTTCGAACAACTTGCCATCCATGCAGGCTATCAGCTGAGCTGGAAAGATATCGACCCGGGCAAATGGGCGGCGGCCAACCAGAGCGGCGCAATGGGCGATTTAACGGCCCTGAACGCCATCTTTGCCAAAGTAGTGAGCGAAGCGCGGGAAACTGAGTAGAATAGGGCGGCACGTTTTTCTGGAGCCGCCATGATTCTGCTGATTGATAACTACGATTCCTTCACCTGGAACCTTTACCAGTATTTTTGTGAACTGGGTGCAGAGGTGGTGGTCCGCCGCAACGACGACATCAGCCTGGCCGAAATCGACGCGCTTGCCCCGCAGAAAATCGTTATCTCGCCGGGGCCCTGCACGCCGTCGGAATCGGGCATTTCGCTGGATGTCATTCGTCACTACGCCGGTAAGCTGCCCATTCTTGGCGTCTGCCTGGGCCATCAGGCTATTGGGCAGGTGTTTGGTGCCACCATTGTGCGCGCCGCCAAAGTGATGCATGGCAAAACCGCGCCGGTGACCCATACCGGCACGGGCGTGTTTACGGGGCTTAATAATCCGCTTATCGTGACGCGCTACCATTCGCTGGTCATTGACCCGTCAACGCTGCCGGAATGCTTTGAGATTACCGCCTGGAGCGATACCCGGGAGATCATGGGGATCCGACATCGTGAATGGGACCTCGAAGGGGTGCAATTCCACCCGGAGAGTATCCTCAGCGAGCAGGGACACCAGCTGCTGGCAAATTTCCTCAATCGTTGAATAGTGGTTGCCTTGCTGTGATTTTTTATGCATATTTTGTGATTATATTTTCACAATCACTGTGACATAAAATGGATGGTCATGACATGGCAACTGAACAATCTGCAATTACCCGCGCGACATTCGATGAAGTCATTCTGCCGATTTATGCACCGGCTGAGTTTATCCCGGTAAAAGGGAAAGGCAGCCGAGTCTGGGATCAGCAGGGGAAAGAGTATGTTGATTTCGCCGGTGGGATTGCGGTGACGGCGCTGGGTCATTGCCATCCTGCGCTGGTAGAGGCGCTGAAAACCCAGGGGGAAACCCTGTGGCATACCAGCAACGTCTTTACCAACGAACCGGCGCTGCGTCTGGGCCGTAAGTTAATCAGCGCGACTTTCGCCGAACGCGTGCTGTTTATGAACTCCGGTACCGAAGCGAACGAAACCGCCTTCAAGCTGGCGCGCTACTATGCCTCCACGCGTCACAGCCCGTACAAAACCAAAATCATTGCTTTCCACAACGCCTTCCACGGTCGCTCGCTGTTTACCGTTTCCGTCGGCGGACAGCCAAAGTATTCCGACGGTTTTGGACCAAAACCGGCCGATATTATCCATGTGCCGTTTAACGATCTCCATGCGGTAAAAGCGGTAATGGATGATCACACCTGTGCGGTGGTGGTGGAGCCGATCCAGGGAGAAGGCGGCGTAACGGCTGCCACGCCTGAGTTCCTGAAAGGGCTGCGCGACCTGTGCGATGAGCATCAGGCGCTGCTGGTATTTGATGAAGTGCAGTGCGGGATGGGCCGTACCGGCTCCCTGTTTGCCTACATGCATTACGGCGTGACGCCGGATATTCTGACCAGCGCCAAAGCGCTCGGCGGCGGCTTCCCGGTCAGTGCGGTATTAACGACGCAGGAGATTGCCTCCGCGTTCCACGTGGGTTCCCACGGCTCCACATACGGCGGCAACCCGCTGGCGAGTGCCGTCGCGGGTGCCGCGTTCGACATTATCAACACCCCTGAGGTTCTGAGCGGCGTCAACGCGAAGCGTGAGCTTTTCGTGAAGCATTTACAGCAGATTGATGACCAGTATGACGTCTTCAGCGAGATCCGCGGGATGGGGTTACTGATCGGCGCGGAGCTGAAGCCACAGTACAAAGGCCGTGCGCGCGATTTCCTGCACGCCGCCGCCCATGAAGGGGTGATGGTGCTCAATGCCGGACCGGACGTGATGCGCTTTGCGCCGTCGCTGGTGGTCGAAACTCAGGACATTGAAGACGGGTTAAACCGTTTTGCCGCGGCGGTCGCGAAGATCGTAAACGCTTAAGACTCCGTTCTCGTTAAGCGACGGGTTAACCATATCCCGTGGTGAGGGCGCTGACGCCATGCTACCGACGAAATGGTGTGCATGGTGTTCAGATGCCCGAGAACGCGCTGCAGATGCTGCTCCAGGGTACTCATTGGCCCGTGGGTGAGCGTCTCTGGCGCCTCCAGAATGTTCGAATCCCCTGACTCGCCAGGCGCGTCATACTCGAGTCGCTGCTGACACCGCTGCAGGGCAATCTCACACGACTGCAGGTAGCGCTGCGCCAGATCGGGCGTCAGCATCGTATGTTCCCGCGCCAGCGTGGTCATGGCGTTGATGTGCTCAACGATAAATTGGCTGTGCGTCACCCAGAGCTTCATGTCCGCCAGATAGTGCGAGTTAAAGCCGGGCTCCTGCATGGCCTGATTCAGCGAGTTAAACAGGGCGTTATGCGCCTGGTTGACCTTCATCCGCTGATACGCCAGCGGGGAGGGCTGCGGGTCGTCACTCAGGATCAGGCGAATGGCCTGCTGGTCGGCCTCCAGCGCATCGTGGGCGTTCTGTCTGAGCAGCCCGCTTTGCCACTGAGGCCACAGCCAGACCATGCCGCCAAAGGCAATCAGGCAGCCGATCAGGGTATCGACCAGCCTGGCGATAATAAACTGCTCGCCGTTGAGCGTGAGCAACTGCAGGGTATACACCGCCGTTACCGTAAAGCCCACCATCGCCCAGCCGTAGTTTTTGCGGATGATCAGGTAGCTCACCATCGTGATCACCAGCATCCCTGCCAGCGTATAGCCTTCCGGCACGTGAAAGTGCAGCGTAACGCCCGCAATGATCAGCCCCGCCATCGTTCCGCCTGCCCGGTGCAGAATGCGCACCCGCGTCGCGCCATAGCCGTTCTGGGTGACAAACAGGATGGTCATTAAAATCCAGTACGGTTTGGGCAGATGCAGCGCCATGCCCATCAGGCTGGCAATGCTCAGCATCACGCTAATTCGCGCGGCGTTGCGCAGGGCAGATGATTTAAGGGAGAGGTAGCTTCTGAGCGCCGGCAGCAGCGGCAGGCGTTTTTGTTTGTCGGCCATCAGGTCGCGCGGATAAAGCGGACGCTGGGTTCGTAACACGCGGGCGATACGGCTGAAGTGCCAGGCGGCAAACTGACCCACCGGGTTGTCTTCATGCTGACGGGCAATCTTCTCCAGCGCGCCGAGCTGTTTGTCCATGTTAAAGCGCGTGGGGTAGCGGTGATACAGAATATCGTCAGCCAGCACCCGAAGGCGCGCGGAGACGGTTTGCGCGTTCCAGCGGATCACCGCTTCGGCATGGCTGCGCTCGACCAGTTTTTGCACCTCCTGCGGCTGGTGCAGGCTCACGGAGATATGCTCCTGTAAGTCCAGCCCCACCTGGAAGACGCGCAGCAGCCGCTTATATTCGTGGTTCTTATTGGCGGCGAGCATATGCAGCTGCTGATAACACTGGCTTATCAGGTCCACCACCTTTTGCTGACGCGTCAGCAGCGGCGGCAGTGATTTTTCTGGATCGGTATGCTGGGTGAGCAAGGTGTATTTGGCTTCACAGTAATCCGCCAGCTGCACGTAGAGCAGGCTCAGGGATTCCCGCAGCGGCTGTTCCCGCCACAGCCAGAACCAAAACCAGTTAAACAGTCCGTACCACAGCGTACCGAGGGCGTAGATCAGCAGCGGCTCCCACACCGGCATGTTACCCGCAAGGCTCAGCGTGAAGATGGCGGCAATCAGCGACGCGGGAAGCAAACGCGCGTGCAGTGAGCTGATTTCAGCGGTTACGCCCAGGGTCATCGCCAGGACGGTGAGGATCAGCGGCAGCGGGATATCGCGGGCCAGCAAAAGCTGCACGGCGAGGCTACAGCCCGCAAACAGCGAGCCGCCCACGATCAGCCGTTTGAAAAAGCGCTTATGCGGTGTATCCAGACCGGCAATGTTGCAGCAGGCGGGAACAAGAGAGAAGAGCAGACCTTGCTGAAGATGGCCCAGAATCAGGCCTACGGCCACAGGAAGGCACAACACCAGCGTTTGTCGCAGTGCGTAGTTAACTTCCGGGTGATAAATCAGCCTGCGCCACATGGGGAATAGAGACAAAAACGGCGTGACACCTTGCGATGGCACGCCGTTTGAGCGGAATTAACGCGTTCCGTAAACCACGATGGTTTTACCGTGTGCGGAGATCAGGTTCTGATCTTCCAGCATTTTCAGAATACGGCCTACTGTTTCACGGGAGCAACCGACAATCTGACCGATTTCCTGACGGGTAATTTTAATTTGCATGCCATCAGGGTGAGTCATCGCATCGGGTTGTTTCGCCAGATTCAGCAGGGTCTGAGCGATACGGCCGGTCACGTCCAGGAAGGCGAGGTTACCCACTTTCTCAGATGTCACCTGCAGACGGCGCGCCATCTGCGAAGAAAGACGCATCAGGATGTCAGGGTTAACCTGAATCAACTGACGGAATTTCTTGTAGGAAATTTCAGCCACTTCACATGCTGTCTTTGCACGAACCCAGGCGCTACGTTCCTGGCCTTCTTCAAACAGGCCCAGTTCACCGATGAAATCGCCCTGGTTCAGATAAGAAAGGATCATCTCTTTCCCTTCTTCATCTTTGATCAGCACTGCCACCGAGCCTTTGACGATGTAATACAACGTTTCCGCTTTTTCACCCTGGTGAATCAGCGTGCTCTTCGATGGGTACTTATGAATGTGGCAATGAGACAAGAACCATTCGAGAGTCGGGTCTGTTTGCGGTTTGCCAAGCACCATGCGCTGTTATCCTCTGTTATAAGCTGTCACCAGAGTCATAAGATGCATCCGGACTCTGGGGTTGCAATCGAATTCTTACCCATACCCTGGGAAGTCGGCTATCGTAACGTTTCGCAGCCAGTAAAGTTTGATGTCCTCTGCATACATGTGTAACGTCAATGTATTACTGTAGCATCCTGAGTGTTTTAGCATAGCTTTCGCCGCGTGTCTCCTGGTGTCTCGCTTCAGCATGACGCAGGTCGCCTTCCATTGCGAGAAATGTAACGCACGCGTAATCTGTCACCAAAAATGCAACGTTGGAGTGAGTGAATATGCAAGCGCGTGTGAAATGGGTTGAAGGTTTAACGTTCCTGGGCGAGTCCGCTTCAGGACACCAGATTTTGATGGATGGTAACTCCGGCGATAAAGCACCAAGCCCAATGGAAATGGTGCTGATGGCAGCAGGTGGATGCAGCGCAATTGATGTGGTGTCGATCCTGCAAAAAGGCCGTCACGATGTGACCGACTGCGAAGTAAAACTCACCTCAGAACGCCGCGAAGAGGCACCACGTCTGTTCACCCACATTAACCTGCATTTCATCGTCAGCGGGAAAGAACTGAAAGACGCGGCGGTCTCACGCGCGGTCGATCTTTCAGCGGAGAAATACTGCTCGGTCGCCTTAATGCTCGAGAAAGCGGTAAAAATTACGCATTCGTATGAAGTGATCGACGCCTGATATTGGGGGCATCGTTCACCCCGATGCCCTCACCGAAACCCTCTCCCACGCGGAGAGGGAAATCATCAGGCGATTTTCTTCCCTTCTATCAACCGCTGCACCAGCGGCATCATAATTAATTCCATTGCCAGCCCCATTTTTCCGCCCGGAACCACTAACGTATTCATGTGCGAAATAAACGAGCCCTGCAGCATCGCCAGCAGCCAGGGGTAATCAATGCCGTCGAGATTGCGGAAGTGGATAACCACAAAGCTCTCATCCAGCGACGGGATACTTTTGGCGGCGAACGGGTTAGAGGTGTCCACTGTCGGTACGCGCTGGAAGTTGATATGCGTGCGGGAGAACTGCGGCGTCAGGTAAGTAATGTAGTCTTCCATGGAGCGCACGACGGAATCCATCACCGCCTCGCGTGAATGGCCGCGCTCGCTGATGTCACGCGTCAGCTTCTGGATCCACTCAAGGTTCACGATGGGCACCACGCCAACCAGCAGATCCACGTGACGCGCCACGTCATGCTGCGGCGTCACCACGCCACCGTGCAACCCTTCGTAAAACAGGACGTCGGTCGGTTCCGGCAGCGGTTGCCAGGGGGTAAAGGTGCCGGGCACCTGGTTCCAGGGAACGGCTTCATCGTAGGTGTGCAGATATTTGCGTGACTGCCCCTTGCCGCTCTGGCCGTACTCCTGAAAGGTTTGCTCCAGCAGGCCGAAGTCATTGGCCTCCGGGCCGAAGTAGCTAATGTGTTTACCCAGATCGCGCGCCTTGCGGATAGCCATATCCATCTCCGGGCGCGTGTAGCGGTGAAAGCTATCACCTTCGACCTCCGCCGCACGGAGATTCAGTTGGGCGAAAATCTTACGAAAAGCGAGGCTGGTCGTGGTGGTTCCCGCACCACTCGAACCCGTAACGGCAATAACCGGATGTCTGGCAGACATAGCAACTCCCTGACTGGAAAGGTTTAAAGATCAGCCATGAAACGCGTTGCGGGGCATGATATTGACCGTCTCATGCAGTTCAGACCATACCAGCACCACGTCGCCGCTTTTGAGCTGGCGCTTCACATCGTTGACCTTTTGCTCAAGCGAACGTTCATGTTCACCATAATCGGTACCTTCGCGCAAGACAAAGCTTTCAATCAGATTATCGAGCGTTTCGGGGGAGAGGTCCTGCCACGGAATAATCATTTTGCACCGTCCAGATAAGGGGTAAGCCAGTCAGGAATACGCGACTCCAGCCACATTTTCGGGCGACGCAACGTTCCACCGATGAACCCCACGTGACCACCATGCTCTGTCAGCTGATAGTGAACGTTGGCAGGCAGAAATTCCTGCGCGGGAATAGAGTGATGATCCATAAACGGGTCATCTTTGGCATGAATGATAAGCGTCGGTTGCGTGATCTTACTGAGCAGCGGCATGGCGCTGCACTGACGATAGTAGTCAATCGCATCGGCAAAACCGTGAATTTTGGCGGTGATCAGATCGTCGAATTCGCGGATGCGACGGACCTTTTTCAACTGACGCAGGCTCACCGGCAGCGTATCCGGATAGGCTTTCAGCTTGCGCGCCGCGTTGGCTTTCAGCAGGTTGAGCAGGTAACGCTGATAGACCCGGGAAAAGCCTTTCTCCATATGGTAGCTGCACTGCTCCAGCATAAAGGGCGCGGAGACAATGACGGCCGCATCCAGCGGCACGGTGTCGCCCTCTTTTGCCAGCAGGCAGGCCAGCATATTGCCGCCCAGCGAGTAGCCCACGGCCGCTGTCGGGACGGTACCAAAGTTTTCCCGTAACCAGTGTAAAAACCAGGTGCCGTCTTCGGTTTCACCCGAGTGATAGATGCGCTTCTGGCGATTCGGTTCGCCGCTACAGCCGCGAAAGTGCATCACCACGCCGAGCCAGCCCCGCGCTTTGGCTGCCTGGATGAGCCCGTGTGCATAGGGGCTGTGCAGACTGCCTTCCAGACCGTGAAAGACCACCAGACGCGGCTTGTGGCGCGCCTGTTCTGGCTCTTCGCTCCATGCCAGGTCCAGAAAGTCACCGTCCGGTAAGTCCAGCCGTTGCCAGTGCGGCGTGAACTGAACCTTACGGCGGATGAGTCGCGGCAGCATGGTCTGCAGATGGCAATTGGCCACGCCGCGCATGGGCACGAACTCGGTGCTGTCTTCGGCGATGATGTCGAAGTCTGATGGAATGATTTGGCTCATAACGGCGATGCTAATTCTTGTCAGTTATTTTCTGTTCTTTCCGAATTGTACCCCGTTTAGCCTGGTTTTCCGAAACATGAACTGATCTCGATCACAAATATTTACCTTGATTATTACTCTCAGGCTAATGATTCCGCCCTGCGCTTAATTGATGACTTCCTCGGCACAGCGCACACTTTACTCAACGTTAAGCAAATCAGAATGATGTGCTGAATCAGGAGGTTAATAATGTTATCTGGGCAAACACCCACCCGGCAATGGAACACACGACGCACCGAGAAAGCGCGTCGTCTGGCCTCCGTACCGGTGCAGGGCAAGGTACTGCCAACCGGCGATCTTGTCGCCATGCTGGAAAAACTGATCGCGCCTGGCGACAAAGTCGTTCTGGAAGGTAATAACCAGAAGCAGGCCGATTTCCTTTCACGCTCGCTGGCTGAAGTGAACCCGCAAATCGTGCATGACCTGCACATGATTATGCCAAGCGTGGGCCGTAGTGAGCATCTGGATATCTTTGAGAAAGGTATCGCCCGCAAGCTGGACTTCTCCTTCTCCGGTACCCAGAGCCTGCGCATCTCGCAGCTGCTGGAAGATGGTCAGCTCGAAATTGGCGCTATCCATACCTACATAGAACTCTATTCACGTCTGTACGTGGATCTCTCGCCAAACGTGGCGCTGATTGCCGGCTTTAAAGCGGACCGAAAAGGTAATCTTTATACCGGTGCAAGCACCGAAGATACTCCCGCGCTGGTGGAAGCGGCCGCGTTCCATGACGGCATTGTCATCGCACAGGTGAATGAGCTGGTGGACGACGAATGCGACCTGCCGCGCGTTGATATTCCCGGCTCCTGGATTGACTTCGTGGTGGTGGCCGACAAACCGTTCTTTATCGAACCGCTGTTTACCCGCGACCCGCGTCTCATCAAACAGGAACATATCCTGATGGCGATGATGGCCATTAAGGGCATTTATGCGGAACATCAGGTGCAATCCCTGAACCACGGGATTGGTTTCAATACCGCGGCGATTGAACTGCTGCTGCCGACCTACGGTGAACAGCTCGGCCTGAAAGGCAAAATCTGTAAACACTGGACCCTTAACCCGCACCCAACCCTGATCCCGGCGATTGAAAGCGGCTGGGTGGAAAGCGTGCACTGCTTCGGCGGCGAACTGGGGATGGAAGAGTACATTCGTGCACGTCCGGATATCTTCTTTACCGGTGCCGACGGCTCTATGCGTTCCAACCGCGCCTTCTGTCAGCTGGCAGGCCAGTACGCCGTTGATATGTTCATCGGCTCAACCCTGCAGGTTGACGGGTATGCCAACTCCTCAACCGTGACCCGTGGTCGTCTCTCTGGTTTCGGCGGTGCGCCAAACATGGGCCATGACCCGCATGGTCGTCGTCATGCCACCCCGGCCTGGCTGAACATGATCACCGAACCTGATCCGATGCAGCGCGGTAAAAAACTCGTCGTCCAGATGGTGGAAACCTTCCAGGCAGGCGTGAAACCGACCTTTGTGGAAAAACTCGATGCTGTTGACGTTGCGAAAGCGTCCGGGATGCCTCTGGCTCCGGTCATGATCTACGGCGACGACGTGACACATGTGCTGACGGAAGAGGGGATTGCTTACCTCTATCGCGCAGAAAGTCTTGAAGAGCGCCGGGCGATGGTTGCGGCCGTCGCGGGGATCACCGATATCGGTCTGGGCGTCGATGCCAAGCGCGTGGCGCAGTTGCGCCAGAGCGGCAAAGTGGTTTACCCGGAAGATATGGGGATTCGCCGCACCGACGCCACCCGTTCTCTGCTGGCAGCAGGCAGCGTGTCAGACCTGGTTGAATGGTCTGGCGGTCTTTACAACCCACCTGCGAAATTCCGGAGCTGGTAATGAAACTTCTGCCCCAGATTCAGGTTGAAGGCGGTGCCGAATGGCTGGCGCGAACCGCCACGCAGTGTCTGATTGACGAAGCACAGTTAAGCCCGAAACCCGGTCTGGTGGACAGTCGGGGGAACGGCGCGCACCACGATCTGTCGCTCGCGTTGATGGAGCGTTCCGCGCGCAGCCTGACCCCCACGTTTCAGGCGCTGGCGCAACACAGCTGGCAGCGTCCGGCGGATATTGCGCTCAGGCAAACCATAGGGCGACTCGGCCGTGAAGGTGAGCAGCAGATGATGGCGGCTACCGACGGTGTAAATACCCACCGCGGCGCGATTTGGGCGCTGGGGCTGCTGGTCAGTGCCGTGGCGATGCTCGGTGGCGATGCCAGCGCGCAGGCGGTAGCGAATACCGCGGCACAGCTGGCGAAACTGCCCGATGACGCGGCGCCGAAAGTGTTCAGCAAAGGGCTACGCGCCACGCGCCGCTACCGGGTTCCGGGCGCACGTGAAGAGGCTCAGCAGGCATTTCCACACGTGATGCAGCGTGCTCTGCCGCGGCTTCGTCTGAGCCGTCTTAACGGCAGCAGCGAAACGTACGCAAGGCTCGATGCGCTGATGGCCATCATGACGTCGCTTACCGACACCTGCGTGCTGTCGCGCGCCGGGATGGCGGGGCTGGAGGCCATGCAGAACGGTGCGCGTGCGGTGCTGAGCACCGGAGGATGCGCGACATCCGCAGGCCAGATGGCGCTGGCGAGATTAGACCGTCACATGCTGGCACTCAATGCCTCACCGGGCGGAGCTGCCGACCTGCTTGCCGCCACGCTGTTTCTCGATCGCATCGAAACGCCTTATTCAAAGCATTAAGAGGATGTTATGGAAAAAATCACATTAACCATGCCAGCGAGCCGCGCGTTAAGCGGCAAAGCGCTCTCAGGGGTTGTTGGTTCCGGGGATATGGAGGTGCTGTTTGCCGCCGAACCGGGCCAGACGTTAACCATTGATATCACCACGTCCGTCGACAACAGCCGCGGTCGCTGGGAGGCGTTGTTCAACCGCCTGCACATCGTCAGCAGCCTGCCTGCAGGAAAACTGACGATCCACGACTTTGGCGCGACGCCGGGGGTGGTACGCATTCGTATCGAACAGGTTTTTGAAGGGGTGAGCCATGCGTGATGATCGGAGTTTTATTGAATTAAAAGCTCGCCAGCGTGCGCAGGCATTGCTGGACGACGGGAGCTATCGCGAACTGCTGGATCCTTTTGAAGGCATTATCTCCCCGTGGCTGGGGCCGCAGGGCATCGTTCCTCAGGCCGATGACGGCATGGTGGTCGCCAAAGGCACCCTCAACGGTCAGCCTGCGGTAGTGGTGGCGATCGAAGGTGCGTTCCAGGGCGGCAGCATGGGCGAAGTGTCCGGCGCCAAAATGGCAGCGGCGCTGGAGCTGGCGGCAGAAGATAACCGCAACGGGATCCCGACGCAGGCGGTACTGTGTCTCGAAACCGGCGGCGTGCGTCTGCAGGAAGCCAACCTGGGCCTGGCGGCCATTGCCGATATTCATGCGGCAATTGTTGATCTGCGCCGTTACACCCCGGTGGTCGGGATTGTGGCCGGGACCGTGGGCTGCTTCGGTGGGATGTCTATCGCTGCTGCACTGTGCAGCTACCTGATTGTCACCCGCGAAGCGCGTCTCGGTCTGAATGGTCCTCAGGTTATCGAGCAGGAAGCGGGGATTGAAGAGTATGACTCCCGCGACCGTCCGTTTATCTGGAGCATGACCGGTGGCGAAGTCCGCTATGAAAGCGGCCTGGTGGATGCACTGGTTGGCGATGGCGTGAACGCGGTGAAAGCGGCGATGAACGACGCGATTGCCAAAGGCGTGCCTGCGAAACATCGCACCGATAACTATGACGATTACCTGAACCGTCTGACGAATTTCGACACCCGCAAACAGGCCGATGCCGAACAGATTAAAGCGCTCTTTGCCCGGGAGGTGAAATGATGACTAACTCAGTAAGCCGTGGCGAACTCTGGCTGCAAACGCTCGCGCCGAACGCCAGACGCCTGGAGGGTTTATGCCCGTCCGTACAGGCGGCCGATGGTGAACTTAACGGTGAAACGGTACGTTTTGTTGCCGTGGTACCGGATGCCAACAACCACTTCCCGCGCGCGGCGAAAGGGGAAGTCGGTCTGCTGGAAGGCTGGACGCTGGCAAAAGTGGTGAGCGAAACCGTTGCCGCCGATGCCAACAGCGCCGTGAAGCGCCCGATCGTGGCGGTGATTGACGTGCCAAGCCAGGCCTATGGCCGTCGTGAAGAGGCATTTGGTATTCACCAGGCGTTGGCCGGCGCGGCGGCGGCCTATGCTAACGCGCGTCTGGCCGGTCATCCGGTGATTGGGCTTATCGTTGGTAAAGCGATGTCCGGCGCGTTTCTGGCGCACGGGTACCAGGCAAACCGCCTGATTGCCTTTAACGATAAAGGCGTGCTGATCCATGCCATGGGTAAAGAGTCTGCGGCGCGTATTACGCTACGTACCGTGGACGCGCTGGAAAAACTGGCGGCAACGATCCCGCCAATGGCCTATGACATCAGCAACTACGCCACACTGGGGCTGCTTTCCAACCTGCTGGACATCAGCAACCCGGATGCCCCTTCTGAAAACGATCTGACGCAGGTGAAAACCACGCTGCAACAGGCCATCCATGACGCTCGTCAGGACAACACCCTGAAAAACCGTCTCGGTGCTGACAATCGCCGCAGCTCTGCCCTCGTACGCGAACGCATGCGGGCAAGCTGGTAAGTAAAAAGAGACCTGCCAGATGCACTCCCCGCGGACGTAACCGTTACGTCCGCGCGGGAACCTGCATCCTGAAAATAATAATCATCGCGCCAGTGCTTAAACTTTTTTACTACAGGTGAATTATGACTTACGTAATTGTTCATGCTCTTGCACCGATTTTCGTCATCATGCTGCTGGGATTCTGGGCCGGTAAGGCAAAGATGGTCGATAACAAAAATGTCTCCCTGCTCAATATCTTCGTCATGGATTTTGCTTTGCCTGCCGCGCTGTTCAGCGCCACGGTGCAAACCCCGTGGACCGGCATCGTAGCCCAGTCGCCGCTGATTCTGGTGCTGACCCTGGCGATGTGGATAACCTACGCGGCCATTTACTTCCTCGCGACCAGCGTCTTTAAAAAATCCCCACAGGATGCCGCCGTGCTTACGCTGACGGTTGCGCTGCCAAACTATGCCGCGCTTGGCTTGCCGATTCTGGGCAGTGTGCTGGGTGAAAGCTCTTCAACCTCACTGTCCGTGGCGGTCTCTATTGCCTGTGGTTCGGTACTGATGACGCCGTTCTGCCTGCTGATTCTGGAACGTGAAAAAGCGCGTGCCGAAGGCAATAACTCCGGTTCAACGCTCTCGATGCTGCCGGTGCTGATGTGGCGCTCGATTAAAAAACCGATTGTGATGGGTCCCCTGCTGGGTGTGATTTTGTCTGCTATCGGCATCAAAATGCCTGAACTTGTTCTGGCCGCCATTAAGCCACTGGGCCTTTCTGCAACGGCTGCCGCGCTGTTCCTGACCGGGGTGATCCTCTCTGCGCGTAAGCTGCAGATCAACACCATGGTGATTACCTCAACCGTAGCCAAGCTGCTGATCCAGCCTGCGATTGCCTGGGGTATCGTTCTGATCTTCGGTCTGCACGGCTCCGTGGCGATCACCGCTATCCTGATGATTGCGCTCTCAGCCGGTTTCTTCGGCGTGGTGTTCGGTAACCGCTTTGGCGTGCAGTCTCCGGATGCGGAAGCGGTGCTGCTGTTAAGCTCGGTACTGTGTATCCTGTCGCTGCCACTGTTTATCTCGCTGACTTCAGGAATGTAATCATGACCACAACATTACGCCCTCACGACCTCATCTGGCTTAACGCGCGTGACGCGCTGGAAGGTATCACTGACGACTGGGTGGATGCGGTATGGCATACCGGTTTACCGGTGGTCGTGCGGCGTGATGTTGATAACGCTGGCCGTATTCCCGTTGGCGTGCGCGGTTTACGCCGCGACCAGCGGTCGGCCGGTTGGGTGAAGCCAGACAACGTCGTGCGGGTGATCTCACCCGAGGCGTTGAGCGTGACCGCCGATCTTCTGCGTTCACCGTTTGTGACTCAGCCACCGGTTCAGGTGGCGTTGCAACTTTCTCAGCAGTCATGGCCATGGACGTGGGGAATTACGGGCAGCACGGGCTACGCCCTGGCGACCGGTATTCCGGTCATTCATGCCGACAGCGATCTCGATTTGCTGGTGCGAGCCCCTCAGCCTCTGTCGGCTGACGCTTTTCGTGTCTGGGCGTCACAGCTCAGCCGCGCGTTATGTCGGGCAGACACCCAGGTCGACACCCCTGAAGGCGGCTTTGCGCTGACGGAGTGGCTGCGCGACGGCAAAACGTTGCTGAAGGCCCGCCGTGGGCCACGTCTGGTGGCGGACCCGTGGCACAGGGAGGAGTGATGAAAATACTGTTTACCTTTCCAGGGCAGGGCACCCAGCATGTCGGTATGCTGCAAAACCTGCCTGGCACGACGCTGGAGCAGGCCCGCGAGGTATTGGGTGGCGAAGTCGATACGCTGGATACCGCGGCAGCGTTAACCCACACGCGAGCCGTTCAGCTTTCGTTGTTAATTGCCGGTGTTGCCTGGGCGCGTGAGCTTGAACAACGCGGCGTGGCACCGGATATCGTCAGCGGTCTGTCTATTGGCGCGTATCCGGCCGCGGTCATTGCCGGTGCGCTGGAATTTGCCGACGCGCTGAAGCTGGTCGCGCTGCGTGGCGATCTCATGGAGCAAGCCTATCCGCACGGTTATGGCCTGACCGCGATAATGGGTCTGACCCTGCCTCAGGTTGAAGCGTTGCTGGAAGGCACCGGAACGTATATCGCCAATCTGAACGCGGAAACGCAGATTGTGATCGCCGGCACCGATGAGGGGATGGCGCAGGTGGCGAAACGCGCGCTTGCAAAAGGGGCTAATAAGGCGCATCGGCTGACCGTCAGCGTGCCTTCCCATTGCGAGCTGTTGGCGGAGCCGGCGCACAAGCTGGTGGAGGCATTCACATCCGTCACGCTCACACGCCCGCGCTGTGCTTACCTGAGCGGCAGCACAGGACGCGTGCTCTGGACGCCTGAGAAAATCGCGGACGATCTGGCGATGAATATGGCGCGCACGGTGCGCTGGCAGGAAGCGGTGATTTCTGCCAACGAGCGTGAAGCTCGGCTGGCGATTGAAATGCCACCAGGCGGAGTACTGACCTGCCTGACGCGTCAGGCGGCCTGGGAAGGGGAGTCGGTTTCGCTGGAGCGCAGTGGTGTAGACGTGGCGGTACACCTCGCTAAGCGGCTACAGCGGTAGGGTCTGCGCAGGGTCGATGGCGATACTGCGGGCATACATTCGCCCTTCGGCTGCCAGTGCCCGCAGGCTGGGGTCTTGCTCGCGGTTGCGGGCAAACACAATGGCAATCAACTGCTGCATCTGATACGGCTGGGCCAGCTTCAGTAGCTGTACTGAGTTCTCATACACTTTCTTCATTCTGCCTGGCATGAGCGTAAAGCCCACGCCCGCCTGCACCAGACTCAGCATCGAGAAAATGTCATTTACGCGGGTGACGATTTCCGGTTCGAAACCGGCAATATGAAACGCCTCCTGAAACCCGGCGTAGGTGGCAAACCCTTCCGACAGCGCGACAAACTTCTGGTCTTTGTAATCACGTAAGTCGGCAGGCCCGCTGGTGTTCAGCGTGGCAGAGGCCGGTGCGGCAAGAAAAATGTCGTCATGGAACAGGGGGAGCACTTCCAGACTGTTGCGGTCGATATCGCTTTCGGAAATAGAGATGAGGATGGCGTCGAGCAAACCGTCGTCCAGCATACGCAACAGGGTCTCGTTAGAGCCCATCGTCAGGTCCATCTCCAGGTCCGGACGGCGCAGTTTCATCCCCATAATCAGGCGTGGCACGGTTTCCAGCGTCAGCGAGTAGAGCGTGCCGACGCGCAGTCGTCCCTGGCCAACACCGGCCGTTTTGCGCGCTTCTTCCAGCCCGCGCGCCATTACCTGCATCACTTCCTGACAATATTCCAGCAGCGTCCAGGCTGAAGGCAGCGCAATGAGATTGCGACCTTTGTGCGTAAAGAGCGGGCAGCGCACATTTTCTTCGAGAGTATGCAGCGCGCGGTGCACGCTAACGCCGCTCAGGCCAAGCGCTTCGGCGGTACGGGCGATGTTGCCCTTCTCCATAAAGGTCATGAAGATGCTGAGTTTACGAAATGTAATGTCGCTCGTGATATCGAAACTCATAACCCTCCCGGGGATTTAGTCGGCCTGCAGCATGGCTTCCAGCTGTTCCTGGGCGTCCAGCCACGCCATCTCGCACGCTTCGAGGCTGGATTTCGTCTTCGCCTGTGTCTGCAGGCAGTCGGTCAGTTCCGCCTTACGGCTCTGGTCATACAGACCGCTGTCGCCCAGCTTCTCTTCAACGGTAGCCAGCAGAGCGTTAAGTTTCTCCATCTCCTTTTCGAGACGGGCAATCTCTTTACGCAGCGGCTGGGTCTGAGTACGCAGTTCCGCTTCACGGCGCTTCTGGTCTTTACGCGCCTGGGCGCTGTTGGCGTTATCTTTCGACGAGTCGTCCGGCTGGTTTTCCTGCTTCTGCACGTCCGTTAGCCACTGCTGGTAGTCTTCCAGATCGCCATCGAACGGCTCGACTTTGCCATCGTGCACTAAATAGAGATCGTCCGTTGTGGAGCGGATCAGGTGACGATCGTGCGAGACGACAACCAGCGCGCCTTCAAACTCAATTAACGCTTCGGTCAGCGCCTGACGCATGTCGAGATCGAGGTGGTTTGTAGGTTCATCGAGCAGCAGCAGGTTCGGACGCTGCCAGACGATAAGCGCCAGCACCAGACGCGCTTTCTCGCCGCCGGAGAAACGTTCGGTGTTTTCGGTGACTTTATCGCCCTGGAAGCCAAAGCCGCCAAGGTAATCGCGCAGCTTCTGCTCCATCTCCTGCGGCGCCAGTCGCGCGAGGTGTTGGATGGGCGATTCATCCGCGCGTAAGAATTCCAGCTGATGCTGGGCGAAGTAGCCAAGCTTAATGCCTTTTGCCAGGCCGATCTCGCCGCTGACCGGGTTAAGCTCGCCCGCCAGCAGTTTAATCAGCGTCGATTTACCGGCGCCGTTACGCCCCAGCAGACCAATACGTGAACCCGGCACCAGGTTGAGCTTGATGGAGTCGAGAATAATGCGATCGCCGTAGCCAGCACTCACCTTTTCCATCTTCAGCAGTGGGTTCGGCAGGCTCTCGGGCTCGCGAAAACTGAAGTGGAACGGGTTATCGACGTGCGCCGGGGCGATCATCTCCATGCGTTCCAGCATCTTGATGCGGCTCTGGGCCTGCTTGGCTTTAGAGGCTTTTGCCTTGAAGCGGTCAACAAAGCTTTGCAGATGCGCCACGCGCTGCTGCTGGCTTTCGTACATCGCCTGCTGTTGAGCAAGGCGCGTCGCGCGCTGGCGCTCGAATGAGCTGTAGTTGCCGGTGTATTCAAACAGGTTTTGCTGTTCGATATGAATGATTTTATCCACCACCGGGTCGAGGAAGTCGCGGTCGTGGGAGATCAGAATCAGAGTGCCCTGATAGCTCTTGAGCCACTTCTCCAGCCAAATAACCGCATCGAGATCGAGGTGGTTAGTGGGTTCATCAAGCAGCAGCAGGTCGGAACGGCAAATCAGTGCCTGCGCCAGGTTAAGGCGCATACGCCAGCCGCCGGAGAAGTCGCTGACGGGGCGTTCAAGCTGTTCGTTGCTGAAACCCAGACCGTGCAGCAGGCTGGAGGCGCGGGAGCGAATGGTCCATGCGTCGATGGCGTCCAGCTTACCGTGGACGGTGGCGATAGCATGACCGTCATTACGCTCGTTGGCGGCGTTCAGTTCAGCTTCCAGCTTACGGTATTCACGATCGCCGTCGATAACATAGTCGAGAGCGGGTTCGCTCAGGGCAGGCGTCTCCTGATTTACCCAGGCAAGCTGCCAGTTACCCGGATAGGTAAAGTTACCGCCGTCAGCGCTAATCTCGTTTTTCAGCAGCGCAAGCAGGGTCGATTTTCCGCAGCCGTTTTTGCCGACCAGACCCACTTTTTGACCGGGATTGATGGTGGCGGAGGCGTTATCCAGCAGGACGCGCACGCCGCGGCGAATTTGTAACGAGGAGAAAACAATCATAGAAGCGCCGTATGTTCCGACTATGTTAATTTGTCATTATGATAATGTAAGGTGTGGGCCATTTTCCGCACCGGGCCGCCATGGTAGCCCAAAACAACGACGATACACAAAAACAGAAACAGAACCGGGAGGGGAGTGATGTCTCAGACAGCGAAAGTGCTGCTGCTGTATGCCCATCCGGAATCTCAGGACTCGGTGGCAAACCGGGTTCTGCTTAAGCCGGCTACTCAGCTCAGCAATGTGACGGTGCACGATCTCTACGCGCACTATCCTGATTTCTTTATTGATATTCCTTACGAGCAGGAACTGCTGCGTCAGCATGACGTGATTGTGTTCCAGCATCCGCTTTATACCTATAGCTGTCCGGCACTGCTGAAAGAGTGGCTGGACCGTGTGCTGAGCCGGGGGTTCTCCAGCGGGGTGGGGGGCAACCAGCTGGCGGGAAAGTACTGGCGCAGTGTCATTACGACCGGTGAGCCAGAGAGCGCTTACCGCCACGACGGTCTTAACCGTTATCCCATGAGTGATATCCTGCGGCCGTTTGAGCTGACGGCTGCGATGTGCCGCATGCACTGGATGAGCCCGATTATTGTCTACTGGGCGCGTCGCCAGAAGCCTGAAGCGCTGGCGAGCCACGCCAGAGCGTATGGCGATTGGCTGGCATCACCGATATCGGCGGGAGGTCGCTAATGGAAGGATCGAATTTACTCCTGGCCGGCGTGCTGTTTTTATTTGCCGCAGTGGTGGCGGTTCCGCTGGCCGCCCGGCTGGGCATTGGCGCGGTGCTGGGCTACCTGCTGGCCGGGATCGCCATTGGCCCCTGGGGGCTGGGATTCATCAGCGATGTGGATGAAATTCTCCACTTCTCTGAACTGGGCGTAGTGTTCCTGATGTTC
Organism: Enterobacter sp. RCC_40; assembly: GCF_041360735.1. Classification (NCBI taxonomy): domain Bacteria; kingdom Pseudomonadati; phylum Pseudomonadota; class Gammaproteobacteria; order Enterobacterales; family Enterobacteriaceae; genus Enterobacter; species Enterobacter sp. RCC_40. The sequence goes on from NZ_JBFUPR010000006.1 coordinate 200,352, forward strand.
ATCATTGGCCTCGAACTGAACCCGTCAAAACTGTGGCAGCTCCGGCGATCGATATTTGGCGTGGGGGCGGCGCAGGTCTTGTTCAGTGCCGCAATTCTGGCCGGGCTGTTAATGCTGACCAACTTCTCGTGGCAGGCGGCGGTGATCGGCGGAATAGGTCTTGCGATGTCGTCGACAGCGATGGCGCTGCAGTTAATGCGTGACAAAGGGATGAACCGCAACGAGGCAGGACAGCTGGGCTTTTCGGTACTGCTGTTTCAGGACCTGGCCGTGATCCCGGCGCTGGCACTGGTGCCGTTACTGGCAGGCTCTGGTGACGATCATTTTGACTGGGTCAAAATCTCCATGAAGGTGCTGGCCTTCGCCGGCATGCTGATTGGCGGACGTTTCCTGCTGCGGCCGGTGTTTCGTTTTATTGCCGCCTCTGGCGTGCGCGAGGTGTTTACTGCCGCGACGCTGCTGCTGGTGCTGGGCTCGGCATTGTTTATGGACGCGCTGGGGCTGTCGATGGCGCTCGGTACGTTTATCGCCGGGGTGCTCCTTGCTGAAAGCGAATATCGTCACGAACTGGAAACGGCTATCGATCCGTTTAAAGGGCTGCTGTTAGGGTTGTTCTTTATTTCGGTGGGAATGGCGCTCAACCTGGGCGTGCTCTATACCCATTTGCTGTGGGTGGTGATGAGCGTTGTTGTGCTGGTGGCGGTAAAAACGCTGGTGCTGTACGTCATGGCACGGATATACGGGCTGCGCAGTTCCGAGCGCATGCAGTTTGCCAGCGTCTTAAGTCAGGGCGGAGAGTTCGCGTTCGTGCTGTTCTCCACCGCCTCCTCCCAGAAGCTGTTTAAAGACGATCAGATGGCGCTGTTGCTGGTGACGGTCACGCTGTCGATGATGACCACCCCGCTGCTCATCAGGCTGGTGGATAAGCTGCTCTCGCGACGCTTAAATCCGACAGAGGATGAAGATGAGATGCCGTGGGTGGAGGATGATAAGCCGCAGGTGATTGTGGTGGGCTTTGGCCGCTTTGGGCAGGTGATTGGACGTCTGCTGATGGCGAACAAAATGCGCATTACGGTACTGGAGCGCGATATCAGCGCGGTGAACCTGATGCGTAAATACGGCTACAAGGTTTACTACGGCGACGCGACCCAGCTCGAACTGTTGCGTTCAGCGGGGGCAGAAGCGGCAGAATCCATCGTGATTACCTGCAACGATCCGGAAGATACGATGAAGCTGGTGGAACTGTGTCAGCAGCATTTCCCGCATCTGCATATTCTGGCGCGTGCGCGTGGACGTGTTGAAGCGCACGAACTGCTGCAGGCAGGTGTGAAGCACTTCTCCCGTGAGACATTTTCCAGTGCGCTGGAGTTGGGACGTAAAGCGCTGATTTCGCTGGGCATGCATCCTCATCAGGCTCAGCGGGCCCAGATGCATTTTCGCCGGCTGGACATGCGAATGCTGCGCGAATTAATGCCGGTACACTCTGATACGGCGCAGATCTCCCGCGTGCGGGAAGCGCGTCGCGAGCTGGAAGAAATTTTCCAGCGAGAGATGCAACAGGAACGACGCCAGCTCGATGGCTGGGATGAATTTGAATAAAGGGTAACGAAAGATGGCTGTACGTAAACGCTTTATTGCGGGCGCAAAATGCCCGAGCTGCCAGGCGCAAGATACGCTGGCGATGTGGCGGGAAAATAATATTGATGTCGTAGAGTGTGTTAAGTGCGGTCATCAGATGCGCGAGGCGGATAAAGAAGCCCGCGATCATGTTCGCAAAGAAGAGCAAGTTATCGGGATTTTTCATCCGGACTAGCGATATGCCCTGAGTTTTTTTAAGCTAAAGGGTACACGGGTGCAGATTTCCGCTACAATCTGCGCCAGCAATTTTCCCTTGCTCAGGAGATATCATGAAAGTAGCAAAAGACCTGGTGGTCAGCCTGGCCTATCAGGTACGTACAGAAGACGGTGTGTTGGTTGATGAGTCTCCGGTGAGTGCGCCGCTTGACTACCTGCATGGTCACGGTTCCCTGATTTCCGGCCTGGAAAACGCGCTGGAAGGTCACGACGTTGGCGACAAATTCGACGTTGCTGTTGGCGCGAACGACGCTTACGGTCAGTACGACGACAACCTGGTGCAGCGCGTTCCTAAAGACGTGTTCATGGGCGTTGACGAACTGCAGGTTGGCATGCGCTTCCTGGCTGAAACTGACCAGGGTCCGGTTCCTGTTGAAATCACTGAAGTGGAAGACGACCACGTTGTGGTTGACGGCAACCACATGCTGGCTGGCCAGAACCTGAAATTCAACGTAGAAGTTGTTGCGATCCGTGAAGCGACCGAAGAAGAGCTGGCTCATGGCCACGTTCACGGTGCACACGGTCACGACCATGACCACGATCACGGCCACGACGGCTGCTGCGGTGGTCACGGCCACGATCACGACCATGGTCACGACCACGGTAAAGGTGGTTGCGGTAACGGCGGCTGCGGTTGCCACTAATTCCGTTATGCGGAAAATAAAAAAGCGGGATAATAATCCCGCTTTTTTTACGCCTCAATAATGAGGTGGTGGCGTCTCTTCTGACTGAGAGGCAATATGTGACGGCTGTGTGGCCTTCAGTTTGTCCGTCAGCAGGCGCATGAGATCCCGCAGTTTCGCCATTTCCAGTTCATGTGCGGTCACTGTCTGGTTTAGTTCTTCGATGGTGATGTCCTGAAAAGCCAGGCGGCTTTCCAGCTCAGCCATTCTCGCTTCTAACATTGTGTCCTTCATCATTCACCTCGTTGTATCTCATTAACCACAATCGGCCAGCGGCGGCGAAGTTTAACTGAGTTTATCCTTAAGTTCAGTATCTATCCCCTTGGCAAGAAACTTATTTAAACAAAAATAGTCTGAAAAGTGGCGAGAATCGGGAGAGTCTGTCTGTAGATTTCTTCCGCAACGTTTTATAGTACGTAACTCATTTACGTTTAACGCTGGGGTGAGAGTCCCCAGGCCCTGGAGATATGGATGAAATCACTGTTTAAAGTAACGCTGCTGGCGACGACGATGGCTGTTGCGCTGAACGCGCCGCTGTCCTTCGCTGCTGATACTGCTGCGAAGCCTGCTGCAACTGCAGACAGCAAAGCGGCGTTCAAAAATGACGACCAGAAATCCGCCTACGCACTTGGCGCATCTCTGGGTCGTTACATGGAAAACTCTCTGAAAGAACAAGAGAAACTGGGCATTAAACTGGACAAAGCTCAGCTGATCGCGGGCGTTCAGGACGCATTTGCAGATAAGAGCAAACTGTCTGACCAGGAAATTGAACAGACTCTGCAGGCGTTCGAAGCACGTGTGAAAGGTGCCGCTCAGACTAAGATGGAAGCGGATGCAAAAGACAACGAAGCGAAAGGCAAAGCCTACCGCGATACCTTTGCTAAAGAGAAGGGCGTGAAAACCTCCTCTACGGGTCTGGTGTACAAAGTTGAGAAAGAAGGTACCGGTGATGCGCCTAAAGACAGCGATACTGTCGTGGTTAACTACAAAGGTACGCTGATCGACGGTAAAGAGTTCGATAACTCTTACACCCGTGGTGAGCCTCTCTCCTTCCGTCTGGATGGTGTGATCCCAGGCTGGACTGAAGGTCTGAAAAACATCAAGAAAGGTGGCAAGATCAAACTGGTTATTCCACCGGATCTGGCATATGGCAAAACCGGCGTTCCAGGTATCCCTGCTAACTCTACCCTGGTCTTTGACGTAGAGCTGCTGGATATCAAGCCAGCGCCGAAAGCTGATGCGAAACCAGAAGCGCAGGCAGAACAGAAAGCTGCGACAGACGCGAAGAAGTAATGGAATGAAAACCGCCGCCTTTAAGGCGGCGGTTTTTTTTATTGTGGGGCAGATATAATTAACACTGGAAAGCGTTATGCACGCTGTATTAATTTAGTTGTCCGTGTAGATAATGAGCCTGCCCTGAAAACCTAACGACAGGCTCCTGAAAAGGAGTGTTTTTTTCATGTCCAGGTCGCTTTTAACCAACGAAACCAGTGAACTTGATTTACTGGATCAACGTCCTTTCGACCAGACCGACTTCGATATTCTGAAATCCTACGAGGCGGTAGTGGACGGGTTAGCGATGCTCATTGGGTCCCACTGCGAAATCGTATTGCACTCCCTGCAAGATCTTAAGTGTTCCGCCATCCGCATTGCTAATGGTGAGCATACTGGCCGTAAAATTGGTTCGCCAATCACCGACCTTGCATTGCGTATGCTGCATGACATGACCGGCGCGGACAGCAGCGTCTCCAAATGTTATTTCACCCGCGCCAAAAGCGGCGTACTGATGAAATCAGAAACCATCGCGATTCGTAATCGCGAGCATCGCGTGATCGGTCTGTTGTGCATCAACATGAACCTTGATGTGCCGTTCTCGCAAATCATGAGCACTTTCATACCGCCTGAAACGCCGGACGTTGGCTCCTCAGTTAACTTTGCCTCCTCGGTTGAAGATCTGGTGACGCAGACGCTTGAGTTCACTATCGAAGAGGTGAATGCCGATCGCAACGTATCGAACAACGCCAAGAATCGTCAGATCGTGCTGAATCTCTATGAGAAAGGGATTTTTGACATCAAAGACGCCATTAACCAGGTGGCCGATCGCCTGAACATTTCCAAGCATACGGTCTACCTCTACATCCGCCAGTTCAAAAGCGGTGATTTCCAGGGGCAAGACAAGTAATGCGTTTTTCGCTGATGGTGACAGGCCCGGCGTATGGTACTCAGCAGGCCAGCAGCGCGCTGCAGTTTGCGCATGCGTTACTGGCTGCCGGACATGAGCTGGTGAGCGTCTTCTTTTATCGGGAAGGGGTGTATAACGCCAACCAGTTTACCTCACCGGCCAGCGATGAATTTGATCTGGTGCGCGCCTGGCAGACGCTGAACGAGACAAGGGGGGTTGCGCTGCATATCTGCGTGGCGGCAGCCCTGCGTCGCGGCGTGACCGATGCCACCGAAGCTGAACGTCTTGGCTTGCCAGGGGCCAACCTGCAGCCGGGGTTTACGTTGAGCGGTCTGGGCGCACTGGCACAGGCTGCGTTAACCTGCGACAGAGTGGTGCAATTCTGATGAAACGCGTGGCGTTTGTTTTTTCATCTGCTCCGCACGGTAGTGCGTCCGGCAGAGAAGGGCTGGATGCGTTGCTCGCAACATCAGCACTGACCGAAGACATCGGTGTCTTCTTTTTAGGGGATGGCGTGTTTCAGCTTCTGGCAGGCCAGCAGCCGCAGGCTATTCTGGCGCGGGATTACATCGCGACCTTTAAAGTGCTGCCGCTTTACGACATTGAAACCTTTTTTGTCTGCGCTGATTCTCTTGCTGCGCGCGGTCTGAGCGATAAGACGTCTTTCGTGCTGGATGTAACACTCCTCCCGGCCGACGCGCTGCGCGACCAACTTTCCCATTACGACACTGTTCTGAATTTCTGAGGCTAACATGCTCCATACCCTGAGCCGTTCACCGTGGCATTGTGATATCGACGCATTACTGAGTATGCTGCGCGAAGGTGATGACCTGCTGCTGATTCAGGATGGCGTACTGGCTGCGCTTGAAGGGAGTCGTTTCGTTGAAATTCTCAGCAATGCCCCCATATCCGTCTCTGCGCTGAAAGACGATCTTGAGGCGCGAGGTCTTTCTGGTCAAATTTCAGCCAAAATTGACGTGGTTGGCTATACTGATTTCGTCAATCTTACTGTGACGCACGCCAGTCAAATGAACTGGTGATCCGAGATCGCTGTATATTTCTTGACACCTTTTCGACGTAGCCCTAAAATTTCGCGTCCTCATATTGTATGAGGTCGTTTTATTACGTGTTTACGAAGCAAAAGCTAAAACCAGGAGCTATTTAATGGCAACAGTTAACCAGCTGGTACGCAAACCACGTGCGCGCAAAGTTGCAAAAAGCAACGTGCCTGCACTGGAAGCCTGCCCGCAGAAACGTGGCGTATGTACTCGTGTATATACCACCACTCCTAAAAAACCAAACTCCGCACTGCGTAAAGTATGCCGTGTGCGTTTGACTAACGGTTTCGAAGTGACTTCCTACATCGGTGGTGAAGGTCACAACCTGCAGGAGCACTCCGTGATCCTGATCCGTGGCGGTCGTGTTAAAGACCTTCCGGGTGTTCGTTACCACACCGTTCGTGGTGCGCTGGACTGCTCAGGTGTTAAAGACCGTAAGCAGGCTCGCTCCAAGTACGGCGTGAAGCGTCCTAAGGCTTAATGGTTCTCCGTTAAGTAAGGCCAAACTGATTTATCTTAATGTCAAACTAAACTCGTAGAGTTTTGGACAATCCTGAATTAACAACGGAGTATTCCCATGCCACGTCGTCGCGTCATTGGTCAGCGTAAAATTCTTCCAGATCCGAAATTCGGATCAGAACTGCTGGCAAAATTTGTAAATATCCTGATGGTAGATGGTAAAAAATCTACTGCAGAAGCAATCGTATACAGCGCGCTGGAGACCCTGGCTCAGCGCTCTGGTAAAAATGAACTGGAAGCTTTCGAAGTCGCTCTCGACAACGTGCGCCCGACTGTAGAAGTTAAGTCTCGCCGCGTTGGTGGTTCTACTTATCAGGTTCCAGTTGAAGTTCGTCCGGTTCGTCGTAATGCTCTGGCAATGCGTTGGATCGTTGAAGCTGCTCGTAAACGCGGTGATAAATCCATGGCTCTGCGTCTGGCGAACGAACTTTCTGATGCTGCAGAAAACAAAGGTACTGCAGTTAAGAAACGTGAAGACGTTCACCGTATGGCAGAAGCCAACAAGGCGTTCGCACACTACCGTTGGTAATCCCTTCGGAGTATTAGTCACCAGGCGGGCGCTTCAGCGAAGCTGCCCGTCCTGGGTTACTTAACTGAACGCCTAAAGAAACAAACGAGGAATCAAATGGCTCGTACAACACCCATCGCACGTTACCGTAACATTGGTATCAGTGCGCACATCGACGCCGGTAAGACCACTACTACCGAACGTATTCTGTTCTACACCGGTGTAAACCATAAAATCGGTGAAGTTCATGACGGCGCAGCCACCATGGACTGGATGGAACAGGAGCAGGAGCGTGGTATTACTATCACCTCCGCAGCGACTACTGCATTCTGGTCAGGTATGGCTAAGCAGTACGAACCGCATCGCGTTAACATCATCGACACCCCAGGGCACGTTGACTTCACCATCGAAGTAGAACGTTCCATGCGTGTTCTTGACGGCGCGGTAATGGTTTATTGCGCAGTTGGTGGTGTTCAGCCACAGTCTGAGACCGTATGGCGTCAGGCGAACAAATATAAAGTTCCACGCATCGCGTTCGTTAACAAAATGGACCGTATGGGTGCTAACTTCCTGAAAGTTGTTGGTCAGATCAAATCCCGTCTGGGCGCGAACCCTGTTCCGCTGCAGCTGGCAATTGGTGCTGAAGAAGGCTTCACCGGCGTTATCGACCTGGTGAAAATGAAAGCCATCAACTGGAACGATGCAGACCAGGGCGTTACCTTCGAATACGAAGATATCCCAGCTGAGATGCAGGACCTGGCTGACGAATGGCACCAGAACCTGATCGAATCCGCTGCTGAAGCTTCTGAAGAGCTGATGGAGAAATACCTGGGTGGTGAAGAACTGACTGAAGAAGAGATCAAAAAAGCTCTGCGTCAGCGTGTTCTGAACAACGAAATCATCCTGGTAACCTGTGGTTCTGCATTCAAGAACAAAGGTGTTCAGGCGATGCTGGATGCGGTAATTGATTACCTGCCATCCCCGGTTGACGTTCCTGCGATCAACGGCATCCTGGACGACGGTAAAGATACTCCGGCTGAACGTCACGCAAGCGACGAAGAGCCGTTCTCTGCACTGGCGTTCAAAATTGCTACCGACCCATTCGTGGGTAACCTGACCTTCTTCCGCGTTTACTCTGGTGTGGTTAACTCCGGTGACACCATCCTGAACTCCGTGAAAACGGCGCGTGAACGTTTTGGCCGTATCGTACAGATGCACGCTAACAAACGTGAAGAGATCAAAGAAGTTCGTGCGGGCGACATCGCTGCAGCAATCGGTCTGAAAGACGTGACTACTGGTGACACCCTGTGTGACCCGGATCACCCGATCATTCTGGAGCGTATGGAATTCCCTGAGCCGGTAATCTCCATCGCGGTTGAACCAAAAACCAAAGCTGACCAGGAAAAAATGGGTCTGGCTCTGGGCCGTCTGGCGAAAGAAGACCCATCATTCCGCGTATGGACTGATGAAGAATCTAACCAGACCATCATCGCTGGTATGGGTGAACTGCACCTGGACATCATCGTTGACCGTATGAAGCGTGAATTCAACGTTGAAGCGAACGTGGGTAAACCTCAGGTTGCTTACCGCGAAGCGATTCGTGCGAAAGTTACCGATGTTGAAGGTAAACACGCTAAGCAGTCTGGTGGTCGCGGTCAGTACGGTCACGTTGTGATCGACATGTACCCACTGGAGCCGGGCTCTAACCCTAAAGGTTACGAGTTCATCAACGACATCAAAGGTGGTGTAATTCCTGGCGAATACATCCCAGCCGTTGATAAAGGTATCCAGGAACAGCTGAAAGCGGGCCCTCTGGCTGGCTATCCGGTTGTTGACATGGGTGTCCGTCTGCACTTCGGTTCTTACCACGACGTTGACTCCTCTGAACTGGCGTTTAAACTGGCTGCGTCTATTGCCTTTAAAGAAGGCTTTAAGAAAGCAAAACCAGTTCTGCTTGAGCCAATCATGAAGGTTGAAGTAGAGACTCCTGAAGAGAACACCGGTGACGTTATCGGTGACTTGAGCCGTCGTCGCGGTATGCTGCGCGGTCAGGAATCCGAAGTAACTGGCGTTAAGATCCATGCTGAAGTTCCGCTGTCTGAAATGTTCGGATATGCAACTCAGCTGCGTTCTCTGACCAAAGGTCGTGCATCATACACCATGGAATTCCTGAAGTATGATGATGCGCCTAACAACGTTGCTCAGGCCGTTATCGAAGCCCGTGGTAAGTAATCCACAGGATTAAAACCTAAGTCCCGTGCTCTCTCCGAAGGGGAGAGCACTATAGTAAGGAATATAGCCGTGTCTAAAGAAAAATTTGAACGTACAAAACCGCACGTCAACGTTGGTACTATCGGCCACGTTGACCATGGTAAAACTACCCTGACCGCTGCAATCACTACCGTACTGGCTAAAACCTACGGCGGTGCTGCTCGTGCATTCGACCAGATCGATAACGCACCAGAAGAAAAAGCGCGTGGTATCACCATCAACACTTCTCACGTTGAATATGACACCCCGACTCGCCACTACGCACACGTAGACTGCCCAGGCCACGCCGACTATGTTAAAAACATGATCACCGGTGC
>NZ_JBFUPR010000007.1:0-91857 GCF_041360735.1 Enterobacter sp. RCC_40
CATTTATTTTCGCTTATCTCTGCTGACCCGGCGGCGTGTGTGCCGTTGTTCCGTGTCAGTGGAGGCGCATTATAGGGGGTAATTCTGAAGCTGCAAGGATAAAGTGAAAATTATTTACTGACTGCTCACTTTCCAGGCAATTTGCATCCCAGACCTCAATTCTGGCCTGGTTTTTAAACAAAAACGAGCCGCAAGCGGCCCGTTTTTGCGTTTTGTGACTTACTGCACTGCCACAATTTTGTCGTCGTTGGCTTCCAGACGGATAACTTTGCCCGGAATCAGCTCCCCGGAGAGTATCTGCTGCGCCAGTGGGTTTTCGATCTGTTGCTGGATTGCGCGTTTCAGCGGACGCGCCCCATAAACCGGATCGTACCCATTTGCGCTCAAGAGCTTCAGCGCATCATCGGAGATGTGAATTTCATATCCACGCTCTTCCAGACGTTTATACAGACGCTGCAGCTGAATCTGCGCAATCGACGCAATATGTTTCTCACCCAAAGGATGGAACACTACCACTTCATCAATACGGTTAATGAACTCTGGACGGAAGCTATGGCTTACCACGCCCATCACCAGATCCTTCATATGGCCGTAGTCCAGTTCACCGAAACGTTCCTGAATCAAATCGGAACCCAGGTTCGAGGTCATGATCACTACCGTGTTACGGAAGTCGACCGTTCTCCCCTGTCCGTCGGTCAGCCGTCCATCGTCAAGAACCTGCAGCAGAATGTTGAACACATCCGGATGCGCTTTTTCCACTTCATCCAGCAGGATGACGGAATAAGGACGACGGCGCACCGCTTCTGTCAGGTAGCCACCTTCTTCATAACCCACATATCCTGGAGGCGCACCGACCAGTCGCGAAACGGAGTGTTTCTCCATAAACTCGGACATATCGATACGGACCATCGCGTCATCGCTGTCAAACATGAAGTTAGCCAGTGCCTTACACAGTTCGGTTTTACCGACACCCGTAGGCCCCAGGAACAGGAACGAACCGATCGGACGATTAGGGTCAGACAACCCTGCACGGCTACGGCGAATGGCATTAGAGACCGCTTCAACCGCCTCGTTCTGACCAATCACGCGCTGATGCAGATCCTGCTCCATGCGCAGCAGTTTGTCGCGTTCGCTTTCCATCATGCGCGCAACCGGAATACCGGTCCAGCGAGCCAGCACTTCAGCGATCTCCTCATCCGTTACTTTGTTTCGTAACAGACGCATCGTTTTGCCTTCCGACTGCGTGGCGATCTCAAGCTGTTTTTCAAGCTCAGGAATTTTGCCGTACTGCAGTTCAGACATTCGCGCCAGGTCACCCACACGACGCGCTTGCTCAATGGCAATTTTCGCCTGTTCCAGTTCAGCTTTAATTGTCTGAGTACCCGAGAGTGAAGCTTTCTCCGCTTTCCACTCTTCTTCCAGCTCAGAGTACTGACGCTCTTTATCGTCCAGTTCTTCGTTGAGCATATCCAGCCGTTTCTTACTGGCTTCATCAGACTCTTTCTTCAGTGCCTGCTGTTCCAGTTTGAGCTGGATGATGCGACGGTCAAGCCTGTCCAGCTCTTCCGGTTTCGAGTCAATCTGCATACGAATGCTCGAGGCCGCTTCATCAATAAGGTCGATTGCTTTATCGGGCAACTGACGGTCAGCGATATAACGATGCGAAAGCGTGGCCGCTGCAACAATCGCCGGGTCAGTAATCTGCACATGGTGATGCAGTTCATAACGTTCTTTCAGCCCACGCAAAATCGCGATGGTATCTTCAACGCTAGGCTCAGCAACAAACACTTTCTGGAAACGACGTTCCAGCGCAGCATCTTTTTCGATGTACTGACGGTACTCATCCAGCGTGGTAGCCCCTACGCAGTGAAGTTCCCCACGTGCCAGGGCTGGTTTTAGCATATTACCGGCATCCATCGCGCCGTCTGCTTTACCTGCGCCGACCATGGTGTGCAGTTCGTCAATAAACAGAATGACGTTGCCTTCCTGTTTCGCCAGGTCGTTAAGCACGCCTTTCAGACGCTCTTCGAACTCACCGCGGTATTTCGCCCCGGCCACCAGCGCCCCCATGTCGAGCGCCAGTACACGACGACCTTTCAGCCCTTCCGGCACTTCACCGTTCACAATGCGCTGCGCCAGACCTTCGACGATGGCGGTTTTACCGACCCCCGGCTCACCAATCAGCACCGGGTTGTTTTTGGTACGACGCTGCAGTACCTGGATAGTACGGCGAATCTCTTCATCACGGCCGATCACCGGGTCAAGCTTGCCCTGCTCGGCACGCTCGGTCAGGTCGACCGTAAATTTTTTCAAAGCCTGACGTTGGTCTTCGGCTCCCTGATCGTTCACGCTTTCACCTCCGCGCATTTTCTCAATCGCCTGAGTCACATTGGCGGTGGTTGCGCCGGCAGATTTCAGCAGGTCGGTCAAGGTACCGCGTGATTCAAGCGCCGCCAGAACGAAAAGTTCTGACGAAATAAAGTTGTCCCCACGTTTTTGCGCCAGCTTGTCGCAAAGATTCAGCACACGCACCAGATCCTGAGACGGCTGAACGTCGCCACCGGTACCTTCTACCTGAGGTAAACGGCTCAGGGCCTGATCGATGGCGGTGCGTAACTGGCCAGCATTAATGCCGGCAGACGTTAATAACGGACGTACCGATCCCCCTTCCTGATTCAACAAGGCGCTCATTAAATGAAGAGGTTCGATGAATTGGTTGTCGTGCCCCAGTGCAAGGGACTGGGCATCGGCGAGAGCAAGCTGGAATTTATTAGTAAGACGATCCAGACGCATAACTCCTCCCATAACAGGTCAAATTTGCTACTGGAGATTAAATGAGGTCATCCCTCAATTATTCAAGGTTAATGACCTGAATTATGTGAAAAGAAAACGGCACGTTCCGGATCGTCTTGATTCTTTAGGTTATATCAGCCAAATAAAACTTGCCATACGACCTGTCGTCTTGTCGCGGCGATAAGAGAAAAAATCACCCTTTTCGGTGAAGGTACAGCGATCGCCGCCGAAGATCTGCGTCACGCCGACATTATTCAGGCGCTGGCGGGCCAACAGGTAAATATCGGCCAAATATTTTTCCCCGGCAGGAAGGAAAGCATCCGCGGCCTGCAGATCTTTCTCCATAAAGGCTTCGCGGACCTCGGGCCCCACTTCAAACGCATGAGGACCAATGGCCGGGCCGAGCCAGGCCATGATATTCGCAGGGTCATCTTTAAAGCAGGCGACGGTCTCTTCGAGCACACCTTCACACAGACCACGCCAGCCCGCATGCGCTGCTGCCACCTCGGTACCGGCACGGTTACAGAACAGAACCGGCAGGCAATCGGCAGTCATTACCGCACATACCGTTCCCGGGGTATCACTGTAAGACGCATCGGCCCGTTTAGACGCATAGGGTTCGCCCGTTAACGGCAATACCGTTTTACCGTGAACCTGTTCCAGCCAGACCGGTTTCGACGGTAAATTCCCGGCAGCAAAGAGGCGTTTGCGGTTTTCTTCAACGTGCTCCAGGTTGTCACCACAGTGTGCGCCGAGATTCAAAGATTCCCACGCGCCCTGGCTCACACCGCCGATACGGGTTGAACTGCAGGCAGCCACGCCCTCAGGCAGTGGCCACTCCGGGACAATCAGTTTGGTCATAACCAGTCCACTTGATCTTTATGTTCTTCAAAATCAACACGCATGGCGTCAATAAGGTCGACCATATCCTGTGGGATCGGCGCGTGCCATTCCATCTGAATACCGGTGATAGGATGGTAAAGACGCAGCATCGTTGCGTGCAGCGCCTGGCGATCAAACTTACGCAGTACGCTAATAAACTCATCCGATGCGCCTTTTGGCGGACGCGGACGACCACCGTAGACCTGATCGCCCACCAGCGGATGGGTAATGTGCGCCATATGAACACGGATCTGGTGAGTACGACCGGTTTCCAGACGCAGACGCAGACGCGTATGAATGCGGAAGTGTTCCATAATGCGGTAGTGCGTCACCGCAGGCTTACCCATCGGATGCACCGACATATGGGTACGTTTGGTTGGGTGACGGCTGATAGGTTCTTCCACCGTGCCGCCAGCGGTCATATGACCAATGGCCACCGCTTCATATTCACGGGTGATTTCACGCAGCTGCAGAGATTCCACCAGACGTGTCTGAGCTGGAACGGTCTTTGCCACCACCATCAGACCCGTGGTGTCTTTATCCAGACGGTGAACGATGCCGGCGCGCGGAACATCCACGATAGGCGGGTAATAATGGAGAAGTGCGTTAAGCACTGTGCCATCAGGGTTCCCCGCGCCCGGATGAACAACCAGATCACGTGGCTTGTTGATCACCAGGATGTCATCATCTTCATAGACGATGTTCAGCGGGATATCCTGCGGCTCGAAGCGGATATCCTCTTCGATTTCAGCATTGATGGCGACAGCTTCCCCACCTAACACTTTCTCTTTTGGTTTGTCCCAGATCTTGCCGTTTACCAGCACGCGCTGGTCAAGGATCCATTCTTTTATGCGTGAACGCGAATAATCAGGGAACAATTCGGCCAAAGCCTGATCTAAGCGTTGACCGAGCTGATTTTCGGAGACTGTTGCGGTGAGTTCTACTCGTTGTGCCATAAACTGCTTCTTCGTTTAACGTTGGGTTTTACGGCTTTGCCGTTTAATATAGTGTGCTATTGTAGCTGGTCTTAATCGGGAGCAGGAACAGAGTTTCTCCCGGACAAACATTTGAGGAAAGTCAAAACGTCATGACGCGCATGAAATATCTGGTGGCAGCGGCCACGTTGAGCCTGGCTTTGGTGGGCTGCTCCGGTTCAAATGAACAGGTCCCTGACAATCCGCCGAATGAAATCTATGCGACTGCACAACAAAAGTTGCAGGACGGTAACTGGAAACAGGCGATAACGCAACTGGAAGCGTTGGATAATCGCTATCCATTTGGTCCGTATTCGCAGCAGGTACAGTTAGATCTCATCTATGCCTACTATAAAAATGCCGATCTGCCGCTGGCTCAGGCAACCATCGATCGTTTCATGCGTCTGAACCCGACTCATCCTAACATCGATTACGTCATGTACATGCGCGGTCTTACCAACATGGCGCTGGACGACAGTGCCCTGCAAGGTTTCTTCGGTGTGGATCGCTCTGACCGTGACCCGCAGCATGCGCGTGATGCTTTCAACGACTTCTCCAAACTGGTGCGCGGCTACCCGAACAGCCAGTACGTCACTGACGCGACCAAACGTCTGGTGTTCCTGAAAGATCGTCTGGCGAAATACGAATACTCCGTTGCGGAATACTATACCCGCCGTGGCGCATGGGTTGCCGTGGTTAATCGTGTAGAAGGTATGCTGCGTGATTACCCGGATACACAGGCAACGCGTGATGGCCTGAAGCTGATGGAAAATGCTTACCGTCAAATGCAGATGACCGCACAGGCTGACAAAGTGGCGAAAATCATCGCCGCGAACAGCAGCAACACCTGATATTGCCTCAATGCGAAACGGCAGCCCGAAGGCTGCCGTTTTTTTATGCGTTCAGAGATCAGCTGAAGCGGTTTAGCCTCAACACATCCTATCAACTATGACCGCAAATCGGGCCTTCTACAAGGTAAATATCACCTCTTCCTGCCCTGCCTCACAAAAAACATTCCCTGACAAAAACCGACAAAATAACGTGATCTAAATCACACATTTTGACATTAGGACAGGTATGCTGGAATCACCAAGACGGAAAGACAAGAGGTAAAATTTATGACAATGAACATTACCAGTAAACAAATGGAAATTACTCCGGCAATCCGCCAACACGTCGCAGACCGTCTCGCCAAACTGGATAAATGGCAAACACATTTGATTAACCCACATATCATCCTGTCCAAGGAGCCGCAAGGTTTCATCGCTGACGCAACTATCAATACTCCAAACGGCCATCTGGTCGCCAGCGCAAAACACGAGGATATGTACACCGCTATTAACGATTTGATCAACAAGCTGGAACGGCAGCTCAATAAAGTGCAACACAAAGGTGAAGCCCGTCGCGCCGCAACGTCGGTGAAAGACGCCAGCTTCGCGGAAGAAGTTGAAGAAGAGTAATCCTTTAAATTGAGTTTACCGCCAACGCGCCTTCGGGCGCGTTTTTTATTGACAGCGTGAAAACAGTACGGGTACTTTAACGGTATCAACGACAGGATGATTTCATGAAACACACACCGTTTTTCTTCGCATTCTTTTTTACCTTCCCCTGATTGGGAGGCGTTTCGTCGTGTGATAAAGAATGCGAAGACGAACAACAAGGCCTCCCACACCGGGAGGCCTTTTTTATTAATAACGATAAACGAGACAGGCAACACTATGACACCGGAAAACCCGTTACTGGACCTGCGAGTGAAAATCAGCGCACTGGACGAAAAATTACTGGCCCTGCTGGCAGAACGTCGCACACTCGCCATCGAAGTGGGAAAAGCCAAGCTGGACTCCCATCGGCCGGTGCGTGATATCGACCGTGAACGCGACCTGCTGGAACGCCTGATTCAGCTTGGTAAAGCGCACCACCTCGACGCCCATTACATCACCCGTTTGTTCCAGCTCATCATCGAAGACTCCGTTCTGACCCAGCAAGCGCTACTCCAGCAGCATCTGAATAAAACGAACCCGCACTCTGCACGTGTCGCCTTCCTCGGCCCTAAAGGCTCTTACTCTCACCTTGCCGCGCGCCAGTACGCAGCGCGTCATTTCGAAGAGTTTATTGAAAGCGGCTGCGCAAAATTTGCTGATATTTTCAATCAGGTCGAAACCGGACAGGCGGATTACGCCGTCGTACCGATTGAAAACACCAGCTCTGGTGCCATTAACGACGTGTACGATCTTCTGCAGCACACTACGCTGTCGCTGGTTGGCGAGATGACCATCCCTATCGATCACTGCATACTGGTCTCTGGCTCAACCGACCTGAGCCAAATCGAGACGGTGTACAGTCACCCACAACCGTTCCAGCAGTGCAGTCAATTCCTCAACCGTTATCCGAACTGGAAAATTGAGTACACCGAAAGCACTTCTGCGGCGATGGAAAAAGTGATGCAGGCCAATTCCCCGGCGGTGGCCGCGCTTGGCAGCGAGGCGGGCGGAGCGCTGTATGGCCTGCAGGTACTGGAACGCAACCTGGCGAACCAGACGCAAAATATCACCCGCTTCGTGGTACTGGCCCGTAAAGCCATCAATGTCTCTGAGCAGGTTCCGGCTAAAACGACGCTGCTGATGGCGACCGGGCAGCAGGCGGGTGCGCTGGTTGAGGCCCTGCTGGTACTGCGTAACCACAACCTGATCATGACGAAGCTGGAATCGCGCCCGATTCATGGTAATCCGTGGGAAGAGATGTTTTATCTGGATATCCAGGCCAACCTGGAATCTGCATCCATGCAGAAAGCCCTGCGTGAACTGGGAGAAATCACCCGCTCAATGAAAGTGCTGGGCTGCTATCCGAGCGAAAACGTCGTGCCGGTTGACCCGGCTTAACGTTCGATAAAGCGGCTTTTCTTCATCCCTGCCACGCTGACGGGCAGGGTGAAGATGGCGCCGGAGAGCGGATACTGTGCCACTTCATCCGCATCCATATTTTCCCGCGTGGTCGTGATAAACAGGGTTTTCATATCCTCGCCGCCAAAGCAGACCATCGTCGGACAACGAACCGGCATGCGATGCTCTTCCAGTTGTTCCCCCTGCGGTGAAAAGCGCGCGATACGCCAGCCATCAAACATTGCGCTCCAGTAGCAGCCTTCTTCATCCATCGCAGCACCGTCGGGTATGCCCTCCCCCTCTTTAAAGCGGCGGAATATCTCGCGTTTCCCCGGCTCACCTTGCTCATCAAGCGGCGTGCGGTAGATAACGCCATTTGGCGTGTCAGAGGTGAACATCCACTGTTTGTCCGGGCTGAATGCCAGACCGTTGTGCCCGTGAATATCACACTGGATCACTTTCGGCGTCAGGTCATTATCGATACGCATCAGCATGGCGCCGTTGTAATCCCCCGGCCCCCAGAAGGTTCCCGCATAGAACCGTCCATGATGATCGGTACCGCCATCATTAAAACGCGCCAGTTGCGGGTTAGAGGGGTTATCACACACCTTGCGCTGAAGCAGGCCGTGCTTGTCAGCAAGCCAGATGCCATTGCGCATCGCGACGATAAAGCCGCCACGCTCACGCAGAGCGAAACAGCCTACTTCTTCATGGAAAGAGAGTACCGTGTGTTCCGCGGTAGGCAGATGATAACGGTGGATCTCCCCCTCCAGAATATCTGCCCAGTAGAGCGCATGCTCTTCGGCACTCCATGTCGGACATTCGGGCAGATGCCCGGTGTAATTCAACAGCGGCTGCGGTTCGGCCATAACAGTTCCCCAAAGTGAAAAAAGCCAGCATTGCTGGCTTTTAGTATATACATCATCGCATTACTGGCGACTGTCATTTGCCTGACGCAAAAGCGTGCGGCTCTCACTCTGAAAACGTTGCGCATAATCGCCAAACCAGTGCTCGACTTTACGGAAGCTGTCGATAAACGCCTGCTTATCGCCATGCTCCAGCAAGGTGATCGCTTCACCAAACCGCTGATAATAACGTTTGATAAGCGCCAGGTTGTTCTCAGAGGACATAATAATGTCGGCGTAAAGCTGTGGATCCTGAGCGAACAAACGCCCGACCATCGCCAGCTCCAGGCGATAGATCGGCGAAGAGAGCGCCAGCAGCTGTTCAAGCTGCACATTCTCTTCCGCCAGATGCAAACCGTAGGCAAAGGTCGCAAAGTGGCGCAGCGCCTGAATGAACGCCATGTTCTGATCGTGCTCTACCGCGCTGATCCGGTGCAACCTGGCCCCCCATACCTGAATCTGTTCCAGGAACCACTGATAGGCCTCCGGCTGACGACCATCGCAGTACACCACAACCTGCTTCGCCAGGCTGCCACTGTCCGGACCAAACATCGGGTGCAGGCCAAGCACCGGGCCAGTATGCGCCGCCAGCATCGCCTGCAGGGGGCCATTTTTGACCGATGCAAGGTCAACCAGGATGCAATCTTTCGGCAACGGTGGAAGCTTGCCGATGATCTGCTCCGTCACGTGGATAGGCACGCTGACGATAACCATCCCCGCATCGGCCATCAGCGCTGGCGCGTGTTCCCAGTCCTCTTTTTCCAGAATGCGAACCTGATAACCAGAAAGCGTCAGCATTTTTTCAAACAGACGCCCCATCTGGCCCGCACCACCCACAATAACCACCGGGCGCAGGGACGGACAGAGGGTTTTGAAGCCCTTATCGTTTTCGCTGGAATAAGATTCCCGCATTACGCGACGCAAGACATCTTCAATCAGATCCGGCGAGACGCCCAGCGCCAGGGCCTCTTTGCGCCGCGAGGCCAGCATGGATGCCTCACGCTCCGGGACGTAAATCGGCAGGCCGTATTTGCTTTTTACCTCACCCACTTCGGCAACCAGAGCCATACGGCGCGCCAGCAGGTCCAGCAACGCCTTATCCACTTCATCAATTTGATCGCGTAACGCGGTCAATTCAGCAACCATAACTACCCTCTTAAGCCAGACGCGTCGCCAGCTGGCCGCTTACATCTTTATGGATCTCACGCAGCAGCGCGTCGGTGGTTTCCCAGCTGATGCAGGCATCCGTGACGGATACGCCGTGCTTCATTGCGCTGCGCGGTTGTTCAGATGACTGATTGCCTTCATGAATATTGCTCTCAATCATCAGACCGATAATAGAACGGTTGCCGTCTTTTATCTGTGCCACCACAGATTCCGCAACCGCAGGCTGACGACGGTAATCTTTATTCGAATTACCATGACTGCAATCTACCATCAGTGCCGGGCGCAGTCCCGCCTGCTCCATCTCTTTTTCACACTGTGCCACATCTGCCGGGCTGTAGTTCGGTGCTTTGCCACCGCGCAGGATCACGTGACCATCCGGGTTACCCTGCGTTTGCAGGAGGCAAACCTGCCCCGCCTGGTTAATGCCGACAAAACGGTGTGGCATTGCAGCGGCACGCATGGCGTTAATCGCGGTGGCCAGGCTGCCATCAGTACCGTTTTTAAAACCAACCGGCATCGACAGACCAGACGCCATCTCGCGGTGGGTTTGTGATTCTGTGGTGCGTGCCCCAATGGCAGACCAGCTAAACAGGTCGCCCAGGTACTGCGGGCTGTTCGGATCCAGCGCTTCAGTGGCCAGCGGCAGCCCCATGCTGACCAGCTCCACCAGCAGGCGACGCGCAATTTTCAGCCCTGCTTCCACATCAAACGAGCCATCCATGTGCGGATCGTTAATCAACCCTTTCCAGCCAACGGTGGTACGTGGCTTCTCAAAATAGACGCGCATTACCAGATAGAGGCTATCGCTGACCTCCTCCGCTAATGTTTTAAATCGACGAGCGTACTCAATGGCGGTTTCAGGATCGTGAATAGAACAAGGACCACATACCACCAGCAGGCGCGGATCGCGGCCAGCGATAATGTCTGAAATGGTCTGACGCGAGTGCTCAATTTGAGCCTCCTGCGCGACGCTCAGCGGGAATTCCGCTTTCAGTTGATCCGGAGTAATCAAAATCTGTTCGTCAGTGATGTGTACGTTGTTCAGCGCGTCTTTTTGCATGATTGCGATCCTGTAAAGCTCGTTTGCGATAGTTGTTTTCCTCGAAGAGGTGAAACAACGATACCATAACAAGTAAAGATTTCAATCCAAAATACGTACACTTTTCTTTACGAATGCCAATTTATTGCAAAAATCAGCCGCCAGATCCGTAAATTTTAAATTACACCCCTAATTTCCGTTACCAGGCTATGCTGAAGAAAAAAGGAGAATGGCTATGCGTTCAATTGCTCTGGTGCTGTTGTCGCTCATTTTATCGGGTTGCCAAATCAATCCTTATACCTTCCACCCGGACTGGACCAGCCCCAGCTGGTTTGATGCAGGTAAAGAAGACGCCATGAATGGTCTGCCGGTTAAAGATAACCAGACGCTGGCCGATAATTTTAATGATCCACAAGTTGATCGTAGTGAATATCTCCGGGGATATGCAGACGGACAGAAGAAAGTGTGTGAAGAAGGTTTTCTCCACGCCTGGGGATTAGCGGGCAAATCTTTTCCTGCCAGCTGCGATACTGCTGAAAATGCAGCAAAACTGCACGAGTCATGGCAAAAAGGCATGGATGAAAGCATGCGCTCCAGCAGACTTAATTAAGCCTCTTTTTATTCACCGGAATATAACAAAGTGTAGGATTTAGCTTAGGTCGAGGCAGGGAAAATTCTGACATAATGACGGCTTTGGTAAACAATGGTATTCTGCCCACAACTCTTAAGGACATCTATTTCCGGAGCGAAGTGGCGGATTCTGGTGAGAAATTTATCCTTGATCTCTTTTTTCCGACTCACTCTGGTGCTAATGCTGTTCCTTATGGTGGGCGCAGCGGCGGCAGGCACGTTCACCGAAACCGATAAATCGGTACGTTCGATCGTTTCAGGTATTGTGAGCTACACCCGATGGCCGTCACTTTCCGGCCAGCCAAAACTCTGTGTTTATGCTTCTTCTCACTACACGCATGCACTCACCAGCAAGGACGGGCAAAGCGAATTACCTTATACCCCCGTTATTGTGCGTAACGATCAGGAAGCCCTGTCCGCGACGTGTGATGCTATTTATTTCGGGGCGGAATCCCCCGTAAAACAACGTGAATTAATAAGTCAGTATCAGGGCAGAGCATTGCTATTAATCTCAGAGCAAAATCCGGAATGTATTATTGGCAGCGCCTTTTGCCTGATAATTGATCGCAACCATGTCCGGTTTTCCGTCAATCTGGATGCGCTGACTCGCAGTGGCGTGAGAGTCAATCCGGATGTATTAATGCTCGCACGGAATAAGCAGCATGGATAAAGATTTCACTTCAGCGCCACGTCCGACGTTTAAAAGAACACTCAGACGAATCAGCATGATAAGCGTCATCATCACGATGACATTAATATGGCTGCTCCTCTGTTTTGCCTCCGTCGTGACATTAAAGCAATACGCACAAAAGAATCTCGAATTAACCGGCGCCACCATGAGCCACAGCCTTGAAGCCTCCCTGGTGTTCAACGATTCAGTGGCAGCCAATGAAACGCTTGCCGCCCTTGGCAAACAGGGCCAGTTTGCCGTGGCTGAAGTCCTCAACGTGCACAAAAAACGCTTTGCGTACTGGTCGTGGAACCCGGCGGATAACAACGACACTCTGGGCGCACTGGTCAGCCGCTGGCTTTTCCCCGAGCCGATTTCCCAGCCCGTATTCCATAACGGCTCAACGATTGGCGAAATACGCCTTACCGCGCGTGACAGCCTGATAAGCCACTTCATCTGGATGTCGTTTGCCGTTCTCACCGGCTGTATTCTGTTTGCGACGGTGGTCGCACTGACCATTACGCAATCCTTGCATCACGGCATGGTTACAGCGCTGCAAAACATTACTGACGTCGTTCATGACGTACGCACTAACCGTAACTTCTCCCGACGGGTGAAAGACGGGCGCATTGAAGAATTTCACCAGTTTGGCGAGGACTTCAACAGCCTTCTGGATGAAATGGAGGAGTGGCAGCTTAAACTGCAGGCGAAAAACGCCCAGCTATTACGCACCGCCATGCACGACCCGCTGACAGGTCTTGCCAACCGTGCGGCATTTCGTAACAGCATCGCGGCATTAATGAATGACCCCGCAGCAAAAACAAACTCGGCCCTGCTCTTCCTCGACGGTGATAATTTTAAGTTTATTAATGACACCTGGGGACACGCGGCAGGAGACTGTGTGCTGATTGAAGTCGCCAGAAGAATGGTCGAGTTCGGTGATAAGCGCCATCAGTCATACCGCCTTGGCGGCGACGAGTTTGCCATGGTGCTGTACGGCGTCCATTCAGAGCCTGAGGTTCAACATCTTTGTGCTGCCTTATCGCAGCAGTTTATCCGCCCGTTCGAATTGCATAACGGGCAAAAAGCATCAATGTCACTCAGTATTGGCTTTGCTCTGGCGTGGGAAAATGGTTCTGTGGAAGCATTACTGGAGAAAGCCGACCGCAATATGTACCTGGTTAAAAACCAGCGTACAAAAACGATAAATTAGAAGGGAAACGATATGTTAAAGCGATACTTCGCGCCGTTGTTATTAGCCTCAGTCGTGCTGGCAGGTTGCCAGTCACCGCCGCAAGGCAAGTTCACTCCTGAGCAGATTGCGGCGATGAAGTCTTACGGTTTTAACGAGCTGAACGGCGACTGGTCTCTTGGCCTGTCAGATACCATCCTGTTTGATAAAAATGACGCCAGGCTACGTGCGGAAAGTGAAACGCAGATCAAGACCATGGCCTCTCGCCTCGCGGCAACCGGCCTGAACCACGCGCGTATGGACGGTCACACGGACAACTACGGCGAAGAGCGCTACAACGAAGCGCTGTCATTGAAACGTGCAAATGCGGTAGCCGACGCCTGGGCGAAGGGAGCCAATATCCCGCGCAGCAACCTCACCACGCAGGGGTTAGGCAAAAAATACCCTGTTGCGAGCAACAGTACTGCAAAAGGGCGCGCTGAAAACCGCCGGGTTGCGGTGGTTATCAGCACGCCATAAGGTTATTTAACCGATGATTCTGCGAGCGACACGCCTGTTGCCGCTCGCCAGCGCAGCCAGTCGACCAGCACAAACAGGGCCAGACTCACCCCCATCACCGGCATCGCCAGCCCCAGCAGGACACTCACCATCGCCGTGACGGCTCTTCCCCATCCCGATAGCGCCAGCCAGCTCTGACAGAGCGTCTGAACCGGGTTCCCGACCGATTGCGCCGGACGACGCATCCACCACATCCGGTATCCCCAGACGATCAGCACGCACAGGGCAATACCGAACGCGATCAGCAACAGCTGATTGGCCAGCCCAAACAAGATCCCCATGTGGAAATCCACACCCCAGCGGGTCAGTTTTGCCATTAACGGGAAATCTTCAAACCGGGTTCTGTCCAGAATGTGCATGGCGTGCGGATCGACCGCCACCGCGTCGACCTGAGTCGGCCAGCTGCGATCGATTTCCGTCACGGTCCAGGCCTGTTCAGCCGTTTTCGCCGGGCGGATTTCGAGCTTGCTGGCATCTATACCCGCCGTGCGGGCGGCATGCAGGACGTCATCAAAAAGCGTCGGATCCATCACCATCCCGGGCATCATCATCCCGCTATGATGCCCCCGGTGCTCAGCGTGCTCGTCCATGATGGCAGGCATACCGGAGAGCGTAGTATTGACCTGCGGCGTAAGCCAGTTCATCCGGGCACGCAGTGTATCCACGTTACCGCCCGCCCACTGAGACCACGTCAGGCCTGTCGCTGAGAACAATAACATTCCCCCCAGCAACACCCAGCCCAGTGCCACATGCACACGACGGCGGTTCTGGAAACGGTTGTTCATCCGACGTTTTGGTCGGGTGTAAAACCACAGGGCGATTCCACCCAGCGCGGCAACCCACATCCAGGAGGCGGCCAGCTCGCTATAGAGACGCCCGACATCGCCAAGCATCAACGAGGTGTGCAGATAATCGATGGTCTGGCGCAACGGTAGAATGCCACTCGTGCCGTACACCGTCATATCGCCCCGCACCTCAAGGCTCACGGGATCCACAAAGATAGCGCGGTTCTCCGACGGGCCAAGCGCAGGGTCAGCGAACATCACGCGGGTAGTATCACCGTCAACCAGCCCCGGACGAACGGCATGCAGGCGCAGATCTGAACCCACGGCGTTTTCCGCCACGGCAATCTGCTCGGCCAGAGGCCGTGCCTCTCCCATTGAATCCGTGTGCAACGCGTGCCGGTAGAGCGCGTTTTCCAGCTGCGGTGTCGCCACATACAGCGTACCGGTCAGCGCGGCGAAGAAGATAAACGGGCCAACAAACAGCCCGACATAGAAATGGAGTCGACGCAGCAGGTTTCCCCATGCCGCGCGCGGAGTGCAGGTAGTCATACTTTTCCTTTTTAAGGCAAAAAGTTATCGCTTTTTTTTAAAGGGAAAAAGCAGACTGCCGCGGCGGCGCGCGGGTATCAGGAAAGAGCCAGGGGAAAAAGTGCCAGTGGCTGACCGGCGGTTGCGGCGGTGTAACGCGGCTCCTTTGCAGTACGACACTGAGCAGTACAATCAGCGCCAGCATCACGCCCGGCACATGCGCTAACAGTACACAGTAGCCACACGCTTCCGCATGGTCGACGGGCATCGAGTGCGGCATATCGCCATGGTGCTCATCCATCGACATCATGCTCATGTCATGATGCATTCCCGGCATGGCGCTCATGGGATCTTTTTGCAGCGAGATGGAGATAAGCGGCGCAACCACGATCAGCAGGATCGCAAACAGCGCGGTCAAAGCCGCTGCGCGTTTCCAGTTATGCCGATGCAGTACGTTATCCACTTTCCCTCCCGTTAAGAGGCCAGCATTGTAAATGATTTATGACGAAAGGGTTAATGCGAGAGGTGCGATGGAATAAAAAAGGGCCAGCCTTTCGGCCAGCCCTTTTTAACAGGATGTCGCTTAAGCGAATCTTAGTTCAGACGCTCTTTAATACGAGCAGACTTACCAGTACGCTCACGCAGGTAGTACAGTTTAGCTTTACGTACAGCACCACGACGTTTAACAGCAATGCTGTCAACTACCGGAGAGTGAGTCTGGAAGACACGCTCAACGCCTTCGCCGTTGGAAATTTTACGAACAGTGAATGCAGAGTGCAGACCGCGGTTACGAATAGCGATAACCACGCCCTCGAATGCCTGCAGACGTTTTTTGGAACCTTCAACAACCCATACTTTCACTTCCACGGTGTCACCTGGACGGAAGGAAGGTACGTCCTGCTTCATCTGCTCTTGTTCAAGTTGCTTAATAATGTTGCTCATAATTTAATCTCTTATCCTGGGTAAACTGATATTCGGGAGCGTATTACGCATTCCCATCATGTTCATGCTGCTGTTGCGCGTGTTCTTTTTTGAACTCGGCCAGCAACTTTGCTTGCTCTTCAGTCAGAGCCAGGTTTTCCAGAAGTTCAGGTCTTCTAAGCCAGGTTCGGCCCAGCGACTGCTTCAAACGCCAGCGACGTATCTCAGCATGGTTTCCTGACAGTAACACCGCCGGTACTTCCATCCCTTCTAACACTTCAGGACGAGTGTAGTGTGGACAGTCCAGCAATCCATCAGCAAAGGAATCTTCCGTTGCCGAAGCTTCATGGCCCAGTACACCCGGAATGAACCGGGCAACGGAGTCAATCAGCGTCATCGCTGGTAACTCACCACCGCTGAGTACGTAATCGCCGATAGACCATTCTTCGTCAATCTCGGTTTGAATTACGCGCTCATCTATCCCTTCGTAGCGACCACAGACCAGAATCAATTTTTGATTCGTCGCCAGTTCGCTGACGCCCGCTTGATCAAGCTTGCGTCCCTGAGGTGACAGATAAATCACCTTCGCGCCTTCACCTGCCGCGGCTTTTGCTGTGTGAATGGCGTCCCGTAAGGGTTGCACCATCATTAACATCCCCGGTCCGCCGCCGTAAGGACGATCGTCCACGGTACGGTGCCGGTCATGCGTAAAGTCACGAGGACTCCAGCTCTGGATGTTCAGCAGGCCATTCTTTACTGCCCGGCCAGTTACCCCGTAATCGGTAATCGCGCGGAACATTTCAGGAAACAGGCTAATTATGCCAATCCACATAGCGCCGTCTTTTACCGTTTATCCGGAGAATTTAAAAACCAGGATCCCAATCTACTTCAATCGTTTGAGTAGCGAGATCGACTTTCTTGATAACCTGTCCATCGAGGAACGGAACCAACCGCTCCTTGATGCCAAATGCATCTTTCAGGTTTGCCCTAATGACGAGAACGTCATTTGACCCGGTTTCCATCATGTCGATGACTTTCCCCAGGCTATAACCTTCAGTGGTGACCACCTGGCAACCCATAAGGTCTTTCCAGTAGTAGTCGCCCTCTTCCAGCTGCGGCAACTGCGACGAATCCACGATAATTTCACAATTAGTCAGTGCATTCGCGGCATCACGATCGTCAATGCCTTTCAGCTTGATGATGATGTCCTGATTGTGGTGACGCCAGCTTTCCAGCTCGACCTCTTCCCACTTACCGGCTTTCTGGATAAACCAGGGCTGGTAATTAAAAATGCTATCAGCGTCTTCAGTGGAGGAAAACACTCTGAGCCAACCACGAATACCGTAGCAAGAACCCATTTTGCCCAATACAATCGGTTCAACAGGTGCTTTATTGCTCATCATGACCACCGTGACAGATTAAGCTGCTTTGTTTGCTGCTTTGATCAGCGTAGCAACGCGATCGGAAACAGTAGCGCCCTGGCCAACCCAGTGAGCGATACGATCCAGATCCAGACGGGTTTCTTCTTCAGAACCAGAAGCGATCGGGTTGAAGAAACCAACGCGCTCAATGAAGCGACCGTTGCGTGCATTACGGCTGTCAGTAACAACAACCTGGTAGAACGGACGCTTTTTAGCGCCGTGACGTGCTAAACGAATAGTTACCATAACATCCTCTTGTGTGAATAAAACAACCGGGCCCCATCGAGGAACGGAGCCCGGGTGTCATATTAAAAGCCCGAAAATTTTACTGATTTCTGGGGAAAATGCAATCAGCAGTTAAAACTCTGCTGCAAAACACGGCCAGGGTGTGCTTTTCGGGCACACCCTGGCATCAAAATAGCCAACAGCCAGGCGATTAACGGCCAGGGAATCCTGGCGGCATCATGCCCTTCATGCCACGCATCATCTTCGCCATGCCGCCTTTCTTCATTTTCTTCATCATGCGCTGCATGTCGTCGAACTGTTTCAGAAGGCGGTTTACGTCCTGCACCTGCATGCCGCAACCGGCTGCGATACGGCGTTTGCGGGACCCTTTGATGATGTCCGGGTTAGCTCGTTCCTTGAGGGTCATCGAGTTGATGATCGCCTCCATACGCACCAGCACCTTGTCATCCATCTGCGCTTTTACGTTGTCAGGGATCTGGCCCATGCCCGGCAGTTTGCCCATCAGGCTTGCCATGCCGCCCATGTTTTTCATCTGACGCAGCTGCTCAAGGAAATCGGTCAGGTCAAAGCCGTCGCCTTTTTTCAGCTTGCTGGCCAGCTTCTCAGCCTGGGCGCGGTCAACCTTACTCTCGATATCTTCGATAAGCGACAGCACGTCGCCCATGCCGAGGATACGGGAGGCGATACGGTCCGGGTGGAACGGCTCCAGCGCTTCGGTTTTCTCACCCACACCGAGGAATTTAATCGGCTTGCCGGTGATATGACGAATCGAAAGCGCCGCACCGCCGCGGGCGTCACCGTCCACTTTGGTCAGCACTACGCCGGTTAACGGCAGCGCTTCGTTAAACGCTTTCGCGGTGTTCGCCGCATCCTGACCGGTCATGGCGTCAACAACAAACAGGGTCTCTACCGGATTGATAGCGGCATGCACCTGTTTGATCTCATCCATCATCGCTTCGTCAACGTGCAGACGACCGGCGGTATCCACCAGCAGCACGTCGTAGAATTTCAGCTTCGCCTCTTTCAGCGCCGCGTTAACGATGTCGACAGGCTTCTGGGCAACGTCAGACGGGAAGAAATCCACGCTGACCTGCTGCGCCAGGGTTTCCAGCTGTTTAATCGCCGCCGGGCGATAGACGTCCGCAGAAACGACCAGCACTTTTTTCTTGTGCTTTTCTCGCAGGAATTTACCCAGCTTACCCACGCTGGTGGTTTTACCCGCACCCTGCAGGCCCGCCATCAGCACGACGGCCGGTGGCTGTGCCGCCAGGTTAAGCACCTGGTTCTCTTCGCCCATCGCCGAAACCAGTTCGTTACGGACGATTTTGACGAACTCCTGACCAGGGGTCAGGCTCTTGTTAACTTCATGACCAACCGCCTTCTCTTTAACGCGGTTGATAAAATCACGAACAACCGGCAACGCGACGTCTGCTTCCAGCAGCGCCATGCGCACTTCGCGCAGCGTTTCCTTGATGTTGTCTTCGGTAAGGCGTCCGCGGCCGCTGATGTTGCGCAGCGTGCGCGACAAACGATCGGTTAAATTATCAAACATTGTCTCTCGCCTGAGTAGAAACGTTGGGTCGCTGGCAGCGACACATACACAGAATTTTGCCGGAGTATAACATGAAGGCGGCTTTGTTGTTATGCAACGGTTGGAGCAGGCGTCACGTAACGTTATACTGCTTCTCTTTCTTATTAAGACAACTGTCGATGCCTATATGCCTGTTTTCGCACTGATCGCCCTTGTTGCCTACTCTGTCAGCCTCGCGCTGATCATTCCAGGACTGCTGCAAAAAAACAGCGGCTGGCGACGCATGGCTATTCTTTCGGCGGTGATCGCACTGATAAGCCATGCGTTCGCGCTGGAATCGCGCATTATCCCCGGCGATGGCAGCGTACAGAACCTGAGCGTGCTCAACGTCGGCTCGTTGGTCAGCCTGATGATCTGTACGGTGATGACCATTGTCGCCTCTAAAAACCGCGGCTGGCTGCTACTGCCGATTGTGTATGCCTTCGCGCTGATCAACCTGGCCTTAGCCACGTTTATGCCCAATGAGTTTATTACGCATCTGGAAGCGACGCCGGGAATGCTGGTGCATATCGGCCTGTCACTCTTCGCTTATGCAACGCTCATTATCGCCGCGCTCTATGCCATGCAGCTCGCCTGGATTGACTACCAGCTGAAAAACAAAAAGCTGGCCTTTAACCATGAGATGCCGCCGCTGATGGTGATTGAGCGTAAGATGTTCCACATCACGCAGGTCGGTGTCGTGCTGCTGACGTTAACGCTGTGCACGGGCCTGTTTTATATGAAAAACCTGTTCAGCGTGGAGAATATCGATAAAGCGGTCCTCTCCATCATCGCGTGGTTTGTCTATATTGTCCTGTTATGGGGCCATTATCATGAAGGCTGGCGCGGTCGTCGCGTGGTCTGGTTCAACGTCGCGGGCGCGGGCATTCTCACCCTTGCCTATTTTGGCAGCCGCTTCATACAGCAATTTGCTGGCTAAGTAACAAAGGAGTTCCCCCTGGAACACATCTCTACCACCACGCTGATCATTACGCTGATCGTCATGGTGGTCATCTCCGCCTATTTCTCCGGCTCGGAAACCGGCATGATGACCTTAAACCGCTACCGGTTACGTCATCGTGCTAAACAGGGTAACCGTGCCGCCCGTCGCGTCGAAAAACTGCTGCGTCAACCGGATCGTCTGATCAGTCTGGTGCTCATCGGTAACAACCTCGTCAACATTCTTGCCTCTGCGCTCGGTACCATCGTCGGGATGCGCCTGTACGGCAACGCCGGCGTCGCCATTGCCACCGGTGTGCTGACGTTTGTAGTGCTGGTGTTTGCAGAAGTGCTGCCTAAAACCATCGCCGCGCTCTACCCGGAAAAAGTGGCCTACCCCAGCAGCTTCCTGCTGGCACCGCTGCTGATCCTGATGATGCCGCTGGTCTGGTTACTGAACATGGTGACGCGTGTCCTGATGCGGATGATCGGTATCAAAGCAGACGTCACCATCAGCAGCGCGCTCAGCAAAGAAGAGCTGCGCACCATCGTGCATGAATCACGCTCACAGATCTCCCGGCGTAATCAGGACATGCTGCTGTCGGTACTGGATCTGGAAAAGGTCAGCGTTAACGACATCATGGTGCCGCGTAACGAGATCGTCGGCATTGATATCAATGACGACTGGAAAGCCATCGTCCGCCAGCTGACCCACTCCCCGCACGGCCGTATCGTGCTGTACCGCGACTCTCTGGACGATGCCATCAGCATGCTGCGCGTGCGCGAAGCTTATCGTCTGATGACCGAGAAAAAAGAGTTCACCAAAGAGGTGATGCTCCGCGCCGCCGACGAAATTTATTACGTGCCGGAAGGAACGCCGCTCAGCACCCAGCTGGTGAAGTTCCAGCGTAATAAGAAGAAGGTCGGCCTGGTGGTCAATGAGTACGGGGATATTCAGGGGCTGGTGACGGTTGAAGATATTCTGGAAGAGATTGTCGGGGACTTTACCACCTCAATGTCCCCTTCCCTTGCGGAAGAAGTCACCCCGCAAAACGACGGCTCGGTGCTGATCGACGGTAGCGCGAACATTCGCGAGCTCAATAAAGCCTTTAACTGGCATTTACCGGAAGATGAAGCACGCACCATAAACGGGATGATTCTGGAAGCACTGGAAGAGATCCCGGCGGCGGGCACGCGGGTGCGCATTGAGCAATACGATATTGATATCCTGGACGTGCAGGACAATATGATTAAGCAGGTGAAAGTCCTGCCGGTAAAACCGATTCGGGAAAGTATTGCTGAGTAGAGAGTAGGCCGGGTACGGCGCAAGCCGCCACCCGGCACTACAGATGGCAAATTACGCTTTCGCTTTCGCCACGGTAACCATTGCAGCACGAATGGTACGACCGTTCAGGGTATAACCTTTCTGCATCACGCCAAGCACTTTACCGGCTTCAACGTCTTCTGATTCCACCATCGCAATCGCCTGGTGCACGTTTGGATCCAGCGGAACGTTGGTATCGCCAACCACTTCCACGCCAAACTTACGTACTACATCCAGCATGGATTTCAGCGTCAGTTCGATACCTTCGATCATCGCGGTGTTGTCCGGGTTAGCTTTATCAGCCACTTCCAGTGCGCGATCCAGGCTATCAATCACCGGCAGCAGTTCGTTGATAAATTTCTCCAGCGCAAATTTATGCGCCTTCTCAACGTCCTGCTCGGTACGACGGCGCAGGTTTTCCATTTCAGCCTTGATGCGCAGAACACTGTCGCGTTCGCGATTCTGTGCTTCTACCAGCTGAGCTTCCAGATTCGCAATTTTTTCATCGCGCGGGTCCACCTGCTCAGCAGATGCGTCCGGCTCTACAGCCTCAACATCATCGTGCTGTTCCGTGATAATTTCTTCAGGGGCTTGCCCCTCAGGCGTTTTCTGTTCTTTACTACTCATGAATTTCTCCGCGTTTTTCTGCATTCATATCGCTAACTTCGCTTATTATGGGGATCAGTTTCCGGGATTCAAGGGAACAAGACAGATTGTCATCATTCATCAGGCACAAGGACCTCCAGAAAATGAATAATCATTTCAGGTGTATTGGGATCGTCGGGCATCCGCGTCACCCTACCGCATTGACGACACATGAAATGTTGTATCGCTGGCTGTGTAGCAAAGGCTATGAAGTGATGGTCGAGCAGCAGATTGCTCAGGAGCTGCAGCTGAAGAGCGTCAAAACCGGCACGCTGGCGGAAATTGGCCAGCAGGCGGATCTCGCCGTGGTGGTCGGTGGCGACGGCAATATGCTCGGCGCGGCCCGAACGCTCGCGCGTTATGACATCAAGGTCATCGGTATCAACCGCGGCAATCTCGGCTTTCTGACCGACCTCGATCCGGACAACGCCCAGCAGCAGCTGGCCGACGTGCTGGAAGGTCATTATATCAGCGAAAAACGCTTTTTGCTGGAAGCGCAGGTGTGTCAGCAGGACTGCCAGAAGCGCATCAGCACCGCGATTAATGAAGTGGTGCTCCACCCCGGCAAAGTGGCGCACATGATTGAGTTCGAAGTCTATATCGACGAAATCTTCGCCTTCTCGCAGCGTTCTGACGGGCTGATTATCTCCACGCCGACAGGGTCGACTGCCTACTCGCTCTCTGCGGGTGGCCCGATCCTCACCCCTTCACTGGATGCCATCACCCTGGTACCGATGTTCCCGCACACGCTCTCCGCGCGTCCGCTGGTGATCAACAGCAGCAGCACCATTCGTCTGCGTTTCTCGCACCGCCGTAACGATCTGGAGATCAGCTGCGACAGCCAGATTGCGCTGCCTATTCAGGAAGGTGAAGATGTTCTCATTCGTCGGTGTGATTACCACCTGAATCTTATTCATCCGAAAGATTACAGCTATTTCAATACATTAAGCTCGAAGCTTGGCTGGTCAAAAAAATTGTTCTGATTTTGCATCCAGTACTTTACTGTATATAAAACCAGTTTATACTGTATGAAAACACAGTCATGGTTTTTCATACAGGAAAACAATTATGCTGGCACAACTGACCATCAGCAACTTTGCCATAGTTCGTGAGCTTGAGATCGATTTCCACAGCGGCATGACGGCGATCACCGGGGAAACCGGTGCGGGTAAATCCATTGCCATAGATGCCCTCGGCTTGTGCCTCGGCGGCCGTGCAGAAGGTGACATGGTGCGCAGGGGCGCAAACCGTGCCGATCTCTGCGCTCGCTTCTCCCTGAAAGATACCCCTGCCGCCCTGCGCTGGCTCGAAGAGAACCAGCTGGAAGACGGACGTGAGTGTTTACTTCGTCGCGTTATCAGCAGCGATGGTCGTTCCCGCGGCTTTATCAACGGCACTGCAGTCCCGCTTTCCCAGCTTCGCGAGCTCGGCCAGTTACTCATTCAGATCCACGGCCAGCACGCGCACCAGCAACTCATTAAACCGGAGCAGCAGAAAGCGCTGCTTGATGGCTATGCTGGTGAGTACGCACTTACTCAGCGCATGGCGGAGCACTATCGCCAGTGGCATCAAAGCTGCCGTGAGCTTGCCCAGCACCAGCAGCAAAGCCAGGAGCGTGCCGCCCGCGCTGAGCTTCTGGAATACCAGCTTAAAGAACTCAACGAATTTAGCCCGCAGGCGGGTGAATTTGAGCTTATCGACGAAGAGTACAAGCGCCTGGCTAACAGCGGTCACCTGCTCTCAACCAGCCAGAATGCCCTTAACATGCTGGCTGACGGTGAAGACGTGAACCTGCAGAGCCAGCTGTATAATGTTCGTCAGCTCATCACCGAGCTGGCCGGCATGGACAGCAAACTCTCTGGCGTACTGGATATGCTGGAAGAGGCCGCGATTCAGATTTCAGAAGCCAGTGACGAACTGCGCCACTACTGTGAACGTCTGGATCTCGACCCGAACCGTCTGTTTGAACTGGAGCAACGCATCTCCCGTCAGATCTCGCTGGCGCGTAAGCACCACGTTACGCCAGAGGAGCTGCCTGGCTACTATCAGTCTCTGGTTGATGAACAACAGCAGCTTGACGATCAGGCTGACTCGCTGGAAACCCTGTCACTGGCGGTGAACCTGCACCATGAACAGGCGCTGACGACGGCGAAACAGCTGCATGAGATCCGTCAACATTACGCCCAGGAACTGAGCCAGCACATCACCGACAGCATGCACACGCTGGCGATGCCGCACGGCGTATTCACCATCGATGTCCGTTTCGAAGAGAACCATCTGACGGCGGAAGGTGCGGACCGTATCGAATTCCGCGTCACCACCAACCCGGGGCAGCCGTTGCAGCCCATCTCTAAAGTGGCTTCCGGCGGTGAACTGTCGCGTATCGCGCTGGCGATTCAGGTGATTACCGCACGTAAAATGGAAACCCCGGCGCTGATTTTCGATGAAGTGGATGTGGGGATCAGCGGCCCTACGGCGGCGGTCGTCGGCAAACTGTTGCGCCAGTTGGGTGAATCAACGCAGGTCATGTGTGTTACCCACCTGCCGCAGGTGGCCGGGTGTGGTCATCATCACTTTATCGTCAGCAAAGAAACTGACGGTGAAATGACGGAAACGCACATGAAGCCACTGGATAAACGCGCACGTCTGCAGGAGCTGGCACGCCTGCTGGGCGGCAGTGAAGTCACGCGAAATACGCTCGCGAACGCGAAAGAACTGCTGGCGGCATAAACTTTTTCGGGATCTCAGGGTCATAGAGAACAACAAAAACGCCGCCAGACCGGTTTCAAAGTGGGGCAAGGTCTATTATCATCGGCATATAACATATGAGCCGCGTTCTGCTCGGGCCCGAAAAGGAATCAAATCACTATGCGTTGTAAAATGCTGACCGCTGCCGCAGCGGTTCTTCTGATGTTGACCGCAGGCTGTTCCACTCTGGAGAAAGTGGTTTACCGTCCTGATATCAACCAGGGGAACTACCTTACCCCTAACGATGTGTCCAAAATCCGTGTGGGGATGACACAACAGCAGGTCGCTTATGCACTTGGAACCCCAATGATGTCCGATCCGTTCGGCACAAACACCTGGTTCTATGTATTCCGTCAGCAGCCGGGCCATGAAGACGCGTCCCAGCAGACCCTGACGCTGACCTTCAGCAGCGCCGGTGTGTTGACCAACATCGACAACAAGCCTGCCCTGACCAAATAATCAGGTGTCAGAGATGCAAAAAGGTGCTCAATGAGCACCTTTTTTGTTTTCCTTCATCCCCCTCGCCCCTTTGAGATCAGGCTTAAGGTGAAGAGCGAACTACTTACCCGATTTCTCCGCACGCTGACGACGCAGCTCTTTCGGGTCGGCAATCAGCGGGCGATAAATTTCGACCCTGTCACCCTCATTCACCACATCAGCCAGTTTGACCGGACGGCTGTAAATGCCGACTTTATTTTTCGCCAGGTCGATGTCACGACGAAGCTCAAGGATGCCAGAAGCGCGAATAGCCGCCTCAACGGTCGCACCTTCGTCCAGCATCACACGCTGCAGATATTGCTTCTCCGGCAGCGCATACACCACCTCGACAGCTATCTTATGCGACACTGTAAACCTCTTTGGCGCGGGTCGTGAACGCCTGAACCATATTCGAGGCCAGCTCTTTAAAGATGCGGCCAAACGCCAGCTCAATCAGTTTATTGGTAAACTCAAAGTCCAGCTGGAACTCGATGCGACAGGCATCAGCGCTGAGGGGGGTAAACTTCCAGCCACCCATCAGGGTTTTAAACGGACCATCTACCAGATGCATCAAAATACTCTGATTGCTCGTCAGCGTATTGCGGGTGGTGAACGTCTTGCTGATCCCCGCTTTGGAGACATCGACCGCCGCCGTCATCTGCGTCGGGCCAGACTCCAGCACGCGGCTCCCGGTACATCCCGGAATAAATTCTGGATAAGACTGAACGTCGTTCACTAACTGATACATTTGTTCCGCGCTGTATGGAACAAGCGCAGTACGGCTAATCTGAGGCATAGCATTTCCCATGGTCACACAACCGACAAATAATAACATTTATCACCTGTTAAAAAAACGCTAAGCCTCATCTCGTGCTAATATAGCGCGTTAGACCTCACAGGACGCAATGAGGTGACTTTTTGAAATCAGATTACCGATGGCTTTACGATACTTATGACGAAGAAAAAAGCACATAAACCAGGCTCGGCGACCATTGCGCTCAACAAGCGTGCTCGCCACGAGTATTTTATTGAAGAAGAATTCGAAGCTGGCCTTGCATTGCAGGGCTGGGAAGTAAAATCGCTGCGCGCCGGGAAAGCCAACATCGGTGATAGCTATGTGATCCTGAAAGATGGCGAAGCCTTCCTGTTCGGTGCCAACTTCACGCCGCTGACCGTCGCCTCGTCACACTACGTGTGTGACCCAACGCGTACCCGTAAGCTGCTGTTGAACAAGCGCGAACTGGAGTCCCTTTATGGGCGCATTAACCGTGAAGGCTTCACCGTGGTTGCCCTGTCGCTGTACTGGAAAAATGCCTGGTGCAAAGTGAAAGTTGGCGTCGCGAAGGGTAAAAAACAGCACGACAAACGTACCGATCTGAAAGAGCGCGAATGGCAGCTCGACAAAGCACGTATTATGAAAAACGCAGGACGTTGATTCTGCGCACTTATTGTACTATTCAATAAGTTAGCGTTCCGGGCTGGTATCCAGGATCTAAAATCTGGTATACTCAGTTCAACACTATTGGGGCTGATTCTGGATTCGACGGGATTTGCGAAACCCAAGGTGCATGCCGAGGGGCGGTTTGCCTCGTAAAAAGCCGCAAAAAAATAGTCGCAAACGACGAAAACTACGCTTTAGCAGCTTAATAACCTGCTCTGAGCCCTCTCTCCCTAGCTTCCGCTCTTAAGACGGGGATTCAAGAGAGGTCAAACCCAAAAGAGATCGCGTGGAAGCCCTGCCTGGGGTTGAAGCGTTAAAACTAATCAGGCTAGTACGTTAGTGGCGTGTTTGTTCGCAGCTGGCGTGCGAATGTAAAGACAAACTAAGCATGTAGTACCGAGGATGTAGAAATTTCGGACGCGGGTTCAACTCCCGCCAGCTCCACCAAAATTCTCCATCGATGATTACCAGAGTCATCCGATGAAGTCCTGAGAGCCCGCACGGCACAAGCCATGCGGGCTTTTTTGTGTCTGTCGTTGTCCGAGGGCAACCAGCTTAATCCAGAGAAATTGATGCAGCTCTCGCGTTTAGGAAAAGGGCTCGTCGTGCTCTCGATTGCAATTTCTGTTTACGAAATTTATACCGCTGAGGATAAGATCTCAGAATCGGGGCGGCAAATAGCGATAAACGCCGCAGGCGGCGCAATGGTGGGATTGATGTGTGGGCCAGATGCACCTGTTTGTGTACTTATTGGTGGTTTTGTCGGCGGTGCTCTTGCAGTATCGGAGATGGGTAGTGTGTGGAATTGATTATGCAACAGGTTAATTCAATATCTCTGGTAAAGGGTCAGGAAGCGACAGATTTATCCCAGGCGCAGCCTAACGTAGTGATCAATGGCAATAGCACAGACATTATTGTACCAGGGCAAATACTGGAAGCAGCTGTTCAGGTTAATGATCATCGCTATATCTTTTTTTAACGGATGACATTATTTTCGAGGAGTCACTGACAATTGCTCTTATCGATGTTAAGGATGGCGTTAAAGAAATCGTCCGTTTGGGTAATGAGTATTCTACGAGAAGTTTTGAGGTATTATCCGTTACAGTAGCTAGTATCAATTTCAGATTCATTGGTAATTTTTTCTGGACAGTGAACAACGTCGACTCCCCGCGCTTAAGGCTTCCTTTTGGTTCAGAGCCCAAGGTGTAAAACGAGAGGCTGGCCTGAAAAAATACATGACGATTTCAGCCACTCCTGCGCCAGAGAAAGTTCGTTGATGCGACTTTCTGCAAAGCGCAACGTCAGTACGTTAACATTGTAAAGGCAACGACAAGACCTCTTATTATGTAGCTCG
Organism: Enterobacter sp. RCC_40; assembly: GCF_041360735.1. Classification (NCBI taxonomy): domain Bacteria; kingdom Pseudomonadati; phylum Pseudomonadota; class Gammaproteobacteria; order Enterobacterales; family Enterobacteriaceae; genus Enterobacter; species Enterobacter sp. RCC_40. The sequence goes on from NZ_JBFUPR010000007.1 coordinate 28,089, forward strand.
TAAAGCTACATTCTCCTGGAGGTGCCAGTGTCTATTCACACGCTCAATTTATCCAGGCATAAGTCTGGAAAAACTCAGTAAATCAACATCCTTAACAGAATCTACAGTTCCGAAATTACACCACCCGCGTATACTGCATTCACGCCACCGAAAAACACCTGACCGCAAAAGGATTCGCACCCATGACAGCGTCCTCAAACCGCATCGTAAGCCAGGCTATCGTGGCTCTCACGTTTTTGCTCAGCGGCTGCGTTTACCATGATTATCCCTCCCCTCGTATTGAGGGCACATTGAATAACGCAGGGAAACCGCTGCCCCGGGTAACCGTTTCGTTAGTGGAATTCGACCGACAAATAGCCACGACACAAACGGATAATAACGGGTATTTTTCTTTCGTACCGCAGGGAGACTGGCATGTTTTTATACCCGTCGGACCGCAAGATCGCCTGAGTAGCTGGACACTGACAACAATCGACCCTCAGGGACAAAAACGCGATATTTACACCTCCCGACGCTTTGGCGGGCCTTTTTCAGGCTATTCCAGGAACGACAGCGTGAAACTGTTCTGCGAACTCTCCCCAACAAGCAGTAAGAGTCAAAATATATTTTGCGAAGCTCAGTGAGTTAATTAACTTTACTCATGGCCAAAAGCTAACAGTAATATGGATATGCACGCCCCTGGTACACGGCATTGATCCTGAAAATAATTAATCCCTCTGCGTAACTAAATACGCTTCACGGTATAACGCCAAAATAACATTACAGTTTTTTCCTAAAGCCACGCCGCTTCGTCTGTGCCATGCTGAATCACGCTCATAACCGATAACGTTAAATGAGGATATTATGAAAAAAACAATTATCGCATTATCTGCCGTTCTGCTGGCTTCCCCAGTATTTGCTGCGACCACACATGCAACTGACGATACCGTCGCTGCGGCGAAGGCAAACGCCAACGACGCGAAGCAAAAACTGCACGAAGAGCAGAATAAAGGCGAAGAGCTGAAGCTGAAACAGAAGCATGCTGCAGAGGGTAAAACCGAAAACTTAGGCAGCAAGGTCAGCGAAGATTCCCAGAAAGCCTGGCATAAAACCAAAGAAGGCACCGAGAAAGGGTGGGATGCCACCAAAGAAGGTGCTGAGAAAGGCTGGAATAAAACCAAAGAAGGTGCCAGCGAGCTGGAAAAGAAAGTCACTGAGTAATCCCTTCGAAAGGCCGCAGACGCGGCCTTTTTTATTCCCTCCTGCCCTGCTTCCTGCAGACTAAACTTGTCTCAGGGGGACTCCATCATGAACAGCGAACACACCGCACCTGAAACCCAGGGCGTTACCGTTGAATTACTCTCCGTCGTCGATCTGGGTCCGGAAATAGCGGGCATGGCCGGGCGCCAGCTTCGCATGCGCAGGGTCACTCTCGCTCCCGGCGCGGTCTTTGGTCCGGTGCATAATCATATCGACAGACCCGGCACCGTATTTATCCTTGAAGGTACCATCACCGATCATCGTCACGGTATTGCGACTGATTACGGTCCCGGTGTCGGCTGGCCGGAAGATCACAACACGGTCCACTGGCTGGAAAACCGGGGTCCGGTAACCGCCGTCGAGATCTCGGTGGATATTATTAAGACGTCCTGACGCCTAAAAGCCGAATAGATCCCCGGGGTTGCGCGTTAACGCCTTGCCACCCCTAAAGAGATCCTGAGATGCTGCGACGCCTGGTTATTCTGTTCGTGTTGCTCTGTCCGCTGGCGCAGGCCGCCCCGCAGAGCTATACCATTGATACTGAAAACACCGCCATTCGGTTATCCTGGCACGCCTTCGGGGGGATCCTCTCCTGGGCCAGATTCAGTGGCGTCACGGGTTCCGTAACGCTTAACCCGGATAAGGATATCGATGACCATATTCATGTCACCCTTCCCGTGGCTACCCTGGTTGCCTCAAACAGCCTGCTCACCTGGCAACTGAAAAGCGACATGTTTTTTGAATCTGAACGTTATCCTGTTATCGAATTTATCAGCTCACGCGTGGTCGCTCAGGGTTCAGGAACGTTCAGGGTGTTCGGAACATTGATCGTACGCGACATTGCCCGCCCGGTCATTCTGGACGCCGTCGTGAAAGATCCGCACGCGCCGGTCCTTACGCTGGATGCGACAACAACCATTTCGCGCGCGGCCTACGGCATGGATAAATTTGCGCTGGTCGTTGATAACAGGATTGCCATTGCCATTGCGATTCAGGCTAACGGTATCCCGTCATCCTGAAATCAGGCTTTGCAGCTGCTCTGCACTGCCCCGCAACTGTGGGAGCGGGTTGCGGCCGATCAGCACAAACTGATATCCCGCTTTCTGCCACCACACCAGGTTCATGTCGTGCCGCTGTTCCTGTTGAGCGGCTGTCGTTGTCTGCTCTGCCGGGGAGATACACAGCGCCATTGGGCCGTAGTCGGCATTTATCCAGGCTATTTGCGCGATAGAGGTGGTTTCATAGCGCAGCATGCGGACCATTTTAAGCTCTGCTCCATGCAGGATAAGCTGTGACGCCTGAAGTTGCAGGCCGATATCCTGCGCTGCCCGTTCCAGCCCACGCTGCAGAACATGCGGCGCGCTGTCCATATCCAGCAATGTCTCGACGCTGTAAAGCGACATGTATTGCGCTTCGAGGTCACGAATATGGGCGTTTTCATCGGAAGGTGCGAAAGCGGGTCGCAACCCATATCCCACGCCGGAACCGACCACCAGGAAACTGACCGATGCGGCAATGAGTGCGCGCCGGCTTACGCCAGCCGGGGTAGCGGGCTTCGGATCGGGCAGTTCCGCCAGCCGGGCCTGCATCTTCTCCAGAGGAGCATCATCCAGCATAGCGGCAAACGCGCCGGGGTAATCCGCATTGCTTTTCATTAACTCGGCGGTCCGCCCGGAGAGGCGCTCGTCACGTCTCAACTCTTCTTCAAATTTTTGCGCGTCGGCATGACACATCTCGCCATCTATCCATGCCACGATAGCCTCATCGTTATAGGGCGCTGTAAAACGGTGCGCGTTCAAGAGCGTTTCTCCTTAACCGGGGGCAAGGCATCGGCAGACGCTGCCAGCGTTGCCCGTGCCGTCGCCAGTCGGCTCATTACGGTACCGATCGGCACCGCCAGGGTGTTCGCGGCTTCCTGATAGGTAAAGCCTTCGACATACACCAAAAAAACCGTGTTGCGCTGGGCTTCCGGGAGCGCGTTGACGCGCTGCATCACCTTCAGGTAATGCAGGTGCGTCTCATCCTGTTCACGGGTATCCGGTGCCAGAAGCTCGTCGCTGGCGACAAACCCCTGCCCCTGACGAACATGGCGTGCCCGAAGCTCAGAGATCCAGATGGAGTGCAATATCGCAAACAGCCATCTGTCGATACGCGTACCGGGCATGTACTGACTGCTTTTTTCAAGCGCGCGGACGCAGGTGGACTGAACCAGCTCTTCGGCGACATCCCTGTTTCGCGACAACACCAGCCCATAACGCCAGAGACGTGAGAGGTGTGCGGCTAACTGTTGGCGAACCTCACGGGTAGCGATGTGTTTTCCCTCCACGAGAAAATCAGGATTCCGGATGTCCGTTAATGGCAGCCTGCAGGTCACGGTACTCTTCACAGGACTGGCCGCAAATACCGGCAATCACTTTCAGTTGCTCTTTGGCCAGATCCGGACGTCCCTTGACCATCCACGCCTCGCCCAGGTATTCACGGGCTTTGGCATAATCCGGGGCGATAGCCAGCGCACGCTGGTAGTAACCGATACCTTCATCCGTACGACCCAGTTTGCGGGTGGCATACCCGCGATAGTTCCATGCTTCAGCCGTGTTGTTATTTTTTAGCGAATCAAGAAGGTTCAGCGCCGCCTGGTACTCGCCTTTTTTAGCAAGGTGATAGGCATAGTTGGTTTTGTCCTGATCGCTAAGGCTGCTGCTCTTATCGGGCACACATTTCTGAGTTGCACTGTCATACACCTGTCCGGACGGACAGTCGGGTGTTTTGCTCTCGGTACTATTATCGCCCATCGCCAGCGCGAGAGGAGACAACAGGGAAAAAATCAGCACCGGGATCAAACGCACAGAGGTGGTGTTCATAAAAGGCTCCAGGGTGAATGGGAATGACGTCAGTAAACGTGTGAGCGGTGCATTTTATTCATTCCCGGGCCCCTCTTTTTTTTCTCAGAATCATGTTGACGTCGTATCCCCATTAAATGTTGAGCGGGATATTTTATCTTTACTCCCTGTTAGTTATTATTTTTCTCTCAATAGCAGAATCCCGGCACCGCACAAGAATATATTTTTAATTAATTACCAACATAATATATGTTATATCAAAAACGTTACCCTAACTTAAACGCACATTAAGCTGGCATAAACAATAGCGTTTAACGCCATCCTATAAAAAGTCCCCTGCTAAATATTTATTCATGGCAAATGATAAAACACCGCAATTTACAAACAAATAAAAATACAATAAATACAACAAGTTATCTTTTTTTAAATTATAATAGCCAGCTATGAATTAATGCCCCCTTCAACGCTTCACACAGTGTTTACAGATGCTTAATTTGCACATTCAGACTTTTCTGGCTATATCATTTTTATATCGTCAAAACCAATACCTCTATTAATTACAGGGTTTTATACAACACAAAAATACAAATAAACGACATTCTCTCTCATGAGTAATTAGATTCGCTCTGATGTTGCCACTCTGGATTATGGCGGGCATCGTTCGCTCTAAAAAAAATAACGGTGAGTGCTGCGTAAATAACAGCAACTCCGCCGGGGGCGTGCTTTACCTTCCGCAAAGATGGCGCATCTTGCACGCCGTTCACGACAACTCTGCTGGAGTAATACCTAAATGAGCCAAATCTCTGTTATATCGAAACTCACTGGCGTGGAAACTACCACGGAAGGCACACAGGTTACGCTGAGCCATTCCTCTATCGTTGAGCTTCATGTAGAGCGAGCCGATGTCTCCCACTTCGCCCGCAGTGGTAACGATCTGGTGGTCACGCTGCATTCTGGCGAGGTCATTACCCTGAAGAATTTCTACGTCACCGACGCGGAGGGGGTGAGTCAGCTCGTCCTGGAAGAGAGTGACGGTGCGCTGTGGTGGATTGAAGATCCTACCGGGGCTGCTACCTACGAATCTATCGCCTCCACGGACGTATTACTGGCGGCCTCAGGCGGTGATACCGGTGGCGCAGCCATCTGGCCATGGGTACTCGGTGGTCTTGCTGTCGCAGGCGGGATCGCTGTCGCGGCAAGCAGCGGCGGCGGAGGGGGTGGCGACGATGATGATGACAATACGAACCCCGGCACGCCGGGCAATCCTTCCGATCCGGATACCACACCGCCAAATGCGCCTTCCAACCTTCAATTCTCCTCAGATGGTAAAACTGTCACAGGTACTGCTGAACCCGGCAGTACGATTACGCTGAAAGACGCGGACGGCAATCTGGTCGGCACGGGTAAAACCGGTAGCGACGGCAAATTCACCATTGTTCTGGGCACACCGCTGACGAATGGCGAGCAACTTACCGCCACAGCAACCGACTCATCAGGCAATACCAGCCAGGCCGGCCATGTTACAGCACCGGATACCACCGCACCCGATGCGCCCGATATCGTAATTGTGAATGACGACGTTGGCGGAGAAACCGGACCGCTGACTAACGGTCAGCGTACCGATGATGCCCGCCCCACCTTCAGCGGCATCGGCGAAGCAGGCAGTACCATCACCCTGTACGATAATGGTCAGCCGATTGGCACGACCAAGGTTGATGCCAGCGGAAACTGGACCTTTACCCCGGGTACAAATCTCGCTAACGGAAGCCATTCCATTACCACCACCGCGACCGACGCGGCAGGTAACACCAGCCCAGCCTCCGGCGCCGTGACCTTTGTGGTGGATACCGTCGCCCCCACAGCGCCAGCCATCACGCTCGTGTCAGACGATACCAATCCGGTCACCGGCTCGGTCAGTAACGGTGGTAGCACCAACGATCAGCGACCACAGCTTACCGGCACCGCGGAAGCCGGATCTACGGTCACCATTTATGATGGCGGGATCGCGATTGGCACCGCTGTCGTTGCCAGCAACGGCACCTGGACGTTTACCCCTTCGATCAATCTCAGCGAAAGCACGCATCAGCTCACCGTCCGGGCAACCGACGCCGCCGGTAACACCGGACCGGCTTCCCCGGTGTTCACCGTTACCATCGATCTCACCGCACCAACTGCGCCAACCGCCATCGTGCTGAACGATGAAACGGGTGCCATCAAAGGCGCAATTACCTCTGGCCTGTTCACTGATGCCGCTAAACCTGTTCTTGCAGGGAGAGGAGAGCCCGGTGGGACAATTACGATTTTTGATAACGGCGTGCCCATTGCGACCGTTAAAGTTCAGCCCAACGGCACCTGGAGCATCACACCGGACAAACCGCTGTCGGAGGGGGCTCACTCAATAACGGTGCAGGTCACCGACGCTGCCGGGAACCAGAGTGGGTTGTCGCAGCCAATCAACTTCATTGTCGATACCACGCCGCCGGAAACGCCCGACATCACGCTTAATCCGGCAGGCACGCAGATTACCGGCACTGCCGAGCCAAACAGCAGCATTGTCATCACCAGCAGCGACGGCACCATAATTGGCCGGACGACAACGGACGGCAACGGCAACTTCGTTGCCACGTTAACACCGGCGCAAACTAACGGCCAGCAGATCTCCGTGGTGGCGTCTGATGCTGCAGGTAACCAGAGCACACCTGCGACCGTCACGGCTACGGACACAACCCCTCCTGTCGCCCCCGGCAACCTTCAGGTGGCAGAAAACGGCCAGAGCGTCAGCGGCACGGCGGAGCCAGGCAGCACCGTCACCATTAAAGATCCTAACGGCGCGGTCATCGGTGAAACCACCGCCAACAGCGATGGCACCTTTACGGCGGTTATTAGTCCTGCACAGACCAACGGTGAAGTGCTGACGGTCGTGGCAACCGACGGCAGCGGTAACGCCAGCCTGCCCGCTACAGCCGATGCACCAGATACCACGGCGCCACTGGCTCCGGATAACGTTGTTGTCTCAGATGACGGTACCAAAGTGACAGGTACCGCAGAGCCTGGCAGCACCGTGACCATCCGTGAAAATGGCGTCACGGTTGGTGAGGCGAAAGCCAATGACGACGGCAGCTTCACCGTCACGCTGACCCCACCAAAAGCCAACGGTGAAACCCTGACCGCAGATGCCACCGATCCCGCCGGCAATACCGGGCCAACAACGCCTGCCATTGCGCCGGATATTACCGCCGCGCAAACGCCGGTTATCGTTTCAGTGGACGACGATGCCTCTGCCACTACGGGCCCTGTCGCCCAGAACGGGCTCACTAATGACCGGACACCAACCATAAACGGAACGGGCGAGCCTGGCACAACCATCACGCTCTCCAGCGGCGGCACGGTCATCGGCACGGTACTCGTTCCGGCATCTGGCGTATGGAGCATCACGCCATCCTCGCCGCTTGCTGATGGCGGCCACGTGCTGACGGCAACGGCAGTTGACGCCGCCGGTAACCCAAGCGGGCCATCAAATGCCTGGAGTATCACTGTCGACGGTACTGCACCCGAAGTACCGGTAATTTCGCAAGTGGTGGACGATGTTCAGGGAAGCACAGGTGCGCTCACCGCAGGTGCCATTACGAACGATCCAACCCCGACACTCAACGGCACTGCCGAACCGGGCTCAACGGTCACTATTCGTCTGGACGGTGTTGATATCGGCACCGCGCTGGTCGGTAGCGGCGGCGCGTGGACATTTACGCCAGGCACACCGATTGGTAACGGTGAGCATACCCTCACCGCCGTCACCACCGACACGGCAGGTAACATCAGCCTGCCGTCAGGCGGCTTCACCTTTACGGTCGATATCACCCCGCCACCGGCGGCGACCATCACAACCGTAACCGATGACGTCGGTGACGTTCAGGGCCCGCTCACCAGCGGCGACACCACGGATGACACGCAACCGTTGCTGCAGGGCAGCGCGCCGGCAGGTACGGTTATTACGCTTTATGATGGCAATACCCTGCTCGGTACCGCCACACTCGACGGTACCGGCGGCTGGAGCTTCACCCCTACCACCCCGCTCACCAACGGCTCGCACTCTCTGACGGTTCATGCGACCGATACCGCCGGGAATACGACCGTCTCCAGCCCGTTTGTGCTGGTGGTCGATACCGTGGCACCCGCCACGCCGGAGACGCCAGAAATCACCGTGAACCCTGACGGCGGCACAACAGAAACCCCGCTGAACCCGGGAGAGACCACCCGCGATACCACGCCGACGCTGAGCGGCACCGGCAATCCGGGCGATACCGTGACTATCTACAACGGCACCGACAAAATTGGTGACGCCGAGGTGGACAGCAACGGTAACTGGACATGGACACCGGATACCCCACTGGCCAACGGTACCTACGACATCACCCTGACCGTCACCAACAAGGACGGCGCGGGCAACGAAAGCGCCCCGTCCCAGCCGGTGACCATCACCATTGACACCGACCCGCCAGCTACGCCAGCAGCACCGGTGATTACGGACAGCGTCAGCCAGATAACCGGACCGGTTGCCGACGGGGAAACCACGAACGATCCGCGTCCGGTCCTGAGCGGCACCGGCACAGCGAACGATGTGGTTATTATTTATGACAGCATTAATGGTCAGCCTGCTACCGAAGTGGGTCGCGTCACCGTAGACAGCAACGGCAACTGGAGCTGGCGCCCTGACGCCAGCATTGATGAGGGAAGCCACGAATTTACCGCCACCGCCACCGACGAAGCCGGTAACGTTTCGGCGGCGTCACCGGGGATCACTATCACCGTTGATACCGTGGCACCTGATACGCCTGTCATTAGCGCCGTTGGCGGTAAGCCAGACGGTGGTGTTACCACGGATACTACCCCCGGTGTGGGCGGTACCGGCCCTGCGGGCGAAACGGTCATCGTCTATAACAATGGCGTTGAGGTAGGACGCGTCGAAGTGGGCAGCAATGGCGAGTGGTCTCTCGATCTTCCGACCCAGACTGATGGCCCACTCAACATCACCGTTGCGGCAGTCGATGCTGCAGGTAACGTCAGCGGCCTCAGCCCGGTCTTCACCGTCACCGTTGATACCACTGCGCCAGAAATCCCGCTGATTAACGCGGTGTCTGACAGCCAGCTCACAAGCAATGTGCTTTATACCCGTGATGGCACGCCGACCCTCACGGGCACCGGCGAACCGGGTACCACCGTTATCGTCTCCGTAGACGGTACAGCATCCACAGTGCCGGTAACGGTACAGTCGGACGGCAACTGGAGCTGGACCGCCGACAGCACGCTGACGGAAGGCCCGCATACCTTCACCGTCTCCGCGGTCGATCCGGCCGGCAATACGTCCGGTAACTCTGCACCGCTTAGCGTTAACGTCGATACTCTGGATCCGGCTGCTCCCGCGGTTACTGGCATAGCCGCTCAAGGTACTCCATTGACCGGCACCGCCGAAGCGGGGGCTACCATCACTGTAACCGATAACAATGGTAATGTTCTCGGTACAGGCGTAGCCACCGGTGGCACCTTCTCCATCGCGCTCAGCCCAGCCCAAACGGATGGCGCTGTGCTGACGGTGACCGCGACCGATGCCGCGGGCAACCTCAGTCCTGAGGCATCCTACACCGTCACCGGTACGCTGCCGAATCTTCCGGATGTGCCCATCATTACGGCGATTAACGATGATGAACCCCCTGTCACCGGCGACGTGAAAGACAAAACCACCAACGACATTACCCCGACACTCGTGGGTACGGCCGAAGCGGGCAGCATTATCACCATCTACCAGGACGGCATCGCGGTTCCGCTGATCAACGTGATTGCTGATGCGGACGGTAACTGGAGCTATACCCCACTGATTGCGCTGGGTGAAGGGCTGCACACCTTTGAAGTAACCGCGACGGTCGGGCTCTCGACCAGCGGCCGCTCGCCGGTTGCAACCGTCACCGTTGACCTCACCGCACCGGACACGCCGACCATTGGCTCAGTGATTGATGATGTCGGCCCTGGCACTGGTCAACTCACCAACGGGCAGACCACCAACGACAACCAGCCTACCCTTACCGGCTCCGGCACGGTGGGCGATATCATCTCCGTTTACAGCAACGGAAACCTGCTGGGTACCGCAGAGGTCGGCAATACGGGGACCTGGGTCTTCACACCGCCTGCGCTGGCGGAGGGCAATAACGTTCTGACCATCCGCGAGACCGACCCCGCGGGCAATGAAAGTGGTCTGTCGACAGGCTTCACCATCGTCGTTGATACGGTTTCCACCACGCCAGCGATCACCAACGTAACGGATAATGTGGGCAATGCTGCCACCACGATTGTGAGCGGCGATCGGACTAATGACGCCACGCCAACCCTTTCGGGGACGGCGGAAGCGAACAGCGTGGTGAAAATTTTCGACGGCGGTACCCAGATTGCCGTGGTCACGGCTGACGGCACCGGTGCCTGGACGTTCACCCCTGACACCGCGCTCGGCGAAGGGCCTCACGCCTTCACCGTTACCGCCACCGACCCACAGGGCAACGTCAGCCAGGTGTCTAACGGCTGGAACGTCGTGGTTGACCTGACGGCGCCAACGGTTCCAACGCTGGATACGGTTAACGACAATGCCCCTGGCGGCGTGACCGGCAACCTCACCAGCGGGCAAGTCACCAACGACACCACCCCGACGATCGGCGGCACCGGACAACCGGGCAGTACAATCCACATCATGAATAACGGTACGCAAATTGGCCTTGCGACCGTCGACGGAAGTGGTAACTGGACCTTTACCCCGAGCACGCCGCTGGGTGACGGCAACTATCTCCTTCGCGCCTACGCCACCGATGCGACAGGCAATGCGTCAGCAAACTCGTCGGTCTTTGCCTTTACCGTGGATGCAGCAGGCCCTGCTGCGCCACTGGTCAGTAGTGTGATTGACGACGTCGGCCCGGTCACCGGTACGCTCACTACCGGCAACAGCACCAACGACGCGCGTCCGACCTTCAACGGTACGGGCGAAGTGGGTGCCACAGTGCATATCATTGTGGATGGCAACGAGATTGGCACCGCGGTGGTTAATGCTCAGGGGAACTGGACCTACACGCCTGACACCGCCCTGAGTGACGGGCCTCATGCCATCACCTTCAATGCCACCGATGCGGCTGGCAACACCGGCAGCACGACGGCACCGTTTAACCTGACAGTGGATACGACACCACCGGCGGCACCGGCCATCACGACCGCGGGAGACAACGCAGGCAGCGTACAGACGCCGCTGACTTCCGGGCAAAGTACCGACGACACCACGCCAACGTTGACGGGCACCGCGGCAGCCAACGCCACGGTGACCATCTATGAGAACGGACAGCCGGTCGGCACCGCGCTGGCGGATGGCACCGGAGCATGGAGCTTTACGCCGTCATCAGCGCTGAGCAATGGCAGTCATACCTGGACCGCGACCGCGACCGACGCGGCGGGGAACGTCAGCCCGGCTTCGCCTGGCTTTACGCTGGTTGTTGATACCAGCGCACCCAATGCGCCGGTTATCAGCCAGGCCGTTGACGATGCGGGCAGCATCACCGGCCCGCTCAGTTCAGGGCAGACGACCGACGACACCGTGCCGCGGCTTGTCGGGACCAGTGAGCCGTTTGCGACTGTGAATATCTACGAAGGCACAACGCTTGTCGGAACGGGCACCGCGGATGCCAGTGGCAACTGGAGTATCTTGCTCACGACCACCTTAGCCACGGGCGCGCACAGCTTCACCGCGCAGGCCACGGATGCAGCGGGTAATACCAGCGTTTCGTCAGCGGCCTTTAGCCTGACTATCGACACGACGCCGCCAGCCCTGCCGGTGCTGAGCAGCATTGTGGATGATGTGGGCAATGCGGCTACGCCGGTTGCCAATGGCGGATTGACTAACGACGCGCAGCCTACCCTCACGGGTACGGCGGAAGCGGGCGCCACGGTGAAAATTTTCGATAACGGCGTCCAGATTGGTAGCGCGGTCGCGACCGGCGGGGCATGGAGCTTTACCCCTTCTCCGGCGCTGAGCAACGGGTCACACAGCCTGACCTTTACCGCCACCGATGCCGCGGGCAATACCAGCGCCCCGACCACCGCCTATGTGATCAACGTGGATGCCGCCGCGCCAGCTGCGCCGGTCATCAGTGCGGTTGTCGATGATGTCGGCAGCATCACCGGACCGGTAACCGGCAATAACCCGACTAATGACGCGCGTCCAGCGCTGAACGGGACCGCCGAAGCCAACGCGACGGTGCGCATCTATGACGGCACGACGCTTGTCGGCACGGTCACCGCCGATGCGAACGGCAACTGGACGCTACCGCAAACCACCACCACACTGACGGAAGGCACGCATAACTTCACCGCCACCGCCACCGATACCGCGGGCAACACCAGTACGCCATCGGCCACCACCACCATTACCGTGGATCTGACTGCACCGAACGTGCCGGCAAGCCTTGCCGTGATCACCAACGGTACGCACGTCACCGGAACCGCCGAAGCGGGTAGCACCGTTACCATCACCACCAGTACCGGAACAGTGCTCGGTACCGCGACGGCTGACGGCAGCGGAAACTTTAACGCGACAATCACGCCGGCCCAAACCAACGGTGAATCACTGCTGGTCTATGCCACCGATAAGGCGGGTAACGCAGGTGTCAGCACGTCGGTGATTGCCCCTGCAACGCCGGTGCCGAACGCACCGCTTATCACCACCATCAACGATAACGTCGGCACCGTCACCGGTAACCTGACCAACGGTAAAACCACTGACGACACCACGCCAACCCTGAGTGGTACAGCCCTGCCAGGCACCACCGTCACGCTGTATAACAACGGCGTGTCGATGGGAACGGCAGTGGCAGATAGTTCAGGCAACTGGACCTTCACCACCCCGGCGTTAAGCGAAGGCTCCCACGCCTTTACCGCCACGGCGACGAACAGTTCGGGCACCAGCCCGGTCTCTTCCGCCACCAGCGTGATTGTCGATCTGACGGCACCAACGGCCCCAACCGGAACCTTTAACGCTGACGGTAGCGTATTGACCGGTAACGCGGAGGCAGGCAGTACCGTCTCTATCCGTCTTGGCGATGGCAGCACGGTGACCACAATCGCGGGCAGCAACGGCACCTACAGCTATACCTTCCTCAATAAACAGACGGAAGGTCAGACGCTGCAGATCACCGCCACCGATGCCGCAGGTAATACGTCGCAGCCCGGCTCAGCCCTCGCACCGGTCGTCCCGCTCTCCGCCAGCAATAACGTCGAAGAGCTGGATATCAGCACCACGGCCACCGTCACCAACAGCCAGTACAGTGATTATGGCTTCCTGCTGGTGGGTGCCGTAGGCAACGTCCTCACGTTGCTGGGTAATGATACTGCTCAGGTGGACTTCACGGTGGGCAGCGGCGGCAATGCAGATATTGTGGTGAACGCCAATGCCACGGGTGCGGTACTCTCCCTGCTCAATACCCTTGAGCTGGTGGTACAGCGCTGGGACAGCGTCAACGGTACCTGGACTACCGTCGTGGATACCGGACAACCCCAGTTTGCCGATCTGCTGACCCTCGGGGCCACCGGCGTATCGCTGAACCTGACCGGGCTGGCGAACGGCGACTACCGGGTGCTGAGCTATAACACTAACCTGCTGGCGACCGGCTCCTACACCAGCCTCGATGTGGCGGTGAAAGAAACCAGCGCCGGTACCGTGACGGGCGACACCAGCCTGAACGGTAACGTAATTCTCGACGCCGACCCGACCGCGGGCAGCGACAACGCACCGGCAGGCACTACTGTCTCTGCTGTCACCAACGCACTGGGTGTCACCACCAGCGTGAACGCCGACGGCACGGTTGTTCAGGGCCAGTACGGTACGCTGACCATTAACCGCGATGGCAGCTACACCTACAACCTGACCGACACCAGCGCCTCGGTCGTAGGCCGGACAGAGAGCTTCACCTACACCATCACCCATAACGGCGTCAGCGCGTCGGCGAACCTGGTACTGTCGCTGGGTGCCGGTACTACCGCTAACGGTATTGTGGCGGTGGATGACACGGCCTCGCTGACCTTTGACACCTCGGTCCATGAAATCAATAACGGCACCTCGTCGCAGGGCGGCTTTACCGTGGTGGGGATCAATCTCGGCAACACGCTGGGGCTGAACCTGCTGGACGATCTGAGCAATCCGATCATCTATAACGTGGAGGAAGGTACCACCCGCACCATGACCATTCAGGCTTCCGTGGGCGGTGTGGCGCTGGCGTCGGTATTCGACCTGTATGTCTACAAGTTCAATAACGCGACGCAGACCTTCGAGCAGATGCGCGTCGAACCGGGCTGGCTGCGTGCGCCGTTGCTGGGCGGTACCTCGTCTCAGCTGACGCTGAACCTGCCTGCCGGGGAGTACCTCTTCCTGCTGAATACGGCTGCAGGGATCACCGCCCTGACCGCCTACACGCTGAACGTGCTGGAAGATCATGTCTACAGCGTGTCGAGCGTGGGCGAGACCACCACCGGAGATGTGCTGGATAACGATGTCGCAACCGGCGCGGTGGTATCAGAAGTGAACGGCGTGGCGGTGAACAGCAGCGGCCTGACCGACATTCAGGGGGAATACGGCACGCTGAGCATCAATGCGTCCGGACAGTACACCTACACCCTGAAAGCCGGTGTGGGTGCTGACGCGATCAGTACGCCGGATACGTTCGTCTATACCATCACCGCACCAAACGGGGCGAAGGATACAGCATCGCTCAACATCACCCCAACCGCGCGGGCGATGGATGCGGTCAACGATGTCAGTACCGCGATGGACGTCACCTCAGTGCATCACACGACGACCTACTCGGATACCACCGTCGGGACGGCCAGCTGGACAACCGCGCTGCTGTCATCAACCCAGGGCAGCGGGAGCGGAACCTTCGTGGTGGATCCGAACACCGCGCTGCATAACGTGTCGCTGCACTTTAACGTGGCATCGCTGCTGGCATTGGGCGGCCTGACGGTGAACTGGTCAATCAGTGACGGTTCGAATGTTGTTCGCAGCGGCTCCTTCAGCGGCGGTTCGCTGTTGGGTGGCAATATCGACATCGCGCTCTCCGGGCTGGACCTGAATGCCGGAACCTATACGCTGAGCTATACCGGTAGCGTACCGGGGCTCAGCGTGGGGAACATTACCATTACCCCAAGCGTGAACGGCACCACCTACTCGCTGACCCAGTTCGACTCTACCAGCGGCCACACCGTTGACGGCAACATCTTCGATGGCACCGACTCTGCCGGGGCGATGGATCAGTTGCATTCGGTGGATACCCGCCTCAGCGTGACCGGCTACAACGGCGTGACCACCACGCTGGATCCGTACACCGGCAGCGCAACGGTCAACGTTGTCGGCCATTACGGCACGCTGGCAATTGCTGCGGACGGCCACTACACCTACACCCTCAACACCGGGGTGTCGCTCTCAACCATCACCTCGAAGGAGACCTTCAACTACACCCTGACCGATGCCGACGGGAAAACAGACAGTGCCACGCTGACCATCAATATGGCGCCGCAGTTCATCAGCTCGGAACATAACGACGTCATTACCGGCACCGCCTACGGCGACACCCTGATTTACCAGGTGCTGAACGCCACCGCAGGCAACGCCACCGCGGGCAACGTCAGCAGCACTGCCGGCGATCACTGGACCAACTTCTCGCTCACGCAGGGGGACAAAATCGATATTGGCGATCTGCTGGTGGGCTGGAACGGGAGCAGCTCAACGCTCGGTAATTATCTGCATGTTACTAATAGTAATGGCAATACCGTGATCTCCATCGACCGTGATGGTTCAGGGAGCACCTACACTAATACGACGCTCGTGACGCTGGATAACGTCCAGACCACCTACGACGAGTTAGTGAACCAGCAACACATCGTTACCTGATAGCACCTGCACAAATGACCCGGGCGCACAGCGCCCGGGCATAAACAATAAAGCAGTACATTTTTATTAGGGATAAGACATGGGAATGAAGATGCCTTACTGGTGGCTCTCGTGCTGCCTGATATCTGTGCCCGCCCTCTCCGCGACGCCGGCGGCGATGATCAATACCGGACAACTCCGTGAAACGCAGGAACTCCCCTCTCTGAATGGCCGCGTGGCACCTGTCGTCGGCAAGGCTGCCCCCGGCACGCTGCAGCTTGGCGAAGCCGTCAACCGCGCCGTCACCTGGCACCCGGCCATCAGTGAAGCCGTGGGGAAACTCTACCAACAAAGCGAAGAGGTGGACGTCGCCAAATCGAAATACTATCCGCAAATTAATGCCGGCATGGATAACGGTTATACCCATGACGGCGACGATAATGGCTTTACCCCGTCGCTGGTCCTCTCCCTCTCACAAATGCTGTACGACTTTGGCAAGGTGGCAAGCCAGGTGCGTGCGGAAAGTGCCGGCGTCGCCCAGCAGCAGGCCAACGTGCTGGTCAGCATCGACACCATCGCTCACGATACCGCCATCGCGATGGTGCAGGTGCAAACCTGGCAGCAAATGGTCGACACCGCCAAAGAGCAGCTTGAGGCGCTCTCTTCGATTGGTACCCTCACCCGCCAGCGTAATGACGAAGGCGCCACCTCACTCTCTGACGTGGTGCAGACCGATGCACGTATCGAAGGCGCGCGCGCCCAGCTGATGCAGTACCAGGCCAGCCTCGACAGCGCCCGTGCCACGTTGATGAGCTTTCTTGGCTGGAACACCCTCAACACGATCAGCAACGATTTTCCACAAAAGCTGGCCCGCAGCTGCGACATTGCCGAGCCGGACGATCGTCTGGTCCCGGCAGTATTAGCCGCCTGGGCGCAGGCTAACGTCGCCCAGGCCAATCTCGACTACGCCGACGCCCAGATGACACCGACCGTCTCGCTGGAGCCGGAGGTGCGCCACTACCTGAACGAACGCTATGCGGGTAACGAAACGCGGGATCGCACCCAATACTCTGCATGGGTGAAAGTGCAGATGCCGCTCTATCAGGGCGGCGGCCTCACCGCCCGGCGTAATGCCGCAGGCCACGCGGTAGAAGCCGCACAGTCCACCATTCAGCGCACCCGCCTCGAGGTACGCCAGAAGCTGCTGGAGTCGCGCAGCCAGGTATTAAGCCTGCTGAGCACGCTGCAGATTCAGGGCCGTCAGGAGGCGCTCAGCGCCCGCACCCGTGAACTCTATCAGCAGCAATATCTGGATCTGGGTTCTCGCCCGCTGCTCGATGTGCTTAACGCCGAGCAGGAGGTCTATCAGGCGCGTTTTACCCAGCAGCAGACCCTCGGACAGTTGCACCAGCTGCAGCTCAACTGCCTCTATAACACCGGGCAATTGCGTCACGCGTTCGATCTTGATAACCGCACCATCCAGACCGTGGAGATCCAGCCATGAAGCAACGCGATATCCCGCAAGGTGAGACCATGACGGATGAGGCCCTGGCGCAGTGGGCGCAGGCCTTTGGTTTTGTCGCCACGCGCTACCGCGTCGCCTGCTCCCCCGGTGCGCTGCTCGCGGGCGCGCCGTGGCTAAAAGGCAAACCGATGGTGCCCGCACTGACTCAGCTGGCCCGTGAAGCAGGGCTGTCGTTTCAGCTGCTGACGGCGGATCAGCAGGCGATCAACAGCTGGCGTCTGCCGGTCGTGGCGGCAATGAACGACGGCAGGATCGGCGTGATCGAACATTTCGATGGCGACGATACGCTGGAGGTCAGCTTTTTCGACGATCAGACCTACACCAACCGGCTTTCGATGACCGCCATGCTGCCCGCCATCCGCCACGTCATTGCCCTGCGTCCACTGGCCGCGCTGAAAGACAGCCGCGTGGATGCCTATATTTCGAAATACCGTCCGGACTGGCTTTACCGGCTGGTGATGCGCGACTTGCGCCCCTACAGCTGGGTGATGCTCGCCGCGCTGTTCATTAACGTCCTGTCCCTGTCGGGGATTGTCTTTTCCATGCAGGTGTATGACCGGGTGATCCCCGCGCAGTCCTACCCGACGCTGTATGTCCTGACCATCGGCGTGCTGATCGCCACCCTGTTTGGCTTTGTGCTGCGCGTGGCACGCGGGCACATTATGGATCTGCTGGGCAAACGCTCCGATCTGCGCGTATCGGATCGGGTCTTCGGTCACGCCCTGCGGCTGCGCAACAGCGCTATCCCTCGCTCGACCGGCAGCTTTATCTCCCAGCTACGCGAGCTGGAGCAGATCCGCGAGATGGTCACCTCCTCCACCATCTCCACAATTGTCGATCTGCCCTTCTTTTTCCTGTTCGTGGTGGTGCTGGCGATCATCGCTCCCCAACTGGCGTGGATCGCACCGGTCGCCGCGGTGATCATGGTCCTGCCCGGTCTGCTACTGCAGAAAAAGCTGGCAGAGCTCGCGAAGCAGTCGGCGCACGAATCCACCCTGCGCAACGCCGTGCTGGTGGAGAGCGTGCAGGGGCTGGAGGACATAAAGCTGATGCAGGCGGAAAACCGCTTTTTGCAGCAGTGGAACAGCTACATCCAGATCACCGCTGAATCTGGCTTGCGCACCCGTGAACTGACCCAGAACCTGATCAGCTGGGGAATGACTATTCAGAGCCTGGTCTATGCCGGGGTGATCGTGGTCGGTGCGCCGATGGTGATCGACGGCACGCTGACGACCGGTTCGGTGGTCGCCGCCTCGATGCTGGCCTCGCGCATGATCGCTCCGATGGCCACGCTGTGCGGCGTGCTGGCGCGCTGGCAGCAGGTCAAAGCGGCGAAAGAGGGACTGGACAGCATCATGCAGCTCCCCACAGAAAACCAGCGTGAGGAGACGCCGATCCGCCAGGACGTACTGCGCGGTCACTATCTTTTCGAGCAGGCGCAGTTCCGCTATCACCCGGAAGATCCGCGCATGGCTCTGCGCATTAACCGTCTGGAGATTAAGCCAGGTGAAAAAGTGGCGATCCTCGGGCGTAACGGCGCCGGAAAATCGACCCTGCTGCAGGCGATGGCGGGCGGAATGGATCTCGCCGGCGGTGAATTGCGGCTCGATAACTTCAGCCTCCCGCACCTCGATGTCGCCGATGTCCGGCGTAACGTCGGCTTTATGACCCAGAACGCCCGGCTCTTTTATGGCACCCTGCGCGAAAACATCACCCTCGGTATGCCGCGCGCCACCGATGAGGCGATTTTCGAGGTGCTGGAGTTAACCGGCGCTGCGGGCTTTGTGCAGAAACTGCCGAAGGGTCTGGACTACCCGATTATGGAGAACGGCGTGGGGTTATCCGGCGGCCAGCGGCAATCCATTCTGCTGGCGCGCATGCTGCTTCGCGACCCCAATATTGTGCTGATGGATGAACCGACTGCGTCGCTCGATGAGCACACCGAGCGGGAATTTATCCAGCGTCTGAGCGCCTGGCTTGGCAACCGCACCCTGATTGTCGCCACGCATCGCGTGCCGGTGCTGGAACTGGTGGAGCGGGTCGTGGTGCTCAAAGAGGGAATGCTGGTGATGGACGCGCCGAAAGCACAGGCACTGAACAACAGCCGCATGCAACAACAGCAGCAGCAGGCAGCAACCGGAAGGGAGTGGAAAAATGAAAATCAGTCAGCGTGACGTCGCCGCAATGGACGACCTGGACAATGCGCTCGACTCAGAAAGCGGCTACACCGGTGCGCGGCGGATTGTTATCTTCTCTTTACTGATGTTCGTGGTACTTGGCGTCTGGGCGTGGTTTGGCGTGCTGGATGAAGTCTCAACCGGCACGGGCAAAGTGATCCCCAGTTCGCGCGAGCAGGTTTTACAGTCGCTCGACGGGGGGATCCTCACCGAGCTGAACGTCCATGAGGGTGACCAGGTGCAGGCCGGACAAGTGCTGGCGCGGCTCGATCCCACGCGTTCAGAATCTAACGTTGGTGAAAGCGCGGCGCGCTACCGTGCCTCGCTGGCCTCCAGCGTGCGACTGTACGCCGAGGTAAACGATCTGCCGCTGAAATTTCCCCCTTCGCTGGCGAAGTGGACCGATCTGACCGCCGCCGAAACCCGGCTCTATAACTCACGCCGTGCGCAGCTGGAAGATACCCAGCGGGAGCTGCGTGCGGCATTGGATCTTGCGAATAAGGAGCTGGCGATCACTCAGCGTCTGGTGAAAACCGGCGCCGCCAGCCACGTGGAGGTACTGCGCCTGCAGCGGCAGAAAAGCGATCTGGAGCTGAAACTCACCGACGTGCGATCCCAGTACTATGTTCAGGCCCGCGAGGCGTTATCCAAGGCCAACGCTGAAGTGGATATGGTCTCGGCGATCCTCAAAGGCCGCGAGGATTCAGTGACCCGCTTAACGGTGAAATCTCCGGTGCGCGGGATCGTGAAAAACATCAAAGTCACCACCATCGGTGGCGTCATCCCTCCTAACGGCGAGATGATGGAGATTGTACCGGTGGACGATCACCTGCTGATCGAAACCCGTCTCTCCCCGCGCGATATCGCCTTTATCCACCCGAATCAGGAAGCGCTGGTAAAAATCACCGCCTACGATTATGCCATTTATGGAGGGCTGCACGGCGTGGTTGAAACCATTTCGCCGGACACCATTCAGGACGAAGCCAAGCCGGAGGTGTTCTATTACCGGGTATTTATCCGCACCAGCCAGGATTACCTGGTGAATAAAGCAGGCAGGCACTTCTCAATCGTGCCGGGGATGATTGCGACGGTGGACATTAAAACCGGTGAGAAAACGGTACTGGATTACATGATCAAGCCGTTCAACCGGGCGAAAGAGGCACTGCGAGAGCGCTAATCACTGGCGGTTTGTTTGTCCGGCCCTCTGCCCGTGGAAGAGGGCCGGAGTCATGGCATCCGTAACCCGCAACAATACCGCTTAACCCAGCGGCGAAAGTCTGACCTCGTTTACCTTTTCCCTTTCCGCCTTCTGTTAAAATAGCCCAAACTCATTTTTCAGGAAGAAACCATGCGTCAACGAACTATTGTCTGCCCCATCATTGAGAACGACGGGGCGTATCTGCTGTGCAAAATGGCCGATGACCGCGGCGTATTTCCCGGCCAGTGGGCGTTATCGGGCGGCGGGATGGAGCCGGGAGAAACCATGGAGCAGGCGCTGCGCCGTGAAATTCGCGAAGAGCTGGGCGACGCGCTGGAGATCACGGAGGTCAAACCCTGGGCGTTTCGCGACGACATTCGGGTGAAAACCTATGCCGATGGCACCACGGAAGAGATTTATATGATTTACCTGATTTTCGACTGCATCAGTGCAAATCGGCAGGTAACGTTTAACGACGAGTTTCAGGAGGTTGCCTGGGTCCGCCCGGAAGCGATCAAAGCACTGGATCTGAACGAAGCCACGCGCATTACCTTCGCACAGAAGGGGCTTCTTTAAGCGCCCACTGCCCGGGCGTTTTGCCGGTAAAGGCCCTGAAAACCTCAATAAACGCGCTGATACTGTTGTAGCCGCACGACAGCGCGATCCAGCCAACCGGTTTACCTGCTGCCAGCCACTCCATTGCCCGCATGACGCGGGCAAGTTGCCGCCAGTTAACAACGTTCATGCCCGTTTCCGCGCTAAACCGACGGTGGAATGTTCGCACGCTCATTCCCGCAAGGGAGGCATAGTGCTCAACCGTCTGGTTGTCGTCCACACGTTGCATCAGATGGCTGGCTACCTTCTTTAATCGGGGATCGGCTGGCATGGGCAGCAGATAGCGCACCTGACGGCCCCGCGCCAGTTCATCCAGCAGCAGGGCGAGCTTTCGCGGATCGTACCCGCTGCCTTCAGCATTTAAGCGTGAAAACAGCGCGCTGGTGAGCTCGTCGGGTTCGAAAAGCGTCGTTTCACCGGGCAGCGCTTCACACCCTGCGGGATCCAGATAGATCGCATGACCGTCAATCGCACTCCCGGAAAAGGCAGCATGCTCCTGACCGGGCGGGATCCAGCCGATATGTTGCGCCGGTACAACCGAACGCCCAGACGCTGTTTCGACAACCAGCAGACCCGTCGTAATCCGCCAGAGCTGACCGGCCTGATGGCTGTGCCACGGCGTATGGTATCCACCTGGATGCAAAAGTGTCTCGAAGCTGACCACGTTATTTGGCCGAAAATCGTTATTCATTGGCTTATTACAGAAACTACGTCTCTGTCTGTCAAGGATAATGGCGGCTCAACGCAATGAGGAGTCACCATGAACATCATCACCCGCCTGATTACCCAGTCTGACAATGCTAGTTTGCGTGAGGAAATGTCCCGTTTACTGACCGGCCTGTTTAAAGGCGAAATTGATCCGAAAGACGTTTTTTCGCCAGCGTATCAGCAGATCACGGACGGTCATTCTCTTGATTATTCTGGATTTATTCAGCACCTGGAGCACGTGCGTTCGCAGATCCGCGATATCGCCTTCCGCGTGGAACAGATAGGGTGTCATGACACACTGCTGGCTGACCGGCATATCGTGACCGTCACGTATCCCGAAGGCCATCAGGCTGAAATAGAGGTTTATATGTTTGCCACGCTATGTGCAGGAAAAATCTGCCGGATCCACGAAGTCACGCGAGTAGCCAACGGTGAAGCTTCTGCTCGCACGCTGGCCCATGCAACGCGCTAATGTTACTCAGCCGGTTGCGGTGCGCCGCTGAGATACACACTCACATAGCGCGTAAACTTCCCGATAAACACTCCGGCAAATACCCCGCCGGAGACTATCGCCAGCGCGCTCATGGCGGGCTGTTGCAACGTCTGGGGAGAGAGGGCGTTCATCACCCCCAGCACGTATTTCACCCCAAATGCCAGCATCATAAACGGCAGAGCCGTGTTGTCAGGCTGGCGATAAAGGGTACGCGGCGCGTCGGTGCGGGTGATGACCGTCTGCTTAATCAGCACATACCCCAGCGCCGCGCCCGCCACAATCCCCGCAACCCAAAGGGCCACCGTCGCGAGAGTAAGATCGCGATAAACCACCAGATCGTAGATATCCCAGATAAGAAAGATGGCAGGAATGATGGCCAGCCTTTCCAGCGTAATGGTGGCAGGCTTACGGGCATTGAGGCCGCGTGAGATAAGAAAGATAAACAGAACCCACACCCAGACGGGGGTGTGCGTGAGGATACCGATCAGAAATTCAAACATGGGATTCACCATGAACGCTTGCGGCGCTGGCCGCACTGCACAAGTAATGCGCATAACAGCACAGGTGCCATTATGCGCAGGTCTGTTACAGCGATTTTTTCAGGCGACGAACCGCCTCTTTCAGCTCTTCATCGGTTGGCGTGACAAACGACATGCGCAGCGTCGTATGGTCTGGCTCATTGCAATAGAAGAACTCACCCGGCACAAAAACCACGCCGTTGCTTAACGTTTTTTCCAGCCAGCGCGTGGTGTTGATGCCATTGTTCATTTTGGCCCACAGGAACATTCCACCCTTCGGCTTATGGAACGTCATGACATCACCCAGTTCCGCCTCCAGTTCATTTGCAAAGGTCTGGTATTTCTGGCGGTAGGCTTCACGGATCATTTTAATCTGATCGGCCAGACGACCGGTTTTCAGGTACTCGTAGGTCATCAGCTGTGACAGCGTGCTGGTGTGCAGATCGGTGGTTTGCTTGAGATTAACCACCGCGCGTTTCAGCCACTCCGGTACCAGCACCCAGCCCACACGAGTGCCCGGGGCGAGGATTTTGGAGAAGGTCGAGGTATAGACGACGTTCTCTTCGTTGCCGATATCTTTGGCATGGGCAATTAACGGGCGGAACACTTCATCGGTATAATTAATTTCGCTGTACGGATCGTCTTCGATAATAACGAAGTCATAGCGCTTCGATAATTCCACCAGTTGTTTACGACGCACCTCAGAAAGCGTTACCCCACCCGGGTTACCAAATGTCGGAACAATATAAACCGCCTTGATGGTTTTATTCGCCACCAGCGCTTCAAGTTCATCCACTTTCATTCCGTCGCCATCGGTGCCCACGGATTCAAATTTGGCCTGTGCCAGACCAAATACCTGCAGTGCCGCGAGATACGTTGGACGTTCGACGACGACGGTATCGCCCGGGTTAATTAACGCCCGCGCCAGCACGTCGAGAGATTGTTGCGAACCGGACGTAATGACCACGTCATCGGCCTTGCAGGAGATCCCACGGCCTTCACAGATGAGCTTAATTTCTTCACGTAGCCCCGGGATGCCTTCGGTCAGACCGTACTGAAAAGCTTCACCAAAATGCTGTGATAATACGGCATCAGCGGCAATTTTCAGGCCTTCATGATCGAACAGTGCAGGGTTAGGAATACCGCCACCCAGCGAAATCACCCCGGCCATTTTGCTATGTTTTAATAATTCACGGATGGCAGATGATTGCAGGCCCTGTGCGCTGCTGGCGAGTTTATTCACAGACATTCTTTGCTTACCTTCTTTTTTTATAATGTGCCTAATCTTAGTAGCATAAGTCTGCGGCTTTGATAATTACTTTTCTTCAACTGCATGGCCGAAATATTCCGCGCCCTGCAGAATATGCGCGACAAATTGCGTGAGCTTGGGTAGCGGACGTAAATCCTGGCGCCACAGCAAATGTACCGGTCGTGGCGCAGGCGTGTAGTTCTCCAGCACCTGCACCAGCCTGCCGCTCGCCAGCTCTTCCGCTACCAGCACTTCGGGTTGCAGTAATAATCCCGCCCCCGCTCTCGCCGCCATCCGTAGCCCATAGCCATCGTTGCAGCGCAGAATGGCATCGCGCTTCCAGCGCATCTCGCCTTCAACCCCCGGTAGCCGCCATTCGTTACGTGCGGTCCACACCGTGTGTGACAGGCAGAGATGATCCGCCAGATCGGCAGGCGTTCGCGGCGTGCCGTAACGCGCCAGATACGCCGGGGCCGCGCAGATCACCATTCGGTACGGGCAGAGGTACTTCGCCACCAGATCGTCGTTATGAATGTCACCGATGCGAATGGCCAGATCGACCCCTTCATCCACCAGATCCACCATCCGGTTGGTCAGATCCAGCTCCACGCGCACGTCCGGGTAGCGCTGCAAAAAGGTCGCGGTGAGAGGGGCTATCACACCCCCCCCAAACGAGGTGGGCGCCGTGACCCGCAAGGTCCCGGCTGGGGCGGCACGCAGTCGCTCAACCGCGCTTTCGGCGATAGAGACCTGCTCCAGCACCCGCTTCGCCTCGTCGAAATAGACCCGCCCGGCGTCCGTCAGACTTTGACGCCGCGTGTTTCGCTCCAGCAGCCGGGTGCCGAGCTGAGACTCCAGTAACGCTATGTACTTCCCCACCATCACCGCCGACATCTCCAGCCGGCCTGCCGCGCCGGTAAAACTGCCGCTCTCAACGACAGCAATGAAGGTCTCCATGCTGCGAAGCTTATCCATATTCCAAACCCCTGGTTAGCAATCCTCTAACTTTAGCCCAGTTTATCTGAGTTTTGATTTATTAAAGAATGAAGGCTCACAACCTAAGGAGTCAGCTATGAAAATCGTGATTATTGGTGCCAGCGGTACGGTCGGTCGTGCGGTAACAGAAGAGCTGAGCCGTCGCCACGACGTGATCCGCGTGGGTCGCACGCAGGGCGACTACCAGGTGGATATCACCTCTCAGGCCAGCGTGCAGGCATTGTTTGAAAACATCGGAGCGGTGGATGCGATTGTCTCTGCCAGTGGCGGCCTGCACTTCGGCCCGCTCGCGACCATGAAAGACAGCGATTTCAATCAGGGCTTGCAGGATAAGCTGCTGGGACAGGTTCGTCTGGCGTTGACCGGCCAGCATTACCTCAATGAAGGCGGCTCCATCACCCTGATAAGCGGGATCGTGGCGCATGAGCCTATCGCTCAGGGGGTGAATGCCACCACGGTGAACGCCGCTCTGGAAGGGTTTGTCCGCGCTGCGGCCTGTGAACTGCCGCGCGGGATCCGCATCAACCTGATTAGCCCGACGGTACTTACCGAATCAGCGGAAGCGTACGAAGGCTTCTTCCCGGGCTTTGAAAGTGTTCCCGCCGCAACGGTGGCGCAGGCCTATCGTCGCAGCGTGGAAGGGGTGCAGAATGGACGGGTGTATAAAGTGGGTTACTGAGTCTTAGCGGCAGAAATCAGGACCAGCATCGGACGTTCCGCCTCTTCGGCCAGCGCGGGCCAGGCATCAATTTGTGCCTGCGTTGGTCCCCATTCGTTCACTTCCGTTATTGTCAGCCCCGCCTTAATAAGCGCATTGAGCGTGGTACCGAGCGTACGGTGGTATTTGATCACCCCGTCTGCCAGCCAGTTGCTGACGCGCTCGCCCTCATCCTGATAGCGATTAACACCCCAGAAACGCTCGCCGTTGTCGTCGGTCAACCAGCCCTGACGTGAGGCGCAGGTGTAAATCGGATGTTCCATTGAAAAGACGAGGCTGCCACCGGGTTTAAGCGCCCGCCGGATTTTCTCAAACAGGGTCTCCAGCGCCGGCAGGTAGTGCAGCGCCAGTGAACTGTAGATCAAATCAACGCTGTGCTCAGGTAACGCCAGAGATGCCAGATCGCTGCGCTGATAGTGAATTTTCGCGTCATCCGTCAGTTCAGCCGCCCGGGCGAGCATCTTTTCGGAGAGATCAACACCGGTCACTTCTGCCGCCCCCAGCGCGCGTGCAGCGCGACAGAACCAGCCGTAACCGCAGCCAAGATCGATAACTGACTTGCCGGATAACGGTGGCAGCATGCTTTTCAGCGCAGGCCATTCCGGTGCGCCGTCCAGACCCTGCACCGAACGCGGTAGCCGGGCATAGCCTTCAAAAAACGCCGGGTTGTCGTAGATGTTTTGTGCCATGACGGACTCCTTTATCGCAACAGAGGCGAGGGTAAAACACCCCTCGCCCGTTGACAACATACCCGTCTGAAAATCAGAGCCTGCGCCGGATCTTCTCCACCATGGCGGCAGTCGAAATCCCGTAACGCGCGTGAAGGGTCGGTAGCGCACCCGCATCAAGGAACGCATCCGGCAACGCAACGGTGTCAAAGTCGACGTTAACGCGATGGCGCATCAACAGCGACGCCACGGCTTCACAAAGCCCGCCAACGCTACTGTGGTTTTCAGCCACAATAACCAGACGTCCGGGTTTCGCGGCTTGCGCCAGAATGGTCGCTTCATCCAGGGGCTTAATCGTGGGTGAGTGAAGTACCGCCACGCTGACATTATCCTTGCGCAACTGCTTTGCCGCCTCCAGTGCGCGCATGGTCATCAGGCCTGAGGCGATAATCAGCACATCACTGCCCTCTTCCAGCAGCGCGGCTTTGCCTATTTCAAACCGGTAATTGTACTGATCCAGCACCACCGGAACCTTACCGCGTAACAAACGCATATAAACCGGCCCTTCGTGGCTGGCAATGGCAGGCACCGCCTGTTCGGTGTCAATCGCATCGCAAGGATCGATAATGGTCATGCCCGGAATGCCGCGCATGATCGCAATATCTTCCGTTGCCTGATGGCTTGGCCCGTAGCCGGTGGTCAACCCCGGCAGCGCGGCGCAAATCTTGACGTTGAGGTGTTCCTCAGCAATGACCTGATGAATAAAATCGTAGGCACGGCGGGTGGCGAACACGGCATAGGTGGTGGCAAAGGGAATAAAGCCCTCTTTGGCCATCCCACCTGCCGCCCCCATTAACAGCTGTTCCGCCATTCCCATCTGGAAGAAACGTTCAGGGTATGCCTGGGCAAAGATATGCAGGTCGGTATATTTCGACAAATCTGCCGTCATGCCGACAATGTTCTGACGCTGAGCCGCCAGTTTCACCAGCGCGTGGCCAAACGGCGCGGCCCGGGTTTCCTGCCCTTCCTCTGCAATCGAGGCAATCATGGCGGAGGTGGTTAAACGCGGTTTATTTTCGACGGGCTGGCTCATTACAGGACTCCTTCTGGTTTATTCGCATCGAGCACGGCGAGCGCCTGTTGCCACTCATCGGCATCCACGCGAATAAAATGGTTCTTGTCACGCTGCTCGAGGAAAGGTACGCCCTTGCCCATCAGCGTGTCGCACAAGATGACGCGCGGCTGTTGTTCGGGATAGCGTCTGGCATTATCAAACGCCGACACCAGCGCGGGGATATCGTTACCGTTAACGCGTTGTACATACCAGCCAAAGGAGGTCCACTTATCTTCCAGCGGCTCAAAACCGAGGATGTTATGTGAATTACCGTCCGCCTGTTGCCGGTTAATGTCCACCAGCACAATCAGGTTCGAGAGCCCATGATGCGCGGCTGACATGGCGGCTTCCCAGGTCGAACCTTCGTCCAGCTCACCGTCAGACATGGAGTTAATTACCCACGCCGTGCTCTGTTTGTGTTTCAGCCCCAGCGCCATTCCCACACCAATGCTGAGTCCCTGCCCCAGAGAACCGCCGGAGATCTCCATGCCGGGTGTATACGTTGCCATGCCGGACATCGGCAGGCGGCTGTCATCCGAGCCGTAGGTTTCAAGTTCCTCTTCAGGAACGATCCCCGCCTCGATCAGCGCCGCATAATACGCAATGGCGTAATGTCCGTGGGAGAGCAGGAAGCGGTCGCGGCCTTCCCACTCCGGCTCCTGAGCCCTGAAGGTCATACCGTGCGCAAATGCAGTTGCCAGCACGTCGGCATAGCCCAGCGCCTGACCGATATAGCCCTGACCTTGTACTTCGCCCATTCGCAGCGCGTAGCGGCGAATGCGCCACGCGGCCGCGGCAACCTGTTGAACTGTCGTATTCGTCATTCTCGTCTCCCCTTAATGGATCAGCATGCCGCCGTTCACGTCGAGCGTGATACCGGTGGAATAAGAAGAGAGATCGCTCCCCAGGAACAGCGCGGCACGGGCAACATCCTGTGCATCACCAAGACGGTTGAGCGGAATACCCGCCAGAATGGCGGTTTTCATCTCATCGCTCAGCTTGCCAGCGGTGATGTCCGTCTGGATAAGCCCCGGGGTGATGCAGTTCACACGCACGTTATCCGGCCCAAGCTCACGGGCCATGGCTTTGGCCAGCCCCAGCACGCCGGCTTTTGCAGCGCTGTAGTGCGGGCCGCCAAAAATACCGCCGCCGCGCTGTGCCGAAACTGAAGAGATACAGACAATGCTGCCGGACTTCTGCGCGCGCAGAGTGGGAATCACCGCCTGGGACATCAGCAGCGTACCGCGCAGGCTGACATCCAGTACGGCATCGTAATTGTCGCGCTTAATATCCATCAGTTTGAGCGGCTGGGTTATCCCGGCGTTATTCACCAGAATGTCGATGCGCCCATATTTACCCAGAACCTGCTCAATGGCTGCGTTCACCTGCAACTCGTTGCTGACGTTTGCCGCAAGCCCCAGATGCCCTTCACCCAGAGATGCAGCCGCACGCTGGCTGGCCTCGGCATCTAAATCAATAATGACCACTTTCGCGCCCTGCTCGGCATATAATTTTGCCGTGGCGAAACCCAAACCGCGCACAGAAGCCGCGCCGGTAATCACGGCGACTTTATCTTTCAGAAGCATATATTTACTCCAGTATTGTAAGAGAGGTTTTATTTATTATTTCGGTTCTTCCAGCAAGATAATCATGACTAATCCAATTGCTGCGCAAATACCGAAATAAATAAAGACAGAATTAAAGCTTCCTGTTTTATCCAGCAGATAACCTGCCAGCATCGGCGAAACAAATCCGCCGAGATTACCGCCGCTATTAATAATTGATGCGGCGATGGGATACGTTTTGCTGTCCGCGACGGCCATTCCATAAGCGGTGAAGGCGGGCCAGCCTATATTCAGACAGAGACCAACAAAAAAGAGGCCGACACAAACCGCAACGGTGCTTTGCGGGATATTCAGCATGATGACCATCATCAGTACGGTGCTGATGGCTGTAAACATCATGGTCGGTTTACGCCTGCGCCCGAGCCATTTATCGGAGACATAGCCGCCAAAAATCGCGCCGATAAAACCGCCGATACACGGCATACTCGCGACGAGGCCCATGCTCATGAACGTAAAGCCTTTTTCTTTCACCAGATAAAGCGGTATCCAGGTCAACAGGCCATACAGCACGCTGACCATCATGAAGTAGGCCACACAGTCACCGAGAATATTTTTCGATGTGAACAGACCTTTTACCGTGCTGATGGGCGACAGATCCCGTACGCGAATCAGACGGTCAAGGCGGGAGAAGCCGGGGGAAATCACGATATTTTCCCGTCTGGCATCCGGTGTCGCCTGACCTGCGGTAATGGTCTCCAGTTCGCCCTTTGACACGAAAGGGCTCTCGGAAGGCCGGGTACGTACCAGTAAATACCACAGGACAGCAATGACCAGCCCCGGAATGGCAAAAGAGAAAAAGACCCAGCGCCAGCCCCATGTCATGGCAATCCACACTGCCAGCGGCGGCACCAGGATGGGGGCAAACATGGTGGCAGCAATATAGACGCCGGTCGCCGTGGCCTTCTCTTTTGGTGGAAACCAGTTATTGATCGTTGATGCCAACCCCACCGGGCATGGCCCCTCGGTTAACCCCAGCCCCAGGCGGATAAACTTCAGGCCCAGCACTGAGGTCGCAGTCCCCATCAACCAGGTAAACGCCGAGAAGCCAAATATCGACAGCGCCACCATCCCGCGAATACCCTTTTTGGCGATAAAAAAGCCCGCCGGTATTTGGCTCAGGGCGTATCCCAAAAAGAACATACTGGCGATCGCACCGGCTTCGAAATTATTGATATGAAACTCGTCGATGATAAAAGGAAGTACAGCACCAATATTTGTTCGGTCGGCATAGTTAATGGCATACACAATAAAAATTAATGCCAGTACAACGAAACGGTAATTGGTTTTCTTTGTCGCTATGTAGGGGGCAACTTGTTCTATACGAGACATGTTTTACCTCATTATTCGAACAACGTGAGTCGTTTTATTTATGCGTTCAACGTCAATATATCGGCTATCGAACGAAACACCATTCAATAAAACTCATTTATTACTGAGATAAATTTGATACGCGATACAGGTCATAAAAATAAAATGTAATCCTCATCGATATTCATCGATAAAACACTGTGAACAGGATCATGTTTAATCCATTCAGCCGGGTAAAAATTGCTGACGCGATGCCGCAATGTTATGTTTTTTAAAATTGTCTCGTTTGAAAGGAGTGGGCCATGCCCGCGCAGGATCGCCAGACCCTCCCCATACCCTCGCTGCGAAATATTCAGTCCTTTATCGCCGTGGCCAACTCTCTCAGTATCCATCTGGCGGCCGAACAGCTTAACGTCACCGCGTCAGCCGTCAGTCATCAGATCGCCTCGCTGGAATCCTGGATGGGGAAGAAGTTATTTATCCGCAGCGGCAAAGGCGTGACCCTGACCCCGACGGGGGAAAAATATCTGCGCGACGTCTCCGCAGCGATGAGCGCCATCGGCCGTGCAACTGAACAGGTGATGAAAGAGGCCGATAATCCGGTATTGCGCGTTCACTCTTCACCAACGTTTGGCCTGACGTGGTTATTGCGCCGGCTCGGCAAATTTCGCAGTGAATACCCGGATATTACGGTCAATCTTTCCTGCTCCTATGAGAACCTGCAGTTTGCACGCGATAACATCGATATTGATATTCGCCACGGCATCCCGGACTGGGACGCTTACAGGGTCATGACCATTAAAAACGATGCGCTGGTGGTGCTGGCGTCACCGGCATATCTGCGTGCACATCCCGTCAACACGCCGCAGGACCTGCTTTCACAGGCGCTTATCTCGTCGACCAGCACCCTCGTCAACTGGGAAAAATGGTTTGCCTGGCACAATATCGACCGCCCCTGGCTCAACTTCAGCCTGAGTTTTGATCGTTCCTACATGAGCTTTGAAGCCGCGCGTATGGGGCTGGGATTTATTCTGGAAAGCAAGATGATGGCCACCGATCACCTGAACGATGGCTCCCTGGTGCAGGTGCTACCAGATGAAACGGGGATCGCCATTAATGCGCATCATCTGGTGATGCCGCACATGAACGAGCGCACCTGGAAGATCCAGCAGTTTGTTGAGTGGATTGATCGCGAGCTGCGTCTGTCGGGGTATCACCTGTAGCAATACCCCGACGTGGCGTCAGGAGACGGTGCCCCACACAAGATGGCCCTTATGGAAGGTCGCGGTACGCGGTGAAATCCGCGCCACGGCCTCGGCGGAACAGGAAGCGTCCACCAGCACAAAGCTGGCATCGTCCTGCGCTTTGGGCCACACGCGCTCGCCTTTGTCGTTCAACGGCAGCACATCACCGGTAGCGATACCCAGCGCGCGGGAGAGCGTCTGTTCATTCGGGCGAATATAGAGCTGGGCGTAAAGATTGGCTTTTTCCAGCATATCGCCCAGTCCATACGGCGACCAGTGGTCAATGACGCTGTCGGTGCCGGTCATGACGAACACCCCCTTGTCACGGAGTTGCTTCAGCGGCATATGCAGGGTGCCAATCGGCACCGTAGAGGCAATGGTCACCTGCTGCGCCGCCATGCGGGTGGCGATTTCATCGACCTGCTGCTCGTTGAGCGTGGCCAGCGCGAAGGCGTGGCTGATGGTCAGTTTCCCCTTCAGCGCGGGCGTTTTCTCCACGGTCTCTACCATGTAGTTCACCGCCGCGACGCCTGCCGGGCTGGTTTCATGCAGGTGGATGTCCACCCCTTTGTCATAATCCAGCGCAATCTGGAACATCGTGTCGAGGGATTTTTCCATCGCACCGTCCACGTTAGTCGGATCCAGACCGCCCACGTAGTGTGCGCCAGCCTGCATGGCCTCGCGCATCAGCGTTTCGGAGTGCGACAACAGCAAGCCGTGCTGCGGGAAGGCGACAATTTCACAGTCAAACCCCGGCTTGCGGCGCGCTAAGACGGCCTGGAGATTTTCCAGATTCTTCAGGCCGGATGTCGGCTCAATATTGCAGTGGCTGCGGGCGAGGGTGGAGCCTTTCGACTGGATCAGATCGATAAGCTTTTCCGCACGCTCCTGCGTGTAGGGCTGTAACTCTGGCAGCAATTTTTGTTCAAGACGGATCATGTCCTGAATGGTCGTGCCCGCCGGGCGGTTAAGGGAATGCCAGGGACCGCCGTAAAAGGTTTTATCCAGGTGGATATGCATGTCGCGCATCGCCGGCAGCATCAGCTTACTGCCTGCATCATAGTGTGGCAGTGTGGCATCGCCATGGCTTTTGTTATCACGCAGGGCGACAATTTTGCCGTCATTAATTTCGAGTGTTTTCAGTTCGGTGCGGGTGCTTGTCGCCACGCCGCCGTCAACGTTGAACCCGGCCTCCAGCAGCACGTTATCCAGGTAGTAGTGTCTGGCGGTAATGTTCATCGGTTTGCCTGTCTCACAACGTGGTTTCGCGGTCTCTGCAGCATACGCGACGGAGCCGGTGGTGCCAAACAGGGCGCAGGCGGTAACCATTTTGCCGCTCTGGCTAATAAACTCGCGTCGGCTTTTATTCTCACTCATCTTCTCTTCCTTTTACTTACGCATTCACAATGTGGGTACCGGTCTCACCGCGCAGCGCCGCAGGCAGGCAGTCCGGCGAGGTGATGACCACGCGCTTGCCGCCGTCGTTCAGAAACGCCAGCGAGGCGACGATCTTCGGCAGCATGCTGCCCGCCGGGAAGTGCCCCTCCGCCACGTAGCGTTTCATCTGCGCCACATTCACCGTATCCAGCGCCTGCTGGTCCGGCTTACCAAAGTTGATGCACACTTTCTCCACCCCGGTGGTGATCACCAGCACGTCGGCATGGATCTCGCGGGCCAGCAGCGCGGTCGAGAGATCTTTATCAATCACCGCATCGACGCTCTGGTAATCTCCCTGCACTGTGCGCACCACCGGAATACCACCACCGCCCGCCCCGATCACCACAAAGCCTTTTTGCGTCAGGGTCTTGATAGCCTCCGCTTCAACGATACGCAGCGGCTGCGGCGAGGCCACCACCCGGCGATAACCGCGCCCGGCGTCTTCAACAAAATGCCAGTCAGGATGGGCGTGCTGGAGCGCATCACGCTGCGTCTCACTGAAAAACGCGCCGATAGGTTTGGTGGGATGGGCGAAACCCGGATCGTGTTTATCCACTTCCACCTGCGTGACGACCGTGACCGCTTTTTGCTCGCCGTGGGCGGCCATGCGGTTATTGAGTGCCTGCTGGATCAGGTAGCCGATACCGCCCTGGGTATCCGCCACGCAGTTTGCCAGCGGCGTGAGGGGTAGCCCTTCCCGCTCGTGAGCAATTTCAGCGCGGCGCAGATCCAGCCCCACCTGGGGGCCGTTACCGTGAGTGAGCACGATGTCGTAGTCAGACGCCAGCATCTCCAGCACTGACTCTGCAACCAATTTCACGGCCTGTGACTGGTGTTCAATGGACTGACTGGCGTTATCTTTGATAATGCTGTTGCCGCCAATGGCGACGACCATGAGCTCTTTCATAGTGTTTCCTTTGAAATGGTGCGGGGTGAGGACATCAGCCATTATCAGGACTCCGAAACCGGCGCTGCCGCGCTCACCGCGTCGCGGCTATCAAGAAAATGTTTCACCACAAACATGCCCCCCATCATCAGGTAGGCCGTGACAAACATCAGCGAACTGCCTTCGGCAAAGCCAACCGCTGGCGCGTGGATCACGCCGAACAGCGCCAGCAACGCCCCAACGGCGGCGGCCACGGCTCCGCGCAGCGGTTTGTTGATGATGGCGAAGATAGCGATGCAGCCCCACAGCATGCTGGCGAGCGGTGCGCCGTTACCCAGATGCACCAGTCCCTGGTAGTAGATACCTTTGCTGTGCAGCACTTCGGTGCCAATTTTCGCCGCACTGGTCCCCGCCGCGCCCATCACGCTGTTCATCATGGTCAGCGCCCAGTTGGCGATCCACGGGAACAGGCAGATGAAGATCACGGGGACCTCCACTTTGGGCGTTTCCCTTACTACCTGGTTGGCGGTCACCACCCCGATAAACACCAGAATCGGCACGATGGCAGTCATCGGTATGATGGCGAGCATAAACGCCCCCAGCCCGAACAGCGGCACGATAAACATGGTCACACCGGAGGCCAGCGTGTAGCCAATGCTGGCCCCCATCGCTTTCCAGCCCGCGTGGCCGACGTAAACCGTCACCGGGAACGGGTTACCCATCAGACACCCGAGCATGGAGGCCAGCCCGTTTGCCAGCATCACCTTGCGGGTCGGGTACTCATCCCCCGCCGCGTGGGCGCTTTCGATGTTTTCCAGGTCAAAAATGTAGTTCGCCAGACCCAGCGGGACGGCAGAGGCCAGGTACGGTAATGCGTGCGGCAGTCCCTGCATAAAGCTGTCGACATGCACTTCCGGCGGGTTAAAGCCAAACGACGACATCGAGGCTTTGATGGCCTCCGGGCTCTGCAGACCGGAGATCCACGCCAGCGCGGTACCGGCAATCAGCAAGAGCAGGCCGGTCGGGATTTTGGCGAAGATCGGCTTTTTACCAAACCAGTTAATAAAGATCAGCAGCAGCACGATGAACGACACGGTAGGTGCCTCAAACGCCTGCAGCATCGGGTTCATCGCCAGCAGCAGCAGGCCCAACCCGGACAGGCAAGACAACAGGACGGTACGCGGGATCATCTTGCGGATGGTTTCCCCCAGGAACGAACCGCCCGCCAGAATCATCGCCTCCACGAAGCACCACACCAGACCAATCTGGATAGCGAAATCCGCATCACCGGTTTGCTGGTAGACCGGCATCAGCACCAGAAAGGTCACGGTGAAAATTGACGGCGCGCTTGGGCCAGACGGCAGCGCGGTGACATCCGTACGCCCGGTCTGGCGCGCCATCTGCAGGCCAAACCACGCGTAGCAGACGCTCGCGACCAGCACCGCCAGCCCGAAGGCTGGCGCAATGCGTCCATAAACAATCTCCTTCGGGATGCCGACGACAAAAATGAGCAGCCCCATCATGGTCAGCAAATTGGTCAGGTTGTTGGTCATCAACCCGAAATACGCCGCCCAGTCACCTCTTTTCCACTCCAGTTTCATGTTTTTCATGGATGCATGCCTTATAAAAAGTAGCGATCGCGGAAGGTCAACAGCGCCTTTTCAAAACAGCTAAACGGCGGGTGAACGATGCCCGCCCCAATCATGCCAATGCCTGCGTCTTTGTGCGCAATGGCGGTGTTGATGACCGGCAGAATGCCGCTGCCCGCGACTTTTGTGATGTCGATGGCGGTTGGAATGCCCATAAACGAGAGCAGCGGAATGGTGACGTTCGGGTTTTCGCCGAGGGTGATCTCGCGCATCTGACGGGAGAAATCGATGGCTTCATCCACCGTGCCACCCACCAGTGCCACAATCGCCGGGGCTGTGGCCATCGCAAAACCACCGATACCGTAGGTTTCGGTAATGGCGCTGTCGCCAATATCCAGCCCGGAGTCTTCCGGCCTGTAGCCCGCGAACATGGGCCCTATCACCTGCTGCGCCGGGCCGGTGAACCACTGCCCCGGCAGCCCGGAGATGCGCAGGCCGAACTCGTAGCCGTTACGCGCCATGGTGGTGACCACGGTGCTGTACTCAATACCGTGTGCGGCATCCATGGCGGCTTTACACATCGCCATCCACGTCGGGCCGGAGAAGTAATCGCTGCTGGCGACGAACTCAAACACCTCACGCTGCTGTGCCACCGGATACCCGGCCTGAATCAGCCCGGGCGTCAACGCCTGGATCAGCAGCGTGGTGCCGGCGTTGTTGCGGTTATGACACTCGTCGCCCATGTGCAGCGCCTGGGCCAGCATCAGGCGCAGGTCGATTTCACCAATGATTTTCATGGCATCGCGCAGCATCGGGCCGAGCACGTCACGCATCCAGTTCAGGCGGTCAATAACGCTCTGGTCGTTGGCGCCCATGCGCAGGATCTTCGCCATCTGCTCGCTAAGGTTAGTGAACGCCCGGTTGCCGTAGGTTTTGTTCTCAACGATGTGCATAAACATCGATGCCGAAGTGACGCCCGCCATTGAGCCTACGCAGTCATGCTCGTGACAGGGCGAGAAGGTGATCGCCCCTGACGCCGCCACGCGCTCCGCGTCGTCGATATCGCGTGCCAGCCCTTCAAACACCAGCGCCCCGGTCACGGCCCCTTTCATTGCGCCACACATGTTTTCCCAGCTGACGGGCGGACCGGCGTGCAGAATGGTGGTACGGGTCATGCCCGGCACAACGTTGATCGCCTGGTCGTAGCCCACCAGCACCGGATGGGACTGGATAATGCGCTCAAGGGCAATCTTATTGGCGGCGGCGATTTTGTCAGCCAGTGGCGCAAGGGCCAGCTGATCCAGCGCCTCTACAACCTGCAAATTCCCCTGCCCCGGCGGCGTCCAGTCGAGCTGGGTCACGGGGATATGCTGCTTTTTGAGATCCGCACTGAACAGCGCGATACCGACGTTAATCACGTTCAACGGCTGGTTAAATAAGGTCGTCATCAGGCAGTCTCCCCTTTAAAGACAAATTCACGTGCCAGTAATCCGGTGTTGGTGCTGCTGCTCGCCCAGATCACCCCTGCCTCGGTCAGAAGCTGACACTGCTGTGCCAGGGACGGTGAGTCCTGGTCGGTTCCGAGCACATAGCCGAGAATTGCCAGCGGACGGTTATCGGCTTTCGCCGTCGCCTGCGCCTCTTTTATGGCCTCAAGCATCACGCCGACCGGATCCTCGTGCGCGCCAAAGCCCAGAACAAAGTCCATCACGATCACCCCCACCTCGGGGTCACGCGCCTCCTGCAACAGGCGGCTGATGCGGTTGGTCGGATCGATCATCGGGTGCGGTTTGCCGTGGGTGAAATCGTCATCGCCAAAATCAAGGAAGGTGTGGGCTTTACTGACGTTGATATCGTCCAGCCGTTTCGCCGGATCGGGTTGAATGTTGCTGTAGACGTCGTCGAACTTTTCCAGCGCGGCGAACATGGCCTCATCGCAAAGGGTGCCGCCGCAGAACAGGCCGCGGATGTATTTCTGCTGGGGTGTCAGCCGGGCACGCACCTCTTCGATCAGTGGCCAGTTCAGCGGATGCAGGTCGAGAGACTCTTTTTTCACCCCCGTTAACAGCACGGCCTTCAGCGCCGCCTCTTTGGTGCCATGGGCGAACTGCAGGTTGCCTTCATCAGCCGGCGGCTGATGACGACCGAGGAAACAGACCACCACCGGTTTGCGGCAGGTGCGGGCGCGGGCCAGCACTTTTTCTGCCACCGACGGCGCAGGCGGTTTAGAGATGAGGGTAATCACCTGGGTGGCGTCGTCAGCGTCCAGCATCGCGATGGCATCCAGCATCATCAGGCCACCTATCTTTTCGCTCAGATCGCGCCCGCCGGTGCCAATCAGCTGCGACACGCCGCCGCCGAATTCATGGATCCGCACGCTCAGCTCCTGGCTGCCGGTCCCGGACGCCCCGATAATACCGATCGGTCCGCGGCGCACCGCATTGGCGAAGCACAGCCCGGTACCGTTGATAATGGCCGTGCCGCAGTCCGGCCCCATCATCAGCAGCCCTTTCTGGTGTGCCAGCTGCTTCAGCGCCAGTTCATCATCAAGGCTGACGTTGTCGGAGAAGAGCATGACGTTGAGATCGTTTTCCAGCGCCTGACGTGCTTCGCGGGCGGCAAACGTGCCGTTTACCGAAATCACCGCCAGGTTGCTCTCAGGGCGATGGGTTTTCGCACTGGCAAGGGTGGCATAACGTGCTTCATGGCTCCCGCCGCTCTCCTTGCGGGTGAAAAGCGCTTCGATGGCTGCCAGCGTTTCGTCATTCGCCGCCTCGCCTTTAATCACGATCATTAAGTCGCCGTTTTTGGCATCCGCTAATTCCGGCGTTAATAGCCCGAGATTTTTTAATACGCCTTTGTTCATTTCTGTCGCCATAGCCACAAAAGCCTGCTCAACGCCCGGCAATTTATTGGCCCTGGTGGAAACCGACATCAATGACACCGAGTCAAAATAAGTATTCTTTTTTATGACGATTTTGGTGGGCATTATTTTCTCCTGAATGAGGATAAAAGGGGGCCGCCGTCGTGCTGTAGGCACGTCGGTAAAATACTGTCTGAATGAGCGACCAGCCGGAAAAGGCTGGCCGAAGGAATTACGCGCCTGCAGCCAGTAGCAGGTCTGCTATCTGGTGGTAGCCTTTTTCCCGCGCCAGTTCGAGCGGGGTTTTGCCGTATTTATCGGTCATGTGCGGATTTGCGCCGTTATCCAGTAACAGCTTTACAATTTCCCGCTGTTTCGCGCCGCCATCGTTGAGGACAATCGCTTCCAGCAGCGGCGTCCAGCCCACGAAGTTGGTGTGGTTGACGTTAATATCAGTTTTCTCCAGCAGCTCGCGTACAATCTCAACGTGCCCTTTCTCGCTGGCAGGCGTAATGCCGACGCCACCGAAGCGGGTCAGGCGATCAAGATCCGGATTGGCGGGTAAGACTATCCGCAGCAGGGTTAAATCATTTGTCAGGCAGCTAATCAGGAAGGGGTTAAAACAGGTCTGATCCTGTTGATCAATATCTGCTCCGGCGGCAATTAAAAATGCCACGCAGTCATAATGTTTTTTCAGGCTGGCAATAATAACGGCCGTTCTTTTCTGGCGTTGAGTGGCATTAATATCGACACCTTTTTCAAGGCAGGCTTTTAGCCCGTCAATATTGCCCTGCTCTGCCGCCAGCAAAAATTCAGTAACGAGTTCGTTCGCAGACATATTCAGACTCCCCATGATGTATTGCTCATGACCTGAGAATAGCAACAGCCCGGTGAGAAAAGAATCCGCTTAAAAATCATTCATCGACAGTCAATTCATTATTGAATTAAATTCAACAATTCAGCCAAAATGTGCGGCCGTGCAATCTTTTACTTATGTTTTAGCGCTTTTATTCGCCTCAGACAGCATTCTGCTTATGCCTGATGAAGCCTGACATGACGCGGCTCGACGCGAATAATCAGAACTGTGACCGCCGTCATATGCGTTGTAACAGCGCTGTTAAAATATGTTCAAAACTGATGGCTAACAGGAGCCGTAATATGAATTCCATCTTTACTGAAGAGAACCTGCTGGCCTTCACCACGGCGGCA
This sequence comes from Enterobacter sp. RCC_40, assembly GCF_041360735.1. Lineage (NCBI taxonomy): Bacteria > Pseudomonadati > Pseudomonadota > Gammaproteobacteria > Enterobacterales > Enterobacteriaceae > Enterobacter > Enterobacter sp. RCC_40. The sequence continues at coordinate 68,252 of NZ_JBFUPR010000007.1, forward strand.
CGCTTTGGCAGCTTCAGCAAAGCCGCCACCGAGCTTGGCGTAACCACCTCTGCCATCAGTTACACCATCAAGCGAATGGAGACCGGGCTGGATGTGGTGCTGTTTGTACGCAATACGCGCAGCATTGAGCTGACCGAGTCGGGGTTTTACTTTTACCGTAAAGCGACCGACCTGCTGAATGATTTTCATGCCATCAAGCGCGGGATAGACACCATTTCGCAGGGCATTGAGGCGCGGGTCCGCATCTGCATCAACCAGCTTTTGTACACCCCACGCCATACGGCGCGGCTGCTGCAGGTGCTGAAAAAACAGTTTCCTACCTGCCAGATCACCGTCACGACCGAGGTCTACAACGGCGTCTGGGACTCCATTATCAACAACCAGGCCAATATCGCGATTGGCGCACCGGACACGCTGCTCGACGGCGGCGGCATTGATTACACCGAGATCGGTGCCATCCGTTGGGTATTCGCCATCGCGCCGGAACACCCGCTGGCCTTCGTGCCGGAGCCGATAGCCGAAAGCCAACTGCGTCTGTACCCCAACATCATGGTGGAAGACACGGCGCACACTATAAACAAGAAGGTCGGCTGGCTGCTGCAAGGCCAGGAGGCGATTCTGGTGCCCGACTTCAACACCAAATGCCAGTGTCAGATCCTTGGGGACGGGATTGGTTTTTTACCGGAGTATATGGCCCGCGAGGCGGTGGAGGACGGGCTGCTGGTCACGCGGCGAATTAATAATCCGCGTCAGGATTCACGCATGCTGCTTGCCACGCAGCATGCGGCGACCGGCCAGGTCACGCGCTGGATCAAACAGCAGTTTGGTCCACAGGGCGTGCTGACCGGGATATACAGCGATCTACTGTGGCGCGCTTAGTTTTTGCTTTGCACCCAAAACGCGTGAATAAGACCAGGGATGTAGCCCAGTAAGGTCAGAACGATGTTAATGATAAACGCCCAGCCAAACCCTTTGCCGAGCAGCACGCCCAGCGGTGGCAGGATAATAGTAAAGACAATACGCCAAAAACCCATAACGACTCCGTGCAAGCTAACCAATTGAAAATACAAAAGAGAACATTCTCTAAGCGTAGCCAGTTTAACGGCCTGCGCCATCTCTTTATCGCCCTTTTACCCTCTTTTACGCTTTTGACACTGGCTTAATCCTCCCCATTAGTTTAGAGTTTTCTTAATTAAGTAAAGACTAAACTAATATGACTGAACTCGAACAACTTCAGGCCAGCGCCGGACAGGCCGCAGCCCTGTTAAAAGCGATGAGCAATCCGCGTCGGTTGCTGATCCTCTGCATGCTGTGCGGTACACCGGGTACCAGCGCGGGCGATTTGGCGCGGGCGACGGGGCTTAGCCCATCCGCCACGTCACAACATCTGGCGCGTATGCGTGAAGAGGGGCTTATCGACAGCACCCGTGAAGCGCAGCGCATTCTGTATTTCATTAAAAACGATGCGGTGCATCAGCTGATCAGCACCCTGAAAAGCCTCTATTGCCCGTAAGGAGCCACCATGTCACTACCGCTCATTTCCCCCCAGCAGGCCAATGCGCTCGTTGCTGAAGGTGCAAAACTGATCGATATTCGCGATCCCGACGAATATGCCCGCGAGCATATTCCCGCCGCCCGGTCCGTGCCGCTGGACACCTTACCCGGCGGGCTTGAGACGCACGCGGGCGAAACGGTGATTTTTCACTGCCAGTCTGGCGCCCGGACATCCTCGAACGCAGCCCGCCTTGCTCAGGCTGCCGCGCCTGCTCAGGCATTTATCGTTGAAGGCGGAATTCAGGGGTGGAAGCAGGCCGGGTTGATCACGCAGGAAGACACATCACAGCCGCTGCCGTTGATGCGTCAGGTGCAAATTGCCGCCGGGCTGCTCACCCTGTGCGGGGTCGTGCTGGGCTTTACGCTCTCCAGCGGCTTTTTCCTGCTGAGCGGCTTTGTGGGTGCCGGGCTGCTGTTTGCCGGTCTGACCGGGTTTTGCGGAATGGCGAGACTGCTGAAAGTGATGCCCTGGAACCGGCGTACCTCGTAAGCAGTAATCGGTGAAATACGCTGTACCCGGCATCAGACGTGGGCTAAGGTGAAGATCATTGAAACGATGAGGAGGTAGTATGTTTTCTGTCGGTGATTATGTGCAACCGCGTAAAGGCGGCCCAAAACTGAAAGTACTCGAAGTGAACGGCGATAGCGTTGTGGCAGTTCAGGCCAGCAATGAGCAAGGCGAGAAATTTACCCTGAAGGCCGCAGACCTGGCCCTGTATACCGAAGAGGGTGATTTCGGCGTCTGCTAAACAGGCAACCGGGCGGAGTCCTCCGCCCGGCTCATGGATTAAATCAGAAAATCATCCAGTGATTTACCGTTTGCCAGTGCATTGGCAATAGGCTTTGGCGTACGCCCCTGACCGGTCCATGTTTTCTCTTCACCGTTGAGATCAATAAAGCGATATTTCGCTTCACGCGGTTTACGTTTTTTCGCTGGCTTACCGGCCTGCGCCATATCTGAACCGAGGAGATCGGACGGTGAAATACCATCAGCTTTCATCAGTTCCAGCAGGGCATTAATTTTTTCCTGCTGCTCAGCGCGTTGTTGCTCTAATTCCGCCAGCTCACTCCGTTTCTCTTCAGCAACGACCCTGACTTTTTCCAGCATTTCTTCAAGAACGTCCAGGGATAATTCACGCGCCATCGCACGCAGAGTTCGGATATTATTAAGATTCTGTAACGTCAAAGACATATATTTGAAAACCTTTTCTTTAGGGTAAATCGAAAAATCGACAAGAGAATAATTCATTTCGCCTGGAATATCTACCCGCGGGCACGTCTTGCTAAAAATGTAAATGTTTTAAAATATCGCGTTTAATAATATCGGCGGATAACTGTCGATACCGCCGGATTCAATCTTTATCTCAGTATAAACGGTTAGATTTAATCCAAATCAAAGCATACCGCACTGTCGTCGTTCGGGCAGAACATTCGCTTCGGCACGCTCAAGATCAACAGATTGATTTACATACAAAAACTGACGGCAGGGACAGATTATAACGAACCGAACAAAAAACACGCAATTTTAGAGAATTTTGTGGACAAAACGCGACTAAATAAAAATTAATAACTAGTTGTTAGTTCAAAGGCAGAGATATACGCTATACACGACTGACAAACCAACCTAAAGCACTAACCGCTGAGGGAAAATCGTTTCTATTGTGTTCTTCTCAAGGAGTTCAGACATGTTCTCACCGCAATCTCGCCTGCGCCATGCGGTAGCGGATACCTTCGCGATGGTTGTTTACTGTTCCGTCGTGAACATGCTGATCGAAATTTTCCTCTCCGGAATGTCCTTTGAGCAGTCACTTTCTTCTCGTCTGGTGGCAATTCCGGTCAACATTATTATTGCGTGGCCTTACGGATTATACCGCGATGCGGTCATGCGCTTTGCGCGTCGTATTAGCCCGTCAGGGTGGGTGAAAAACCTCGCCGACGTTTTGGCATACGTGACGTTCCAGTCGCCGGTTTATGTGGCTATTCTGCTGACAGTGGGCGCAGACTGGCATCAAATCGTCGCAGCGGTCAGTTCAAATATCGTGATTTCAATGCTGATGGGTGCGGTGTATGGCTATTTTCTCGACTACTGTCGCCGCCTGTTTAAGGTCAGCCAGTACAGCCAGGCCAAAGCATGATGTGAGGCGACTGGCGAATGCCAGTCGCAGATTTACTGTACGTCGCCAAACAGTCCCTTCAAAAACCGCTCCAGCGCCATACGCGAACTGAAGCCATGCGGAATACCATAATGTTCATGCGTTTCACCACCTAAATACAGTGGGAATTGCTGATAATGATCGCAGGTTTTAATATCCGAGGCAGGCTCAGCAAATGACAAACTTCTGTCTTTCAGCGTCGGGTGAATAATGAGAGCGGTACGTCCCATTCTTGCTTCACGATTAACGTAAACATAATTCTCGCCACGGCGATATCCATACGCTTTTGATGTCACCTCATCCATGGTGAATCCCTCTTTTTCAAGAACGCGCGCCACCTCATCAGGTCGTAAATACATATCTTTTCCTCGTTATCTTTTCCTGCCCGGCAACCTTACAGTATTCAGCATTAGCAGGGCTTTCAGAATATTCCATAAACTGCCAGATAACGCGTGACGCGCTTCAGATATTAAATTTCTGGACTAAACTAAACGGGAACGCAAAATTACGGAGGATCGTATGTTTAACAGACCGAACCGAAACGATATTAACGACGACACGCAGGATATTCGTAACGATGTCAGCCAATTAGCGGACTCGCTGGAAGAAGTGCTGAAATCCTGGGGTTCCGGTGCGAAGGACGAAGCGGATGCCGCAAAACGTAAGGCTCAGTCTTTGCTACGTGAAACCCGCGCCCGCATGAATGGGCGTTCGCGCACCACGCAGGCTGCCTGCGATGCCATCAGCTGCGCCAATACCTTCGTTCGCGAAAAACCCCTCTGTACGCTTGGTACGGTAGCCGCGGTGGGTATCTTCGTGGGGGCGCTGCTTAGCCTGCGCAAATAGTCGTCTCAGCCTGTCCGTATCCGCCCCGGTCACGTCAGCCCCCGGGGCTTTTCTTTGCCTGCGCGCCTGAAAAAGCCGTACAGCCCGCCCTGCCCCGCTGTGCTCATCATTGGGGCCATATTAATCTGAAATTCCCATATCTTGTATGGTTGAATCTTACGACAACTACATCTAGTATTCCCTTTAGCAAGATACACACAACCTGACGCGATGACTCGCGCCGCTCTCTCATTTTAAATGGAAATACGAATCATGAGCATTATTATTTACACTCGTAACGATTGTGTTCAGTGCCACGCGACAAAACGTGCAATGGAAAGCCGTGGAGTGGCCTTTGAGATGGTGAACATTGACCTGCAGCCCGAAGCTGCCGATACCCTGCGGGCGCAAGGTTTTCGCCAGCTGCCGGTCGTCGTCGCCGGGGAGACCAGCTGGTCCGGCTTTCGCCCCGACATGATTAACCGCCTCGCCGCCCAGGCCGCCAGGGCATGAGTGGGCTGGTCTACTTCTCCAGCAGCTCGGAAAACACGCTCCGCTTTATTGAGCGCGTCGGGCTGCCTGCGATACGTATCCCGCTTAACGAGCGGGAACGGATCCGGGTAGACGACCCCTACATTCTGGTGGTCCCGAGCTATGGTGGAGGTGGCACCGCGGGGGCCGTGCCTCGCCAGGTGATCCGCTTTCTCAACGATCCCCACAACCGACAGCTTATTCGCGGCGTTATCGCGGCGGGCAATCGCAATTTCGGCGATGCCTTTGGCCGTGCCGGTGATGTCATTTCTCAAAAATGCGGCGTGCCGTATCTCTATCGTTTTGAACTGATGGGGACACAGCAGGACGTAGAGAACGTGCGTAAAGGAGTGAACGAATTTTGGCAACGACAACCGCAGAACGTGTAATTCAGGCGACACCGGATTACCACGCATTAAACGCGATGCTGAACCTCTATGACCGTGAGGGGCATATTCAGTTTGGCAAAGATCATGAGGCGGTGGAGGCGTTTATCGCCACCCACGTCCGCCCCAACAGCATGACCTTTACAAGCCAGAATGAACGTCTCGATTATCTGGTCAAGGAAGGCTATTACGAAGAGCGCGTGCTGGCCCGGTACGATCGTGCCTTTGTGGAGACGCTGTTCGGGCAGGCCCATAGCCGCGGTTTTCGTTTCCAGACGTTTCTTGGCGCATGGAAGTTTTACACCAGCTATACCCTGAAAACGTTCGACGGCAAACGCTATCTTGAAAGCTTCGAGGACCGCGTGGTGATGGTTGCCCTGACGCTCGCGCAGGGCGATGAAACGCTGGCAGAACGCCTGATGGATGAGATGCTCTCCGGCCGTTTCCAGCCCGCCACACCGACCTTTCTCAATTGCGGAAAAGCCCAACGCGGCGAGCTGGTCTCCTGCTTCCTGCTGCGCATCGAAGACAATATGGAGTCGATTGGTCGCGCGGTGAATTCGGCGCTGCAGCTCTCTAAACGCGGCGGCGGTGTGGCGTTTCTGCTGTCGAACCTGCGTGAAGCCGGTGCGCCAATTAAGCGCATCGAAAACCAGTCCTCCGGCGTGATTCCGGTCATGAAAATGCTGGAAGATGCTTTCTCGTATGCCAACCAGCTGGGGGCGCGTCAGGGCGCGGGGGCTGTCTATCTGCACGCGCACCATCCGGATATCCTGCGCTTCCTGGATACCAAACGTGAAAACGCCGATGAAAAAATCCGCATTAAGACCCTGTCGCTTGGGGTGGTGATTCCGGATATCACCTTTGCGCTCGCCAAAGAAAATGCCGAGATGGCGCTCTTCTCGCCATACGACATTGAGCGTATTTACGGGAAAGCGTTTGGTGATGTGGCGATAAGCGCCCTGTATCACGATCTGGTGGCCGACGATCGCATTCGTAAGAAGTACATTAACGCCCGCGATTTCTTCCAGACGCTGGCCGAAATTCAGTTTGAGTCCGGCTATCCGTACATCATGTATGAAGATACGGTCAACCGTGCGAACCCGATTGCCGGGCGAATCAATATGAGCAACCTCTGCTCCGAGATATTGCAGGTGAACAGCGCATCTACGTATGACGAAAACCTGGACTACGCCGACATCGGCAAAGACATCTCCTGTAACCTCGGGTCGCTGAATATTGCCCACACCATGGATTCCCCCGATTTTGGCCGCACGGTGGAGACCGCCATTCGCGGGCTGACCGCGGTGTCAGACATGAGCCACATCCGCAGCGTGCCGTCCATTGAAGCCGGTAATGCCGCCTCGCACGCCATCGGCCTTGGGCAGATGAACCTCCACGGCTATCTGGCGCGGGAAGGTATCGCCTACGGTAGCCCGGAAGGACTGGATTTCACCAACCTCTATTTTTACACCATTACCTGGCATGCGCTGCATACCTCAATGATGCTGGCGCGCGAGCGTAACCAGCGCTTTGCGGGCTTTGAACAGTCGCGTTACGCCAGCGGTGAGTACTTCAGGCCATATCTGGAAGGGGACTGGCAGCCGAAAACCGACAAAGTGCGCCAGCTGTTTGCCGATGCCGGTGTTCTCATGCCTACCCGCGAGATGTGGCAGCAGCTGCGGGACGATGTGATGCGTTACGGCATCTATAACCAGAATCTGCAGGCCGTACCGCCAACCGGGTCAATCTCTTACATTAACCACGCCACGTCGAGTATCCACCCGATTGTGTCGAAGATTGAGATCCGCAAGGAAGGTAAGACCGGGCGCGTTTACTACCCTGCCCCGTTTATGACCAACGACAATCTGGCCCTGTATCAGGACGCGTATGAGATTGGCCCTGAGAAAATTATTGATACCTACGCCGAGGCGACAAAACACGTGGATCAGGGGCTGTCGCTGACGCTCTTCTTCCCGGACACCGCCACCACGCGCGACATCAACCGGGCGCAGATTTACGCCTGGAAGAGAGGGATCAAAACCCTCTACTACATTCGCCTGCGCCAGCGTGCACTGGAAGGTACCGAAATTGAAGGCTGCGTGTCCTGCGCGCTGTAAGGAGAAAGGATGAAACTGTCACGCGTGAGTGCCGTTAACTGGAATAAAATTCAGGATGATAAAGACCTGGAGGTGTGGAACCGCCTGACCAGCAACTTCTGGCTGCCGGAAAAAGTCCCGCTTTCAAACGATATTCCGGCCTGGCAAACCCTCAGCCACGCCGAACAGCAGCTGACGATCCGTGTGTTCACCGGTCTGACGCTGCTGGACACCATTCAAAATACCGTCGGTGCCCCTGCGCTGATGGCCGACGCGCTGACGCCTCACGAAGAGGCGGTGATGTCGAACATCAGCTTTATGGAGGCGGTCCATGCCCGCTCCTACAGCTCGATTTTTTCGACGCTGTGCCAGACCAAAGATGTGGACGCGGCATACACCTGGAGCGAAGAAAGCGAGTCATTGCAGCGAAAGGCCAGCCTGGTGCTGGAGTATTATCAGGCCGACGAACCGCTGAAGAAGAAAATTGCCAGCGTGTTTCTGGAATCCTTCCTGTTCTATTCTGGCTTCTGGTTACCGATGTACTGGTCGAGCCGCGGCAAGCTGACCAACACCGCCGATTTAATTCGCCTCATCATTCGTGATGAAGCCGTACACGGGTACTACATCGGCTATAAATATCAGAAAGGGCTGGAGAACGTCAGCGAAGAAAAGCGCGAAGCGTTAAAAGGTTTTGCCCTCGATTTGCTGATGGATTTGTACGAGAACGAACTGAGTTATACCGAAGAATTGTACGCCGGTACCGGTTGGGAGGAGGAGGTAAAAGCGTTTCTTTGCTACAACGCCAACAAAGCGCTGATGAATCTCGGCTACGAAGCGCTTTTCCCACCGGAAATGGCCGACGTAAACCCGGCGATCCTGGCGGCACTGTCACCCAACGCCGATGAAAACCACGATTTCTTCTCCGGGTCTGGTTCGTCGTATGTGATGGGTAAAGCGGTGGAGACCGAAGATGAGGACTGGGATTTTTAATGATCGGGTTAACATTCATTAATTTAATATAAATCTAACAATTTCCTCCCTAATATTTCACGGGCAACTACACTGTAATTCCCCGTTCATATTCGCCTGAATCACTCCGATTCAGGCGAAATTTCGCTGCGCAAAAGCAAAAAATTCAGAAAAATTCTAACCACGCTCAGCCCTTTACTCATGGGAAATTCAGCCGTTTCGCTTACGGTAAAATTCCTGCCATAAGCAAACCCAGGGTTGTCTCAGATTCTCAGTATGTTAGGGTAATGCCAGTTAACTATTTACCATGGTAATGATATCGACATAAACAAATAACAGGACACTCTCTATTGCATGGCAATTAAATTAGAAGTGAAAAATCTTTATAAAGTATTTGGCGAGCATCCTCAGCGCGCATTCAAATATATTGAGAAAGGCCTTTCAAAAGAGCAAATTCTGGAAAAAACCGGGCTGTCGCTTGGCGTTAAAGACGCCAGTCTGGCCATTGAAGAAGGCGAGATTTTTGTCATCATGGGGTTATCCGGTTCGGGTAAATCCACTATGGTTCGCCTTCTCAATCGCCTGATTGAACCCACCCGTGGACAGGTGCTGATAGATGGCGTTGATATCGCCAGAATATCAGAGGCTGAACTTCGCGAGGTGCGCAGAAAGAAGATTGCAATGGTGTTCCAGTCATTCGCGCTGATGCCGCATATGACGGTGCTGGATAATGCCGCCTTTGGCATGGAATTAGCGGGCGTTACCGCTAATGAACGTCAGGAAAAAGCGCTGGATGCATTACGTCAGGTGGGCCTCGAGAATTATGCGCATGCCTACCCGGATGAGCTTTCCGGCGGGATGCGCCAGCGTGTCGGATTAGCCCGCGCATTAGCCATTAACCCAGACATTTTATTAATGGATGAAGCCTTCTCGGCACTCGATCCATTAATTCGCACCGAGATGCAGGATGAACTGGTAAAATTACAGGCTAAACATCAACGTACTATTGTTTTTATTTCCCACGATCTTGATGAAGCCATGCGTATTGGTGACCGTATTGCCATTATGCAAAATGGTGAAGTGGTGCAGGTCGGCACGCCGGATGAAATTCTGAATAATCCGGCCAATGATTATGTGCGCACCTTCTTCCGCGGCGTGGATATTAGTCAGGTCTTTAGTGCGAAAGATATCGCCCGTCGTTCACCGAACGGTCTTATCCGCAAAACACCGGGCTTTGGTCCGCGCTCTGCACTGAAACTGTTGCAGGATGAAGATCGGGAATACGGTTATCTGATCGAACGCGGTAATAAATTTGTTGGCATTGTTTCCATCGACTCCCTGAAAACCGCGCTCAGCGAAAATCAGGGCATTGATGCGGCGGTTATCGACTCCCCACTTGCCGTGGACGCCGAAACGCCGCTCAGCGAGCTGCTCTCTCACGTTGGTCAGGCCCCGTGTGCCGTACCGGTAGTCAGTGAGGAACAACAGTACGTCGGCATCATCTCAAAACGCATGTTGCTGCAGGCTTTAGATCGCGAGGGGACAAACAATGGCTGATCAATCTAACCCGTGGGGAACCACCGAGGCGGCGGACAGCGCTGCTCAATCTGCCGATGCGTGGGGATCTTCCACGCCTGCGCCAACCGATGGCGGCGCGGCGGACTGGCTCAACAGTGCACCGGCCCCTGCGCCAGAGCACTTCAATATTATGGATCCGTTTCATAAGACGCTGATCCCGCTGGATAGCTGGGTCACGGAGGGGATCGACTGGGTAGTGACTCACTTCCGTCCGGTCTTCCAGGGGATCCGCGTACCGGTGGATTACATCCTGAACGGTTTCCAGCAGCTGATGCTCGGCATGCCCGCGCCGGTCGCTATTGTGCTCTTCTCCCTGATTGCCTGGCAGTTTGGCAGCGCCGGCATGGGTGTCGCCACGCTGATCTCACTGATTGCCATCGGCGCGATTGGCGCCTGGTCACAGGCAATGATCACCTTAGCGCTGGTGCTCACCGCACTGCTCTTCTGCGTCGCTATCGGCCTGCCGATGGGGATCTGGCTGGCGCGCAGTCCGCGGGCGGCGAAGATTATTCGTCCGCTGCTGGATGCGATGCAGACCACCCCCGCGTTTGTCTACCTGGTGCCGATCGTGATGCTGTTTGGTATCGGCAACGTGCCGGGCGTCGTGGTGACCATTATCTTCGCCCTGCCGCCGGTCATTCGTCTGACGATACTCGGGATTAACCAGGTACCGGCCGATCTTATCGAGGCGTCGCGTTCATTTGGTGCCAGCCCGCGCCAGATGCTGTTTAAAGTTCAGCTTCCACTGGCGATGCCAACCATCATGGCGGGTGTCAACCAGACGCTGATGCTGGCCCTCTCCATGGTGGTGATTGCCTCAATGATCGCCGTCGGCGGACTGGGTCAGATGGTGCTGCGCGGCATTGGTCGTCTTGATATGGGACTGGCCACCGTGGGCGGCGTCGGCATTGTGATCCTCGCCATTATCCTTGACCGCCTGACGCAGGCTGTCGGTCGTGATTCACGCAGTCGCGGCAACCGTCGCTGGTATAGCACCGGCCCTGTCGGGTTAATCACCCGCCCATTCAGAAAATAAGGAACAACGATGCGACATCGCGTACTTTTTGCCACAGCGTTTGCCACCCTTGTCTCCACCAGCACGTTTGCAGCAGACCTGCCGGGCAAAGGCATTACCGTGCAACCGGTGCAAAGCACCATTTCAGAAGAGACCTTCCAGACGCTGTTAGTCAGCCGCGCGCTGGAAAAACTGGGCTATACGGTCAACACCCCAAGTGAAGTGGATTACAACGTGGGCTACACCTCGATTGCCTCCGGTGATGCCACCTTTACCGCCGTCAACTGGCAGCCGCTGCACGACGACATGTATGCCGCCGCCGGCGGGGATAAAAAATTCTACCGTGAAGGCACCTTCGTGACCGGTGCGGCGCAGGGGTACCTGATCGACAAGAAAACAGCCGACCAGTACCACATCACCAATATCGAGCAGCTGAAGGATCCGAAGATTGCCAAACTGTTCGACACCAACGGTGACGGCAAAGCTGACATGATGGGCTGCTCGCCGGGCTGGGGCTGTGAGGCGGTGATTAATCACCAGAACAAAGCCTTTGACCTGGCGAAAACGGTCGACGTCAGCCACGGTAACTACTCGGCGATGATGGCCGACACCATTGCCCGCTTCAAAGAGGGTAAACCGGTTATCTATTACACCTGGACACCGTACTGGGTGAGCGACGTGCTGAAGCCGGGGAAAGACGTGGTGTGGCTGCAGGTGCCCTTCTCTTCCCTGCCGGGCGAGCAGAAAGATATCGACACCAAACTGCCAAACGGCATGAACTATGGCTTCCCGGTAAACACGATGCATATCGTTGCTAACAAAACCTGGGCTGAGAAAAACCCGGCGGCAGCGAAGCTGTTCTCGGTGATGAAACTGCCTCTGGCGGACATCAACGCCCAGAACGCAATGATGCACGCGGGGAAATCGTCCGAAGCTGACATCAAAGGCCACGTGGATGGCTGGATCAAAGCCCACCAGCAGCAGTTTGATGGCTGGGTAAAAGAAGCGATGGACGCGCAGAAGTCATAAGAGCCCTTCAGACCTGCCCTCTCCCCACGGGAGAGGGTTAACTCCCCTAAACCGCACGATCCAGCACGTAACAATCCCACCACATTCACAATCATTCGCTATTATGGTTCACGGAAAAATAATCACTTAACTCACGATTCCTGAACCTGATGACTAAAACAACTCAAGGGCTTAGCCCGGCACTCATCCTTTTAATGTCCGTGGCAACGGGTCTGGCCGTCGCCAGTAACTACTACGCGCAGCCACTGCTCGATACCATCGCCCGCGCATTTAACCTTTCTGCCAGCTCAGCTGGCTTTATTGTCACCGCCGCGCAGCTTGGCTATGCCGCCGGGCTGCTTTTCCTCGTGCCGCTGGGCGATATGTTTGAACGTCGGATGCTGATTGTCTCCATGACCTTGCTGGCCGCAGGCGGGATGCTGATCACTGCCAGCAGCCACTCGTTAACGATGATGATTATCGGCACCGCGTTAACGGGTCTGTTCTCCGTCGTGGCGCAGATTCTGGTTCCGCTCGCCGCCACTCTCGCCTCACCGGAAAAGCGCGGCAAGGTGGTGGGAACAATCATGAGCGGCCTGTTGCTGGGGATTTTGCTGGCGCGGACCGTCGCCGGGCTGCTGGCGAGTCTTGGTGGCTGGCGTACCGTGTATTGGGTGGCGAGCGTACTGATGGCCGTGATGGCGCTTGCTCTGTGGCGCGGGCTGCCAAAGGTGAAGCAGGAAAATCACCTTAATTATCCGCAGCTTCTCGCCTCCGTTTTCAGCCTCTTCACACACGATAAACTGCTGCGTACGCGTGCGTTGCTGGGCTGTTTGACCTTCGCCAACTTCAGCATCTTATGGACCTCAATGGCGTTTCTGCTGGCCGCACCGCCGTTCAATTATTCCGAAGCGGTGATTGGTCTGTTTGGTCTGGCGGGCGCTGCGGGAGCCCTGGGCGCGCGTCCGGCGGGCGGACTGGCGGATAAAGGCAAATCCCATCTGACGACCTCTGCCGGGCTGGTTCTGCTCCTGCTCTCCTGGGCAGCCATCTGGTATGGCCATACCTCTGTGCTGGCGCTGATCGTCGGTATTCTGGTACTCGACCTCACCGTGCAGGGCGTGCATATCACTAACCAGACCGTCATCTACCGCGTGAAGCCAGAGGCGCGTAACCGCCTCACGGCCGGATACATGACCAGCTATTTTATTGGCGGCGCAGCGGGTTCGTTAATTTCAGCCTCGGCGTGGCAGCATGCCGGTTGGTCAGGCGTGTGTGGGATAGGGGCAATCGTCGCCGCGCTGAATCTGCTAGTATGGTGGCGTGGGTACCATCGCCAGGACGTAATTAACTAAGTTTTACATTGCTTTGGGCCTCTTAGGGTGTAAAGGGGCCCTGCAGTCTGTTAATGTAAACGTAATCATTTATCCCAGAAATTTTAATGTGGGTGACATATTTTCTACCGGCATGAATAGTTCAGACCCCCGTCCTCACATCCTCTCTTCCGCGGGTTCACTCCCAACGCTCTCTGTGCTCACCGGGTCACGGACTTACCCGGCGCTTTCTGATGGTGACATAAGTTTGGCGGATATAACCGCACAAATAATTCATTTACATTATTTGTCACTATCGTTACTATATCGGCTGTAATTAATGAGGTTATGCCCAAATGGATAGTTCGTTTACGCCCATTGAACAAATGCTTAAATTCCGCGCCAGTCGTCATGAGGACTTCCCGTATCAGGAGATCCTGCTGACCCGCCTGTGCATGCACATGCAGGGTAAGCTACTGGAAAATCGTAATAAAATGCTGAAAGCTCAAGGGATTAACGAGACGTTGTTTATGGCGTTAATTACGCTGGAGTCTCAGGAAAATCACAGCATTCAGCCGTCAGAGCTGAGCTGCGCGCTGGGTTCATCCCGTACTAATGCCACCCGTATTGCCGATGAACTGGAAAAACGCGGCTGGATTGAACGCCGTGAAAGCGATAACGATCGCCGCTGCCTGCATCTGCAGCTGACCGACAAAGGTCACCAATTCCTGCGTGAGGTGCTGCCACCTCAGCATAATTGCCTGCATCAACTGTGGTCTGCCCTCAGCACCACCGAGCGCGACCAGCTTGAGCACATTACTCGCAAGCTGCTGACCCGTCTGGACCAGATGGATGAAGACGGCGCTGTTCTAGAGGCGCTGCGCTAACGCGACAACACGCTCAACAATCCCAGACTCATAAGAAAACCGACAGGCCAGCACGTCACACTGCTGGCCTTTCTGACAACAGCTCGGCTCAGCCGATGTGAAAATAAGAAGATCGTGGAGAACAACAATGAGCGCAAATGCGGAGAGCACTACCCCGCAGCAACCGGTCAATAAAAAGGGCAAACGCAAAAGCGCCCTTATTGTACTGACATTGCTCTTTATTATTATTGCCGTGGCATATGGGATCTATTGGTTTTTAGTATTGCGTCATGCTGAAGAGACAGACGATGCATACGTGGCAGGGAACCAGGTACAAATTATGGCGCAGGTATCGGGCAGCGTGACGAAAGTCTGGGCTGATAATACCGATTTTGTGCAAAAAGGGGATGTATTGGTCACGCTCGATCCGACCGACGCCCAACAGGCTTTTGAAAAAGCCCAGACCGCGCTGGCCTCCAGCGTCCGTCAGACCCGCCAGCTGATGATCAACAGCAAGCAGCTGCAGGCCAACATCGACGTGCAGAAAACCGCACTGGCGCAGGCGCAGAGCGACCTGAACCGTCGCGTTCCCCTCGGCACTGCCAACCTGATTGGCCGTGAAGAGCTGCAGCACGCGCGTGATGCCGTTGCCAGCGCACAGGCGCAGCTGGACGTGGCGATTCAACAGTACAACGCCAACCAGGCGATGGTGCTGGGCACCAGCCTGGAAAACCAGCCTGCCGTGCAACAGGCTGCCACCGAAGTGCGCAACGCGTGGCTTGCCCTGCAGCGTACTAAAATTGTCAGCCCGATGACCGGCTACGTCTCTCGTCGTTCCGTCCAGCCTGGCGCCCAAATTAGCCCAACCACGCCGCTGATGGCGGTCGTTCCGGCGGACAACCTGTGGGTTGATGCGAACTTTAAAGAGACGCAGCTTGCCCATATGCGTATCGGCCAGACCGCGACGGTGATCAGCGATATTTACGGTGATGACGTGAAGTACACCGGGAAAGTGGTCGGCCTGGATATGGGGACCGGCAGTGCCTTCTCCCTGTTGCCAGCGCAAAACGCCACCGGGAACTGGATCAAAGTGGTTCAGCGCTTGCCCGTACGTATTGAACTGGATGCAAAACAGCTGGCGGACCATCCGCTGCGTATTGGCCTCTCTACGCTGGTAACGGTTGATACCGCCAACCGCGATGGTCAGATCCTGGCAAGTCAGGTGCGCAGCACCCCGGCTTATGAAAGTAACGCCCGTGAAATTAGCCTCGATCCGGTCAATAAACTGATCGATGACATCGTGAAGGCAAACGCCGGTTAATCCGAAGGTGAGCGTTATGCAACAGCAAAAGCCGCAAAAACCGCTGGAGGGGGCGCAACTGGTTATCATGACCATTGCGCTGTCGCTGGCGACATTCATGCAGGTGCTGGACTCTACCATCGCAAACGTGGCGATCCCAACCATCGCCGGTAACCTTGGCTCGTCACTGAGCCAGGGGACCTGGGTCATTACCTCGTTTGGGGTGGCAAACGCCATCTCCATCCCTATCACCGGCTGGCTGGCGAAGCGCGTCGGTGAAGTGAAGCTGTTCCTGTGGTCAACGGTATTGTTCGTGCTCGCCTCCTGGGCGTGCGGCATGTCCAACAGCCTGACGATGCTGATCATCTTCCGCGTCATTCAGGGGATTGTGGCCGGGCCGCTGATTCCGCTGTCGCAGAGTTTGCTGCTGAACAACTATCCGCCCGCTAAGCGCTCTATCGCGCTGGCGCTGTGGTCAATGACGGTGATTGTCGCACCGATTTGCGGGCCTATCCTCGGCGGCTATATCAGCGACAACTACCACTGGGGCTGGATCTTCTTCATCAACGTGCCAATTGGTGCGCTGGTGGTGATGCTGACCCTGCAAACGCTGCGCGGTCGCGAAACCCGAACAGAGCAGCGGCGAATTGACGCCATTGGTCTGGCGCTGCTGGTGGTCGGGATCGGTAGCCTGCAGGTGATGCTCGATCAGGGTAAAGAGCTGGACTGGTTTAACTCGACAGAGATTATCATCCTGACCGTTGTCGCGGTGATATCGCTGAGCTTCCTGATCGTCTGGGAGCTGACGGACGATAACCCAATCGTCGATCTCTCGCTGTTTAAGTCGCGAAACTTTACCATCGGCTGCCTGTGTATCAGCCTGGCCTACATGCTCTACTTCGGCGCAATCGTTCTGCTGCCGCAGCTGTTGCAGGAGGTATATGGCTACACCGCAACCTGGGCAGGTTTGGCTTCTGCGCCAGTGGGGTTAATTCCGGTCCTGCTGTCGCCGATTATCGGCCGCTTCGCTCACAAGCTCGACATGCGCAGGCTGGTGACCTTCAGCTTTATCATGTACGCGGTGTGCTTCTACTGGCGCGCGTATACGTTCGAGCCGGGCATGGACTTTGGCGCATCCGCATGGCCGCAGTTCATTCAGGGCTTCGCCGTGGCGTGCTTCTTTATGCCGCTGACAACCATTACGCTTTCCGGCTTGCCGCCAGAGCGCATGGCGGCGGCATCAAGCCTGTCGAACTTTACGCGTACGCTGGCAGGCTCCATCGGGACGTCGATCACCACGACCCTTTGGACCAACCGCGAGTCGATGCACCATGCGCAATTGACCGAAGCGGTGAACCCGTTTAACCCTAACTCGCAGCAGATGTACAGTCAGCTTCAGGGAATGGGAATGACGGAGCAGCAGGCATCCGGCTGGATCGCCCAGCAGATCACCAACCAGGGCCTGATTATCTCGGCAAACGAGATATTCTGGATATCGGCGGGGATCTTTATCATCCTGCTGGGACTGGTATGGTTTGCCCGACCACCGTTTGGCGCCGGAGGCGGTGGCGGCGGTGCGCACTAACGTGCGATGTCCAGATCGCGACAGCGATTGTCAGTAACGATAAAGCAGCGCTCCTGAAATCGATTCACGATAGTGAAAAGACAACAGGAGCGCACCATGCTGAAAACACCTTCCGACAAATACCAACCTCAACCTGCTATTTCCCTGCCCGATCGCCGCTGGCCTGAGCAACGCCTCACGCAGGCGCCGCGCTGGCTTTCCACCGATTTACGCGACGGTAATCAGGCCCTTGCCGAGCCGATGGACAGCAACCGCAAACTGCAGTTCTGGGCGCTGTTACTGCGTTGCGGATTCAAAGAAATCGAAGTCGCTTTCCCCTCTGCCTCGCAGACGGACTTCAATTTTGTGCGTCAGTTGATCGACGAAAACCGCATTCCGGATGACGTCACCATTCAGGTATTAACCCAGGCGCGTGAAGACCTTATCCTGCGTACCTTTGCGTCGCTGCGCGGGGCGAAGCAGGCCACCGTACACCTGTATAACGCCACCGCCCCGCTGTTCCGCCGCCTGGTGTTCGGCATGGAGAAAGCGCAAATCGTTGAGCTGGCGACCCGTTCCACGCGTCTTATCCGCACGCTGTGCGAAGAGAATCCCGCCACCCGCTGGCAATACGAATACTCTCCGGAAACTTTCTGCTTTACCGAGCCGGACTTTGCGCTGGAGATTTGCGAAGCCGTGGCAGACATCTGGCAGCCGTGCGCCGAACGCCAGATGGTGATCAACTTACCGGCCACCGTTGAGGTCAGTACACCGAATGTGTATGCCGATCAGATTGAGTATTTCTGCCGTCATTTCAGCCGCCGCAGCGATGTCTGCATCAGCGTCCATCCGCATAACGACCGCGGCACCGGTGTCGCCAGCGCGGAGCTGGCCCTGATGGCCGGTGCAGACCGTGTCGAAGGGTGTCTGTTTGGGAACGGCGAACGAACCGGTAACGTCTGCCTGGTCACGCTGGCGATGAACCTCTACAGCCAGGGGATTAGCCCGAATCTGGACTTTAGCGACATGAATCACGTGGTGGAGGTGGTAGAAACCTGCAACCAGCTGCCGGTGCATCCGCGACATCCGTGGGCAGGACGGCTGGCGTATACCGCATTTTCAGGTTCACATCAGGATGCCATCAAGAAAGGCTTTGATGCCCGCAAGCCTGACGAACGCTGGGAGATGCCCTATCTGCCGGTTGACCCACAGGATATTGGTTGCACCTACGAAGCGGTGATCCGGGTTAACAGCCAGTCAGGAAAAAGCGGCAGCGCGTGGCTTATTGAACAAAATCATGGTCTGAAATTACCCCGCGCCCTGCAGCAGGACTTTAGCCAGCACGTACAGCAGGAAACCGACCAGCACGGTAAAGAGATGACGCAGCATACGCTGTGGCAACTGTTCCGCACACGTTATGGGCTGGTAGAGACGCCAGGCTTTGCCCTGCACGCTTACCGTAGCGACAGCCAGCAGGACGGGCAGTTACATCTGACGGCAAGCGTCACGACGCAGGGCGGGATGCGCCAGCTGGAGGGGCAAGGCAACGGGCTGTTATCCGCGGCGGCCAATGGTCTAAGCCGCTGGGTCACGACCCCGTTTGTCATTAAGGACTATCACGAACATACGCTTGGGGAGCGCAGCGACAGCCGCTCGGTGGCGTATATCCGCTGTCTGTTTCAGGATGGTAGCAGCCGCTGGGGCGTCGGCATTGACAGCGACGTGGCCCGCGCGTCTCTTCAGGCCCTGTTCAATGCTGTCAGCTAGCTGTCTTTGAAATAATCGCTGGGTGATATCCCCATCACCCGGCGAAACATCGCCGTAAAGGCACTGTGGCTGCCGTAGCCCAGATCCAGCGCCACACGTAGCACTGGCTGACCTTGTCCCAGGCGCAGCAGCGCTTCCAGCAGGCGCGCCCTTCTTAGCCACTCACCGTAGCTTAACCCCGTCTGCTGCTTGAAATGGCGGTTCATCGTACGTTCACTCATACCAAGCGTGTTTGCGGCCTGCATGCTGCCCCAGCTTTCCCCCGGCAACCGCCGGATCTGCTGGCAAAGGGTACGCAACGGCTCGCTTTCCGGCTCAGGCAGGTGAAACGGCAGCACCCGCATCGTGCGGATTTCATCCAGAATGAGCTCATATACGCGCTCATCACGACTGCCTGGCGAGTAGGACGCCTCAAGCGTCAGCGAGGTGAGGATAAGTTCGCGTAACAGACCGGAGATCTGGACTATCTGACAGGTTGCCGGAAGATCGGCTCGCGCCAGGGGATCGATAAACAGCGTGCGCGCCGCAACGTTGCCGGTAATACGCAAAGAGTGCGGAGTGCCCGCGGGTAGCCAGACGCCGCGTCCGGGCGGCACCACCCAACAACCTGATGCGGTATCGACTCTCACCACCCCACTCAGGGTGTGCAGCAATTGCGCGCAGTCATGCTGATGCCACGGCTCGCTGTCGCCATGAAGGTAATCATGGGCATAAGGAACAAGTGGGCGATGGGTAAAGGAGAAGGTTGAGGTTGTGGTCATGAGGTTAAACGCCCCTCACCCTACCCTCTCCCTGAGGGAGAGGGAAAAGGTGCACTAGATGTGCAGTTCCTGCAGTTTTTCTTTTGGCAGCGCCAGCTCTTCGTTGCTGTTTACGCGAACGTCACGCTCGATGATATGACGCGCGATCTCCTGGGCTTCTTCCAGAGAGTGCATCTGGTAAGTTCCGCACTGATATACGTTCAGCTCAGGGATCTGGTTCTGCTCTTTCACCTTCAGCACATCTTCCATTGCCGCTTTCCAGGCATCCGCGACGCGTTTCTCTTCAGGCTGACCAATCAGGCTCATGTAGAAACCGGTACGGCAACCCATCGGAGAGATATCGATGATCTCCACGCCATTACCGTTCAGGTGGTCACGCATAAACCCGGCAAACAGGTGCTCCAGGGTGTGAATGCCTTTCTCTGGCATCACTTCTTTGTTGGGCACGCAGAAGCGCAGATCGAATACGGTGATCGTGTCGCCGTGCGGGGTGTGCATGGTCTTCGCCACACGTACTGCAGGTGCTTCCATACGGGTATGGTCGACAGTAAAGCTATCTAATAACGGCATACGTCACCTCCGATAGTGATTTTTTTTAAAATAAACTGAACTCTTCTACAAAATGCACGTCTGAGTATATGAAAGACGCGCATTTGTTATCATCATCCCTGAATTCAGAGATGTATATTTTGGCCACAGCGATGTGGCCTTTTTCTTTTCTGTTAAGCCTGTTTCGCCAGAAACGCCTCAAACGACTCTGTATCCGCCGCTTCAACCTCTTTCTGACGCACGACAGAGGCGTCTCGTTCCGCCACAAAATCGGCTTCACTCAGAATCTCTAA
This sequence comes from Enterobacter sp. RCC_40, assembly GCF_041360735.1. Taxonomy (NCBI): domain Bacteria; kingdom Pseudomonadati; phylum Pseudomonadota; class Gammaproteobacteria; order Enterobacterales; family Enterobacteriaceae; genus Enterobacter; species Enterobacter sp. RCC_40. The sequence goes on from NZ_JBFUPR010000007.1 coordinate 88,783, forward strand.
CGGCTCCTGCTTCAGCATCTCGCGGTATTCCGCAGAGAGCGAACGCCCGGTGCCGCCAATACCCTGATCAATCATAGAACGCAGAATACGCGCTGAGAACGTCAGTTCCGGGTTATCAAACGATTCAACCAGCTGGTCGCACACGTTCTGATAGGCTTCCCCACCGTCAATGCTGTCCATGGTTCGGGCAACACGCTTCAGGTCGCGGAACAGATCCTTACCCACTTTCGTCAGCGGGAACTGCGCTGTTTCGCAGCCAATACCCAGCGTCAGACCCGGCTTGCGCCCTTCCAGAATCACGCGGTTCCAGTTGGTACGGGTACAGAGTAGTTCCTCTGAACTCATTTCCGGCGCATCCGCCAGCACGCACCAGACCATAAACAGATCCAGGAAGCGAACCTGCTGCTCATCAACGCCGATGGGTGAGAACGGGTTGATATCCAGCGAGCGCACTTCTATGTATTCAATCCCGCCGCGCTGCAGTGCATCCGACGGGGTTTCACCGCTGCGCGTAACGCGCTTCGGACGAATAGGCGCGTACAGTTCATTTTCAATCTGCAGCACATTGCTGTTGATCTGCAGGCGCTTACCGTCTTTTTCGAGGCCGATTTTCTCGTACTCTTCCGACGGCGTTTTGATCGCCCGCTTCAATCCTGCCACATATTCGTGCAATTCGTTAAACGTAATACCGAGATTGCTTTGCGACTTATTGGTATAACCCAGATCGCTAAGACGCAGGGAGGTGGCGTACGGGAGATAGTACATTCCACACTCTGTCTTCTCGAACGGCAGCGTGGTCGGTTTCCCCTGCAGGAATGACGAGCATATCGCAGGCGATGCCCCAAACAGATACGGAATGACCCAGCCAAAACGATAGTAGTTGCGGATCAGGCGGAAATAACCCGCGGAGATCGCGTCTTTATCCGTTTCGCCGCACTTCGCCTGCCAGAACGCCATGGGTAAAGAGAAATTGTAATGCACGCCAGAAATGGTCTGCATCAACGCACCGTAGCGGTTTTTCAGCCCCTCACGATAGAGCGTTTTCAGCTGACCGATATTTGACGTGCCGTATTGCGCCAGTTCAATCTCCTGGCCTTGTTCGATATAGCACGGCATGCTGAGCGGCCACATACGCTCATCACCCAGATTGCGGGCAGTGTAGCGATGGATGTCGCGCAGAATCGTTAGCATATGATCAATATCACCATCCACTGGCGTGATGAATTCCAGCAGCGCTTCAGCGAAATCGGTTGTGATCCATTTATGTGTCAGCGCCGAGCCTAACGCCTTCGGGTGACCCGTTGTCGCTAAGCTACCGTCCGCGTTAACGCGCAGCGTTTCACGCTCAAGACCACGCTGAATACCCTTCAGTGCCTGAGGGTGATTTTCCAGCCAGGCCAGCGCCTGAGATACGTCCGGGATCAAATTGACCTCCCGCCTGTCAAAGTATTGTTACTCAGCATAATTGTAATGGTTGACGATTGAAGGTCGCGTATTCATTCCACCAATTAGTGCCACCACGTCATACCCTGTAGTGTTGCCCATGCCACGAGAACTTAGCGCAACGCCTTGCCAAGGCACAAAAAAAAGAGCACTGGCCCCCAGGAGATGCGCATCCATCCCGCCAGCAGGCACAGTAAATCACCTATTACAGGCATCCAGCTTAATAACAGCGTGGCAGCGCCATAGCGTTTTAGCCAGCCGACTGCCTTTTCCTGCCAGCGCGATTTTTCACGCAGCGGAAAGAAACGCCCAAGAATAACGTTAGTCAGCCCTCCAAAGCTATTACCCATTGTTGCTATTAACACGAGCAACCAGGGCTGACTCACGCCAGACAACAGCATCGCTACCAGCACTACTTCCGAATTTCCCGGCAAGAGCGTGGCGCTTAAAAAACTGCTGGCGAATAATGATAAAAGTGACAGCGCGTCACTCACAGTAAGCGGACGTCCACAACATCCATCCCGGCATCGCGCGCGGCCTGAATACCAAAATCAGCATCTTCGAACACAACACATTTCACCGCAGGCACACCCATCAGTTCTGCACAACGCAGGAAGGTGTCCGGTGCGGGCTTGTGATTTTGAACATGATCGGCGGCAACCACCGCAGAGAAATAATGGCGCAGGCCAAGATGGGTGAGCAGCGCTTCCGCAATAGCGCTTTCACTGCCCGTGCCAACGGACATAGGACGACGCCCGTGCCATGCTTTTACGACGTCAATTAACGGTAACGGGCGCACGGTATCTAAAAGCATCGCTTTTACCGCATCGGTTTTTTCACGGGCCAGAAGGTGCGGGTCGAGATCGGCATGATTACGTTCAATCACGGCCTGCGCTATACGCCAGGTTGGGGCTCCGTTGAGGGCGATCATCGCCTGAAGATCGAAACGCATACCGTAACGAGCAAGGACATCAGTCCAGGCTTGACGATGCGTGGGTTCGGTATCCAGGAGAGTGCCGTCCATATCGAAGATCAAACCGTCATACTGTGCGTACATCGTGCTCTCGCTAAAACGATTAACAAAGCATTACTTTATCGTAAACGGTGGTTTTTGTCGCTCAAAGAGAAATGATTGCTGACAGAACGTCGAAGGAATAACCAGGGAGAAAGAGAGTGGTATAGAAAAGAAGTTGGTGCATCCGGGAGGATTACTCGGCTGCGCCTCGCCCTTCGGGCCGTTGCTAAGCAACGTTATCTTCCCTGGTGCTTGCGGCTAACCCGCAGACCTTGAAACAACAGCCTTGCTGTTATCTCGGAGAAGATGGTGCATCCGGGAGGATTCGAACCTCCGACCGCTCGGTTCGTAGCCGAGTACTCTATCCAGCTGAGCTACGGATGCATCGGGAAATGCTTTTGAAACAGTAAATGGTGCATCCGGGAGGATTACTCGGCTGCGCCTCGCCCTTCGGGCCGTTGCTAAGCAACGTTATCCTCCCTGGTGCTTGCGGCTAACCCGCAGACCTTGAAACAACAACCTTGCTGTTATCTCGGAGAAGATGGTGCATCCGGGAGGATTCGAACCTCCGACCGCTCGGTTCGTAGCCGAGTACTCTATCCAGCTGAGCTACGGAT
>NZ_JBFUPR010000007.1:91954-197872 GCF_041360735.1 Enterobacter sp. RCC_40
ATGGTGCATCCGGGAGGATTCGAACCTCCGACCGCTCGGTTCGTAGCCGAGTACTCTATCCAGCTGAGCTACGGATGCAAAATGGCGGTGAGGCGGGGATTCGAACCCCGGATGCAGCTTTTGACCGCATACTCCCTTAGCAGGGGAGCGCCTTCAGCCTCTCGGCCACCTCACCACACAACGCCTCTTTCGAGTGCTTCGAGTAACTCGTTAAGAGCTTCTCGTCGCTGCGTGGCGCATATATTACTTTCTGGGACTTATAAGTCAAACAATTTTCCAAAAGCTTTTATCGTTTGCACAAATCACACGCAATTCGCATGCAAAAGCTGCAAAGAGGGTGTTTTATAAGCGGATTTTGCAGGCATCTTCTCAGAAAACTGATGACAGAATAGTGATGTTGAGGCGAGTTAAGGGTAAGAGAGTGGTTAAAAACAGAGCGATTGAAATTAAACGGTAACTTTAAGCAGGAAAAATGGCGGGAGAGGTTGCGTCTCGCCCGACAGCGAGACGCGACAATATCAGTAACTGGACTGCTGGGATTTTTCAGCCTGGATACGCTGGTAGATCTCTTCACGGTGGACAGATACTTCTTTAGGAGCGTTTACACCAATACGTACCTGGTTACCCTTTACCCCTAAAACTGTCACGGTGACCTCATCCCCAATCATGAGGGTCTCACCAACTCGACGAGTCAGAATCAGCATTCTTTGCTCCTTGAAAGATTAAAAGAGTCGGGTCTCTTGTATCCCGGCATTATCCATCATATAACGCCAAAAAGTAAGCGATGACAAACACGTAAAGTGTAAGCAGTCACGGCATCACATTCTGTTAAACGTAAGTTTAGCCGATATACACAAACTCAACCTGACTTTATCGTTATCGATAGCGCAGTGAACAAGACGCCATAACGTTACCGCTATGGCGTCTGCTTGTGCTTTGTAGTTATTACAGTTTCGCGCTCACCCAGCTTTCAACACTGGCCAATGCCGCAGGAAGTGCCGCCGCATCCGTACCACCGGCTTGCGCCATGTCCGGACGACCGCCACCCTTACCGCCCACCTGCTGGGCGACCATACCAATCAGTTCCCCTGCTTTTACGCGGTCGGTCACATCCTTAGAGACGCCCGCAATCAGAGAAACCTTACCTTCTGCCACTGTCGCCAGCACGATAACTGTGGAACCGAGCTGGTTCTTCAGATCGTCGACCATAGTACGCAGCATCTTAGGCTCAACGCCCGCCAGATCGCTGACCAGCAGTTTGACACCCTTAATGTCTACAGCTTTGCTGGAGAGGTTTGCACTCTCCTGCGCCGCAGCCTGCTCTTTCAGCTGCTGCAGCTCTTTTTCCAGCTGACGCGTACGATCCAGCGCAACGCGCACTTTCTCGCCCAGGTTCTGGCTATCACCTTTCAACAACTGCGCGATGTCGTGCAGCTGATCGCTCTGCGCATGCAGGCTGGCAATTGCGCCCTCACCGGTTACCGCTTCAATACGACGCACGCCCGCCGCCGTTCCTGATTCGGAAACAATGCGGAACAGACCAATGTCGCCGGTACGGGAGGCATGCGTCCCGCCGCAGAGTTCAGTCGAGAAGTCGCCCATGCTCAGCACGCGAACGCGGTCGTCGTATTTCTCGCCGAACAGTGCCATCGCGCCTTTCTTCTTCGCCGCCTCGAGATCCATGATATGGGTTTCGATTGGCAGGTTACGACGGATCTGCGCATTCACCAGATCTTCCACCGCGCGGATTTCTGACGGCTTCATCGCTTCAAAATGAGAGAAGTCGAAGCGCAGCACTTTATCGTTAACCAGAGAACCTTTCTGTGCAACGTGCGTACCCAGAACTTCACGCAGGGCAGCGTGCATCAGGTGCGTAGCTGAGTGGTTCAGACGAATGCGCGCACGACGAGCTTCATCAACGTTCGCCTGAACACCCTCGCCCACTTTCAGAGAACCGGCAGTCAGTTTGCCCTGATGGCCAATCGCCTGACCGTATTTCTGGGTGTCGCTTACGCTGAAGCTGAAACCGTTGCCTTTCAGTTCGCCTTTATCGCCAACCTGGCCGCCGGATTCTGCGTAGAACGGCGTTTTGTCCAGAATGACAACCGCATCCTGACCCGCGTTGATGCTGTCTACGGCTTTACCGTCAACAAACAGGGCGGTCACTTTGCCAGTCAGTTCCAGATTTTCGTAGCCTTTGAATTCTGATGCGCCATCAACGCGGATCATCGCGTTGTAGTCAGCACCAAAACCGCTGGACTCGCGCGCACGGCGGCGCTGCTCTTCCATTGCGGCTTCAAAGCCTGCTTCGTCCACTTTAATGTTGCGCTCACGGCAAACGTCCGCCGTCAGGTCAACCGGGAAACCGTAGGTGTCATACAGGCGGAAAGCGGTTTCGCCGTCCAGCGTATCGCCCTGAAGTTTCGCCAGCTCTTCATCCAGCAGCGCCAGTCCGCGCTCCAGAGTACGAGCAAACTGCTCTTCTTCCGTTTTCAGAACCTGCTCAACCTGCGCCTGCTGACGTTTCAGCTCATCACCGGCTGCGCCCATCACGCCAATCAGTGGCCCAACGAGTTTATAGAAGAAGGTGTCCTTCGCGCCCAGCATGTTGCCGTGACGGATAGCACGACGAATGATACGACGCAGCACATAGCCACGGTTTTCATTCGACGGGATCACGCCGTCGGCAATCAGGAACGCGCAGGAACGGATATGGTCTGCAATAACGCGCAGCGATTTGTTGTTCAGATCGGTTGCACCCGTCACTTGCGCAACGGCTTTAATCAGAGTGCTGAACAGGTCAATTTCGTAGTTGGAGTTAACGTGCTGCAGAACAGCCGCAATACGCTCCAGACCCATACCGGTATCAACGGACGGTTTCGGCAGCGGCTCCATCGTACCGTCAGCCTGACGGTTGAACTGCATGAAGACGATGTTCCAGATCTCAATGTAGCGATCGCCGTCTTCTTCCGGGCTGCCTGGAGGACCACCCCAGATATGGTCGCCGTGATCGTAGAAGATCTCGGTGCACGGACCGCAAGGACCGGTATCGCCCATCTGCCAGAAGTTGTCAGACGCATAAGGTGCGCCTTTGTTATCACCGATGCGAATAATACGCTCGCGCGGGATACCAACCTCTTTTTCCCAGATTTCGTAGGCTTCGTCATCGGTTTCATAGACGGTAACCCACAGACGATCTTTCGGCAGGTTGAACCAGTTTTCACCGGTCAGCAGTTCCCACGCATATTGAATGGCATCGTGTTTGAAATAGTCGCCGAAGCTGAAGTTACCCAGCATTTCGAAGAACGTGTGGTGACGCGCGGTGTAACCGACGTTTTCCAGGTCGTTGTGTTTACCGCCCGCACGCACGCAACGCTGTGAGGTTGTGGCGCGGGAATAATTACGTTTGTCGAGACCAAGGAACACATCCTTGAACTGGTTCATCCCGGCGTTGGTAAACAGCAGAGTCGGATCGTTGTTCGGTACCAGGGAGCTGCTGGCAACTACCTGATGTCCCTTACTATGGAAAAAATCGAGAAACGCCTGACGGATCTCAGCGGTGCTCTTGCTCATAATTATCCTGAAATCAAGCTAACGAAATGTCGTAGCAAGCCTGTATCGGTAAAACGTTGGACAGACCAGCTACTGGAAAAAGTGGGAATAAGATAAGTTTTCTTTAGTGGGAAGTAAAATCCCGCATGCGTTCAATCCGCAAAATTACGCCAGATATCCTGAATATCTTCCATCAGAAAGCCGCGGTAGAGCAAAAAGCGCTGGATTTTAACTTTTTCTGAAAATTCACGTGGCAAGGGTTCGCCGTACTTGCGAATGGCCTGTTCTTTTGCCAGCGCGCACCAGTCTGTGTCGCATTCTCGCATAGCCTTTTCAATGGTTTCACGGGCGACCCCTTTCTGGTTCAGCTCCTGGCGGATACGCGCGGGGCCATATCCTTTGCGGCCACGGCTGGCAAGAAACCGGGAAGCGAAACGCTCGTCATCCAGATAGCGGTGCTCATAGCACCAGGCAATGACGCGGTCGTAATCTTCCGCAGTCGCATCAATCTCTTCCGGCCCGTTTTTACTCATGACGGGGGCCGACAGTTTTCGCCGCAACTCCTGTTCGCTGTGGTCACGGACGGCAAGAATGCGCACCGCACGGTCCAGTAAGCGTGCATAGGCAGGGCGGCGTGAAGTCGATTCACTCATAAAAAACCTGCTGATTCAGAAATGCAAAAAGGGCCGCATTAGCAGCCCTTCATCTTTAAACGAGAGAATTAGAAATCTTCGTTGGTTTCTTCAGCACCCGCGTTATCCACCACGAAATCAGGCGTACCGTCCTGGTTGTTCAGCAGAAGCTCACGCACTTTCTTCTCAATTTCTTTCGCCGCAGCCGGGTTCTCTTTCAGCCAGGAGATTGCATTTGCTTTACCCTGACCAATCTTGTCGCCGTTGTAGCTGTACCATGCGCCCGCTTTTTCAATCAGCTTCTCTTTCACGCCGAGGTCAACCAGTTCGCCGTAGAAGTTGATACCTTCACCGTAGAGGATCTGGAATTCAGCCTGTTTGAACGGCGCTGCGATTTTGTTCTTCACAACCTTCACGCGGGTTTCGCTACCCACCACGTTTTCACCCTCTTTCACCGCGCCGATACGGCGGATATCCAGACGGACAGAAGCGTAGAATTTCAGCGCGTTACCACCGGTAGTGGTTTCCGGGTTACCGAACATCACACCAATTTTCATACGGATCTGGTTGATGAAGATCAGCAGCGTGTTGGACTGCTTCAGGTTACCGGCCAGCTTACGCATTGCCTGGCTCATCATACGTGCCGCGAGGCCCATGTGAGAGTCACCAATTTCGCCTTCGATTTCAGCTTTTGGCGTCAGAGCGGCAACGGAGTCGACCACGATAACGTCAACCGCACCGGAACGGGCCAGCGCGTCACAAATTTCCAGCGCCTGCTCACCGGTGTCTGGCTGAGAACACAGCAGGTTGTCAATATCAACGCCCAGCTTACGAGCATAAACAGGGTCCAGCGCGTGCTCGGCATCGATAAACGCACAGGTTTTACCTTCACGCTGTGCCGCAGCGATAACCTGCAGCGTCAGGGTTGTTTTACCTGAGGACTCGGGCCCGTAGATTTCTACGATACGGCCCATTGGCAGGCCGCCAGCGCCCAGCGCGATATCCAGAGAAAGCGAACCGGTGGAGATAGTTTCCACATCCATGGAACGGTCTTCACCCAGGCGCATGATGGAGCCTTTACCGAATTGCTTTTCGATCTGGCCCAGTGCTGCCGCCAACGCTTTCTGTTTGTTTTCGTCGATAGCCATTATTACTCCTGTCATGCCGGGAGAAGCGACTGTGCTTCACCGTGGATTTCTGTTCTGTTGGTGCAATTATACTGTATGGTCATACAGTATCAAGTATTTTGTAGAAATTGTTGCCAGAGCGTTTTTAACGCATAAACGGTTGCCTGACGACGCACGCTTTCGCGATCGCCGCTAAAGCACTCCCGGCGGGTGATCCCTTCTCCTCTGGCGGTAGCAAAACCAAACCAGACGGTGCCGACAGGCTTCACGTCACTGCCCCCGTCCGGGCCCGCGATGCCGCTAATCGATATTGCATAATCCGCGCGCGCCTCTTTGAGCGCACCAATAGCCATCTCAATCACCACCGGCTCGCTGACCGCGCCATGCTGTTCGAGCGTAGATTCCCGCACGCCGATCATTTGCGCTTTAGCTTCATTACTGTAGGTCACAAAACCACGTTCAAACCAGGCGGAACTGCCGGCAATATCGGTAATCGCTTTCGCCACCCAGCCGCCGGTGCAGGACTCCGCGGTGGTGAGGGTCGCCCCGCGTTGCTTAAGCGCCAGCCCTACCACTTCGCTAAGCTGCATCAATTCATGGTCAGTCATTCTCGCTCCAGGCCTTAGAAAAACATGCAGCACAAGATAGCACTTTCTCGTCAGATATGGGGATGCGCTGCAGGATTTACGAGGGGGATTCAGAAAAAAGCCGATGCGAGCGCACCGGCGGTGGAGAGGATTATTTCATGCTGTCAGCGAGGGTATCCACATTGTGGCGGAACGCCTTAACGTAGGTCTCTGCCACGCCTCCTTTTGCCGAGAGCGCTTCCGGGTAAAGCTCGCCTCCCGGCTGCGCGCCGGTGGCTGTAGCAATCTGTTTAACCAGCCGCGGATCGAGCTGGTTTTCCATAAACCAGGTTTTCACGCCGTCCGCTTTAATCTGATTAATGATCTCAGCGACCTGTGCCGCGCTGGCCTCGCTCTCTGACGACAACCCCTGGGGCGCCATAAACGTCACCCCGTAGGCGCGGCTGAAATAGCCGAACGCGTCATGGCTGGTCAACACTTTACGTTTCACCAGCGGGATCTGGCTAAAACGCGTTTTGGCCCAGCTATCCAGCTGCTTAAGCTGCGCGATGTACGGTTTTCCGGTCGCTTCCAGCGCGGTTTTATCTTCTGGGTCGGCTTTCACCAGCCCGTTGAGAATATTTTGCGCGTACAGCGCCCCGTTCGCCGCGCTGTTCCAGGCGTGCGGGTCAGTGACGGTTTTGCCCTCTTCTTCGAGGGTATGCGTCTGCACACCACGCGACGCCACCACCAGCTGGCCTTTGAACCCGGAGGCTTTCACCAGGCGATCCAGCCACCCTTCCAGTCCCAGACCATTGACCACCACAACATCTGCCTTGCTTAGCGCCGCGCTATCTTTTGGCGAGGGCTCGAAGGTATGCGGATCGCCGTCCGGACCCACCAGCGTCGTGACGTTCACATGGTCACCGCCCACCTCCCGGGTCATATCCCCCAGTATGGAAAAGCTGGTCACCACATTGAGCGTTTTCGCCATCACCGTTTGCGACATCATCCCCAGCGCGAGCGCTACTACTAATCCCGTACGTTTCATCGTTTCCCCTTCCGTTAAAAAAGCGCACGCAGGCTGCCAGCCAGCCTGCTGCGCGTGCCAAATAAAATGGAAATAAAGAACAGCGCGCTGGCGGTAAGCACGATGGACGGCCCAGCGGGCAGGCTGGCGGCCCAGGAGAGACTGAGTCCGAGCCACGCGCAGAAAATACCGCTGATACCCGCCATCAATAGCAGTCCGGGTAAGGTGCGTGCCCAGCAGCGTGCCGCTACCGCAGGGAGCATCATCAGCCCGACCGCCATCAACGTGCCAAGCACCTGAAAACCGGCAACGAGGTTAAGCACCAGCAGTGCCAGAAACAGGCCGTGTAATAAGCCGGGAACATGGCGGGCGTTTACCTGCAGCCAGGCGGTGTCAAAGGCCTCGATCACCAGCCCACGGTAGAAAATCGCCAGCGTGATAAGGGTGAACATGCAAACGCCTGCCACAAACAGCGCGGCATCGTTATCCACCGCCAGGATGGAGCCAAACAACAGGTGCAGAAGATCGACGTTCGAACCGCGCAGTGATACCAGCGTGACGCCCAGCGCCAGCGAGCCAAGATAGAACCCGGCAAAACTGGCGTCCTCTTTAAGCGGCGTTCGACGGCTGACCAGCCCGGCCACCAGCGCCACGGTAATACCGGCAATAAAGCCTCCCACGCTCATGGCCAGCAGCGACATACCGCTGAGCAAATACCCCACCGCGACACCGGGCAAAATGGCGTGAGAGAGGGCATCGCCCATCAGACTCATCCGGCGCAGCTGAAGGAAAACGCCCAGAGCAGTGGTACTGACGGACAACGCCAGGCAAACCACCAGCGCGCGGCGCATAAAGCCATACTCAATAAAAGGCTGAAAAAAGATATGCCAGATCATGCCACCCTCACCCGCTCGGTTTTCCACTGGGGAATGTCAGCGTCCAGCCGTAACGTCTGCGGGAAGTGGCGCGATACACGCTCGCTGTCGTGCAGCACCGCAAGCACCGTTTGCCCCTGCATATACATTTCCAGCATCAGGTCCATCAGCACATTACAGGTAGCTTCATCAACGCCGGTAAAGGGCTCATCGAGCATGACCAGCGGTGCCTGCTGCACTAATACCCGCGCGAACAGCATGCGCTGAAACTGACCGCCGGAGAGTTCATCAATGGTCGTTAGCGCCATCGTTCCAAGCCCCACCCGCTCAAGCGCACCGGCAATGCGCAGCCGCATTTCACGGCGAAGGCCAGAAAAAAGCGACGCTTCAGGCCAGCAGCCCATGTTGACCACATCCTGCACGGTTAGCGGAAATTGCGCCTCCAGGGCATGACGCTGTGCCAGCCAGCCCATTACCGGGCGTTTTTTCTGCCAGTGAAAACTGCCGCTTACCGGCGGGATAAACCCGGCGAGGGTTTTCAGAAGCGTTGATTTACCGCAGCCGTTGGCCCCGAGGATGGCGGTCATGCTCCCGCATTCAATCACCCCGGACAGAGGACGCGTGACCGGCTCGCGGTCGTAACCCGCCGTGAGTTGATTCATCACAATCATGGCAATGCCACCGCCCAGCACAGGGCCAGTCCGATAAAGACAATCAGCGCCAGCGCCATCAGAAGCCGGACCGGCGCAGACAGAGAAAAAAAGGAAGTAGACATCTCATCACCACATCTAATGTTATAACATAACAATAATGAAAGATAATGCGGATGTAAATGAGCGAAGATTAACGGGAGTGTGGCGAAATGTTTCTGGATATCAGCCCAACCCTCTCCCGGCGGAAGAGGGTTGAACATCAAGCGTTACTGACTGAACGGCGACGCGGCAGGCACGCGCGCCTGTGACACCGCCAGCCCCAGCTGCCATACGGCCATCGCATAGTGAGTGCTGTGATTATAGCGGGTGATGGTGTAGAAGTTAGGCAGCCCGTACCAGTACTGATAACCCGTACCGACATCCAGACGCAGCAGGCTCGCCTGTTGCGTATTTCCCAGCGGCTGCGTTGGCGTTAAGCCTGCAGCGGCCAGCTGCGAAACGCTGTAGTTGGTTTTAAAGCCGTTCTCAAGCCCTGGTGCCTGGCCGTTAGCCTGCACCGCCACCTGACCGCCCGGCACCCAGCCGTGCGCTTTAAAGTAGTTTGCCACGCTGCCGATGGCATCCACCGGATCCCACAGGTTGATATGACCATCTCCGTTAAAGTCGACGGCATATTGCTTATAAGAGGACGGCATAAACTGGCCGTAGCCCATCGCACCGGCAAACGAGCCTTTGAGATCTAACGGGTCATCTTGTTCATTGCGCGCCATCAGCAGGAAGGTTTCCAGTTCAGACGAGAAATATTCAGCGCGACGCGGGTAGTTAAAGGAGAGCGTCGCCAGCGCATCGAGGATACGGGTTTTGCCCATCACGCGGCCCCAGCGGGTTTCCACGCCGATAATCCCGACGATGATTTCAGGCGGTACGCCATACACCTGCCACGCACGGTTCAGCGCATCTTCATATTGGTTCCAGAAGACCACGCCATTTTGCACGTTATCCGGCGTAATAAACTGTTTGCGATAACGCAGCCATGCGCCATTTGGCCCGGTCGGTACCTGAGCCGTCGGTGCCTGGCGATCCATCAAACGCAGAACATAATCCAGTCGCTTCGCCTGCGACAGAATTTCATGCAGTTGCTGGCGGTCAAAACCGTGTTTGCTCACCATTTTATCGATGAACTGCTCGGCCGCCGGGTTATTCGCAAAGTCGCCGCCCATCTGCATCATATTATGCTGCGGCTCCAGCAGGAATCCTCCGGAAGGCGCGCCAGCCGTTTGCTGCACGGCTTCGGTCTTGGGTTTGCTACTACAGGCAGACAGCAGAATAAGCGCAGGTAACAACGCTGCATAACGACGCTTGAACATGTGACATCCATTTAACGGGTTCGATAAGAACCCAGTATGGTAAAGCATCCGCAACACCTCAAGGAAGTGGTACGCACCTCCCCCACCAAATCTTTACGCTCCCCATCGCAAATCTGTGCAATTTTCGTCCACCCAAGACTTCCGTCGGCAATTAACTTTCAAAATAATCCATTTTTCTTTCATTGTGAGATCTAATTAACACTTTAAAACCTTTCAAAGTGATTATTATTAGCCTCAGTTATACAAAAACAAAAAAGCCCCACAGGAGAGAAGAATGATAGAAACCATCACCCACGGCGCCGAGTGGTTCATCGGGCTGTTTCAGAAAGGCGGAGAAGTGTTCACCGGCATGGTGACCGGGATCCTGCCCCTGCTGATTAGCCTGCTGGTCATCATGAACGCGCTGATTAACTTTATCGGCCAGCAACGCATTGAACGCTTTGCCCAGCGCTGCGCCGGCAATCCGCTGTCCCGTTACCTGGTTCTGCCCTTCATCGGTACGTTTGTTTTTTGCAACCCGATGACGCTGAGCCTCGGCCGCTTTATGCCTGAAAAGTACAAACCAAGCTATTACGCCGCAGCCTCCTACAGCTGCCACTCCATGAATGGCCTGTTCCCGCATATCAACCCCGGCGAGCTGTTTGTCTATCTGGGCATTGCCAGCGGCCTGACCACGCTTGGCCTGCCGCTCGGTCCGCTGGCGGTGAGTTATCTGCTGGTCGGTCTGGTCACCAACTTTTTCCGCGGCTGGGTCACGGACCTCACCACCGCCATTTTCGAGAAGAAAATGGGTATCCAGCTTGAACAGAAAGTCCATCTTTCAGGAGCCGCAGCATGAGCCGTATTCGCATTGAAAAAGGAACGGGTGGCTGGGGCGGCCCGCTGGAATTCGACGCCACTGAAGGCAAAAAAATCGTCTATATCACCGCAGGCACACGTCCGGCCATTGTCGACAAACTGCGTGAGCTGACCGGCTGGGAAGCGGTCGACGGCTTCAAAGAGGGCGAACCGCCTGAAGCGGAAATTGGCGTGGCGGTGATCGACTGCGGCGGCACGCTGCGCTGCGGCATCTACCCCAAGCGGCGTATTCCTACCGTGAATATCCATTCCACCGGTAAATCAGGTCCGCTGGCGCAGTACATCCTGGAGGACATTTATGTCTCCGGCGTGAAGGAGGAAAACATTCACCTGGCACAAGGGTCTGCTGCTCCTCAGAAAGCGGCCCCGCGTGATTACGACACGAGTAAAAAAATCACCGAACAGAGTGACGGCCTGCTGGCAAAAGTCGGAATGGGGATGGGCTCTGCCGTGGCCGTGCTGTTCCAGTCCGGGCGCGACACCATCGACACGGTGCTGAAAACCATTCTGCCGTTTATGGCATTCGTTTCGGCGCTGATCGGCATCATCATGGCCTCGGGTCTGGGCGACTGGATTGCCCACGGCCTCGCCCCGCTGGCGAGCCACCCGCTCGGGTTGGTGACGCTGGCGCTGATCTGCTCCTTCCCGCTGCTGTCGCCGTTTCTCGGCCCAGGCGCGGTCATTGCGCAGGTTATCGGCGTGCTGATTGGCGTGCAGATTGGCCTTGGCAACATTCCCCCGCATCTGGCTCTGCCCGCCCTGTTTGCCATTAACGCCCAGGCGGCGTGTGATTTCATTCCTGTCGGGCTGTCGCTGGCAGAAGCGCGCCAGGACACCGTGCGCGTTGGCGTGCCGTCTGTACTGGTCAGCCGTTTCCTGACCGGCGCACCGACGGTGCTGATTGCCTGGTTTGTCTCCGGCTTTATTTACCAATAAGAGGTTCCTGTGATGACCGTAATTTACCAGACCACCATCACCCGCATTGGCCAGAGCGCGGCCGATGCGCTCAGCGACAAGATGCTGATTACCTTCCGCGAAGGTGCGCCCGCGGATATCGAAGAGTTTTGCTTTATCCACTGTCACGGCGAGATGAACGGTGAGCTGAAGGCCGGGAGCCAGCTCGAGTTGGGCGACGCGCGCTACGCCGTGACCGCCGTCGGCGACGTGGCCGGACAAAACCTGCGGGAGCTCGGCCATATCACCCTGCGTTTTGATGGCCAGCCGCAGGCGGAATATCCCGGCACGGTTCATGTGGATGGCCCGGTTCCGCAGGCTGTCACCCCAGGCTGCACGTTGAAGTTTGTTGCGTAATTTAAGGAGAAAGATATGAGTCAGGTTGCCGTTGTCATTGGTGGGGGACAAACCTTAGGCGAGTTCCTCTGCCGTGGGCTTGCTGCAGAGGGTTACCGCGTGGCGGTAGTGGATATTCAGAGTGAAAAAGCCGCACGCGTGGCGGACACCATCAACACCGAATTGGGTGAAGGGATGGCCTACGGATTTGGTGCTGATGCCACCAGCGAGCAGAGCGTGATGGCGCTGGCCCGCGGCGTGGACGAGATTTTTGGCCGTACCGACCTGCTGGTATACAGCGCAGGGATAGCCAAAGCGGCCTTTATCAGCGATTTCGAACTGGGGGACTTCGACCGCTCCCTGCAGGTTAACCTGGTGGGCTATTTCCTCTGCGCACGCGAGTTTTCCCGTCTGATGATCCGCGATGGCATTCAGGGGCGCATCATCCAGATCAACTCGAAATCGGGCAAAGTGGGCAGCAAACACAACTCCGGTTACAGCGCGGCGAAATTTGGCGGCGTAGGGCTGACGCAATCTCTGGCCCTCGATCTGGCCGAATATGGCATTACCGTTCACTCGCTGATGCTGGGCAACCTGCTGAAATCGCCGATGTTCCAGTCCCTGCTGCCGCAATATGCCACCAAGCTCGGGCTGAAAGAGGAGGAAGTGGAGCAGTATTACATCGACAAAGTGCCGCTGAAGCGCGGCTGCGATTATCAGGACGTGCTGAACATGCTGCTGTTTTATGCCAGCCCCAAAGCCTCTTACTGCACCGGGCAGTCCATTAATGTCACCGGCGGGCAGGTGATGTTCTGATCGAACACGCTGATGCCCGTATCCCCCTCTCCTTCGGGAGAGGGAACAACTAGGAGCTCGTATGGTTACCGCACTCATTACCGTTGCCGCCATCGCCTGGATGTGCCAGCTGATCTTTGGCGGCTGGCAAATCCGCCAGTTTAACCGCGCGTTTGATGCCCTGTGTCAGAAAGGGCGCGTGGGCGTCGGGCGTTCCGGCGGGCGTTTCAAACCGCGCGTGGTGGTTGCCATTGCGCTGGACGAACACAATAGGGTCTGCGATTCCCTCATCATGCGCGGGATGACCGTTTTTGCCCGCCCGGCGAAAATCCAGGCGATTAACGGGATATCGCTGCAGGAATTACAACCCGATGTGATCTTTCCCCATGATTCGCTCTGTCAGAATGCTCTATCATTAGCGCTTAATCTGAAACATGGATAATTTCGTTGTGAACGCGATAAGCTTGCGAAATTATCATTTCGCAACCTAAGGAATTGAGCGCCTATGAAACCACGTCAGCGTCAGGCGGCCATTCTGGAGCATCTGCAAAAGCAGGGAAAATGCTCGGTAGAAGAACTGGCCCACTACTTTGACACCACCGGCACGACAATACGAAAGGATCTGGTATTGCTCGAAAACTCTGGTGCAGTCATCCGAACCTACGGCGGCGTGATGCTCAACAAAGATGAAGCCGACCCGCCTATCGATCACAAAACGCTGATCAATACTCACCAGAAAGCGCTGATTGCCGAGGCCGCCGTAAAATTTATCCATGATGGCGACTCCATTATCCTTGATGCAGGCAGCACCGTGCTGCAGATGATCCCGATGCTCAGCCGCTTTAACAACATCACGGTGATGACCAACAGTCTGCACATCGTCAACGCCCTGTCGGAGTTCGACAGCGAGCAAACCATTCTGATGCCCGGCGGGACGTTCCGTAAAAAATCTGCGTCGTTTCACGGTCAACTGGCGGAAAACGCCTTTGAACACTTCAGCTTTGATAAACTCTTTATGGGCACGGACGGTATCGATTTGAACGCCGGCGTGACGACCTTTAACGAGGTGTTCAGCGTCAGCAAAGCGATGTGCAACGCCGCGCGCGAAGTGATTTTGATGGCAGACTCGTCGAAGTTTGGCCGTAAAAGTCCCAACATTGTCTGCAGCCTTGAAAGCGTCGATAAGCTCATTACCGACGCAGGTATCGACCCGGCGTTCAAAAAAGCGCTGGAAGAGAAAGGGATCGACGTGATTGTAACCGGAGAGAGAGATGAGTGATTTTCTGTTAAACGCAGGCCGCCAGACCCTGATGCTGGAGCTGCAGGAAGCCAGCCGCCTGCCGGAACGTCTGGGCGAGGATTTTGTGCGCGCGGCAAACACCATTATCCAGTGCGAAGGTAAAGTGGTGGTCTCCGGGATCGGCAAGTCCGGTCATATCGGCAAAAAGATTGCCGCTACGCTTGCCAGCACCGGCACACCGGCATTCTTCGTGCATCCGGCCGAAGCGCTGCACGGCGATCTGGGGATGATTGAAAGCCGCGACGTGATGCTGTTTATCTCCTACTCCGGTTCGGCCAAAGAGCTGGATCTCATCATCCCGCGTCTGCAGGAAAAATCGGTCGCGCTGCTGGCGATGACCGGTAAATCCCGCTCACCGCTGGCACTGGCGGCAAAGGCCACGCTTGATATCTCCGTTGAGCGCGAAGCCTGCCCGATGCACCTCGCCCCCACCTCCAGCACCGTGAATACGCTGATGATGGGCGACGCGCTGGCAATGGCGGTAATGCAGGCACGCGGCTTTAACGAAGAAGATTTTGCCCGCTCGCACCCGGCGGGCGCGCTCGGTGCGCGACTGCTCAATAAAGTTCATCATCTGATGCGGACCGACGAGGCCATTCCGCAGGTCAAACTCAACACCAGCGTAATGGATGCGATGCTGGAACTGAGCCGCACCGGGCTGGGTCTGGTAGCGGTGTGCGATGAAACCGGTAGCGTTAAAGGCGTGTTTACCGACGGCGACCTGCGCCGCTGGCTGGTGGGCGGCGGCAAGCTGGAATCCCAGGTTTCGGAAGCGATGACCCGGGGCGGGCTGACCCTGAACGCCGAGAGCCGCGCCATCGAAGCCAAAGAGGTGCTGATGAAACGCAAAATCACCGCCGCGCCGGTGGTGGATGAGCACGGCAAGCTGTGCGGCGCCATCAACCTGCAGGATTTCTACCAGGCCGGGATTATTTAACCTTTGAGTCCCAGACGTTTCGCCAGCCGGTGCAGGTTGGCGACGTCCATTTCCAGCGCTCGCGCGCACGCCGCCCAGCTGCGGTTATTCTGCTCCAGCGCGCGGGCGATCGTCTGACGCTGAAACGCTTCTGTTGCTTCCCGCAGGTTCTCATGGGCCATTTCCGGCGCGGCAGGCGTAACGAACGAAGCGGTATCATCGTGCAATGCGAAATGCCGCGCGTGGATCACCACCTCATCTCCCGAACGTGTCGCCCGCGCCAGCACCACGGCGCGGTGAATCGCATGTTCCAGTTCGCGTACGTTACCCGGCCAGCCGTATCGCATCAGATGGGCTCGCGCACCGGGGCTTAATACCGCGCGGGAAAGCCCCATTCGTAACCGACATTGCTCGCAGAAAAACCCCGCCAGCAGCACCACATCGTCACCGCGCTCGCGTAGCGGCGGCACGGTAAGCGGAAACACGCTCAGACGATGGTACAGGTCAGCGCGGAAATTCCCGGCCAACACCTCTTCGCGCAGGTCGCGGTTGGTTGCCGCCAGCACACGCACGTTGACTCTCAGGCTGCGATCGTCGCCGACGCGCTGAATATCGCCGTACTGCAGGACGCGCAGCAGTTTGGCCTGAAGCGACAGCGACAGTTCGCCAATTTCATCGAGGAACAACGTGCCGTTATCCGCCATTTCGAATTTGCCGCTGCGGTTGCTGATCGCCCCGGTAAACGCCCCTTTGACGTGACCAAACAGCTCACTTTCCGCCACGCTTTCCGGCAGCGCGGCGCAGTTGAGGTACACCAGCGGGTTGACCGCGCGCGGCGAGGCTTCGTGGATGCCCTTCGCCACCAGCTCTTTACCGGTGCCGGTTTCCCCGAAAATCAGCACGTTTAAATCCGAGGCCGCCACGATATCGATCTCTTTTTTAAGCTGCACCATCCCCGGTGACAGCCCAATCATCTCCGTGTGTGCCACCGGTTCAAACGCCGACGGGCTGCCGGGAAGGATGTTCTGGCTCTCCAGCTGTTCGATCAGCAGCGCGTTATTCAGCGCACCGGCGGCCAGCGCGGCAATCAGCCGCAGCTCTTCATCGCTAAAGGTGTCGAACTGATCCGGCGACAGGCCGTCGAGGGTTAATGCCCCAATCAGGTTTTGTCCGGCAAACAGCGGCAGACCGATACAGGCATGAACTTTCAGGCTCTCCTGCCCCGGGATCAGCCCGTCGTAAGGGTCGGGCAAATCACTGTCCGCCGGAAAGCGCACCACGTCACCGGCCCGCGCGATGGTTTCCAGACGCGGATGGCCTTCCAGGGAGAAGCGTCGCCCAAGAACGTCCTGCGCCAGCCCGTCGATAGCCAGCGGAATAAACTGCCGGGCGTCGTAGCGCAGCAGTGCCGACGCATCGCACGCCAGCACCTGGCGCAGCGTCGAAATCAGCCGCTGAAAACGGTCCTGATGACCGATACCGGTTTGCAGTTCAATGGCAATTTTTGCCAGTACGTCTACGGAAAAGCTCATCTGCGCCTCACTGTCATTTTGACCATGCATATTGTCACAATGACCATAAATCAGATAGTCATATTGACTACCCATTACGAGTAATAAAATTTAAAAACCATAAAAAACAGCAACATGAAAAACTGGCACGCAACTTGATAAAGGCTAGTCATCTTATTTGAAAAACGCCGTATTAATTGAGGTTGCTATGTCTATTCTGGTTAAAAATAACATTCATTGGGTTGGCCAACGTGACTGGGAAGTGCGTGACTTCCACGGAACGGAGTACAAAACGCTGCGCGGCAGCAGCTACAACAGCTATCTCATCCGTGAAGGCAAAAACGTGCTCATCGATACCGTCGATCACAAATTCAGCCGGGAGTTCGTGCAAAATCTGCGCAGTGAAATCGATCTTGCGGATATCGACTACATCATCATTAACCATGCGGAAGAGGATCATGCCGGGGCGCTGACCGAGTTAATGTCCTGCATTCCCGACACCCCGATTTACTGCACCACCAACGCCATCGACTCGATTAACGGCCATCACCACCACCCGGAGTGGAATTTCCACACCGTCAAAACCGGCGACACGCTGGATATCGGCAACGGCAAACAGCTGATCTTCGTTGAAACCCCGATGTTGCACTGGCCCGACAGTATGATGACCTACATGACCGGCGATGCGGTGCTGTTCAGCAACGATGCCTTCGGCCAGCACTATTGTGACGAGCGCCTGTTTAACGACGAAGTGGATCAAACCGAGCTGTTCGAACAATGTCAGCGCTACTACGCCAATATCCTGACGCCGTTCAGCCGTCTGGTGACGCCAAAAATCACCGAAATCCTCGGCTTTAACCTGCCCGTGGATATGATTGCCACCTCTCACGGCGTGGTGTGGCGCGAAAACCCCACCCAGATCGTGGAGCTGTACCTCAAATGGGCCGCGGATTATCAGGAAGACCGTATCACGCTTTTCTACGACACCATGTCTAATAACACCCGCATGATGGCGGACGCCATTGCGCAGGGTATTAACGAAGTCGACCCGAACGTGGCGGTGAAAATCTTCAACGTGGCGCGTAGCGATAAAAACGAGATCCTGACCAACGTCTTCCGCTCCAAGGGCGTGCTGGTGGGCACCTCCACGATGAACAACGTGATGATGCCGAAAATTGCGGGCCTTGTAGAAGAGATGACCGGCCTGCGCTTTCGTAATAAACGGGCCAGCGCATTTGGCTCCCACGGCTGGAGCGGCGGCGCAGTAGACCGGCTCTCCACGCGTTTGCAGGATGCCGGTTTTGAGATGTCCATGAGCCTGAAGGCGAAATGGCGTCCGGACATCGACGCGCTTGAATTGTGCCGCCAGCATGGCCGTGACATTGCGCGTCAGTGGGCGCTCGCGCCGCTCCCCGACATGAACGCTAAAAACCCCGCGCCCGCCGCAGCGGTCGCTGACGGTGGCCCTCGCATGCAGTGCAGCGTCTGCCAGTGGATTTACGACCCGGCACAGGGCGAGCCGCTGCAGGATGTTGCCCCCGGTACCCCCTGGTGCGACGTGCCGGACAATTTCCTCTGCCCGGAATGTTCCCTGGGAAAAGAGGTCTTTGACGAACTGGCGACGGAGGCACAATGAACCACGGTATCGTTATCATCGGCTCGGGCTTTGCCGCCCGCCAGCTGGTGAAAAACATTCGCAAACAAGACGCCAGCGTGCCGTTGACGCTCATTGCCGCCGACAGCATGGACGAGTACAACAAGCCTGATTTAAGCCACGTTATCAGCCAGAATCAGCGAGCCGAAGACCTCACCCGCCAGACCGCGGGGGCGTTCGCGGAACAGTTTAGTCTGCGGTTATTTCCGCACACCTGGATAACCGACATCGACGCCGCCGCCCATGTGGTGAAAGCAAAAGACAAAACCTGGCAATACGACAAGCTGGTACTGGCGACAGGGGCGTCTGCTTTTGTACCTCCGGTGGAAGGCCGGGAACTGATGATCACCCTCAACAGCCAGCAGGCGTATCAGGCCAGTGAAACCCTGCTGCGTGACGCGAAGCGGGTGATGATTGTCGGCGCAGGGTTGATTGGCACAGAGCTGGCGATGGATTTTAGCCGGGCGGGTAAATCCGTCACCCTGGTCGACCATGCGGCAAGCATTTTGTCGGCGCTGATGCCAGCAGAAGTAAGTAGTCGCTTACAGCATCGTCTGACCGATATGGGCGTACATCTGCTGCTGAAATCCCAGCTGCAAAGCCTGAAGAAAACCGGGAGTGGTATTCATGCAACGCTCGACCGCAGCCGCAGCGTTGAGGTGGATGTGGTGGTTGCCGCCACGGGCCTGCGTCCGGAAACGGCGCTGGCGCATCGCGCCGGCGCGGAAACAGGCCGTGGCGTGAAGGTAGACAGCTACCTACAAACCACGCAGCCCGATATTTACGCCCTGGGTGACTGCGCTGAAATTAACGGACAGGTCCTGCCCTTCCTGCAGCCCATTCAACTGAGCGCCATGTACCTGGCGAAAAACCTGTCTGGCGGCAGTGCGCCACTGAAATTACCCGCCATGCTGGTAAAAGTAAAAACGCCGGCGCTCCCGCTGCACCTGGCAGGCGAAACCGAGCGTCCGGACCTGCACTGGCAACTAACCATTGAACCTCAGGGAATGGTGGCTCGTGGGTGCGACAGCGAAGGACAGATGCGCGCCTTTGTGGTGAGCGAAGACCGGATGAAAGAGGCTTTCGCTCTGCTGAAATCATTACCCGCTTAACGCTGATTCGCCTGCCACGCTAACGTAACCTTTGGATTTTATGGTCCACAGCCCCGATGTCCCGGGGCTTTTTTTTCAACGTCGTTTAGCCAGATAACGACAATGATGTTCAGACGCCGCGTCAGGAACGCACGACAAGCGCATCGTAGCCGCGCCAGCGATAATTGATCATGGAAATCAGCCAGCAGGCAACGAACAGCCCGACCACCACGAACCCGGCGTTACCGAGGTTGTCATTAACTGCGCCAATGCGATCCCAGAAGCCTCCGCTGAGGGCAAATTTATCCATCAACAGACCCAGAGCTTCCAGCCCGCCGATAAACAGCGCCACCACCACGGAGGTACCGGTGATGGTCATGTTGTAGTAAAGCTTGCGCTGCGGCTTGTTAAACGCCCAGCCGTAAGCGCCGACCATCAGCAGATTGTCGAGGGTATCGACCAGCGCCATACCGCTGGCAAACAGCGCCGGGAAGATCATGATGGACCAGACTGACATCCCGTTTGACGCGCTGGCGGCTGAAATCCCAAGCACACCGATTTCCGTCGCGGTATCAAACCCCAGACCAAACAGGAAACCGACCAGGTACATCTGCCAGCTCTTGTTCACCAGGCGGAACGTTGCGCCAAACAGCCAGTTCATGACTCCGCCTGATGCCGGAAGCGTGATGTCGTCACGCGTGACCTGACCGTTCTTCAGCGCCTGAAAATTACGCCACACGCCGCGCAAAATCACCAGATTGACCAGCGCCATCGCCAGCAGAAACGTTGCAGAAACGGCGGTGCCAATCAGGCTGCCGGTTTCATGAAACCATGCCATATTCTTCTGAAACGCCGTGGCGGTGGCCGCAATGGCAATGGAGGCCAGCACCACAATGGTGGAGTGTCCCAGAGAGAACCACGCCCCCACGCCGGAAGGGCGTTTACCCTGCTGCATCATCTTACGCGTGACGGTATCAATGGCTGCAATGTGGTCGGCATCCACCGCATGACGGAGTCCATAACACCAGGCCAGCAGGCTGGCGGCCATCAGCGCCGTATTGCCGCTGAAGGTTTGCCATGCCCAGCCCCATGCCAGAAGATTAGCCATTACCAGAGCCAGCAGCAGAAACGCCGCGCGGGGTTCATTGCGTAAGAGTCGTAACATTTTACATCCTTTGTGAACATGACCGGGCGGCAGCAACCACCGCCTGCCCGAAGGAGATAGCGCCGTCACCTGACGGCAGATGATGAGGAAAAAGCAGCGTGAAGTCTGAGAGGTAATGGCGCAGTCGCGCGAGCAGCAGACGGTTATGTAACACGCCGCCGCTGAAGCATACGGTGGAAAGCCCCAGTCGCCGGGTATGGGAGGTGACAAGCTCCGCCAGCCCTTTCGCCAGCGCATCGTGAAACGCCCATGCCCGCTCGCAGGGTTCCGCCTGCCAGTTCAGCCACTGTTGCCAGAAGCGCGTAAGGTTATCAGCCTGAAGCGTAACCGGATGTTGAACGTCGTGGCACTGCGCGGCCAGCGCTTCAAGCCGGCAGGCGGCCTCACCTTCATAGCTCTGGGTTTCTGACGTGATTCCGAGCGCGCAGGCCACCGCGTCGAACAAACGGCCGCAGGATGAGGCCAGCGGCGCGTTTAAACCGCGCTGAATGGCCGTAGCCAGTAGCGGCCAGTTTTGCCGCTGAACGTCACGCGTTTCCGGGTACTGCTGCCAGTCCGGCACAAACGCCAGGCAGTGGGCAAGTAAATTGCGCCACGGCTGCATGGCAGCCCTGTCTCCGCCCGGCAGCGCAACCGCAGGCAGACCGCCCAGACGTTCGCAGTCGAGATAGTTTACCCGCAGGCACTCTCCGCCCCACAGCGCGCCGTTTTCGCCCATGCCGATCCCATCCAGCGTCAGGGCAATGACATCTCCGCCCTCAAGCGGCCAGCCGTTTTCTGCCATGCATGCCGCCGCGTGAGCGTGGTGGTGAAGCACGGTGTCGATCGGCAAAGCCTGGGCTTGCGCCCACTGTCGGGCGTGATAGCCCGGATGGGCATCGCATACCACGCGCTGCGGCTGAAACGCATAGATCTGCTGCATCATCGACAGCGCAGAACGCCACTGGGCCTCGACAC
The DNA here is from genome assembly GCF_041360735.1 of Enterobacter sp. RCC_40. NCBI lineage: Bacteria > Pseudomonadati > Pseudomonadota > Gammaproteobacteria > Enterobacterales > Enterobacteriaceae > Enterobacter > Enterobacter sp. RCC_40. Next base: position 113,294 of record NZ_JBFUPR010000007.1, read on the forward strand.
CGTCGTCACTCAGATCGCCAAAGTGCTGACTCAGTACCGCCTGGTTACCGCGCACCAGACAGAAGGTATTTTTCATATCAGCACCGGTGCACACCATCGCCGGGACAGCGCTGAAACCGGCGGGCAGCGTGATGGCATCCGGCACAAAACCGCGCGCGCGACGCAGCATCATACCGTCCTGATCCATCACGGAATCATCCATACGCTGCAGGATGTCGCGGTTGTGCAGCAGGAATCCGTCAGCGATGTCGCCCAGTTCATCCAGTGCCTGCTGGCAGGTGATGGCCGGCGGACGCCCGCTGAGGTTGCCGGAGGTCATCACCAGCGGGCGCTGGCAGTCCATCATCAGCACATGCTGTAGTGGGTTAGCGGGCAGCATCAGGCCAACGGTGTCCAGCCCTGGCGCAATCGCGTCAGGAAGCGGAGGACACCATGCTTTTGGCGTGAGCACGATGGGCGCTGCAGGCGAGCGCAGCAGCGTTTGCACTGATTCCGGCACTCCCTCCGCCTGCGGGATCATGACCGCCAGTGGCTTCATCGGGCGCTGTTTGCGCGCCCGCAGGGTTGCCACCGCCTGCGCGTTGGATGCGTCACAGGCAAGGTGAAAACCGCCCAGCCCTTTGATGGCGACAATCCCGCCATTTTTGAGCATGTGGACCGCCGCACTCAGCGCAGACTCGCGGGTGGCAACGGTCTCGCCCGCGCGCCATTCCAGCTCGGGTCCACAATCCGGACAGGCTACCGGCTGCGCGTGAAAACGGCGGTCAGCGGGATTGCGGTACTCGGTTTCACACGGCTCACAGAGGGGAAATGCCGCCATTGACGTGGCCGGGCGGTCATAGGGCATGGCGCGAATGATGGTAAAACGTGGACCGCAATGGGTACAGTTGATAAACGGATAGCGATAACGCCGCGCTCGGGGATCGCGCATTTCAGCCAGGCACGCCGGGCAGGTAGCGGCATCCGGCACAATCTGGGTGTCCATCGCTCCGCCCGCGCTATGGCGAATGGTGAACGCCTGCGGCACCGTTGCCCAGGTGAATGGCTGGCTGTCGACAGCATCGATACGTGCCAGCGGTGGGCAGTCCTGATGCAGCCTCGCGGTAAAGGCCCCCCCATTACCCGCGAGACGCACCAGCACGCCCTCTCCGTCATTACAAACGTCACCCGTCAGCTGTAGCTGATGCGCCAGTTGCCAGACGAAGGGACGAAACCCTACCCCCTGCACCTTGCCGCGCACCCGCAACTGTACGCCGTTATCGCCCATCGCGACTTAAAACAGCAGTGACGATGACGTGTCGAACGCGGCACGACGACGTTTTTCCGCGCTCATCTGCTCAAGCTTGTCGCGATCCACGCAGACCAGGGCGTGCGTCGGGCAGGCTTCCATACAGGCCGGGCCGGCGTCACGGTGGTAGCAGAGATCGCATTTATTGGCTTCCGCCTTTTCCGCGCGCACGCTCAGCCCCATGCCGCTGTTGCGCACAACCGGACGCACCACGACTTCCATCGCACCGTACGGGCAGGCAACCACACAGGTTTTGCAGCCGATGCAGCGCTCCTGCATCACATGCACGAATCCTTTCTCACGTTTGATGGCCCCGTTTGGGCAGACGTTAGCGCACGGCGCATCCTCACACTGGCGACAAATAGCGGCCGTGGAGATATTCACGCCTTTAATGACGTGGATCCGCGGTAAAAAGGTATCAGGGGTGAGCGATGCGCAATCCTGCTCCGCCTGATGGGAAACCACACACGCCACTTCACAGGTACGGCAGCCAATGCATTTACTGGCATCGGCCATAATAAAACGGTTCATCTGCTTCTCCAGCATTACAGTCCTGCGCGGAGATATACATAAACCGTGCCAATTATTAACCTGTTGATTTTATGCAGTTTATAAAATGACAGCAGGGCTGTCATCGTCACTTCTGACGATGACAGCTGTCGACATCAGCGGTGAGGCCCGTCAATGACCGAGTCACGCAGGATAAGCTCGCCGGAGAAGGTTTGCTGGTACTTAAACTCACCGCCATCCAGCAGGAAGATCAGGCGGCTAATGGTCTCTTTGATCATCTCCGTCACCGGAATGCGCACGCTGGAGAGCGAGGGGACGATGTAGGGGGCGATGGCCACATCGTCAAAGCCAATCACCGACACGGCATCCGGGGTGGCGATCCCGCACTCGTGCAGTTGTTTCATGGCACCAATCGCCATATCGTCATTACTCGCCACCAGCGCCGAAAAGGTTTCACCGCGCGAAAGCAGCTCAGACACTGCTGCCGCACCGCTGGCCGGGTTCCATTTCCCCTGCGCAATCAGCGACGGGCGCAGCGGGATCTGGTGTTGTGCCAGGGCGTCTTTGTAGCCCGAGAGACGCTCAACGCCCGTGGGGGAATCCAGCGAACCGGTGATAAACGCAATCTCCCGGTGCCCTTTCTGAATCAGCTGCGACACGGCGTCCTGGCAGGAGGCTTTATGATCTGACCAGACGCTGTGACTGCTGTTTTTCCGTAAGCGGCGGTTGAGGACCATAATCGGCTGTTCGCATTTCTCAACGATGTCGTCCATCTCATCCACGCTCAGGAAACGCGGGTAAATGATCACCGCGTCACAGCGCATATCGAGCAAATACTGAATGGCCTCGCGCTCTTCATCCGCACTGTGCTTACCGTCCGCCAGGATCAGCTGCCGCCCTTTCTCTTCCGTCATGCGGGCGGCGTGAAAGAGCAGTTCGCTAAAATAGACGCCGTGATAAAGGGTGTTGGTGACCACCAGACCCAGCGTCTGGGTACGTTTGGTCGCCAGATTTCGTGCCAGCAAATTCGGGCGATAGCCGCTCTCTTCAATCGCCTGAAACACCCGGTCTTTGGTCTCCTGGCTGACGTAGCCATTGCCCGACAATACCCTGGAAACCGTCGCTTTCGAAACGCCTGCCCGCTTCGCGACTTCAAGCATCGTGGTCATCGTAATCTTCCGTTTGAAACTACCAGCGCGCAGTGTACTGCACTGCAGAAAAATTGTCGCAGCGGCGATATCACGCTTTTTACCCCTCCAGGTGATCATCGTCACGAAATGAAAAAATGTACAAAATGTGATCTTGTTTCATTCAAAGAAACTATTGATGATTATGTGGAACCGGTTTCCTACATTTCTCACAACGATAACAGGATTACATCCGATGGCCAAAAATTACGCTGCGCTGGCGAATGACGTTGTCAGCGCGCTCGGCGGCAGAGACAACATCGTCGCCGTCACCCACTGCATGACGCGACTGCGTTTCGTCCTCAAAGACGAAAGCCTCACCGATGCCCCGCGCCTGAAAAGCATTAACGGCGTGCTCGGCGTGGTCCGCAACGACAACCAGTGCCAGGTGATCATTGGCAACACCGTGTCTCAGGCCTACCGCGAAGTGGTAAGCCTGCTGCCCACCGACCTGCAGCCTGCCGTACCGGAAGGCCCGCAGAAAATGACCCTGCGCCGCATCGGTGCCGGGATCCTCGATGCGCTGATCGGCACCATGTCACCGCTGATCCCGGCGATCATCGGCGGTTCAATGGTCAAACTGCTGGCAATGATCCTGGAGATGACCGGCGCCCTGGAAAAAGGGGCACCGACGCTCACCCTTCTGACGCTGATTGGCGATGGCGCGTTCTTCTTCCTGCCGCTGATGGTCGCCGCCTCTGCCGCAGTGAAATTCAAAACCAACATGTCGCTGGCGATTGCCATCGCGGGCGTGCTGGTACATCCGGGCTTTATCGAACTGATGGCGAAAGCCGCACAGGGCGAGCACGTTGAATTCGCCTTTATTCCGGTGACGGCAGTGAAATACACCTACACGGTCATCCCGGCGCTGGTGATGACCTGGTGCCTGTCGTACATCGAACGCTGGGTTGATCGTATTACGCCGGCGGTCACGAAAAACTTCCTTAAACCGATGCTGATCGTTCTGATTGCCGCCCCGCTCGCCATCGTGCTGATAGGGCCGCTCGGGATCTGGATCGGGAGCGCGATTTCAGCGCTGGTCTACACTATTCACGGCTATCTGGGCTGGCTCTCCGTGGCCATTATGGGTGCCCTCTGGCCGCTGCTGGTGATGACCGGGATGCACCGCGTATTTACGCCGACGATCATTCAGACCATTGCCGAGACGGGCAAAGAGGGAATGGTTATGCCGTCGGAAATCGGAGCCAACCTGTCGCTCGGCGGTTCATCGCTGGCGGTGGCGTGGAAAACGAAAAACCCGGAACTGCGCCAGACGGCGCTGGCGGCAGCGGCTTCTGCCATCATGGCAGGCATTTCAGAACCTGCCCTCTATGGTGTGGCGGTACGTCTGAAACGCCCGCTGATTGCGAGCCTTATCAGCGGCTTCATCTGCGGGGCAGTGGCTGGCATAGCCGGTCTTGCCAGCCACTCAATGGCGGCGCCGGGGCTGTTTACCAGCGTACAGTTCTTTGATCCGGCCAACCCAATGACCATCGTCTGGGTATTCGGGGTCATGGCGCTGGCGGTTGTGCTCTCGTTTGTTCTGACCCTGATTTTAGGTTTTGAAGATATCCCGGTCGAAGACGAGGCTGAGAAAGCACGCGCCCTGCAGAGCGCTCCGGTTCAGGCCAAAGCAGCACAAGTCTAAATTTATAGCGAGGTAAAGATGTCTGTTTTTCCACAAGGATTTTTATGGGGCGGCGCGCTTGCCGCCAACCAGAGTGAAGGGGCTTACCGTGAAGGCGGCAAAGGACTGACGACGGTCGATATGATCCCCCACGGCGCGAATCGTCTGGCGGTGAAGGTCGGTAAGGAAAAACGTTTTACGTTGCGTGACGACGAGTTTTACCCGAGCCACGAGGCGATTGATTTTTACCATCGCTACAAAGAAGACATCGCCCTGATGGCGGAGATGGGCTTTACGGTATTTCGTACCTCGATTGCCTGGAGCCGCCTCTACCCGAACGGCGATGAGCCGCTGCCCAATAAAGAGGGGATTGCCTTCTACCGCGCAGTGTTCGAAGAGTGCAAAAAATACAACATCGAACCGTTGGTCACCCTGTGTCATTTCGACGTACCGATGCACCTGGTCACGGAGTATGGATCCTGGCGCAACCGCAAGATGGTCGATTTCTTTGCCCGCTATGCCCGTACCTGTTTCGAAGAATTTAACGGTCTGGTGAAATACTGGCTCACCTTCAACGAAATCAACATCATGCTACACAGCCCGTTCTCCGGCGCGGGGCTGGTGTTTGAAGAGGGTGAGAACGAAGATCAGGTAAAATATCAGGCCGCGCATCACGAACTGGTGGCAAGCGCCCTGGCGACCAAAATCGCCCATGAGGTGAACCCGGAAAACCAGGTCGGCTGTATGCTGGCCGGCGGCAACTTCTACCCCTACTCCTGCAAACCGGAAGACGTGTGGATGGCGCTGGAGAAAGACCGCGAAAACCTGTTCTTTATCGACGTGCAGGCGCGCGGCAGCTACCCGGCCTATTCTGCCCGCGTGTTCCGCGAAAAAGGGGTAGTGATTGTCAAAGACCCTGGCGACGATGAACTGCTGAAAAACACCGTCGATTTTGTGTCGTTCAGCTATTACGCCTCGCGCTGCGCGTCGGCGGACATGAACGCCAGTAATACCAATGCGGCGAATATCGTGAAATCCCTGCGCAACCCGCACATCCAGGTCAGCGAATGGGGCTGGGGGATCGACCCACTGGGGCTGCGCATCACCATGAACATGATGTACGACCGCTATCAGAAACCGCTGTTCCTGGTGGAAAACGGCCTCGGTGCGAAAGACGTCATGGATGAACACGGTGAGATTAATGACGACTACCGTATCAGCTACCTGCGCGAACATATTCGTGCGATGGGCGATGCCATAGAAGACGGTGTGCCGCTGATGGGCTACACCACCTGGGGCTGCATTGACCTGGTGGCCGCATCCACGGGCGAGATGAGCAAACGCTACGGGTTTGTCTATGTTGACCGCGATGACGCGGGCAACGGTACGCTGGACAGAACGCGTAAGAAATCGTTCTGGTGGTATAAGAAGGTCATTGCAAGTAACGGCGCGGATCTGGCGTAGCCTGTTGCTCTCTCCCCCTCCCTCTCCCTCTCCCACAGGATGCGGGCGAGGAGGTGTCCAGGCCGGGTGGAAGCTACCACCACCCGGCACTGCTCACAGTCGGGAAAAACCGCCGTCCCCACGCCATCCGGCAAGCCGGGAGTAAACCTCTTCGACGGCCTCTTTCACCGGCGGCGTCATCGGATAATAAAACCCAACGATGTCCGGCTGAATGCCCAGAAACAATACCTCACCCACGTCGTCTTTAATCTGATCGACCAGATAGTTCAGCGGCATATTGTGGGTGGTCATCATAAACATCTCGGCGATGTCATCCGGATCAATCAGGCGGGTTTCCCCCGGATTAAGTCCCATATCGGTTGCATCCACAATCAGCAGCCTGTCCGGGTGCAGCTCACGGATCGCCACCACATCGTTTTCCGGTGCGCTGCCGCCGTCAATAACCACCCATTCGCCCTGCGGATGCGCGGCACACATTTGTGCAAGCAGCGGGCCCGCGCCGTCGTCGCCCATCATGCTGTTGCCGACACACAGTAAAACATCAGTCACGTAATCTCCTCACCATCAGGTAGATGGCACTCTCCTGATGAATATCATGCAGCATGCTGAGCAAAATTTTGCTCCAGGCCTGCTGCTGCGGGGTTTGCACGCTCAGCGCGGCGTCGAAAGCACTGGCGAGCATCGCAATGTGGTTGGCGTCGATAACGATCTCACCGTACTTCGGCACGCCTTCCATTTTGCGGCGCGCCGTACTGCCCTCCGCCAGCGTGGCGATCCACGCCAGATAGTCAGGCCACGGGCAGCTTAATGCCGTTTCGAGACAATCTATCACCCCGAGGTGATGCCCAATGGCCAGGCTGTAATAGACCACCTGCTGCGCCGCATCCGGCGTGGCATCGTTCTCATCAATAAACTTACGGCTCAGCTGACTGAACACCACCGTTTCACTCATCGGATACGCGCCTCTTCCACCACCTGATTCAGGTTCGCGACGATCTCATTAAGACGAGGATCGTTTTCCGCCTCCAGCCAGCGCGTGACCTGATGATCGCCCTGGCTCAGCAGACGCAGATAATCGTCGGCAATCTGGCGACCATAGCGATACCCCGCGAGCCGGCGCGCCGTGCGATCGACCTTCACGCGCAGCGGCTGCACCATATCCGGGTGCAGAATTGCGGCAGCCTGGTTGTCGCGTTCACCCGGTTCACGGGCATGTATTTTCTGCTCCAGCAGCCCGAGCGCCATGGCAAAACCGTACAGCGTGGCCGCAGGCGTTGGCGGACAACCGGGAATGTAGACATCCACCGGAACAATTTTATCGGTGCCGCCCCAGACGCAGTACAGGTCATGGAAGATGCCGCCGCTGTTGCCGCAGGCACCGTAAGAGATACAGATTTTTGGATCCGGTGCGGACTGCCAGGCACGCAATGCTGGCGATCTCATGGCACGGGTAACGGCACCGGTAAACAGCAAAATGTCCGCATGACGCGGTGAAGGCACCACTTTAATACCGAAGCGTTCGGCGTCGAACAGGGGCGACAGCGTGGCAAAGATCTCAATCTCACAGCCGTTGCAGCCGCCGCAGTCCACGCGGTACACATAGGCCGAACGTTTAATGTTTTTAAGCAGCGAGGCCTTCATGCTGGCGATGGATTCCTCCACCGTCATCGGCACCGGAATGCCGTTAGCGTCGCGTGGGCCGATCAGGTTTTCCATCAGCTGGCCTCTCTCATATGACGGGTAATATCGATGCGGTCCGACGGCAGCAGGCATTTCTGCCGTTTGCAGTCCGGGCAGGTTTCAAAGCTTTCGCGATGATGCTCCGCGCGGGCATCGCCGTTGTGCTGCAACAGCGCGATGGCGTAGTCGATCTCTTTTTGTACGGCAAACGGGCGTTTGCAGACACGGCAGTTGCACAGCGCGAAACGCGACTGCTGCAGAAAATCCTCTTTCTTCCAGACCGCCAGTTCGTACTCCTGCGAAAGACGGATCGCCACCGTCGGGCAAACTTCCTCGCAGCGGCCGCAGAAAATGCAGCGCCCGAGGTTGAACTGCCAGGCCAGCTCGCCCGTTTTCAGATCGGTTTCCACCGTCAGGGCATTTGACGGGCAGGCGTTAACGCAGGCAGCACAGCCGATGCACTGTTGCGGGTTGTGCTCCGGCTTGCCGCGAAAGTTTTTATCGACCGGCATCGGCTCCAGCGGATAGCGGCTGGTCACCGTCCCGGTTTTGATCACTTTTTTGATGAAGGTAAACATGTTGACTCCTGCTTATGTGCTGCCTGTGCTCCGCACCCGGATCTCTCATCAAAAGAGGGTCAGGGTGAGGGCATCAGCCTGCACAAAATCCCCTATTTCAGCGGCGAGTTCTTACGCTCGATGCTGTAGCGCTCCAGCTCTTTGTACGGCACCACCTGGCTTTTCTTCTTGCGCACATCCACCACCGTCATGCGGTCGGTGCAGGAGTAGCACGGATCGAGGCTGCCAATGATCAGCGGCGCATCGGATACCGTATTGCCGCGCAGCATGTAGCGCAGGGTTGGCCAGTTGGCGTAGGTTGCCGCACGGCAGCGCCAGCGGTAGAGCTTCTGGTTGTCACCGGTCATGCTCCAGTGGATATCGTCTCCACGCGGGGCTTCGGCAAACCCCAGCGCGAAGCGGTTTGGAATGTAGGTGAAGCCCTCGACCATCAGCGGACCGCCCGGCAGATTATCCAGACCGAAGTCGATCATGTTCAGCGCGGTGAAGACCTCGTTGATACGCACCTTCAGACGCGAAATAACGTCGCAGCCCTGCTCGCTGTGCACGGTCATAGGCAGCAGGCCGTAGCCGACGAACGGATGATCGGCGCGGGTATCGCGGGCGTGGCCGCTGGCACGAACCATGGGGCCAACGTTACTGAAATCGCGGGCGATTTGCGGATCCAGCCGGCCAATACCGACGGTACGCTGCTCAATGTTCGGCGTGCTGAGCAGCATATCCACCAGCTCCTGAACGTCGCGACGCATCTGCTGCGCCAGCTGGCGGGTCTGGATCATGTCATCTTTCAGCAGATCGCGACGAATCCCGCCGATCAGGTTCAGACCGTATGTTTTACGCGCCCCGGTCAGGATCTCCGCCATCTTCATGGAGGCTTCACGTACGCGGAAAAACTGCATAAAGCCGGAGTCAAAACCGACAAAGTGACAGGCCAGACCGAGGTTCAGCAGGTGCGAGTGCAGACGCTCCACTTCCAGCAGGATGGCGCGGATCATCTGCGCGCGTTCCGGCACCACAATCCCCATGCCGTTTTCCACCGAGGTGGTGTAGGCGGTACTGTGGGCAAACCCGCAGATGCCGCACACGCGGTCAGAGAGGAACGTCACTTCGTTATATCCCATCCGGGTTTCCGCCAGCTTTTCCATCCCGCGATGGACGTAGAACAGGCGGTAGTCGGCATCAATAATATTCTCGCCGTCGACAAACAGGCGGAAGTGGCCCGGCTCGTCAGACGTGACGTGCAGCGGGCCTATCGGCACCACGTTGTTCTTTTTGCTGCCGAGTTCATTGATGAACGCGTAAGTCTCGCTGTCGGTGGTCGGGGCCGGACGCTGACGGTAATCCATGCTGTCTTTGCGCAGGGGATAGAGTTCGTCTGGCCAGTCGTCCGGCAGTACCAGACGGCGCTCATCCGGAAGCCCAACCGGGACCAGACCATACATATCGCGTACTTCGCGCTCGCCCCAGACGGCGGCGGGCACGCGCGGGGTGACAGACGGGTATTCCGGTTTGTTGGGATCCACTTCGACACGCACGGTGAGCCAGCACTTCTCACCCTGCTCCATCGACATCACGTAGTAAACCGCATAGTTTCCGCACAGCTGACGCTCGTCGTTGCCGAACAACACCGACAGCCAGCCACCCTGCTGGTAGTAGAGAAACTCCACCACTTCCGGCAGGTAGTTCACTTTCACGGTCACCGTTATCTGGTCTTTGGTTTGCCAGGACTCCTCCAGCACCACGCCCGGGAAGGCCTGGTGCAACGCGGCGAGATACTGCTGACCTTTCTTTTCTTCAGACATAAAAACTCTCTTTAATCACGCCACCAGCAAGGAGACGAACGCTAAAAATGCAAAACCAAAACCGGCCCAGGTGATGCGCGACGTCGCCACAAAACGCAGACGCGCCATGCTGTTCTCAAACAGGGTAATCACCAGCACGCCGACAAGTAGCTTGAGCACGGCAACGACCACCGCCAGCACCAGACCGGCCGCGGAAAAGTGCGTCATCTGCCCCCACGGGAAGAAGACACCGACAAACATCTGCAGCACCACCAGCTGTTTGAGGCTGATGCCCCATTTCAGCACCGCAAAGCCGTAACCGCTGTACTCGGTCAACGGACCTTCCTGCAGCTCCTGCTCCGCTTCCGCGAGGTCGAATGGCAGTTTGCCCATCTCGATAAACGTGGCGAATGCGCAGGCGCAGAGCGCCAAAAGCAACGGAAGGGAACGATCCACGGGCCAGTGATACACGGTATGAGTGATAAAGCTGATATGGGTTGACCCCGCGACCTGCGCAGCGACCCACAGGCCGAGCAGCAGGATCGGCTCAACCAGCACGCCGAGCATGGCCTCGCGGCTGGCACCAATCCCGGTAAACGGGCTGCCGGTATCGAGGCTGGCAATCGCGAAGAAGAAACGCGCGATGGCGAAGAGGTAGATAAGCGTAATGAGATCGCCCAGCACCGGCAGCGGCGACCCGACGGTGACGACCGGTAACGCCGTGGCGATGGTGAGCATGACGCCAGCCAGCACAAACGGTGTCAGGCGAAAGACCCATCCTGCCGCATCCGGGGAAACGCTCTGACGTCCCATCAGCTTGAACAAATCACGGTACTCCTGGAGTACACCAGGCCCGCGACGGTTATGCATCCGGGCACGCGCCACGCGGCTCACCCCGGAGAGCAACGGCGCCATGGCAAATAGCACCAGCGCCTGAAGTATTGCCAGTAACAGACTCATGTCAGGCTCCTCGTGAAATCACAATCACAACCAGTACCGCCAGCTCGATCAACGCCAGTCGGCGGAACAGCACGGGCACGGCAGCGCTCTGCCAGCCCGGCACCCACCCCACCGGGTTAAGCCAGTCCCGCAGTTTCAGCACCGCGGCAAAGTTCTCTTTGACCGGCATGGCAAAGCCGTGCGCTGTGATCACCATGGATTGCTCGTGTGCGTAACCGCAAGCCCAGGCGGTACCGCGTGCGCGGGCGGAGAGGCGGTCGCGTCTGAAGAACAGCATCAGCACGAACGGCAGCAGCGGCGCGGCAATCAGCAGCAGCGCAATCATCGGCTGGGACACCGTGGTATGCGCCGTGGTGAGCGGCAGAGGAATGGCGTTACCCAACAGCGGAAGAAGCCACGGGGCAGCTACCCCGCCCGCGATGCAGCACAGCGCCAGCGCGACAACGCTCGCCCCCATTAATGCCGGCGCACAGCAGGCGTTTTCGGCCTCACGCGTGCGCGGTGCACCCAGGAAGGTCACGCCGTAAACTTTAGCCATACACATCACCGCCAGCGCACCGGTTATCGCCAGCCCAACCGCCAGCAGCGGGCCGAGCAACCGGGCGATAAACACCTCGCTCTGACCGAGTGCGAAGAAAGACTGATAGATAACCCACTCGCCGGCAAAGCCGTTCAGCGGCGGCAGCGCAGCCATTGCCATCAGCCCCACCAGCATGCACAGAGAGATAACGGGCATTTTTTTGCCGATGCCGCCGAGTTTTTCGATATCGCGATGACCGGTGCGGAACCAGACGCTACCGGCCCCGAGGAACAGAGTGCTTTTAAACAGGCTGTGGTTGATCAGGTGATACAGGCCGCCGATAAAGCCGGCCGCAATCAGCGCCGGTTGATTGAGCGCCAGCCCGGTAACGCCTGCGCCAATACCCAGCAGAATAATGCCGATGTTCTCAAGGGTGTGGTACGCCAGCAGACGCTGGATATTGTGCTCCATCAGGGCGTACAGGCCGCCGACGAAGGCGGTGATCATCCCGGCGACCAGCAGCACAACGCCCCACCACAGCGGTGGCTGCCCACCGGTGAGCGTTATCGTCAGAATGCCGAACAGACCAACCTTCATGACAACCGTCGAGAAGAGCGCTGCGGCAGGCGCGGAGGCATGTGCATGTGCCTGTGGCACCCAGCCGTGCAGCGGGATAATCCCGGCCAGCAGGCCAAAGCCGATCACGCCAAGGAGCCAGACATCATTCCCGAGCGACTGGCCGTTAAGGGCGGAGAAGTCCAGCGTGCCGAAGCGCTGCCACACCAGCCAGCAGGCCAGTGCCAGCAGCAACGTGCCAAGACGCCCCAGCGCAAACCACAGTTTGCCGGAGGTGCTACAGCCCGTAAGGAATACGCCGCACAGCGCCATGATCTCGGCCATCACCACCAGCGCGCCGAGGTTGCTGGCAGTCACGGTACAGACCGCCGCGGCCATCAGCAGATTGACCAGCAGACCGTTGGGCTGGGTGTGCTGATGGCGGTGCCAGTCAATATTAAACAGGCTGATAAACACGCCGCACAGACCAAAGGTCACCAGCCAGATGGCATTCAGCGGCGTAATTTCAACGGTGTGCCGTATCAGCGGCATCACCGCTTCGACAGATTGTCCGCCTGTTAACACGAGGCCACCGGCCACCAGCGTCATCACGCTGCCAACCGCCCCGCCGATACCGGCTATCCAGCCGCTCAGGGTTTTATGGAAAGAGAAGATCAAGGCCAACACAGCGGCGGCGGCAAAATAGGCCACCGCGCTGGTAATCATCATCACCGCGTTCATTTCGCCCCCTCGTTCAGCGCCTGAAGCAGAGAAAGATCGCCGAAATCACTGTTAATGGTCAGCTCACGCTTACGTTTACTGGTGCGAACGATGTCGCGAATATTGACCAGAATCAGCGCCTTCGTCGGGCAGGTGCGCACACAGGCTGGCCCTTGTTCATCAAAGCTGCACAGGTCGCATTTGACCGCAACGGCACGCACGCCGGGAACCCAGTCAAGCAGCGTGCTCACCTTCGCCGGCGCAGGTGGCGCTGGCGGCGCTTTCGGGGAGTTGGCATTCGCCGGGATATGCAGCGGACGGCTGCCGGAAAATTCAATCGCGCCGAACGGACAGGCAATGCCGCACAGTTTGCAGCTCACGCACAGACTTTCATTCAGCTGCACCGCCCCCTCGACACGGGTGATGGCATTAACAGGACAGACTCCCGCGCAGGGGGCATCTTCACAGTGGTGGCAGAGCTGCGGCGCAGACTCTTTTTCATTACGCATGACGCGCAGGCGCGGCATGGACTGTAGCCCGTGCTGACGGTGCGTTTCCGAACAGGCCGCCTCACAGGTTCGACAGCCAATACAGACCGTCGAGTCAGCAATTACAAAACGGTTCACCGGGTCATCCTCTGGTGATAGTCATTTTTGACGAAAAACTGTCTTGTCGACACTTCTCGACACGCAATGGTCAGGCCACGTTCGCTGAGATATTTCCATCCATCAGCTGTTTCAGGTTGACCGGGAGATCGTGTTCAACAGCGGCGTACAGGCCGTTATAAACCGGCGCGATTTTTTCCAGATAGTGCTCCAGCACCTGCTGGCGATCGCGGTTACTGACGTGACCATCGACCATTCCGTCGACCATCAGCTGCGCCTTCGCAATACACTGTTTTTCACCTTCTTTTGTTTCGACGTAGTACTCGATGGTGTGGCTGTTGAAGGTGTCGGCCAGGGTGACGTTTATCGTGAAATGGCCAAAGAGCACAAAGCGCATATCCCCCTGCGCTGCACAGCTCATGGCGTGGTGAAGACGGGCTTTTGACAGGGTGATGCCCTGAACCAGAGAGTTGCAGTAAAGGTGCCACTGCTCCTGTAACTGCTGATGGCGCTGCGCAATGTAATCCGCTTTTTCGCTAATTTCCCAAATAGTCATAAAAGGTATCCGGTTAATGGAGATAGCGGCTGTTAAGCAGATTCCATGCCAGTTTTTAATGCATTGATTTTTAAGTATTTTAATCAAAAGAAGCGTGTCAATCGCGCCGTGTCGACGTGTCATTTCGACAGCATTGACATCGTCACGCCTTAACAAAAATCAAGCTGGCACCGTTATTGCATTATCGGGGCAATTCATTGAGGAGGCGTCATGCACGAAATCACCCTCTGCCAGCGGGCCGTCGAGTTAATTGAACAGCAGGCGCGGGCAAACAATGCAAAACGCGTCACCGGCGTCTGGCTACAGGTCGGGGCCTTTTCCTGCGTTGAAACCAGCGCCCTGACCTTCTGCTTTGAGCTGGTGTGCCGCGGCACGCTGGCGGAAGGTTGTGAACTTCATATTGAAGAACAGCAGGCGGAGTGCTGGTGCGCGCAGTGTCAGCAATACGTCACTCTGCTTTCATCGAAGGTTCAGCGCTGTCCGCAGTGCCAGAGCAGCGAGCTTCGCATCGTGGCGGATGACGGCATGCAGATCCAACGTCTCGAAATCGAGAAGGAGTAAAATATGTGTAGTACCTGCGGTTGCGCTGAAGGCAACCTGTATATAGAAGGGGATGAACACCGTCCTCACGCCGCGTTTCGCTCCGCACCCTTTTCACCTGCCCCTCGTCCTGCAGCGGCATTAACCGGTATCACCTTCGCCCCCCAACACTCCGCTGCGGGCGACCTGCATTACGGGCATGGCGTCGCCGGTACCCACGCGCCGGGGATCAGCCAGCGTCAGATGCTGGAGGTGGAAATCAACGTTCTGGATAAAAACAACCAGATTGCAGCACGCAACCGCGCCCGCTTTGCCACGCGTAAACAGCTGGTCCTGAACCTGGTCTCCAGCCCCGGCTCCGGCAAAACCACGCTGCTTACGCAAACGCTCTACCGCCTGAACGGACGCATCTCCTGTGCGGTGATCGAAGGCGATCAGCAGACGGTGAACGACGCCGCGCGTATACGCGAAACCGGCACGCCCGCCATTCAGGTTAATACGGGTAAAGGCTGCCATCTGGATGCACAAATGATTGCCGACGCCACGCCTCGCTTGCCGCTGGCGGACAACGGCATCCTGTTTATTGAGAACGTGGGCAACCTGGTCTGTCCGGCCAGCTTCGATCTCGGTGAGCGACATAAGGTCGCGGTGCTCTCGGTGACCGAAGGTGAAGACAAGCCGCTTAAATATCCGCATATGTTTGCCGCCGCTTCGCTGATGTTGCTGAACAAAGTTGACCTGCTGCCGTACCTGAATTTCGACGTGGATAAATGCATGGCCTATGCCCGTGAAGTGAACCCGGAGATTGACATCATGCTGGTGTCCGCAACCCGCGGTGACGGGATGGACGCCTGGCTGAACTGGCTGGAGAGCGAACGATGTGCATAGGCGTCCCCGGACAAATTCACGCCATTGACGGGAATCAGGCCCGCGTTGAGGTGTGTGGCATATTGCGCGACGTCGACCTGACGCTCGTCGGCAGCACCGACGAAACCGGCGCCTCACGCCTCGGTCAGTGGGTGCTGGTGCACGTGGGGTTTGCCATGAGCATCATCAACGAAGCGGAGGCCCGCGACACGCTCGATGCCCTTCAGAATATGTTCGACGTGGAGCCGGACGTCGGGGCATTGCTGTACGGCGAGGAGCGGTAAACCATGCGCTACGTTGATGAATATCGCGCGCCTGAGCAGGTGATGCAGCTGATTGAACATCTGAAAACACGGGCGGCACGGCTGAGCTATACCGTCGAAAAGCCGCTGCGTATTATGGAAGTCTGCGGCGGGCATACGCATGCCATCTTTAAATTTGGCCTCGACCAGCTTCTGCCGGAAAACATCGAGTTTATCCATGGCCCCGGCTGCCCGGTGTGCGTCCTGCCGATGGGACGCATCGACGCCTGCCTTGAGATAGCCCACCAGCCTGACGTGATTTTCTGTACCTTTGGCGATGCGATGCGCGTGCCGGGCAAAAACGGCTCGCTGCTGCAGGCAAAAGCCCGGGGCGCGGATATCAGGATCGTGTACTCGCCGATGGACGCCCTGACGCTGGCCACCCATAACCCCGGTCGCAAGGTCGTCTTTTTCGGGCTTGGTTTTGAAACCACCATGCCCGCCACGGCCATCACGCTGCAGCAGGCCAAAGCCCGCAACATTGATAACTTTTTCTTTTTTTGCCAGCACATTACGCTCATCCCGACGTTACGCAGCCTGCTTGAAGAGCCGGACAACGGAATTGACGCTTTTCTGGCGCCGGGCCATGTCAGCATGGTTATCGGGACGGCGGCCTACGGCTTTATCGCTGAACAGTTCGAACGGCCTTTAGTGGTGGCTGGTTTCGAACCTCTTGATCTACTGCAAGGCGTGACCATGCTGGTTGAGCAGAAAATAGCAGCCCAGAGTGAAGTAGAAAATCAGTACCGCCGTGTCGTCCCCGACAGTGGAAATGTGGTGGCCCAGCAGGCGATAGCCGAGGTATTTAGCGTCGAGGGCGACAGCGAATGGCGTGGTCTGGGGCTGATTGCAGAGTCCGGCGTGCGCCTGACGCCAGCCTACCGGTCGTTCGACGCCGAAGACCACTTCCGCCCGCAGCCGCAACAGGTGTGTGACGACCCGCGGGCCCGCTGTGGCGAAGTGCTCACCGGCAAATGCAAACCCCATCACTGCCCGTTATTTGGCAACACCTGTAACCCGCAAACGGCTTTTGGCGCGCTGATGGTCTCTTCCGAAGGGGCGTGTGCCGCGTGGTATCAGTATCGCAATCAGGAGTCTGAAGCATGAATACGGTTGAAATGGCACACGGCAGCGGCGGCCTGGCGATGCAGCAGCTGATTAACCGTCTGTTTATGGACGCGTTTGATAACCCCTGGCTGGCGGAACAGGAGGATCAGGCCCGCATTGACCTCTCCACCCTGACCGCGCAGGGCGACAGGCTGGCCTTTTCCACCGACAGCTACGTGATTGACCCGCTGTTCTTCCCGGGCGGCGATATCGGCAAGCTCGCGGTCTGCGGCACGGCAAACGACGTGGCCGTCAGCGGCGCTGTTCCGCGCTTTCTCTCCTGCGGCTTTATCCTTGAAGAGGGGCTGCCGATGGAGACGCTCTCTGCGGTCGTCAGCAGCATGGCGCACACGGCACGCGAGGCGGGTATCGCCATCGTCACCGGCGACACCAAAGTGGTCCAGCGTGGCGCAGCCGACAAACTGTTCATCAATACCGCCGGCATGGGGGCGATCCCTGCCGACATTCACTGGGGCGCGCAGCAGCTTGCCGTCGGCGACGTGCTGATCGTCAGCGGATCGCTGGGCTGCCACGGGGCGACGATCCTGAACCTGCGTGAAGGCCTGGGGCTGGACGGAGAATTACGCAGTGATTGCGCGGTGCTGACCCCGCTTATCCAGACCCTGCGTTCCCTTCCAGGCGTGAAAGCCCTGCGCGATGCGACACGCGGCGGGGTTAACGCCGTGGTACATGAGTTCGCGGCACGCTGTGGTCTGGGTATTGAACTCACTGAACGCGCGCTGCCCGTTAAGCCTGCCGTTCGCGGCTTGTGCGAACTCCTCGGGCTCGACCCGCTAAACTTTGCAAATGAAGGCAAGCTGGTCATTGGCGTGGAGCGCGCGGCGGCCGAATCCGTACTCGAACAGCTGCGGGCACATCCTTTCGGGAAAGAGGCCGCGCTGATTGGTGAAGTGGTTGAGCGCAAAGGGGTACGCCTGACCGGGCTGTATGGCGTCAAGCGGACGCTGGATCTGCCGCATGCGGAACCTTTACCCCGCATTTGCTAGAACCGCGCCAAAAGCGGTCAGCACTGACTTTCTCTTTTTTGCCAGTTTCTATTGGAAAGCAATATGCCGTATACACCGATGAGCGATCTTGGACAGCAGGGCCTGTTTGACATTACGCGCACACTTTTACAGCAGCCCGATCTTGGCGCGCTGAGCGATGCCCTGACGCGGCTGGTCAGGCAATCAGCGCTGGCAGACAGCGCCGCAATTGTGCTCTGGCATAGCGCAAGCCATCGCGCGAGCTACTATTCAACGCGCGACAATGGCAAAGCGTTTGAGTACGAGGATGAAACCTACCTCGCTCATGGTCCTGTCCGGCGTATTCTTTCCCGCCCGGAGGCGCTGCACTGCAATTTTGAGGAATTCCGCGAAGCGTGGCCGATGCTGGCGCAGAGTCAGTTATACCCGCCTTTCGGCCACTACAGCCTGCTGCCACTGGCGGTGGAAGGGCATATCTTCGGCGGCTGCGAGTTTATTCGTCACACCGACCAGCCGTGGAGCGAGGCGGAATACGAGCGTCTGCACACCTTCACCCAGATTGTGGCCGTGGTCGCAGAGCAAATTCAAAGCCGCGTCACCAATAATGTGGATTACGACCTGCTGAGCCGCGAACGTGACAATTTCCGGATCCTGGTGGCCATCACCAACGCAGTGCTTTCGCGCCTCGATATGGATGAGCTGGTCAGCGAAGTCTCAAAAGAGATCCACCACTATTTCAAAATCGACGCCATCAGTATTGCGCTCCGGGGGCACCGGAAAGGCAAGCTGAACATCTACTCCACCCACTATCTTGATGAGGCAAACCCCGCCCACGAACAGAGTGAAGTGGATGAGGCGGGCACGCTCTCTGAGCGGGTATTTAAAAGCAAAGAGATCCTGCTGCTCAACCTCAACGAGCAGGATGCGCTCGCGCCTTATGAGCGGATGCTGTTTAACACCTGGGGGAATAAAATCCAGACGCTGTGCCTGCTGCCGCTGATGTCCGGCAATACTATGCTTGGTGTTCTGAAGCTGGCGCAGTGTGAAGAGGGCGTCTTTACCACCGCCAACCTGAAACTGCTGCGCCAGATTGCCGAGCGTATCTCCATCGCACTGGATAACGCGCTGGCCTATCAGGAGATCCACCGTCTGAAAGAACGGCTGGTGGATGAAAACCTGGCGCTGACGGAACAGCTCAACAACGTGGACAGCGAGTTTGGCGAAATCATCGGCCGCAGCGATGCCATGTACAGCGTGCTGAAACAGGTGGAGATGGTGGCGCAAAGTGACAGTACGGTGCTGATCCTCGGTGAAACCGGCACCGGTAAAGAGCTGATTGCCCGTGCGATCCACAACCTCAGCAACCGTAACAGCCGCCGCATGGTGAAGATGAACTGCGCCGCTATGCCCGCAGGCCTGCTGGAAAGCGATCTCTTTGGCCACGAACGCGGCGCGTTTACCGGTGCCAGCAGCCAGCGTCTGGGCCGTTTCGAGCTGGCGGACAAAAGCTCGTTGTTCCTTGATGAAGTGGGCGACATGCCTCTGGAGCTGCAGCCCAAACTGCTTCGCGTCCTGCAGGAGCAGGAGTTTGAACGTCTTGGCAGTAACAAACTTATCCAGACAGACGTGCGGCTCATTGCCGCCACCAACCGCGATCTGAAAAAAATGGTCGCCGACCGCGAGTTTCGAAGCGACCTCTATTATCGCCTGAACGTCTTCCCAATCTGCCTGCCGCCCCTGCGTGAACGGCCGGAAGATATCCCTCTGCTGGTCAAAGCGTTTACCGCCAAAATAGCCCGCCGGATGGGCCGCAACATCGACAGTATCCCCGCCGAGACGCTACGTACCCTCTCCTCGATGGAGTGGCCGGGTAACGTCCGTGAACTGGAAAACGTCATTGAGCGCGCGGTATTGCTGACGCGCGGTAACGTACTGCAACTCTCCCTGCCCGAAGTTTCCCTGCCCGAAACCCCGGTTACAGCCACCGACGTGGCGCAGGAAGGTGAAGACGAATATCAGCTGATCATGCGCGTGCTGAAAGAGACTAACGGTGTCGTGGCCGGACCGAAAGGTGCCGCCCAGCGACTGGGGCTAAAACGCACCACGCTGCTCTCGCGCATGAAACGTCTCGGGATTGATAAAGAGAGCCTGGTGTAGCGTCATTCTGGCTGAGATCCCGCATGCAGGCGTTGGGATACGGTTGTCAGCGAAGCGCCTGAACGGTTACTTTTTCGGGCGATACTTTTCCGGTAATTCCGGTACCGGGCGACGGTCATCCATCAGGTGGCGTACCGTCAGGATGGGATGACGCCATAACATACGTGGGCCAGCCCAGCACATCACCTGCTTCATCTCTTCGCGCCTGGCAGGCTGATAGCAGTGAACGGGGCACTGTTTACAGGCGGGTTTTTCCTCACCAAAAACGCATTTATCCAGGCGCTTATTGGCATACGCTTTCAGCGCCTGATAATGCCCCTCTTCCTGCGAAGCCTGGGGACACTGTGTTTCATACAGCGCGATCATTTTCGCGATCGTCGCTTTCTCACGTGCAATGCGTTTTCCGGACATAACGGCTCACCAGACAATAAAGTGCATTTATAATACGCCTTTCAGCTACTGATTTCAGGCGTTGCATTCTGTTTTCTGAAGGCTGATTCCAGTATTAAGCCCACGCCTGCAGTAAATCACTGGTATTTTATACAGCATCAGGAATGACCCTTGTCCACGTTGTCCGGAGGCCGTATGCACGAGATCGCTATCACCAAATCCTATCGTCATTTGAAAGTGGGGTATTTCAGAAAGCGTCATGAAGACCGTAACACCAAGATACCCAAACGCTACAGCGTGCATGCGGCGCTGAGCTTAAAGGGCGACTGGCTTGAAAAAGCGGGGTTTACCACCCATTCGCAGGTCAGAGTGGGGGTTGAGCATGGAAAAATTGTCATTGAGTTAGTGCAGGAAGGCACCTCGTAAAGCCGCGACATTTTTCTGCGCCGTACCTTTTTTTCATGCGACAATAGAAGGAACTAACGGCCACTGAGCCGCCCAAAGCGTATTATTTTCAAAGAAATGGACATCATAACTCCATGAGCACAATCGACAATTTCGACGCACATACGCCAATGATGCAGCAGTACCTGAAGCTGAAAGCACAGCATCCGGAAATCTTGCTGTTCTACCGTATGGGCGATTTTTACGAGCTATTTTATGACGATGCCAGACGTGCGTCGCAGCTGCTCGACATTTCGCTGACCCGGCGTGGCGCATCTGCAGGCGAGCCCATTCCCATGGCCGGTATTCCGCATCACGCGGTAGAAAACTACCTTGCGAAACTGGTGAATCAGGGTGAGTCAGTCGCCATCTGCGAACAGATCGGCGATCCGGCAACCTCAAAAGGGCCGGTTGAGCGCAAAGTCGTGCGTATCGTCACGCCTGGTACGATCAGCGACGAAGCCCTGCTGCAGGAGCGCCAGGATAACCTGCTTGCGGCACTGTGGCAGGACGGCAAAGGTTTCGGTTATGCGACGCTGGATATCAGCTCCGGACGTTTTCGTCTGAGTGAACCGGCAGATCGTGAAACGATGGCGGCTGAATTGCAGCGCACGAACCCGGCAGAACTGCTCTATGCCGAAGATTTTGCCGAGATGGCGCTGATTGAAGGCCGCCGCGGTCTGCGCCGTCGTCCGCTGTGGGAGTTCGAAATTGATACCGCGCGCCAGCAGTTGAATCTGCAGTTTGGCACCCGCGATCTGATTGGCTTTGGTGTGGAAAACGCCCCGCGCGGACTGTGTGCCGCGGGTTGCCTTCTGCAGTACGTCAAAGATACTCAGCGCACCACCCTGCCGCATATCCGCTCGATCACGATGGAGCGTCAGCAGGACAGCATCATTATGGATGCCGCGACGCGGCGAAATCTGGAGATCACCCAGAATCTGGCCGGAGGCGTGGAAAACACCCTCGCTTCCGTCCTCGACAGCACGGTGACACCGATGGGCAGCCGTATGTTAAAACGCTGGCTGCATATGCCCATTCGCGATACCGGCACGCTTACCTGTCGTCAGCAGACGATTGCCGCGTTGCAGGATCGCTACAGTGAACTGCAGCCCGTGCTGCGTCAGGTCGGCGATCTGGAGCGTATTCTTGCGCGTCTGGCGCTGCGTACGGCACGTCCGCGCGACCTCGCCCGCATGCGTCATGCCTTCCAGCAGTTGCCAGAATTGCGCAGCCTGCTCGCCGATGTGGATAGCGCGCCGGTGCAGAAACTGCGTGAAACCATGGGTGAATTTAGCGAGCTGCGCGAGCTGCTCGAACGCGCCATTATTGACGCCCCTCCGGTTCTGGTGCGTGACGGCGGCGTAATTGCCCCGGGCTACAACGAAGAGCTGGATGAATGGCGTGCGCTGGCCGACGGTGCCACGGACTACCTGGATAAGCTGGAAATTCGCGAGCGCGAACGCCTTGGGCTCGATACCCTCAAAGTGGGCTATAACGCGGTTCACGGTTACTACATTCAGATCAGCCGTGGACAAAGCCATCTGGCCCCCATCCACTACGTGCGCCGCCAGACGCTGAAAAACGCTGAGCGTTACATTATCCCTGAACTGAAAGAGTATGAGGACAAAGTTCTCACCTCGAAAGGCAAGGCGCTGGCGCTGGAGAAACAGCTGTATGAAGAGCTGTTCGACATGCTGATGCCGCACCTTGCAGACCTGCAGTCAAGCGCCAGTGCGCTGGCAGAGCTGGACGTGCTGGTCAACCTGGCAGAACGCGCTGAAACGCTGAACTACACCTGCCCGACCTTTACCGATAAACCCGGTATTCGCATCACCGAAGGCCGTCATCCGGTTGTGGAACGGGTGCTGAACGAACCGTTCATCGCCAACCCGCTAAGCCTGTCGCCGCAGAGAAGAATGCTGATCATTACCGGTCCAAACATGGGCGGTAAAAGTACCTATATGCGCCAGACAGCGCTTATTGCCCTGCTCGCCTATATCGGCAGCTACGTTCCTGCGCAAAAAGTGGAGATTGGCCCTATCGACCGTATCTTTACCCGTGTCGGGGCAGCGGACGATCTGGCCAGCGGCCGCTCAACCTTTATGGTGGAGATGACCGAAACCGCCAATATTCTGCATAACGCGACCGAATACAGCCTGGTATTGATGGATGAAGTCGGGCGCGGAACATCAACCTATGATGGTCTGTCACTGGCATGGGCCTGCGCTGAAAACCTTGCCAATAAGATCAAGGCAATGACGCTGTTCGCAACCCACTATTTCGAGCTGACACAGTTGCCAGAAAAGATGGAAGGCGTGGCAAACGTCCACCTCGATGCGCTGGAACACGGCGATACCATCGCCTTTATGCACACCGTACAGGATGGTGCCGCGAGCAAGAGCTATGGCCTGGCCGTGGCCGCGCTGGCGGGGGTTCCAAAAGAGGTGATCAAACGTGCGCGCCAGAAATTGCGTGAGCTGGAGAGCCTGTCACCGAATGCCGCGGCCACGCAGATTGATGGCACGCAAATGTCGTTGCTAGCCCCGGCAGAAGAGACGTCACCGGCCGTTGAGGCGCTGGAAAATCTCGATCCGGACTCGCTCACACCGCGTCAGGCGCTGGAGTGGATTTATCGCCTGAAAAGCCTGGTGTAGTCTGCACCCGGTGGCGCAATGCTTACCGGGCCTGCCGGGAAGTAGCGGTATCTTAAACATACAGGCCGGGTAAGGCGAAACCGCCTCCCGGCTTTTTTTAGCGCTTATCGTCGGCCAGTAACGGCGGGATCGTCGGCACCTGTGGTGCGTCATCGATATCCTTCTGCGTCATGCGAAACGCTTGCGGATAATGATCGCGGTGGGTCCGGCGTAGCGGTTCCGTGTCTCGCCAGGTATACAGACAATGCTGGCACTGATAGACAGTCCAGACCCCTTTCACCGGTGATGTTGCCATCACCTCAATATGCTCATCAGCACAACGTGGACATATCATCTTTTCCTCCTTATTGGCGTGCAGCCAGCATCGCAGTCAGTTTTTCGGCCCAGGCTTTGGTTTCAGGTAAATCCTGTACCGGCTGGCTGAAGTGGCCCCGGTTGTCGGGTGCAACAGGCGTGGTGGCATCAATAATCAGTTTGTCGGTAATGCCTGCCGGGCTGGAGCCCGGGTCCAGTTCAAGCACCGACATATTCGACAACTGCACCAGATCGCCCGCCGGGTTCACCTTCGAGGACAGCGCCCACATCACCTGCGGCAGGTTGAACGGGTCAACGTCTTCATCCACCATAATCACCATCTTCACGTAGCCCAGGCCGTGCGGCGTGGTCATAGCACGTAAGCCGACTGCGCGGGCAAAGCCACCGTAGCGTTTTTTGGTGGAGATAATCGCCAGCAAACCGTGGGTATACATGGCATTGACCGCCTGCACTTCCGGAAATTCTGCTTTCAGCTGCTGGTAGAGCGGTACACAGGTAGCCGGGCCCATCAGGTAGTCAATTTCGGTCCACGGCATGCCGAGGTAGAGGGATTCAAAAATGGGTTTTGTGCGGTAAGACACTTTATCAATACGCACCACCGTCATGTTACGGCCACCAGAGTAGTGCCCGGTAAACTCACCAAAGGGTCCTTCGATTTCGCGCTTGCGGCCTTCAATCACCCCTTCCAGAATGACTTCAGATCCCCACGGTACATCAAAGCCGGTCAGCGGTGCCGTCGCAATGGGATAGGGGCTTTCGCGCAGCGCACCGGCCATCTCATACTCAGATTGATCGTATTTCAGCGGCGTCGCGCCCATAAGTGTAATAATCGGATCATTGCCAAGCGTAATCGCGACCGGCAGATCTTCACCGCGCTCTTCCGCTTTATGCAAATGCAGGGCGATATCGTGCATCGGAACCGGTTGCAGACCCAGCTTGCGTTTTCCCTTCACTTCCATGCGATAGATACCGACGTTCTGCTTGCCGAAGTTATCCGCATCAAGCGGATCGCGCGAAACGACGCACGCTTTGTCGAGGTAAAAACCGCCGTCACCGTCGTTCAGACGGAACAGCGGCAGGATGTCGAAAAGGTTAATGTCTTCACCCTCCACCGTATTTTGAGCCCAGGCGGGATCTGCACGGCGCTCTGGCGTGACGGGGAATTTATCCCAGCGGCGAATAAACTCATCAATCTGTTTTTTGACGGGGGAGTTCGCGGGCAGTCCCATAGAAATGGCGTGATTCTGCCATGAACCAATGGTGTTCATTACCACCCGGGCATCGGTAAACCCGCGAATATTATCGAACCACAGCGCCGGTGCGCCGTCACCAATACGGCCTGTGGCATTGGCTGCCGCGGCCAGGTCCGGTTCTGCATTCACCTCTTCTTCAATTTTCAGCAGTTGCCCTTGCTCATCGAGCGCCTGCAGGAAGCTTCTCAAATCATCAAATGCCATCTTTATTCTCCTGTGAAAAATGTTTTGCTTCCCGCAACCCGTTCCAGCGGCGCGCTTTTTTGTGCTCCAGACCAAACTGGTCGAGCACGCGGGTCACAATGTGATGGGTGATATCGTCGGCGGTCTGCGGGTGGTTGTAATACGCGGGCATCGGCGGCACCATTGCCACGCCCATACGGGACAGTGCGAGCATATTCTCGAGATGAATGGTGCTGAGCGGGGTTTCACGAGGAACCAGCACCAGTTTGCGCCCCTCTTTCAGCACCACATCTGCCGCACGGCCCACCAGTCCTTCGGCGTAGCCTGCGCGAATGCCTGCCAGGGTTTTCATACTGCAGGGAATGACGATCATGCCGTCGGTGCGAAACGAGCCGGATGAGATAGTGGCAGCCTGATCGGCCGGGCTATGGACAACATCGGCCAGCGCAGCCACATCCTGTGCGGTGTAGGGTGTCTCCAGCTCAATGGTGGTTTTTGCCCATTTCGACATGACCAGATGGGTCTCCACCTCCGGCATGTCACGTAATGCCTGCAGCAACGCTACGCCCAGCGGCGCGCCCGTTGCGCCCGTCATTCCAACTATCAATCTCATTCAGCACCTCAATTAATTCGTTCGCATACGAACATATTAAATACGTTACTCCCGGATCCTGTTTCTGACAATATTGTTCGTACACGATCACATTAATTGCTAAAAATTGCCGCGTTAAAATCCTGGGCAAGAGCGGCTATCATAGGGAGAGAATTTTTCGTCGGAGTGTTCATGGAACTGAGACAAGAGGCGTTTCACCTGTTACGCCAGCTTTTTCAACAGCATACTGCCCGTTGGCAACATGCATTGCCGGAACTGACCAAACCGCAGTACGCGGTATTGCGGTCTATTGCCGAAAATCCGGGGATTGAGCAAGTTGCTCTGACAGAAGTGGCGGTCAGCACAAAGGCGACGCTCGCGGAGATGCTGAGCCGCATGGAGGCGCGTGGACTGGTAAAACGCGAGCACGATCCGGCGGACAAGCGCCGTCGTTTCGTCTTTCTGACGCCGGAAGGTGAAGCGCTGCTTGCCAGCTGTAAACCGCTCGGCAATGACGTGGATGAGGCGTTTTTAGGGCGGCTGAGCAACGACGAGCGGGCGCAATTCTCCGCACTCGTCAAAAAAATGATGCGCGACTAGTTAACCCGGGTGCGCATAAAGTCGATAAAGGTGCGCACTTTCGCAGGCACATGCGGGGCATCGGGATAAACCGCATAGATGCCCTGCCGCGCAAAGGTATATTCCGGTAAAACCGACACCAGCGTGCCGTCATCAAGCGCATGGCGCACCAGCCACGCCGGCAACAGCGCCACGCCACATCCCGCGAGCGCAAAGGCCATCAGCGCCTGAGCACTGTCCGCAAACAAACGCGGTGCTTTTTTAATTTCCAGCGTGGCAGGCTCACCGCTGGCATCGTTCACCTGCCAGCGCAGCGGCGAGGCTAAGCGCTCATGAATAATCCAGTCAGCTTTCGCCAGCTGTTCAAGCGATTCTACAGGATGGTTACGCAGCCAGCCGGGCGTCGCTACGGGGAAAATAGTGAACTGCGTTATCAATGCCGCGTGATAGCGTGAATCTGCAAGGGTTCCCAGCCGGATGGCGACATCAAAGCGCTCTGAAATCAGATCGGCATGCAGTGAAGACGAAACGTGACGCACGCGAAGGTCCGGGTGTTGCTGGCTAAACTCAGCCAGTAACGGGACCACAACCTGCGAGCCGTACTCCGGTGTGGTGGTGATCCGCAACTCCCCCGTGAGACCTGCATGGTTTGCACGGACGTCGTCCTTCAGGCGTTCCGCGTCCTTTAAAAGCGCGACGCTCCGTTGATGGAAAAGCCTCCCTGCCTCGGTTAACGTCAGTCGACGGGTGGAACGCAGCAACAGCGTGACACCCAGTTCATCTTCCAGCTGGCGGATATTGAAGCTGACCACCGCTTTTGTCAGCCCCATTGCCTCTGCTGCGGCGGTGAAACTGCCGCTATCCGCGACGGCGACAAACATCGCGGTACGCTGCAAATTAATCATTGTCAGCCCTATTACTGTCAAAAATTTTTTGACAGTATATCGCGCTTTATAACGTTTATCCGTACCTCCCTGCCCGATACGATACGCCCCTCACTGGAGGTGCCGCCATGTCGTATCGCAGCAAAGTCGCCGTTGTCTATCTGCTGGGCTTTTTTCTTGATTTAATTAATATGTTTATCGCCAGCGTCGCTTTCCCGGCAATGGCTCAGGCGTTCAACGCCACGCCCTCATCGCTTGCCTGGGTCAGTAACGGCTATATTGCCGGTCTGACACTCGTCATTCCCTTCAGCACCCTTCTGACACGCAGGCTCGGGCCGAAGCATGTCATTCTGCTTTCGCTTTTTCTCTTTAGCGCCGCCTCCGTTGCGGCAGGTTTGTCGTCCTCACTTGAGAGCCTGATTGCCTGGCGAGTGCTGCAGGGCATGGGAGGGGGTTTACTGATCCCGGTCGGACAGGCGCTGACCTGGCAACAGTTTAAACCCCATGAGCGTGCCAGGCTCTCCTCAGCGGTAATGCTGGTTGCATTGCTTGCGCCTGCATGCTCACCCGCCGTGGGGGGAGTGCTGGTTCAGGCACTCAGCTGGCGATGGATATTTTTTGCCACAACGCCTGTCGCCGCCGTGACGTTTTTCCTGGCCTGCGTGTGGCTTAAGAATGAGAGGCCCCCCGTGAAAGCGAGCAAGCTGTTAAACCTGCCCCTGCTGGCCGACCCGCTGCTGCGTTTTTCCATGCTTGTCTATTTGTGCGTACCCGGCATGTTTATTGGGGTGAACGTCACGGGGATGTATTATCTTCAGAGCGAGGCGCACATGACACCTGCCGCAACGGGGATGCTGATGCTGCCATGGTCTCTGGCCTCGTTTATGGCGATCACCGCGACCGGACGTTATTTTAACCGCGTGGGTCCCCGGCCTCTCATTGTCGTGGGTTGCCTGTTACAGGCGCTGGGCGTTTTACTGTTGCTTAACGTCAGCCCGACTACCACAGTGTTGTTACCTGGCGTCGCGTTTACGTTAATGGGCGCGGGCGGCAGTCTTTGCAGCAGTACGGCGCAAAGCAGCGCATTTTTAACGACGGCGCGCGACGAGATGCCTGACGCCAGCGCGCTATGGAATCTTAATCGTCAGATCAGTTTTTTTGCCGGGGCATTCCTGCTCTCGCAGGTGCTGAACCTGACACTGGCGTTTTTCACGCCGCTCGCCGCATGGCACTGGATGTTTAGTGTTGCTGCGGCCATCACATTACTGCCCGTCGTGTACGTCTTTCGTCTTAACAACACGCAGGTGCTTTCAGAGGTGCAACAGGAGAAACCATGACCCATTTCGAACAGGACATTATCGACGTTCACGTTATGCTGGAGAACTGGTTGGGTAAGGGCGAAGGGGATGTTGACGCCCTGCTTGCCCACTTTCAGCCGGATTTTATGATGCTCACCCCAGGTGGCGTCCATTTTGACTATAACGCGCTTGTCGGTTTCCTGGACCTTCAGCGCGGCAGCCGTCCTGGTCTGGAGATTGTTCTTGATGAGATAACGACGCTACAGACGTGGGCCAACGGCGCAGTGCTTCACTACCGGGAAACGCAAACTCGCCCGGATCAGCCCGTCAATGTGCGCTGGTCAACCGCCGTGCTCAATCAGAAGGATGGCAAGATAACATGGCGTTTGCTGCACGAAACGGCACAACCGTAACGCAAAAGAAAAAGGCCCGTCTCACGACGGGCCTTTTTTGATGAAAGATTGCTTATTCGCGGAACAGCGCTTCGATATTCAGACCTTGTCCCTGCAGGATTTCACGCAGGCGACGCAGACCTTCAACCTGAATCTGACGAACACGTTCACGGGTCAGGCCAATTTCGCGGCCGACGTCTTCCAGTGTTGCAGCTTCATACCCCAGTAAACCGAAACGACGTGCCAGCACTTCACGCTGTTTGGCGTTCAGTTCGAACAGCCATTTGACGATGCTCTGTTTCATGTCATCGTCCTGCGTGGTGTCTTCCGGACCGTTGTCTTTTTCATCGGCCAGGATGTCCAGCAGCGCTTTTTCGGAGTCGCCACCCAACGGGGTGTCAACGGAGGTAATGCGCTCGTTGAGACGCAGCATACGGCTTACGTCATCAACCGGTTTATCAAGTTGTTCGGCGATCTCTTCCGCGCTTGGCTCGTGGTCCAGTTTATGGGACAACTCGCGCGCAGTACGCAGATAGACGTTCAACTCTTTGACGATGTGAATCGGCAGGCGAATCGTACGGGTTTGGTTCATAATCGCCCGTTCGATGGTCTGACGAATCCACCAGGTCGCGTAGGTTGAGAAACGGAACCCGCGTTCCGGGTCAAACTTCTCAACTGCGCGGATGAGACCTAAGTTGCCCTCTTCAATCAGGTCCAGCAGAGCCAGACCTCGATTGCCGTAACGACGGGCAATTTTCACGACCAGACGCAAGTTACTTTCAATCATGCGACGGCGCGAGGCAACATCACCACGCAAAGCACGACGTGCGAAATAGACTTCTTCTTCGGCCGTTAACAGTGGGGAGTAACCAATCTCCCCAAGGTAAAGCTGAGTCGCGTCCAGTACACGCTGTGTGGCGCCCTGCGATAACAGCTCTTCTTCAGCCAAATCGTTATCACTGGGTTCCTCTTCTACTAAGGCTTTTTCATCAAAAGCCTCTGCTCCGTTCTCATCAAATTCCGCATCTTCATTTAAATCATGAACTTTCAGCGTATTCTGACTCATAAGGTGGCTCCTACCCGTGATCCCTGAACGAGACACCCTGGCTGGCATGCCCCGTCAACTTATCGCTGCGGCAAATACTGCAGCGGGTTTACGGATTTCCCCTTGTAACGAATTTCAAAATGCAAGCGTGTAGAACTGGTGCCGGTGCTACCCATGGTAGCGATTTTTTGCCCCGCCTTAACTTCTTGTTGTTCCCGGACCAGCATTGTGTCGTTATGGGCGTAGGCACTCAGGTAATCATCGTTATGTTTGATGATAATAAGATTACCGTAACCGCGCAGAGCGTTACCGGCATATACAACACGACCGTCTGCGGTCGCGATAATAGCCTGTCCCTTATTCCCTGCGATATCGATCCCTTTATTTCCTCCCTCAGAGGAAGAGAAGTTTTCGATAACCTTGCCGTCAGTTGGCCAGCGCCATGCAGAAATTGGCGAACTGGAGGTCATACTGCTGGCAGTCGGTTCAGTAGAGCTAACCACAGGTGCCGTAGTCGGTGCTGTGACAACAGTCGCAGTCCCTTTATTATTCGGCAACATTTTGTTAGCAGTCTGATCACCTGAATCCTCAGAATACGTAATTACCGGTTGTGAAGCAACCACCGTGGTGGATTTTTGTGCAGGCTTAACGCTGTTATTTTGCGCAGTGACATCGGCCGCTGAAACGGTGTTGCCAGGCGTGAGCGGCGTACCCGTCGCATTGCCCACCTGGAGCGTCTGGCCGACTTCCAGACCATACGGGGCCTGGACGTTATTACGCTGCGCCAGGTCACGGAAATCGTTCCCGGTGATCCACGCAATATAGAACAGCGTGTCGCCGCGTTTTACGGTATAGGTGCTCCCACCGGTATAGCTACCTTTCGGAATGTTCCCATACTGGCGGTTATACACTATGCGGCCATTTTGAGTCTGCACAGGGTGTTCCACTGGCTGAACCTGTGTTGACTGCGTAACAGGAGGCTGCATTGGCTGAATGGGCGGATTTTGTTGTGCCGCAGCAGTGCCCATTTTAGGCGGAGGCGTGATCAACATTCCGCTGGACGTGTTACCCGAGCTGCTGGATCCTCCCACGGAACTGACGGGCGCAGGTGCATTATTAGAACTTGTACAGCCTGCCAGCCAGAGCGAAACCAGTGATAATGCCGCAACACGGCTGATGGTGAATTTAGGGCTTCCCGCGCTCATTTATCCCCCAGGAATGTGTTAACTACCAGTGACTTAAAATTTACCGTGATGACACGAATCTTTCGCGCCACACCATACGCTGAATTTGCCTTAATAACCCTGGATAATTCTGAGTCTCAGGCCAACTCCCCCTTTACCAGAGGAACAAAGCGCACGGCTTCCACGGTATCGATAATAAACTCGCCGCCACGCCGACGAACGCGCTTCAGGAGCTGTTGCTCGTCCCCGACAGGCAGAACAAGAATGCCGCCTTCATCCAGCTGCGATAACAGAGCAGCGGGAATTTCAGGTGGAGCAGCCGTCACGATGATCGCGTCAAACGGGGCGCGTGCCTGCCAACCCTGCCATCCATCACCGTGTCGTGTCGAAACGTTATGTAAATCAAGTTGTTTCAGGCGACGACGCGCCTGCCACTGCAAACCTTTAATACGCTCAACGGAGCAAACATGGTGCACCAGATGCGCCAGGATCGCGGTTTGGTACCCCGACCCGGTGCCAATTTCCAGCACGCGCGAATGGGGCGTGAGCTCCAGCAGCTCCGTCATACGCGCCACCATGTAAGGCTGTGAAATCGTCTGACCCTGCCCGATAGGCAGCGCCACGTTTTCCCACGCTTTGTGTTCAAACGCCTCGTCTACAAATTTCTCACGCGGCACCTGGGCGAGCGCGTCGAGCACATGCTCGTCGCGGATCCCCTGAGCGCGTAGCTGTTCCAGAAGAGTTTGTACACGTTTGCTTACCATTGCGCGTTCACTCCTGCGCGATCCAGCCAACCCGACACCACATCATGCGCACTATACGCGGTTAAATCTACATGCAGTGGCGTAACCGAGACATATCCTTCATCAACGGCGGCAAAGTCGGTATCCGGTCCGGCGTCACACTTGTCGCCAGGAGGACCAATCCAGTAAAGCGTATTGCCGCGCGGATCCTGCTGCGGGATCACCTGGTCAGCCGGGTGTCGGCTTCCGCAACGCGTTACGCGAATGCCTTTGATTTCACTCAGCGGCAGATCCGGCACGTTAATATTGAGGATGCGCCCGGTACGCAGCGGCTCGCGATTGAGCGCCCGCAGGAGAGAACAGGTCACCGCTGCCGCCGTGTCGTAGTGCGTGTGGCCGTTTAACGAAACGGCCAGTGCAGGGAACCCCAGATGGCGCCCTTCCATGGCGGCGGCCACGGTTCCGGAGTAAATCACATCGTCGCCAAGATTGGGCCCGGCGTTAATACCGGAGACGACGATGTCCGGGCGCGGGCGCATCAGCGCGTTCACGCCCAGAAAAACGCAGTCGGTCGGCGTGCCCATCTGGACGGCGATATCACCATTTTCGAAGGTAAAGGTGCGAAGCGACGACTCCAGCGTCAGAGAGTTAGACGCTCCACTGCGGTTACGATCGGGTGCCACGACCTGCACTTCCGCAAATTCGCGAAGGTGTTTCGCCAGGGTCTGTATACCCGGCGCATGGATCCCGTCATCGTTACTCAGCAATATTCGCATAATCACCCGACGTGTTGATAAGTTCCCTGACAACACTGGTGGCAAAGCTACCTGCCGGCAGCCAGAAGCGTAACTCGACGGTTACATCGTCCCACCAGTTCCAGCTCAACTGTTGCGGATAGAGCAGCATCGCACGGCGTGCCGCCTCGACTTTTTCCCGCACCAGCAATGTTTGTAATGCCTGCATATCAGCGACGGCAGACTGCTCAGCAGCCAGCGCATCGCCCTGCGTACCCCAGTCGCCCGTGCCGGGCAAGGCTGCGGTAATCATCAGCGTTTGAGTATCCACGCGCGACTGCACATCGGCCATTTCTTCAGCCGTTGCCACAAACCAGCTCCCGCGTCCCGCTAATTGTAGCGCATCGCCGACAACAACTTGATTCGCGTCCGGTTTTTTCAGCCGTTCGCTCACAATCTGATTAAACAACGCACTGCGGGCCGCCGACAACCAAAAACTGCGTTTATTCCTGTCGCGGACCGGGGCATCGCTTTGCGCCCAGCGCAGTACGCCGAGCAGGTTGCTGCCGCCGATACCAAAGCGCTGTGCGCCAAAATAGTTTGGTACGCCGCACGCGTTGATAGCGTTCAGGCGTTTTTCCACATCATCACGGTCCGAAATCTCGCGCAGTACCAGCGTAAAATGGTTGCCCTTCAACGCGCCCAGACGCAGTTTGCGCTTATGGCGCGCGTATTCCAGTACCTTACAGCCCTCAAGCTCAAATTTGCTTAAATCAGGCATCGTATTACCCGGCACGCGCGCGCAGAGCCACTGTTCGGTGACGGCGTGTTTATCTTTCTGCCCGGCAAAGCTCACTTCGCGGGCATGAATTTTGAGGAATTTTGCCAGCGCATCGGCCACAAAACGGGTATTGCAGCCATTTTTCAGAATGCGTACCAGGATATGTTCGCCTTCGCCATCCGGTGCGAATCCCAGGTCTTCCACCACAACAAAATCTTCAGGGCTGGCTTTCAGCAGCCCGTTCCCCTGCGGTTTACCGTGCAGCCAGGTCAGGTTGTCGAAGTCCGTCATTGGCTTGCCTTCACCAGCAGCGCCACGGCCTCACAGGCAATCCCTTCACCACGACCGGTAAAGCCCAGTTTCTCTGTCGTCGTCGCTTTGACGTTAACATCATCCATGTGGCAACCGAGATCTTCTGCAATGAACACCCGCATTTGCGGGATATGCGGCAGCATTTTGGGGGCCTGAGCGATGATCGTCACATCCACGTTGCCGAGGGTGTAGCCTTTCGCCTGAATACGACGCCAGGCTTCACGCAGCAGCGCACGGCTGTCCGCGCCTTTGAAGGCCGGGTCAGTGTCCGGGAACAGCTTACCGATATCGCCCAGTGCCGCAGCACCCAGCAATGCATCGGTCAGGGCATGTAATGCTACGTCGCCATCAGAATGCGCAAGCAGCCCTTTTTCATAAGGAATGCGTACGCCGCCAATGATAATTGGGCCTTCTCCGCCAAAGGCGTGTACATCAAAACCGTGTCCAATTCGCATTATGCCTTCTCCTGATGGGTCGAACGGGTAAGATAAAATTCCGCGAGCTGTAAATCTTCCGGACGCGTCACTTTTATATTATCAGCGCGTCCTTCAACCAGCTCAGGATGGAAACCGCAATACTCCAGCGCCGAGGCTTCGTCCGTGATGGTCGCACTTTCTTTAAGCGCACGCGTTAAGCAGTCGTGGAGTAATTCGCGGGGGAAAAATTGGGGGGTCAGCGCGTGCCATAAATCGAAGCGCTCAACGGTGTGTGCGATAGCCTGCTTGCCCGGCTCAGCGCGCTTCATGGTGTCGCGTACCGGGGCGGCAAGAATACCACCTACCCGGCTGGTTTCGCTAAGCGCCAGCAGGCGCGCAAGGTCATCCTGATGCAGGCACGG
Source organism: Enterobacter sp. RCC_40 (assembly GCF_041360735.1). Lineage (NCBI taxonomy): Bacteria > Pseudomonadati > Pseudomonadota > Gammaproteobacteria > Enterobacterales > Enterobacteriaceae > Enterobacter > Enterobacter sp. RCC_40. The sequence goes on from NZ_JBFUPR010000007.1 coordinate 147,908, forward strand.
ACGGGCAGCGTCATGGACCAGAACCCATGGTGCCTCACCGGCGGCCTGAATGCCCGCCAGCACGGAATCGGCACGCTCGGCGCCGCCGTCAACAACGGTAATCTGCGGATGATTTGCCAGCGGTAACTGCGCGAAACGCGCATCACCCGGGCTGATAGCGATAATCACGCGCGTCACCCGCGGATGCGCCAGCAGCGCCGCCACGGAGTGTTCGAGGATCGTTTTATCGCCAATAGAGAGGTATTGCTTGGGACATTCTGTCTGCATGCGCCGGCCAAAACCCGCAGCCGGCACCACGGCGCATACGTCCGAAAAAGTTACTGCCATGTCGTAATCCTGGGCCTGATTATCGATTGTTTTGTGCTGAGCCCTGATTGCGTTTAGACGCATCCGGAACCAGACGATAAAAAGTTTCGCCCGGCTTAGTCATACTGAGTTCATTGCGTGCGCGTTCCTCAATCGCCTCTTGCCCGCCATTGAGGTCATCAATTTCAGCAAAGAGTTGATCGTTTCGCGCCTTAAGTTTGGCGTTTGTTGCCTGCTGAGCCGCGACGTCATCGCTTACCCGGCTATAGTCGTGCAGTCCGTTTTTACCGAACCACAGCGAATATTGCAGCCAGATCAGCAAAGCCAGCAACAGCAGCGTTAGTTTACCCATCCTGCCCCCTGAAAAACGGCATCATCATCCCAAAACGCCCCCAGATCTCTTTGCCGGGGTAACAGAGATGCCGCAACATCGCGGGCAAATGTACCACATTTTTTCCGCAGAATCGCCTTGCTCAATATCGTCACACAGTTGTTTACGGTTTGAATTATGGCTGAAGTTAGCCCATGAGCCACAAAAATAACAGACCAAACATCAGAACCACCGTCACAATCGTGACCACGGTACTGTAAAGGAGTTTGCCATTAAGCAGCGAGTGCAGCGCAATACCGACGACAACCGCCACAGGCATCAGCGCCAGGAAGAAAGGCCAGGTATAGAGAAAGAAGAACAGCGTATTACCGCCGTAGATAAGAAAAGGGATGCCCAGGGCCAGCAACCACGAGACGAAGCCGACTATGGCCCCAGGAAAGGACCAGGTCGTCTCGTCGTCGGTCGCTAACGGCTCCGACCCGGTGGTAATAATGTAGTTCTCACTGTTGCGCATAGCTGATCCTGTGACCGTGACTCATCGTTCGGGAAGACAGCTCCCGAACGATACCGTCTCAGGATCTGATAATATCGTCCCGTCTGAGCAGGTCTAATAATTGGCTTACTAAATTTGTTACCAATTGTTGACCTTCCAGGTGAATTTCAGGCGATTCAGGCGCTTCGTACACCGAGTCAATGCCGGTGAAGTTTCGCAGCTCTCCCGCACGCGCTTTCTTATACAGCCCTTTGGGATCGCGCGCTTCGCAAATTTCCAGCGGCGTATCAACAAACACTTCGATAAAGCGATCCTGCCCGACGCGCTCGCGCACCATCTGGCGTTCGGCACGATGCGGTGAGATAAACGCGGTCAGTACCACTAACCCGGCATCCGCCATCAGGCTGGCCACTTCCCCCACCCTGCGAATATTCTCTTTACGATCGTCGTCGCTGAAGCCCAAATCGCTGCACAGGCCGTGGCGCACATTGTCGCCATCCAGCAGGTAGGTACTAACCCCCTGCTGGTGTAGCGCCTCTTCCAGCGCGCCCGCTACCGTGGATTTACCAGAGCCGGATAGCCCGGTAAACCACAGTACCACGCCACGATGACCGTGAAGTTTCTCGCGCTGCGCGACGGTGACCGGATGAGGATGCCAGACGACGTTCTCATCATGGGCGGCCATTACTTGCCTCCCAGCAGATCGCGCACACCCCAGTGCGGGAAGTGCTTACGCACCAGCGCATTCAGCTCCAGCTCAAAAGCGCTGAACTCAGAGGCTACCGTAGCCTGTTCATTTGGCTCACGCACCATACCGGCACCCACGGTCACGTTGGAGAGGCGATCGATAAAGATCAGCCCACCCGTTACCGGGTTCTGCTGGTAGGGATCCAGCACCAGCGGCTCGTCAAAGGTCACGTCGACCAGACCAATGCCGTTCAGCGGCAGCTCGGTGACGTCGCGCTGGGTCAGGTTATTGATGTCCACCTGGAACTGGATACCGTCCACGCGGGCACGGGTTTTCTTACCCGCGATTTTAATGTCGTAGCTCTGACCGGCGGTCAGCGGTTGTTCAGCCATCCACACCACATCAACGGAAGCCCCCTGCACCGCTGCCAGCGTCTCCTGAGCGTCCACCAGCAGATCGCCGCGGCTGATATCAATTTCATCTTTCAATACCAGCGTGACCGCTTCACCCGCGCCGGCTTGCGGCAGATCGCCATCAAAGGTGACGATACGGCTGATGGTGGATTCCACACCAGACGGCAGAACTTTAACGCGCTGGCCGACCGCCACGGTGCCCGACGCGATAGTGCCGGAGAAACCGCGGAAATCGAGGTTGGGACGGTTAACGTACTGAACCGGGAAGCGCATCGGCTGGGTGTCGACCACGCGCTGGATCTCCACGGTTTCAAGCACTTCGAGCAGCGTCGGGCCGCTATACCACGGCATGTTCGCGCTCTGGGAAGCCACGTTGTCGCCTTCCAGCGCAGAGAGCGGCACAAAGCGAATATCCAGGTTACCCGGCAGCTGTTCAGCAAACGTCAGGTAACTCTGGCGGATCTCATCAAACTTCTCTTCGCTGAAGTTCACCAGATCCATTTTGTTGACCGCCACCACCAGGTGTTTGATCCCCAGCAACGTGGAGATAAAGCTGTGGCGACGAGTCTGATCCAGTACCCCTTTACGGGCGTCAATCAGCAGGATCGCCAGTTCACAGGTAGACGCACCGGTCGCCATGTTACGGGTGTACTGCTCGTGCCCCGGGGTGTCAGCAATAATAAATTTGCGCTTCTCGGTGGAGAAATAGCGATACGCCACATCAATGGTGATGCCCTGCTCGCGCTCGGCCTGCAGGCCGTCCACCAGCAGCGCCAGGTCGAGTTTCTCGCCCTGGGTACCATGACGTTTACTGTCGTTGTGCAGGGACGAGAGCTGATCTTCGTAAATCTGACGCGTATCGTGCAGCAGACGGCCGATCAGCGTGCTTTTCCCGTCATCGACGCTGCCGCAGGTCAGAAAGCGCAGCAGGCTTTTGTGTTGTTGCGCGTGCAGATAAGCTTCTACGCCGCCTTCATTGGCAATTTGTTGAGCAATGGTCGTGTTCATGGCGGCTCCTTAGAAATAACCCTGACGTTTCTTCAGCTCCATGGAGCCTGCCTGGTCGCGGTCAATCACGCGGCCCTGTCGCTCACTGGTGGTCGACACCAGCATCTCTTCAATGATCTCCGGCAGCGTCTGCGCACTGGACTCCACGGCACCGGTCAATGGCCAGCAGCCGAGGGTACGGAAACGCACCATCTGTTTTTTGATCACTTCGCCTGGCTGCAGGTCGATGCGATCGTCATCGATCATCATCAGCATGCCGTCACGCTCCAGCACCGGACGTTCAGCGGCCAGGTACAGCGGCACGATCTCGATATTTTCCAGATAGATGTACTGCCAGATATCCAGCTCGGTCCAGTTGGAGAGCGGGAACACGCGAATGCTTTCGCCCTTGTTGATCTGACCGTTGTAGTTATGCCACAGCTCCGGGCGCTGGTTTTTTGGGTCCCAGCGGTGGAAGCGGTCGCGGAAAGAGTAGATACGCTCTTTCGCACGGGATTTTTCTTCGTCACGACGTGCGCCGCCGAAGGCCGCGTCAAAACCGTATTTGTTCAGCGCCTGCTTCAGCCCTTCGGTTTTCATGATGTCAGTGTGTTTGGCGCTACCGTGCACGAACGGGTTAATGCCCATCGCCACCCCTTCCGGGTTTTTATGCACCAGCAGTTCGCAGCCGTAGGCTTTTGCCGTACGGTCGCGGAATTCATACATTTCACGGAATTTCCAGCCGGTATCAACGTGCAGCAGCGGGAACGGCAGCGTACCCGGGTAAAACGCTTTACGCGCCAGGTGTAGCATCACGCTGGAATCTTTACCGATGGAATACATCATCACCGGGTTAGAGAATTCGGCTGCCACTTCGCGGATAATATGGATACTTTCCGCTTCGAGCTGCCGCAGGTGAGTAAGTCGTTTTTGGTCCATAACCGTTCCTTAAGCCAGATTCACCACAGAGGAGCCAAACCCCTCTGAGTCTGTTGTATGTTGAAACCAGGCGAGTGTGCTGTGCAGGTGCACCACTTCCCCTACCACGATAAGCGCGGGCATAGGGGCCTCTTTCGCCAGGGTGGCAAGATCCTGTAGCGTACCGATAGCCACATGCTGATCGACGCGCGTGCCGCGAGAAATCACGGCGACCGGCGTGGTTGCCTCTCGACCGTGTTGAATAAGTTGTTCACTGATGTCCGCCGCCTTCATCGTGCCCATATAGATAGCCAGCGTCTGACGACTCTGGGCCAGATGCGACCAGTCAAACGGGGTGCTGTCCGCCTTGTAATGGCCCGTGACAAAGGTCACGCTCTGGGCGTAATCGCGGTGAGTAAGCGGTATACCGGCGTAGGCCGTCACTGCGGAAGCCGCCGTGATACCCGGGACGACCTGGAACGGCACGCCCGCTTCAGCCGCCGCCTGCAGCTCTTCCCCGCCGCGACCAAAGATAAACGGGTCGCCACCTTTAAGCCGTACCACCGTTTTGCCCGCTTTTGCCGCCGCCACCAGCATCTGGTTGGTGTCATGCTGCGGTACAGAGTGCTCGGCCGCCCGTTTGCCAACGCAGATTTGTTCTGCGTCACGGCGAATCAATTCGCGCACCCCGTCGGTGACCAGATGGTCGTAGAACACCACATCGGCATCCTGAAGCACCTGCAGGCCGCGCAGGGTCAGCAGCCCGGCATCACCCGGCCCCGCACCGACCAGAATGATCTCGCCGCCGCTACTGCCAGGGTTATCCAGCTCATCTTCGAGGATCTGCTGCGCCGCCGTTTCATTCCCGGCATGCATCAGGCTGGCAAAACGACCGCGGAACACGCGTTCCCAAAAGCGACGGCGTTCCGTCACGCTGGTCAGGCGCGTTTTCAGATGGTTACGCCAGAAGCTCGCTTTCTCCGCCATCCGCCCAAGGCTGGTAGGCAAAAGTGCTTCGATTTTTTCCCGCAGCACGCGTGCCAGCACCGGCGCGGTCCCGCCGGAGGAGATGGCCACCAGCAATGGCGAACGGTCAACAATCGACGGGAAGATAAACGAACACAGCGGCCGATCGTCCACCACGTTCACCAGACGGTGACGGGCCTGAGCCGCCTCTGAAATACGGCGGTTGAGCTCGCGGTTGTCGGTTGCCGCAATCACCAGCACCACGGTGTCGATTTGCGACTCGTCGAAATCCGCCTCGTCGACTACCCGTACCTGCGCCCCCGCTCGCTGCAGAAACGCGATTTTGCGATCGGCAACCTCACCGGTGCCGACTACCAGCACAGGTCTGTCTTTTATCGCGGCAAAAAGGGGCAGATAGTCCACAAGCTACAACTCACTAACAACAAGGAATAGTGGGACTATAGGGGGCGGCTTAGATCGAATGAAATTACGAATTGGAATGAGTAGTTACTCAATGGAATAACGCCGTGGAAAAGCAAAGATCAAAAAGTGCTTAACACGCGAATTTTCGGGCATTTAAGAGCAATTCAAATTGTGTATGGTCGATCACAGTTTCATACTAGGCGGGTTAAAATTTTGCTCTGTTTTTAAGGACTCACTATGTTTTCCGCAACGCGCCACCGTATCGCTGCCCTGGCGCTCGGCGTTTGCTTTATCCTTCCGGCCCAGGCAAAAAATCAGCCCTATGGTGAAATCGCGAATATGCAGGCGCGGCATATTGCGACCGTCTTTCCGGGTCGTATGACCGGCACGCCAGCGGAAATGCTTTCCGCCGATTATATTCGCCAGCAATTTGCTGACATGGGTTACCAGAGCGATATCCGATCGTTTCACAGCCGCTACGTCTATACCTCGCGCAATAAAACAAAAAACTGGCATAACGTGACCGGCAGTACGGTCATTGCGGCCCATGAAGGTAGCGCGGCGGAACAGATCATTATCATGGCGCACCTGGACACCTACGCGCCAATGAGCGACGCCGATACCGACAATAATCTCGGCGGGCTGACGTTACAGGGGCTGGACGATAACGCGGCGGGTCTGGGTGTGATGCTCGAACTGGCAGAGCGAATGAAAGACATTCCAACCCAATACGGGATCCGTTTCGTTGCCACCAGCGGTGAAGAAGAGGGAAAACTTGGCGCGGAGAATCTCCTGAAACGCATGAGTGCCGAGGAGAGGAAAAATACGCTGCTGGTGATTAACCTCGATAACCTGATCGTCGGCGATAAGCTCTATTTCAACAGCGGACAGAGTACGCCGGGTACCGTGCGTAAACTGACGCGCGACCGCGCGCTGGCGATTGCCCGCAGCCATGGGGTGTATGCCACCAGCAACCCGGGCGGGAATCCCGATTATCCTCGCGGAACCGGCTGCTGTAATGATGGTGAAGTGTTCGATAAAGCGGGCATTCCTGTTCTGTACGTGGAAGCCACTAACTGGATGCTGGGTAAGAAAGACGGTTATCAGCAGCGGGTGAAATCGAAGGCTTTCCCGGACGGGACGAGCTGGCATAACGTGCTGCTGGATAATCAGCAGCATATTGATAGCGCACTGCCGCAGCGAGTTGAACACCGCAGTCGGGATGTGGTTAAAGTGATGCTGCCGTTGGTGAAAGAGCTGGCAAAAGCTGGGAAAGCCTAGAACAGAACATTTCCCTCACCCTTTGTAAGAGGGCGAGGGAAAAGGGAACAGAATTTACCCTTCGTGCAATCCGCACTCGCGCTTGAGTCCAAAGAATCGCGTCTCTTCTTCCGCCATGCCCGGTTCCCATTTACGCGTGGTATGGGTATCGCCCACTGACAGATAACCCTGGTCCCAGAGCGGGTGGTATTTCAGTCCGTGTTTTTGCAGGTACTGGTAAACCGTACGGTTATCCCAGTCGATGATCGGCAGCACTTTAAACACCCCGCGCTGAACCGCCAGCACCGGGAGCGTGGCGCGGCTTCCGGACTGCTCGCGGCGTAACCCCGCAAACCAGGTCTGCGCGTTAAGCTCTTTCAGCGCCCGGTTCATCGGCTCGACCTTGTTGATCTCATTGTATTTCTCAATGCCCTCAACGCCCTGTTCCCACAGCTTGCCATACCGCGCCTCCTGCCAGGCCGCGCTTTGCTCCGCGCGGTAGACTTTCAGGTTCAGCCCGAGCTTGTCCGTCAGCTCATCGATAAACTGGTAGGTTTCCGGGAACAGGTAGCCGGTATCGGTCAGGATCACCGGAATGTCCGGACGAATCTGGTTCACCAGATGCAAACTCACCGCTGCCTGGATACCAAAACTCGACGAGAGCACATAATCACCTGGCAGGTTTTCCAGGGCCCATGCCACGCGGCCTTCGGCGTCGAGCTTTTCAAGCTGCGCATTGGTTTCTGCCAGCGCCAGAATGCGATCGACTTTTGGCAGTTCATTTAGGGCGTTTAGATCGAGTACGGACATAATTACCTCTCGTGTTTACTCCCAGAAATCCCTTGCGGGATCGAGCACCGGGCGAATAATGCCCGCACGCACCGTAAAGTCGCCGAAGCCTTCACCCGCTTCGCGCTCTTTCGCCCAGCGCCCGACAAGCTCGTCGATAGAATCAAGAATTTCCGGCTCGGTGATGTTCTCACGGAACATGCGCGGAATACGCGTTCCGATACGGTTGCCGCCGAGGTGCAGGTTATAGCGACCCGGCGCTTTACCCACCAGACCCAGCTCGGCCAGCATCGCACGGCCACAGCCGTTCGGGCAGCCGGTGACACGCATAACAATATGCTCGTCCGGAATACCGTGTTTTTCCAGAATCGCTTCCACCTTATCGGTGAATGACGGCAGGAAACGCTCTGCTTCCGCCATCGCCAGCGGGCAGGTCGGGAACGACACGCAGGCCATTGAGTTTTCACGCTGAGGCTTCACCGCGTCCATCAACCCATGGTCGCGCGCCAGTTTCTCAATCTTCGCTTTCTGGCTTTCCGGCACGCCGGCAACGATCAGGTTCTGGTTAGCGGTGATACGGAATTCACCTTTATGGATCTTCGCAATTTCCAGCAGACCGGTTTTCAGCGGGCGGCCCGGATAATCAAGAATACGGCCGTTTTCAATAAACAGCGTCAGGTGCCATTTATTGTCGATGCCTTTAACCCAGCCAATACGATCGCCACGCCCCGTAAATTCATACGGACGGATCGGCTCAAACTTAATCCCCGCGCGACGCTCCACTTCCGCTTTGAACGTCTCTACGCCCACGCGCTCCAGGGTGTATTTGGTTTTCGCGTTTTTACGGTCCGTACGGTTACCCCAGTCGCGCTGCGTGGTGACAACCGCTTCAGCCACGGCCAGCGTGTGCTCCAGCGGCAGGAAACCAAACTCGCTTGCGGTGCGGGCATAGGTTTTCTTGTTACCGTGTTCGATGGAGAGACCGCCGCCCACCAGCAGGTTAAAGCCCACCAGCTTGCCATTTTCGGCAATCGCCACGAAGTTCATGTCGTTGGCGTGCAGATCGATATCGTTCTGCGGCGGGATCACCACGGTGGTTTTGAACTTACGCGGCAGATAGGTCTGGCCGAGGATCGGTTCTTCGTCGGTGGTGGCCACTTTTTCCTGATCGAGCCAGATCTCCGCATAGGCACGAGTGCGTGGCAGCAGGTGCTCAGAGATCTTCTTCGCCCACTCATAGGCTTCGGCGTGCAGCTCGGACTCATACGGGTTCGAGGTGCAGAGCACGTTACGGTTCATGTCGTTGGCCGTGGCCAGCGCGTCCAGCCCGACAGAGTGCAGCATCTGGTGTACCGGCTTCACGTTCTTCTTCAGAATGCCGTGGAACTGGAAGGTCTGACGGTTGGTCAGACGGATGCTGCCATAAAGGGTATTTTCACCCGCAAACTTATCGATCGCCTGCCATTGTTTCGTGGTGATCACCCCGCCCGGAAGACGGCAGCGCAGCAGCATCGCATGACGCGGCTCCAGCTTCTGTTCTGCACGTTCGGCGCGGATATCACGGTCGTCCTGCTGATACATACCGTGGAAACGGATCAGCAGAAAGTTGTCGCCTTTAAAGCCGCCGGTGAGACCGTCATTCAGATCTTCAGCAATGGTGCCGCGCAGATAGTTGCTTTCCAGCTTCATGCGCTCGGCGTCTGTCAGTTTACCTTCGACCACCAGTGGCCCTGGATGTTTTTCGCTCATTAGTAGACATCTCGCTGATAACGGCGCTCAACGCGCAGCTCACTTAAAAATTCATCCGCCGTTTCGGCATCCATACCGCCGAATTCGGCAATCACTTCCAGCAATGCCTGCTCAACGTCTTTCGCCATGCGATTGGCGTCGCCGCAGACATAAATGTGGGCACCGTCATTGATCCAGCGCCACAGCTCTGCGCCCTGTTCGCGCAGTTTGTCTTGTACGTATACTTTTTCTTGCTGATCGCGGGACCAGGCCAGGTCGATGCGCGTCAGGACGCCTTCTTTGACGTAACGCTGCCACTCAACCTGGTAGAGGAAATCTTCCGTAAAGTGCGGGTTGCCGAAGAACAACCAGTTTTTACCCGGCGCCTCATCTGCAGCGCGCTGCTGCATAAAGGCGCGGAATGGCGCAATACCGGTACCCGGCCCAATCATGATGACCGGTGTTTCCGGGTTCGCAGGCAGACGGAAGTTGTCGTTGTGCTCGATAAACACGCGCACTTCACCGTCTTCCTCCACGCGATCGGCCAGGAAGCTTGATGCCCCGCCCGCACGGGCACGGCCTTCGATGTCATAACGCACCACGCCCACGGTGATATGCACTTCGCTCTCCACTTCGGCCTGGGAAGAGGCAATGGAGTAGAGGCGCGGCGTCAGCGGACGCAGCAGGCCGATTAGCGCATCCGCATCCAGCTGTGCCGGAGAGAAACGCACCATATCGACAATCGGCGTCGTCGCGGCGTAATGCTGCAGCTTCGCCTTATCCCCCACCAGGGGCAGCAGCGATTCACTGCGCGTTAAAGTGGCGTAATTTTCAACGATGTTTGGCGTGTTGACCGTCAGCTCGAAATGCCACTGCAGCGCCTCAGAAAGCGGCTGCGTGTTACCGTCGACGGTGACAGGCTCATCGCCTTTCAGCCACAGCAGTTCGACCAGCTCTTTAACCAGCGCCGGATCGTTCTGGTACCAGATCCCAAGTGCATCGCCCGGCTGGTAACGCAGACCGGAATCACCGAGATCGATTTCAATATGCCGCACGTCTTTCTCAGAGGCGCGACCGGTAATTTTCTGATTAACCGCCAGGCTCGCTGCCAGCGGTGCCTCTTTGGTATACGGGCTGGTGTGAATATCATTGACTGCACCCGCCGCGGTGACGGCAGCCTGCGTTGGGGTCTCTTTCGGCACGCGCGCTTTCAGCACGTCAACGATGCGCGCACGCCATTCAGCGGCTGCAGTCTGGTATTCCACATCCGCATCAACGCGGTCCAGCAGGCGCTCAGCGCCCAGTTCCGCCAGTTTGCTGTCGAAATCTTTACCGGACTGGCAGAAAAATTCGTAGGAGGTGTCGCCCAGGCCAAACACGGCGAACGCCGTCCCGTTCAGTTTTGGGGCTTTTTTCGAGAACAGGAACTTATGCAGGGCCACCGCTTCTTCAGCCGGCTCACCCTCACCCTGGGTTGAGGCAACCACCACCAGCAGTTTTTCGGACGCGATCTGTTTGAATTTATAGTCCCCGGCGTTCACCAGGTTCACGTTCAGTTTGGCGGCCAGCAGGTCGTCGCGCAGCGCTTCGGCCACACGGCGAGCATTGCCCGTCTGCGAGGCAGAAATCAGCGTAATCGCCGGAATTTCTACCGCAGTTGCAGGTGCAGCAGCCACAGCGCCCGGTTGCTGGTTAAGCATTCCCCAGAAATAGCCGGAGACCCAGGCAAGCTGGGTGGGAGAAAAATCAGAAGTGGCAGCCTGAAGGCGCGCCAGTTGCTCCGGGTTCAGGGGAAGCAAATTTGAAGGTGGGGCCTGTGTTGTCATGCGTCGTTATGTTCCAGTAGCCAAGCGGACTTTAAGCGAATAAATCCAAACTGAAGATAAGGTTAACGGCGAGGATAATAACAATTAAAGAAGGGATGGAAATAATAAATAACCAAATGGACTAACCTGTTTTAGTTATCGTTCTTAGCGATAAAAACGATTAACTAACCCATTGAAATTTAATCATAAAACAGTAGTCCTTTCTCGTATGCACTACGTTGCGGCAACAGAGCCGTTTTAGTTAATGATAAAAATTGTGCTTTCCGGTACTATGCGGCGGTTTTTTCCGCATTACTGAGAGCAATAATGTCCACCACACTGTTTAAAGATTTCACCTTCGAAGCCGCCCACCACCTTCCGCATGTTCCTGAAGGGCATAAATGTGGCCGTCTGCACGGGCACTCGTTTATGGTGCGTCTTGAGATAACCGGTGACGTCGATCCGCATACCGGTTGGATCATGGACTTTGCCGAGCTGAAGGCGGCATTCAAGCCGACCTACGATCGTCTGGATCACTACTATCTGAATGATATCCCGGGCCTTGAAAACCCGACCAGTGAAGTGCTGGCTAAATGGATTTGGGATCAGATGAAACCGCAGGTGCCTCTGCTGAGCGCGGTGATGATCAAAGAGACCTGCACCGCGGGCTGTATCTATCGCGGTGAGTAAAAAAAGCCCGGAATATCCGGGCTTTTTTTTAGGCGATGTTCAGGTACTTGTGCGTCTGCATCGACAGCCGCCAGTTGCGGGCAATACAGGTTTCAATACACAGGCGCGTGGCATCCTCTTTCTGGCTGATAGGCTGCAGCGCGATGATCCGCTGCTTTTCATCCGTCAGCGTGGCGAGCAGTTCATCCAGCGCTTCGATATCACGCACGCGGCCAACCGGGTGTTTGATCTCATCAGCACGCTCCAGCGCCTGAGAGAGAACATCGTAGCCGCCGCGCATGTTAACTTTCGGCGAAACCGTCACCCAGGTGGTGTGAGAACAGCGCACTTCATGCGTGCCGCTGGTTTCAATCTGACAGCTGTAGCCGTTCTTTTCGAGCAGCTCGGTCAGCGGCGTCAGGTCGTGGATGCAGGGTTCACCCCCGGTAATCACCACGTGGCGCGCCGTCCAGCCCTGACGGCCAATGATCGCCAGCAGATCTTCTGCACTTCCCGCGCCCCACTTATCGCTCTCTTTGGTTTTAGCCAGAATGCTAAACAGCGACACTTCCCGATCTGCGAGTTTATCCCACGTATGTTTGGTATCACACCAGGCACAGCCAACCGGGCATCCCTGTAATCGAATAAAGATGGCGGGAACGCCGGTAAAGTAACCCTCGCCTTGCAGGGTCTGGAACATCTCGTTAATCGGGTACTGCATAGTCATCTCAGTTAAGGGGATAAACGATAAGTATCGCAGATCCCCGTCAGATGGTCATGCTCCATCGGTGCTTTGAGCGCCAATCGCTGCCATAAACCGCGCAGTAATTTGCTGTGGACGGGTGATGGCCCCGCCGACAACGACCATAAAGGCACCAAGTTCCAGACACCTCGCCGCCCGTTCAGGTGTATCAACGTTGCCTTCGGCCACCACGGGAATGTCGACGGCAGCCAGTACCTCTTTCAGAAATGCGCAGTCATTGTCCGGTAGCGCATGGCCTGCGGTTTCTGCCGTATAACCGTAAAGCGTGGTCCCCACACAATCAAAACCCAGCGCCTGCGCCGTCACGGCCTCTTCTGTTGTGGAAATATCCGCCATCAGGCATACCGACGGATACCGCGTGCGGATATGCGCGACCAGCGTCGCCAGGTCTTCGCCGCCAGGGCGCTGTCGCGCAGTCGCATCCAGGGCAATGATTTCCGGAGAAACCGTCATCAGCTCATCCACCTCTTTCATCGTGGCGGTGATAAACACCTCACTATCCGGATAATCGCGTTTGATGATGCCGATAACCGGCAGAGCCACCTGCTGCTTGATGGCTTCGATGTCCACCACGCTATTGGCACGGATCGCTGCCGCCCCACCCTGCGCGGCGGCCAGCGCCATTCGTGACATAATAAACGCGCTATGCAGAGGCTCATTCTCCAGCGCCTGGCAGGAGACGACCAGTTTTCCCTTCAGGTTATCCAGTACAGTTTTCATTACGATAAGATCTCTTCCACTTCGTTTTTAATAATCGTGACATGCGGCCCATAAATGACCTGAACACCGTTGCCGCGGACGATAACGCCGCGCGCGCCGGTCGCTTTCAGCGCCGATTCATTCACTTTGCTGCCATCCTTCACCGTGACGCGAAGACGCGTCGCGCAGCAGTCCACCTCTTCGAGATTGTCTTTGCCACCTAACCCGGCGATAACCGCAACGGCACGCTCGCTCTGCGAAAAGGTCACTTCATCCGCCATCGCCTCTTTCTCACGCCCCGGCGTGGCAAAATCAAAGCGATTAATCAGATAACGGAACGTAAAGTAATAAAGGAAGAACCACGGCACCCCTACCAGCGGTACGAACATCCAGTGGGTTTTGGCCTCGCCCTGGAGAATGCCGAACAGCACGAAGTCGATAAAACCGCCTGAGAAGGTTTGCCCGATAGTGATGTGTAAAATATGGGCGAGCATAAACGCCAGCCCGTCAAACAGGGCGTGAATGACGTACAGCACTGGAGCAACAAAAAGGAATGAGAACTCAATAGGTTCAGTAATCCCCGTCAGGAACGAGGTCAATGCCGCCGAAAGTAACAGCCCCGCGACGCGTTTTTTGTTCTCCGGCTTTGCCGTGTGGTACATCGCGAGGCAGGCACCCAGCAGACCAAACATCATCGTGATGAAGCGTCCGGACATGAAACGCGACGTGCCTTCATAAAACTGGCGTGTTGTCGGGTCAGCAAGCTGGGCGAAGAAGATCCGCTGCGTACCTTCTACCAGCTGACCGTTAACGATCTCGCTGCCGCCAAGCGCGGTCGTCCAGAAGGGAAGATAGAAGATGTGGTGTAAACCAAACGGCCCGAGCATGCGCAAAATGAAACCGTACAGCATCGTTCCCAGATAACCGGTGGCATCCACAAGCCCGCCCAGACCGAAGATCAGCTTCTGGAAATGCGGCCAGATGACGGTCATTAATGCCCCGACAAGTATTGCCGCCAGCGAGCTGACGATCGGTACAAAACGTGAGCCGCCAAAGAAACCCAGGAACTGCGGAAGCGCGAGCTTATTGAACCGATGATGTAGCGCACAGGTCACAAGCCCGATGACGACCCCACCAAATACGCCGGTTTCCAGCGTCTGGATCCCCAGCGTCATTCCCTGCCCTACGGCACCCGGGTTCTCAAGCGCCAGTTTTCCGGTCAGGATCAGCAGCGCATTGATGGTGGCATTCATCACCAGAAAAGCGAGCAATGCCGCCAGCCCCGCGGTTCCTTTATCATTTTTTGCCAGCCCGACGGCGACCCCGACAGCAAACAGCACCGAGAGGTTGGCGAACACAATCGAACCGGCACTGCTCATAATGGTAAAGATGGCCTGCAGCCACGCAACATCTAAAAACGGGTAGGCCGTGAGGGTATTGGGATTTGATAACGCGCCTCCAATCCCCAGCAACAAACCCGCCGCGGGCAAGACGGCGATGGGCAACATAAATGATTTGCCAAAGCGCTGCGCTTTCTCAAACCATCCGCCAGAAGAAGCCCCACTGAACATTTGCATCATTTTTTCATCCCCTCGTGTATAGATGAAAATTTTTACCACATTAATTATTAATAGTGAAAATTATCATCAATAACCAGGATGACGATCATACTTTTTCGAAATGACTGGCATCTTTCCCCCGCTTTCCGCCACACTAGTCGACAGAAGAATGCATTAAGGATCTCGCATGTCAGACCATGAAAACCTGCTGCTGAAGCTACGCCAGGAGGCTTCCGGATACAGCCCAACGCAACGAAAACTGGGTGAGTTTGTCCTCAACGATCCTGCCCGGGTGCTTTACCTGACGATCACTGAGCTGGCGCGCGAAAGTCATACCAGCGAGGCCAGCGTGACGCGTCTTTGCCGCACGCTGGGCTGTAAGGGGTACACGGAATTCAAAATGGCGCTTGCGCTGGACATTCAGCAGGGTCAGCCAGAGCGTCAGGCCGGGGATGAAATTGATAGCGTAGTGGAAGAGTCTGTACAGGCTATGCAGGATACCGCCAGACTGCTCGACAGAGCGCTGCTGGAAACGGCGGCGCAGGCGCTGCATCAGGCGCAGTCAGTCCAGATTTATGGGGTCGCTGCCAGTGCGATCCTCGGCGAGTATCTGCATTATAAGCTGTTGCGCCTGGGCAAACCTGTGCAGCTCTTCAGCGATATGCACCGTGCAGCCATGAATGCGACCACCCTCTCTAAAGCGTCGCTGGTGGTAGCCATCTCCAGTTCAGGCTCAACGCGGGATTTACTTCACGTCGTAAAACTTGCGCGCAAACGTGGCGTCCCCGTGCTGGCGCTCAGCAATACGCCGCGTAGCCCGCTGGCGTCCCTTAGCGATATGCTACTGGTTGCAGCCAAACCCGAGGGGCCGCTTAGCGCAGGCGCACTCAATGCCAAAGTGGGCGTTATGCTGCTGGTCGAGTTGCTTACCCACTCCCTTATTGCAATAGACGGTCATTACGGCGAGGTCAGCCAACAAACCGCCAGCGCAACGCTTCCGCTGTTGCTGTAAAAAACCTTCGCAGGCTATATATCAATAGCCTGCGAGTTCGTTATTTTAAGTGTACTTAAGCATCCGTTAAATTATTTACCGCATCAATGAATGATGTTACAAAGTATTTTTATTATTACATTTTGACTTAATATTTCCACGACATAGGAAGCACATTTATAATATATAAATCAGCAATTTAAAATAAATATCTTGATAAATTGAATTTTCTTCCCTCCTGCAATGTCCAATCTCATCCCCTGAATTCCTTACCTTAAAATAAGCTTAAGAAACGGTTAGGCTGGCCATTTTTTTATTTAAACGCCGTTTACTTTCGCCCGCCTACAATCCGCCTCATCAATCATAATGAGACGGTATCAATGAAAACCTTACTGATTACAGGCGTGACCGGATTTCTGGGTGGTGCAGTACTTGAAAAAATCCTGACCGGCGAGAGCGCCGTAAATTTACTTCTGCTTGCGCGCGCCAGCGACCCGCAAGGTGGGCTGGCGCGAGTGCAGGAGAATATGCGTAAGTTCAACGTGCCTGAGCATGCACTGGCCTCGCTGAGCGTGGAGAATATCCTCATTGGCGATCTCAGCCAGCCGGAAGCCTTCCTGAACGATCCGCGTCTTGAACAGGTGACGCATGTCGTTAACTGCGCGGCCGTCGCGTCATTTGGTAACAATCCGCTTATCTGGAAGGTGAACGTCGAGGGAACCCTGGCGCTGGCGCGCCGCATGGAACGGGTGTCGACCCTACAGCGCTTCCTGCACGTTGGCACGGCGATGTCCTGCACGCCGGAGCAGGATTCGCTGGTCGCCGAAAGTGCAGAATTCAGAGAGAACGCCGAGCATCTGGTGGAATATACCTATTCGAAATCCACCATTGAACAGCTGATGCGCCAGCACTGTCCTGACCTGCCGCTGCTCATCGCCCGCCCGTCTATCGTCGTCGGCCATACCCGTCACGGCTGCACACCTTCAAGCAGTATTTTCTGGGTCTTTAGCATGGGGTTAATGCTGCAAAAATTCATGTGTTCGATGGAAGACAAAATCGATGTCGTTCCGGTGGACTATTGTGCCGACGCGCTGTTAATGCTGCTTACCAGTGATGCACGTTCAGGGGAAGTGGTACATATTTCTGCCGGGGAAGAGAACAGCGTTCGCTTTGCTGATATTGATAAGGCAATGGCGCAGGCGCTGGAGAAAGCCCCTGTCGGAGATCGATACGCTCAGGTAAGTTACGAAACGCTGGTCAGAATGCGCCGCGAACTGAAGGATATTTTTGGGCCGTGCAACGAGCGCCTGATGCTGAAAGCAATGCGTTTATACGGTGCTTTTGCCACACTCAACGTGCGCTTCAGCAATGATAAGCTGCTTAGCATGGGCATGCCTAAGCCACCCCGCTTTACGGACTATATTGCCCGCTGCGTGCAAACCACTCAGGGGCTGACCATTCCGGAACAAATGGCGGTCGATTTTAAATAGCCAAAAAAAATGCCAGTCTTACGACTGGCATTTTCATTTTAAGGCTTAGCGATTATGCCTGGCCTTTGATCTCTTTACGACCGTTGTATGGTGCTTTTTCGCCCAGTGCTTCTTCGATACGAATCAGCTGGTTGTATTTAGCAACACGGTCAGAACGGCTCATAGAACCGGTCTTGATCTGGCCAGCCGCGGTACCAACAGCCAGGTCAGCGATGGTAGCGTCTTCAGTTTCGCCAGAACGGTGAGAGATAACAGCGGTGTAGCCAGCGTCTTTCGCCATTTTGATCGCAGCCAGCGTTTCGGTCAGAGAACCGATCTGGTTGAATTTGATCAGGATGGAGTTAACGATGCCTTTCTCGATGCCTTCTTTCAGGATCTTGGTGTTGGTTACGAACAGGTCGTCACCCACCAGCTGGATTTTGTCGCCCAGTACTTTAGTCTGGTATGCGAAGCCATCCCAGTCAGACTCGTCCAGACCGTCTTCGATAGAAACGATTGGGTACTGTTTGGTCAGGTCTTCCAGGAAGTGAGTGAACTCTTCAGAGGTGAACGCTTTGTTGCCTTCGCCAGCCAGAACGTATTTACCGTCTTTGTAGAATTCAGACGCTGCACAGTCCATCGCCAGAGTGATGTCTTTGCCCAGCTCGTAGCCTGCTGCTTTAACCGCTTCAGCGATAACAGCCAGTGCTTCTGCGTTAGAACCCAGGTTTGGCGCATAGCCACCTTCGTCACCAACAGCCGTGTTCATACCTTTAGCTTTCAGAACTTTAGCCAGGTTGTGGAACACTTCAGAACCCATACGTACTGCTTCTTTCAGGGATTTCGCGCCAACTGGCTGAATCATAAATTCCTGAATATCAACGTTGTTGTCTGCGTGCTCACCACCGTTGATGATGTTCATCATCGGTACAGGCATGGAGTATTTGCCTGGAGTGCCGTTCAGTTCAGCGATGTGTTCGAACAGTGGCATACCTTTAGCAGCCGCTGCAGCTTTGGCGTTCGCCAGGGAAACGGCCAGGATTGCGTTAGCACCGAAGTTAGATTTGTTTTCAGTACCGTCCAGATCGATCATGATCTTGTCGATGCCAGCCTGGTCTTTAGCGTCTTTGCCAATGATTGCCTGAGCAATAGGGCCGTTTACGGCGCCAACAGCTTTCAGTACGCCTTTGCCCATGAAACGGGATTTGTCGCCATCGCGCAGTTCCAGCGCTTCGCGGGAACCAGTAGAAGCACCTGACGGAGCAGCTGCCATACCGACGAAACCACCTTCCAGGTGAACTTCGGCTTCAACGGTCGGGTTACCACGGGAGTCGATGATTTCACGACCGATGACTTTAACGATTTTGGACATTAGATTTTCCTCAGTACAAGTTAAACTAAAACTCCAGACAAACAACGCGTACCAGGGGTACGCGTTGCCGTTCTAACTTTTTTTACTTCGCCTGACGCTTCTGGTAATCGCTGGCGGCTTTCACAAAGCCTGCAAACAGCGGATGCCCGTCACGTGGCGTTGAAGTAAATTCCGGGTGGAACTGGCAGGCGACAAACCACGGATGGTTTGGCACTTCGATGATCTCGACTAACTGATCATCCCCGGAGCGGCCCGCAACACGCAGACCCGCAGCTTCAATTTGTTTCAACAACATGTTGTTGACTTCATAGCGGTGACGATGACGTTCGGTGATAACCGGCTCGCCATACAGCTTGCGAACGACGCTATCGTCAGACAGCTGGCAGGCCTGTGCGCCAAGACGCATCGTGCCACCCAGGTCGCTCTTCTCGGTACGGACTTCGACGTTACCTTCTTCGTCGCGCCATTCAGTGATAAGCGCCACGACAGGGTACTTACAGTCTGGCACAAATTCCGTAGAGTTCGCGTTTTCCATTCCCGCTACGTTGCGCGCAAATTCGATCAGCGCAACCTGCATACCCAGGCAGATACCGAGGTATGGAATATTGTTTTCACGCGCATAGCGTGCGGTGGCGATCTTGCCTTCTACACCACGGTAGCCGAAGCCGCCAGGGATAAGGATTGCATCCAGATCTTTCAGAATTTCAACGCCACGCGTTTCAACATCCTGCGAATCAATCAGCTTGATGTTAACGGAGACGCGGTTCTTCAGACCACCGTGTTTCAGCGCTTCGATAACTGACTTATAGGCATCTGGCAGTTCAATGTACTTGCCAACCATGCCGATAGTCACTTCGCCAGCCGGATTCGCTTCTTCGTAAATAACCTGTTCCCATTCAGACAGGTTAGCTTCCGGACAGTTCAAGCTGAATCGTTTACAAATATAATCGTCCAGGCCCTGTGATTTCAACAGGCCCGGGATTTTATAAATGGAATCGACATCTTTCATTGAAATAACGGCTTTTTCCGGCACGTTACAGAACAATGCAATTTTCGCGCGTTCGTTCGCCGGAACCGCGCGATCGGAACGGCAAACCAGGATGTCTGGCTGAATACCGATGGAGAGCAACTCTTTAACGGAGTGCTGAGTAGGTTTGGTTTTCACTTCACCTGCGGCTGCCATATAAGGCACCAGCGTCAGGTGCATGAACAGCGCGTTTTCACGGCCAATATCAACCGCCAGCTGACGAATCGCTTCCAGGAATGGCAGGGATTCGATATCACCCACGGTACCGCCGATTTCAACCAGCACCACGTCGTGGCCTTCGCCGCCCGCAATAATGCGTTCTTTGATAGCGTTAGTGATGTGTGGGATAACCTGAACGGTAGCACCAAGATAATCACCACGGCGCTCTTTACGCAGAACGTCGGAGTAGATACGGCCTGTCGTGAAGTTGTTACGACGGGTCATTTTAGTGCGGATGAAACGCTCGTAGTGGCCAAGATCCAGATCGGTTTCAGCGCCGTCTTCAGTAACGAACACTTCCCCGTGTTGGATTGGACTCATGGTACCCGGATCGACGTTGATGTACGGATCCAGTTTCATCATGGTCACATTGAGGCCACGGGCTTCAAGAATGGCTGCGAGGGAGGCTGCGGCAATGCCTTTACCCAGAGAGGATACGACCCCGCCGGTCACAAAAATATAGTTCGTTGTCATGCTGAACCTGAGAAGTTAGGGTGAAACGATGGAATAACCAGGACGGGAAAGTAGTATACCCGAACACGGCGAGCGCCACAAACTTTCATTCTCCGTCTCCTGTCCAGCCAATGACAAACATAAGGAGTGAGAAAATAGCCCCTTTTGGGTAAATGTTTTTGACGCAAATCAAGCGCTTGTCATTTAAAAAATCACACAAATTGCGCTTGATCGCAAAATTTCGTTAGAGATCAGTTTCCTGGCGTTTTACTTCTTGCCAGACTTCTTCCATCGCATCGAGGTCAATTCCGCTCATTTCCAGGCCGCGCGAGGCCACAATCCGCTCAACTTCGCGAAAGCGTCGTTCGAACTTAATGTTGGCTTTTTGCAGGGCGGTTTCCGCTTTTACACCCAGATGGCGAGAAAGGTTGACGGTCGCGAACAGCAAATCGCCCATTTCTTCTTCAAGCTTTGCTTCATCTACCACAGCCTGTTGCGCTTCGTGCATCACTTCGTCGATCTCTTCATGCACTTTTTC
Source organism: Enterobacter sp. RCC_40 (assembly GCF_041360735.1). Lineage (NCBI taxonomy): Bacteria > Pseudomonadati > Pseudomonadota > Gammaproteobacteria > Enterobacterales > Enterobacteriaceae > Enterobacter > Enterobacter sp. RCC_40. The sequence continues at coordinate 168,774 of NZ_JBFUPR010000007.1, forward strand.
CAGCACCGGGCCAAGAGACGTCCAGTCAAAGCCAACCGCGGAGCAGCGTTTCTGAATTTTATGCGCCCGCATCAGCGCAGGCAGGTTCAGGGGAATGTCATCCAGTGCCGAGTGCTGGGATTTCTCCGCGCGCTCGGCGCTTTTAATCTGTTCCCAGCGCGCCAGCACTTCCGCGCTATCGCCTGCGGTGGCATCGCTAAAGATATGCGGATGACGGCGTTCCAGTTTGTCGCTGATGGCAGCGCAGATGTCGTCGAAGTTAAAACGCCCCTCTTCCTGCGCCATTTGCGCATAGAACACCACCTGGAACAGCAGGTCACCCAGCTCACCACGCAGGTCGTCAAAATCCTCGCGTGAAATGGCGTCCAGCACTTCATAGGTCTCTTCGAGGGTGTACGGGGCGATGGTGGCGAAAGTCTGCTCTTTGTCCCACGGGCAGCCGTTTTCCGGATCGCGCAGGCGTTTCATGATGCCAAGCAGGCGGTCAATTTGGGTCATAATTCTGTCCTGATTAAAAATAAATGCCGGGTAAAGGCTACGCCTTACCCGGCTTACAGAAAGGTGGGCTTACCCGCCGTGCAGACGACGTGCGTCAATCACATCCGGGACCTGGTTCAGTTTGCCAAGCACGCGGCCCAGCACCTGCAGGTTGTAGATTTCGATGGTCATATCGATGGTGGCAAGCTGCTCGCGCGTATCGCTGCGGCTGGCCACGCCCAGCACGTTAACCTTCTCGTTCGCGAGAATGGTCGTAATATCACGCAGCAGGCCGCTGCGGTCGTTTGCGGTGACGCGAACCACCAGCGAGTACCCCGCCGAGTAGCTCTCGCCCCAGACCGCTTCCACAATACGTTCCGGTGCATGCGACTGCAGCTCGGCAAGCTGGTCGCAGTCTGAACGGTGAATGGAAATCCCGCGTCCCTGAGTGATAAAGCCAACGATATCATCACCCGGGATTGGCTGGCAGCAGCGGGCAATGTGATGCATCAGATTACCCACCCCTTCCACCACAACGCGGCCATTGTCTTTGCTGCGCTGCTGTGGCGCATAGGTTTTCTGCTGCAGCTGCTTCAGCGCCGCCGCATCCTGCTCCGCCGCGCTTGGCTTGTTGAACTGCGCCTGCAGGAAGTTCACCATCTGATTAAGACGGATATCACCGCCGCCAATCGCCGCCAGCAGTTCATCCAGCTCGTTGAAGTTGTAGCGCGGCAGCAGGAATTTCTCGGCCTCTTTCAGGCTTATGCCGATATGTTCCAGCTCGTCGTCGAGGATCTGGCGACCGGCAAGAATGTTCTTGTCACGATCCTGCTTACGGAACCAGGCGTGAATTTTTGAGCGCCCGCGGCTGGTGGTGACATAACCCAGGTTCGGGTTAAGCCAGTCACGGCTCGGGTTAGGCTGCTTCTGCGTGATGATTTCAATCTGGTCGCCCATCTGCAGCTGATAGGTAAACGGTACGATACGCCCGCCGATTTTCGCCCCGATACAGCGGTGCCCCACATCACTGTGGATGTGATAGGCAAAGTCCAGCGGCGTGGAGCCTGCTGGCAGGTCGACCACGTCACCTTTCGGCGTAAAGACGTAGACCCGGTCGTCAAAGACCTGGCTTCGCACTTCATCCAGCATTTCGCCGGAATCCGCCATCTCTTCCTGCCACGCAATCAGCTTACGCAGCCAGGCAATGCGGTCTTCATGACCAGAGCGCACGCCACCTGACGTCCCCTCTTTGTATTTCCAGTGCGCCGCGACGCCAAGCTCAGCGTCCTCGTGCATCTGTTTGGTACGAATTTGAATCTCGACCGTTTTGCCGCCAGGCCCCAGCACCACGGTATGAATAGACTGATAGCCGTTAGGTTTCGGGTTCGCGACATAGTCATCGAATTCATCCGGAAGATGGCGGAAGTGAGTATGTACTATCCCTAACGCGGCGTAGCAATCCTGCAGACGCTCCGCAACGATGCGCACGGCGCGCACGTCAAACAGCTCATCAAAGGCGAGATGTTTCTTCTGCATTTTGCGCCAGATGCTGTAGATGTGCTTAGGTCGACCATAGACTTCGGCCCGCACATTCTCTTCTTTCATCGACTGGCGCAATCCGCTGACGAACTCCTCAATATAGTGCTCGCGGTCAATGCGGCGCTCGTGCAGGAGTTTTGCAATCCGCTTATATTCTGCCGGGTGCAGGTAACGGAAGCAGTAATCCTCCAGCTCCCATTTCAGTTGACCAATCCCTAAGCGGTTCGCCAGCGGTGCATAGATGTTCGTACACTCTTTCGCGGCCAGTACGCGCTCGTCTTCCGGCGCATCTTTTACTTCGCGCAGGTGGGCAACGCGTTCAGCGAGCTTGATGACCACGCAGCGGAAATCGTCCACCATGGCCAGCAGCATCCGGCGAACGTTATCAACTTGCTCAGAGGAAACGGAATCGGTATGTGCGGCTTTGAGCTGGCGGATTGCCGCCATATCCCGTACGCCGTGGATCAACGCCACGACGGATTGCCCGACGCTGTCGCGCAGCACGTCTTCAGTGACGACATCCGCATCGGCAAGAGGGAACAAAAGCGCGGCCTGCAGCGTTTCGATATCCATGTTCAGCATGGATAAGATTTCAACCATCTCCACGCCGCGCCACAATAACAGTTCGGCGTCAGGATGCCCCAGAGTGGTGCGCTGACAGTAGGCCCAGGTTTCGGTTAAGCGTTCACACGACTGCTGGCTGGAAATCCCCAGACTTGCTATCCATTTTTGTGGGTCAAACTCCCCAGCTTTATTAAGATGTGCACTTCTTACCGCAACCATTGTCCTCTCCTTTAGGGACCAGGGCCTGTCGAAGTCGACAAGCCAAACTAATTAGATGTGCTCAAACAACACCATCGATTCCAGATGCCCAGTGTGCGGGAACATGTCCAGCATTGCCAGACGCTGAATCTGGTAACCCGCACGGATTAATGCCTCACTGTCTCGGGCAAGCGTTGCCGGGTTACAGGAAACATAGACCACGCGCCTGGGCGCGAGTTTAATTATATGTTGCATTACACCCGGCGCACCTGCGCGCGCCGGGTCGAGAAGAATTTTGTCAAACCCCTGCGTCGCCCACGGCTGCTGTGTCACATCTTCCTCAAGATTTTGGTGAAAGAATGTCACATTTTGCAAGCCGTTCTGTCGTGCGTTCTCCTGCCCTTTAGCCACCAGCGCCTCAACGCCTTCGACACCCACAACGCTTGCCGCCTGCCGGGCCAAAGGCAGCGTGAAATTGCCCATTCCGCAGAACAGGTCAAGTACCCGATCGCTCTTCTGCACATCCAGCCATATCAGCGCTTTCTCAATCATTTGCTGATTGACGCCATCATTTACCTGAATGAAATCGCGCGGGCTGAACGTTAAGCGTAGCCCGTTTGACGCATACCAGGGCGCTTCGCCTGTCAGTTGCTCAAGTATCTCGCTTTGGGGGGCAAGGAAAAGCGCCAGCTCGTGGGAATGCGAAAAGCGTTCCAGTTTTTCGCGATCTTTTGTCGACAGCGGCGCGGTGTGGCGCAGCACCATCAGCGGGCCATTGTTGGCCATGACCAGTTCGACGTGCCCGAGGTGACGAACGCCGTCCAGTCCGCAGAGGCAGGCGTGCACGTCAGGAAGCAATGCTTCAAGACGGGGCACCAAAATGGGGCACTGCCTGATATCGACGATATCGCTGGAGCTGGCTTTGCGAAACCCCATCTCCAGCCGCTCAGTTTTTGGCTGATAGTTCAGGCTCAAACGCGCGCGACGACGATAGCCCCAGGGCTGGTCGGCGATGATCTCGTTGACGTCGTGCTTAAGCAGGCGGGCCAGGGCGCTGCTTTTACTTTTTTGCTGTAATTCTGTGCTGACATGCTGTTGCTGGCAGCCACCGCAGACGCCAAAATGCGGGCAGCGAGGCTTCACGCGGTCCGGGCTATCGTTATGACGCTGCTTAACCTGCCCGCGTGCAAACTGGCGTTTATCTTCCGTCAGCGTAATTTCTGCTCGTTCTGTTGGCAGTAAACCTGTTATAAACAGTGTCTTACCATTATGACGCGCAACCCCCTGGCCAAAGGGATCGAGGTCAGTGGCTTCAACAGTTATGATCTGACGCGTCGTCACGCGTCGCTTTGCAGAGTAGAATTGCGCCATCGCCGAGATTTTTCTCACATAAACATAATTATCCTAATTGTCCCATAACGGAACGCCATGACCAACTACAGCCTGCGCGCGCGCATGATGATTTTGATCCTCGCCCCCACCGTTCTCATCGGTTTGCTGCTGAGTATCTTTTTTGTGGTGCACCGCTATAACGATTTGCAGCGGCAACTGGAAGATGCCGGTGCCAGCATTATCGAACCGCTGGCCGTCTCCAGTGAGTATGGGATGAACCTGCAAAACCGCGAATCGATAGGTCAGTTAATCAGCGTGCTGCACCGCCGTCATTCGGATATCGTGCGTGCCATCTCCGTTTACGACGAGCATAACCGCCTCTTTGTCACCTCGAATTTTCATCTGGATCCAGCGGCCCTGAAAATTCCTGACGGTACGCCCTTCCCGCGCCACCTCACCGTGCTGCGACGCGGCGATATCATGATCCTGCGCACCCCGATTATTTCGGAAAGCTATTCACCCGATGAATCCGCCCAGTCTGACGCCAAATCCAGCGACAATATGCTCGGATATGTGGCGCTGGAGCTGGATCTCAAGTCGGTGCGTCTGCAGCAGTACAAAGAAATTTTCATCTCCGGCGTTATGATGCTGTTCTGTATCGGGATTGCACTTATCTTCGGCTGGCGCCTGATGCGTGACGTGACGGGGCCCATTCGCAACATGGTTAACACCGTCGACCGCATTCGCCGGGGCCAGCTCGACAGCCGGGTGGAAGGGTTTATGCTGGGCGAGCTCGATATGCTCAAAAACGGCATTAACTCGATGGCGATGTCGCTGGCAGCGTATCACGAAGAGATGCAGCACAACGTCGACCAGGCGACCTCTGACCTGCGCGAAACCCTGGAGCAGATGGAGATTCAGAACGTTGAGCTGGATCTGGCGAAAAAACGCGCGCAAGAAGCCGCACGTATCAAATCCGAGTTCCTCGCGAATATGTCCCACGAGCTGCGTACGCCGCTCAATGGCGTGATTGGCTTTACCCGTCTGACGCTAAAAAGCGAGCTGAACCCAACCCAGCGCGATCATCTGCACACCATTGAGCGCTCGGCCAACAACCTGCTGGCGATCATTAACGACGTGCTGGACTTCTCCAAGCTGGAGGCCGGTAAGCTGATCCTGGAGAGCATCCCATTCCCGCTGCGCAGCACGCTCGATGAAGTGGTGACGCTGCTCGCACACTCGTCGCACGATAAAGGCCTGGAGCTGACGCTCAACATTAAAAATGACGTGCCGGATAACGTCATTGGCGACCCGCTGCGCCTGCAGCAGGTGATTACAAACCTTGTCGGTAACGCCATCAAATTCACCGAAAGCGGCAACATTGATATTCTGGTGGAAAAGCGCTCCATCAGTAATAACAAGGTTCAGATTGAAGTTCAGATCCGCGATACCGGCATCGGTATTCCGGAGCGGGATCAGTCCCGTCTGTTCCAGGCGTTTCGTCAGGCCGATGCAAGTATTTCCAGACGTCATGGCGGCACGGGGCTGGGTCTGGTTATCACACAGAAACTGGTTAAGGAGATGGGGGGAGATATCTCTTTCCACAGCCAGCCAAACCGGGGCTCCACGTTCTGGTTCCATATCAATCTGGACCTTAACCCGAACGTGTTGACCGACGGTCCGGTAACCAATTGCCTGAAAGGAATGCGCCTTGCCTACGTTGAGCCGAACGCCGCAGCGGCGCAGTGTACGCTTGATATCTTAAGCACCACGCCGCTGGAGGTGATCTACAGCCCTACCTTCTCAGCGCTTGCCGTGGAGCATTACGACATCCTGCTGTTGGGGGTCCCGGTCACCTTTACCGGCGAGCTCACCATGCAACAGGAACGGCTGGCGAAAGCCGCATCGATGACCGACTACCTGCTGCTGGCCCTGCCGTGTCATGCCCAGATCAATGCAGAAGAGTTAAAAAATGACGGGGCCGCCGCCTGCCTGCTTAAGCCACTTACCGCGACCCGCCTGCTGCCAGCACTGACGGAATACTGTCGTCTGAGCCAGCACGCCCTGCCGCTGATTGACGATGAACAAAAATTGCCGATGAGCGTAATGGCGGTGGATGATAATCCGGCCAACCTGAAGCTGATTGGCGTGTTGCTTGAAGATCAGGTTCAGCACGTAGAGCTGTGTACCAGCGGTGCGCAGGCGGTTGAGCATGCGAAACAGATGCAGTTCGATTTAATTCTGATGGATATTCAGATGCCCGGCATGGATGGCATTCGTGCCTGCGAGCTGATCCGTCAGCTCCCGCATCAGCAGCAAACGCCAGTGATTGCGGTCACCGCCCACGCGATGGCCGGTCAGAAAGAGAAGCTGCTGAGCGCCGGAATGAATGATTATCTGGCCAAACCTATCGACGAAGAGAAGCTGCATAGCCTGCTGTTACGCTATAAGCCGGGGCATATCGGCGGAACGTACACGGTATCGTCCGAACCGGTGGAAATCAGCGTCAATCAAAACGCCACCTTTGACTGGCAGCTTGCGCTGCGCCAGGCGGCGGGTAAGCCTGATTTGGCCCGCGACATGCTGCAAATGCTGGTCGCGTTTCTGCCGGAAATTCGTAATAAGGTCGAAGAGCAGCTGGTGGGTGAAAACCCGGAAGATCTGCTGGAAGCCATTCATAAGCTGCACGGTAGCTGCGGCTACAGCGGTGTGCCGCGGCTGAAGAATCTCTGCCAGCTGCTTGAGCAACAGCTTCGCGCGGGCACGCCGGAAACAGATCTTGAACCGGAATTTCTGGAGCTGCTGGACGAGATGGATAATGTGACGCGGGAAGCCATGAAGGTGTTAGGTAACTAGCGTTGCCCTCTCCCGCCGGGAGAGGGCAAACAGGATTGCCCGCCGTTCAGAGCCTGAACGCCTGCCCCACTTTCAGCACTGCAGCGATATTGCGTGCGGCCATCCGCACATTGTCGCTGGCATTTTCCAGCGCGTCCTCCAGCGAACAGATGGTATAAATCACGCTGAATACCGCGTCGATGCCGTGATTATGTACCACCCCGACATCCGCCGTCAGGCTACCCGCAATACCGATGACCGGTTTATTAAAGCGTTTAGCCACCTTCGCGACGCCCACCGGCACTTTGCCGTGGATCGTCTGACTGTCGATGCGCCCTTCTCCCGTAATCACCAGATCGGCGTTAGCCACCTGTTCTGCCAGATGCAGCGCATCGGTGACAATCTCAATCCCCTGACGAAGCTGCGCACCGCAGAAAGCGTAGAGTGCCGCCCCCATCCCACCCGCCGCACCGCCGCCGGCAAGGTTGATGACGTCGATATCCAGATCCCGGGCAATGACCTGCGCGTAATGCGCCAGGGCATTATCCAGGGTCACAATCATCTCCGGCGTGGCGCCTTTTTGCGGGCCAAAGACCGCGGATGCCCCTTCGTCGCCGGTGAGCGGATTAGTGACGTCACAGGCGACTTCAATCCGGCACTCCGCCAGACGGTTATCCAGCCCGCTCAGGTCGATACGGGCCAGTTTTGCCAGCTCGCCGCCCCCCTGTCCAAGGGGCTGCTCGTTGGTATCCAGCAGCTTTACCCCCAGCGCCTGCACCATGCCGGCACCGCCGTCATTGGTGGCACTGCCGCCAATACCAATAATAATATGCTTAACGCCCGCATCCAGCGCGTGCCGGATAAGCTCGCCGGTCCCCCAGGAGGTGGTAAGAAGGGGATTGCGTTGCGAAGGCGCGACCAGCTCCAGACCGCTTGCCGCCGCCATTTCAATAAACGCGCTCTGTTCGTCACCGGAGATGCCATAGAACCCGTCCACAGGCTCACCCAGCGGGCCTGAGACAGAGGCATGGACAATGCGCCCCTGCGTCGCCGCCACCATAGCTTCTACGGTACCTTCTCCACCATCGGCGACCGGCAATTTCACAAAGTCAGCCGCGGGGAAAATCTCGCGAAAACCCTGCTCAATCGCGGTGGCTACCTCAAGGGCACTCAGGCTTTCCTTATACGAATCCGGTGCGATAACAATCTTCATAAGCCATCCTTACGCATAGTCATTACGTTAAGCATACACCACGTAAACGACCGCTCATGGGAGCGGTCCCAATGCGTTTATCGTACCATGCACGGACGTTTATTGTCGAATTTCCAGTCAGGTATCAAATATTGCATGGCCATCGCATCGTCGCGTGCCCCCAGACCATGTTTTTGATACAGCTCGTGGGCTTTCATCACCTGATCCATATCCAGCTCAATGCCCAGACCCGGCGTGGTTGGCACCTGCACCATGCCTCCTTTGATCTCAAACGGCTCTCTGGTCAGACGCTGATTTCCTTCCTGCCAGATCCAGTGGGTATCGATAGCGGTGATCGTGCCCGGTGCGGCAGCGGCCACGTGGGTGAACATCGCCAGCGAGACATCAAAGTGGTTATTGGAGTGCGAGCCCCAGGTCAGGCCAAATTCATGACACATCTGTGCCACACGCACCGACCCCTGCATCGTCCAGAAGTGGGGGTCTGCCAGCGGAATATCGACAGACTGTAACGACAGGGTGTGCCCCATCTGACGCCAGTCGGTGGCAATCATATTGGTCGCGGTGGGTAAACCGGTGGCGCGACGGAATTCCGCCATCACTTCACGGCCCGAGAAGCCCTGCTCAGCCCCGCACGGATCTTCCGCGTACGCCAGCACGCCTTTCAGTTGTTTACCAATGCGGATAGCTTCATCCAGAGACCAGGCACCGTTCGGGTCGAGCGTGACGCGCGCCTGCGGGAAACGTTTTGCCAGTGCGGTAATGGCTTCCGCCTCCTGTTCACCCGCAAGCACGCCGCCCTTCAGTTTGAAATCGTTAAAGCCATATTTTTCGTACGCGGCTTCCGCCAGGCGCACCACCGCATCCGGGGTCATCGCGTCTTCGTGGCGGAGTCGGTACCAGTCACATTTTTCATCCGCCTGGTTCTGGTACGGCAGCGGCGTCAGCGTGCGGTCGCCAACGAAGAACAGATAGCCCAGCATTTCCACTTCACTGTGCTGCTGGCCTTCGCCCAGCAGCGACGCAACGTTAACGCCCAGGTGTTGGCCCAGCAGATCCAGCATCGCGGCTTCGATACCGGTGACCACGTGAATGGTGGTTCGCAGGTCGAAGGTTTGCAGGCCACGACCGCCGGCATCACGGTCAGCGAAGGTGCTTCTCACGGTATTGAGGATATTTTTATATTCGCCCAGCGTTTTTCCCACCACCAGCGGAGCGGCCTCTTCCAGCGTTTTGCGGATCTTCTCACCACCGGGGATTTCACCCACGCCGGTATGCCCGGAGTTATCGTTGATAATGACAATATTGCGGGTGAAAAACGGCGCATGCGCTCCGCTCAAGTTCATCAACATGCTGTCATGGCCGGCGACCGGAATGATCTGCATGGAAGTGACTACAGGGGTAGTAAAAGTACTCATCGTTCAATCCTTTTATCAGTGACGTCCAAAAACAGGGCGCTTACGATCAAATGTCCAGCCGGGGATCAGGTACTGCATCGGCCCCGCGTCGTTACGCGCGCCGCCTGGCAGTTTTTTATACGCCTCATGTGCGTGATGAACCTGATCCCAGTCAAGCTCAACGCCCAGCCCCGGTGCATCTGGTACGGCAATCTTGCCATTTTTGATTACCAGCGGTTCTTTCGTCAGGCGGGCTTCTCCCTCCTGCCAAATCCAGTGGGTATCAATGGCGGTCGGGTTGCCCGGAGCCGCCGCGCCAACGTGCGTAAACATCGCCAGCGAAATGTCGAAATGGTTGTTGGAGTGACAACCCCAGGTCAGTCCCCAGTCGTCGCAGAGCTGTGCGACGCGAACGGCACCTGAGAGTGTCCAGAAATGCGGGTCCGCCAGCGGAATATCGACCGCGTTCAGCATCACCGCGTGGCCCATTTCACGCCAGTTGGTGGCGATCATATTGGTGGCTACCGGTAGACCGGTGGCACGCCGGAATTCCGCCATCACTTCACGACCGGAGAAGCCCTGCTCGGCCCCGCATGGGTCCTCCGCGTAGGTCAACACGTCGTCCAGCCCTTTGCATAAGGCAATGGCCTCATCCAGTAGCCATGCACCGTTCGGATCCACCGTGATGCGCGCATCCGGGAAGCGTTTTTTGAGCACGCGGGCAGTTTCAATCTCCTGCTCGCCGGGCAATACGCCGCCTTTCAGCTTGAAATCTTTAAATCCGTAGCGATCCTGCGCGGCTTCCGCCAGCCGAACCACCGCCTCACCGGAAAGCGCCTCCTGGTGACGCAGGTGATACCACTCGTGGTCGCCAGGGGAATGCGCCAGATAAGGCAGGTCGGTTTTGTTGCGATCGCCAACGTAAAACAGATAACCGAGCACCGTCACCGCGTCGCGCTGTTTTCCTGGCCCCAGCAGTTCGCAGACCGGGACCTTCAGCGCCTTACCCAGTAAATCAAGCAGCGCAGCCTCCAGCGCGGCGACAGCGTTGACGCGCAGTTCGAACGTCCAGGCGCCTTTACCGAACGTGTCAAAGTCTGCCGACTGATTGCCCTTATGCACCCGCTGCACCACGTTATTGAGGCGAGCGACCTCCTTCCCGACGACCAGCGGAATGGCGTCTACCAGCGTCTGGTGGATAACCTCGCCACCCGGCGCTTCCCCAACGCCGGTGTGGCCCGCGGAGTCCGTCAGCACCACGATATTACGGGTAAACCAGGCGTTATGTGCGCCACCGATGTTGAGCAGCATACTGTCCTGTCCGGCCACCGGTATGACCTTCATGTCGGTAATCACCGGGCTTGATTGAGTCGTCATCAGCCGCGCTCCACTACAGGTTTAAGTTCCACGCGCTTGATATCACCCACCAGAACCAGGTAGCTCAGGACCGCCACCAGCGCGTGTACGCCAACGTAAATCAGCGCGCCGTTGAAGGAGCCGGTGGTTCCCACGATGTAGCCGATGGCAATGGGGGTCACAATCCCGGAGATGTTGCCAAACATGTTGAACAGTCCACCGCTCAGGCCGCTGATCTCTTTCGGTGCGGTATCCGCCATGACCGCCCAGCCGAGGGCACCGATCCCTTTACCGAAGAAGGCCATCGCCATAAAGCCAATAATCATCCACTCAGCGCTGACGTAGTTACAGAACACCATGGTCATGGAGAGCAGCATGCCGAGCACAATCGGCGTTTTACGCGCGATATTCAAAGAGCCTGTACGACGCATCAGCCAGTCGGAAATCACGCCCCCCAGCACGCCTCCTACAAAACCGCAGATAGCCGGGACTGACGCCACAAAGCCCGCTTTCAGGATCGACATCCCGCGCGCCTGCACCAGGTAAACCGGGAACCAGGTGATGAAGAAGTAGGTTAAGGCGTTAATGCAATACTGGCCCAGATAGATGCCGATCATCATGCGCGAGCCGACGAGCTGTTTGATCTGCGCCCATTTCTGACTGAACGGCACTTTTGCTTTTGCCGATTTCAGATCCATGTTGATCAGCGCCCCGCCTTCAGCAATGTACTCCAGCTCTTTTTTATTCACGCCGGGATGCTGGTTCGGTTCGTGGATCACTTTCAGCCAGACGAAGCTAATGATGATCCCAAGACCACCCATAAAGAAGAAGACATGTGACCAGCCCACTTCATGCGTCAGCCAGCCCATAATGGGGGCAAAGATCACCGTCGCAAAGTATTGCGCAGAGTTAAAAATTGCTACCGCCGTTCCCCTCTCCTGCGCCGGGAACCACGCAGCCACAATACGGCTGTTACCGGGGAAGGAAGGTGCTTCGGCTAAGCCCACCAGGAAGCGCAGGGTGAAGAGCGCAACAATGATGCCAAATCCGTTGAACACATCGACGAAGCCCTGCAACAGGGTAAATGCCGACCAGATGAAGATGGACCAGAAATAGACGCGTTTGGAGCCAAAACGATCAAGCAGCCAGCCGCCAGGAATTTGGCCGATAACGTAGGCCCATGAAAATGCGGAGAAAACGTAGCCCATGCCAACCGGATCAAGACCGATGTCTTTTGCCATTTCAGAACCGGCAATCGACAGCGTGGCACGGTCACCATAGTTAAAGGATGTGACGATAAACAGCATCACCACTATCCAGTAGCGCGCATTTGTGCGCTTCTCAGCGCTGCTCGCCGCGTGGCTTAATGTACTCATTGTTGCACTCCTGAATCCAGGCTCTCGCCAGTTCATTCTGTACAGCACCGGTAGGGTAACCAGAATGAGGGTTAGTATTTGGCAGTTTTGGTACGGCTTGATGCCGTTTTATAGTGCGCACTGCCTTTTTGATGACTGACCGGAAAAGTATAGGGAGAAGTGCCTCTGTCCCTCACCGTGCATGAACACAACATTGAGGGGTCAATGAGAAGTTGTTTGGGGCATAAGCCCAAAGCAGTGGAAGGTAGTTCACGGAATTCGCCGGAAGGCGGGAGAAAAGCAAAACGGTAACCGACGTTACCGTTTTGTGTTTGCGCTCGCGCCACGTGGGCGCGGGGGCCCGGGTATGCGAAGGGCTGCCCGGCCAGAGGGTTATTTAAGCAGCGTTGCCCAGTGTTCAACCCACGGGTTCGATTCACTCTCTGGCTCAGGGTGTTCACCGGCATCAATCAGCAGCATCTCACCGACGCGTTGCGCGCTCTGTTCCTGCAAAAGCGCATCGAACTGCTTACCACCGCCGCAGAAATTGGCGTAAGAACTGTCGCCCAGAGCAATGATGCCGTAGTGAACATCCGGCTGATAGCCAAGCTGATCCTTGATTGCCTGGAAAAGCGGCACGATGCTGTCCGGCAGATCGCCCTGCCCGGTAGTGGAGGTAACCACCAGAATGTATTTATCTTTGTACTTTTCCCAGTCTGCCAGTTCCGGGTCTTCATAGACCGTGGCTTTATGGCCCTGACCTGCGAGTATCGCCTCAGCCTCTTCTGCTACCAGCAGCGAGTTGCCGTACATTGTGCCGACAAAAATGCCCACTTCAGCCATGATGTATTTCCTTGATTATTGCGCGTGCTGTTCATCCTGAACGTTGCCCGATACAAACTCAACCCTTTCATTTTCGGGGAGTTGCCCCAGCCAGCCAAACTGTGACAGCGCCTGCATCCAGACGTTGTCCAGCCCCGCATGGAGAGTCAGCGGTTCGCCGGTAAACGGGTGCGTCAGGCTCAGTTCACTGGCATGCAGCATCAGGCGGTCGCAGCCAAAATGTTCGGCAGCACTGCGGTTCTGGCGCAAATCGCCGTGCTTGCTGTCACCGATAATCGGATGACGCAGGTGTTTCAGGTGACGGCGGAGCTGGTGTTTGCGCCCGGTTTTGGGCAACAGCTCAACCAGACTGTAGCGGGTGGTCGGAAACTTGCTGGTTGCCACCGGCATTTCCGTGGTCGCCATGCCGCGGTAATCCGTCACGGCAGGCTGCGGGCCTTTGTCATCGCGGGCAAATTTATCGGCAATCTTGTCCAGCTCTTCCACCAGCGGATAATCGAGCGTGGCGCTCTCCGTCAGCCAGCCACGAACGATCGCGTGGTAGCGTTTCTGGATCTGGTGCTGTTCAAACTGCTGCGACAGCAGGCGGCCCGCTTCGCTGGAAAGCCCCATCAGCAACACACCGGAGGTTGGCCTGTCGAGACGATGAGCCGTAAAGACGTGCTGACCAATCTGGTCGCGCACGGTTTGCATCACCACCACTTTTTCATCGCGGTCCAGCCAGCTTCGGTGCACCAGCCAGCCAGACGGTTTGTTTACCGCGACCAGCCACTCATCCTGATAGAGGATCTCAAGCGTCATGCATCTTCACCGGCAAACACAGCATCCAGCTTTTCCAGCTCAATCAGCATGACATCGCGCGCAGGGTGGGTCGCGTCCAGCGCCATTTCATAATAAGGCGCAACAGCGAACGCCTGCGGCAGCGGGTGGCCGCCGTCGAGCAGCGCGTGCATGCGCGGAATTAATACCCACTGGAGCCATTCGAACGGTGCCAGCGTATCCAGACAGAACGGCTGAGTGCTTGCGAAGGCTTCTGGCTGCGGCGCGGTCTCCTGCCACAGCTGATGTTGGCGCAATAATGCCTCGATGGCGTGCAACCGGGCACGAACGCTATCGTGTTGCGTCATAGTAACCTCAACTGAAAAAGTGAACGGCGCGAAGCATAGCATTGCAGGAGGCAGAAATAAAAAAAGGGAGCACTGTAAAAACAGTGCTCCCGGTTCGTTCCGCAGCAATCCAGCTACAATTCGTGCTCCCTGCTCATCCGTGACAACTTTTCCTGAAGCCCGAAGGCCTGGTCATCCTTCACCTTATGCATCCTGCTCACATCGTCCTGATGTGTTTGTTTCATCCTGAAACGTCCTGGCCATCCTGACCCACCGACCATCCTGACCGGCTCTCATTCTCCCTTCCTGGAGGTGTCCCTTACGCATCCTGCGCGATCCTTTTGCTTCATCCTGAAGCCTTCCTGCAGCGTCATCCTGACGTGTTCCTGGTGAGAAACGCCATCATCCTGATGTTCGTTTCTCGTGTCGGCATCCTGTCGACACAACTAGAATCCGCTATTCTGCTTCGTCTTACAACCCATGCTGGCAGCGCTGTAAGCCGTCCCGTGCCCCCCTGGACGCGGCGACACCTCATTAACATATTGAAAAATAGAGTAATGTTAATCTTAATTAAATAAGGCAATACTGAATGATCCAGCGATCTCTCACAACTCTGTAAGAGATCTCTCACACGTGCGATAGCATCGTGGATTACAGAAGTGGCTCAAGTCGGGTGAGGAATTCCGCAAGTGAGGGGGCGAGAGTCTCGCGATTGCGGGTACCGATGGTCTCTTTAACCACTTCACCAGACAGGTTGCAGACTGAGATAACGTCCAGTTCACTGTCCAGCGTGGCAATAAAGAGCGTCGGAGAAAGCTTAAGGCGTTTTTGCGTGACCAGATGACCAATCAGGTTTTCCTGAACACGCTGCAGATCGTCTTCACTCCAGGTCTGCAACAGCGTCAGCGTGATATCAGCAAATCGCGCAGGCATATCCCCTGCAAATTGCGTGGTATAAAACGCGTGAACCGCTGGTTGTACCACAATGTCCATTGCCCGTTCAACCGCATTTACATTTTGCTCACCCGTCGGGGATTGCGGTTGCCAGATAACGTAATCATCCGGAGAAGAGATAATACACGGCGAAGGTACACCATATAAGTCAGTGCTTTGCGGCCATGTGCCGTGCGTTTCATGCCATGCATCGCAATAGCGGGTCGTGAAGGCAGTGAGGGCATTTGCAGTTTCGATGTCCACCGATTTCTCTCTTCTTGTAAGACAGGATAAACTCAGCCCATAAGTGTACCTGTAAAGTGGCTATGAAACATGTCTTACGAAAATCATCAGGCGTTAACGGGCTTAACGCTGGGTAAATCGACCGATTACCGCGACACCTACGATGCAAGCCTGCTGCAGGGCGTACCGCGCAGTCTGAATCGCGATCCTCTGGGCCTGCGCGCTGACGCGCTGCCGTTTGTTGGCGGTGATATCTGGACGCTCTACGAGCTTTCCTGGCTCAACGCCCGCGGTCTGCCGCAGGTCGCAGTGGGCCATGTTGAACTGGATTATGCCAGCCAGAACCTGGTGGAATCCAAAAGCTTTAAGCTCTATCTCAACAGCTTTAACCAGACCAAATTCGACAGTCAGGAAGAGGTTCAGCATACCCTGGAGCGGGATTTAAGCGCCTGTGCACAGGGCAAGGTGAGCGTGTCACTCTATCGTCTGAATGAGCTGGAAGGGCAGCCGGTTGTCCACTTCAACGGCACCTGCATCGACGATCAGGATATCGCAGTGGATAATTACGAATTCAGTACCGATTACCTCGAAAATGCGGCAAGCGGAAAGACCGTTGAAGAGACGCTGGTAAGTCATTTACTGAAATCCAACTGCCTGATCACCCATCAGCCGGACTGGGGCTCCGTGCAGATCCAGTATCGCGGTCCGAAGATTGACCGGGAAAAACTGCTGCGCTACCTGGTGTCGTTCCGCCATCACAACGAATTCCACGAGCAGTGCGTGGAGCGCATCTTTAATGATATTCAGCGTTTCTGTCATCCCGAAACGTTAAGCGTTTATGCGCGCTACACCCGCCGTGGTGGTCTGGATATCAATCCATGGCGCACCAACACGGACTTTGTGCCTGCCACCGGCCGTCTTGTACGCCAGTAACCTAAATATTTTCGCAATATGCGCGGTCTATTCCGCGCTTTAGGTTGTGAAACGTCGTAAGCCAGGGCTATTGTAATCAGCAGGGAAAGACGATAATCGTCCCGTAAGGAGCTCACTTGATTACACATATTAGCCCTCTTGGCTCAATGGATATGTTGTCGCAGCTGGAAGTGGACATGCTTAAACGCACGGCCAGCAGCGATCTTTATCAATTGTTTCGTAACTGTTCACTTGCCGTACTGAACTCCGGAAGCCTGACCGACAACAGTAAAGAGCTGCTGTCCCGCTTCGAAAGCTTTGATATCAACGTGCTGCGCCGCGAGCGTGGCGTGAAACTTGAAGTGATCAACCCGCCGGAAGAGGCCTTTGTGGACGGGCGCATCATTCGCTCCCTTCAGGCCAACCTGTTTGCCGTGCTGCGTGACATCCTGTTTGTTAACGGGCAGATCCACAACGCAGGCCGCTTCCAGCATCTCGACCTGGAAAGCTCGGTACATATCACCAATCTGGTGTTCTCCATTTTACGTAACGCACGCGCCCTGCACGTGGGCGAAGCCCCTAATATGGTCGTCTGCTGGGGTGGTCACTCGATTAACGAAACCGAATATCTCTATGCCCGTCGGGTAGGAAACCAGCTCGGCCTGCGTGAGCTGAATATCTGTACCGGCTGTGGTCCCGGGGCGATGGAAGCGCCAATGAAAGGCGCGGCAGTGGGACACGCTCAGCAGCGTTATAAGGAAGGGCGCTTTATCGGCATGACCGAGCCGTCGATCATCGCCGCTGAGCCACCTAACCCGCTGGTTAACGAACTGATTATTATGCCGGATATCGAGAAACGCCTTGAGGCGTTTGTCCGTATCGCCCACGGGATAATCATCTTCCCGGGCGGCGTGGGAACCGCAGAAGAGCTGCTCTACCTGCTGGGTATTCTGATGAACCCGGCTAACAAAGATCAGGTTCTGCCGTTGATCCTGACCGGGCCGAAAGAGAGCGCTGACTACTTCCGCGTACTGGACGAGTTTATCGTGCATACGCTGGGGGAAACCGCGCGTCGTCACTATCGCATCATCATTGACGATGCGGCAGAAGTGGCGCGTCAGATGAAAAAAGCGATGCCGCTGGTTAAAGAGAACCGTCGCGACACCGGAGATGCCTACAGCTTTAACTGGTCAATCCGCATCGCGCCGGACCTGCAGATCCCGTTCGAACCCTCGCACGAAAACATGGCCAACCTGAAACTGTACCCGGACCAGCCGGTAGAAGTCCTGGCTGCCGACCTGCGACGCGCCTTCTCCGGCATCGTGGCGGGTAACGTGAAAGAGATGGGCATCCGAGCTATCGAGAAGTATGGTCCGTATAAGATTCATGGCGATCGCGAAATGATGCGCCGCATGGATGACATGCTGCAGGGCTTTGTTGCCCAGCACCGCATGAAGCTACCCGGGTCAGCGTACATTCCTTGCTACGAAATCTCCACGTAACATTTTCACTCTCCTGATAAAAGTCGGGCCACGATGCTGTGGGGCCCGGCTTTTTTATTACCGAAACAACTCATAGATATTGCTTATACCTTTTACAAACTCTGACGCCACGCAAACGATTACCTCGTTTTTACAACCGTAAATTATCAGCTTTAAACTAAATTACCTGCCAGAAAATCCTAAAAACCCATTTCTTTACAGCGTAAGACACCTATCTTCGCGGGTGCTCTTTTAGCTCACATGTTGTTGATGGTAGCCTTCGCGCCCGTAAATCCTATTCGATGTTTTTTTAATAGATAAATGGTCTAAAGATGCCCACATCAAAAGTGGATTATTGCAATTGGGATCGGGATCACTGATAGATTCATAACGAGAATGTATCTTTCCGCCCGCCAATAGTTACGGGCGAAAATTATTAAAAAACCGTCACTGAACGAATTTCATATTACCGTCAGGCACTTTTTCATCGGATTTGACTACAAACCTGACAATTTGCTTCCTCCAGGAGATACAGATGGAAACCACTCAAACCAGCACCGTTGCTTCGATTGAATCCCGAAGTGGTTGGCGCAAATCAGATACCATGTGGATGCTTGGCCTTTACGGCACAGCTATCGGCGCTGGTGTATTGTTCCTTCCTATTAACGCAGGCGTCGGCGGTCTGATTCCGCTGATCATCATGGCTATCATTGCCTTCCCGATGACCTACTTTGCGCACCGCGGCCTGACCCGCTTCGTGCTGTCCGGTAAAAATCCTGGCGAAGACATTACTGAAGTCGTTGAAGAACATTTCGGCGTGGGCGCAGGTAAACTGATTACCCTGCTCTACTTCTTCGCGATTTACCCTATTTTGCTGGTTTACAGCGTTGCAATCACTAACACCGTTGAAAGCTTCATGCTGCACCAGCTGCACATGACGCCACCACCGCGTGCCATTCTGTCTCTGATCCTGATTGTGGGCATGATGACCATTGTCCGTTTCGGTGAGCAGATGATCGTGAAAGCGATGAGCATCCTGGTGTTCCCGTTTGTGGCTGCACTGATGGTACTGGCGCTGTATCTGATTCCACAGTGGCACGGTGCCGCGCTGGAAACGCTCTCCCTGAGCAGCGCATCTGCGACCGGTAACGGCCTGCTGATGACCCTGTGGCTGGCGATCCCGGTGATGGTATTCTCCTTTAACCACTCACCGATCATCTCCTCCTTCGCCGTGGCGAAGCGTGAAGAGTACGGCGACGGTGCAGAGAAGAAGTGCTCCAGCATCCTGGCGCGTGCGCACATCATGATGGTGCTGACCGTTATGTTCTTCGTCTTCAGCTGTGTACTGAGCCTCTCCCCGGCGGATCTGGCGGCAGCGAAAGAGCAGAACATCACCATTCTGTCTTACCTGGCGAACCACTTTAACGCACCGGTCATCGCGTGGATGGCACCTATCATCGCGATCATCGCCATTACCAAATCCTTCCTCGGCCACTACCTGGGCGCACGTGAAGGCTTCAACGGTATGGTGATTAAATCTCTGCGCGGTAAAGGCAAGAGCATTGAAGTCAACAAACTGAACAAGATGACCGCGCTGTTCATGCTGGTCACCACCTGGGCAGTTGCCACGCTGAACCCAAGCATCCTGGGCATGATTGAAACCCTGGGCGGCCCGGTTATCGCGATGATTCTGTTCCTGATGCCGATGTACGCGATTCAGAAAGTACCTGCCATGCGCAAGTACAGCGGTCAGATGAGCAATATCTTCGTGGTTATCATGGGGCTTATCGCTATCTCCGCAATCTTCTACTCCCTGTACACCATGTTCTGATTATCACCCGCGCCGTCTCAGGACGGCGCACTCCTCCCCCTCTGACTGAAAGCAATGGACGCATCATGATTAGCGTATTCGATATTTTCAAAATCGGTATTGGTCCTTCCAGCTCTCACACCGTCGGACCAATGAAAGCCGGTAAGCAGTTCACGGATGACTTGATTGCGCGCGGCATTTTGCACGACGTAACCCGCGTGGTTGTCGATGTGTACGGCTCTCTCTCCCTGACAGGTAAGGGCCACCATACCGATATCGCCATTATCATGGGCCTGGCAGGAAACCTGCCGGATACCGTTGATATTGATGCGATCCCTGGTTTCATCCAGGACGTCAATACCCACGGTCGCCTGCTGCTGGCAAATGGCGAACATGAAGTGGAATTCCCGGTTGATCATTGCATGAATTTCCATGCAGACAACCTGTCACTGCACGAAAACGGAATGCGTATTACCGCACTGGCAGGCGACAAAGCGGTATACAGCCAGACTTACTACTCTATCGGCGGCGGGTTTATCGTCGACGAAGACCACTTTGGTGAAACCAGCACATCTTCAGTTGACGTGCCTTATCCGTACAAAACCGCGGCGGATCTTCAGCGTCACTGCCAGGAAACGGGTCTCTCCCTTTCCGGCCTGATGATGAAAAACGAGCTGGCCCTGCACAGCAAAGCGGAACTGGAGCAGCACTTCACCAGCGTCTGGGAAGTCATGCGCGGCGGTATCGAACGCGGGATCACTACCGAAGGCGTTCTGCCCGGTAAGCTTCGCGTACCACGCCGTGCGGCAGCGCTGCGTCGGATGCTCGTGAGCACCGACAAAACGACCACGGACCCTATGGCGGTCGTTGACTGGATCAATATGTTCGCGCTGGCGGTAAACGAAGAGAACGCTGCGGGTGGCCGCGTGGTGACAGCACCGACTAACGGCGCCTGCGGTATCGTTCCGGCGGTACTGGCGTACTACGACAAGTTTATCCGCGAAGTGAACGCGAACTCGCTGGCACGCTACCTGCTGGTCGCCAGTGCGATTGGTTCACTGTACAAGATGAACGCCTCCATTTCCGGTGCAGAAGTAGGCTGTCAGGGTGAAGTTGGGGTCGCCTGCTCCATGGCTGCGGCGGGTCTGGCAGAACTGCTGGGCGCAAGCCCGACACAGGTCTGTATTGCGGCTGAAATCGGCATGGAACATAACCTGGGACTGACCTGCGACCCGGTTGCCGGACAGGTACAGGTGCCTTGCATCGAGCGTAACGCCATCGCCTCCGTGAAGGCGGTCAACGCCGCACGTATGGCGCTGCGTCGGACCAGTGAACCGCGCGTTTGCCTCGATAAAGTTATCGAAACCATGTACGAAACAGGTAAAGATATGAACGCCAAATACCGCGAAACATCTCGCGGCGGCCTGGCGATGAAGATCGTGACCTGCGATTAAGCCTTTCAGGAAGCCTCGTTTTGCGAGGCTTCTTCCTGTTTTCCCCACCGCACATAGTTTCCCACCGCTGACAATGTTACCCTTCCCCCATTAAACAGAAGGGAGATTATCTGTGGCTGTTCATTTGCTTATCGTCGATGCGCTCAACCTCATTCGCCGGATCCATGCGGTGCAAGGTACGCCCTGTAAGGACACGTGTCTGCACGCGCTGGAGCAACTTATCCGCCATAGCGAACCGACCCATGTGGTTGCCGTTTTTGATGACGAAGCGCGTAACAGCGGCTGGCGACACCAGCGCCTTCCCGACTATAAGGCCGGGCGCGCACCAATGCCTGACGATCTGCATGCCGAAATGCCGGCCATTCGCGCCGCCTTTGAACAGCGCGGCGTTCCCTGCTGGGGAGCCCATGGCAATGAAGCCGATGATCTGGCCGCCACGTTAGCCGTCAAGGTCGCGAGCGCCGGACATCAGGCCACCATCGTCTCAACCGATAAAGGCTACTGCCAGCTGCTTTCACCCACCGTCCGCATCCGCGATTACTTCCAGAAGCGCTGGCTTGATGCCCCTTTTATCGCCAGTGAGTTTGGCGTCTCGCCGGAACAACTTCCTGACTACTGGGGACTGGCCGGAATAAGCAGCTCGAAGGTTCCGGGAGTGGCAGGCATCGGGCCGAAGAGTGCCGCCCAACTGCTGACGGATTTTCAGAGTCTGGAAGGGATTTACGCCAGGCTGGACGAGGTCCCGGAAAAATGGCGCAAGAAGCTGGAGGCGCATAAAGAGATGGCCTTTATCTGCCGGGATGTGGCGACGTTACAGACGGATTTACAGCTGGACGGGAACTTGCAGCAGTTGCGCTTAGAACGTTAAATCGTTTTCAGATGAATCGCCCGGCAAGCAAAACGCCACCGGGCAATGTAACGCGTATTATCGCTCGTCGCGACGTCCGCCAACAGCAGCCCACCAGCGACGAATGTGCACCGTCACTTCTTCGCGGTCGTGATACAGCTGGCGCGCCTGAATCTCCACGTTAATGCCGTGCTCATCCATTTGCGCCTGGATATAGGCCAGGTTTTGCGAGACTTCCTCATAGCGCTTTTTCATCGGTAGCTTGAGGTTAAAGATAGTCTCACGGCACCAGCCGTTCACCAGCCAGGAGGCCATCAGCGCGGCCACTTTTGCTGGCTTCTCAACCATATCGCACACCATCCAGGAGATGTTGTTGCGGGTGGGACGATAGCGGAAACCATCTTCACGCAGCCAGGTGACCTGTCCGGTATCCATCAGGCTCTGGGCCATCGGGCCGTTATCAACCGAAGAGACCCACATGTTGCGTTTCACCAGTTGATAGGTCCAGCCGCCCGGACACGCGCCGAGATCGACCGCGTACATGCCGTTCGCCAGACGCTCATCCCACTCATCCGCCGGGATAAACACGTGGAACGCCTCTTCCAGCTTCAGGGTCGAACGGCTTGGCGCATCTGAAGGGAATTTCAGCCGCGGAATGCCCATGAAGAAGGGAGAGTTGTTATTGGTGTAGGAGTAACCCGTGTAACAGCAGCCGGGGGCGATAAAGAATATATGCACCACCGGACGTTTTGGCGTTTCGTAGTTTGTCAGCACGCCTGCGTCACGCAGTGCAGCGCGCAGCGGTACGGTGAACTTACGGCAGAACTTCATCAGCTCTTTGCTTTCGTTGGTGTCCGCGACTTCAACACGCAGCTCGCCACCCTTTTCCACGACGCCCTGCAGCATACCCACAACCGGCGTGATGCGGTCTTCCGGCGGAAGATCTTTTAACAGTTCACCGGCGACAAACATCTGGCGAGCGAAGATCAGTGAGCTGAACGGCAACTCACGCGCGAGTTTATCCGCATCCTCAGGCTGATAGCACTCGAATACGACGTAGCCGGCATTATCTTTAACGCGTGCAAAGCCAAAGACTTCGCGCTTCGCCGCTTTATCAGTAATTTCCGCGGCGCACTCTTTCTCAAACCCCGGGCGACAATATAAAACAACCTTATTCATGAACAACGCCCTTGCGTTTCAGACGGATAGCTCCGATAAACATTAATACCCAACCTGCCAGGAAGCTGACGCCGCCGACAGGTGTAACAAACGCCCACAGGCGTAAATGCGAAAGCGCCAGGCAGTACAGACTACCGCTGAACAACACGGTGCCTAACGCCAGGAATACGCTGCTCCAGTAAAACCAGATGCTGATGCGGCGCTGCATTGCCACCGCCAGCCCAAAAATCGCCAGCGTGTGGAATGCCTGGTATTCAAGGCCGGTCTGGATCCAGCCCATTTCTACCGCCCCCAACGACTTGCTTAATACATGTGCGCCAAAGGCGCCCAGTGCAACAAAAATAAAGCCACTCACCGCGGCAAAAATCAGCATGAATCGGCTGGTCATGTTTAAATCCTAAAGTGATGCGTGCCCGGCACACAAAAGTTACTGTTCATACCTGAAGCGGAATTTTTCTTGCTCACTCGCCGCTTTCGCCAGAATCCACTGTCGGAAAGCGGCTATTTTACCCAGTTCTGCCTGACTGTCATGACAAACCAGATAAAACGCGTTCTTGCTGACCAGCACATCATTAAATGGACAAACCAGACGGCCTGCCTCAATTTCGGACTGCGCCATGACGTTATTCGCCAACGCCACGCCTTGCCCGTGAATGGCAGCCTGTAACACCATTGCGCTGTGGCTAAAAATGGGGCCCTGCTGCACGTTTATATGATTAAGACCTAATTGACGGGTATAAGTTTGCCAGTCACGGCGAGAAGCATCATGTAAAAGCGTATGTCGCGCCAGGTCAGCGGGGGTCTTCAGCGCCTTTTCGCCCGTTAAGAGCAGCGGTGAACAGACCGGCAGCAGATATTCTGCGTATAATTTTTCCACACGCAAGCCTGGCCAGTTACCGCGGCCATAAAAAATGGCGACGTCCACATCATCGGCCAGCTTGTCTTCCTGACGGTCCACCGCCTGGATTCGAACGTCGATTCCCGGATAAGCTGAGTTAAAGCTTGTGAGTCTTGGCACCAGCCACTGAATGGCAAAACTGGGTAATAAACTTACCGTCAGCGCGCCTTTTGCACTGCGGGCCTGCAGCTTGCGCGTGGCTTCCGTGAGCTGGGAAAAAATCTCTTTAATATCCTGAAAATAGCTCTGCCCCTCTTCGGTCAACAGTAATGAACGGTTGCGCCGACGGAACAGCTTAAGGCCCAGGAAATCCTCCAGAGACTTGATTTGGTGACTTACTGCGGCCTGTGTCACAAAAAGCTCATCGGCTGCGCGCGTGAAACTCAGGTGACGTGCTGCTGCATCAAAAACACGTAATGCATTTAGGGGTGGCAATCGCTTCGACATGGTTATCTGGCTTAGATGTTAACGAGATTTAACAAACAGGAAACAATGTTTAACCTATTAGTTTTTTTTATCTGAGCCATTATAATTTGTCCGTTGAGGAACTACCAGCAAATACCTATAGTGGCGGCACTTCCTGAGCCGGAACGAAGAGCTTTTTTCGGAATGCGTGTTCTGAAGGGCTTTTGGCTTACGGTTGTGATGTTGTGTTGTTGTGTTTGCAATTGGTCTGCGATTCAGACCACGGTAGCAACGCTACCAATTTTTCACTTCCTGTACATTTACCCTGTCTGTCCATAGTGATTAATGTAGCACCGCCAATTTGCGGTGCTTTTTTTTCGCCTGCGATCGATTAATGCTCGATTTCTTTCATTTCCTTCACGTCAGTGCGATTAATCTGCTGCTTATTCCCGTTCGCATCTTTATACGAAATCATACCGGTGTCGTTATCGGTTGTCGGTTTCCCTTCAGAGACGATAGAACGGCCATCGTTAGTATGCATTACGTAGTTGTTACCGGAACAGGCGCTCAGGGCAAAGGTCAACGCACAGGCAGAGATAATGGCGGCTGTCTTTTTCATGCTTATTCTCCTTTAGCAATTAATGCTATTCAAACATCGATTTATAACAGGCTTAAACATTCACCTAACCTTATTTAGCATAACCTGCTTTTTCAGAGTCGCCAGGATAAGTAAGGATTAGCAGACAAATCTGATAGATATCAACCTCCTTGCCCTGCCGATGAAATTGCGCGACGATCTCACTATTGAGATGAGGAATTCCATGAACGCTTTCAGTCCCGCGCAGTTTCGCGCACAGTTCCCGGCGCTGGCCGATGCCGGTATTTACCTTGATAGCGCTGCCACCGCCCTTAAGCCTCAGGCAGTCATTGAAGCGACGCAGCAGTTCTACAGCCTGAGCGCCGGGAACGTGCACCGTAGCCAGTTTGCCGAAGCACAGCGATTAACCGCGCGCTATGAAGCCGCACGCGATCAGGTCGCACGCCTGATCAACGCCGAAAGCGGGAAAAACATCGTCTGGACGCGAGGCACAACTGAAGCCATTAACATGGTGGCCCAGTGCTATGCGCGCCCGCGGCTAAAGCCCGGCGATGAAATTATTGTCAGCGAGGCAGAACATCACGCCAACCTGGTTCCATGGCTGATGGTGGCTGAGCAAACGGGCGCGCGCATTGTGAAACTGCCGCTGGGTGCAGATCTTCTGCCAGACGTAGCACGCTTATCTGAGTTCATTACCCCCCGCAGCCGCATTCTGGCACTTGGACAAATGTCGAACGTCACAGGGGGTTGCCCGGATCTGGCTCTGGCCATCGACGTGGCCCACGCTAACGACATGGTGGTGATGGTCGACGGTGCCCAGGGCGTGGTGCATTTCCCCGCTGATGTACAAAAGCTGGATATTGATTTTTATGCCTTCTCAGGACATAAGCTGTATAGCCCAACCGGGATCGGGGTGCTGTACGGAAAACCGACCCTGCTGGCGCAAATGACGCCGTGGCTTGGGGGAGGCAAAATGATCACCGAGGTGACCTTTGAGGGCTTTAAAACTCAGGATGTCCCTTACCGTCTGGAAGCCGGAACGCCGAACGTCGCAGGCGTCATCGGCCTGAGTGCCGCGCTTGAATGGCTGGCTGAAACGGATATCGCTCAGGCAGAACGCTGGAGCCGGGGTCTGGCGACGCTTGCAGAAGAAGCGCTGCAGAAACGTCCGGGTTTTCGATCGTTCCGCGTGCAGGACTCAAGCCTGCTGGCCTTTGATTTTGCCGGCGTTCATCATAGCGATATGGTTACGCTGCTTGCCGGGTATGGCATTGCCCTGCGTGCCGGCCAGCACTGCGCGCAACCATTACTGGCCGCACTGGGTGTTAGCGGTACGCTGCGTGCATCGTTTGCGCCGTATAATACGCAAAGCGATGTGGATGCGCTGGTTGATGCCGTTGACCGCGCCCTTGAAATACTGGTGGATTAATGACGAGTTCAGCGTTAGCCGAACATCCGTTTGGCACGGTTATCATAGAAGAGACCTTAAAACAGACTTTCGCCCCGCTATTGCAATGGGAAGACAAATATCGCCAGCTGATCCTGCTCGGCAAGCAGTTGCCGGCGCTGTCAGACGAACGCAAAGCGCAGGCGAAAGAGATTTCCGGCTGCGAGAACCGCGTCTGGCTGGGATGCACGGTATCCGGTGAAAAACTGCATTTCTTTGGCGACAGCGAAGGACGTATCGTTCGCGGGCTGCTGGCGGTACTGTTAACCGCCGTGGAAGGGAAAAGCGCGGCGGAGCTGCTGACGCACTCGCCGCTGGCATTGTTCGATGAACTGGGGCTACGGGCGCAGCTCAGCGCCTCGCGCGGTCAGGGCCTGGTCGCACTCAGTGAGGCGGTACAGGATGCCGCGCGTCAGGCTCAGGCCTGACGTTCCGCCTTCGCCATCATTTTCTTCAGGGCGTGAGAGACGGCTACAAAGCCGAAAGAGGCGGTCACCATGGTGGCCGCGCCAAAGCCTGAGGCACAATCCATCCTTTTTGGCCCTTCCGCCGTGCTTTTCATCGCACACACCGAACCGTCAGCCTGCGGGTAGACCAGGGCTTCCGTCGAAAAGACGCAGTCAATGCCCAGCTTGCCTTTGCTGTTTTTCACGACGTTAAAATCGCTTTTTAAGCGCTCGCGCAGCTTGGCCGCCAGCGGGTCCTGAATCGTCTTTGCCAAATCGGCCACCTGAATCTGCGTGGGATCGATTTGCCCGCCAGCCCCCCCGGTGGTAACCAGAGGAACCTTGTAACGTCGACAGTAGGCAATCAACGCCGCTTTTGGACGCACGCTGTCGATAGCGTCGATGACATAGCTGTAGCCTTTACTCATGTATTCGGCGACGTTATCTGCCGTCACAAAGTCATCGATCACCGTCACGCGGCATTCCGGGTTAATCAGGCGAATACGCTCCGCCATCACCTCAGATTTCGCCAGCCCGACGTTATCGCGCAGGGCATGGATTTGACGGTTGGTGTTGGTGACGCAAACGTCATCCATATCAATCAGCGTGATCGCGCCAATGCCGGTTCTCGCCAGCGCTTCCGCCGCCCAGGAGCCAACACCGCCAATCCCCACGACGCAGACATGCGCATCCGCAAACAGCTGCAGGGCTTTTTCACCATATAGACGTGCCGTGCCGCCAAAACGCTGACGCCAGGCATCGCTGATTACTACAGACATAAAACCTCAGATGTCAAAAGGGTGAGGTTATTCCTCACCCTTCTCTGTTAATTCAGTACGACTCAGAATACCACAATCAGCCGCTGAATACGTTACCGCTGCCAGGGGCTGCCTTGAGCACCCATACGCGCCCATAGTGGTTATACCAGCCTGCACGGTGCCCCGCATCCGGGCCAATGCCCTGATAAATATCGAAGTGCTGACCTTTAATCGCACCGCCGACATCCAGCGCGACCATCAGACGTAGCTCGTACTGACCGTTAAATTTGCCGTTGTTATCCAGCAGAGGCACTTCCGCCAGCAGCGTGGTGCCCGCAGGAATAATAGAACGATCCGAAGCTACCGAGGCGCGGCCAATCAGTGGAACGGCACTCGCCCCTTTCACTGGCGCAAAGTTTTGCGGTTTAAAGAAGACAAACGACGGGTTCTGTTCCAGCAGCTCACGCACTTCGGCTTCGCTGTGTTTTTCACCCCACTCGCGGATCGCCTGCATCGACATGTCTTCTTTTTTCACTTCGCCTCTGTCGATCAGCACTTTACCAATGCTGCGATAGGCATGACCGTTTTTACCGGAATAACTAAAGAAGTTCAGGGGGGAGCCATCGCCAAAGTCGATATAGCCGCTGCCCTGAACATCCATGATGAAGTTGTCCATCAGCGAGTTGCTGTAGGCCAGAACGTAGTTTTCGCTCAGCGCACCGGAGTAGATCTCAGCGCGGGACGGCAGACGACCGCGTTTAGGCGGCATTCGGTAAATGGGATACTGGAACTCGCCCTGACGCGTGTGTCGCGCCTGGATAACCGGGGTGTAGTAACCGGTAAACTGGACGTTACCATAGTTATCCGCCCCTTCCATCTGCCAGGCGTCGATACCAAACTGGCGCATATTGCGCGTATCACCGCCCGCGCGTAGCCAGTCCTGTACCGCGTTATAAACGCTGCTCTGTGAGCCATACAGACGTGGCGACGCGTTGCGGATCTGGTAAACCTGCTCGGAAAAGTCTCCGGCGTTGATCGGTGCGCCAACGGCATCAGGTTGATTAACTAAAGAGAAAGGCTGGGATAGCTTCCCGTCTTTATACTGTTGACCGCGATCGGTCGGTTTAGAAGAGCAGGCCGCAAGAATGGCTACCATTGCCCCTGTCATTAGATACTTCGCCCAACGTCCTTTCATTATATCTCGTCTTAAAGTTGCCCATTACCGCGTGATGAAGATAACAAACCCACTGTTCTAAAGAAACGGAATCACATGCCCTTTGGCAAATTCTGAGCAAAAAATAGTCCAAATATCGCAACGCCGTTCAATTTACATACAAAGTTAATGATTTATGTGAAAAAGGGGTTGCATCACAAACCTAACCGAGTATAGTGCGCTTCCACGGACGCGGGGTGGAGCAGCCTGGTAGCTCGTCGGGCTCATAACCCGAAGGTCGTCGGTTCAAATCCGGCCCCCGC
>NZ_JBFUPR010000008.1:0-190713 GCF_041360735.1 Enterobacter sp. RCC_40
CTCAGAAGTGAAACGCCGTAGCGCCGATGGTAGTGTGGGGTCTCCCCATGTGAGAGTAGGGAACTGCCAGGCATCAATTAAAAGAACCCCGTACCGTATGGTGCGGGGTTTTTTGCTTTTGTTTTTTTCCGTCGTCGAAGACGGCATCAGACTGCACACCGCCACACCAGCCAACGACCCTTAGTCTTTATCCTATAACTTACCTTGCTAACAGAAAATGTGATCTTACTCTCAATGTTATTTATAACAAAATAATAACATTTGCTTTACAAGATCGTGAGTTCTCAGGACTCAGCATGCCGTTTTTATGGCAGGAGCATAATCACAATGACAGAAAGCATAACATCGAACGGGACGCTGGCTGCCAGTGATTCCCGTAGAAGGGTATGGGCAATCGTCAGTGCCTCTTCAGGGAACCTGGTGGAATGGTTCGACTTTTACGTCTACTCATTCTGTTCACTTTACTTCGCACATATCTTCTTCCCGTCCGGCAACACCACCACACAGCTTCTGCAAACGGCTGGCGTATTTGCTGCGGGCTTCTTAATGCGCCCCATTGGTGGATGGTTGTTTGGACGGATCGCAGACCGTCGAGGACGTAAGGCATCCATGCTGATTTCGGTCTGCATGATGTGCTTTGGCTCGCTGGTGATCGCCTGTCTTCCCGGTTATGACGCTATCGGGACATGGGCGCCGGCTCTTT
This sequence comes from Enterobacter sp. RCC_40, assembly GCF_041360735.1. Classification (NCBI taxonomy): domain Bacteria; kingdom Pseudomonadati; phylum Pseudomonadota; class Gammaproteobacteria; order Enterobacterales; family Enterobacteriaceae; genus Enterobacter; species Enterobacter sp. RCC_40. The sequence continues at coordinate 704 of NZ_JBFUPR010000008.1, forward strand.
TGCTACTGGCTCGTCTGTTCCAGGGACTTTCTGTTGGAGGAGAATACGGTACCAGCGCCACTTACATGAGTGAAATTGCCCTTGAAGGCCGGAAAGGATTTTACGCCTCTTTCCAGTACGTCACGCTTATTGGTGGCCAGCTTCTGGCCATTCTGGTGGTGGTTATTCTGCAGCAGGTACTTACCGACAGCCAGCTTCATGAGTGGGGATGGCGAATTCCTTTCGCGATGGGCGCTGTACTGGCGGTCGTCGCACTCTGGTTGCGTCGTCAGTTGGATGAAACCTCGCAAAAAGAGGTCCGGGCGCTGAAGGAGGCGGGATCGTTTAAAGGGCTGTGGCGTAACCGCAAAGCTTTCCTGATGGTTCTCGGGTTCACCGCGGGCGGTTCTCTCAGCTTTTACACCTTCACCACCTACATGCAAAAATATCTGGTGAACACCACGGGCATGCACGCCAACGTCGCCAGCGCTATCATGACCGCCGCGTTGTTCGTCTTTATGCTGATTCAGCCACTTATTGGCGCGCTCTCCGATAAAATAGGGCGTCGCACGTCAATGCTGATTTTTGGCGGCATGTCCGCGTTATGTACTGTTCCTATTTTAACTGCGCTTCAGCACGTTTCCTCACCGTATGCCGCCTTTGGTCTGGTCATGCTGGCGATGGTCATTGTCAGTTTTTACACATCGATCAGTGGGATCCTGAAGGCTGAGATGTTCCCGGCACAGGTACGCGCTTTGGGGGTAGGGCTTTCTTATGCGGTCGCCAATGCGCTGTTCGGTGGCTCTGCGGAGTACGTCGCGCTGTCGCTTAAATCATGGGGAACGGAAACAACCTTCTTCTGGTACGTGACGGTGATGGGGGCACTGGCCTTTATTGTCTCCCTGATGTTGCATCGAAAGGGTAAAGGTATTCGTCTCTAATAGCGTGCCATCTGCCATACGGCATAGCCGGTCGTGGCACCGGCTACGTCCCAGGCAAAGTCTTTCCAGCTCCAGCCGCTCCCCGCGGGGCGGCTATCCCACAGTTCTTTTGAAGCCCCAAGGCTTACAGAGAACATCAGGCCGATTGCCGCACTACGATCCCGACTGTACCCCTGATGTTGTGCATACTCATTACCGGCAGCGGACAACATTGCGGAGGCGAGAAAGTGTTGCGCTTTATCCTGCCCGGACCAGCTATCGTTAGCCATATGGCTACAGCCACTGAGAAAGAGAGCACTCAGCAAGAGAAGAAAACGCATTAGCGGACTCCAAAAAAAAGCCCTGTCGCTGACAGGGCCTGGACATCACAGAATACGGCTGATAAGTCTGTCAATACGGATTCGACGCAGGCGACGAATAAGCTTGCGGACTTTCACCGGGTAATCGGCAATGCTCTGCAGTTCGCGGTAATGCTGAACCACAGTGGTATGCGTGCGAATAATCTCGAGCTCACGTTCACGACTGGTCGCTAACTCATGTTTCGGGTCATGGATCAGGATGGCATTTTCGAGATCCAGACGCCAGGCGCGAGGGTTCAGGTTATTGCCCGTAAGCAGCATCCATTCATCGTCGACCCACATTCCTTTCAGATGATAACTGTTGTCTTCATCTTTCCACAGACGCACGACCAGCTGGTCAGTGTTAACGTAATACTGTAAACGGCTCAGGAAACGGCGCAGGTTAATCTCATAGAGATAAGGGAGGGCACCGATAATCTTGAACGGTTGATCTTCAGGAATAAAGAAGTCGTTAGCCGTTTTGTCACCGACGATAATTTCAACTTTTTTACCATCACGCAGCAGCTGAATGATATTACGCACCAGCACGGCGGGAAGGTTGAAGTAAGGGGTGCAGATGATGAGTTTCTGCTCCGCACACGGCATCAGGTGGAAAATCGTTTTGTTCAGCAGGCTTGATTTGCCTAACCCCACCAGCGGTGTAACGGACAGCTCTTCGTTATTGGCATCGCCCTGGAAATGGTAGACCGCATCACGCAGTTCCTGGCGGAACGCGCGGATATCATTTTTAATTTCCGGGCTTTTAGGACGGTGTGGATCGTCAAGACGATTTACGCCGCGACCCTGTACTAAGTTCTTATCAACCCAGTTAAACATGATATCCGCCATCTGCGGATTACGAACCAGATGGTAACGGTCATATCGATATTTATCGAGCTGATGGAGGTAAACATCATTCAGGCTCGCGCCGCTGTACAGCACGCTGTCATCAATGATGAACCCTTTGAAATGAAGGACGCCGAGCGCTTCCCGGGTATTTACAGGTACGCCGTAAACGGGCACATCGACGCCAGGATTTTCCTGCGCCGTGCGGCAATACCAGTCAGCATTGGTGTTTGAAGCAGCAGCGCCTATACGGCCACGCTGAGCGCGGTGCCAGTCGACCAGCACGCGAACATCCAGTTCCGGACGTTGACGCTTGGCTTCATAGAGCGCATTTAAGATCGCGCGCCCACCTTCATCTTGTTCAAGATACAGGGCCACAATGCAAATGCGACGCGTAGCGCCGGCAATCTTTTCCAGAAGCGTCTCCCGAAAATGGGCGGGAGCGTAAAAGAACTCTACATCATCAACTGACTGAGAAATCTTCGGTAGTTGAGCAAGGTGTTGTTGATGTTTATTACGCTTAAATTTTGACAACATCACAGTGCGTTTCTTCTCTGTTCATTGAAGGGTTGTCTGTACCATGCAAACAACATAAGCGGACAATGATACCACCAGTCCCGTCCAAAGTGGGTAACATTTCCAGTAGCTTACTCGGCTTTATCCGCTGATATCAGGCTCAGGGATAAGGCCACAATACCTTCGTCCAGCTGAATATCAACGTCAAATCCAAGTTTTCGCGCCAGGGTCACCATACCGCGATTGTTAGGCATAGTAATGCCATTGAGGCGTAACAATCCGTGATCTCGCGTATAACTGATGAGTTTTTCCAGCAGCCGTCGCCCCAGACCCAACCCTTTCAGATCGGAGCGCACCAGCACAGCAAACTCCGCATCAACATTATCCGGGTCGGAAATAGCACGCGTAACGCCGAGGATCTCATCGCCCTTATCGGAACGACGAACGGCGACAAATGCCATTTCTCGATCGTAGTCGATCTGGGTCATATTGGCTAAATCATCGTGGGTAAATTCGTTGATTTCGCTAAAATAGCGATAGTAAAGATCCTCTTTCGTTACCTGAGAGATGAACGTGCGCAGCTGCGGTTCATCTTCCGGCAGGATAGGGCGGAATAACGCGCGCTCTCCGTTTTTCATCTCCACCCACTCCTCCAGCTGCAGAGGATACGGGCGGATCGCAAGGCGGCTCTCTCTGTCACCCTCGAAAGGCGCGATATCCAGCGTGACGTCCAGGGCCGTAAACTCACTGCCGGAGGCGAGCAGCGGGTGGATGTCCAGCCGCTGGATCTCCGCGCAATCAACAATCAGGTTAGACACCTGCACCAGGAACTGACTCAACCCGGCAATATCAAGAGGGCGCAGCGCGCTTCGGCCCCGGATTTTTTTGCTTTTGATGGCCTGAATGATCAGATAGCGCGCCAGGTTCATGTTCAGTGGTGGCAAAGCCACGACCGCCTGCTCCTCAGGACGCCACTCGACGCCGCCTTCCCCCAGCATGATAAGCGGGCCAAAGACAGGATCGTATTCAACCACCACGCGCAGCTCCTGAGCGCCCGCGCGATTAGCCATGCTTTGCACCAGCAGCCCGTGGATCCGCGCCTGAGGCCAGGCCATTTTGACCCGGTCGAATATGGCATCAGCGGCTTGCTGTACCTCGGTCGCAGTCCGCAGGTATAACATCACCCCCTGGACATCAGACTTATGCGGGATATCCGGTGAGCGAAGCTTGAGGGCAACGGGATAGCCAATTTGTTCGGCAATATGCACGGCTTCGGCGCTGTCGCCGGCAATCCAGGTGGGCAGGGTTTGCATCCCGTAACTGCCCAGAATCGGCTGCACTTCGTGCGTATCAAGCGAGGTGGCTCCCTCTTCGATAGCCTGCTGTAAAAGCCGATGAACATCGGCGGTGTTCGCCGTCAGGTTACCCGGTAAAGCCGGGGTTTCACGGAGCTGCTTCTGGTTGCGGCGATACTCCACCATATGCATAAACGCCGTAATCGTGCCTTCCGGAGTGCGGTAGGTGGGCAGACCGGCTTCACTGAACAGGCGTCGTGCCTCCTGGGAAGAGAACTCACCGCACCAGTTGGTCAGCAGAGTGACATATTTACCACGAGGATGGTTCCGGACGGCGTCAATCAGTGCGCGCGCGCTTTCACTCCCGGGCGCGACCGCGCTGGGGGAGTGAATAATCATCAGCGCGTCGAAATCCTGGCTATCCAGTAAAAGGGAGATCGCCCTGATATAGTGATCGCTACTGGCGTCATCGCGCAAATCGAGGGGATTGCCCGGGCTAACGCTTGCCGGCAGCGCTTCTTTCAGGCGTTGAAGCGTCTCCTCACCCAGGGTGGCCAGCTTGCCATTGCGCAGCCACAGTTCATCCAGTGCAAGTGCGGCAGGAGCCGCGCCATTACTGACAATCATTAACTTCTCACCGCGTAATGGACGCATATGGCTTAACGTCTCGACGGCGGAAAAAAGCTCGTGTGTATCCTGAACCCGCAGCAAACCCGCGCGTTGAATCGCGGCATCCCAGGCGGGATCCATGCCGGAATGCGACTGCAGCAGACGCTGGGCGGCGGGGCTACGCCCGCTTTTAATCACCAGAATCGGTTTGTTACGGGACGCGCTACGGGAAGCTGACACAAAACGACGGGCGTCGCTCAGGTGCTCAAGATAAAGAAGAATGGCGCTGGTTTTGCTGTCGCGAGCCAGAAAATCGAGCAGTTCATCAACGTCGATGTCCAGGCTGTCACCCAGAGCAATGAAGTAGGAAAAACCCATCTCACGCTGTTGCGCCCAGTCGAGGATCGTGTTCGATACCGCAGCCGATTGCGAAATAAAAGCGAGTTTGCCTTTGCGGATAGGGACCGGGGAGAAGCTGGCATTCAGCCCCTGCCACGGGGCGAGCAGGCCCAGACTGTTTGGCCCAAGAATGCGCATCTGGTAGCGACTGGCGCATGCCAGAAGCTCCGGCTGCTGTTCGGGCGGAGACGAGAGAATAATGCAGGTTTTACATCCTTTCCTGCCGAGCGACTCCAGCAGGGCTGGATTACGTTTCGCATTTGTACACAGGATGGCAAGGTCCGGTATGAAAGGCAGGCTCTGCACGTCCGGCCATGCCAGCACCCCCTGAACAGCCTTATAGGCAGGCGTCACAGGCATGACGGGGCCATTAAATCCGCCAGCCAGCAGGTTACACATCATCAGATAGCCTGCGCGATCCGGTTTCATTGATGCACCGATAACGGCAATGGATTTAGGACGAAGTAGCGCTTCTAACCCTCGCTGGCTCATGCAGGCCTCCTGTGAATGCAAGCGACCTGATGATTTTAAACGTTTTCTGTCTCCGTTGCTGTGACGCTGCCCTTATGAACGGTTTTTCCTGCCAGGTAACGTTCACGAAAGCGGGAGAAATGGCTCCCCAGCGCACCTGCCGCGACGGTATCTCCCGCTAAATCCAGAAGGGCAATCGCCACTTCAGCGGTACAGTACTGCCCGTCAGCATGCGCTTCTCGCAGGCGGTAGGCCGAGACGCGGGAAAGGTCGACCGAAATCACCGGCAATGAATCGAGATAAGGACTTTTGCGGAACATTTTTCGCGCTTCGGTCCAGGTTCCGTCCAGCATAATAAACAGCGGCGGTTTACCTGATGGCGGTGCCGAAAGCACCTGGCGATCTTCGCCAGCATACGAGGCCGGAAATACGACCATTGGCTGATAGTCCGGGTTTGCTACTAAGTCGAGCAGGGCTTGAGGCGGTTCCGTGCGTGACCACTGAAATGCCGCGGTATCCGGCAGAATGTCGGCAATAAGGCGTCCGGTATTGCTGGGTTTCATTGGTTCGGTATCGAACATGACCAGGCAAAAACGACTCTTCGCCGTGCTCGGCGCAAGGGTCTCGCACAGACAAACTTTAAGCGGCAGCAGACAACGCTGACAGCGGCGAACACGATTGCCGCGGGCAAGAAAAGGGCGAGTCGCGCGGGCCAGGCGTGCGGCGCGCAGTTGAAGAACAGCGTTATCAGTCATGGGCGAAGTGCAGGAAAAACCCTATTTTCGCAGAGGAAGGAACGGGGCACAAGATGCGCCCCGTTAATGTTACAGCGATTCGTTTAACCAGCTATCAAACGGTGCTTTAGGAACGGCACCGTTAAGCATGTCGATCACTTCACCATTTTTGAAAATCATGATGGTTGGGATGCTGCGAATGCGAAAGCGTGCGCTCAGCTCACGTTCTGCTTCGGTATTGACCTTAACAAAACGCATTTTGCCGCTGCGTTCTTCGGCAACATCTTCGAAGACAGGCGCGAAGCTACGGCACGGACCACACCACGGTGCCCAAAAATCGACAACCACCGGAAGATCGTCCTTGAGGAGTTTGTCCAGCGTAGCACCCGTAGCGTTGATAACATCGCCATCAAACAGTTCATGGCCACAACGCCCGCATTTCGCACCATCTTCAATCCGATCGTCCGGAATGCGATTAAGAGCCTGACAGTTGGCACATACGGTATTCATAACTAACCTCTGATAGAGCCGTGGGACAGCGGCAGAATGCCGATAATGTTTCTAATATGTTACATATTATCATTCAGCCTGTTTGAAACGACAATGCGTTTTATTCAATGAGAACAATAGTCACAGGCTTTTGTACGAATTTATGGCTATGAGCTTGCACATCGGGTAATCTGCGCGCTTCGCGCAGCGCTGGTGGAGAAAAGCATGAACGACGAAATGAAAAACAAAAGCGGCAAGGTCAAAGTGATGTATGTCCGCAGTGATGATGACTCTGATAAACGCACCCAAAATCCGCGTACCGGAAAAGGTGGCGGGCGTCCGGCGTCTTCTCGTGCAGACGGTGGCCGTCGCCCCGCCCGCGATGACAGAAATAACCGCGGTGATGACCGCAAACGTGATGACCGCAAGCGTGACGATCGCAAACGCGATGATTTCTCGCGCGAGGGTTCATCCCCCTGGCGTACCGTTTCTCGCGCCCCTGGTGATGAGGCGCCTGAAAAAGCCGATCACGGCGGTATCAGCGGGAAAAGCTTTATTGACCCGGAAGTGCTGCGCCGTCAGCGTGCAGAAGAGACCCGAGTCTATGGCGAGAACGCCTGCCAGGCGCTGTTCCAGAGCCGTCCTGAGTGCATCGTTCGCGCATGGTTTATCCAGAGTGTAACCCCACGCTTTAAAGAAGCGCTGCGCTGGATGGCGGCAAACCGTAAAGCCTACCATGTGGTGGATGACGCTGAGCTGACGAAAGCATCAGGCACTGAACACCACGGTGGCGTGTGCTTCCTGATCAAAAAACGTAACGGGACTACCGTACAGCAGTGGGTTAGCCAGGCGGAAGCCGATGACTGCGTGCTGGCACTTGAAGATGTGGGCAACCCACATAATCTGGGTGCAATGATGCGTAGCTGCGCGCACTTTGGCGTGAAAGGCGTGCTGTTACAGGATGCCGCGCTGCTGGAATCGGGTGCCGCGATCCGTACCGCAGAGGGCGGGGCAGAGCATGTTCAGCCGATCACCGGCGACAGCGTTCTGGATGCCATTGAGCAGTTCCGTAATGCGGGATATGCCATCGTCACGACCTCCAGCCATGCCGCTACGCCGCTGTTTAAAGCGACACTGCCGCGTAAAATGGTGCTGGTGCTGGGTCAGGAGCGTGATGGCCTGTCCGATGCTGCGCTTTCCAGCGCGGATCTGAGCGTCTCTATCGACGGTACAGGCAATGTTGAAAGTCTGAACGTTTCCGTTGCGACTGGCGTACTGCTGGCGGAATGGTGGCGTCAGAATAAAGCATAATACTGTGCGTCGGGTGTGCCCGCTAAAAACGGGCACATCCGCTGCGTTACTCACTCTCAGCCGGTAACACTGGCATCCAGTCAATTGGCGTTTCGCCACGTTTTTCCAGCCACTCGTTCGCCAGAACAAAATGATTACAACCAAAGAAACCACGATGCGCTGACAGCGGTGACGGATGCGGTGCCTTCAGGACATGATGACGCTGCCTGTCGATAATCGCCCCTTTCTTCTGCGCGTGGGAACCCCACAGTAAAAACACCACCCCTTCACGATGCTCGTTGATAAGGCTGATGACTTTATCGGTAAAGGTTTCCCAGCCCAGGCTGGCGTGAGAATGTGCCTGACCGGCACGTACGGTGAGTACCGTATTCAGTAACAGCACGCCCTGGCGCGCCCAGCTTTCCAGATAACCATGCGTGGGCCGGGTAAAGCCGGGCACGGTCTTTTCGAGTTCTTTGTACATGTTCAGAAGCGAAGGGGGGATAGCAACCCCAGGACGTACAGAGAAAGCAAGCCCGTGAGCCTGTCCCGGTCCGTGGTAAGGATCCTGGCCGAGGATAACCACTTTCACATCGCTGAGTTCGGTATAGCGAAACGCGTTGAAAACATCTTTTTGTGGCGGATAAATCGTCTGGCCAGACTGCCGCTCTGCCGCAACGGTGCTGAGGGTGTTAATAAAATAGGGCTGCTGTTTCTCTTCTGCCAGCACATCGTGCCAGGTCAACGGTGTCGTCATCTCGCTCTCCTGCGAATCACATTCTGCGCCTAGCTTAACCGCTAAAACCCGGGGTGCAAAATCCCAGGCATAAAATCACCGTAAGTCATTCAATTTATTTTGAATAGATGCGAAAGGAGTTGAGCTGGCAAAGCAATGAAATTGATCTGGAACAATAAAATCAAACCACACTCTTTGTGTGGTTGGTGTTTTTGTTGATTTAAATCAATAAATGACCGGGGTGCGAGTGATATATATACACACAAGAAACAATGGTTTTACCAATTGGCCGCGCGAGGCCGACACCAGTTAATGTAGCCTAAGGGAGGCAACACATGATTACAGGTATCCAGATTACTAAAGCTGCAAATGACGACCTGCTCAACTCTTTCTGGCTGCTGGACAGCGAGAAAAATGAAGCGCGCTGTGTAGTAGCGAAAGCGGGTTTTGCTGAAGATGAAATCGTTCCGGTGAACAAACTGGGCGAAATCGAATACCGTGAAATCCCAATGGAAGTAAAACCGGAAGTGCGCGTTGAAGGTGGTCAGCACCTGAACGTGAACGTGCTGCGTCGTGAAACGCTGGAAGATGCGGTTAAGCACCCGGAAAAATACCCACAGCTGACCATTCGTGTATCAGGTTATGCAGTACGTTTTAACTCTCTGACCCCGGAACAGCAGCGCGACGTTATTGCGCGTACCTTTACTGAAAGCCTGTAAGGTTTCAGTCTCGGGGGTGGAATAAAAAAGCCGGGGTTTTCCCCGGCTTTTTTTTACTCTTCAGTTTTCGTCTCTGGTGCGGCAGAGCTTGGTTTACGGCGTTTACCAATATTCTTGGTATCGCGGTGGCGCTGCTTCACGCGCGGCTTCTCTTTTTCTTTCTCTTTTTTCTCAGCACGTTTTGCGAGCGCTTTTTTAGACGGTTTGCCCGTCATTTTTTCACTCGGTGCACGTGTGGTCGGGCGAAGCTCATCAATAACGCGTGCTTTCAGTGGCTCATCAACGTAGCGGCCAATTTTCTGCAGCAGCAGGTAGTCATGCGCTTCGACCAGAGAGATCGCGATACCTTTGCGTCCGGCACGGCCGGTACGGCCAATGCGGTGCAGATAGGTGTCGCCGCTGCGTGGCATATCGAAGTTAATGACGTGACTGACGTCCGGAATGTCGATCCCGCGTGCAGCAACGTCTGTTGCGACCAGCACGTTCACGCGACCATCAGTCAGACGTTTAATCCCTTCGGTACGCTTAACCTGCGCCATCTCGCCTTCGAGATAGCAGTTATTGATTCCGGCATTACGCAGCATTTCAGCCAGTTCATGCACACGCTCGCGCTTACGCACAAAGACGATGGTACGGGTGGCATCGTCCTGCTTCAGCAGGTGCTTAAGTAACTCAACCTTGTGTTCAAGGTTATCTGCACGGTAATACCACTGGTGGATCTTCTTGCGCTCGCGCGTGGACGGCGTCGCGGAAACTTCCACCGGATCTTCCAGCAGGCGCTCTGCGAAGTCTTTGATCGCGTCCCCTTCAAGGGTGGCAGAGAACAGCATCGTCTGGTTACGCCAGCGTGTCTCACCCGCGATATGTTCGATATCCTGCGCGAAGCCCATGTCCAGCATGCGGTCAGCTTCATCCAGAATCAGTGTTTCTACCGCGCGGCAGTCGAAGTTCTCTTCTTTAATGTACTGCAGCAGGCGACCGGTCGTCGCAACGACGATGTCCTGATTTTCGCTGAACACTTCGGCGTGGTTCATATACGCAACGCCGCCAGTGATCGTGGCGATATCCAGATGGGTATTGGCCGCCAGCTCGCGGGCGTGATCGGCAACCTGCATCGCCAGCTCGCGCGTCGGCGTCAGGATCAAAATACGCGGCGGGCCTGATTTTTTACGTGGAAAATCGAGCAGATGCTGCAACACAGGCAGCAAGTAAGCCGCTGTCTTCCCCGTGCCGGTTGGCGCAGAACCGAGCACATCGCGGCCCTCAAGCGCAGGCGGAATGGCCGCTGCCTGAATGGCGGTCGGGCGTGTAAAGCCTTTGCTCTCAAGTGCATTGAGCAGGCTTTCATCGAGTTCAAGTTCGGAAAAAGTCGTTACAGTCATGTTCTACCTCTGTGTGGGGCGCTGATTATAGACGTTACGGCTGTAATCTTCATCTGTTTGTATGGATATCGCTTTGCGGCCACTTCGCTTTCCCCTATGCTACTCCAGTTTCACTTAGAAGGTTGCCCTGACATGTCTCAACTCAAAGCGCAGTTGCGCCGCGATGGTTTTACGTTTAAACAATTTTTTGTCGCTCACGATCGCTGTGCCATGAAAGTCGGTACAGACGGTATTTTACTGGGTGCCTGGGCACCTGTCGCAGGTGTAAAGCGTATTCTGGATATTGGGACGGGCAGCGGGCTGTTGGCGCTGATGCTGGCGCAACGTACCGAAGCGCATGTCACCATAGATGCGGTGGAGCTGGATGCGCAGGCGGCAGAGCAGGCGAGTGAAAATACGGCTGAATCTCCGTGGGCCGCCCGGATTAACGTTGAATGTGCAGATGTGCTCGACTGGACGCCGGAGCAAACCGCGCGTTACGACCTGATTGTCAGTAATCCTCCCTACTACGCGCCCGGTGTTGAGTGCGGAACGCCTGAGCGTGAACAGGCCCGTTATACCGGCTCCCTCGACCATAAGGCGCTGCTGATCAGTGCCGCAGAGCTTATTTCAGAAGAGGGGTTTTTCTGCGTGGTTCTGCCAGAAAGCACCGGCAATGCGTTTATTGGCATAGCGCAAGAGATTGGCTGGAAATTACGTTTACGCACCGATATTGCAGATACCGAAGGGCGATTGCCGCACCGTGTGCTGCTGGCGCTCTCACCCAAAGAAGGTGAATGCTTTAACGACCGAATGGTGATCCGTGGGCCAGACCAGCGTTATTCCGAAGATTACACCGCTCTGACCCAGGCGTTTTATCTGTTTATGTGAACCTGCGGGGAGAGGATCGACGGGCCGGACTCGGCCAGTTGATCGGGGTAGTCGAGGGTATAGTGCAAACCGCGGCTCTCTTTGCGCATCATCGCGCAGCGAACAATCAATTCGGCAACCTGAACCAGATTGCGCAGCTCCAGCAGATTATTGGATACGCGGAAATTGGCATAATATTCATCGATTTCCTGCTGCAGCATCGTGATACGGCGTAATGCGCGTTCAAGACGTTTCGTGGTCCGCACAATCCCGACGTAGTCCCACATAAACAGCCGCAGTTCGTGCCAGTTATGCTGAATAACGACCAGCTCATCCGGGTTCTCCACGCGGCTTTCATCCCAGGCAGGCAGGTTTTCAGTCTGACGGGCGTAAGGCATGCGCTTCGTGATATCTTCCGCGGCAGACCAGCCGTAAACCAGACACTCCAGCAATGAGTTCGACGCCATCCGGTTCGCGCCATGAAGCCCGGTATAACTTACTTCACCGATAGCATACAGGCCATCCACATCGGTGCGACCGTGCTCGTCAACCATTACGCCCCCGCAGGTATAGTGGGCGGCAGGCACGATGGGCACCGAATCGCGGGTTAAATCAATCCCCAGACCCAGCAGCTTTTCGTAGATCATCGGGAAATGCTGGCGGATAAACTCTGCCGGCTTATGGCTGATGTCCAGATACATGCAGTCCACGCCAAGACGCTTCATTTCATGGTCGATGGCGCGGGCAACGATATCGCGCGGTGCCAGCTCGCCCCTGGGGTCAAAGTCCGGCATAAAGCGGGAGCCGTCAGGACGTTTCAGGTATGCGCCTTCACCGCGCAGGGCTTCCGTCAACAGGAAATTACGCGCCTGAGGATGGAACAGGGCGGTCGGGTGAAACTGGTTGAATTCAAGGTTTGCCACGCGACAACCGGCGCGCCAGGCCATGGCGATCCCGTCTCCGGAGGCAATATCGGGGTTGGTGGTATACTGATACACTTTGGATGCACCGCCAGTCGCCAGCACCACGGCCTTCGCCTGACAGGTCTCAACCTTCTCTTTATTGCGATTCCAGACCCAGGCGCCCACGACACGACGCGTACCCGGAAGGCCAATCTTGTCGGAAATAATCAGGTCAACGGCATTGCTGCGCTCAAGGACCTGAATGTTAGGATGGCTGAGGGCTTTGCTGACCAGTGTGGTTTCGACTTCTTTACCGGTAGCGTCTGCGGCATGCAGGATACGGCGGTGGCTATGCCCGCCTTCGCGGGTCAGGTGGTAACTCTCTTCACCGTTTGGCTGCACCTGTGTATCAAATAATACGCCCTGATCGATCAACCACTGCACGCAATGACGGGCATTACTGGCCACAAACTCTGCGGCATGTGCATCCACGATCCCGGCCCCGGCAATCAGCGTATCGTCGACATGCGACGCAATGCTGTCTGTCTCATCAAACACGGCGGCAATACCGCCCTGGGCATAAAACGTAGAACCTTCACTTATCGGCCCTTTGCTCAGAACGATAACGCTCTGATGTTCGGCCAGACGCAGTGCCAGGGAGAGACCGGCAGCGCCGCTACCGATGATCAGTACATCACAATGCAGTTCAGGTGTTGTGTTCATGATTTTGTTTAATTTACTAAACAGTGTTTGGTCAGAATAGCATCCGAATGCGAGATATCGCACGTTTTTTTTGATGTGAGTTGTAACCGCTAAACTCGAGGCGGAGGATTAAAACCACGTAAAAGAAAGAAAATATTTTGCGAAGCAGATCGTTAGCGTCAGATTTTGTGGTGAAATAAAGACTGGGTTGCGTTACTCTTCTGGCGGGAAAAGAGATGTTTCTTGTCATAAAGTGGTGCGTATCGTGAACAGACTTATAATGAGAGAAAATGAACAGTCTGCGGCGCGATGAACAAAAACAAAGGCGTTACGGAACTTATTGAAGATCAGACACTCTAATTCGGTGCTTGCTCAAAGTGCGGTTTTTTAAGAGTGGCGTTTCGATAACGCGTGGAATTTAGGTTTGGGGAGACATTACCTCGGATGAGCGAGCAGTTAACGGACCAGGTCCTGGTTGAACGGGTCCAGAAGGGAGATCAGAAAGCCTTTAACTTACTGGTGGTACGCTACCAGCATAAGGTGGCGAGCCTGGTTTCCCGCTATGTACCGTCAGGCGATGTGCCTGATGTAGTACAAGAGTCTTTTATTAAGGCCTATCGCGCGCTGGATTCATTCCGGGGAGATAGTGCTTTTTATACCTGGCTGTACCGTATTGCGGTCAATACGGCAAAGAATTATCTGGTCGCTCAGGGCCGCCGTCCGCCTTCAAGTGATGTGGACGCAATCGACGCCGAAAACTTCGAAAGTGGCGGTGCGCTGAAAGAAATTTCGAACCCTGAGAACTTAATGTTGTCAGAAGAACTGAGACAAATCGTTTTTCGCACGATCGAGTCGCTCCCGGAAGATTTACGCATGGCAATTACGTTACGGGAGTTGGATGGTCTGAGCTATGAAGAGATAGCCGCCATCATGGATTGTCCGGTCGGCACGGTACGTTCACGTATTTTCCGTGCGCGAGAAGCAATTGATAATAAAGTTCAACCGCTTATCAGGCGTTGACGATAGCGGGATACTGGAAAAGGTATTAGGCATGCAGAAAGAAAAACTTTCCGCTTTAATGGATGGTGAAACGCTGGATAGTGAGCTGCTCAACGAGCTGTCTCATTCTCCCGAAATGCAAGAGACCTGGGAGAGTTACCATCTCATCCGTGACACCCTTCGCGGTGACACCGGCGAGGTTCTCCATTTCGATATCTCAGCTCGCGTGATGGCGGCCATTGAAAATGAGCCTGTCCGTCAGACCACTCCGCTGATTCCTGAAGCTCAACCTGCGCCTCACCAGTGGCAGAAAATGCCGTTCTGGCACAAGGTGCGTCCGTGGGCCAGCCAGCTCACCCAAATGGGTGTGGCTGCATGCGTATCGCTTGCAGTTATCGTTGGCGTCCAGCACTATAATACTCAGTCTGAAACTAATCAGCAGCCAGAAGCGCCAGTGTTCAACACACTGCCGATGATGGGCAAAGCCAGCCCGGTAAGTTTGGGTGTTCCGGCTGATGCATCCGCCAGCGGCGGTCAGCAACAGCAGGTTCAGGAGCAACGCCGTCGCATCAATGCGATGTTGCAGGATTACGAGTTGCAGCGTCGTCTGCACTCTGAACAGCTTCAGTTTGAGCAGGCACAAACCCAGCAAGCGGCTGTGCAGGTGCCCGGAAACCAAACTTTAGGAACGCAATCGCAGTAATGAAGCAACTTTGGTTCGCCATGTCTCTGATGGCGGGTAGCCTGTTCTTCTCTGCCAACGCCTCGGCTGATGTTTCATCCGGGGCGTTGTTGCAGCAAATGAATCTGGCCAGCCAGTCACTCAATTACGAGTTGGCATTTATCAGTATCAATAAGCAGGGCGTCGAGTCGTTACGATACCGCCATGCCCGTCTTGATAACCAGCCGCTCGCCCAGCTTTTACAGATGGATGGCCCGCGTCGGGAAGTTGTCCAGCGTGGTAACGAAATCAGTTATTTCGAACCCGGTCTGGAGCCTTTCACGCTGAATGGCGATTATATCGTCGATTCTCTGCCATCGCTTATCTACACCGACTTCAAACGTCTTGCGCCTTACTATGATTTCATTTCGGTAGGGCGTACGCGCATTGCGGACAGACTGTGCGAAGTAATCCGCGTTGTTGCCCGTGACGGAACGCGCTACAGCTATATCGTCTGGATTGACGCCGAAACCAAGCTGCCAATGCGTGTAGACCTGCTTGACCGTGATGGTGAAACGCTGGAGCAGTTCCGCGTTATCTCCTTTAGCGTGAACAATCAGGTGGGTAATAGTATGCAGAATCTGGCGAAAGCCAGCCTGCCGCCGCTGCTTTCGGTACCGGCGGGTGATTCCGTCAACTTCAACTGGGTTCCTTCCTGGATCCCGCAAGGGTTTAGCGAAGTCTCCAGCAGCCGTCGACAACTGCCAACCATTGAAACACCGGTTGAATCGCGTCTTTATTCCGATGGTTTGTTCAGTTTCTCGGTGAACATTAACCGCGCATCGGCAAACAGTTCTGAACAAATGCTTCGTACCGGACGCAGGACGGTCAGCACCACGGTTCGCGATAACGCAGAGATCACCATTGTGGGTGAATTACCGCCACAAACGGCGAAGCGTATTTCCGACAGCATTAAATTCAGGACTGCACAATGATTAAAGAGTGGGCTACGGTCGTATCGTGGCAGAATGGCATTGCGCTGGTGAGCTGTGATGTTAAGGCCTCATGCAATAGCTGTGCTTCCAGAGCCGGTTGCGGTAGCCGCGTGCTGAATAAGCTCGGGCCGCAAACCTCGCATACCATTTCCGTGCCAAGCGATCGGCCGCTGATGGTGGGGCAAAAGGTGGAGCTGGGAATTGCAGAAGGTAGCTTGCTCACGTCCGCCATGCTGGTTTATCTCTCTCCGCTGGTGGGGCTGTTTGTTATGGGCGGCGTATTCCAGATGCTGTTTGGTACCGATGTGGCCGCCATGTGTGGTGCGGCATTGGGCGGCGTAGGGGGATTCTGGCTGGCCAAAGCTCTCTCCCCGAAGCTTGCCGCACGCGAAGAGTGGCAGCCTGTTATTCTCAGCGTTGGGCTGGCACCCGACCAGCTTCGTGTTGAGACGCTCTCTTCTGAGGCCCGGTGATCCATCGGGCTTTGTCCTTTTTTACGTCCTAAAACAGAAAACGTCATTTCTTCACGCTATACCTGGCGCTAAGTACATTTCCAGGTAACGGGGATGTAGTGTAGAATGCGGCGTTTTCGCACTGAAAAACGTCAGGCTAAGAACAGCGGCCTCCAGGAATTCGTAAGGCATAATTATTTAACTATATGAAGAACATACGTAACTTTTCGATCATTGCTCACATTGACCACGGTAAGTCGACGCTGTCTGACCGTATTATCCAGATTTGCGGTGGCCTGTCTGATCGTGAAATGGAAGCCCAGGTTCTGGACTCCATGGACCTGGAACGCGAACGCGGTATCACCATCAAAGCGCAGAGCGTTACGCTTGATTACAAAGCGGCTGATGGCGAAATCTACCAGCTGAACTTTATCGACACCCCAGGCCACGTTGACTTCTCCTATGAAGTTTCACGCTCGCTGGCGGCCTGTGAAGGCGCGCTGCTGGTTGTGGATGCCGGGCAGGGCGTTGAAGCCCAGACTCTGGCAAACTGCTACACCGCGATGGAAATGGATCTCGAGGTTGTGCCGGTTCTGAACAAAATTGACCTGCCAGCTGCCGATCCTGAGCGCGTAGCGGAAGAGATTGAAGATATTGTCGGCATCGACGCGACCGATGCGGTGCGCTGCTCCGCTAAAACAGGCGTGGGCGTGACCGACGTGCTGGAACGCCTGGTGCGTGATATCCCGGCACCAGAAGGTGACCCGGATGCCCCGCTGCAGGCGCTGATCATCGACTCCTGGTTTGATAACTACCTGGGCGTTGTCTCACTGGTGCGTATTAAAAACGGCACCATGCGTAAAGGCGACAAAATCAAGGTAATGAGTACTGGCCAGGTTTACAACGCTGACCGTCTGGGTATCTTCACGCCAAAACAGGTTGACCGTACCGAGCTGAAATGTGGCGAAGTAGGCTGGCTGGTCTGCGCCATTAAAGACATCCTCGGCGCGCCAGTGGGCGATACCCTGACCGGTGCACGTAACCCGGCAGACAAAGCGCTGCCAGGCTTTAAAAAGGTTAAACCGCAGGTTTACGCGGGTCTGTTCCCGGTCAGCTCTGACGACTATGAAAACTTCCGTGATGCGCTCGGCAAGCTGAGCCTCAACGATGCTTCCCTGTTCTATGAACCAGAAAGCTCTACGGCGCTGGGCTTCGGCTTCCGCTGCGGCTTCCTTGGTCTGCTGCACATGGAGATCATCCAGGAGCGTCTGGAGCGTGAATACGATCTGGATCTGATCACCACTGCACCGACCGTTGTGTACGAAGTGCAGACCACCAACAAAGAGATCGTCTACGTCGATAGCCCGTCCAAGCTGCCGCCGCTGAACAATATCGAAGAACTGCGCGAGCCCATTGCAGAGTGTCATATGCTGCTGCCGCAGGAGTTCCTGGGTAACGTTATTACGCTGTGTATTGAGAAGCGTGGCGTACAGACCAACATGGTTTACCACGGTAATCAGGTTGCGCTGACGTACGAAATCCCTATGGCGGAAGTGGTCCTCGACTTCTTCGATCGTCTGAAGTCTACCTCTCGTGGCTATGCGTCACTGGATTACAACTTCAAACGCTTCCAGGCGTCTAACATGGTGCGTGTGGACGTGCTGATTAACGGCGAGCGTGTGGATGCGCTGGCACTGATCACTCACAACGACAATGCGCCATACCGTGGCCGTGAGCTGGTTGAGAAGATGAAAGAGCTGATCCCGCGTCAGCAGTTTGATATCGCGATTCAGGCCGCCATCGGTAACCACATTATTGCCCGTTCTACTGTGAAACAGCTGCGTAAAAACGTTCTGGCGAAATGCTACGGCGGTGACGTCAGCCGTAAGAAAAAGCTGCTGCAGAAACAGAAAGAAGGTAAGAAGCGTATGAAGCAGGTCGGTAACGTCGAACTGCCGCAGGAAGCATTCCTTGCCATCCTTCATGTTGGTAAAGACGGCAAATAACCCTAAGGAGTTGGCATGGCGAACATGTTTGCCCTGATTCTGGTCATTGCTACCCTGGTGACAGGTTTGTTGTGGTGTCTGGATAAGTTTATTTTCGCCCCAAAACGCCATGAACGTCAGGCTGCCGCACAGGCAGCCACTGGCGATGGGCTGGACGCGAAAACCCTGAAGAAAGTCGGCCCGAAACCGGGCTGGCTGGAAACCGGGGCATCGGTATTTCCGGTGCTGGCGATTGTGCTGGTTGTCCGCTCGTTTATTTACGAGCCGTTCCAGATCCCGTCTGGTTCAATGATGCCAACGCTGCTGATTGGCGATTTTATTCTGGTTGAGAAGTTTGCCTACGGGATTAAAGATCCGATCTACCAGAAAACGCTGATCGAAACCGGTCATCCGAAACGTGGCGACATCGTGGTGTTTAAATACCCGGAAGATCCGCGTCTGGATTACATCAAGCGTGCAGTGGGTCTGCCGGGTGATAAAGTCACCTACGATCCGGTGGCGAAAGAAGTTACCGTTCAGCCTAGCTGCAGCTCCGGTACCGCGTGTGAAAACGCGCTGCCAATCACTTACTCAAACGTTGAGCCAAGTGATTTTGTGCAGACCTTTGCTCGCCGTAACGGCGGTGAAGCGACCAGCGGTTTCTTCCAGGTGCCCAAAGGCGAGACCAAAGAGGACGGTATTCGCCTGGTTGAACGTAAAGAGACGCTGGGTGATGTGACCCACCGTATCCTCACCGTGCCAATCGCGCAGGATCAAGTGGGGATGTACTACCGGCAGCCGGGCCAACAGCTGGCCAGTTGGATCGTACCACCGGGACACTACTTCATGATGGGTGATAACCGCGATAATTCCGCGGACAGCCGTTACTGGGGCTTTGTGCCGGAAGCGAATCTGGTAGGTAAAGCGACCGCTATCTGGATGAGTTTTGAGAAGCAGGAAGGCGAATGGCCGACCGGCGTTCGCCTGAATCGTATCGGCGGGATCCATTAATTCTCATTAAATGAACGCGTAGCCGCGTTAATTAGCGGCTACGTGAATTATTTCAGCGATAAATCTCTTTGGACTAACGACATCCCCTGTCGTTGTGTATAGAATATTCCCCCGAAGTTTAAGGTTGGCCCTGCAAGGGTGCCACGGCACACGAAACCGCGTTGGTCTTCTCAGGTCGGTTTCGTGTGCTGCATTTTTGACGCATTCATTTACTGGTATCGCATGAACCCCATCGTAATTAATCGGCTTCAACGGAAGCTGGGCTACACTTTTCATCATCAGGAGTTGTTGCAACAGGCATTAACCCACCGCAGTGCCAGCAGCAAGCATAATGAGCGCCTCGAGTTCCTGGG
The DNA here is from genome assembly GCF_041360735.1 of Enterobacter sp. RCC_40. Lineage (NCBI taxonomy): Bacteria > Pseudomonadati > Pseudomonadota > Gammaproteobacteria > Enterobacterales > Enterobacteriaceae > Enterobacter > Enterobacter sp. RCC_40. The sequence continues at coordinate 20,357 of NZ_JBFUPR010000008.1, forward strand.
TGACTCTATTTTAAGTTTCGTGATCGCGAATGCGCTTTATCATCGTTTCCCACGTGTGGACGAAGGTGATATGAGCCGCATGCGCGCGACGCTGGTTCGGGGTAATACCCTGGCGGAAATCGCTCGTGAATTTGAACTGGGCGAATGTCTGCGACTTGGGCCGGGTGAACTGAAAAGCGGCGGCTTCCGTCGTGAATCTATTCTTGCCGACACGGTCGAAGCATTAATTGGTGGTGTGTTCCTGGACAGCGATATTCAGACCGTAGAAAAGCTGATCCTTAACTGGTATCAAACCCGTCTGGACGAAATCAGTCCGGGCGATAAACAAAAAGATCCGAAAACGCGTCTGCAGGAATATTTGCAGGGTCGCCACCTCCCGCTGCCATCCTATCTGGTGGTGCAGGTGCGGGGTGAAGCGCACGATCAGGAATTTACCATCCATTGCCAGGTCAGTGGCCTGAGTGAACCGGTGGTCGGCACAGGTTCTAGCCGTCGTAAGGCTGAACAGGCTGCCGCCGAACAGGCGTTAAAAATGCTGGAGCTGGAATGAGCGAAGAAAAAACATATTGCGGGTTTATTGCCATCGTCGGACGTCCGAACGTTGGCAAATCTACCCTGTTGAATAATCTGCTTGGGCAGAAAATTTCCATTACTTCCCGTAAGGCGCAGACCACGCGTCACCGCATCGTCGGTATCCACACGGAAGGCGCCTATCAGGCGATCTACGTTGATACCCCGGGCCTGCACATGGAAGAGAAGCGCGCCATCAACCGCCTGATGAACAAGGCGGCGAGCAGCTCGATTGGCGACGTAGAGCTGGTGATTTTCGTGGTGGAAGGCACCCGCTGGACGCCTGACGACGAAATGGTGCTGAACAAACTGCGCGACGGTAAAACGCCGGTGATCCTTGCGGTCAACAAAGTGGACAACGTGCAGGAAAAAGCCGATCTGCTGCCGCACCTGCAGTGGCTGGGAAGCCAGATGAACTTCCTTGATATCGTCCCGCTGTCTGCCGAGACCGGTCTGAACGTCGATACTATCGCAGGCATCGTGCGCAAACATCTGCCGGAAGCGATTCATCACTTCCCGGAAGATTACATCACCGATCGTTCTCAGCGCTTTATGGCCTCTGAGATCATCCGTGAAAAACTGATGCGTTTCCTTGGCGCGGAACTGCCGTACTCCGTAACGGTTGAGATTGAACGTTTTCAGACCAACGAACGCGGCGGCTATGACATCAACGGCCTGATCCTCGTTGAGCGCGAAGGGCAGAAGAAGATGGTGATCGGCAACAAAGGTGCCAAGATCAAAACCATCGGCATTGAAGCGCGCAGAGACATGCAGGACATGTTTGAAGCCCCGGTTCACCTTGAACTGTGGGTGAAGGTGAAATCAGGCTGGGCCGATGATGAGCGTGCATTGCGCAGCCTCGGTTACGGCGACGACGTCTAAGACTGAACATCGTGGATGGATGGCAGCGTGCCTTTGTCCTCCATAGCCGTCCGTGGAGCGAGACCAGCCTTATGCTGGACGTTTTCACGGAAGAGTCGGGCCGTGTGCGCCTTGTTGCTAAAGGCGCACGTTCCAAACGCTCCGGCCTGAAGGGCGCCTTACAGCCTTTCACTCCGCTGCTGGTACGCTTCGGCGGGCGTGGGGAAGTCAAAACCCTGCGCAGTGCCGAAGCCGTCTCTCTGGCGCTCCCCCTTTCTGGTATCACGCTGTACAGCGGTCTCTATGTCAACGAACTCATCTCACGTGTTCTGGAGCATGAGACTCGCTTCTCTGAACTTTTCTTTGATTACCTGCACTGTATCCAGGCGCTGGCCGGCGCTACCGGTACGCCCGAACCTGCCCTGCGTCGTTTTGAGCTGGCGCTGCTTGGACACCTGGGCTATGGGGTCGATTTTTTGCATTGTGCAGGGAGCGGAGACGAGGTAGAGGATGCGATGACCTATCGCTACCGTGAAGAAAAAGGCTTTATCGCCAGCGTCGTGATAGATAACAGCACCTTTACCGGGCGACAGCTTAGAGCGCTGTATGCGCGTGAGTTTCCCGATCAGGATACCCTTCGCGCAGCAAAACGCTTTACCCGGATTGCGCTCAAGCCGTATCTTGGCGGCAAGCCCTTAAAGAGCCGCGAATTGTTCAGGCAGTTTATGCCGAAACGTTAACGTATCAGACCCTCGCTCCAGCCCTCTCACTGAGGGAGAGGGAGGCAGGGACACGAACTAAAATACCGAGGATTGTCATGGCTGAATTACTGTTAGGCGTCAACATTGATCACATCGCCACGCTGCGTAATGCACGCGGCACGGCTTATCCCGATCCGGTTCAGGCGGCGTTCATCGCTGAGCAGGCTGGCGCCGATGGCATTACCGTTCACCTGCGTGAAGACCGCCGTCATATTACCGACCGCGATGTGCGTATTCTGCGTCAGACGCTGGACACCCGCATGAACCTGGAGATGGCGGTCACGGAAGAGATGCTGACGATTGCCTGCGAGACGAAGCCGCATTTCTGCTGCCTGGTACCGGAAAAACGTCAGGAAGTGACCACCGAGGGGGGCCTGGACGTGGCGGGTCAACGCGACAAAATGCGTGATGCCTGCAAGCGTCTGGCTGAGGCAGGTATCCTGGTCTCTCTGTTCATCGACGCCGATGTAGCACAGATCAAAGCGGCTGCCGAAGTGGGCGCGCCCTATATTGAAATTCATACCGGCTGTTACGCTGATGCGAAAGACGAAACTACGCAGGCCAAAGAGCTGGAGCGTATCGCCAATGCGGCCACCTATGCCGCGAGCCTGGGTCTGAAAGTTAACGCCGGGCATGGCCTGACCTACCATAACGTCAAGGCTATTGCAGCCCTGCCAGAAATGCATGAGCTGAATATCGGCCACGCTATTATTGGCCGTGCGGTAATGAGTGGCCTGAAAGAGGCGGTCTCAGAAATGAAACGCCTGATGCTGGAAGCGCGTCAGTAATGGCTATTCTGGGCTTAGGCACCGATATCGTTGAAATAGCCCGCATTGAAGCGGTGATCGCCCGTAGCGGCGATCGCCTGGCACGACGCGTGTTGAGCGATAACGAATGGGCCATCTGGGAGACGCATCAGCAGCCGGTACGTTTTCTGGCCAAGCGCTTTGCCGTCAAAGAGGCGGCAGCCAAAGCCTTCGGCACCGGTATTCGTAACGGTCTGGCGTTTAATCAGTTTGAAGTGTTTAACGATGAGCTGGGTAAACCGCGCCTGCGTTTATGGGGTGAGGCGCAAACGCTGGCAGAGAAACTCGGCGTAAATCACATGCACGTGACGCTCGCCGATGAACGCCACTACGCCTGCGCGACGGTGATTATCGAAAGTTAAAGTTTGTCCGCGTGATGCAGCAGGACAAACTTATCCCAAAGCTGCTCTTCGCTCTCGACGTGTGCCGGATCCTTCAGGATGGTATTGGGGATTGGGCACACTTTCTGACAGGTCGGCGTTTCGTAGTGGCCGATGCATTCAGTGCAGCGGTCGCTGTTAATCTCATAAATGCTCTCGCCCATCGAAATCGCCTGGTTCGGGCATTCCGGTTCGCACATATCGCAATTGATGCATTTTTTGGTGATTAACAGCGCCATCAGGAAATTCTCAGAAACAACACAAACAGGGCGGGCATTATACGCTCATTACCTGTTCAAACCAGTTTTTTTACCAGCTCTTCACTGTGCCGGATACGCTCTGGCGCGTGCTCCAGATCCTGTTGCACCAGGGCCATAAACAGCAGGTCGGTCAACATCATTTGCGCACTTGTCGAGGAGATCGCCGCGCTGCGCGTGGCCTGCTCTTCCGCGATAGTATATAAACAGCGCGTAGCCCGCTGCTGCAGCGCGTTGGGAGTAAACCCGGTGATGGCCAGAATCTTACCGCCTACGCGTAAGGCTTCATCGGTAGCCATATTGATCTCGCGGCGTTCGCCGGAATAGGAGATCGCCAGCAGCAGATCGTTAGCATCCATCGCCTGCACGGTCGCCAGCAGGGCGTGCATATCCTGCTCGACAATGGCGTTGTAACCTATTTTTGTCAGCTTCCAGCCAAAGTTACGTGCCACCAGTCCGGACGCGCCTATCCCGGTCAAAATAATACGTCGCGCTGCACGCAGCATCGCCACGCTTTCCAGTAATTTTTCTTCGGTATTCACATCAAGGGTGGCATGCATGGCCGCGACATTCTCTTTGATGAGCTTCTCTCCCACCAGACGCATCGGGTCATCGCCACGAATCTGATTATGCACCGGCATCGACTGCGGATTGGGGTTACTCACCAGCGCTTCGCTAATCGCCAGCTTGAGAGCCGGGAAGCCTTTAAAGCCAATCTTCTGGGCAAATTTCACCACGCTCGACTGACTCACTCCGGCCTCACTCGCCAGCTGCTGCGAGCTGAGATGGCGGGCATGGTCGGGTTGAGAGAGCAGAAAATCCGCCAGCTTTTTATCGCTTTGAGCAAAGCCTGCATAGCGCTGGCGAATGCGAATTAAACAGTTCATAGGTTCTCCTGGCGAAATTGTGATTGTCTGCGCAAATACGAATTTTGCTCGCCTGAATGAATTTTATATTCCATTATAGTGAGATTATTATGAATTAAAAATTCTTGAGGTACAAAAGATGAATCTTGGCTCACTTGTTTCTGAAACGCGTAACCCACAAACCATGGATCTGGATGCGCTCAGCACCCTGGAGCTGGTTAACCGTTTTAATCAACAGGATACGCTGGTCGCGCAGGCAGTGAAAGAAACATTACCGGAGGTGGCGAAAGCCGTCGATGCGGCGGCGGAAGCACTGAAGGCCGGTGGTCGCATTATCTACATGGGCGCCGGAACCAGCGGGCGTCTTGGTGTGCTGGATGCCTCTGAATGCCCGCCAACGTTTGGTGTGCCGCACGGTCTGGTGGTCGGGTTGATTGCTGGCGGCCCTGGCGCGCTGCTGAAAGCCGTGGAAGGAGCGGAAGACAACAAACAGCTCGGCGAGGATGACCTGAAGGGGCTAAATCTGACCGCTCAGGATCTGGTTGTTGGGCTGGCGGCCTCCGGGCGTACGCCGTACGTTATCGGCGGTCTGGAGTATGCCAACAAGACGGGCTGCACCACGGTGGCGATTTCCTGTAATCCTGGCTCGCCGATTGCGCAGGTCGCTGCTATCGCTATCTCTCCGGTTGTCGGCCCGGAAGCGTTAACCGGCTCTACGCGTCTGAAATCCGGCACCGCGCAAAAGCTGGTGCTCAACATGATCTCCACTGGCGCGATGGTGAAGTTTGGCAAGGTTTATCAGAACCTGATGGTGGATATGCAAGCGACCAACGTCAAGCTGGTGGACAGAGCCTGCCGTATGGTCATGGAGGCGACGGGAGCAAGCCGCGAAGAGGCGGAAGCGGTACTGAAACAGACCGATCACGATGTTAAACCGGCCATTCTGATGATCCTGAGCGGACTGGACGCTGCGGCCGCCAGAGCAAGGCTCAATGCCCATAACGGGTTCTTACGGGCGGCATTAGAAAACTAACAGAGGCGTGTATGGACAAAACAGCAGCGCTCGCCAGCGATATCCTGCAGGGGATCGGTGGGGAAAAAAATATTCAGCGTCTGGAAAACTGCATGACGCGCGTGCGCGTCGAGGTGCATAACGACGAGCAGCTTGATGTGCCGCGTCTGAAGCAGCTTTCCGGCGTGAGTGGTTACGTTAAACAGGGGCAACAGCACCAGCTGATTGTCGGGCCGGGAAAGGCGGCGCAGGTTGTGGATGCCATGCGTGCGCTGATGGTCGGCGGCGAAAGCGTGGCGATCGATGACGTCGAACGTACGAAGGTGCAGGCAAAGGCCCGATACAAAGCCCCCATGAGCGATGCGCTGCGACAACTGGCCAACGTCTTTATTCCGCTGATCCCGGCGTTTATTGCCTCTGGCTTAATCACCGGGATCATCAATATTCTTAAGCGTCCGGATATCGTAGGGGACTTCGCGACCCAGTATCCTAATTTATTAGGCATTCTCGGGATTTTCGGCAGCGCCGTGTTTGCCATTATGAACATTCTGGTGGGGGTCAACACCGCGAAGGTCTTTGGCGGCTCGCTGGCCATGGGCGGGGTGATGGCAGGTATTCTGTCCAGCCCACAACTGGCGCAGATAACCCTGTTTGGTGAGGCGCTCCAGCCTGGCCGCGGCGGGGTGATTGCCGTGCTGCTGGTGGTCATCCTGATGTGCTGGATCGAGAAGAAACTGCGCACCCTCCTGCCTGGATCAATTGAGCTGATCCTCAATCCACTGTTAACGACGTTGATCACCGGCAGCGTGGCTATTGTGGCGTTGCAACCGCTGGGAGGCTGGATCTCTGAGGCCATCGCCCATGGCGCATCGCTGGCTATCGATCGCGGCGGTCTGTTAGTGGGTGCCGTGCTGTCAGGCACCTTCTTGCCGCTGGTACTGACCGGTCTGCATCAGGGGCTGGTGCCGATCCACGTCGAGCTGGTGCAGGCGCACGGTTACAACGCGCTGCTGCCCATCCTGTCGATGGCTGGCGTGGGGCAGGTCGGGGCGGCGATTGCCGTACTGATGAAAACCCGCAACGCGCGGCTGAAAAAAGTGATCAAAGGTGCGCTGCCGGTCGGATTACTCGGAATTGGCGAGCCGCTGATTTTCGGCGTCACGCTGCCGCTGGGGAAACCGTTCCTCGGTGCCTGCCTGGGAGGGGCGGTAGGCGGAGCGCTGATCAGCTACTGGAAAGTGGCAACGGTGATCACCTTTGGGATCTCCGGGCTGCCGCTGGCGCTCACCATCGTGACCGGAAAAGTTATGCTCTATCTGTTAGGCTATCTGGTAGCGGTGATCGCCGGGTTCCTGTTTACCTGGCTGTTAGGATTCAACGATCCAGAGGAGTAAGGTTTGGCAAATCACGAGCGTCGCGTTGTTTTTTTCGACCTGGACGGTACGCTGCATCAGCAGGATATGTTTGGTACGTTTATGCGCTACCTGCTGCGGCGTCAGCCTTTGAATGCGCTGCTCGTATTACCACTCTTACCCGTTATTGGCATTGCGCTGTTGCTAAAAGGTCGGGCAGCGCGCTGGCCAATGAGCCTGTTGCTCTGGGGCTGTACCTTTGGACGCAGCGAAGCGCGGCTTAAACAGCATCAGCAGGATTTTGTGCACTGGTTTCGCGGGCATGTGACCGCGTTTCCGGTTGTTCAGGCAAGGCTCACCAGCTATCTCGACGCGAACGATGCCGACATCTGGTTGATTACCGGATCCCCGCAAGCGCTGGTGGAACAGGTCTATTATGATACCCCGTGGCTGCCGCGGGTGAATCTTATCGCCACGCAAATTACCCGCGGCTACGGTGGATGGGTACTGACCATGCGCTGCCTGGGACATGAAAAGGTGGTGCAACTGGAGAAGCGAATCGGTACGCCACTGCGTCTTTACAGCGGCTACAGCGACAGCAAGCAGGACAACCCGCTGCTCTATTTTTGCCAGCATCGCTGGCGCGTCACGCCCGCAGGCGAACTTCAGCAACTCGAATAGTCTTATCTTTAGCGGGTGTGTATAATGCCGCCCGCTTTTAGACTGGAGTATCAACCGTTGTGCAACCCTGAACGCGATCATGAATACTGGATGCGCCATGCGCTTACGCTTGCCCAGCGCGCCTGGGACGAGGGGGAAGTGCCCGTGGGTGCTGTGCTTGTCCACAATAACCAGGTGATAGGGGAAGGGTGGAACCGCCCGATTGGCCGTCACGATCCGACTGCGCACGCTGAAATCATGGCCCTTCGTCAGGGCGGAATGGTGCTGCAAAACTATCGTCTGCTTGATACCACGCTGTATGTCACGCTTGAGCCGTGCGTTATGTGTTCCGGCGCGATGGTGCATAGCCGTATCGGCACGCTGGTCTTTGGCGCGCGGGATGAAAAAACCGGAGCGGCCGGTTCGCTGATGGACGTACTGGGACACCCGGGAATGAACCACCAGGTGCAGACTATCGGTGGGGTACTTGCACCAGAGTGTGCGGGGCTATTAAGTGATTTCTTTCGAATGCGCCGTCAGCAGAAAAAGCAACAAAAGGCAGAATTGAAGTTGTCGGGCGAGTAAGTTCGTCCGGTGCCACCACCGGATAACTCCGGGCCAGCTGATTTGCTTCTGCCGCCTCTTTTTCCTTCTCCAGCAGATAACCCACCAGGCTAATCTGATATTTACGGATATTTTCCACGTAGGCGTAGGCTTCATGCCCGCGCGCGTAACCGTAGGTCAGCTTGTTGTACCACGGCTTCTGGCTCAGCAGAGGCAGGCGCTGTTTTACGTCTGACCAGCTGTCCGGGTTACCTTTCGTTTTCGCCGTCAGCGCGCGCGCGTCAAGCATGTGCGCGTAACCCATGTTGTAGGCTGCCAGCGCAAACCAGATCCGTTCCTCTTCAGGCACCGTCTCCGGCACTTTGCCCATCATATCCTGCAGATACCGTGCGCCGCCGCTGATGCTCTGTTCTGCATCGGTACGGTCGGTCAGCCCAAGGCTCTGAGCGGTATTTTTAGTGAGCATCATTAAGCCGCGAACGCCAGTGGGCGAGGTGGCCTGAGTATCCCAGTGGGATTCCTGATAAGAGATCGCTGCCAGTAATCGCCAGTCGATCTCCTGGGCATACTTCTCAAATAACGGCTGCAGGTCTGGCAGCACGCTATCGACTGCGCGCAAGAAGCTTCGGGTGTCGACGTAATCAAAATCGTCACCGTGGCCGAGGTATTTCTCTTCCAGACGCGCCAGCGTACCGTCTTCATTGATGGTGTTGAAGAAATCGAGCATCGCCGCAGAGAGGGTCTGATCGTCATCAAGCTGGCTAAACCAGGTCACCGGCTGTTCGTCTGTCACGTCCAGCGCCACCGCGATTTCGGGATGTACACGCTGGAAAAGGCTGATCGCGACCGAATCAGCGATGGTGTAGGGCAGTTTTTTATCTTTTACCTGGTCCAGCAGCTCAGTCGTACCGAGCTTAGGATCAACGGTCCAGCTCAGGTCCGGGAATTTCTTCTCCTTGAGCTCACGCAGATCGTCAATCACGACGTGACCCGGGGCGATGGTCAGCTGTTGTGCATTAATCGCGGCCAGCGTTCGCGGGCGCAGGCTCCCGACCCGGTAGACCAGCTGTTGCGAAACGGAGTAGTAGGTTGGGCCTGGCTGATAGTTCTTGCTGCGCTCGCTGTTGTACACCAGCCCGGCCGCAAGGATATCGGCATCGTTGTTATCCAGGTCATCAAACAGCTGGCTGATATTCTGACGGACGGTAATTTTAAGCTTCACGCCAAGATAGTCGGCAAACTGTTGCGCCAGTTCATAATCCAGGCCAATCGTTTTGCCGTTAATGTCGCTGTAAATCAGCGGCGAGTTAAGGGTACTGACGCGCAATTCCCCCCGCTCCTGTATGGCGGCGATACGGTTTTCGGCTTTACCGAACCAGGGGATGGAAGGCCAGAGGGCCACTGCCAGCAGCAACGTTACAATGCCGATGAGCAGATAATTAATCTTTAATTTTTTCAATTAGTTAATTCTCTGCGACGCCGGGTGCCTCAGTATGCTGTAGCCATGTTAAGAATAAGGTTTGCCATTGAATGAGCGGCATTTTGCGTAAAGTTACGCCACTTGGCAACAAATTAGAGAGAGAGGTCACATCTATTGTTAAACGTAAACGTTGATTTTATTTCGACGCAAACGGTTTCGTCGACGCTCAGGATTCTCTATAATGACGCCCGTTTTCCCCCCTTGCGCACACTGTAAGCGCCCCGGCGCTTCGAAGACGAGAGACTTATGATGGAAATTCTGCGTGGTTCGCCTGCACTGTCTGCCTTCCGTATCAATAAACTGCTGGCACGTTTTCAGGCAGCCGACCTTCCGGTAAGCAATATTTACGCTGAGTATGTCCATTTTGCTGACCTGAATGCACCCCTGAATGCAGAGGAGCGAGTACAGCTGGAACGCCTGCTCAAATATGGTCCAAGCCTGAGCAGCCATACGCCAACCGGCAAACTGATCCTTGCGACGCCTCGTCCAGGCACCATCTCCCCCTGGTCTTCCAAAGCCACCGACATCGCCCACAACTGTGGTCTGAACCAGATTAACCGTCTGGAGCGCGGCGTGGCGTACTACGTTGAAGCGTCTACCCTGACCGATGCGCAGTGGCAAACCGTTGCCGCTGAGCTGCACGATCGCATGATGGAGAGTGTCTTTGCCTCTCTGGACGATGCGCAGAAACTCTTCTCCCACCATCAGCCTGCGCCGGTACAGAGCGTCGATTTGCTGGGGCAGGGCCGTCAGGCGCTGATTGACGCCAACCTGCGTCTCGGTCTGGCACTGGCAGAAGACGAAATTGACTACCTGCAGGATGCGTTTGTTAAGCTGAACCGCAACCCGAACGACATCGAACTTTACATGTTCGCTCAGGCAAACTCTGAGCACTGCCGTCACAAGATTTTCAACGCCGACTGGATTATCGACGGTGAAGAGCAGCCGAAGTCGCTGTTCAAAATGATCAAAAACACCATGGAAAAAACGCCTGACCACGTGCTGTCTGCCTACAAAGACAACGCCGCGGTGATGGAAGGTTCTGACGTGGGCCGCTTCTTCGCCGATCGCGAAGCAGGGCGCTATGATTTCCATCAGGAGCCGGCGCATATCCTGATGAAAGTCGAAACGCATAACCACCCGACGGCGATCTCGCCGTGGCCGGGTGCGGCGACCGGGTCTGGCGGGGAAATCCGCGACGAAGGCGCAACCGGACGGGGTGCTAAACCAAAAGCCGGTCTGGTGGGTTTCTCCGTCTCCAACCTGCGCATCCCGGGCTTTGAGCAGCCGTGGGAAGAGGATTTCGGCAAGCCGGAACGTATTGTGACCGCGCTGGATATCATGACCGAAGGCCCACTGGGCGGGGCGGCGTTCAACAATGAATTTGGACGTCCTGCGCTGAACGGTTACTTCCGTACCTACGAAGAGAAAGTGGAGAGCCACAACGGCGAAGAGCTGCGCGGCTATCACAAACCGATCATGCTGGCTGGCGGAATCGGTAACATTCGCGCCGATCACGTGCAAAAAGGCGAGATCGTAGTCGGTGCGAAGCTGATCGTCCTGGGTGGCCCGGCTATGAACATCGGCCTGGGCGGCGGGGCTGCCTCCTCTATGACCTCCGGTCAGTCTGATGCGGATCTCGATTTTGCATCCGTACAGCGTGATAACCCGGAGATGGAACGCCGTTGCCAGGAGGTCATTGACCGCTGCTGGCAGTTGGGTGATGCCAACCCCATCCTCTTTATTCACGACGTAGGCGCGGGCGGTCTGTCCAACGCCATGCCGGAGCTGGTCAGTGACGGTGGCCGTGGCGGTCGCTTCAACCTGCGCGACATCCTGAGTGATGAGCCAGGCATGAGCCCGCTGGAAATCTGGTGTAACGAATCCCAGGAACGTTATGTTCTGGCCATCGCTGCCGATCAGCTGCCGCTGTTTGACGAGCTGTGCCGCCGCGAGCGTGCCCCATATGCTGTCATCGGTGAAGCGACCGAAGCGCTGCACCTGTCCCTGAGCGACACCCATTTCGACAACCAGCCGATCGATCTGCCGCTGGACGTGCTGCTTGGCAAAACGCCGAAAATGACCCGCGACGTTGAGACCCGTAAAGCAGCTGGCAAAGCGCTGGATCGTCAGGGCATTACCGTGGCTGACGCGGTCAATCGCGTTCTGCACCTGCCGGCCGTGGCGGAGAAAACCTTCCTGGTCACCATCGGCGACCGTACCGTGACCGGTATGGTGTCGCGCGATCAGATGGTTGGCCCGTGGCAGATCCCGGTGGCTAACTGTGCCGTCACCACCGCGAGTCTCGACAGCTACTACGGTGAAGCGATGGCGCTGGGCGAACGTACCCCGGTCGCTCTGCTGGACTTCGCCGCGTCTGCTCGCCTTGCCGTTGGTGAAGCGCTGACCAACATTGCCGCAACGCAGATTGGCGACATTAAACGTATCAAACTTTCCGCGAACTGGATGGCCGCAGCGGGCCACCCGGGCGAAGATGCGGGCCTGTATGAAGCCGTGAAGGCGGTGGGGGAAGAGCTCTGCCCGGCACTTGGCCTGACCATTCCGGTGGGTAAAGACTCCATGTCGATGAAGACCCGCTGGCAGGAGGGTAACGAGCAGCGCGAGATGACCTCTCCGCTGTCGCTGATCATCTCCGCGTTTGCCCGCGTAGAAGACGTGCGCCATACCGTGACGCCACAGCTGGTGACTGAAGATAACGCCCTGCTGCTGATTGACCTGGGTAAAGGCCATAACGCGCTGGGAGCGACCGCGCTGGCGCAGGTTTATCGTCAGCTGGGTGATAAGCCGGCAGATGTGCGTGATGTGGCGCAGTTAAAAGGTTTCTACGACGCCATCCAGGCCCTGGTGGCACAGCGTAAACTGCTGGCCTACCACGACCGTTCCGACGGTGGCCTGCTGGTTACTCTGGCTGAGATGGCCTTCACCGGCCACTGCGGCGTTGAAGCGAACATCGCGACGCTGGGCGAGGATCGTCTGGCGGCGCTGTTTAACGAAGAGCTGGGCGCGGTGATTCAGGTGCGTGCCGCAGATCGTGACGCGGTTGAAAGCGTACTGGCTCAGCACGGCCTGGCAGACTGCGTGCATTATCTGGGTAAAGCCGTGCAGGGCGACCGCTTTGTCATTGAAGCGGATGGCCACGCGGTGTTCAGCGAGAGCCGTTCTACCCTGCGTATGTGGTGGGCTGAAACCACCTGGCAGATGCAGCGCCTGCGTGACAACCCGGAGTGTGCCGATCAGGAACACAACGCGAAGGCTAACGACAACGATCCTGGCCTGAACGTGAAGCTCTCCTTCGACATCAACGAAGATATCGCCGCGCCGTACATTGCGACCGGCGCGCGTCCGAAAGTGGCCGTACTGCGTGAGCAGGGCGTCAACTCCCACGTTGAGATGGCTGCTGCCTTCTACCGTGCGGGCTTTGATGCCATCGACGTTCACATGAGCGACCTGCTGGCCGGGCGTACCGGTCTGGAAGATTTCCAGGCGCTGGTCGCCTGCGGTGGTTTCTCTTACGGCGACGTGCTGGGTGCAGGTGAGGGTTGGGCGAAGTCCATCCTCTTCAACAGCCGTGTCCGCGACGAGTTTGAAACCTTCTTCCACCGTCCGCAAACGCTGGCGCTGGGCGTATGTAATGGTTGCCAGATGATGTCCAACCTGCGCGAGCTGATCCCCGGTAGCGAAGCCTGGCCGCGCTTTGTGCGTAACCAGTCTGACCGCTTTGAAGCGCGTTTCAGCCTCGTGGAAGTGACCCAAAGCCCGTCTCTGCTGCTGCAGGGCATGGTAGGGTCGCAGATGCCAATCGCCGTTTCCCATGGCGAAGGCCAGGTTGAAGTGCGCGATGCAGCTCATCTGGCTCAGCTTGAAAGCAAAGGCCTGGTGGCGCTGCGCTTTGTCGATAACTTCGGCAAGGTGACAGAATCCTACCCGGCTAACCCGAACGGTTCGGTGAACGGTATCACTGCGGTGACCAGCGAAAGCGGTCGTGCGACCATTATGATGCCGCACCCGGAACGTGTGTTCCGTACCGTGAGCAACTCCTGGCACCCGGAAAACTGGGGCGAGGACAGCCCGTGGATGCGTATCTTCCGTAATGCGCGTAAACAGCTAGGTTAAGCGTACCGCTACTTCCACAGCAGGCCCGGTGCGCGAAAACGCCACCGGGCTTTTTTGTGCCTGTCGCAAAACCGCGACAATCCGCTATTCGTGGTGTCTCCAAAAGGAGACGTTTAACTCATTGAATTCTATAGGGTGTGGTGGGTTGTCGTTAAGGTGTTGCTTTTTAGCGACACTTAGCCTGGAAATCATTCAGCGGGCAATTAACGGCATAATTGCATAAAATAGATAAATATCAATAAGATAATTTATTGTTTTGCATTATGGCACGAGTGTTGCATAATATTAATCAGTGGCTCATTCACCTTCTTATGTCAGCCCCTTCGGGACGTGCTACATAAACTTCGAATGACGCACAAAAAGGTGCCTGCCGTCCAACTACTGATCATAGCGTTGCTTTATCAGGCCAGGGCGAAACGTCGAGTTAGGCACCGCCTCATTCCATGACAAAGCCGGGTTTTTACCCGGCTTTGTTGTATCTGAAGGGCAGACTCAGTTACGCTCTCCTCAAACCCCGATAAAGAGAGTAATGCGTTGAAACGCTGGCCCGTTTTTCCTCGTTCCCTGCGACAGCTTGTCATGATGGCCTTTCTGCTAATCCTGCTGCCTTTGCTGATCCTGGCATGGCAGGCGTGGCAGAGTCTCAACGCGCTGAGTGCGCAGGCGGCACTGACTAACCGCACGACGCTGATCGACGCCCGACGCAGTGAAGCGATGACTAACGCCGCGCTGGAGATGGAACGCAGCTATCGCCAGTACTGCGTGCTTGACGATCCTACTCTGGAAAAGGTCTATCAGAATCAACGTAAACGCTACAGTGAAATGCTGGACGCCCATGCAGGGGTGCTGCCGGACGATAAGCTTTATCAGGCGTTACGTCAGGATTTGAACGATCTGGCGCAACTGCAGTGTAAGAACAGTGGCCCGGATGCCGCAGCGGCTGCCCGTCTGGAAGCCTTTGCGAATGCCAATACCGAGATGGTGCAGTCTACCCGCACGGTTATCTTCTCTCGCGGGCAACAGCTGCAGCAGGAGATTGCGGAACGTGGCCAGTTCTTTGGCTGGCAGGCGCTGGTGCTGTTCCTCGTCAGCCTCGGTCTGGTTCTGCTTTTTACCCGCATGATCATCGGCCCGGTGAAGGGTATCCAGCGCATGATTAACCGCCTGGGCGAGGGTAAGTCTCTCGGGGATACGGTCGCCTTTAAAGGCCCGCGCGAGTTGCGCTCCGTTGGCCAGCGCATTATCTGGCTTTCTGAACGTCTGGCATGGCTGGAATCCCAGCGCCATCAGTTCTTGCGCCATATTTCCCATGAGCTTAAAACGCCGCTTGCCAGCATGCGCGAAGGAACGGAACTGCTGGCAGATGAAGTGGCGGGGCCGCTTACGCCCGAACAAAAAGAGATTGTCGACATCCTGGATGCCAGCAGCCGCAATCTGCAAAAGCTGATTGAGCAACTGCTGGACTACAACCGCAAGCTGGCGGATGGCGCGGTGGTGCTGGAAAACGTCGATATTGCGCCGCTGGTGGATATGGTGATCTCCGCCCATAGCTTGCCAGCAAGAGCTAAAATGATGCATACCGGGGTGGAGCTCAGTGAGCCAACCTGCCTCGCGGAACCGATGCTGTTGATGAGCGTTCTGGATAATCTTTACTCCAATGCGGTGCACTATGGTACTGAATCCGGTAACATTTATATCCGAAGTTATACGAATGGTTCACGGGTGTTTATTGACGTCGCTAACACCGGCACTCCAATCCCTGATGACGAAAAAACCATGATCTTTGAACCCTTTTTCCAGGGAAGTCATCAGCGGAAAGGGGCGGTAAAAGGAAGTGGGCTGGGCCTGAGTATTGCCCGGGACTGCATACGACGCATGCAGGGTGAGCTGAAAATTGCCACGGACGAACGGTCAGATGTTTGCTTCCGTATTGAACTGCCCCTGAGCCGGAAAAATCAATGAAATGAATCTATGCCTGGTGAGTATGTCACACGTCTTTTCCCGCGCCGTGCGCGCGGTGTTTTCCAGCAATATGTTTCGCCTGAGCCTGCCCTGTTTATTTCTGGCGGGCTGTGTTTCCCATGTGCCGCAAAGTGCGATTAGCGATAAACAACAAGATAAATGGCCAGATAATCAGCTGGCAGATTTCCTGTCGACCCGCTGTGACGACATCTGGAATCTGTCGGGGCATGACGTCGAGAGCAATCCGCTGTTCTGGCTACGTGGAATAGATTGCGCCCAGCGTCTGGCGCCGGTTGAGGCGCGCTCGCAAGCGGCGATGCTCAGTGACGATACCTGGCAGGACGCGTTCAAGCGTGGAATTTTACTCGCGGATGCGAAAATCACCCCCGTTGAGCGTCGCACCAACGTCACGCGGCTGGACACGTTTGTCGGAAATCTTCCGGCGCAGGTGCGCCCGGTGTATCAGCTCTGGCGTGATGGTCAGGCGTTGCAACTGCAGTTGTCTGAAGAGCGTTTTCGCTACAGCAAATTACAGCAATCCACCGACAGCGAGCTTGATACGCTGCGCCAGCAGGAGCAGCACTTGCGTGCTCAACTGGATACCACAACGCGCAAGCTTGAAAACCTGACCGACATCGAAAGACAGCTCTCGACGCGTAAACCGGCCGGAAATTATCTGCCTGACGCGCCAAAAGGGTCAGCCGCGACGCCAGACGGTGATGCGCAGAAACAAGAGGATGTGAAGCCATGACAAGCCGAAAACCTGCCCATCTCTTACTGGTGGATGACGATCCGGGGCTGTTAAAGCTGCTGGGGATGCGTCTGGTCAGTGAAGGCTACAGCGTGGTGACGGCGGAAAGCGGGCAGGAGGGGCTGAAAGTCCTGAGCCGCGAGAAGGTTGATCTGGTGATTAGCGACCTGCGAATGGATGAAATGGATGGCCTGCAGCTGTTCGCGGAGATCCAGAAGCAGCAGCCTGGCATGCCGGTGATCATCCTGACGGCGCACGGATCGATTCCGGATGCCGTTGCCGCGACGCAGCAGGGGGTATTCAGCTTCCTGACCAAGCCGGTAGATAAAGATGCCCTCTATAAGGCTATCGACAGCGCGCTTGAGCACGCGGCTCCGTCGAATGATGAAGCGTGGCGGGAGTCTATCGTCACCCGCAGCCCGATTATGCTGCGTCTGCTCGAACAGGCCCGGATGGTGGCGCAGTCAGACGTTAGCGTGCTGATTAATGGCCAGAGCGGTACCGGGAAAGAGATCCTTGCCCAGGCTATCCATAACGCCAGCCCGCGCAGCAAAAACGCCTTTATCGCGATTAACTGTGGTGCGCTCCCTGAACAACTGCTTGAGTCTGAACTGTTTGGTCATGCCCGCGGGGCGTTCACCGGGGCGGTGAGCAGCCGGGAAGGGCTTTTCCAGGCGGCAGAAGGCGGCACACTTTTCCTGGACGAGATTGGCGATATGCCGGCACCGCTGCAGGTCAAATTGCTGCGTGTTTTGCAGGAGCGAAAAGTGCGCCCCCTCGGCAGTAACCGCGATATCGATATTAACGTGCGTATCATTTCGGCCACGCACCGCGATTTACCAAAAGTCATGGCGCGCAACGAGTTTCGTGAAGATCTCTACTACCGTCTGAACGTGGTGAACCTGAAAATTCCGGCACTGGCCGAGCGGGCGGAAGATATTCCGCTGCTGGCAAACCATCTTTTGCGCCAGGCGGCCGATCGGCATAAGCCTTTTGTACGGGCGTTTTCCACCGATGCGATGAAACGGCTGATGGCTGCAAGCTGGCCGGGCAACGTGCGTCAGCTGGTGAACGTTATTGAACAGTGCGTGGCGCTGACCTCCTCACCCGTCATTAGCGACGCGCTGGTGGAGCAGGCGCTGGAAGGGGAAAACACCGCGCTGCCGACGTTTGCAGAAGCGCGTAATCAGTTCGAACTGAACTATCTGCGCAAGCTCCTGCAGATAACCAAAGGCAACGTAACCCATGCGGCGCGTATGGCCGGGCGCAACCGTACTGAGTTCTACAAGCTGCTCTCCCGCCATGAGCTGGAAGCAAACGATTTTAAAGAGTAGTACCGCAAAATCTGAATGAGTATGATACTGTGAGCAACCGATTACGAAGCAGCTTACAGGCAAGAGTTTAAGGACCCACCATGAAAAAGATTGATGCGATTATTAAACCTTTCAAACTGGATGATGTGCGTGAAGCGCTGGCGGAAGTGGGCATCACCGGGATGACAGTGACGGAAGTGAAAGGTTTTGGTCGCCAGAAGGGCCACACCGAACTTTACCGTGGCGCAGAGTACATGGTGGACTTTCTGCCAAAAGTGAAAATTGAAATCGTGGTGAGCGACGATATTGTGGATACCTGTGTGGATACCATTATCCGTACGGCGCAGACCGGCAAAATTGGCGACGGTAAAATCTTCGTCTTTGATGTGGCACGCGTGATCCGTATCCGTACCGGTGAAGAAGACGACGCCGCGATTTAATCGTCAGTACCTGATTCCTGATTCAGCCGGGTGGCGCTATGCTTACCCGGCCTGCAAAACCTCACCGGCCGGGAAAGTGTAGCGCCATCGGGCGATTACAGTACTTTATGCGGCCCGAAACATTCGTAATGAATGTTGTCTTTATTCACACCCAACTCCACCAGCTGCTTCGCGGCATACTGCATAAACGCTACCGGTCCGCAGACATAAAACTGCATCTCCGGCGCGCTGAATGCCCCCTCGTGCTGACTCAAATTCATCAGACCTTCGCTGTCAAAGCGTGCGGCTGCACGGTCGGCATCCGTCGGCAGACGATACCAGGTATGGGCGGTAAAGCATGGCAGACCGGAAGCCAGCGCATTCACTTCATCGGCAAACGCGTGCACTTCACCGTTCTCGGCGGCGTGGAACCAGTTAACCTGCGCGCTGTGGTTTGATTTAGCGAGGGTATCGAGCATCGCCAGCATTGGCGTCTGACCCACCCCGGCTGAGATCAGGGTAACCGGCGTATTCGCCTCAACCGTCATAAAGAAGTCGCCCGCAGGCGCGGCCAGATGAACCACATCACCCACGTTAGCCTCGTTATGCAGCCAGTTTGATACCTGGCCACCATCTTCGCGTTTTACGGCAATGCGATAACGTTTACCGTCTGGTTTGCGGGTTAGGGAGTACTGGCGAATCTCCTGGTGCGGGAAACCTTCAGGCTTCAGCCACACGCCCAGATACTGCCCCGGCTGATAATCAGCGACCGGCTTGCCATCCACCGGCTCGAACTCAAAACTGGTGATGAGCTGGCTGCGCGGCGTTTTCTCGACGATGCGGAAAGCGCGGGTACCTTCCCAGCCGCCTGTCTTACTGGCGTTTTCGCTGTAGATCTGTGCTTCACGGTTAATGAACACGTTTGCCAGCAAGCCGTAGGCTTTTCCCCACGCGTCCAGCACCTCCTGACCCGGGCTAAACATCTCATCCAGTGTGGCCAGCAGATGGCCGCCGACGATGTTGTACTGCTCCGGTTTGATCTGGAAGCTGGTGTGCTTCTGCGCAATTTTTTCCACGGCAGGCAGCAACGCCGCCAGATTTTCGATATTACTGGCGTAGGCTGCGATGGCGTTGAACAGGGCTTCGCGCTGATCGCCGTTACGCTGGTTGCTCATGTTGAAAATCTCTTTCAACTCCGGGTTATGCGTAAACATACGATCGTAGAAATGGGCGGTGAGTTTCGGGCCGGTTTCGACCAGCAGGGGAATAGTGGCTTTAACTGTGGCGATGGTTTGAGCGTCGAGCATAGCAGCGTCCTTCAGTGGTGTTTTTAATGATGTATTTTAAATGCATCTTATAAAAAATACCCCTGCGTTGTAAATGGTTCTTTGCAACGTGAAAAATATGCATCACAAACCTGAAAAGAAATCCGTTGAAAATGATGAGGGCTTTATTCCTCAAACCCTTGCGTGGCGGGTAGGAAAACGTTTGCGTAAAATCGTTTGTCAAGACCTGTTATCACAGAACTAATCAGTTATACTGTTGCCCGTCGTCCAACAGGACTGCCTTTTCAGGCCAAAATTTTATTGTTAGCTGAGTCAGGAGATGCGGATGTTAAAGCGTGAAATGAACATTGCCGATTATGATGCCGAACTGTGGCAGGCTATGGAGCAGGAAAAAGTACGTCAGGAAGAGCACATCGAACTGATCGCCTCCGAAAACTACACCAGCCCGCGCGTAATGCAGGCGCAGGGTTCTCAGCTGACCAACAAATACGCTGAAGGTTACCCGGGCAAACGCTACTACGGCGGTTGCGAGTACGTTGATATCGTTGAGCAACTGGCCATCGATCGCGCTAAAGAACTGTTTGGCGCCGACTACGCTAACGTACAGCCGCACTCTGGCTCTCAGGCTAACTTCGCGGTCTACACCGCGCTGCTGCAACCGGGCGATACCGTTCTGGGTATGAACCTGGCGCAAGGCGGCCACCTGACTCACGGCTCTCCGGTTAACTTCTCTGGCAAACTGTACAACATCATTCCTTACGGCATTGATGAGTCCGGTAAAATTGACTACGAAGACATGGCGAAGCAGGCGCAGACCCACAAACCGAAGATGATTATCGGCGGTTTCTCTGCTTACTCCGGTATTGTTGACTGGGCAAAAATGCGTGAAATTGCAGACAGCATCGGTGCTTACCTGTTCGTTGACATGGCGCACGTTGCCGGCCTGATTGCTGCAGGCGTTTATCCGAACCCGGTTCCGCATGCTCACGTTGTGACCACCACCACGCACAAAACCCTGGCGGGCCCACGCGGTGGCTTGATCCTGGCAAAAGGTGGCGACGAAGAGCTGTACAAAAAGCTGAACTCTGCCGTATTCCCAAGCGCGCAGGGCGGCCCACTGATGCACGTTATCGCGGCGAAAGCGGTGGCGCTGAAAGAAGCGATGGAGCCAGAGTTTAAAGTTTACCAGCAGCAGGTTGCTAAAAACGCCAAAGCGATGGTGGAAGTCTTCCTGAACCGCGGTTACAAAGTGGTTTCCGGTGGTACTGAGAACCACCTGTTCCTGCTGGACCTGGTTGATAAAAACCTGACCGGTAAAGAAGCTGACGCTGCCCTTGGCCGCGCCAACATCACCGTGAACAAAAACAGCGTGCCAAACGATCCGAAGAGCCCGTTCGTGACCTCCGGTATCCGTATCGGTTCTCCGGCTGTTACTCGCCGCGGCTTTAAAGAAGCGGAAGTGAAAGAGCTGGCAGGCTGGATGTGTGACGTTCTGGACAATATCAATGACGAAGCGGTTATCGAGCGCGTTAAAGGTAAAGTTCTGGAAATCTGCGCACGCTTCCCGGTATACGCATAATCTTTCTGTTTGCAGAAATAAAAAAGGCCGCGATTGCGGCCTTTTTTTATGGGTTAACGCCGGTCAAGGGAGAGGGCTCCCGGTCCCACTATCGCCAGTAAAATAAACGCTCCGGCAATACTGATATTCTTGTAGAAGTTAATCATATTCGGCATGACGGCATCACCGGTCATATCCCAGTAGTGGTGGCCGATAATCGCGGTACCCAGCGTGTAAAATACAAAGAGTACGGCAACAGGGCGGGTGAAAAAGCCCAGCACGATCAGGATGGCGGCAGGCACCTCCATTACCACCGCAATAATGGCCGCCAGCATGGGCATGGGTGTGCCCAGCGACGTCATATATTGTACGGTCCCGCTAAACCCCGTCAGTTTTGGATAGCCGAAGATAATAAACAGTACGACAAGCGCGATACGACCTATTAACAGCAACAGGTGACGTGCCTGGCCGAAATCTAAATAGCGAAGTGAGTTCATGGCAGAAATACCTCTGCAAGTGGAGTAATTTAAACGTAATACACATTTTCATTCCCTGCCATAAGTCAGATGACTGCACAATATGTTAAATTTTCGTTAATTTGTGGCAGGCTATCGACTTGCTTAATTTTTGTATTCTCGCCAGACTATGGCCTCCATTTCGGGAGGGATTCATGGTCTTGCATTCCACGCGCTGGCTGGCGCTCAGTTATTTCACCTATTTCTTTAGCTACGGTATTTTTCTGCCTTTCTGGAGCGTCTGGCTCAAGGGGATCGGCCTGACGCCCGAGACCATAGGTATCCTGCTTGGCGCTGGTCTGGTGGCACGTTTCCTGGGAAGCCTGCTGATCGCACCGCGCGTCAGCGATCCCTCCTTGCTGATTAAGGCGGTACGCATTCTGGCGCTGTTGACGCTGGTCTTTGTCGCCTGTTTCTGGGTGAGCCACCAGTTTGCATGGCTGATGGTGGTGATGGTCGGCTTCAACCTCTTTTTCTCGCCGCTGGTTCCGCTGACGGATGCCCTGGCAAACACCTGGCAAAAACAGATAACGATGGATTATGGCCGGGTGCGGCTGTGGGGCTCAATTGCCTTTGTCATCGGCTCTGCACTGGTGGGTAAACTGGTTAGCCTTTACGATTACCGTGCGATCCTTGCGCTGCTGAGTATCGGCATTGCCTCCATGCTGCTGGGGATGCTGTTGCGTCCATCGGTAATGCCGCAAGGTAAGAGCCGTCATCAGGAAAGCGCCGGCTGGCCGGCCTGGCGAAGCCTGGTGGCACAAAGCTGGCGTTTCCTGGCCTGCGTCTGTCTGCTGCAGGGCGCGCACGCGGCGTACTATGGTTTCAGCGCCATCTACTGGCAGGGGGCAGGATACTCCGCATCTGCAGTGGGTTACCTGTGGTCGCTTGGTGTGGTCGCTGAAGTGATTATCTTCGCGCTGAGCAAAAAGCTGTTCCGGCGCTTCGGCGCGCGCGATCTGCTCCTGCTTTCTGCTGTCTGTGGTGTCGTACGGTGGGGCATTATGGGCTGGACGACGGAGCTGCCGTGGCTGATCGTGGCGCAAATTCTGCACTGCGGCACCTTCACGGTATGTCACCTGGCGGCTATGCGCTATATCGCCGCGCGTGAAGGCGGGGATGTCATTCGGTTGCAGTCGGTTTATTCGGCAGTGGCGATGGGCGGCAGCATTGCGGTGATGACGGTCTTTGCGGGCTTCCTTTACCAGCATCTGGGACACGGGGTCTTCTGGGTTATGGCGCTTGTCGCCCTACCGGCGATGTTCGTTCGTCCTAAAGTCGCCGCGCGCGCGTAGCTACGATTCCAGCATGGCGCGAATATGTTCTTGCTGCTGCGTGTTCAGCGTCTCAACGGCGTGGATCAGCGGTGGTGAGAACAGGGGCAGGGCGGTCGGGTAAGGGGTGATGACCAGCGCCGCTTCGCGCGGTGCCCCCTCTTTCTGATAGGCCTGCAGCGTCTGATATCGAATGTTGAGCGGCAGCAACGTCAATTCGCGCAGTTGCTGCTCAATCACGTCCTCACAGGATTTATCCTCTCCCGTCAATAACACCACCTGCTTCTCATGCAGATCGGTCTCCTGCATCAGCCAGGCGCCGAAAATGACCGCCACCAGGCTCATCTCTTCATCAGAAAAACGCAGCCCGAATTCCGCTTCCAGCTCAAACAACGCCTCTTTGGTGGTGCGTAACAGGCGGGGGTAGAGACGATGGATCTCTTCCGGCAGGCTATTGTCGATGCCTATCTCAAACAGCGAACGGTCCAGCGCCTGGGCCAGATGAATATAAAGCTGATCGGTCAGCCCCTGTTCATCGCTGAAGTTCATCCCGGTTTGCGCCCGAAAACGGGCGACCATGCGCACAATCGCCCGACGCAGGCGCTGATCCTGCTGATGCTTATCAAGCACAGGGTCAGGGGTGCGCAGCATCATAAACAGCAGTGCAAGAAACAGTTGTTCATCGCTGTGGGTCCCTTGTGGCACGCGGCGTTTCCAGTGACGAACAATCTCCTGAGCGGTGAAATATTCCCCTCTTGATTGCGTCCAGTTACGCTGCACCGATGAAAACTGCGGGGTATTCCCCAGATGATGCTGCATCAGGCAATACTGCAGATAGAGCTGCAAAAACTGTACGTCCCGGCAATCAAACGGGCGCTGAAGCTTACGTGAGCAGAAGCTGATCAACGCTCGCAGGTTGGTATCGTCATAGAGAGGACGGGCAATACCCTGCTGTTTAAGCGCGGTTTTCAGCGCGGGGGTAAACTGATGCGAAACGAATTGCGGACACAGCCGCATAGCCCTGCGCAGCCAGTGCAGCAGGCATAAACGTTGATTCAGGGCTGAGCCTTCAATCCGGTAGCTGCCGTCATGGTACGTGACGATGTCGAGCCGGTGATAGCGCTGGATTTCATCGCGCGTCTCGGCTATATCTTGCCGTGCCATAGCGTCGTCAACGCCATTGGCAGCGATAATGCTCTGTGCGGTAACGGCAGCATCGGGCAGGTAAAGCATTAAAAGCACCTGGCAGCGGCGCTGCGAACTGGAAAGCACAGATGGAATTTCAAGCGTCGTCATCATCTGTCGGGTATCCAGTGGGAATGTTTGATAAGAATAGCTAAAGGATGGGCGCTGAAAAGCGCGCCGGCAGGCCTTTCACTCAGGATTGCTGGCGAACATCACAGAATTTATGACGTGAGGAATTGATGCAAACAGTTAAACAAAGCGCAATGGTGTTATTTTTGACGGTGATCCCCTTTGCTGTCGTCGCGCATCCTCACAGTTTTATCAGCCTGAAAACCGAGCTGGTAACGGACGGAGTGCAGCTCAGTGGCCTGAAAATGCGCTGGACGATGGATGAAATCACCTCGGCTGACCTGCTGTACGATGCCGGGAATGCAAAACCCGGGGATGAAATCTGGAAAAAGCTGGCGGCGGAAGTGATGGCCAACGTGCTTGGTCAGCACTATTTCACCGAGTTCTGGCATAACGGACAAAAAGTGAAATTTATGAATCGGCCGACGGAATATGGCATGACCCGCGACGGACATCAGGCGGTACTGACGTTTGTCCTGCCGCTGGCGCATCCGCAGCCGCTGGCTGGGCAGACCTATACGTTTTCCACCTTTGATCCCACTTACTATGTCGATATGCATTACGCAGAGGAGAGTGATGTGACGCTACCGGCAGCCCTGCAAAAAATCTGCACGATGGCAATGCACACGCCAAAACCGAGCGAAGAGACGCTCAATTTTGCGGTCTCTCTCGATAAAGAAGATGCACCACCCGAAGACATGGAGTTGGGTAAACAGTTCGCACAGCAGGTGACGTTGCAATGTCAGTGATCGCATCTCCGGCACGAAAATCACGCCGCTGGCTTCATCTCTGGCCGCTGGCGCTCTTTTTGCTGCTGGCCGTGTGCGGCGCGTTGTGGCTATGGCACGCCTGGCCGCAGGTGATGATGAAAAGCATTGTCTGGCAGCGCGAGGTCAACCAGCAGATGAGTGGCTTACTGAAGGCGGTGGCGGAAAACCCGACGAAGGCAGGCGGTTCTCTTCTGGCCTTCAGTTTTCTCTACGGTGTCCTGCATGCGCTGGGGCCGGGACACGGCAAAATCGTGATCGCGACCTGGCTTGCGACCCATCCGTCCAGGCTCAAATCAAGCATTGGGTTGACCCTCGCATCTTCGCTGCTTCAGGGCGGCGTGGCGATTGCGCTGGTGGTGGTCGTCCTGTCGTTATTACGCCTTCCTGCTCGTCAGCTGCATATCAGCAGTTTCTGGCTGGAGAAGGGCAGTTACGCGCTGGTCGGTGTGCTGGGCTTGCTCTTGTGCTGGCGGGCACTGAAAAAATTGCGGGCTTTGCTGCACAAACCCCAGTTCAGGGCTTTTACGCCGCACCATGAACACACTGCGAACTGCGGCTGTGGACATCAGCACCTGCCGACGCAGGCGCAGCTGCAGAACGGTGATGACTGGCGAGCGCGGCTGATGGTTGTGCTCTCAATGGGCATGCGTCCGTGTTCAGGGGCAATCATGGTGCTGTTGTTCAGTAAGGTGATGGGTGTATTTGGCTGGGGAATGCTCTCGGCATTGGCCATGGCGGCCGGGACGTCACTCACGATTTCGTCACTGGCACTGCTGGTGCGCAGTTTCCGTCAACTGGCGGCCAAACTCAGCGGCAATAAAACGCCGGTGCTGTGGCGGCAGGTCGGATGGACAACGCTCGCGCTGGCGGGCGGGATGATTCTGCTGGTGGCTGCGGTAACGATGTGGATGAGTACGGTGCCGGTGGGAAGGGGATTAAGGCCGTTTTAGTCAGGTACAGCATGGTGCCCTCTCCCGCCGGGAGAGGGCACCGCAGGCTGGATTAACGCTTCAGCGCGTCGCTCAGCTCATCACGCATGTTTGCCAGCATGGCTTTAACAACACGTGGGTTACCTGCAACGATGTTGCCGGTCGTCAGATGGTTGTGGCCGCCGGTGAAATCGCAAACAATGGCGCCTGATTCACGCGCGATCAGCTCGCCCGCTGCAAAATCCCACGGCTTCAGTGACAGCTCAAAGTAACCGTCAACGCGACCGGTAGCCACATAGGCCAGGTCCAGCGCGGCAGAACCGGTGCGACGGAAGTCCGCGCATTCGGTGAACAGTTTGCCCAGAATATTCATGTAAGTGGTTGCGTGCTGCTTCGCCTTGAACGGGAAGCCGGTCGCCAGAATGGTACCGTCGAGGTCGCGTGCATTGCTGCAGCGCAGACGGTAGCCGTTCAGCTGCGCGCCCTGACCGCGGGTCGCGGTGAACAGTTCGTTACGCATTGGATCGTAAACCACGGCGACTTCAGTACGGCCTTTAATGCGTACAGCGATAGACACGGAGAAGTGTGGCAGACGTTTGACGAAGTTGGTGGTGCCATCCAGTGGATCGATAACCCATTGAACATCCTGATCGGTACCTTCAAGTTCACCGCTTTCTTCGGTGATGATGGTGTGCTGCGGGTAAGATTTGCGGATGGTATCGATAATAATCGCTTCAGCGGCTTTATCGACGTTGGTTACGAAATCATTGCTGCCTTTCTGGCTGGTTTCAACAGAATCTGGCGTTTCGTAGTGTTTGGCAATTACATTACCCGCCTTGCGCGCTGCGCGCACGGCGATGGTCAGCATCGGATGCATCGGTCTCTCTCACTGGATGTTAAAGAACGGGAAAATCGGCGCAGAGTATAGCAGCGAGATCGGAATATGTCTCTCGTTTATGATAATATGGCCGAATATTCTTCAGACACAGAATCCAGACATTAAAACTATGCTGCAAAACATTCGAATCGTGCTGGTCGAAACATCGCACACTGGCAATATGGGCTCCGTAGCCCGCGCTATGAAAACCATGGGCTTAACGAACCTGTGGCTGGTTAACCCACTGGTGAAACCCGACTCACAGGCTATCGCTCTGGCTGCGGGCGCCAGCGATGTCATTGGTAACGCGCAGATCGTGGATACTCTGGACGAAGCCCTGGCAGGGTGCAGTCTGGTGGTCGGGACCAGCGCTCGCTCCCGTACACTGCCGTGGCCGATGCTGGATCCGCGTGAATGCGGTCTGAAAAGCGTCTCTGAAGCCGAACAGGCCCCTGTAGCGCTGGTGTTTGGCCGTGAACGCGTGGGCCTGACCAACGATGAACTGCAGAAGTGCCATTACCACGTGGCCATTGCCGCTAACCCGGAATACAGCTCCCTGAACCTGGCAATGGCCGTTCAGGTGATTGCCTATGAAGTGCGTATGGCGTGGCTGGCGACGCAGGAAAAAGCAACGGCAGAGCCGCAGGAAGAGGCCGTCTACCCGCTGGTGGACGATCTGGAGCGCTTCTATGGTCACCTGGAGCAGACCCTGCTCTCTACCGGTTTCATCCGTGAAGGTCACCCGGGGCAGGTAATGAACAAGCTGCGCCGCCTGTTTACCCGTGCGCGTCCGGAAAGCCAGGAGCTGAACATTCTGCGCGGGATTCTGGCGTCGATTGAGCAAAAGAATAAAGAGTAGTGCTCATCCTGGTGATACGGCACGGAAGGTTAAATACCTGACTAAAACAGTCAAGTAAATAGTTGACCATTTTAGTCAGGAATGTCAGACTTGGCCCTGCTATGCAATACCCCCATTTTACTATAAAAAACCCCGGGCAGGGGCGAGTTTGAGGTTAAGTAAGACATGAGACTGACATCTAAAGGGCGTTATGCCGTGACCGCGATGCTGGACGTTGCGCTCAACTCCGAAGCGGGCCCGGTTCCGTTGGCTGATATTTCTGAACGACAAGGGATCTCCCTCTCCTATCTGGAGCAGCTGTTCTCCCGACTGCGTAAAAATGGACTGGTTTCCAGCGTTCGTGGCCCAGGCGGCGGTTATCTGCTGGGTAAAGACGCGGGCAGTATTGCAGTTGGCGAAGTGATCAGTGCCGTTGACGAATCCGTTGATGCGACCCGTTGCCAGGGTAAAGGCGGCTGCCAGGGCGGCGATAAGTGCCTGACCCACGCGCTGTGGCGCGACCTGAGCGATCGTCTGACCGGCTTCCTGAACAACATCACCTTAGGTGAGCTGGTAAATAACCAGGAAGTTCTGGATGTCTCTGGCCGTCAGCACAGCCAGGACTCCCAACGCAGCACCCGCGGGCAGGACGCGATCGACGTCAAATTACGCGCGTAATAAAAAGATAAGTATTTCAGAATCAGGCCGGAGCGTTCGCTCGCTCCGTGTACTCGGTCGTACATCCAGCCGGTTGCCTGATTCCTTGCATTGAAGCGATGTACGGAGTTTATAGAGCAATGAAATTACCGATTTATCTCGACTACTCCGCAACCACGCCGGTGGACCCGCGTGTTGCCGAGAAAATGATGCAGTGTCTGACCCTGGACGGAAACTTTGGTAACCCAGCTTCCCGTTCACACCGTTTTGGCTGGCATGCTGAAGAGGCGGTAGATATCGCCCGTAATCAGATTGCTGACCTGGTGGGTGCCGACCCGCGTGAGATTGTATTCACCTCCGGTGCGACCGAATCCGATAACCTGGCGATCAAAGGTGCGGCCAACTTTTATCAGAAAAAAGGCAAGCACATCATCACCAGCAAAACCGAACACAAAGCCGTGCTGGACACCTGCCGTCAGCTCGAGCGTGAAGGTTTCGACGTGACTTACCTGGCACCACAGAGCAACGGTATCATCGACCTGAAAGAGCTCGAAGCGGCCATGCGTGATGACACCATCCTGGTCTCCATCATGCACGTAAACAACGAAATTGGCGTTGTGCAAGATATCGCGACCATCGGCGAAATGTGCCGTGCGCGCGGCATCATCTACCACGTGGACGCCACCCAGAGCGTGGGCAAACTGCCTATCGATCTGAGCCAGCTGAAAGTGGACCTGATGTCCTTCTCCGGCCACAAAATCTATGGCCCGAAAGGTATTGGTGCACTGTACGTTCGTCGTAAACCGCGTATCCGCATCGAAGCACAGATGCACGGTGGCGGTCACGAGCGCGGTATGCGTTCCGGTACGCTGCCTGTTCACCAGATCGTGGGTATGGGCGAAGCTTACCGTATTGCGAAAGAAGAGATGGAAACCGAGATGGCGCGCCTGCGCACGCTGCGTAACCGTCTGTGGGATGGCGTGAAAGATATGGAAGAAGTGTATCTGAACGGCGATCTCGAACAGGGCGCACCAAACATTCTCAACGTCAGCTTCAACTATGTTGAAGGTGAATCGCTGATTATGGCGCTGAAAGACCTGGCGGTTTCTTCCGGTTCTGCCTGTACGTCTGCAAGCCTGGAGCCATCCTACGTGCTGCGCGCACTGGGCATGACTGACGAGCTGGCACACAGCTCTATCCGTTTCTCTTTAGGTCGTTTCACTACCGAAGAAGAGATTGACTACACCATCAAGCTGGTTCGCAACTCCATCGGTCGTCTGCGTGACCTTTCTCCACTGTGGGAAATGTTCAAGCAGGGCGTGGATCTGAACAGCATTGAATGGTCACATCACTAATCGGTACATAAGGAGAATTCAACATGGCATACAGCGAAAAAGTTATTGATCATTACGAGAACCCGCGCAACGTTGGCTCTTTTGACAACAGCGACGAAAGCGTAGGTAGCGGTATGGTCGGTGCGCCAGCGTGTGGCGACGTGATGAAGCTGCAGATTAAAGTCAACAATGAAGGTATCATTGAAGACGCGCGCTTCAAGACCTACGGCTGCGGTTCTGCTATCGCCTCCAGCTCCCTGGTCACCGAATGGGTGAAGGGCAAGTCTCTGGACGAAGCACAGGCAATCAAGAACACGGATATTGCTGAAGAACTCGAACTGCCACCCGTGAAAATTCACTGTTCTATCCTGGCAGAAGACGCGATCAAAGCCGCCATTGCGGATTACAAAAGCAAACGTGAAGCAAAATAATTGAGGTTTGAGTATGTCGATTACCCTTAGCGACAGCGCTGCCGCGCGAGTAAGCTCTTTTCTGGCGAACCGTGGTAAAGGCTTTGGCCTGCGACTGGGCGTACGTACCTCCGGCTGTTCTGGTATGGCTTACGTACTGGAGTTTGTTGACGAACCGGCGTCTGATGACACCGTGTTTGAAGACAAGGGCGTGAAGGTGGTGGTCGATGGCAAAAGCCTGCAATTCCTCAATGGCACTCAACTGGACTTTGTAAAAGAAGGCCTGAACGAAGGGTTCAAATTCACGAACCCGAACGTCAAAGACGAGTGTGGTTGCGGCGAAAGCTTCCACGTTTAACCGCGCGTCATCCGAAACCCCACCGCAGGACTCCTGTGCGTGGGGTTTGTTCTAACAGGCTACCCCTGAGATTGTTATGGATTACTTCACTCTCTTCGGACTACCCGCTCAATACCCGATTGATCTGCAGGCGCTGACGATCCGCTTCCAGGATCTGCAGCGTCAGTATCATCCGGATAAATTCGCCAGTGGTACTCAGTCAGAGCAATTGGCTGCGGTATCGCAATCTGCGACCATCAATCAGGCCTGGCAGACGCTGCGCCATCCACTGTCTCGCGCTGAGTATCTGCTCTCGATTCATGGGTTTGATCTGGCGAGTGAACAGCACACCGTGCGTGATACGGCGTTTTTGATGGAACAGCTGGAACTGCGTGAAGAGCTGGATGAGATTGAACAGGCCAAAGATGAAGCGCGTCTGGAAAGCTTCATCAAGCGCGTAAAAGGCATGTTCGATACCCGCCATCAACTGATGGTTGAGCAACTGAACAACGAGACCTGGGATGTGGCGGCAGACACTGTGCGCAAACTCCGTTTTCTCGATAAACTGCGAAGCAGTGCTGAACAACTCGAAGAAAAGCTGCTCGATTTTTAATTTCGGAAGCAATTATGGCCTTATTACAAATTAGTGAGCCTGGCTTAAGTGCCGCACCGCACCAGCGTCGTCTGGCGGTAGGTATTGATCTGGGCACCACCAATTCTCTCGTGGCGACCGTGCGAAGCGGCCAGGCGGAAACGTTGGCTGACGAGCAGGGCCGTCATCTGCTGCCTTCCGTGGTCCACTACCAACAGCAGGGCCACGCGGTTGGCTACGACGCACGCGCGAACGCCGCGCGCGATCCGGCGAACACCATCAGTTCCGTAAAACGCATGATGGGCCGCTCCCTCGCCGATATTCAGACCCGTTATCCGCATCTGCCGTATCAGCTGCAGGCCAGTGAAAACGGCCTGCCAATGATTGCCACGGCAGCGGGGCTGCTGAACCCGATCCGCGTTTCTGCTGATATCCTCAAAGCGCTGGCGGCGCGTGCTACGGCAACGCTTGGCGGCGATCTCGACGGCGTGGTCATTACCGTTCCGGCCTACTTTGATGATGCACAGCGTCAGGGCACCAAAGACGCGGCGCGTCTGGCGGGACTGCACGTTCTGCGCCTGCTGAACGAACCGACGGCGGCCGCCATTGCCTACGGCCTGGACTCCGGTCAGGAAGGGGTGATTGCGGTTTACGATCTGGGTGGCGGGACCTTTGATATCTCTATCCTGCGCTTAAGCCGTGGGGTGTTTGAAGTGCTGGCTACCGGCGGTGATTCTGCGCTGGGTGGCGATGACTTCGACCATCTGCTCGCTGATTTCATTCGCGAGCAGGCGGGTATCCCCGATCGCAGCGATGCACGCGTGCAGCGTGAACTGCTGGACGTGGCCATCGACGCGAAAATCGCGCTGAGCGATGCGCAGTCTGTCACCGTCAACGTGGCGGGCTGGCAGGGGGAAATCACCCGGGAACAGTTTAACGACCTGATCGCACCTTTGGTGAAACGCACCCTGCTGGCCTGCCGTCGCGCACTGAAAGATGCGGGCGTTGAGGCTGACGAGGTGCTGGAAGTGGTCATGGTTGGCGGCTCCACGCGCGTACCGCTGGTGCGTGAACGGGTGGGTGAATTCTTTGGCCGCACGCCGCTGACGTCCATCGACCCGGATAAAGTGGTTGCCGTGGGCGCGGCTATCCAGGCGGATATTCTGGTCGGCAACAAGCCGGACAGCGAGATGTTGCTGCTGGATGTTATTCCGCTCTCCCTGGGTTTAGAAACCATGGGGGGACTGGTGGAGAAAGTCATTCCGCGTAACACCACCATTCCGGTGGCGCGCGCGCAGGAATTCACCACCTTCAAAGACGGCCAGACCGCGATGTCCATCCATGTGATGCAGGGCGAGCGCGAGCTGGTGCAGGACTGTCGTTCACTGGCGCGCTTTGCGCTGCGCGGTATTCCTGCGCTGCCTGCGGGCGGTGCGCATATTCGCGTTACCTTCCAGGTGGATGCGGACGGCCTGCTGAGCGTCACGGCGATGGAGAAATCCACCGGCGTTGAGTCGTCTATCCAGGTGAAGCCGTCCTACGGCCTGACCGATGGTGAGATCGCCTCCATGATTCAGGATTCAATGAGCTACGCCGAACAGGATGTGAAGGCGCGTATGCTGGCAGAACAGAAAGTTGAAGCCGCACGCGTGCTGGAAAGTCTGAACGGTGCGCTCGCTGCCGACGCCGCGCTGTTAAGCGCCGCTGAGCGTCAGGTGATTGACGAGGCTGCCGCGCGCTTAAGCGCAGTGGCCGAAGGCAATGATGCTGATGCAATAGAAGAAGCCATTAAAAACGTTGATAAACAAACCCAGGACTTTGCTGCTCGCCGCATGGACAAATCTGTCCGCGTCGCGCTGAAAGGCCAGTCCGTGGACGAGGTTTAATATGCCAAAGATTGTTATTTTGCCTCATGCGGACCTCTGTCCGGATGGTGCTGTTCTGGAAGCGAAGACCGGTGAGACCATTCTCGATGTTGCCCTGCGTAACGGTATCGAAGTGGAACACGCCTGTGAAAAATCCTGTGCCTGCACAACCTGCCACTGCATCGTGCGTGAAGGTTTTGACTCTCTGGCCGAGAGCACCGAAGATGAAGACGACATGCTGGATAAAGCATGGGGTCTGGAGCCAGACAGCCGTTTGAGCTGCCAGGCTCTGGTGACCGATGAAGATCTGGTCGTGGAATTCCCACGCTACACCATCAACCACGCACGCGAGCACTGATATGGGACTGAAGTGGACTGACAGCCGTGAAATCGGCGAAGCGCTCTACGACGCTAACCCGGATCTCGATCCTAAAACCGTACGCTTCACCGATATGCATCAGTGGATCTGCGATTTAGACGATTTTGACGACGATCCAAACGCATCCAATGAAAAAATTCTGGAGGCGATTCTGTTAGTCTGGTTAGATGAAGCAGAATAAATCACCTTACGGGCTGCCTTCAGGCGGCCCGTTTGCTAATAAGGATAAATAAAATGACCGAAGCGATGAAGATTACGATCTCGAATCAGCCTGCTGACGCGCGCTGGGGCGAGAAAGCCACCTACAGTATCAACAACGACGGTATTACCCTGCACCTGACTGGCAACGATGATTTGGGTCTGATCCAGCGCGCGGCGCGCAAAATTGATGGTCTGGGCATTAAACATGTCACCCTGGACGGCGAAGGCTGGGATATCGACCGCAGCTGGGCATTCTGGGCAGGTTACAAAGGACCGAAAGGCAGCCGTAAAATCGAGTGGGCGACGCTCGACGAAGCGGGTCAGAAAGAGCTGGAAAGCCGTCTGACCATTATCGACTGGGTGCGCGATACCATTAACGCCCCGGCAGAAGAGCTGGGTCCTGAACAACTTGCGCAGCGCGCCGTTGACCTGCTGTGCGGCGTGGCCGGCGACAAAATGTCTTACCGCATCACCAAAGGTGAAGACCTGCGCGAGCAGAACTATATGGGGATCCACACCGTGGGTCGCGGTTCCGAGCGTCCTCCGGTATTGCTGGCGCTGGATTACAACCCAACCGGTGATAAAGCAGCACCGGTATTTGCCTGCCTGGTCGGGAAAGGCATCACGTTCGATACCGGCGGTTACAGCCTGAAGCAGAGCGCGTTCATGGACTCCATGAAGTCCGATATGGGCGGCGCGGCAACCATCACCGGCGCGCTGGCGTTTGCCATTACGCGCGGTCTGAACAAGCGCGTGAAGCTTTACCTGTGCTGTGCGGACAACATGGTGAGCGGTAATGCCTTTAAGCTCGGCGACATTATTCGCTACCGTAACGGTAAAAACGTGGAAGTGATGAACACCGATGCGGAAGGTCGTCTGGTGCTGGCCGATGGTCTCATCGACGCGTCTGCGCAGAAGCCAGAGCTGATTATCGACATGGCGACCCTGACCGGTGCGGCGAAAACCGCGCTGGGCAACGACTACCATGCGCTGTTCAGCTTTGACGACAAACTGGCAGCCCGCCTGCTGGCAAGCGCGGCCGCGGAGAACGAACCGTTCTGGCGTCTGCCGCTGGCCGAATTCCACCGCAGCCAGCTGCCGTCTAACTTCGCCGAACTGAACAACACCGCGAGCGCAGCCTATCCGGCGGGCGCGAGCACGGCGGCCGGCTTCCTGTCTCACTTCGTTGAGAACTATCACGAAGGCTGGCTGCACATCGACTGCTCCGCAACCTACCGTAAAGCGGCCGTTGAGCAGTGGTCTGCAGGGGCAACGGGACTGGGCGTGCGTACTATCGCGAACCTGTTGACTGCCGAGTAATTGTCTTTGTCCGGCGGCGCTGTGCTTGTCCGGGCCTACGGTTTTGTAGGCCTGTTAGCCTTGCGCCAGCCGACATTATGTTGAAGTAGCCAAACTATGTCTGAAACGAAAAACGAATTAGAAACTCTTCTGGAACAGGCGGCGACCGAGCCCGCCCACCGTCCGGCATTTTTCCGCACGTTGCTGGAGTCCACCGTCTGGGTTCCGGGTACCGCTGTGGAAGGCGAACAGGTTGTTGAAGACAGCGCGCTGGACCTGCTCCACTGGGAGAAAGACGACGGCACTTCGGTGATCCCGTTCTTCACTTCGCTGGAAGCTCTGCAGCAGGCTGTTAAAGACGAGCAGGCGTTCGTGGTGATGCCGGTGCGCACTCTGTTCGAAATGACGCTGGGCCAGACCTTGTTCCTCAACGCCAAACTGCCAACCGGGAAAGAGTTCACCCCGCGTGAAATCAACCATCTGATTGGCGAGGAGGGCAACCCGCTCAGTACGCAGGAAGTGCTGGAAGGGGGCGAAACGCTGCTGTTGTCTGAAGTAGCCGAACCCCCTGCGCAGATGATTGATTCGCTGACCACGCTATTCAAAACCCTCAAACCCGTGAGGCGCGCGTTCCTCTGCTCTGTTAAAGAGAGCACGGATGAACAGCCGGTACTGCTGATTGGCATTGAAGCAGACAGTGATATCGAGGAGATTATTCAGGCTGCGGGCAGTGTTGCCACCGATACGCTGCCGGGTGATGAGCCGATCGATATCTGTCAGGTGAAGAAGGATGAGAAGGGCATCAGCCACTTTATTACCGAACACATCACGCCGTTTTACGAGCGTCGCTGGGGCGGATTCCTGCGCGATCTCAAAACCACCCGCATTATCTGATTACGCGGGGTGATTTTTCACCCCGTCGCTTCCAGCAGCAGTAAATCCATCAACAGGACCAGATTCGACTCAAACGACGTCACACCAGCGGCTTCTGCGGCGTAATGTACCGCCTCGTCATATAAGGCAAAGTGCAGGTCTGCCATTCCCGCCAGCGTATTGGCCGAAGCGCGCGTAAAAGCCACGACCGTCATCCCCACGTTTTTCGCGATCCGCGCTTTATCCAGCACCTGTTCGGTTTCACCGCTGCGTGAGACGGCGATAAACACCTGATACCGCGCAGCGTTGCTGAGGAAAATGTTTCGGCTATCGCCCGGCCCGGAAATAAACGCCGTTTTACCCAGCACCTGCAATTTCTTGGTGAGGTACTCGGCGAAGAGATAAGAGAAGCCGGCGCCATAAAGAAAGAAGCTCTCTTTCTGGCGCAGTAACGTCGAAAATTGCGCGCGCTTCTCCTGCGTTACCCACTGAAAGGTTTGCTGATAGTTCGCGATAAATTGACTGAAAAGCGCCGGCAGTTCGGGGCGCTGTTGTGCCTGCGCGGCGATATACGGCGTCTCGGTTAACAGCTGTTTGCAGTGCCAGATAAATTCGCTAAAACCGCTGAAGCCTAATTTCTGACACAGACGCATAATGGTAGCGGTTGAGACGAACGTCGCCTGCGCCAGTTCGCGCACCGTAATATTGCCCACCAGCAGAGGATGCTCTGTGAGGTGGGCCAGCACGCGATATTCCGCGCGGGTCAGTGACGCCCCGCGCGTTAACAGCGTGGCCAGACGGTTATCCATTATTTGGCCGGTTCAACGGGCAAATCGTCTCGTGCACCCCATTCACTCCAGGCGCCATCATAGAGCGTCACGTCATTTACACCGAGTGTGGCGAGCGCCAGAATCACCACGCAGGCCGTGACGCCGGACCCGCAGCTGGCAATAACGGGACGATGCACATCCACGCCCTGACGATCAAAAATGGCGCGCAGCTCATCGGTCGTTTTTAATTCACCTTCAAACACCAGATCGCCCCACGGCACATTCAACGCGCCGGGAATATGGCCGCGCTTCAGCCCCGGACGTGGTTCATCCGCCTGGGCGTTAAAGCGCGCTGCAGGGCGGGCATCGACAATTTGCGCCGTTTTTTCATGGCTGACCACCAGCACGTCGGTCAGACGTTTTACCTGATGCGCATCAAACGTCGCGTCGAACTCGCCTTCCGGCAGCGTCACGTCGCCCTGCTGTAATGGCAGTTCATCACGCTTCCAGCCCGCGAGGCCGCCTGCAAGAATTGAGACTTTCTCCACGCCAAAGTTTTTCAGCATCCACCAGGCGCGCGGTGCGGAGAAGAGATTACCTTCATCGTAAACCACGAGGTGTTTGTCACGATTAACGCCAAGTTCGCGCATCGCCACGGAGAACGCTTCCGGGCGCGGCAGCATGTGCGGGAGAGGGGAGTTATGGTCGGACAGGGCTTCAATATCAAAAAATACCGCGCCCGGCAAATGCCCTGCGCGGTATTCTGCGACCATATCGCGAAGGTGTTCCTGCCCGGCAGGTGCCATTCGCGCGTCAATAATCTGTACTTCCGGATCGTCACCGTGCTCAATCAGCCAGTCGGCGGCGACAAAATATGAGGTGGACATGGGTTGCCTCCATTCTTTTCCGTAAAAAAGGATTGTCGGTGTTTTTTCTGACACCGACAAGCAAACCACGTTCAACTCGCGAGCACGACCCTATTTTTTCACCGCTTCACCGTTCTGCCAGGCTTTTTGCAGCGCAGGCCAGTAGTCACGGTTGGCGTCAATCATGTCATCGAGAATCGCTTTTGCGTGCTCCATGGTGGGCACGGTACGGTTCAGGGTGAACGCCTGCAGTGCTTTTTCGTAGCTGCCTTCAATGGTCGCTTCCACCAGCAACTGTTCAGAGGCGAGCTGCTGTTGTAGCAGCGTCTGATGGAACAGCGGGACCCGACCCACGCGGATAGGCTCTGGCCCTTCAGAGGTGATGTAGGCCGGGACTTCCACCACCGCGTCGTACGGCAGATTGGTTATCGCCCCGCGGTTTTCCACCATTACCAGATGGCGCTGACGCAGGTTAAATGCCAGCGAGCAGGCGACATCGACAATAAACTCGCCGTGGACGCCCACGTGGAAGGCATCCGGTAAAATCCCGGTACGCTTATACTCTTCTGCGGCGGCAAACAGCTTTTTCTCACGCCCGTTCATCACTTCGTTCGCGCGGGTATAGTCCGGGTTCTGATGCTCCACAATCTGGTTTGGCATCAGGTAGTACTGCAGATAGGGGTTTGGCAGATATTCCGGGAAGTTATCCATGATGGGCTTGATGTTGCGCCAGGTTTTCACCCACGACGGATCCGAGTGCTGCGGATCGGTTTTGGCCGCATCTTCCGTCAGCAGGCCGAACCTCGCGATATGCCGACGCAGTTCCGGCAGCTTGTCCTCGCCGTCCACCCGCACGCGGGTAAACCAGCCGAAGTGGTTCAGACCAAAGTAGTCCACCTCCAGCTTGTGGCGGTCCACACCCAAAATGGCCCCCATGTTACGCATCGCCGCCACTGGCATATCGCAGATATTAAGCACGCGGGCGTCCGGTCGCAGGCGGCGCACCCCTTCCGCAACGATCGCTGCCGGGTTGGAATAGTTCACGATCCAGGCTTTTTCATGCGCGTAGCGATCCACCAGATCGATCAGCTCGACCATCGGCAGGATCGTGCGCAGGCCGTATGCCAGCCCGCCAGGACCGCAGGTTTCCTGGCCCACCACGCCGTGGCGCAGCGGGATCTTCTCATCCTGCTCACGCATCCTGTACTGGCCGACACGCATCTGGGCGAAGACAAAGTGCGCCCCGCTGAACGCGACTTCCGGGTCTGTGGTCACGGTGAAGGTAATGCTCTGGCTATGGTCGCGAATGACCTTCTCCACCACCGGTGCAATGGTGTTCTGGCGTGCTTCGTCGATATCGTAGAGGCGAATCTCGGCCAGCGGGAAGTCCTGCAGGCGTACCATCAGGCTTTTCACGATACCTGGCGTATAGGTGCTGCCGCCACCGGCAATCGACAGAATAAAAGGGGGTGTAAACATCTTTAGCTCCTCTCAGAGAAACGTCTCAACGGCTTCTCGCATTTTTTTGACATGCAGCCCGTAGACCACCTGAACGTTGTTACCTTGTTTGATAATCCCTTTCGCGCCGGTCGCTTTCAGGCGCGGCTCGTCGATGATGGAGACATCCTTCACCGTGACGCGTAAGCGGGTGTAGCAGTTATCCACTACCTCAATGTTTTCCCGGCCTCCCAGCCCCACCACGATGGATTCACCCAGCCCGTCATTGTTCCCCTTCGCCTGATACTCCTGTTTGCTGTACAGGCGCGTCTCCTGATCGTCATCCTCGCGTCCCGGCGTCTTCATGTTGAAGCGCAGGATCAGGAAGCGGAACACCACAAAATAGAGCGCGAACATGATGAGCCCGACCACGATGTACATCGGCCAGTTGGACTTCTCCGTACCGAGCGGCAGGTTATAAAGAATAAAATCGATAATTCCGTCAGCGCCGATGGCATGAACACCGAACAGGGAGAAAAGCATCATGCCGATGCCGGTCAGCACCGCATGTACCACAAACAGTAGCGGAGCGACGAACAGGAACGAAAACTCAATCGGCTCGGTAACGCCCACCAGCAAAGAGGTTAATGCTGCCGGGATCAGGATGGCTTTGGCTGCCGCTTTGCGCTCCGGCCTGGCGGTCATGTACATCGCCAGCGCCGCCGCGGGCAGGCCAAATATTTTGCTGATGCCGCGCGCGTCCCACACTACCGTGCTGCTCAACTGCTTCACTTCCGGACAAGCCATTTCGGCGAAATAGATATTGCGTGCGCCCTGATAAACCGTGCCGCATACCTCTTGCGTACCCCCAAGTTCGGTATACAGGAAGGGGGTATAGACCAGATGATGCAGGCCGGTCGGCACCAGAATGCGTTCCAGGAAGCCGTAAATGGCCACCCCAAAAGGCCCGGAACCTTTGATCGCCAGCGCCAGTGCGCTGA
The DNA here is from genome assembly GCF_041360735.1 of Enterobacter sp. RCC_40. Lineage (NCBI taxonomy): Bacteria > Pseudomonadati > Pseudomonadota > Gammaproteobacteria > Enterobacterales > Enterobacteriaceae > Enterobacter > Enterobacter sp. RCC_40. The sequence goes on from NZ_JBFUPR010000008.1 coordinate 59,887, forward strand.
TGCCATGCTGGGCAAATGGCCACAGTTCGCTCATCACGACGCCGAGCAGCATTGAGACAGGAAGCATGACGATGGCGACGAAACAGTGGCCGGAATAGATGGCCATCGCGCCGTTAAACTGTACGCCGGAGTACTTGTTGTACAAGTATCCGGACAGCGCCCCTGTCAGGATCCCGGCGAAAACGCCCATCTCCAGCACCTGCACGCCCAGCACCATACTTTGCCCGGCGGCTTTCATCTGGTCAGCGGGGGCCAGTTCGCCCTGGAGCTGCAGCGTAACGTTCATCGCGTTAATGAAAACAACAAAGGTCACCAGGCCAATCAGGGCCGCATAGCCTTTATCACGCGTGGCCAGGCCAATCGGTATCCCGACGGCAAACACCAGCGCCAGGTTAACCAGTACTGACACGGCCGATTTCGCGATAAGCTGACCAACATGCTGAATCAGCGGATGGCCGAGAAACGGCACATACTCTGCGAGGTTACCGTTCCCCAGGACGTTACCGAATGCGATAAACAGACCGACGATCGGTAAGATAAGTACCGGTCCGTACAACGATTTTCCGAAATTTTGTAGGGCGTTCACGGCTCGTTTCATGACTGTCTCTCTTAGTGAACCGCGCACTCGGGGTGCGTCTTGAGCTTAAAGCTAGCAGGCTAAAGGCGAGGTAATCCAGCTATCTTCTTGTTTTAAAAACAAATGACGTAAAAGGTAACATGTGACGTTTGCGACTGTGATCGGCATAGCAGTGCCTGAGTAAAGGCGTCGTCGCTCTGCGAGGTGCTTTCCAGATTCTAAAATTAGACTTTTTGTATTAATGAAACTTGCGGATAATACTTATCCGGAAGACGACCAACAGGCTCCATGGGCCAGGGACAAAGGATGACACCGTTTCGCTTAGCCGCGATTTCTCTCGCGCTGCTTACCACATTTTCGCTTGTCGGCTTTGATAACAGCGACGATAACTCTCAGGTTGCGGCTCCCGCAGCATCCACAGCAACGACACCGAAAGCACCGGAAAAGCCGGACGCTGAAAAGCTGGCAACGCTGGCGGCACAGAGTCAGGGCAAAGCGCTCACCCTGCTGGATACCTCAGAGGTGCAGCTTGATGGCGCGGCCACGCTGGTGCTGACCTTCTCTGTTCCGCTCAATCCCGATCAGGATTTCGCCAAAACAGTGCATGTGGTGGATAAAAAAAGCGGCAAGGTTGACGGGGCGTGGGAACTCGCACCTAACCTGAAAGAGCTACGCCTGCGCCATCTGGAGCCCAACCGCAATCTGGTTGTCACCGTTGAACGTGATTTGCAGGCGCTGAACAAAGCGACATTTGGTATCGATTACGAAAAAGCCCTGACTACCCGGGATGTTGAACCGACGGTCGGTTTTGCCAGCCGTGGCTCGCTGCTGCCGGGCAAGGTGGTGGAAGGTCTGCCGGTAATGGCGCTCAACGTCAACAATGTTGACGTGAATTTCTACCGCGTGAAGCCTGAATCCCTGGCCTCCTTTGTCAGCCAGTGGGAGTACCGTAACTCCCTGACCAATTGGGAGTCCGATAATCTGCTCAAAATGGCGGACCTGGTGTATACCGGCCGGTTTGACCTCAATCCGGCACGCAACACCCGTGAAAAACTGCTGTTGCCGCTGCGGGATATTAAGCCGCTCCAGCAGTCAGGCGTGTACATTGCGGTCATGAATCAGGCCGGGCACTATAACTACAGCAATGCCGCGACGCTCTTTACCTTAAGTGATATTGGGTTGTCCGCTCACCGTTATCATAACCGTCTGGATATTTTCACCCAGAGCCTGGAAGATGGCGCGGCGCAATCCGGCGTTACCGTCACCCTGTTGAATGATAAAGGGCAGACGCTTGCCGAAGCGAACAGCGATGCTGACGGCCACGCAAAACTTGAGACTGACAAAGAAGCCGCGCTGATTCTGGCCAGCAAAGACGGACAGACCACGCTGCTTGACCTCAAGCTTCCGGCCCTCGATCTGGCGGAGTTTGATATCGCAGGTAACCCAGGCTACAGCAAGCAATTCTTTATGTTTGGCCCGCGCGATCTCTATCGCCCTGGCGAAACGGTGATCCTCAATGGTTTGCTGCGCGACAGCGACGGTAAACCGCTTCCTGCCCAGCCGGTTAAACTAGACGTACTGCGCCCGGACGGACAGGTGGCGCGCACGGTTGTCGTCCAGCCTGAGAACGGCCTCTATCGCTTCAATTATTCCCTGGACGGCGGGGCGCAGACCGGTATGTGGCATATCCGCGCCAATACCGGCGATAACCAACAGCGCCTGTGGGATTTCCACGTTGAAGATTTTATGCCGGAGCGTATGGCGCTTAATCTGACGGGACAAAAAGCGCCGGTTTCCACCGAGGATAACGTCGACTTTAACATTGCGGGTTATTACCTGTATGGCGCACCTGCCAACGGAAATTCCCTGCAAGGCCAGCTTTTCCTGCGACCGCTGCGCGAAGCCGTCGCTGCACTGCCGGGCTTCCAGTTCGGTGATATCGCCGAAGAGAACCTGAGCCGCAGCCTGGATGAAGTTCAGCTAACCCTTGATGAACAGGGGCGCGGACAGGTCTCGACCGAAAGCCAGTGGAAAGAGGCGCATTCACCGCTGCAGCTGATCCTGCAGGCCAGCCTTCTGGAGTCGGGCGGTCGCCCGGTGACGCGCCGTGCTGAGCAGGCCATCTGGCCGGCGGCTGAGCTGCCGGGTATCCGTCCTCAGTTTGCCAGTAAGGCCGTTTATGACTACCGCACTGACACCACCGTCAACCAGCCGATCGTGGATGAAAACGGCAATGCCAGCTTTGATATCGTCTATGCCGATGCCAGCGGGGCAAAAAAGGCGGTTTCCGGGTTACAGGTTCGCCTGATCCGTGAGCGCCGTGACTACTACTGGAACTGGTCAGAGAGCGATGGCTGGCAGTCACAGTTTGATCAGAAAGACCTGGTTGAGGGCGAGCAGGAGCTGACCCTTAAGGCCGATGAAACCGGTAAAGTGACCTTCCCGGTGGAGTGGGGCTCGTACCGTCTGGAGGTCAAAGCGCCGGACGATATGGTCAGCAGCGTGCGCTTCTGGGCCGGCTACAGCTGGCAGGATAATAGTGACGGCACCGGTGCTGCTCGCCCTGACCGTGTGACCATGAAACTGGACAAGCCTTCCTATCAGCCGGGAGATACCATCCAGCTGCATATCGCTGCTCCGGCGGCGGGTAAAGGCTATGCGATGATCGAGTCCAGCGAAGGGCCGCTGTGGTGGAAAGAGATCGACGTACCGGCCAACGGGCTCGATCTCTCAATCCCGGTGGATAAGGCCTGGAAACGTCACGATCTCTATCTCAGCACGCTGGTGGTACGCCCTGGCGATAAATCCAAATCAGCGACGCCGAAACGTGCCGTCGGGTTACTGCATCTGCCGATGGGCGATGAGAATCGCCGCCTGAATGTCGCGCTGGAAAATCCGCAGAAAATGCGGCCAAACCAGACGCTGTCCGTGAAGGTGAAGGCCAGCGTCAAAGAAGGCGCCGTTCCGCAGAAAGTGAATGTGCTGATCTCGGCAGTGGACAGCGGCGTGTTGAACATCACCGATTACGTTACCCCGGATCCGTGGGAAGCGTTCTTCGGTCAGAAGCGCTACGGCGCGGATATCTACGATATTTACGATCAGGTCATTGAAGGGCAGGGCCGCATGGCTGCACTGCGCTTTGGTGGTGACGGCGATGAGCTTAAGCGCGGCGGTAAACCACCGGTGAACCACGTGACTATCATTGCCCAGCAGGCGCAGCCGGTCGAGCTCGATGCTAACGGTGAAGGGACCGTGACGCTGCCCATTGGAGACTTCAACGGCGAGCTGCGTCTGATGGCGCAGGCCTGGACGGAAGATGATTTCGGCAGCAGCGAAGGTAAAGTGATTGTCGCCGCCCCAATCATTACCGAACTGAACACGCCGCGCTTCCTGGCAAGCGGCGATACCTCACGCCTGACGCTGGATGTGACCAACCTGACGGACCAGCCGCAAACGCTGAACGTTGCTTTTACCGCTACCGGCAAGCTGTCGCTTGAGGGCGCACAGCCGCAGCCCGTGAAGTTACCGCCGGGCGCGCGCAGCACTCTGTTTATCCCGGTACGTGCGCTGGATGGCTACGGTGACGGTGAAGTGACCGCTCAGGTGACCGGCCTGCAGCTGCCGGGCGAGACTTTCGCTGCACAACAGAAGAGCTGGAAAATCGGCGTTCGTCCGGCATTCCCGGCGCAGACCGTTAACACCGGTGCCATGCTGAATCCTGGTGAGTCGTGGAGTGCACCGGCGCAGCACCTTAATGGCTTCTCTCCTGCCACGCTACAGGGACAATTGCTGCTGAGCGGGAAACCGCCTCTGAATCTGGCGCGCTATATTCGTGAGCTGCAGGCATACCCGTATGGCTGTCTGGAGCAAACCACCAGTGGTCTGTTCCCGTCGCTCTACACCAACGCGGCGCAGTTGACCGCGCTTGGCATCAAAGGGGATACGGATGACAAGCGCCGTGCGGCCATTGATATCGGAATCTCCCGTCTGCTGCAGATGCAGCGTGATGACGGAGGTTTCGCGCTTTGGGATAAAAACGGTCCGGAGGAGTACTGGCTCACCGCCTATGTCACTGACTTCCTGGTTCGTGCAGGCGAGCAGGGCTACAGCGTGCCTGCTGAGGCGGTTAACAACGCCAACAGCCGCTTGCTGCGTTACCTGCAGGACCCGGGCATGATGTCCATCCGCTACAGCGATGATACCCAGGCCAGTAAATTTGCGGTGCAGGCCTATGCCGCGCTGGTGCTGGCTCGCCAGCAAAAGGCCCCGCTTGGTGCGTTGCGTGAAATCTGGGAACGTCACGGACAGGCCGCTTCCGGGCTGCCGCTGATGCAGCTGGGGATGGCGCTAAAATTGATGGGCGACGCACCGCGCAGCCAGCAGGCACTGGGTCTGGCCATCAAAACGCCGCGTAACGACAGCAAAAACTGGATGGCCGATTATGGCAGTGCGCTTCGTGATAATGCGCTGATGCTCTCTCTGCTTGAGGAGTACAAGCTTCTGCCGGATGCGCAAAATACGCTGCTGAACGCCTTGTCGGAACAAGCTTTCAGCCAGCGCTGGCTCTCGACCCAGGAGAGTAACGCCCTGTTCCTGGCCGGACGCTCGCTGCAAACTTTATCCGGCGCATGGCAGGCGCAAACGTCTCTGGCGGATACTGCATCAGGCGGTGATAAAGCCCTGGTACAGAACGTGAACGGCGACCAGCTTGGCGCGCTGCAGGTGACAAATACCGGTAGCACACCGCTGTGGGTACGCCTTGATAGCACCGGTTATCCGGCATCTGCACCTCAGCCATCGTCTAACGTGCTGCAGATTGAGCGCCATATTCTGGCAACCGACGGCAGCACAAAGTCGCTCACGTCACTGAAGAGCGGCGAGCTGGTGCTGGTATGGCTTGAAGTGAAGGCCAGCCAGAACGTGCCGGATGCGCTGGTTGTCGATCTCCTCCCGGCGGGACTGGAACTGGAAAACCAGAACCTGGCGAGCAGCAGCGCCAGCCTGCAGGACAGCGGCAGCGAAGTGCAGAACCTGCTCAGTCAGATGCAGCAGGCGGATATTCAGCATATGGAATTCCGCGACGATCGCTTTGTGGCGGCGGTGCCGGTTAACGAAGGGCAGCCGGTCACGCTGGTTTATCTGGCGCGCGCCGTGACGCCGGGAACCTATGAGGTGCCGGTCCCGATGGTGGAGTCCATGTATGTGCCGCAGTGGCGGGCAACAGGTGCGGCCAGTGACCCGCTGATTGTTGTACCGTAATATGCGGCTTGTACGTCTGATACGCTCCCGCTGGCTGTGGCTGGCGGGAGCGCTTCTCGTTTTATGGGGGCTGATCCTGGCCGCTGATCGCCTGTGGCCGTTGCCTCTGAAAGAGGTCAACCCCGCACGGGTGGTGGTGGACGAAAAGGGCACACCGCTCTGGCGTTTTGCTGACAGCGAAGGGATCTGGCGCTATCCGGTCACTCTCGAAGAGGTTTCTCCCCGCTATCTTGAAGCCTTGATCCAGTATGAAGATCGCTGGTTCTGGGACCATCCAGGCGTGAATCCGTTCTCTGTGCTGCGCGCCGCCTGGCAGGATCTTACCTCCGGGAGGGTTGTCTCAGGCGGCAGCACGCTCACCATGCAGGTGGCGCGCCTGCTGGATCCGCATCCGCGCACTTTTGGTGGCAAAATTCGTCAGCTCTGGCGAGCCATGCAGCTTGAGTGGCACCTCTCTAAGCGCGACATCCTCACGCTTTATCTTAACCGTGCCCCGTTTGGCGGTACGCTGCAGGGGATTGGTGCGGCAAGCTGGACCTATCTCGGCAAACCGCCTTCGCAACTCAGCTATTCCGAAGCGGCGCTGCTCGCCGTATTGCCGCAGGCGCCAAGCCGGTTGCGTCCTGACCGCTGGCCGGAACGTGCAGAAGCGGCACGCAACAAAGTGCTCGACCGGATGGTGACGCAGGGCGTCTGGTCGGCAAGCCAGGTTAAGGAGTCCCGTGAAGAAGCGGTATGGCTGGCGCCCCGGCAAATGCCGCAGCTGGCACCGCTCTTTTCGCGCATGATGCTCAGTAAAAGTCGCGATACTAAAATTGTGACTACCTTAGATGCGTCCCTGCAGAGGCAGCTTGAAGAACTGGCGATGAACTGGAAATCCCGCCTGCCAGCACGCAGTTCGCTGGCAATGATCGTCGTCGATCACACGGATATGAAAGTGCGTGGCTGGGTGGGATCGGTCGACATTAACGATGACACCCGGTTTAGCCATGTGGATATGGTGAATGCGATCCGATCGCCGGGATCGGTGCTCAAACCCTTTATCTACGGTATGGCGCTGGACGACGGTTTGATCCACCCGGCATCGCTGCTCCAGGATGTTCCAAGAAAAACGGGGGATTATCGCCCGGGTAATTTCGACAGTGGGTTTCATGGGCCGGTGAGTATGAGTGAAGCGCTGGTACGCTCTCTTAATCTGCCCGCCGTGCAGGTGCTCGAGGCATACGGACCAAAACGTTTTGCTGCGATGTTGAGTAATGCAGGTTTGCCGCTGATTTTACCTGCTGGCGCACAGCCGAATTTATCGCTGATCCTGGGGGGGGCAGGGGCGCGGCTGGCCGATATCACCGCGGCCTATAGCGCGTTCGCCCGACACGGTAAAGCGGGCCGGCTGCGCTTACAGCCAGGCGATCCCCTGTCAGAGCGGCCGTTGTTATCCCAGGGGGCGGCGTGGATCATTCGCCGTATTCTGGCCAATGAGGCGCAGCCGCTGCCGGACAATGCGCTGCCTCAGGTGGTACCTCTGGCATGGAAAACGGGAACCAGCTATGGCTACCGTGACGCATGGGCGGTAGGGCTGAATGCCCGTTACGTTATTGGGATCTGGACCGGACGACCGGACGGCACGCCTGTGGCGGGTCAGTTTGGGTTTGCGAGCGCGGTACCTCTGCTTAACCAGGTGAATAATGTACTGCAGTCTGGTTCAACGCTCGATCAGGCGCGTCTGCCACGCGACCCGCGTCCTGACGGTGTGGGGCGCGGCGTCATCTGTTGGCCGGGCGGCCAGTCGCTGCCGGAAGGGAGCGAAAATTGCCGTCGTCGCCTGGCGACCTGGCTGCTGGACGGCAGCGAGCCGCCGACGTTGCTCTTACCGGAACAGGAAGGTATTCGCGGGATCCGTTTCCCGGTCTGGCTGGATAAAGAGGGCAAACGCGTGGCGGCAGACTGCCCGGATGCGACCGAGAAAGTTCTGGATGTCTGGCCGCTGCCGCTGGAACCCTGGCTGCCTGCAGCCGAGCGGCGCTCAGCACGGATCCCTTCGCCATCGGCTACCTGTCCGCCCTTGTCGCAGGACTCACCTGCACCGCTGATGTTGACTGGCGTGCGTGAAGGCGCGGTTATCAAGCGTCTGCCGGGGGAATCCCGCGTCTCGTTACCGCTACAGGCCACCGGCAATAGCGGTGAACGCTGGTGGTTTTTGAATGGCGAACCGCTGGCGGTGAAGAGCCGGGTTTACACCTTGCAGCTTGATAAATCAGGCGATTATCAGGTGCTGGTGATGGATGAAGCGGGGCAGGTGGCAACGGTGAATTTCACGCTGCAGTAGCGTTAAACGTCTCTTCTGCTGTGAGCTGTTGCTAATCTTCGTCTCATTTTAAAAAAATGTTACCTGAATCCATAGGCAATGGCGCTATTGCTCATTATAATCCGCGCCACACCATACTCAGGTATGAAAAACAACAGAACATTTACAGAGGTTATCATGGCTATTGAACGTACTTTTTCCATCATCAAACCAAACGCGGTGGCAAAAAACGTTATTGGCAGCATCTTTGCTCGCTTTGAATCAGCAGGGTTCAAAATCGTTGGCACCAAAATGCTGCACCTGACCGTTGAGCAGGCTCGCGGTTTCTACGCTGAGCACGAAGGTCGTCCATTCTTCGACGGCCTGGTTGAGTTCATGACTTCTGGCCCGATCGTTGTATCCGTACTGGAAGGCGAAAACGCAGTACAGCGTCACCGTGACCTGCTGGGTGCGACCAACCCGGATAACGCACTGGCTGGTACCCTGCGCGCTGACTATGCAGACAGCTTCACCGAGAACGGCACCCACGGTTCCGATTCTGTTGAATCTGCCGCTCGTGAAATCGCGTTCTTCTTCGCTGAAGGCGAAGTGTGTCCACGTACCCGTTAATTTAACGGTTTCGTTTACACATTATTTTCGTAAATGCCGCGTGCAGACGTGGCATCCCTGCGCCAGACTTTGTACAATGCAACGCCCCGGACGAGCAGACTGCTTTCCGGGGCGTTTCTTTTCAACCCTCCATGGGCCATAACGTGTAACAACGAGGCCGGAAAAAATTATGTCTGAATTAGTGAATACCTCCGAAGTCGCCATTCCTGCGGTTCCAAATAAAAATGGAAAAATTAACCTGCTGGATCTGAACCGTCAGCAGATGCGCGAGTTCTTTAAAGAGATGGGCGAGAAGCCGTTTCGTGCCGATCAGGTCATGAAATGGATGTACCACTATTGCAGCGACAACTTTGATGACATGACTGACATCAACAAAGTGCTGCGCAATAAGCTCAAAGAAGTGGCTGAAATCCGTGCACCAGAAGTGGTGGAGGAGCAGCGCTCTGCCGATGGCACCATCAAATGGGCGATTGCCGTTGGCGATCAGCGCGTTGAAACCGTCTACATCCCGGAAGAAGACCGCGCCACGCTGTGCGTCTCCTCTCAGGTGGGCTGTGCGCTGGAGTGCAAGTTCTGCTCAACCGCTCAGCAGGGATTCAACCGTAACCTGCGCGTGTCTGAAATTATCGGCCAGGTGTGGCGTGCGGCGAAAATCGTCGGTGCGGCGAAAGTGACCGGGACCCGTCCAATCACCAACGTAGTGATGATGGGCATGGGCGAGCCACTGCTGAACCTGACCAACGTCGTTCCGGCGATGGAAATCATGCTGGATGACTTCGGCTTCGGTCTGTCCAAGCGTCGCGTAACGCTGTCGACGTCAGGCGTAGTGCCTGCACTGGACAAGCTGGGCGACATGATTGACGTTGCGCTGGCGATCTCCCTGCATGCACCGAACGACGAAATCCGTGACGAAATTGTACCCATCAACAAAAAGTACAATATCGAAACTTTCCTCGCCGCCGTGCGTCGCTACCTGGAGAAATCCAACGCGAACCAGGGCCGCGTGACGATCGAGTATGTCATGCTCGATCACGTAAACGACGGTACCGAGCATGCGCATCAGCTGGCTGAACTGTTGAAAGATACGCCGTGCAAAATCAACCTGATTCCATGGAACCCGTTCCCGGGCGCGCCTTATGGCCGTAGCTCGAACAGCCGTATCGACCGTTTCTCCAAGGTGCTGATGGAGTATGGTTTCACCACTATCGTGCGTAAAACCCGTGGTGATGATATCGATGCTGCATGCGGACAGCTGGCAGGTGATGTGATTGACCGTACCAAACGTACCCTGCGTAAACGCATGCAGGGCGAGACGATTGCGGTCAAAGCTGTTTGATTCTTATGCACTCACGGCGCATTATTTGCGCCGTGAAGCATAATCTTACTGAATAATCAGTCAGATTCGTGATGACTGATCAATAATTACGGTGCGTTTCATCCGACTTTCGGGCAGTATGTAACGACGTAACAACAGTTTATCCTGACGGGCAGGGCTGTGCTGTCATCTCCGGGCTGACAGTCTTATACTGTCTGTTCAAGGTTAACTGATCAGAACTTTCGCGGTGCGGGTGGCATTGTGACTTACCGGCACCTGAACCCTTTTTTTTCACGTACCAGTAGTTGTAGCGAATGAATACTGAAGCCACTCACGACCAACATGAAGCACTCTCCACTGGCGTTCGTCTTCGCAACGCCCGTGAACAACTCGGACTCAGCCAGCAAGCCGTTGCAGAACGCTTATGTCTGAAGGTTTCCACGGTTCGCGATATTGAAGAAGATAAGGCTCCGGCCGATCTGGCTTCAACATTTCTGCGTGGTTACATCCGCTCTTATGCAAAACTGGTGCATATCCCTGAAGAAGAATTACTGCCAATGATGGAGAAGCAGGCACCGGTCCGCGCAGCAAAAGTTGCGCCGATGCAGACCTTCTCCCTGGGAAAACGTCGTAAAAAACGTGATGGCTGGCTGATGAGCTTTACCTGGCTGGTGCTGTTTGTGGTGATCGGCCTGACGGGCGCATGGTGGTGGCAAAACCACAAGGCGCAGCAGGAAGAGATCACCACCATGGCCGATCAATCCTCCGCCGAGCTCAATCAGTCCGGAAATGACAACGCTCAGAGCGTGCCGCTGAATACCGACGGTGCTGCCACCTCCAGCGAGCCGCAGACTGCCGCGACCGATGCGCCTGCAACCGATGCCGGGCAGGCACCCGCCGCAACGGCTAATACCCCTGCGCCTCAGGCTCAGGATCCAAACGCGGTGGTGGCCCCTTCTCAGGCAAACGTGGATACCGCGACCAACGCGCCAGCGGCCACTCAGCCTGCGGACAACGGTGCTGCGTCACTGCCAACCAACCCGGCCGGAACGGCTGCGCCGGCGGCGGACCCAAATGCGCTGGTGATGAACTTCTCTGCTGACTGCTGGCTGGAAGTGACCGATGCAACAGGTAAAAAACTGTTCAGCGGTCTGCAGCGTAAAGATGGCACGTTAAACCTAACCGGCCAGGCACCGTATAAACTTAAAATCGGCGCTCCGGCAGCAGTACAGATCCAGTATCAAGGAAAACCTGTCGACCTGAGCCGCTTTATCAGAACTAACCAGGTTGCGCGTCTTACCGTTAATGCCGAACAATCAGCAGCACAGTAACAGACGGGCAACGCGGGAGATTTTTCATGCATAACCAGGCTCCGATTCAACGTAGAAAATCGAAACGGATTTACGTTGGTAATGTGCCAATCGGCGATGGGGCTCCTATCGCCGTCCAGTCGATGACCAACACGCGTACCACAGACGTGGAAGCGACGGTCAATCAGATCAAAGCGTTAGAACGTGTAGGCGCGGACATTGTTCGCGTCTCCGTGCCGACAATGGATGCCGCAGAGGCGTTCAAACTGATCAAACAGCAGGTCAGCGTTCCGCTGGTTGCTGATATCCACTTCGATTACCGCATTGCGCTGAAAGTTGCTGAATATGGCGTCGACTGCCTGCGTATTAACCCGGGCAACATCGGTAACGAAGAGCGTATCCGCATGGTGGTGGATTGCGCCCGCGATAAAAATATTCCTATCCGTATCGGCGTTAACGCCGGTTCCCTGGAAAAAGATCTGCAGGAAAAATACGGTGAGCCAACGCCGCAGGCGCTGCTTGAATCCGCGATGCGTCACGTTGATCATCTTGATCGTCTGAACTTCGATCAGTTCAAAGTCAGCGTAAAAGCCTCAGATGTGTTCCTGGCAGTAGAGTCTTATCGCCTGCTGGCAAAACAGATCGATCAGCCTTTGCACCTCGGGATTACGGAAGCCGGTGGCCTTCGTAGCGGTTCCGTTAAATCGGCGATCGGCCTGGGGCTGCTGCTCTCGGAAGGGATCGGTGACACCCTGCGCGTTTCGCTGGCGGCCGATCCGGTAGAAGAGATCAAAGTTGGTTTCGATATCCTCAAATCACTGCGTATCCGCGCACGTGGGATCAACTTCATTGCCTGCCCAACCTGTTCACGTCAGGAATTTGACGTGATTGGCACGGTGAATGCGCTTGAGCAACGTCTGGAAGATATCATCACCCCGATGGACGTCTCCATCATCGGGTGCGTGGTGAACGGTCCGGGTGAAGCCCTGGTGTCAACGCTCGGCGTCACCGGCGGTAACAAGAAAAGTGGTCTCTATGAAGATGGCGTGCGTAAAGATCGTCTGGATAATAGTGATATGATCGACCAGCTTGAAGCCCGCATCCGTGCCAAAGCAACAATGATGGATGAAGCGCAGCGCATCAGCATTCAGCAGGTTGAAAAATAACGTGATGGGAAGCGTGGCGCTTCCCATGTATGATTGAACCCATTCTTTGGGTTCTTTTTTGTATATAGAAAGAGAATAAACGTGGCAAAAAACATTCAAGCCATCCGCGGCATGAACGATTATCTGCCTGGCGAAACCGCCATCTGGCAGCGCATTGAAGGCACACTCAAACAGGTGCTCGGCAGCTACGGTTACAGCGAAATCCGTTTGCCGATTGTAGAGCAGACCCCGTTATTCAAACGCGCGATCGGTGAAGTGACCGACGTGGTTGAAAAAGAGATGTACACCTTTGAGGACCGCAACGGCGACAGCCTGACACTGCGTCCGGAAGGTACGGCGGGCTGCGTACGCGCCGGCATCGAACATGGTCTCCTGTACAATCAGGAGCAGCGCCTGTGGTATATCGGCCCGATGTTCCGCCACGAACGTCCACAGAAAGGTCGTTATCGCCAGTTCAACCAGCTGGGTGTGGAAGTCTTTGGCCTGCAGGGCCCGGACATTGACGCCGAACTGATTATGCTGACTGCCCGCTGGTGGCGTGCGCTCGGCATTGCTGAGCACGTCTCACTGGAACTGAACTCCATCGGTTCTCTGGAAGCACGCGCGAACTACCGTGACGCACTGGTTGCGTTCCTGGAGCAGCACAAAGAGAAGCTGGACGAAGACTGCAAACGTCGTATGTACAGCAACCCACTGCGCGTGCTGGATTCCAAAAACCCTGACGTACAGGCGCTGTTGAACGATGCTCCTGCATTGGGCGACTACCTGGACGAAGCGTCACGTGAGCACTTTGCGGGTCTGTGCAAACTACTGGAAGCCGCGGGCATTGCTTATACCGTGAACCAGCGTCTGGTGCGCGGTCTGGACTACTACAACCGCACCGTGTTCGAGTGGGTGACATCCAGCCTCGGTTCCCAGGGCACCGTGTGTGCCGGCGGTCGTTATGACGGTCTGGTTGAGCAGCTTGGTGGTCGTCCAGCCCCTGGCGTTGGCTTCGCCATGGGTCTTGAACGACTTGTTTTGCTGGTTCAGGCAGTTAATCCGGAATTTAAAGCAGATTCCGTTGTCGATATATACCTGGTAGCCTCAGGCGCGGAAACGCAGCCTGCGGCAATGCAGCTTGCGGAACGCGTGCGTGATGCACTGCCGGACGTGAAGCTGATGACCAACCATGGCGGCGGCAACTTCAAAAAACAGTTTGCTCGTGCCGATAAATGGGGCGCAAGTATTGCACTGGTGCTGGGCGAGTCCGAAGTGGCTAACGGCGAAGTGGTTGTGAAAGACCTGCGCTCTGGTGAGCAGACAACGGTAACGCAGGACGGCGTTGCGGCGCACTTGCGCACTCTATTGGGCTAAGGAGAAGGACTGCGTGGAAATTTACGAGAACGAACACGATCAGGTCGACGCGATTAAACGCTTCTTTGTCGAAAACGGCAAGGCGCTGGTTGTTGGGGTTATTTTAGGTGTCGGTGCGCTGGTAGGCTGGCGTTACTGGAACAGTCATCAGGCGGACTCCGCGCGTGACGCGTCGCTGTCGTATGAAAATACCGTTAGCGCAATCCGTGCCGATCAGCCGCAAACGCTGACGGCGGCAGAGAAATTTGCCGCTGACAACAAAAACACCTACGGTGCGCTGGCCGCACTGGAAGTGGCGCAGCAGTACGTTGATAAGAACGAGCTGGATAAAGCCGCTAGCCTGCTGTCACAAGGGCTAACCGCCGCCAGTGATGAAAATCTGAAAGCGGTAATCAATCTGCGCCTGGCTCGTATTCAGGTTCAGCAGAAAAAAGCTGACGATGCGCTGAAAACGCTCGATACCATCAAAGGTGAAGGTTTTGCTGCCATTGTTGCCGATCTGCGCGGTGAAGCACTGCTGAGCAAAGGTGACAAAGCGGGCGCGCGTAAAGCGTGGCAAGCTGGCGTAGAGAGCAAAGCTTCACCTGCGCTGAGCGAAATGATGCAGATGAAAATAAATAATTTGTCCGTCTGAGAGGGACCCGATGCAATTGCGTAAATTACTTCTGCCAGGACTGCTTTCTGTTACGTTATTGAGTGGCTGTTCACTGTTCAGTGGCGAAGAAGACGTTGTGAAAATGTCCCCACTGCCGACTGTTGAAAACCAGTTTACCCCGTCCACCGCGTGGAGCACCTCCGTGGGCGATGGTATTGGTGATTTTTATTCCAACCTGCACCCGGCTTTTGCCGACAGCGTTATCTATGCGGCTGACCGCAAAGGTACCGTGAAGGCGGTTAATGCCGATGACGGGAAAGAAGTGTGGTCGGTTAACCTGGCGGAAAAAGACGGCTGGTTCTCTCGTAAACCGGCACTGCTTTCTGGCGGTCTGACCGTTGCCGGTGGGCATGTGTACGTGGGTAGCGAAAAAGCCCAGGTCTATGCTCTCAACACCAGCGATGGTTCTGTTGCATGGCAAACCTCCGTGGCCGGTGAGTCTCTATCTCGTCCGGTCGTGAGCGACGGCATGGTACTGATCCACACCAGCAACGGCCAGCTGCAGGCGCTGAACGAAGCCGATGGTCTGGTGAAATGGACCGTGAACCTGGATATGCCTTCCTTGTCCCTGCGCGGTGAATCTGCGCCGGCTACCGCCTTTGGTGCCGCCATTGTTGGCGGTGACAACGGTCGTGTAAGCGCGGTACTGATGCAGCAAGGCCAGATGATCTGGCAGCAGCGTATTTCTCAGGCGACAGGCTCAACGGAAATCGATCGTCTGAGCGATGTCGACACGACCCCGGTTATCGTTGACGGTGTGGTTTACGCACTGGCCTATAACGGTAACCTGACCGCGCTGGATCTGCGCAGCGGCCAGGTCATGTGGAAACGTGAACTGGGTTCGGTAAATGATTTCGTGGTTGATGGCAACCGTATCTATATGGTCGATCAGAACGACCGTCTGCTGGCGCTCAGCACCGAAGGTGGTGTTACGCTGTGGACGCAAAGCGATCTGCTGCACCGTCTGCTGACCGCACCAGCACTGTATAACGGTAGCCTGGTGGTGGGTGATAGCGAAGGGTATATGCACTGGATTGACCCGGACAACGGTCGTTTTGTTGCTCAGCAAAAAGTCGACAGCTCAGGTTTCCTGACGGAACCGGTCGTGGCTGACGGCAAACTGCTGATTCAGGCAAAAGACGGCACGCTGTACGCGATCACGCGTTAATTACCCAGCGGTTGTAGTATACTAAACGGCTCCTGTTCACTCAGGAGCCGTTTTGACATTTTTAAAAACGCCGCAAATGCGACGTTTATTTGAATTTTATGAGGCTTCAAACATGGTACCTGTGGTCGCGCTTGTCGGGCGCCCTAACGTTGGAAAATCCACTCTTTTTAACCGTTTAACACGCACCCGTGATGCGCTGGTTGCGGATTTCCCGGGGCTGACGCGTGACCGTAAGTACGGTCGTGCAGAAGTAGAAGGACGCGAGTTCATCTGTATTGATACCGGTGGTATTGACGGGACAGAAGATGGTGTTGAAACCCGCATGGCGGAACAGTCGCTGCTGGCGATTGAAGAAGCTGATGTGGTTCTGTTTATGGTGGACGCTCGCGCAGGCCTGATGCCGGCGGACTCCGCTATTGCGAAACATCTGCGCTCGCGTGAAAAACCCACTTTCCTGGTGGCGAACAAAACTGACGGTATTGATGCAGACCAGGCGGTTGCGGATTTCTGGTCCTTAGGTCTGGGCGAAATCTACCCGATTGCGGCATCTCATGGTCGTGGCGTGACCAGCCTGCTGGAAACCGTTTTGCTGCCGTGGGTTGATGAAGTTAACCCGCCGGAAGAGATCGATGAAGACGCCGAATATTGGGCGCAGTTCGAAGACGGCGAAGCGGGCGAGGAAGAGCCTGAAGACGACTTCAACCCGCAGGATCTGCCGATCAAACTGGCTATCGTGGGCCGTCCAAACGTAGGTAAGTCTACACTTACTAACCGTATCCTCGGCGAAGAGCGTGTGGTCGTTTACGACATGCCGGGCACCACCCGCGACAGTATTTATATCCCGATGCAGCGCGATGAGCGTGAGTATGTGCTCATTGACACCGCAGGCGTACGTAAGCGCGGGAAAATCACCGATGTGGTGGAAAAATTCTCCGTTATCAAGACTCTGCAGGCGATTGAAGATGCCAACGTGGTCATGCTGGTCATCGATGCGCGTGAAGGTATCTCCGATCAGGACCTTTCTCTGCTCGGCTTCATTCTGAATAGTGGGCGCTCACTCGTTATCGTGGTCAACAAATGGGATGGCCTGAGTAATGAGGTGAGAGAGCAGGTGAAAGAGACGCTCGACTTCCGTCTGGGCTTTATCGACTTTGCTCGCGTGCACTTTATCTCTGCGTTACACGGCAGCGGTGTAGGTAATCTGTTTGAGTCCGTGCGTGAAGCGTACGACAGCTCCACCCGTCGTCAGAGCACCGCCATGCTGACCCGTATCATGAACATGGCAGCAGAAGACCATCAGCCGCCGCTGGTGCGTGGTCGTCGCGTGAAGCTGAAATATGCTCATGCTGGTGGTTATAACCCACCAATCGTGGTGATTCACGGCAACCAGGTTAAAGACCTGCCGGATTCCTACAAGCGCTATCTGATGAACTACTTCCGTAAATCACTGGACGTAATGGGCACGCCAATCCGCATCCAGTTCAAGGAAGGGGAGAACCCGTTCGCCAACAAGCGCAATACCCTGACGCCAAACCAGATGCGTAAGCGTAAGCGTTTGATTAAGCACATTAAGAAAAGCAAATAAGCGTTGCCGTTCTTTCTGAAGCCCGCGTTGATCGCGGGCTTTTTTTCGCCCGCTCATACCGCCAGTCCACTCTGTGTGATGTCAATCACTATTCACTTTTAACCAAGTTTAAATCTAAGAAAGTAGACAATCATCGAATTTTCATCTTAAAGTCCAGGGTCCGGTACTAGACAAAACTAGCGACTGGTTATCAAATGGTTAACTAACTTTTCACCGCATGTAAAAAATCGGTCAGATACGTAACTGGCCGGCGTACATGCTGGTGTTTACAAGCACGACACATACCTTCCTGGGAGAATTATGCAATCCTCTGTTAATCAAAAAGAAAGCCGAACGTTCTTCGGCCACCCTTATCCGCTCGGTTCGCTGTTCTTTACCGAGATGTGGGAACGTTTCTCGTTTTACGGCATTCGCCCATTACTGATCCTGTTTATGGCCGCCACCGTGTATGACGGCGGGATGGGGCTGGCACGTGAAAACGCGTCGGCAATTGTGGGCATCTTTGCCGGCACCATGTACCTGGCCGCACTGCCGGGTGGCTGGCTGGCGGATAACTGGCTCGGCCAGCAGAAAGCCGTCTGGTACGGTTCTATCCTGATTGCGCTCGGCCACCTGTCGATTGCGCTCTCGGCCATCATGGGCGATAACCTGTTCTTTATCGGCCTGATGTTCATCGTGCTCGGTTCTGGTCTGTTTAAGACCTGTATCTCGGTCATGGTGGGGACGCTGTACAAAAAAGGCGATGCGCGTCGTGACGGCGGTTTCTCGCTGTTCTACATGGGCATCAACATGGGCTCGTTTATCGCGCCGCTGATTTCCGGCTGGCTGATTAAATCTCACGGCTGGCACTGGGGCTTCGGCATTGGTGGCATCGGGATGCTGGTTGCCCTGATCATCTTCCGTGTGTTTGCCGTTCCGGCAATGAAACGCTATGACAGCGAAGTGGGGCTGGACTCGACCTGGAACAGCCCGGTGGTGAAAAGAAACGGCGTAGGCGCATGGTTGCTGGCGCTGGCCGTTGGGGTGGCTGTTATCGTTACGCTGATCGCGCAGGGTGTGATTGTGATTAACCCGGTTGCGGTAGCCAGCGTGCTGGTTTACGTGATTGCGGCGTCCGTTGCCCTCTACTTTATCTACCTGTTCCTTTTTGCGGGCCTGAATCGTAAAGAGCGTGCCAGACTTCTGGTCTGTTTTATTCTGCTGGTCTCCGCTGCGTTCTTCTGGTCCGCCTTCGAGCAGAAGCCAACGTCATTCAACCTCTTTGCCAACGACTACACTAACCGCATGATCGGTGATTTCGAAATCCCGGCGGTATGGTTCCAGTCGATTAACGCTCTGTTCATCATCCTGTTGGCACCGGTATTCAGCTGGGCCTGGCCGAAACTTGCCAGCATGAACATTCGTCCGAGCAGTATCACCAAGTTTGTTATTGGTATTTTGTGTGCCGCCGCAGGCTTTGGTCTGATGATGCTGGCTGCGCAGAACGTACTGAATAACGGTGGCGCGGGCGTGTCGCCATTCTGGCTGGTGGGGAGCATTTTGATGCTGACGCTGGGGGAACTGTGCCTGAGCCCGATTGGTCTGGCGACCATGACGCTGCTGGCACCGGAAAGAATGCGTGGGCAGATGATGGGCCTGTGGTTCTGCGCAAGTGCGCTGGGCAACCTGGCGGCAGGTCTGATTGGCGGTCACGTGAAGGCCGACCAGCTGGATATGCTGCCGGATCTCTTCGCACGTTGCTCCATCGCGCTGCTGATTTGTGCCGCGGTGCTGATCGTCCTCATTGTTCCGGTACGTCGCATGCTGGAAAATGCGCAGACTAAACCGGCCGCTAACGCCTGATAACGCCTTGCTCGTCAATACCGGGGCAGGCGTTTGCCCCGGTAATTTACTCGACGAGGTAGAACATGCTGTTAGGGTTTGTTGGTCTTGGCGCGGTGGTGGAAACCGCGTACTTACCCGCACTACACAATCTTTATGGCGATTCACTGCACTGCCTGGGTTTTGATGTTCAGCCAGGCAGACACCCTGAAGGCGTAACGCGCTGCGCCTCTCTCACCGAACTTCTCTCGCATCCTCTTGATACCCTGTTTATTACCACGGCTTCTCTGCAGCATCTTGAGGTGCTGGAGCACGCCCTGGCGTCTCCTGTGGTGCGGATCGTGGTTGAAAACCCATCGTCGCCACGCTCGCGCAGCTCGAAAAACTGAACAGGCTGCTGGCGTTGCCCGGTGCGGCGTCTCGTGTGCTCGCACTTGACCACTGGATGGCGCGCCTCGCAACGGTTCAGCTTGGTCTGATCGGGACTTTTGCTGATATCGCCAGAATTGACGGTTTTTTGCAGGAACCGAGCGGGTTTAACGCAAAAGGAGAACCTGTCGCGCTTAACTTCGCCACGGGTGAAGTGGACACCCGCACGCTTCGCCATCCTGACGGCGTTATCCTGGACATCGGCACGCATGTGCTGGCGATGCTGCGTGAAACGGTGCGTTATCTGGGGGGCGGGGATGATATGACGCTGCAGGTGGTGGCCGCTACTGACCGGCTTGGGCGTGAGATCAAACAGGGCGATCTCACCACGGCAGAGGGCAGCGCTCATCTTCGCGGGCAGCTTAGTGGCATTCCGGTGGAGATTTGGCTCAACAAATATGCGGGACCGTCAGGCGGGCAAAAAGGGTTACGGCTGTATCTGCATGACGGGCGCGTCATAAGCCACGATCGTCACGGAGCAGAAGATGTGCTCGTGCTGACGGACGGCGATCGGGTTCAGCGCTGGCATATTCCAGGCACGATTTATATGCACTGCCTGGCAGAGCGCATTCTGGGGCAGAAAAGTCTTTTCGAATGTGACCCGGAAGAAGTGAGCCGGACGACACGCCGTCGAATGGCGGAAGTAGAACTGCTGCTGACCTTACAGCAACAGCTGCGTGGCCCGCACTGAGTGCTGCGTGTTAATATCAACGTATTACAGAATGCCCAGCAAAGGAGTCATCATGTCGATTACCTGCCCGGATTGCCACGCAGAGCTTGAAGTGCAAAATGGCGTCGCCCACTGTGAGCACTGCGATAAGGATATCGCGCTCGAAGCCCGCTGCCCGGAGTGTCATCAGCCACTCCAGGTCTTAAAAGCCTGCGGTGCGGTGGATTATTTCTGCCAGAACGGCCACGGCCTGATTTCGAAAAAGCGCGTGGAGTTTGTCCCGGCTGAAGCTTAATCACACACGCAGCCTTCGCCTTTCTGCCATAGCTCGACCAGCGACTCAGGGGCTTCCTGCTCAGGCACCAGCACAATCATATCGGTGTACTGGGCCTGATTGTGCTGAGTCCAGATTATCTGGATGCGAAAATAACGCTGATCGCCACTCCCCGGCGAGGTGGGTTCACCCGGCGGCTGGCCGCGTGGAAATGCCTGCTCCAGGATGCTTACCACGCGCTGACGTTGGGCCTCATTGAGTGAAGAAAGCGTAATGGTGCGTTGGCCGCTTAGCTTAGGGATAAAAGCGACGCCGCCTTCCCGGGCCAGCTCAACGACGGCGTCATCTGTGAGTTCCGGAACCTGCATTTACAGCACTCCCACCTGTTCCCAGGCTTGTTTTATCGCAGCTGCCACGTCACCACCGGACCGTTTCTCGCCGTGGGCAACCGTCAGTTTTGCGAAGGCCTCAAAATCGGCATCTTGCGCCAGGTGACGGTCGCAAACTGTGTCGTACCAGGCATATCCCGCTTTTTCCCAGGCATGACCCCCAATCGCCTTCGCGGCCAGATAAAACGCCCGGTTGGGAATACCTGAATTCAGGTGTACGCCGCCGTTGTCTTCGCGCGTTTTGATAAAGTCTTTCATGTGCCCAGGCTGCGGGTCTTTACCGAGCAGAGGATCGTCATAGGCGGTGCCGGGCGCTGACATGGAGCGCAGCCCTTTGCCGTTAATACCGTCTGCCAGAAGCCCCTCACCAATCAGCCAGTCGGCTTCATCGGCGGTCTGTTTGAGGTGGTACTGTTTGACCAGCGAGCCAAACACATCTGACAATGATTCATTCAGTGCGCCAGACTGCTCAAAATAGATAAGCCCGGCTTCGGTCTCGGTGACACCGTGGCTTAGCTCGTGGGCCACTACGTCAATGGCAATGGTAAAGCGGTTAAATATTTCGCCGTCGCCATCGCCAAAGACCATCTGCTGACCATTCCAGAAGGCGTTCTGATATTCCCGGCCATAGTGCACGGTACCGGTCAGGATCAGGCCTTTATTATCAAGCGAATCGCGCTGATACATTTTCCAGAAGAAATCATGGGTGACCCCCAAATAATTGTAGGCTTCATCAACGGCCACATCGCCATTTGACGGCTGGCCCTCATAACGCACCTGGGTACCCGGCAGCTCCTGCGTCTGTCTGGCATCGTAAATATCACGCTCCAGTTGACCGGCTTTATTGACGTGCGGCGCGGCGGGTTTGCCCGGCATATGCGCCATGAGCGTTTGCACATGCGTTAACGTCTGACGGGCGCAGCGCTGCTGCGGCTCAGAGCCACTTTCGATAATGCGACGAAGAATATAGGGGGGAATGACGCTGTGAAGATAAGACATGCTGCTCTCCTTAGTTCGGGCAAGGCCAGATAAAAGGGAATAGCAGCAGTATAGTTTGTAACCGACGAAGAATTATCCGTTTTTTCGCTGGCGGGTTTTTTTCACCGGTTTAATCTCTTTCACTTCGCTCTCCACCCAGCCGTCTAACAGACGGGTGGTGAGAACATCTCCGGCTTTCACCTGCTTCGTTTGCTTCAGCACTTTACCGTCGGTGGCGGTCGTTACGCTATAGCCTCGTGCCAGCGTCGAGAGCGGGCTGACCGCCTCGAGGTGGGTCACCGCGTTGCCAAAGCGTTCACGTGTGGTGCTAAGACGTGCGCGGATAGTGTCTGCCAGTCGATACTCAAGCTGTTGGATACGCGTTTGCGCGCGATAAATCTTCGGCTGTGGGTTCTGCTGGTTCAGGCGCTGAGTAATACGCTGCTGGCGCGAGACCGCGCGCTTGAGCTGAATATCCAGTGCG
Source organism: Enterobacter sp. RCC_40 (assembly GCF_041360735.1). NCBI lineage: Bacteria > Pseudomonadati > Pseudomonadota > Gammaproteobacteria > Enterobacterales > Enterobacteriaceae > Enterobacter > Enterobacter sp. RCC_40. The sequence continues at coordinate 82,237 of NZ_JBFUPR010000008.1, forward strand.
ACGTTCATTCGCTGACGCAGACGCTCCAGCACGGTTTGCTGACGGGCCAGCCGCAATTGCGGATGCTGCTGTTGCAGGCGATGATGAAGCTGGGTAAACCGGCGCGACCGGTTGGCCAGGAAATAGTCCATCGCCATTTCCAGACGCTGCTGACCATTCTGCAGCTGGCGCAGCAGCTCCAGCTGATTGCGGCTCACCACTTCCGCGGCTGCGGAGGGCGTTGGCGCGCGTAAATCCGCCACAAAATCAGCTATTGTCACGTCCGTTTCGTGGCCGACGGCGCTGACGACCGGGATCTGGCTTGCGAAAATGGCCCGTGCCACGCGTTCGTCGTTAAAGCTCCACAGGTCTTCCAGCGAACCGCCGCCACGCCCGACAATCAGCACGTCGCACTCCTGACGTGCGTTTGCAAGTTCAATAGCGCGGACAATCTGACCCGGTGCGTCATCACCCTGAACAGCGGTCGGGTAGATGATAACGGGCAGGGACGGGTCGCGGCGTTTGAGGACATGAAGTATGTCATGCAGTGCCGCCCCGGTTTTTGACGTAATCACCCCAACGCAGTGGGCAGGTGAGGGGAGCGGTTTTTTGAACTGCTGATCGAACAGACCCTCTTGCGAGAGTTTGTCTTTTAGCTGCTCGTACTTCTGCTGCAACACACCTTCGCCCGCAGGCTGCATACTTTCGACGATGATTTGATAATCGCCGCGCGGCTCATACAGGGTGATATTGGCGCGAACCAGAACCTGCTGACCATGCTGAGGGCGAAACGTCACGCGGCGGTTGCTGTTGCGGAACATTGCACAGCGCACCTGAGCGGTGTCGTCTTTTAACGTGAAGTACCAGTGACCAGATGAAGGCTGCGTGAAGTTAGAGATTTCACCGCTGATCCAGACCTGCCCCATTTCCTGCTCAAGCAGCAAACGAACCGTCTGATTAAGGCGGCTGACAGTAAAAATTGAGGGGGATTGAGTGGATAACATGTGAGCGGGATCAAATTCTAAATCAGCAAGTTATTCAGTCGATAGTAACCTGCTGAGAGGGGAGTGCAAGGTTTTTTTATAAAAAAGTGTGGATGCAATCGGTTACGCTCTGTATAATGCCACGGCAATATTTAACCACCCACCAGGTCAGAGATATTGCCCATGCTACGTATCGCTAAAGAAGCACTGACGTTTGACGACGTCCTCCTCGTTCCCGCTCATTCCACCGTTCTGCCGAATACTGCCGATCTCAGCACGCAGTTGACGAAAACGATTCGCCTGAACATTCCTATGCTCTCTGCGGCAATGGACACCGTGACTGAAGCGCGCCTGGCTATCGCCCTGGCACAGGAAGGTGGCATCGGCTTTATTCATAAAAACATGTCTATCGAGCGTCAGGCTGAAGAAGTTCGCCGCGTGAAGAAACATGAATCCGGCATCGTGTCTGACCCACAGACCGTTCTGCCAACCACCACCCTGCACGAAGTGAAAGCCCTGACCGAACGTAACGGTTTCGCCGGTTACCCGGTTGTCACCGAAGATAACGAACTGGTGGGCATCATCACCGGCCGTGACGTGCGTTTCGTGACTGACCTGAACCAGCCTGTCAGCGTATACATGACCCCGAAAGAGCGCCTGGTAACCGTCCGTGAAGGCGAAACCCGTGACGTCGTGCTGGCTAAAATGCACGAGAAGCGCGTTGAGAAAGCACTGGTTGTGGACGCGAACTTCCACCTGCTGGGCATGATCACCGTTAAAGATTTCCAGAAAGCAGAACGTAAACCTAACGCCTGTAAAGACGAGCATGGCCGTCTGCGCGTAGGTGCTGCCGTTGGCGCGGGTGCAGGTAACGAAGAGCGTGTTGACGCGCTGGTGGCTGCGGGCGTTGACGTACTGCTGATTGACTCCTCTCACGGCCACTCCGAAGGCGTTCTGCAACGTATTCGTGAAACCCGTGCGAAATACCCAGACCTGCAGATCATCGGCGGTAACGTTGCAACGGGCGCAGGCGCTCGCGCACTGGCTGAAGCAGGCTGCAGCGCGGTGAAAGTCGGTATCGGTCCTGGCTCTATTTGTACCACCCGTATCGTGACTGGCGTAGGCGTTCCGCAGATCACCGCGGTATCCGACGCGGTTGAAGCGCTGGAAGGCACCGGTATTCCGGTTATCGCTGACGGCGGTATCCGCTTCTCTGGCGACATCGCGAAAGCGATCGCTGCAGGTGCTGCAGCCGTCATGGTTGGCTCTATGCTGGCCGGTACTGAAGAATCCCCGGGCGAAATCGAACTCTACCAGGGCCGTTCTTACAAATCATACCGTGGTATGGGCTCCCTGGGCGCGATGTCCAAAGGCTCTTCCGACCGTTACTTCCAGAGCGATAACGCCGCTGACAAACTGGTACCGGAAGGTATCGAAGGCCGCGTTGCCTATAAAGGCCGCCTGAAAGAGATCATTCACCAGCAGATGGGCGGCCTGCGCTCCTGTATGGGTCTGACCGGCTGTGGTACCATCGACCTGCTGCGTACTAAAGCGGAATTCGTACGCATCAGCGGTGCGGGTATCCAGGAGAGCCACGTTCACGACGTGACGATCACCAAAGAGTCCCCGAACTACCGTCTGGGCTCCTGATAAATTTCCGCGCCCGGCTCATGCCGGGCGCTCTGTATTTGTTTCACTTGCCTCGGAATTAGCGTCAATGACGGAAAACATTCATAAACATCGCATTCTCATCCTGGACTTTGGTTCTCAGTACACTCAACTGGTGGCGCGTCGCGTGCGTGAACTGGGCGTTTACTGTGAACTGTGGGCATGGGATGTCACGGAAGCACAGATTCGCGAATTCAATCCAAGCGGCATCATCCTGTCCGGCGGCCCGGAAAGCACCACCGAAGAGAACAGCCCACGCGCACCGCAGTACGTGTTTGAAGCGGGCGTGCCGGTATTCGGCGTTTGCTACGGTATGCAGACCATGGCCATGCAGCTGGGCGGCCACGTAGAAGGGTCTAACGAGCGTGAGTTTGGCTACGCGCAGGTTGAAGTCGTCACCGACAGCGCGCTGGTTCGCGGTATCGAAGACTCCCTGACCGCAGACGGCAAACCGCTGCTGGACGTGTGGATGAGCCACGGCGACAAAGTCACCGCCATCCCGTCTGACTTTGTGACCGTTGCCAGCACCGATAACTGCCCGTTTGCGATTATGGCGAACGAAGAAAAACGCTTCTACGGTGTGCAGTTCCACCCGGAAGTGACCCACACCCGTCAGGGTATGCGCATGCTGGAACGCTTCGTGCGTGATATCTGCCAGTGTGAAGCACTGTGGACGCCAGCAAAAATCATCGACGACGCCGTTGAGCGTATCCGCCAGCAGGTTGGCAATGACAAAGTGATCCTCGGCCTGTCCGGCGGTGTTGACTCCTCTGTCACCGCGATGCTGCTGCACCGCGCAATCGGCAAAAACCTGACCTGTGTATTCGTGGACAACGGTCTGCTGCGTCTGAACGAAGCGCAGCAGGTTATGGATATGTTCGGCGACCACTTCGGTCTGAACATCATTCACGTGGAAGGCGAGAAGCGCTTCCTCGACGCGCTGGCCGGCGAGAACGATCCGGAAGCGAAACGTAAAATCATCGGTCGCGTCTTCGTTGAAGTGTTCGATGAAGAAGCGCTGAAGCTGGAAGACGTTAAATGGCTGGCGCAGGGCACCATCTACCCTGACGTGATTGAATCCGCGGCTTCCGCAACCGGTAAAGCACACGTCATCAAATCTCACCACAACGTGGGCGGCCTGCCGAAAGAGATGAAGATGGGTCTGGTTGAACCGCTGCGTGAGCTGTTCAAAGATGAAGTACGTAAGATCGGCCTGGAATTGGGTCTGCCATACGACATGCTCTACCGTCACCCGTTCCCGGGTCCAGGTCTGGGCGTGCGTGTGCTGGGCGAAGTGAAGAAAGAGTACTGCGACCTGCTGCGTCGCGCGGACGCTATCTTCATTGAAGAGCTGCACAAAGCTGACCTGTACAACAAAGTGAGCCAGGCGTTCACCGTGTTCCTGCCGGTGCGCTCTGTCGGCGTGATGGGCGATGGCCGTAAGTACGACTGGGTTGTTTCCCTGCGTGCGGTGGAAACCATCGACTTCATGACCGCGCACTGGGCGCACCTGCCGTACGACTTCCTGGGCCGCGTCTCTAACCGCATTATCAACGAAGTGAACGGTATCTCCCGCGTGGTGTATGACATCAGCGGTAAGCCACCGGCTACAATTGAGTGGGAATGATTTCGCGTCTGGCAACAGCCTGCACGTAAAAGCAGTAAAGTACCTCTAAGCCCGCGTAACTGCGGGCTTTTTTGTTTTTATGTCTGGCACTTTCTGGCAGCTGTTAGCAACGGGAAGCACGGTTTTTTCAATGGGATTTTTGATGGTACTCTCTGATTTCGAATTCAGGTTTGAAAAAGTACCATGTGATAAATTTCGGTTGAGTTATGGTATTTGTTTTTTATAACTCAATTAAAAACAGAGAGTTAAACAACTTTTCTGAATTTTTTACAACATGGTATTTTTTGATAAAGGAAAACAATAAACCATGTTGACTGACACCAGGCTGCGTCACCTTAAGCCGAAGGAGAAACTCTATAAAGTTAATGACCGTGATGGTCTGTATGTTGCGGTCACTCCGGCTGGAACTATTTCATTTCGTTATAACTATTCAATAAACGGAAGACAGGAGACCGTTACTTTTGGCCGCTATGGTGTTGGAGGGATCACGCTTGCAGAAGCGCGTGAACGGCTCAATGAAGCCAAAAAAATGGTTGCCAGTGGAAGATCGCCTGCGAGGGAAAAAGCCAGAGATAAAGCGCGTATCAAAGATGCGGAGACTTTTGGTGCGTGGGCTGAGAAATGGTTACGCGGTTATCAAATGGCTGAATCGACGCGTGATATGCGGCGTTCGGTATATCAAAGGGAGTTGAAGTCAAAATTTGCCCAGCAGAAACTTAGTGAGATTACACATGAAGACTTACGCGCATTAACCGATAACATTGTCGAGAGAGGGGCACCGGCGACAGCTGTACACGCCAGAGAGATTGTATTGCAAGTCTATCGCTGGGCTATTGAGCGCGGTCAGAAGGTGGAGAATCCAGCTGATCTGGTACGGCCTGCAAGCATAGCGAAATTTGAGCCTCGAGACAGAGCATTGACGCCAATTGAAATTGGTCTGATGTATCGGTACATGGAACGGGTAGGAACGACGCCATCAATCAGAGCAGCGGTTAAACTATTGCTGTTAACGATGGTACGTAAAAGTGAGCTTACTAACGCAACCTGGAACGAGATCAATTTTAGTGAAGCATTATGGACGATACCAAAGGAGAGGATGAAACGACGTAATCCACATTTGGTTTTTCTTTCCAGACAGGCAATGGATATTATGATTGCTCTCAAAACCTTTGCCGGTAGCTCTGATTTTATCCTTCCTTCGCGGTACGATTCCGATGCGCCAATGAGTAGCGCTACTTTAAACCGGGTTTTGACACTGACGTATCGCCTGGCTCAGAAAGAAGGGGAGTTGTTGCCTAAGTTTGGTCCCCATGACTTACGGCGTACAGCCAGCACCTTGCTACATGAGGCCGGGTACAATACTGACTGGATTGAGAAGAGCCTTGCCCATGAACAAAAAGGGGTACGAGCTGTTTATAACAAGGCTGAATATCGTGAGCAGAGGGCTGAGATGCTACAAGATTGGGCGAATATGATTGATGAATGGACTAGTAAGTAGTTAACAATCAGTAGGTTAAGTGGATATGCTTCTTTTATCTACGCTAGGAGAGCAATTTTAGCCGCTAAAATTTACTGAATCTTTACTGGTTTTATCTGGATTGCATAAAAAGGAAAAATAAGAGTGCCTGAGTTGTCTGTAATTATACAATGGATGAATCAATACCCTAAGACCGGCTGGCTATTGCTGTGTATCTATATTGCACTCGGTGTAGTTCGTCACAGAGTAATTAATGCTGAATCTGGAAGTGTATTTCGTGGACTATTCAATCTTAGGAAGCGCCGGCTAGAGCAAATGCTGACACAGCCATATTTGAATAAAAATGCGGTCCGTCTGGCAAAGCGTGAGCTTCGTCAGCGCAGCCTTTATCGGCTCACAGGCTTGTATAACTATCGGCTGCAGGATTTGGCTGTAATAATGTGTGATCGTTATGGGTTGCGGGCTGGTTATCTCAAGCCGTGGCGTAACTGGCTCGAAGAACGGGATGGACGGATTGTGTTCAACAGGAAATGGCATTGTTATCGCTGGCGTCTTTTTCTGGCAGGTCAGATTGCAAACGCAGTTCTACTGATAGTATTCATAGTCTATATAGTTTCTCATGCTTCGGCCGAAATGATCGCACCGCTTATGATGGCCTTCATGCTTGTATGGTGGTTTCCGTGGCTAATGGCCACCTCGGTACCTACCCCAAGGTGGACTCGCGAAATGGAAGTCTATCTGGAGAAATTTAACGCTGGACAAACTATGGTCTAAACTATCTTTTTTTGTCATACATTTAGAGTGAATTGTCAGAGTTTTGGAAGATTCCATCCTACGAGTAATACTCACAAGGTAATTCACATAATCAATAGGTTAAGTCATAAGCTTCTTGACCCTACATGAGAAAACGAATTTTAGCTGCTAAAATTTTGGGCATGTTTTGACCTAAATGCCACCGACATGATTCTAATAATTAAGCCAGTATCTAATGAGCCAAGATAAGACAACTGTAAACGCCCCTTGGCTTAGACTTGCTTTCAGGAAAGCGAATGCTTTTTATGGTCAGGGACAAGTAAGGGGATGAGCCATTGCATAACCATAAAACCAATTCGTTCTATGTCATTACAGATCGGCTTCAGTGATTTACTGGTGAGGTAGTATCACTGTGATCCGTTTTGCATAACGCTTACAGCTGCGCTACAAACAATAAACTATAATACTGTATTTTCAAAATCATCAATTTGAAGCAGGGTAATCGCGAAAAACCCTTGTAAGTGGCTGGTTATAATTCAATAAAGTGGATGATATTAAGACTTAAACTGCCACCATAATAGTTCGTGGATATACTATTTTAAATATAAAATTCTTTCCTCACCGACGCTAAGGCCTTGGACACAGCCTGCTTTGTCATAGTTGTGTAGTGATTTTTTTCTAAAACCTGTGCGGTTTCAAACTGGTTAAAACCTTGGTGTTTTAATATGATTATTTTTTTCTTAGTATCAGTGAATTTGGAGTCAACCATTCGTCTGGCGATATTCCTAAGTTTATCTAGATCTGCTGGGGTTAAAGTTTGACCCTGTATCCACTCATGAAAATATGTATCAATCAATATATCCCCTGTGTTTGCGTTAGCTTTATGCGGTTTAGCGCATTGCCGTCTAAGCCTTATTAATTCTTTATTGAACTGTTCGAGAGACCGCTTTCCTTGTCTGTATTTGGGATTCCATAGACCATTGATGAGTTTGGGCCTATGGTCAGAACAATATCGATGACTAAGGACCTGTTTTTCATGAACGGGGAACTCATTATCGTTAGCAACAAATTCTGATATCTCACTGATCAACTTGGAAAATTCGGTTAGATTACCGCAGAACTCGCAATAACCGAGCTTACGCTGTGAATTTATAGTTACTCCTTTTGCAGGAGAGGATTTCTTCGGCCGCTTGGATGCGCACTCACTGACTAATTCAATAAGAGACTCAATCGTAGCGGTAAAGCATTTATCAAGAGAAGTTTGTTGATCTAAAGTCAGAACGAAATTACGCAAAAGAAGTCTTTGTGCCTGTACTACGACGTTTAAGCCCACTTTTTTAAGTACTTCGCTAAATCCTAGATTTACTCCAGAAATGTAGTCTTTATGACTTGGTGGCAGGGAATTTACATAAGCAGCTACTGCTGGATCAATAACTTCCTGTATGAGACGCAGTATTGGATACCTCCGTGAAAATATGGAGTACGGAGAACTACGCTCTACAAATAATTTAATTGCAGCTGCAACTGTGAGGTCACAGCCTTCCCAGATAGTAATTTTCATGTCAACCATTTTAGCCAATGAATAGGTTTTAGCAAGTGGTAATGCTTGGCATTGTATAGGCCTGATTGGAAACAGGAGGAAGGCAGATGCAAACAAAAGCACATAGCACGCTCATTAACAGAAAAACACTTCTGGAAATGATCCCATTGTCAGCCCGCACTATTTATAACCTTGAACAGCGAGGCGAGTTTCCTCGCCGTATAGCACTTACTAGCCGAAATGTTGCATGGCAGTTATCTGAAGTAGAGCAGTGGATTGCGGATCGTAAATCAGCAATGTTTAAAGCGGCCAGACCCGGTGTTGTTTTAGGTAGGTAACAGCAATGTCATTGAACATAATGGAAGCATTTGAAGCTAAGCCACAACCAATTGATTACGTCTTGCCTAATTTGGCTATTGGTACTATCGGAGCGATTGTTTCTCCGGGAGGCGTTGGAAAGTCAATGCTGGCATTACAATTGGCTGTGCAGATTACTTGTGGTGTAGATCTTTTAAACTTTGGTGAATATCCGACTGGGTTGGTGGCATATTTACCTGTGGAGGACTCTGAAACCATCGTTCACCATCGTTTATATTCTTTGGGAAAATATCTAACAGCACGTCAGCAGCAGATTGTAGCTGATAAGCTATTGGTCGAACCTTTAGTAGGGAAGTGTCCAAATATTTTCTTGCCGGATTGGAGCAACTTGATCAATGAAGTTTCAAAAGGTAGACGTTTAATAATTTTGGATACTCTTCGCCGTTTCCACCAGGAGGATGAGAATAATAGCGCAGCAATGTCCAAAGTCATTGGAAAGCTAGAAGGTATTGCTGCTGATACTGGATGTTCGATTATATTTCTACACCATTCAAACAAAGGCGCTGCCACGATGGGAGTTGGTGATATACAGCAGGCAAGCAGGGGTAGTAGCGTCCTGGTTGATAATATACGGTGGCAATCTTATCTGGCGGGCATGACCGCCTTAGAAGCGAAGGCGTATGGTATTTCTGATGATGTTCGAGGTCAATTTGTTAGATTTGGAATAAATAAAGCAAATTATGGAGAACGTGCGCCAGAGCGTTGGTTACAGAGACATGAGGGTGGAGTATTAAGGATAACGCAACTCAAATCGAAGAATAAAAAACAAATAGCAAAAGAATGTATGTCTTCATTGAGTGGTGCAGAAAATGATAACTGGTAATAAGGTTACACCTACTAGTACAGCTCTGCAGGCTAGAGTCATTCTGTACCAACCAAGTCAACGTCCCTTGGCGCTGAAGGGACAGTGGATGGAGACTAGTTTTGGTCGTTGTCGAGTTACCGGAAGACTAGGACAACGTCATGCGGATATTGTCGAAACAATGCTCTATGTGGCCGAGAAACGTCGAGAAATTTCTGATGGAGGAATCGAATTATTAGTAGATCCAGCGAAAGTACGCCGAACTCTATCCGATGCACAATACAGTTATGATCGAATTAAAAAACTACTTGTTGATCTACGAGTGGCAACTGTTGAAATAGTAACACCAGATTTAGAAAAACACGGTTATTCCATTCTAGGTGGTTTAATTGACCATGTCGTGCCCTCACCAATGACTAGGCGTAATCCTCTAACTGGTGGTGAACGTAACCTGTGGAGAGTGCGATTAGGTGTTGCATTAGTAATGTTGTTGAAGCGAGATTTGCATTTTCATCATGATCCAGGCCCCATTGCTCGTCTTCAGCATGGTATTAGCCAAGCAGTTGCACGTCATATATTAACACATAAGCACGATCCTAAAGGCGGCTGGCATATTGATACATTAATTTTAGCTGTCAGTGGGGAAGGTACTAATAATATGACATTGCGTAACTATCGGAGAAGATTAAAAGAAGATAGCAAAAAATTTCTAGCAATTGGTATTGAGATACAAAACTCCAGGATAAAACGAGCTACAACGGCCCGGTAGTGTGTCGTTACGGCCCGGCGATGTGCTGTAACGGCCCGCTAGTGTGCTACAGAGGCCTGATTTTTTATCTGGTGTGCAGGTTATTCAGGATCAATCAGTATCTTCAGGCTTTGAAATCACCTGCCTGAGCAGGCGCTTTCAAATCTAGAATCGGCCAAAGGCCGATGGTTGTACGCCAGAAGAAGAGATTACTTACACGCTTGGTATATTGACACTTGAGGTAGATTTTATGACATATGAGGTACGCCCCTAGCTTTAGGCATAGGGAGGCAGATTTTAGCCGCTAAAATCTGCAATGCACATGCTCTGACAAGGTAAGTAAAAAAGTGCATGAGAAAATAATAGACTTCTTACACTATATCGAAACATAAATACAGTTGGTGGACGCCCATTTATGACTACTAAAGGTCATTATCAAAAGGTAGAAATAAAGTTTTCTTGCAAAAAACACATTTGCTGCAGATCTTTACACGAGTAATCCTATATTAATACGCTAAGAAAACACATCCTGTACACTGAAATACACATTGATGTGCACAGATATACTACGGCAACTGGAGGGCAGGATATGTAAAGTAGGCCCACCGTTTACGGTGGGCCTACTTTACCTTCCCTTATTCGCAGCTGGGCTGCTCAACGGGAATCCTGCTCTGCGAGGCTGCCAGGCTACCGCCTGTATGGAGAGCTATATGAAAGTTACTCAGACTAGAAAAAATAGTACGCCAATAAAAGTTTATTGTTTACCCGAAGAAAAAATGCTCATCCAAGAAAATGCAGAAGCATCTGGATTAAGTGTTGCCTGTTTTGTTCGTAGAGTTGCAATGGGTTATCAGGTTGATTCTATCGCAGATATAAAACAGGTTAATGAACTTAGCCGAGTAAACGCTGATCTTGGACGACTTGGCGGATTACTTAAATTATGGCTCGCAAATGATCCTCGAACAGTTGATTTTTCACCCACACTGATAAGAACCTTGCTTGCGAAAATAGAATCAACTCGGCAAGAACTAAGGAACATTATGGATAAAATTTTGGATAAATAAATGTGTGGTTCCTATATACCTGCGTCTGCTAACAGACAGTGTGTTAAATATTACTGAACTGATGAAGAAGAGGTGAGAAAATGAATTTAATGTTCCGAGTGGTTTCATTACAAAGAGGGATTTTAGCCGCTAAAAAAGCTTTAATAGTTCCTTTCGTGGCGTCCGTCATGGCATTACCGGTGAAGGCCGGAATTCCCGTTATTGATGGCACTAATGTGGTTCAGACCACAATCAGCGCAGTTAACAACGTTCAGGCTGTGACTAAACAAATCCAGCAGTACCAGACGCAGCTGCAGCAGTATGAAAACATGTTGCAGAACACCGTAGCTCCTGCGGCCTATATCTGGGACCAGGCAAATTCAACAATTAATAAATTGTTGCAGGTGCAGAATACCCTTACTTACTACAAGAATCAGGCCGGGAGTCTCGATGCATACCTGAAACGATATCAGGATGTCAACTACTACAGGACGTCACCTTGCTTTAACAGCAATGTTGAATGTACCGCGTCTGAAATTAGTGCACTGCGTGAAGCTGAACAGAACAGCTCAGGGGCGCGTAAAAAGGCCAATGACGCAGTATTTAAGGTAATTGACGAACAGCAGAACACCCTGCAGAGCGATGCTGATAATCTTGCCGAATTACAAACTCAGGCAAGCGGCGCACAAGGGCAAATGGAAGCTATTCAGGCGGCAAACCAGCTTGCCAGTGCACAGACAAATCAGTTACTGCAAATCCGCTCACTTCTGGTAGCCCAACAAAACGCTGCAGCAACACTGGCACAGGCTCAGGCAGATAAAGAATCACAACAGATAGCCGCTGATGAAAAAGCGTTAGCTGGAGAGAATACACCAAGCCCGAAGCGAATTTGGTGAGGAAACGCAGAATGAAAGATAATCTTTTGATTGTATTTATTCTGATCAGTTTATTGGCCATATGTTCTTGCGATAAAAATGATAAAGATTGTTTATCGACGCCAGATAATAAATTTGGTGAACATAAATACGATAAATGTGCTCTACGGAGTAATAATAAACCAAGCCCTAAACGAGAATGGTAATCATGAAAATAGTAAGTAAGCTCACCTTTTTAGGTATCATACTTTTCTTTTCTATAAATGCCTATGCTGGTCAATTAGATAGTAGCGGGCTACTTGATTCTTTATTAGATAAGTTTCATCAAGTAGCCAGTACATGGACAACAGTAATTGCTGACTATGCAAATTGGCTCTTCTGGGGGCTGGTATTAATAAGTATGGTTTGGACATTTGGTATGATGGCGATGCAAGGGGAAGGGTTGACAGGCGTACTTGCTGAAATAGTTCGCTTTTTTGCTGTCATTGGTTTTTTTTACTATCTTTTAATCAACGGCCCATCCATATCGCAATCCATAATTAATTCAATGAGACAACTTGCAGCAAACGCTTTAGGAATAAGTACTGGTATTTCGCCCTCAAGCATAGTTGATATGGCGTTTGCGATATTAACAAAGGTCAGCTCAGCCGCATCAATTTGGTCGCCAATGATATCCACCATTATGATAACAGTCGCGATAATCGTTTTGGTAGTGATGTCCCTTATAGCGATAAATATGCTAATCATGTTGATTTCTGCATGGGTGTTATGTTATGCAGGAGTTATATTGCTTGGATTTGGTGGTTCGAAATGGACCTCTGATATAGCAATTAATTACTTACGAACTGTTTTATCGATTGGCATTCAATTATTCACGATGACATTAATTATTGGGATTGGACAATCATTTATAGATCAATATTTTTCTCTTATTAAAGATGATGTTCCTGATCTTAATAGTCTTATCGTTTTGCTTTTGGCGTCAATTATCCTATTAGTATTAACGAATAAGCTACCACTGTTGTTATCAGGTGTTGTAGGAGGGAGTTCTTTACAAGGGATTGGTGGATTTGGGGCGGGTATGATTACCGGCGCTGCCGCTACTGCCATCAGCGGTGCTGGAGCAATGGCAATGGGGGCATCAGCTCAACTCAGCGGCGGAGCCTCTGCATTAAAGGCAGCGTTCGAGTCTGCGCAAGCTGCCATGGCCGAAGAATCTGGTTCAGGCGGTGGAGGCAGTTCCGGTGGAGGATTTGGCGGCGGGGAAGATACCGGTTCTGTAGATACTTCTGGAGGCCAACCCTCAGGCAGTTCCGGTGGTTCGTCAGCAGGGAGCAGTTCAGTTAGCACCAGTGGAGGAAGTCAGGGGTTTGCTTCATTCTCACGAGCTGGCCGCATGGCAAGCCATATGGGAAGCAGCATGGCCAACGGAGCTGCTGAGTACCAGAAAATGAAGCGAAGTAGCAATTCTTCTCGTGTCCAACAAACTATTGGAGGGGAGTTGGCGACTCAGATACGTAAGCAGACAGCTACTCATCGGGATAACCGCGAACATGATGATTTTGCCGATGATAGCTTATCGGGTAATAATAAATCTTGAGTCACGTGCGTCAGTTAACGAGGTAGCGTGAGCTGACGCTTTCACTGTGCGAACTTTGCTCATGCAATTCAAAGGAAAAACATGTCCAGGACTCCCTATACACGGTTACGCATTGAGGGCTTCCGCAAAGCAGAGGCTTCCCTGAGACTTGAAGGAATGGACCCCAGTGGTACGCCACTGTACGAGTCCATTAAGGCACGTATTATTTCAGGTGAGCTTACTTATGAGCAGGGGCGTTCAGAGATTCTTGCATACTACACAAAAGCAGATACCGCCGGGCCTGTGACAGTGGGAGAAATTCTGACAGAAGAATTTTTGAAACCGCTGAACATGTCTAATGATGAACTGGCGGAAGCTATGGGTAGCTGCAAGCAGTATATTGACGATATTCTCTGCGGCTTGCGTCGTCTTACGGATGATGAGGCTCACGTTCTTGCTGCCATATTTGGTACTGATGAAGACTTCTGGAGTAATCTGCAGAAGTTGCAAGATCGGAAGAAACGATGGTAGAGATAATAACTCAATGCCATGATATCTGCGCAGCCCCTCAAGTGTCATGAAAGTAGTTCTTCAAGTCATAGCATCTTGAAATACCTTAGATTATTAGGTAACGATCTTGTATAATATAACTATTTGATTTTCATTGCTTTTGGGGACTTTAATGCATCTAATAATGCTCGATACATGTGTTTGGCTTGATATTTCCTCTAAAAAAGCTGAATTGCCAATGCTTACTGCCATCGAGCACCTGGTTGAGGCTGGGAGTATCAAAATACTACTGCCCGATCTGATACGTGCCGAGTACGAACGAAATAAAGATAGGGTGATTGAGGCTACGCGAAAACGACTCTCCAGTGAATTTCGAGTAATTAAAGGGTTAGTTGACTCTTTTGGCGGTGAAGGTAAAGATACAGCGCTCAGGACCTTAGATGATGTTAATCACAGATTGCCTATTCTTTCCGAAGTTAATCAAAATACAGTAAATCGTGTTACCAAACTTTTTGACATGGCCCACGAAGTTATAATCTCTGATGCAGCAAAAATAAGAGCGGCAGAGCGGGCTATCGCTAAGAAGGCACCGTTCCATAAGCAGAAGAATAGTGTGGCTGATGCAATGTTAGCAGAGACTTTCCAAGAGTTTCGGCTGTCGCATATAAGTGAGTACGAAACCTTTAGATTTGTCACTCACAATGTGACGGATTTTTCCGGCAAAGACCACAGGCAGCCACACGACGATTTCGCAGATATTTTTGACGGCAACAGCTCTTTATTCTTTAACGCCACGAGCTCTGCCATCGAGGATCTGCTCGATCTTGAAGAATTTCACTATGAGAATAGCTTTGCTTGGGAGGACGAAACTCGTGGGCTTCAGGAAATCATGTCTGCGATGGACGAGCTCTTCGATAAAGTTTGGTACAACCGCCATATGAATATGATGTATCACCTAGATAATGGTGATATAGAGGTAATCCCCGCTGGTACAAAACGCCACGGTAATGATGTGATTCACGAAGATACCCTCGACCAAGCAAAAATTGCAGCTCAACGGGTCAGGGATAAATATGAAGATACTGGGCCTTGGAGCGACTTTGAATGGGGGATGCTCAATGGGAAACTCTCTGCCCTGCGATGGGTCTTGGGCGATGAGTGGGACATGCTTGACACATAAGCAATAATCCATAGTCTGAACTGAGCAGGTTAAGCAATATCTTGAAGATTTTCATTCATTATATTTATTAGCTCAGACCTGATCTGACAGTTACCGGTTATTTATACAGGTGTCTGTCAGGTCTGAGCTAGTACAAATGTTGTTCCTTATACGCTAAGCGCGGCGTTTCTATGTTTACCGATAGTTCCTGTGACTTCTATGTTCAGGTGCTTGCTTGGAAGCCAATCTCTACCAATCGGGTGTTTATCCAAATCTTAGGCCAAACAGCCCGCCATCTTCCGTAGCATCGGTCAAGCGTGTAGGTAGTACATATTTGTTTAAATCGAAACCATCAATGGTTTCTTTAAAAGCATCGTCCTCGTTCATCGTCACGATATACTGGAAGCCGAGTTCTTGCGCAATTTCTGCTCCAAGGCGTAAGGCACTAATAACCTGACGCCCGTCAACGCCATCAAACAGATGGCTATCATGGATCAGGAATCCCGGCCCCATCTTCCTTTTGGCACACAAACGCATAAGCATCATATCAAAGCAGAAGATCTGCATATTCTTGATGCCTTTGCTGCGTTGGCCCTGCATCGGAAACTTGAAGACCGGTCCGTTAGAGGTTTCATCAATAGTCATGCTACCGGCCGACTCATAGAGACGTTGCGAGGTCTCCTCAAAAGCGACGATGGCTTCCGCCAGTCGATCCTTTTGCTCAGCGAAATCACGCCGTAAGCGGATCGTGAGGCGGTTGCGCTCAATTTCTAACTCATTTTTAGTGCCTTCGAGCTGCTCGGCAGCTGCGAAACGTTGCCGCAGCGATTCAACTTCGGATTCTAGGCGCCCTAATTCTCCCTGCAGCTTGAGAAATTGTTCGAGTGCACCGTGGCTTTTGAGTATACCGAGGATTTCGCCACGTCGTTGATCGAGCTGCGCTTTTTTACTGTCACGTAATTCTATACGTAGTTTTGCAGCTTCAAGTTCGCTGGATAGATAGTCCTTGCGATTGCGCACCACCGATTCGTGAAAACTTTTCACGTCTTCGTAGCGGCGTTTAACCAAGCCCGGAAGCATGATACCCGCCTCTCGATATACAGCCTGAAGGTCTTCAAGGTCCGGTGGAACTTCGGAGGTGAGGGCGTTTTCCAGATCACGCATAGCCGAGAAGTCAATGGTATTAGCATTGGCCAGGTCGTTGAGTTGGCGGGTAAGCATTGCGCTTTCGACTTCCAGTTCCCGGTATTCCGGCAGTATCTGGAAATTTTCAACTTCTGCATGAAGTTTCTTGAGGCGGGATTCCTGAATTGTAAGCTCGGTACGCAATTCGGCAGCTTTGCCAATGATCGAACCAAAAACACCGTTGTTTGCCGCCTTCTTTAGCTCTTCAAGTGTTTTTTCTCGATCACGTACAGCTTGCCAATCTCTAGCAATCTGCCAGTCCAATCCCAGTAGGAACATCAGTGCCATCTGCATGTCACCAGTTCCCTGCATCGTAGCCTGCTTTTCTGGCGTCATAAAGGCACCGCTTGCCTGTCGGCGCACAAAATATGCAAACAGTGAGCGGAACGAAGGCGGCTTGCTGCCTGCAGCTTCAAGGCTGCTCAGGCCAAACATTTGTTCGCCGAGAAAGTTACACCATTCGGTGGCCGAGAACTTGACCTTCGCAGCAGGCGGAGCTGTTACAAATATTTTGGCTTTGGAACCACCACTACGCTCGACGACTGTTCGTTCCAATTTAAGATCGAAGTCCATTCTGAAGGTGTGTTCAGTCAGCTCCGGGGTACGAAAAATCGACTCAGGGCCGGCATCGGCACCGAGCAGAAAATGCACTAATTCAACGAAGCTGGTTTTGCCTGCACGATTTCGCGTTTGCTTGGTGGTTGCCCCATCAGTTTTTTGAGCGAGCAACACATTCAGGCCGGGCTTCAAACCCTCTAGGTTTTTGAAGCTAGGCAGCGTGCTGAAAATATGATGAATCACTCTGTTCTCCGGGCCACAAGGCCGCTTTCTAGTTCGATGGTTCCAAGTGTATATAGAAGGTCTAGGGAGAGCAAAAACCAGTCGTATGTGATTCGCCGAGGCGTTACGGTCAAGCCTGTATCGTGTCTGTTCAATTCATCCCAAAGCGCGGAGACAGTTTTTGGACGAGCGAGGAACGTCAAAACACGCGCACCGACAGTCAGAAGAGCACGCTCCTGAGGCAGATGTTTAGATGGCAGGATCATTCAGTCCCCACAGTTTGAGCATCTTCAAAAATTTCGCATTTGTCGAACAAATAGGCCATTACGGCTAACACGGCCGCCTTGTGAGCAGGCGTGGTATTCATAGTCCCCCCAGCCCATGCTTCTAAGCGGCCGAATATTTCATCTGGATGAAGTTGAGGAGTTCCATCCCGCAGACCTTCATATTTGCTCTTGAAAGCCTGTGCGATCTGCTCGCCGTAGGAAGGATTCTTCCAGCTATTAAAGAACTGCGCAACGAGAGGAGACTTCTGCATACCTATCTTCAGGAAGTCTGCAACAGCTTGAGATAGAAGGTTTGCTTCGATCTTTCCGCGCGAAACATCTTTCACATCACTCGCAGTAGGGATGGGGGTGATGCTAATGTGGGTGAGCACTGCAGCTAAGTCGGCGAAGCCCAGATTTATATTTGCTTCCATTGTTAACGAAGGGCCAAACCAAGATTCGAGATCCTGAAGTTTTAGTTGACGGAACTTCGCTAGCATTTCCTCGTACCCACAATGCCCTATCTTAATCTGCGGGTTGTCCTGAGCTAGTTTGGCTAAAGCTTCAATGATGTGCGGACCTAGCCGCCCATCCGGTGCGTTATGGACGAAGGTCCATTCATTGAAATAATCTTCCCAGTGCTCCTTGGCCCCTTCGAAGTCTTCGTTGATCTTCTTGATGGCCTCAGCAGCGCTTAAATCATTAGGGGCATAGCTCTGGAACAGTATTCGCGCGGAAGGCAGATATCCGTCGTTTTTCCGGTCCCCAACATTGCCCCAAGGCCGACATGCCATGAAGTCGTTGGGATGTGCCTTCGACATCAGCTTCTCAAATAAACGTTGAAAACCGTCCCCCTTAGATTCTAAGAAGGCAATGCGGAAATCCTTTTCGTAGTTGAGTTGTTGTATGCGATCCATACGCTAGGCTCTGACCCTATGTTTTTGAAATTCTTCAGGCTGTCGCTCATGGTTTCCTGAAGCTGCGGTAAAGGTGCACACGATTGATATCAAGGGGAGAAAATTTGGCGGCCGCAATTAGTATGAATTACATGAGAATGGCGCCCGGGGCAGATATGCCCATTAATACCAATACGTTTGTGGCTTCCTCTTTAAATGCTCATCAATCCGAGTGCGAATGGCATACTCAATGCTTGCCGTAGCACATTTTGGGCTTTGTTGTCGTTAGATTCTGCTTCATTTGCGCATAGATGTCATTTGATTTTTGACGCAGACTTACGAGCATTGTGGCATCGATGGGCGTGGATTATTACTCGCTTCAAACGTGCTGTATCGCGCCAATTCAGCTTCATCACTGGCTCCCGCTGCCCCTCGCAGTCCAGCATTATGCTAATGTGTTTCGCCATAAAGGGAGTTGCATACTGGCGTAACCTCTAGCTTCAAACTGTGGAGGCTTGGGCTATGTCGCTCCTTGGCTCTAACTCAGGAACAAAATTTTTTTCGCCGTTCTGGTATTTTCAATGGTATTTGGATTTAAATCACACTCAATCTACTGATTTGTATTGGTTTTATCTTATGGTTAATAATTGAGTGGGAATGATTTTCCCCTGATATCACCCCAAACCCTCTGCTTGCGCAGGGGGTTTTTTTATTCTCCGTTACTTCCCACTGCCCAGCCGATACGCCAGCGCTACCACCAGCGACTGCACGAGGCACAGCGTCGCCGACTGCGAGCGAAACGCGTCAACCTGCGCCTCTTTCACCACAAAACAGAGATCGCTGAAGGTGGCCAGCGGGCTTATCTGGCTGTCGGTGATCACAATCTGCCGCGCGCCGACGCTGGCGGCGGTTTCGCTGACCATCACCGTCTCTTCCGCATACGGCGAGAAGCTGATCGAGACCACAATGTCCTGCGCCTTGATGCGGTTGATCTGCTCACGCAGCATCCCCCCCATTCCGTCGAGCAGAATAGGGCGGCACTCCAGGTGGCTCAGGGCGTAGGTCAGATAGGCGGCGACGCTAAACGAGCGGCGTAACCCGGCGATATAGATTGTGTCGGCTTCGGCCAGCAACTGCACGGCGCGTTCCAGCATCTCCGGCTCGGCGCGGGCGGCCAGCTGCTGGAGGGCCTGCGCATTTGAACGGGCGAACTCCTGCAGAATATCGAGCGGGGTTTCCGGGACGGCCTGACTTTCCATTTCGCGAAACAGCCGGGCGCGGTCACTGTAGCTGGCGGTCTCTTCCACCAGGTTCATGCGAAACAGCTGTTTCATCTCGTTGAAGCCGGTGAAGTCAAAAGCATTGGCAAAACGGATCAGCGTTGACGGCGGCACATCGGCACGCTCGGCAATGACGGCGACCGTATCAAAGGCCACGCTGTTGGTATTATCCAGCACATAGCGGGAGACCTGCTGCAGCCTCTTGCTCAGGCTATCGTAGCGATCGCGGATTTGCTGCTGCAGCTCATTCAGGCTGGTTGCTGTGGTCATTTTACCCCCTATGCATAGTTTTATGATTCTAAACGCAAAACCGCGTCTTTTAAATGCCGGCCGTCCATCTGGCCTCAAAAATGAAACAGAAGCTTCACGCATTTCAACGCCTGAAATGCCTTAATAGCGCAGGCTGCACCAGTGATGGTGGCTGTTAACATAAAAATCCATCCTTGATCACAATAATCATCATTTATTTTATTTCAACTTAAAATGGAATGTTTGTTTCATATATAGTGTTCAGGTAACAGTCACGTATCAACAGCGAGAGGTTAAGGATGGAGACGGTAGCGAATTTTATTCACGGCGAGTGTGTCACCGGTTCAGGCCAGCGCGTTCAGGCAATCTTCAACCCGGCCACCGGAGAGCAGATCCGCCAGGTGGTGATGAGTACGGCACAGGAAACCGAACAGGCGATTGCCGCAGCACAGCAGGCTTTTCCTGGCTGGGCGCGTCATTCTCCACTTAAACGCGCACGCGTGATGTTCCGCTTCAAAGCGCTGCTGGAAGAGAACATGGAGCGCCTGGCCCGCATCATCAGCGAAGAGCATGGCAAAGTCTTCTCCGACGCGGTGGGCGAGCTGACCCGCGGCCTGGAAGTGGTGGAGTTTGCCTGCGGCATCCCGCATCTGCAAAAAGGTGAGCATTCCGCTAATGTCGGCACCGGTGTCGACAGCCACTCGTTGATGCAGCCGCTCGGCGTATGTGCCGGGATCACGCCGTTTAATTTCCCGGCAATGGTGCCGATGTGGATGTTCCCGATTGCGCTGGCCACCGGCAACACGTTCGTGCTGAAACCGTCGGAAAAAGATCCCTCTCTGGCGCTCGCGCTGGCAAAACTGCTGAAAGACGCCGGCCTGCCTGACGGCGTGTTTAACGTGGTGCAGGGTGATAAAGAGTCGGTTGACGTGCTGCTGACTGACCCACGCGTGCAGGCTGTGAGCTTTGTCGGTTCAACGCCGATCGCCCAATACATTTACGAGACCGCCTCCGCCCACGGTAAACGCTGTCAGGCGCTGGGCGGGGCAAAAAACCACTGCATCTTAATGCCGGATGCCGATATGGATATGGCGACGAACGCGATTATGGGCGCTGCCTTCGGCGCGGCGGGAGAACGTTGCATGGCGCTGTCGGTGGTGCTGGCGGTGGGGGATAACACCGCTGATGAACTCTGTTCCCGGCTGGAAAAACAGATTGCCGCGCTGCGCGTCGGACCGGGTCTGGACCAGACGCCAGAGAACGAAATGGGGCCGCTTATCTCCTCGGCACACCGTAACAAAGTGCTGGGCTATATCGGCAGCGGGGAAACCCAGGGAGCCCGCCTGCGCGTGGATGGCCGTGGGTTCAGCGTGAAAGGCCACGAGCAGGGCTATTTTGTCGGACCAACGCTGTTCGATAACGTCACGCCGGAGATGACCATTTATAAAGAAGAGATTTTCGGGCCGGTACTTTCTGTGGTGCGTGTTGCAGATTACAGCAGCGCGGTGGACCTGATTAACCGGCATGAATATGGTAATGGCTCGGCAATATTTACCCGTGACGGTGGCTGCGCGCGCCGCTTCTGCGAAGAGGTGCAGGCGGGGATGGTTGGGGTGAACGTGCCGATCCCGGTGCCGATGGCGTTCCACAGTTTTGGTGGCTGGAAGCGTTCGATCTTTGGTGCGCTGAATGTCCACGGCAACGACGGCGTGCGTTTCTACACCCGAATGAAAACCATCACCGCACGCTGGCCGGAAATGCAGCAGGAGACTGGCGCTGCGTTCTCCATGCCGACGCTGGGCTGACAGGAGGTTTTATGCAAACCGAACGTATGACCATGGCTCAGGCCCTGGTCAGATTCCTTAATCAACAATATGTCTCCATTGATGGACAAGAAACGCCCTTCGTGGAGGGCGTGGCGACCATTTTTGGTCACGGCAACGTGCTGGGTATCGGCCAGGCACTGGAGCAGGATCCTGGCCACCTGCAGGTGATGCAGGGGTGTAACGAACAGGGCATCGCCCATATGGCGACCGGATTCGCCAAACAGCATCGCCGTCGGCGCATTTTTGCCGTCACCTCATCCGTCGGGCCCGGCGCGGCGAATATGGTGACGGCCGCGGCGACCGCCACCGCGAACCGCATTCCGCTCCTGCTGTTACCGGGGGATATCTATGCCAGCCGCCAGCCCGATCCGGTTTTGCAGCAAATCGAGCAGTACCACGATCTCAGTATCAGCACCAACGACTGCTTCCGTCCCGTTTCACGCTACTGGGACCGCATTAACCGTCCGGAACAGTTAATGAGCGCGATGTTAAATGCGATGCGTACGCTTACTGACCCCGCAGCGACGGGGGCAGTGACCATTTGCCTGCCGCAGGACGTACAGGGCGAAGCCTGGGATTATCCCTTGAGCTTCTTTGCGCGTCGCGTGCATCACATTGAACGCCGTCCGCCTGACCCCCAGCGTCTGGCCCAGGCACAGGCGTTGATTGCCCGTAAACGCCGTCCGCTGGTGGTGTGTGGCGGGGGCGTGCGTTATTCCGGCGCGCATGAGGCATTTCGGGAATTTGTCGAGACGCTGCAACTGCCGTTTGCCGAAACCCAGGCCGGAAAGGGGGCGCTGGTAAGCGATCATCCCCTTAATCTGGGAGGGATCGGTGTGACGGGCGGAATGGCCGCTAACCAGCTTGCACCCAGGGCGGATTTGGTGATTGGCATCGGCACGCGCCTGACGGACTTTACCACCGGCTCCAAAGCGCTCTTTTCCCATCCGGACGTCGAGTTCCTGCTTTTGAACGTCGCCGAGTTTGATGCCCTGAAACTGGATGCCACGGCGCTGATTGCCGATGCGCAAACCGGGCTGCACGCGTTAACGCAGGCGCTCCCGGCGTACCGAAGCCACTGGGGAGAGGAGATCGCTCAGGCGAAATCTGCCTGGCATGCGGAGTGCCAGCGCTTATGGGGCCGTCAGTGGCATCCCGACGATGCGCCTGAAGTGGCAGGGCACCTTGATGCGCAGCTGGCGGAATACGGTGAGGCGCTCAACACCCGCCTGACCCAGACGCGGGTGCTGGGGCTTATCAATCAACATATCGAAGATAACGCCATCGTTGTGGGCGCGGCCGGATCGCTGCCCGGGGATTTACAGCGCCTCTGGCAGGTGAAGACGCCGGACAGTTACCACCTGGAGTACGGCTACTCCTGCATGGGGTATGAGATTGCCGCGGCGATAGGCGCGAAGCTTGCCAGCCCGCATCAGCCGGTTTACGCCATGGTGGGGGATGGCTCCTACATGATGCTGCACTCCGAGTTACAAACCGCGGTGCAGGAGGGGATCAACGTCACCGTCCTGCTGTTTGATAACGCCAGCTTCGGCTGCATTAATAACCTGCAGATGGGGCATGGGATAGGGAGCTTCGGTACGGAAAACCGTCATCGAAATCCAGATTCAGGCCGGCTTGACGGACCGCTGGTGAAAGTCAATTTCGCCCAGAACGCGGAAAGCTACGGCTGCCGCGCGTGGCGGGTCCACGACGAGCAGAGTCTGCTGGCGGCGCTGGCGGCGTCGCGGGCGCATCCTGGCCCAACGCTGCTGGATATCAAAGTGCTGCCGAAAACCATGACCCATGATTACGCGTCATGGTGGCGAACCGGTGATGCGCAGGTCGCGGGATCGTCTGCGGTGCGCAAAGCCGCCGAGCAAACTCAGGCGCAGGTGAAAAAAGCACGCCAGTATTAAGTTTTCCCGCCGTAACGAAATTTTCATTTCATTTTCCCCTCACCCTAACCCTCTCCCCAAAGGGGAGAGGGGATGGTGTGGTGCACTCTTTTCTCCCTCGCCCCTTTGGGGAGAGGGCAGGGGTGAGGGGTTAGTAGCACCTTCTTCCATGTTGTGAGATTGATAACAAAATTTGTCTCAATCATCTCAAAAGTGTTAACCCACACTCAAAAATATAATTTTCACTATTTATAAAAATGAAATAAATGTTTTATTTAAGGGGTCGTTAGTTCACAGCATTCACCAACACCGGGAGCCGTTATGTTTAACATTGCTTTACTGGGCGCTGGCCGAATTGGCCAGGTACATGCAGCTAACATCGCCAGCCACAGTGAGACCACGCTCTGGTCTGTGGTCGACCCGAATCAGGAATTTGCCACCCGCCTCGCCGCGCAATATCAGGCTCGTCTGCAGAGCCTGGAGGACGCGATGAGCGACCCAAACGTTCATGCCGTACTGATCGCGTCTGCGACGGACACCCACGCGGATCTGATTGAGATGGCCGCCCGCCACGGCAAAGCGATCTTCTGTGAAAAGCCGGTACACCTGGATCTTGCCCGCGTGCGCGACTGCCTGAAAGTGGTTAACGAGTACAACGTACCGCTGTTTATCGGTTTTAACCGCCGCTTTGACCCGCAGTTTCGCCGGGTCAAAACCGAGGTGCAGGCCGGGCGGATCGGTAAGCCCGAATCGCTGCTGATTATCTCCCGCGACCCGTCCCCGCCACCGGCGCAATATGTGCGCGTTTCCGGCGGTATGTTCCGCGACATGACCATTCACGATTTTGATATGGCGCGCTTCATCATGGGCGAAGAGCCGGTGTCGGTGTATGCCCAGGGCAGCAATCTGGTGGATCCGGCGATTGGCGAGGCGGGGGATATCGATACCGCGTTTATCGTACTGAAGTATGCCTCCGGCGCGATGGCGACCATCGTCAACAGCCGCCGCTCTTCTTATGGCTACGACCAGCGCCTGGAACTGCACGGCTCAGAAGGCCTGCTGTGTGCGGGCAATATTCTTGAAAATCAGGTGCAGCACTACGGCAAACAGGGCTGCACCGGCGCGCTGCCGGAACACTTCTTCCTGCAGCGCTACAAATCCGCTTACGCCGCGGAATGGGAACACTTTGTTGCGGTGCTGCGCGGCGAAGCGACGCCTGACTGTAGCGGCAATGATGGTGAACGTGCGCTGTACCTGGCGGATAAAGCGCTGGAATCCCTGCGTAGCCAGCGTGAGATCGTCCTCTAAACACAACAACCCTACACAGAGAGACATAATAATGAAAAAACTGATCTTAGCCGCCCTCATCGCCATGACCGCCGGGGCAGCAATGGCCGAAAACGAGCAAATTGTTTTCAGTACACCAAACCTGGCGATGCCGTTTGAAGTTCACATGCAGCGTACCGCGGTAAAAGCCGCAAAAGAGATGGGCGTAAAGCTTCAGGTTCTGGACGGGCAGGGCAGCTCGCCGAAACAGGTCGCTGACCTGGAAAACGCCATCACCCGTGGTGCGCAGGGGTTCATCGTCTCCCCGAATGACGTCAATGCCGTCTCCAGCGCGGTGGATGAAATTCAGGATGCGAATCTGCCCGTTGTGACGCTTGACCGCTCCGTCGACAGCCAGAAGAAGGTGCCGCATTTTGGTGCCAACAACTACAAAGGCGGCCAGGCGATTGGCGACTTCGTTAAAAGCAAATTCCCCAACGGGGCAGACATTATTCTGCTCACCGGCCAGCCAGGTTCCTCCTCCAACATTGAACGTACCAAAGGGATCCGCGACAGCCTGAAGACGGGCGGGGACAAGTACAAGATCGTTGCCGATCAGACCGGTAACTGGATGCGTTCTGAAGGGATGCGCATTGTGGAAAGCGTTCTGCCGTCACTGCCGAAACGCCCACAGGTGATCCTCTCCGCCAATGACGACATGGCACTGGGCGCAATTGAAGCGCTGCAGGGCCAGGGCGTGAAGCCAGGCGAAATTCTGGTGACCGGATTTGACGCGGTACCTGAGGCGCTGGCGCGCGTGCGCGACGGCTGGCTGGCGGTCACGGCGGATCAACGCCCGGGCTTCGCGGTACAAACGGCGATGAGCCAACTGGTGGCCAACGTGCGTGAGAAGAAAGCCATCACCGGCGCGGACTACCCGCCAACGCTTATCACCAAAGAAAATCTGCAGCAGGCTGAGCGCATCAGTGAGGCCGGTAACTGATTTATCCTGAGCCGCCGCGCAGGTGGCGGCTCACTATTAAGGAGGAGCAGACCGATGTCGCAACCCTTACTGAAAGTGACCGACCTGGCAAAAAGCTTTTCTGGTGTCTGGGCGCTGAGCAGCGCACAGCTCACCGTCGGTGCCGGGGAGATCCACGCGCTGCTGGGTGAGAACGGAGCGGGGAAATCCACGCTGCTGAAAGCCCTGGCGGGCGCACAGCCGCAAACGCGCGGGGATATCTGGTTCAACGGCGACACGCTGCCGGTGGACGATTCACCGGTTGAGCGGCAGAACAAGGGCATTATCACTATCTATCAGGAATTTAACCTGCTGCCCAATATGACCGTCGCGGAAAACATGTTTCTCGGGCGTGAGCCGCGTAAACGTAACCTGATTGTCGACGAAAAAGCGGTGAACCAGGAGGCGCAGGTGATCCTCGATTATCTGCAGCTGAACGTTGCGCCAACCACGCCTGTTGCCCGTCTGAGCGTAGCCCAGCAGCAGATGGTCGAGATTGCCCGGGCGCTGACGCTGAACGCCAGGCTGATCATCATGGATGAACCCTCCGCGGCGCTGAGCGACAGCGAGGTGGAAAGCCTGCACCGCGTGGTGCGCGAGCTGAAAAACCGGGGGGTGAGCATTATTTACGTTACCCACCGACTGCACGAAGTTTTCCAGCTTTGCGATCGCTTTACCGTTTTCCAGGACGGCCGTTTCACCGGCAGTGGCGCCGTGGCGCAAACCAATGTCGAGCAGCTGATCCGTCTGATGGTGGGGCGTGACGTGGCCTTTAATCGTCGTCCCGCCAGCGAAACCCATCATGAAAACAAGCCGGTTCGTCTGGCAGTAAAAGGGCTGAGCCGCGAAAAACCGCCGCTGGATCCGCACGGCATTGCCCTGCATGACATTAGCTTCCATGTCCACGCCGGAGAAGTACTGGGCATTGCCGGCCTGGTGGGTGCAGGGCGCACCGAAGTGGCGCGCTGCCTGTTCGGGGCGGATGCCTTTACCTCGGGCAGCTTTGAACTGGACGGCGTCCCGTATCAACCGCGCGACCCGATGTACGCCCTTGAGCAGGGCATCGCGCTGGTCCCGGAAGATCGCAAGAAAGAGGGGGCGGTGCTGGGGTTATCGATTCGCGACAACCTTTCGCTCTCCAGTCTCTCTTCTCTGATGCAGTGGCGCTGGTTTGTGAATACCCGCAAAGAGGACGATCTGATTGAGTCCTACCGCAAGGCGCTGCAGATCAAAATGGTCAACAGCGCGCAGGAGGTGCGCAAGCTCTCCGGCGGTAACCAGCAGAAAGTTATCCTGGCGCGCTGCATGGCGCTGAACCCTCGGGTGCTGATTGTCGATGAGCCGACGCGCGGTATCGACGTGGGCACCAAGTCGGAAGTACACCAGGTGCTGTTTGATATGGCCAAACAGGGCGTGGCGGTGATCGTGATCTCCTCCGATCTGCCTGAAGTGATGGCGGTATCCGATCGGATCATCACGCTCAGTGAAGGCCGGGTGACCGGTGAGATCCACGGCGACGACGCTAACGAAGAGCGGCTGATGACGATGATGGCCATCAACCACAACGCCCTCAACGCGGCATAACGGAGTTTTCCATGACGCAGATGATTTCTAAAACGCAGGTTCCGGTGAAACGCAGCGGACGCCTCGATCCCATCGCCTTCTTCGAGCGCTTCGGGGTACTGATTTTCATGATCCTGCTGCTGATTTTCTTTCAGTCGCAGAACAGCAATTTTTTCTCTGAACGCAATATTTTCAACATCCTGACCGAGGTGTCCATCTACGGGATCATGGCCGTGGGGATGACCTTCGTCATTCTGACTGCCGGTATCGATCTTTCAGTCGGCTCCATCCTGGCGGTCTGCGCCATGACCGCTGCATACGTGATTAAGGGCGACAACTTCACCACCGTTGATCCGAACGCCTGGGGCGGCATGAGCTGGCTGATTGGGCTGGGGATTTGTCTGGCGATGGGCACGGCGATTGGCTTCCTGCACGGCCTGGGCGTAACCCGCCTGCGCCTGCCGCCGTTTATCGTCACGCTCGGCGGGATGACCATCTGGCGTGGCCTGACGCTGGTGATCAACGACGGCGCGCCCATTGCAGGTTTCGACCCGGGTTACCGCTGGTGGGGACGCGGGGAGCTGCTTGGCATCTCCATTCCAATCTGGATTTTCGCCATCGTGGCGCTTGGCGGGTATCTGGCGCTGCATAAAACCCGCTGGGGACGCTTCGTCTATGCCATCGGCGGTAACCCGGAGGCAGCGCGCCTGGCGGGGGTCAACGTGAAGCGCGTGCTGGTGAGTGTCTATGTGCTGATTGGTTGTCTGGCGGGACTGGCGGGCTTCATTCTCAGCGCACGTCTTGGCAGTGCGGAAGCGGTCGCCGGGATCTCCTTTGAACTGCGCGTTATCGCCTCGGTGGTCATCGGCGGCACTTCGCTGATGGGCGGCTATGGACGCATCGGCGGCACCATCATTGGTTCCATCATTATGGGGATCCTGATTAACGGTCTGGTGCTGATGAACGTCTCGGCCTATTACCAGCAAATAATCACCGGATTAATTATCGTTCTGGCGGTGGCATTCGACACCTATGCCAAGAGCCGTCGCGGCGCATTGTGAGGATCAGGATGAAAGAGGTTCGTATTGGATTGATTGGCACCGGGTATATCGGCAAGGCACATGCCATCGCCTATGCCCAGGCGCCGACGGTATTTACCCTGCGCGGCAAACTGGTGCGCGAGATGGTGGCGGAAGTGACGCCCGCGCTGGCGGCAGAGCGGGCGCAGGCCTTTGGCTTCAACCGCTCAACCGGCGACTGGCGGGCACTGGTGGCTGACCCGGCGATTGATGTCGTGGATATATGCTCCCCCAACCATCTGCATAAAGAGATGGCGCTGGAGGCCATTCGCCACGGTAAGCATGTCTACTCGGAAAAGCCGCTGGCGCTGAATGCCCATGACGCACGTGAAATGGTGGACGCCGCGAAGCGGGCAGGGGTGAAAACGCTGGTGGGTTTTAACTACATGAAAAACCCGACGGCACAGCTGGCGAAAGAGATCATCGCCCGCGGCGAGATTGGCGAGGTGATCCACTTCTACGGTACCCACAACGAAGATTATATGGCCGACCCGCTTTCTCCCATTCACTGGCACTGTTTTAAAGAGACCGCCGGGCTGGGTGCTCTGGGGGACCTGGCGGCGCATATCGTCAACATGGCGCAGTATCTGGTCGGGGACATTCAGCAGGTCTGCGGTGATTTAAAAATTGTTGTGCCTGAGCGCCCGGCGCAGGCCGGTTCGTCGCAAAACGTTGCGGTTGAAAACGAAGATCAGGCACACGCGATGGTCCGTTTCGCCGGCGGAGCACAAGGGGTGATTGAAACGTCCCGCGTCGCCTGCGGGCGCAAGATGGGACTGTCGTACGTGATAACCGGCACCAAAGGGGCCATCAGTTTTACCCAGGAGCGGATGGCGGAACTGAAGCTCTATCTGCATGACGACCCGGTAAACCGCCAGGGATTCCGCACGCTGCTTGTGGGTCCGTCACATCCGGACTATGGCGCGTTTTGCATGGGGGCGGGTCATGGTATCGGCTTTAACGATCAAAAAACGGTGGAAGTACGCGACCTGGTCGACGGTATTGCCGCTGATGTGCCGATGTGGCCGGACTTTGAAGAGGGCTGGAAGGTTTCGCGGGTGCTGGACGCCATCGCACTCTCGCACCAGGAAGGCCGCTGGCTGAACGTGAACGACATTGTCTGATGAGGTATCAACGTGGAAAAGCAGTTTGATGTGATATGCATGGGCCGCGTGGCGGTAGACCTCTACAGTCAGCAAATTGGTGCCCGTCTTGAAGATGTGTCGAGCTTCGCGAAATATCTCGGCGGCTCGTCCGGCAACGTGGCCTACGGCACGGCGCGTCAGGGGCTGCGCTCATCGATGCTGGCACGCGTCGGTGATGAACATATGGGACGCTTCCTGCGAGAAGAATTACACCAGGTGGGCTGCGATACCAGCCATCTGATCACCGACAAAGAACGCCTGACGGCGCTGGTGCTCCTCGGCATTAAAGACCGGGACACCTTTCCACTGATTTTTTATCGCGATAACTGCGCGGATATGGCCATCACGGCCAGCGATGTGGATGAACGCTATATTGCCTCCGCACGGTGCCTTGCCATCACCGGGACCCATCTCTCGCACCCTCAAACCCGTGACGCGGTGCTGACGGCGCTTAACTATGCCCGCCGTCACGGTGTTCGCACGGTGCTGGATATCGACTACCGGCCGGTACTGTGGGGGCTGACCTCATTAGGGGACGGGGAGACGCGCTTTATTGCCGCGGAAAACGTGACCCGTGAACTGCAGGAGGTGCTGCACCTTTTCGACGTCATTGTCGGCACCGAAGAAGAGTTTCACATTGCAGGTGGCAGTACCGATACCCTGCAGGCGCTGGGTCGCGTGCGCGCCGTGAGTAACGCCACGCTGGTTTGCAAGCGTGGAGCGCTTGGCTGTTCGGTGTATACCGACGCTATACCGCCCCGGCTGGATGAGGGTCTGACGGTGACCGGCGTGCGCGTTGAGGTGCTGAACGTGCTCGGTGCGGGCGACGCGTTTATGTCCGGCCTGCTGCGCGGCTACCTTAACAACGAAGGCTGGGAGCAGGCCTGCCGCTATGCCAACGCATGTGGTGCGCTGGTGGTTTCCCGCCACGGCTGTGCCCCGGCGATGCCGAGCAAGGCTGAGCTGGACGACTACCTGAGGCGTGCGGCGTCGGTGCCGCGTCCCGATCTTGACGCGCGCCTGAACCATCTGCACCGCGTCACTACCCGCCGCCGCGAGTGGCCGGAGCTGTGCGTGATGGCCTTCGATCATCGCAGCCAGTTGGAAGATATGGCGTTGCAGTGCGGGGCATCCCTGAAGCGCATCCCGGCGCTGAAGCAGCTTATTCTGCAGGCCAGCCGTGAGGCGGCCAGCAGCGCAGGGCTTGAGGGCAAAGCCGGTCTGCTGTGTGACGGCACTTTTGGTCAGGACGCCCTGAACGCGATTACCGGTGAAGGGTGGTGGATAGGCCGCCCTATTGAGCTGCCGGGCTCCCGGCCGCTGGAGATGGAGCACGGTAACATCGGCACGCAGCTCATCAGCTGGCCGCAGGAGCATGTGGTGAAATGCCTGGTCTTTTTCCATCCGGAAGATGCGCACGGCCTGCGTCTGGAGCAGGAGCAGAAAATCGCAGAGGTCTACCACGCCTGCTGCCAGTCCGGTCATGAACTGCTGCTGGAGGTGATCCTGCCTGCCAGCATGCCGCGCAGCGATGAGCTTTACCTGCGCGCCATCTCGCGTTTTTACAACCTGGGGATTTATCCCGACTGGTGGAAACTGCCGCCGCTCTCTGCCGATGGCTGGACGGCGCTGAGCGAGATTATTGAACGTCGGGATCCACACTGCCGTGGCGTGGTGATCCTCGGGCTGGACGCCCCGGCTGAGCAGCTTCGCGCTGATTTTAAAGCCGCCTCGGGACACGCGCTGGTGAAGGGCTTTGCCGTAGGACGTACGCTGTTTGGCGATGCGTCCCGTGCATGGCTGAAACACGATATTGACGATGCGCAGCTGGTGGCACGCATCCGGGACAATTACCTGCAGCTTATCGCCTGGTGGCGCGAGCGCGGACACGCATAATTCAGGAGACGACAATGAGTGTGCAATTAGGCATTAACCCGCTGACATGGACGAACGACGATCTGCCTTCACTCGGCGCGGAGACGCCGCTGGATACCTGTCTGAGCGAAGGGAAAGAGGCCGGTTTTGCCGGTTTCGAACTGGGCAATAAATTCCCGCGTGAGGCGCGTCTGCTTGGCCCCATTTTGCAGCGCCACGATCTGCAGCTGGTCTCCGGCTGGTATTCAGGGCGTCTGCTGGAGCGTAGCGTGGAGGAGGAGATTGCCGCCGTGCAGTCCCACCTGACGCTGCTGCGCGAACTGGGGGCAAAGGTGCTGGTATTCGCCGAAGTGAGCGGCTGTATTCACGGCGAGCAACAGACGCCGGTTCATCTTCGCCCGCGCTTCCCGCACGCGCGCTGGAAAGAGTACGGCGAGAAGCTGACCGCTTTTGCCCGCTACACGCAGCAGCAGGGGGTGCAGATTGCCTACCATCACCATATGGGAACGGTCATTGAGTCCGCTGAAGATGTCGATAACCTGATGACCCATACCGGTGAAGAGGTGGGCCTGCTGCTGGACACGGGCCATCTGACCTTTGCCGGGGCTGATCCGCTGGCGGTGGCCCAGCGCTGGGCATCGCGCATTAACCATGTTCACTGTAAAGACGTGCGCGCCGACGTGCTGGCGGACGTCAAAAACCGCAAAACCAGCTTCCTTGATGCGGTGCTGAGTGGGGTCTTCACCGTACCGGGTGACGGCTGCGTGGACTATCCGCCCATCATGCGACTGCTGAAGGCGCAGGATTATCACGGCTGGCTGGTGGTGGAGGCGGAGCAGGATCCTGCTATCGCTCACCCGCTGACCTACGCCCGTCTGGGGTATAACAACCTGAGCCGTCTGGCGCGCGACGCCGGGCTTATCTGAGGAGGTGACATGTCACGTCTGTTATCACGCTGGCAACCGCCGAGTGCGGAGGGCCGTACCCAGTCCGTCACGCCGGAACGCGCGGGCTGGGGATACGTTGGCTTTGAAGCGTATGAACTGCAGGAAGGGCAGACGCTGACGCTGCCCGCCGTCAGCGAAGAGCGCTGTCTGGTGCTGGTGGCCGGACGGGCCTCTGTCAGCACACCTACCGCGCAGTTTACTGACATCGGCGAGCGGATGAGCCCGTTTGAGCGCATAAAGCCCTGGGCGGTCTACGTCACGCCGCAGGAGACGGTGCAGATTAAGGCGCTGACGACGCTGGAGCTGGCGGTCTGTGTCGCACCCGGCAAAGGGACCTTCCCGACACGGCTTATCGCTCCGCAGGATATCGACGCGCAGGCGCGTGGCAAAGGCCATAACCAGCGCTACGTGCACAACATTCTGCCGGAAGATCAACCCGCCGACAGCCTGCTGGTGGTTGAGGTCTGGACCCACGAAGGCTGCACCAGTTCATACCCGAGCCATAAGCACGATACGGATAATCCACCGCAGGAAACCTACCTGGAGGAGACCTACTATCACCGCCTCAATCCCGGGCAGGGGTTCTGCATGCAGCGGGTCTATACCGACGACAGGTCGCTGGATGAGTGTATGGCCGTTTATAACCGCGACGTGGTGATGGTGCCGAAGGGGTACCATCCGGTGGCGACGCTGGCTGGTTATGACAGCTACTATCTCAACGTGATGGCCGGTCCGGTGCGAAAATGGATGTTCACCTGGGAAGACGATCACGCGTGGATCAACCGCGACTATCCACGTTGACGTTGCAGAAGCCCGCACCCCGCGGGCTTTTTTATCACCCTTATCCTGTCTTGCGCGTTACCCACCAGAACACCAGCGCCACCAGGCTCACCGCTGCGCCAGTCAGGCAGACGCCCTGCCAGCCCGCGATGGCATACGTCATCGTGGTGCTCAGCGCGCCCAGACCGCTGCCGACGGCATAAAACAGCATGTAAAGCCCGACCAGCCGGCTATGCGCCTCGGGGCGGGTACGAAAGATCAGGCTCTGGTTGGTGACATGCAGCGCCTGCCCGCCCAAATCGAGCAGCACGATGCCAATGAGCAAAATGCCGAGCGAACGATCCATCAGTGAAATCGGCCACCACGCCAGGAGTAACATGACCAGTGCAGCCGCGCTGGTGTGCCGGGCATATCCTCGATCGGCCCACTCTCCGGCCCGGGTTGCCGCTAACGCGCCTGCCATTCCGGCCAGGCCAAAAGCACCAATGGCGGTATGCGATAAGTTATAGGGTGGGGCACTTAACGGCAGCACCAGAGCGCTCCAGAAAATATTGAACGCCGCGAACATCAGTAAAGCCAGTACGCCGCGCACCTGCAGGACTTTTTCTTCCCGCAGCAGGGTCAGCATTGAGTGAATCAGGCGCGGGTAACTCATCGTTTCAGGCACCGCAGGCAAGCGGGGCAGCCTCCACCACAGCGGAAACGCAATAATGACCATCAGCCCGGCGGCAGAGAGATACACGCCACGCCAGCCCGCGATATCACTGATGCCTCCGGAGACGACGCGGGCCACTAACAGGCCCATAAATACCCCGCCTTGTGCCGCACCAATAACGCGGCCTTGCTCATGCGGCGACGCGGCGTTGGCCGCATAGGCGATAAGCCCTTGCGTCATGGCCGTTCCTGCCATGCCGGTGGCGAGCATACCCGCCAGCAGCATCGTTGACGTCTGCGCCATGCCGACCGTGACCAGTGCGGCGATCAGTACGACAAGCTGTAGCGCCATCAGGCGCCGGCGATCCACTTTATCCCCCAGAGGAACCACGAACAGCAGAGCCAGAGCACAGCCAATCTGCGTGGCGGTGACCACGCCGCCAATGGCACCCTGGCTGATGCCAAAGTCTCTGGACAACGCGTCAAGCAACGGCTGTGCGTAATAGACGTTGGCCACGCTTAAGCCGCTGGCGAGGGCGAACAGCCACACCAGGCTACGCGGCATGTCGCCTGAGCGGACGTGCCCGGTTTTTCGATCTGACGGTAGTGGTGACGCGTGTGACATGTTCAAA
Organism: Enterobacter sp. RCC_40; assembly: GCF_041360735.1. Taxonomy (NCBI): domain Bacteria; kingdom Pseudomonadati; phylum Pseudomonadota; class Gammaproteobacteria; order Enterobacterales; family Enterobacteriaceae; genus Enterobacter; species Enterobacter sp. RCC_40. The sequence goes on from NZ_JBFUPR010000008.1 coordinate 116,697, forward strand.
TCCTCGCCCTGGGTAAAGTGGTTTTAAAAAGAAACCAGTTGAAGGCTAGGCTATGCGGTTTTAAAATGCAACCAGTTATTGTTGACTGACCTGCCGGGGTAACGCTGTGCCGTCTCGTAAACCGATTGAACAGGAATTTTGTCCCGTTGCCCGCAGCGTCGATCTGATTGGCGATCGCTGGTCGCTTCTGATTGTGCGTAATGCTTTTGACGGCATGCGCCGTTTCGGGGATTTTCAGCGGGATCTCGGGGTTGCGCGTAACATTCTGGCTGACCGGCTGCGCAAGCTGGTCGACGCGGGCATTCTCGCGATGCAGGGGGCGTCAGACGGTACGTCGTATCAGGAATATGTCCTGACGGACAAAGGCGAAAGCCTGTTTCCCATCGTCGTTGCGCTTCGCCAGTGGGGAGAGCAGCATCTGTTTGAACGCGGGGAGCGCCACTCGCTGTTGATCGACAGGCGTACCGGCAAGCCGGTTCCCCTGATGGCGCCAGCAGCGCAGGATGGAACGGCGCTGAAGGCGCAAGATACTGACGTGCAGAAAGTGAAGTAACCCGACGCTCTGCAAGCCCGCGCTACGCGGGCTTTTGTTGCATTCTTAATGGTTTATTATTGCCTGCTCAATCGTGCGGGCAATATCATCCGGCTGACTCACCATCGACACGTGGCTTGCTGCCACTTCCGTGGTTTTCGCGTGGATCGTTTTCGCCATCGCACGTTCAAGCTCCGGGTTAATCATCCGGTCATTTTTGCTGACCACAAACCAGCTTGGCTTTTCATGCCAGGCCGCATGGCTCACTTTTTCCGCAAACGCGTCGGCCTTGATCGGCCCCTGAGTGGCTGCAATGGTCTGCTGTTCAACGGCGCCTACATCCGGTGCGAAGTCTTTCATCACGGCTTCTGGCGGGAGATACAAATACCCGTCTGCCGTTTTTGCGATATCCGCACTCCCCGCTGGCGGTGGGTAACTTCCCGCCAGGTCCGCCGTCGACTGGCCGGAATCAGGCGCAAAGGCCGCTACGTACACCAGGGATTTTACCCGTGCATCGTTGCCCGCTTCGCTGATCACCGTTCCGCCCCAGGAATGACCTACCAGCACCACATCGCCCTGCGCCCGTGCAATGGCGCGCCGGGTGGCGGCAACGTCATCTTTAAGCGACGTGAGCGGCAGCTGGACGGCAATCACCTCGGTATGCTGTTTTTGCAGCCAGGTAATGACCTTGTTCCAGCTGCTGCCATCGGCAAACGCGCCATGGACCAGCACCACGCTGGTTTTGCTCTCAGCAAAGGCGCTGGCTGAAAGCGCCAGCAGACCCGCCGTCAGTACAGAACGTGCTTTCATTGTCTGGCTCCTTAAAAATGATGGACCGTTGCGTGAGGCGGTACGGTGAATTCAATGGTTTTATGGTCGATGGGTTTATGCGTGGGGTCGGCCAGAATTATGGTCACTTTATGCTTCCCGGCGGGTAACCCAACCAGAATGATTGGCTCTCCGCTGGTATCGGCCCAGTGCCAGGGGGCGTCATCCACCACAACATGGATATGGCCGATACGTGGTGTGACCTTCAGCGCATCGGGCCCGAATACCGGCTCGATGCGCAGGTTTTCAGCCCGGTATTGAATAAAGACCGCCCCCTTGCTCAGCGGGCCGGCAAGCGGTGGATCGACAATCAGCTTAGCGGCCGCCTGTGGATGTTCCAGCGGGGCAACAGCGGCAGGGCCGTTGACGTCGGCAGCGCTGAGGTTATCCAGCGGTGCGGCCCAGGAGCAGGTTGCTGACGCCAGAACAAGTGCAGGGAGCAGTAAATAACGACGGATCATCTGAGTCTCTCCTCAATCGGTTTCAAATTCGGTTTCAAACAATGACAGACACAGAAAACCATTTTTATGTATCCGGGATGTTTGCGGGGAACGGCGTTTTGTACCGGCTTGTCAGCGTGGCGCTCCGGATACAGTGGGATACATTTCATCATTCCGCGCGGGGTCGGCACTGCGCACAATCGCTATCGCCAGCCCGGCAATCACCAGCGTCAGCGCGGTGGAAACCCACATTGCGCCGGCGATCCCCAGCGTTTTGTTTAGCCACGCATAGGCAAACGGCGATGCCGCGGCCATAAGCTGTGCGGGAATGAGCAGCATGCCGGTGCGGCGGGCATAGCTTTCGGTGCTGAAAAGCGTCAGTGGCAGGGTGGCTTTTACTATCGTCATCAGCCCGTTGATGGCGCCGTAGCCCAGCACAAAACCGGCGGCACACCCGACAAACAGCGAGCTGCTTAACCCGATAACAAAGCAGAGCGGCATGGCGAGGGCGGTCAGGAGCGTGAGGTTGAGTGGGGTTAAGCGTGCACCCGCCAGCACCTCCGTGGCGCGTGCGCCCGTCTGGCCAACGCCCCACAACATGCCGATGGCGACCGGCAGGCCAAAACTGGCAATAAACTCTGGCAGATGGGTGGACGTGCCGTTAGAGACAAAGGTCATGAGGGCAATAAACGTGGCATACCGCCAGCCGTTACGCCGTTCCTGGCGCACGGGCGGCGCGGTAACGTGCGGGGGGGCCGCCAGCCGCTGGTGGGGAAGCGTGCGAATCAGTACCGTACTCAGCAGGCCAAAGAGGGCGTAGATCTGCAATGCGTGTTGCCAGCTCATCACTTTCAGCAGCCCATCACCCAGCGGCCAAAAAACCGCTGAGGCCAGCCCGCCTGCAAGCGTGATGCGCGAGATCGTTCTGCGTGCCTGCTGGCCGTACAGGTTCACCAGCGCGGCGAACAGCGCATCATACAGCGAGAGCCGCATCCCGATACCGGCAACCAGCCAGGCACTGTACCAGCCGAACAGCGTCTGTGTATATGCCATGCCCGCGCAGCTTGCGGCAATCAGTAACGTTCCGCTCATCACCACGTTCTGCCCGCCAGCGTACGCCAGCAGTCGGGCGACAAAAGGGGAGACCATCGCCATTACCAGCATCGCCAGCGTCAGGCCGAGGTAGAGCTGCGGTGATGACCACCCCCTGTCGGCCACAATGGCCTGGGCAAAGGTCCCGGGCATATAAAACGAGATCCCCCAGTTGATAAGCTGATGACAACCTGCCCGGAGGGCGAGGTGACGGGGAAGGGCAGGTGTTTTCATTGTTTTTCATTCCGTTATGCAGTTGTCCTGAGCATAGCGAGCGCGCTATTGTGCTGGCAGGTCAGCCACCTTATGCGCTGTATAAGAGAAACTTTGAATGACAACGCTCAACCTGGGCTATCTCGCGACGTTCCGTCTGGTTATCCAGCGCGGCAGTTTTTCCGCGGCGGCGGACCTGCTGGGCATTTCCCAGCCGGCCGTCAGCCTGCAAATCCGCCAGCTGGAGCAGTTTCTGCAAACCCGGCTGGTAGAGCGTACCGGGCGGGGTATCAAACCCACGGCTGCCGGGCAGGCGTTGCTGGTGCACGGGGAGCGTATTCAGCAGGCGGTGGATGAAGCCATTCGGTCCGTGAGTGAGTTCAGCCACGACGTGAGTGGCACTATTACGCTTGGCACGGGCGCAACGGCCTGCATTCATCTTCTGCCGCCGCTGTTGCAGCAGCTCGGACGTGACTATCCGCTTCTCAAAGTGGGCGTGACGACCGGCAATACGCTTGACATCGTCCGGGCAATTGAAGAAAACCGTCTTGATATGGGGCTGGTGACGTTACCGGTGAGCGGAAGAGCGCTCGACGTTACGCCGGTGATGGACGAAGAGTTTGTTTTTATCGCGTCGCTGGACCAGCAGGACGGTTTTCAGCCGTTGACGCCGGCTGCGTTGCACGCGCAGCCATTCATTGCTTTTGAATCAGGCAGCGGCACCCGGGCGCTGATCGACGGCTGGTTTGCGGCCGAGGGGCGAATCCTCACGCCGGTGATGCAACTGGGCAGCATCGAGGCGATCAAGCGGATGGTACGTGCGGGGCTTGGCTACAGTATCGTGCCGCGTATGGCCGTAGACCTGGCGGCTGACCGCGAAGGGCTATGCGTGATGTCGCTCACGCCCGTGCTGCAGCGACAGCTGGCTGTGGTGATGCGCCAGGATAAAATCCTGAGCAAAGGAATAGCAGGGATAATTCGGATATTACAAAATCCTTCGACGCGTTAGCGATCGGCTGAATCAACGGTCAGGCTGGATTGCTGTGACTGGGCCTTGTCCTGATGGTGATACCAGGCGCCAATAGAGGAGTAAACGAAGCGGCCGAAGAAAAACAGGAAGCTGATAAGCAGTATGATGCGGGTCATCCGGGTGTTGAACTGATGTCGTTTTCGCATACGCGTGGCCTGACTCACTGTGTTTTTCCTGGGCATGCCCTTTTGGGCGACAGGGATATTAAGGCACAGCGGGAAGAGAGGGTCAATTCGCAAATGTGTAAATAACCGTCAATAGTTACATTAATTAATGTTATTGAAATTAATAATTGCATTTACCATATTGATAATATGAAGAAAACTATTTCAAAAAAAATGTAAGAAAGGATCGTTTGAGTAAATTAGTTTGATTTAAGTCAACGGTTTCCCTGGCCTGGTATTTAAAATCCCACCTCCATACTGTTCGCCCCGCACGTTGTCGGGCGGCAGGTACGTCAGGTTGGATGCCTGTCTTCATTTCCCTCTGGAGCGAAAGGGGTTTAAACGGGCATCTATGAACATTATTTCTTTCCTGAAAAACAATAAAGACCGCTGGTGGGCTTTACCGCTTATTTTACCGGTGGGTTTACTGCCTGTATTAAGCGTTGCCAATACCTTTACCCGATTGGGCGATGGTCTGGTGGCACTCTATTATTTACCTCTCTCCTTTCTGCTTTCGGTGATGATGTTTTTTGGTCTGGAAGCGCTGCCCGGCATCGTATTGTCACTGTTCATCCGCTACTACCCGTCGGTTGGGTTGTTCGAAACCATCGCCGGCATTTTTCATTTTATTGTCCCTGTTGTGCTCAGCTGGGGGGGGTATCGGGTGTTTGCGCCCAGACGCAGCATGACGGCTTACGGGGATGTCAGACTGATGGCGCAGCGTATCTTCTGGCAGGCCTTTTGCCCCGCGACGCTGTTTCTGGTGCTGTTTCAGTTTGCCCTCTATCTGGGGGTGTATGAGAGCCGTCAGAGCCTAGAGGGGTTGACCCCGCTTAATATTCGCACGCTGATTAACTATCAGGCGCTGCTGGTCAGTGGGCTGACGGGCGTGCCGTTAAGCTATTTATTGATCCGTCTGATTCGCCATCCGCGGTATATCAGAAGTCTTGTCTCGCAGGTGCGAATGCAGATAGACAAAAAGGTGACGGTCATTGAATTTCTGCTGTGGGCCATTGCGCTTGGCGGGCTGCTTACCCTCCTGCTGCTCCCGATGAATGAAAACAGCTCGATTTTCACCACCAACTACACCCTGTCGTTGCTGATGCCGGTGATGTTGTGGGGAGCGATGCGGTTTGGCTATAAGCTGATGTCGCTTATCTGGACCCCGGTGCTGCTGGTGTCCATCCACTATTTTTACCGCTATATCCCTCAACAGTCCGGGTATGACATTCAGCTGGCAATTACCTCTTCCAGCTATCTGGTCTTTTCGTTTGTGGTGATTTACATGTCGATGCTGGCCACCTGCCAGCGCGCCGCGAATAAACGTTCCCGCAGGCTGGCGCTACTCGACCCGGTTGTCCATATGCCGAACCTGCGGGCCTTGTCGCGCGATCTTGCTAAAAACCCGTGGTCGGCGCTCTGTTTGCTGCGCATTCCGGAGCTGGAGGTGCTGGGCCGAAATTACGGGGTGTTGTTGCGGATCCTGTATAAACAGCAGCTGGCGCAATGGGTCAATGGCACCTTGCAGCCCAGTGAGCGGGTCTATCATCTTACCGGCTGTGACCTGGCGGTTCGCCTTAACGCGGAATCGCACCAGCAACGCATTGAGGCGCTGGACGAGCATATTAAACAGTTCCGCTTTGTCTGGGATGGGATGCCGCTGCAGCCTCAGGTGGGCGTGAGCTACTGCTATGTGCGCTCACCGGTGACCCATCTCTATCTGGTCCTCGGTGAACTGGGGGTGATTGCCGATCTGTCGATTTCGACCAACCATCCGGAAAATCTGCAGCAGCGCGGTGCTGTCCATCTCCAGCGTAGCCTGAAGGACAAGGTTGCGATGATGAGCCGTCTGCAAAGTGCGCTCGACAGTAACGCGTTTACTCTGCTGGTCCAGCCGGTTTGCGGCGTGCGGGGCGATTGCTACCACGAAGTGTTGCTGCGGATGTCAGATGCAAACGGGGCGTTGCTCTCTCCCTTGCAATTCCTGCCCGTCGCCCAGGAGTTTGGTCTGTCGTCGCGGGTTGATTTGTGGGTACTGGAGAACACGCTACGCTTCCTGGCAGAGCATCGGGTACATCTGCCCGGCCAGCGTTTTGCCATTAATCTGGGCCCTTCCACCGTGTGCCGTGCGCAGTTCCCGGCTGAGGTGAGTCGTCTGCTGGCGAAATACGCCGTGGAACCCTGGCAGCTGATATTTGAAGTGACCGAGTGCAGCACCTTCGGCAGTGGAGAGCAGGCGCTCCATACCCTCAGGCAGTTGCAAAAAATGGGGGTACGCATTGCGATTGATGATTTCGGTACCGGCTATGCGAGCTATGCGCGGCTGAAAAGCGTGGACGCCGATATCCTTAAGATAGACGGAAGCTTTATCCGCAATATCGTCAATAACAGTCTGGACTATCAGATAGTGGCCTCGATTTGCCATCTGGCGCGAATGAAGAAAATGCTGGTAGTCGCGGAGTATGTCGAAACAGAAGAGATACGTAGCGCGGTTCACGCGCTAGGTATCGATTATGTGCAGGGTTATCTGATTGGCAGACCGGTGGCGCTTGAGTCACTGCTGGAAGCAGAGGCGTCGCCGGTCGAGACCTGAGCCGTTACGCCGCGACGTCTGAGCTCTCTTCTTCGATTTTGAGTAGCCAGCCGGTGACCGCTTCCCAGTACTGCTGCTCTTTTTCCAGATCCAGCAGCACCAGCGCATTCTGGCTAAACCAGTCTGGCGGGAAGCTCAGGGTCCAGTGGTTGTCATCCGTTTTGAGCTTCAGCGTGGGCGGGGTGGTCGTGGCCTGACGCTGGTTATTGAGCAGGACGCCGAGACGCAGCAGCTGGATAAGCGGCAGGAATTGCTTCTTCTTAAACAGCGTGAAACGCGGCAGATCGTCAAGCTTGATGGCTTTACGATGGTAGCGCACCAGGGTCGCCATCATGGTTTGCTGCTCCTGGTTGAAGCCAGGCAGATCGCTGTTTTGCAGGATATAGGCTGAGTGGCGGTGCATTCCGCTGTGGTTAATATTCAGTCCCACTTCGTGCAGCATCGCTGCCCATTTCAGCAGGGCGGCAAGCTGCGGATGCGCCAGCTTAGGGTTCTGCTCCTGCCACTGGTCGTATATCTGAACGGTTGTTTCCAGCACGCGCTTCGCCTGTTCACGGTCGATATTGTACTGGTTTGCCAGGCTTTGCGCGGTGCGGCTACGAATATCCTGATGGCGGAAACGGCCTTCCATTTCATACAGCACACCTTCACGCAGCGCGCCGTCGGAAAGACGCAGCTCTTTAATTGCCAGCGCATCAAATACGCCGCACAGGATAGCCAGCCCCGGTACGAATACCGCTTTGCGCTCGTCGGAAAGACCCGGCAGGCTTAAGGCGTCAAAGCTTTTATGTTTCAGCACCTCTTCGGTCAGCAAGGTGAGGCGCTCAGGGGTGATAAACCCATCTTTTTCACCCATCGCCAGCAGCACTTCATGTGCCGCTTTGATGGTGCCCGATGCGCCCAGCGCTACGTTCCAGCCCTGAATACGGTACTGCCAGGCCAGGTTCTCCAGTTTCTGGATAGCGGCCATGCGCGCGCGCTGGAAGTTTTCGCGGCTGATTGTGCCACCCGGGAAATACATCTGCGCAAAGCTGACGCAGCCCATACGACGGCTTTCGACCAGACGCGGCTCAAAATCTTCGCCGATCACCAGTTCCGTAGAGCCGCCGCCGATGTCGATGACCAGCTTGCGTCCTTTTTCCGGCTGAGTGTGTTCAACACCCATGAAAATCAGACGGGCTTCCTCGTTACCGGAGATGATCTCAATGGGGTAGGGGATCACTTTTTCGGCCCGCTTGAGGAATTCAGGCGCGTTCAGCGCCTGGCGCAACGTGTGGGTGCCCACAATGCATACGCTGGAGGGGGAGAAGCCCTGCAGGCGTTCAGCAAACAGCGACAGGCAGTTTAAGCCTCGCTCCATTGCCTCTTCGCTGAGCATGCTGCGCTCATCAAGACCATCCGCCAGGTGTACACGCTGCTTCAGACGACCGATGATCTGCAACGCGCCATCCACCTCACGGGCGATGACCATGTGGAAACTGTTAGAACCAAGATCGACCGCGGCGAATTCCTGCGGGCGTGGGGTCTTATCATTTATCGGCATAGGTTAATCGGGTTGCTCGAGTGATTTGATATAGTCGTAAATCGCCAGTTGCGACCGCACTTTACGGCGATTGCCGCGCGGTACATAGCGGTTACTGAGTTCTTTGTCGATATAGCGTGCTTTCACCGTATCGCTGAACAGAATCTCGATGATATCGAGGATCTGCTGCTTCAGCCGCGGATCCAGGAGCGGTGTCGCGACTTCAATTCGGTAGTCAATATTGCGCGTCATCCAGTCTGCAGAAGAGAGATAGACCTGTTTATCACCCGCATTATCGAAAATATAGACCCGATCGTGTTCCAGGTAGCGGTCAACAATGCTGATCACGCGAATATTGTCGCTGATGCCTTCGAGTTCAGGGATCAGTGAGCACATACCGCGTATCAACAGATTGACCGGAACGCCGGAGCTGGACGCCGCATACAGACGATCCACCAGTCCTTTGTCGACCAGGTTGTTGAGTTTCAGCGTAATGCCCGACGACAGCCCTTTCTGGGCATTGGCGATCTCTTTATCGATCATGTCGTACAGCAGGCGGCGTGAGTTCTGCGGCGAGACCAGCAGATAATCGAAGCTGACCGGGCGGTACGGGTTCTCAATAAAGTTGAACACCCGGCGAACCTCGTTAGTGATGCGCGCATCGGCAGTCAGCAGCGAGTAGTCGGTATAAATTCGCGCGGTTTTTTCGTTAAAGTTCCCGGTACCAATGTGGGCATAACGCACCACGTCCTCCCCCTCTTTACGGGAGATAAGGAACAGCTTGGCGTGAATTTTCAGCCCGGGCGCTGAGAAGATAACGTGGACACCGGCTTCCGTCAGACGGCGCGCCCAGTGAATGTTTGCCTCTTCGTCGAAGCGTGCCTGCAGCTCAACCACCACGGTCACTTTTTTGCCGTTGTGCGCGGCATGGATCATCGCGTCGATGATGCGGGAATCTTTTGCCACACGGTAGATGTTGATTTTGATCGCCAGTACGTTCGGGTCGAACGAAGCCTGACGCAGCAGTTCCAGCACGTGTTCAAACGTATGATACGGATAGTAGAGCAGGACATCGCGCTCGCGAATGGCGTCGAAACCGTTACGGAATTTATCGAACCAGAGATGGCGCAGACGCGGCAGCGGTTTGTTCACCAGATTGGCCTTGCCGACGTTCGGGAAGCCAATAAAGTCTTTAAAGTTATGGTAACGACCGCCCGGCACGATGGAGTCATAGCGAGAAATGGTCAGCTTGTCGCGCAGCATTTCCACCATGGCATCTGGCATATCGCGCTGATAAACAAAGCGCACCGGCTCCGCCGTCAGGCGCTGTTTCAGGCTGGATGACATCAGCTCCATCAGGCTGGCTTCCATCTCGTGCACCAGATCGTATTCGGCGTCACGGGTCATCTTCATAGAGTAGGCGTTTAACGCGTCGTAATCGAAGAAGCCCTTGAAGATGTCGTCCAGGCAGTAACGCAGGATGTTATCGAGCAGGATCATTGGCTTGCGTCTGCGCGGGGTTTCCGGCGGCAGGTTCACAAAGCGCGGCACCTTATCGGACGGGATCTCAAGCAATGCGTAACGAATCGTGTCGCCACGAATAATTTCCACCGCGAGGTAGGTGTAGTCATCTTTCAGGAACTGTACCAGATCGGTTTCGCGGTTGATCAGAATAGGGGTAATGTGCTGGCGCAAGTAATGTTTGAAATAGTGACGCAGCCAGGTTTGTTGGTTAACAGAAAGCTGACGTTCGTTAATCAGGAAGATTTGATTGCGTGCCATTTCCAGCAGCAGTTCGTTATACAGGCCGTCAAACTCCTGATCGGCTTTCAATACGCGCGACTGAATTTTGCCCAGCAGATGGCGCGAGTGAGAGTTTAAGCCCTGTTCTTCGCTGATGATGATTCGCCGTTTCAGTTCGGCAAAGCGAACCTTGTAGAACTCATCCAGGTTGTTGGAATAAATCCCCAGAAAACGCATACGCTCGATAAGCGGGTTACTTTTGTCTGCCGCTTCCTGGAGTACACGTTCGTTGAATGCTAACCAGCTTAGCTCTTTCTCGATATATAACTTTTCCTGACCCATTACAGCTCACACTCCAGTTCAATCACAGGACGTGGTAAATCCGTCTCGTCCTTATTATGGCGAGCATTTCCACGATATGTCCAACAGTGCCAGAAAAGTATGACAGTTATTTTTTTTCTGGGGGATTTTAGAGGGTTGGGGGAAGGGCATGTCGGGAAGCGCGGTGCTCACCCGACAGTGAAGACCACAGGCCCGTGCAGGCGTCGCGCCGCCGGGCACATCAAACAAACTACTCGTCAGCGGCATAACCCTGTGCAGGGAGCCTGACGCCGTCCAGCCAGGCGGCACCGTCGCGCATCTGAAGACGCCCGTCAACAAACCAGCTTACCACCAGAGGATAAATGGCGTGTTCCTGCGTCTGCACGCGTTCGGTAACATCGTCTTCGCTGTCACCTTCAAAGACCGGCACTTTTGCCTGCAGGATCACCGGCCCGCCGTCCAGCTCGTCGGTAACGAAATGCACGGAGGTACCGTGCTCTTCATCGCCGTTTTCCAGAACCTGACGATGGGTGTGCAGGCCGGGATACTTCGGCAGGAGGGAAGGGTGGATATTCAGCAGACGACCAGCGTAGTGCCCGACAAAGGCCGGGCTCAGGATACGCATATACCCCGCCAGCACGACAACGTCAGGCGCGTAGGCATCAATCTCCTGAACCAGTTCCCGGTCAAACGCTTCACGTCCGGAGAACTGGCTGGCTTCCAGCGCGTGCGCGGGAATGTTCTCTTCCCGGGCACGTTCAAGGCCGAACGCGTCGGCCTTATTGCTGAATACTGCCCGAATGGTGCCGTTGATTTTCTTCTGTTTGCAGGCGTCAATTATTGCCTGCAAATTGCTTCCGTTACCGGAAATGAGCACCACAATGTTTTTCATTCAATGACCACACGCTGTTCGGAATCGGATGCTTTGATAATACCGATTTTCCACGCGTTTTCACCTTTGTCGGTCAGCAGCGTAATCGCCTTATCCGCTTCGCTTGCTGGCAGCGCGATAACCATGCCCACGCCACAGTTAAAGGTGCGGTACATCTCGTGTGAACTCACGTTGCCCGCAGTCTGCAGCCAGTTAAAGACGGACGGCCACTGCCAGGACGATTCGTCAATCACCGCCTGGGTGTTGTCCGGCAGTACGCGCGGAATGTTTTCCCAGAAGCCGCCACCGGTCAGGTGGGCAATGGCGTGAACGTCAACCTTCTCAATCAGCTCCAGCACGTTTTTCACGTAGATGCGGGTCGGCGCCAGCAGATGGTCAGCCAGTGGCTTGCCATCAAGCTCGGTGGTCAGTGGATCGCTGCCGCTCACGTCGAGGATTTTACGCACCAGAGAGTAGCCGTTCGAGTGCGGGCCGCTGGAGGCCAACGCGATCAGCACATCACCATCAGCCACTTTACTGCCGTCGATAATTTCTGATTTTTCTACTACGCCAACGCAGAAGCCTGCGACGTCATAATCTTCGCCGTGATACATACCGGGCATTTCGGCGGTTTCACCACCGACCAGCGCACAGCCAGACTGCAGACACCCTTCGGCAATGCCGTTAATGACGCTTGCTGCGGTATCCACGTCCAGTTTTCCGGTCGCGTAGTAATCCAGGAAGAACAGCGGCTCTGCACCCTGAACCACCAGGTCGTTAACACACATCGCGACCAGATCGATACCGATCGTGTCGTGACGTTTTAAATCCATCGCCAGGCGCAGTTTCGTCCCTACACCATCAGTACCCGAGACCAGAACAGGTTCACGATATTTTTGCGGCAGTGCGCACAGTGCGCCGAATCCACCCAGACCACCCATCACTTCCGGGCGGCGGGTTTTTTTCACCACACCTTTGATTCGGTCAACCAGCGCATTACCTGCGTCAATATCAACACCGGCATCTTTGTAGCTGAGAGAAGTTTTGTTGGTCACGGCTCAAGTCCCCACGCGATTGCATAGCTAGTAAGAAAAATCGGCGCAATTCTAACAGTCCAGGCAAACGTTTGCGAGCCTATTCTCGGCGAGAGGATTTTTTTTTCAGCAGGCCCTGCGAATGCGCCCAAAGTTGAGTCTGTTCACGAAAATGAAACCGGTTTCGGTTTTCTCCTTGCAACAGAAAGCCCCTTTGCACATCATCAGGATGAAACCGGTTTCTGTAATTGTTTTTGCAGAAAATAACGCAGAATGAGGGAAAGTGTATGTCTGGATTCAAAGCAGATTTTCTGTGGGGCGGTGCGGTCGCAGCGCATCAGCTGGAAGGGGGCTGGAACGAGGGCGGTAAAGGGATCAGCGTTGCCGATGTGATGACCGCCGGCGCGCACGGCGTGCCGCGTGAAATCACCAACGGCGTGCTGCCAGGGAAAAATTACCCTAACCATGAAGCCATCGATTTCTACCATCGCTATAAAGAGGACATCAAACTCTTTGCCGAGATGGGCTTCAAATGCTTCCGTACCTCCATCGCCTGGACGCGTATCTTCCCGAAAGGGGACGAGCTGGAGCCTAACGAAGCTGGCCTGAAATTCTATGACGACCTGTTTGACGAGTGCCTGAAGTATGGCATCGAGCCGGTTATTACCCTTTCCCATTTCGAGATGCCGTTCCACCTTGTCACCGAATACGGTGGCTGGCGTAACCGTAAGCTGATCGACTTCTTTGTTCGCTTTGCGGAGGTTGTGTTCAGACGTTACCAGCATAAAGTGAAGTACTGGATGACCTTTAACGAGATCAATAACCAGGCCAACTTCCACGAAGACTTTGCACCGTTTACCAACTCCGGCCTGAAGTACGAGCCGGGCGAAGACCGCGAACCGGTAATGTTCCAGGCGGCACACTATGAGCTGGTGGCCAGCGCCCTGGCGGTGAAGGCCGGGCGCGACATTAACCCGTCGCTGCGGATCGGCTGCATGATTGCCATGTGTCCAATCTATCCGCTGACCTGTGCCCCAGACGATATGATGATGGCGATGAACGCCATGCACCGTCGCTACTGGTTCACCGATGTCCACGTGCGCGGCAAGTACCCGCAGCATCTGCTTAACTACTTTGCTCGTCGCGGTTTCACGCTGGATATCACAGAAGAAGATAACGCGGCGCTGACGCAGGGGTGTGTCGATTACATTGGCTTTAGCTATTACATGTCTTTCGCCACCAAAGCGACGGCGGATAACCCGGAGCTGGATTACGATGAAAGTAAGAGCCTGGTCTCCAACCCGTACGTGCAGAAATCTGACTGGGGCTGGCAGATTGATCCGGTGGGCCTGCGTTACTCCCTGAACTGGTTCTGGGATCACTATCAGCTGCCCCTGTTCATCGTGGAGAACGGCTTTGGCGCCATCGACGTGCAGGAGAGCGACGGTTCGGTGAATGACCAGTACCGTATTGATTACCTTGCCGCGCACATCCGCGAAATGAAAAAAGCGGTGGTCGAAGATGGCGTTGATCTGATGGGGTATACCCCGTGGGGCTGTATCGACCTGGTGTCTGCCGGAACGGGTGAAATGAAAAAACGCTACGGCTTTATCTTTGTCGACAAAGACAATGAAGGTAACGGCACCCTGAACCGCAGTAAGAAGAAGTCGTTTGACTGGTATAAGCAGGTGATAGCCAGCAACGGCGACACTCTTTAATTCCAGCAGAGTAAAAACGCAAAAAGCCGGAGCTTGCCCTCCGGCTTTTTTGCCTCTAAAACACTTTGCTTGATGTACGTCAAGCAAGTTGGGTATGGTGCAATCCGAAAAAAGCGGTATAATCCCGCGATTTTTTTGCGGTTGCCCCCTCAGAGGAGAAAGAGAATGAAGATTGTGGAAGTGAAGCACCCACTCGTTAAACACAAGCTGGGCCTGATGCGTGAGCATGACATCAGCACGAAGCGTTTTCGCGAACTGGCTTCTGAAGTCGGCAGCCTGCTGACCTATGAAGCGACCTCTGACCTGGAAACGGAAAAAGTGACCATCGAGGGCTGGAACGGCCCGGTTCAGGTTGAGCAGATCAAAGGTAAGAAAATTACCGTTGTGCCCATCCTGCGTGCCGGCCTCGGCATGATGGAAGGCGTGCTGGAGCACGTGCCAAGCGCGCGCATCAGCGTGGTCGGGGTTTACCGCGACGAAGAGACCCTGGAGCCGGTACCGTACTTCCAGAAGCTGGTGTCTAACATCGACGAGCGTATGGCCCTGGTGGTTGACCCGATGCTGGCGACCGGCGGTTCAATGATTGCCACCATCGACCTGCTGAAAAAAGCCGGTTGCAGCAGCATCAAAGTGCTGGTGCTGGTTGCCGCACCAGAAGGTATCGCGGCGCTGGAAAAAGCGCACCCGGACATCGAACTCTATACTGCGTCTATCGACCAGGGGCTGAATGAGCACGGGTACATCATCCCGGGGCTTGGCGATGCCGGCGATAAGATTTTTGGTACTAAATAATCGAATAACGATAATGAAGCCGACTTTGATAGTCGGCTTTTTTTTGAATAAAACGCCAACAACAATACTACTCAGAGGAAAACACTATGACGCGCCGTGCTATCGGGGTGAGTGAAAGACCGCCGCTTTTACAGACAATCCCGCTTAGTCTGCAGCACCTGTTCGCCATGTTTGGCGCAACCGTGCTGGTGCCAATCCTGTTTCACATTAACCCGGCTACCGTGCTGTTGTTCAACGGTGTGGGTACGCTGCTTTACCTCTTTATCTGTAAAGGCAAAATCCCTGCCTATCTCGGCTCAAGCTTCGCCTTTATTTCACCGGTTCTGCTGTTGCTGCCGCTGGGGTATGAAGTGGCGCTGGGCGGCTTCATTATGTGTGGCGTCCTCTTCTGCCTGGTCTCTTTCATTGTGAAGAAGGCCGGTACCGGCTGGCTGGACGTTATGTTCCCGCCTGCCGCAATGGGGGCCATTGTCGCCGTCATCGGTCTGGAGCTGGCGGGCGTGGCGGCCAATATGGCTGGCCTGCTGCCTGCTGACGGGCAGTCACCGGATTCCAAAACCATCATCATCTCGATGGTGACACTGGGCGTAACGGTATTTGGTTCCGTGCTGTTCCGCGGTTTTATGGCGATTATCCCGATCCTGATCGGTGTGCTGGCGGGGTACGCGCTCTCCTTCGTGATGGGCGTTGTTGATACCACGCCTATTGCTGAAGCGCACTGGTTCGCACTGCCAACCTTCTATACCCCGCGCTTTGAATGGTTTGCCATTTTCACGATCCTGCCCGCGGCGCTGGTGGTTATTGCTGAGCACGTAGGTCACCTGGTGGTGACGGCAAACATCGTTAAACGTGACCTGATCCGCGACCCGGGTCTGCACCGCTCGATGTTTGCCAACGGCCTCTCTACCATTATCTCCGGTTTCTTTGGTTCTACGCCTAACACCACCTACGGTGAGAACATCGGCGTGATGGCGATTACCCGTGTCTACAGTACCTGGGTCATTGGCGGCGCGGCAATCATCGCCATCCTGCTCTCCTGCGTGGGCAAACTGGCGGCGGCTATTCAGATCATTCCGGTACCGGTAATGGGAGGCGTCTCTCTGCTGCTGTACGGTGTGATCGGCGCATCCGGTATTCGCGTGCTGATTGAATCTAAAGTGGACTACAGCAAAGCGCAAAACCTGATCCTCACCTCCGTGATCCTGATCATCGGCGTGAGCGGCGCGAAGGTGCACATCGGTGCGGCTGAACTGAAAGGCATGGCGCTCGCGACCATCGTGGGTGTGGGCCTGAGCCTGATCTTCAAACTGATCTCCGTCCTGCGCCCGGAAGAAGTGGTGCTGGATGCCGAAGACAGCGAAAAAGCGTCACATTGATCGTAAAACCGGGCGGACGATCCGCCCGGTTCTCTCCTTGCACGTTCCGTGCTAAACTCACCGCCGATTTTATGTAAGATCTGGTTGAGGTACTTCTGAACGGACCGGCACAGCTCTCTCTGCCACTCTATCTCCCTGACGACGAAACTTTTGCGAGTTTCTGGCCGGGTGATAACCCCTCTTTACTGGCTGCACTGCAAAACGTGCTGCGTCAGGAACACAGCGGATACATCTATATCTGGTCACGCGAAGGCGCGGGGCGCAGCCACCTGTTGCATGCCGCCTGTGCGGAGCTTTCCGCGCGGGGTGATGCGGTAGGCTATGTGCCGCTGGATAAACGTACCTGGTTTGTGCCTGAAGTCATGGAGGGAATGGAACATCTCTCACTGGTCTGCATCGATAATATCGAATGTGTGGCGGGGGATGAGCCATGGGAAATGGCGATCTTTAACCTCTATAACCGCATTCTGGAGTCGGGGAAAACCCGGCTGCTGATCACCGGCGATCGTCCGCCGCGCCAGTTGAATCTGGGGCTGCCGGATCTGGCTTCCCGTCTGGACTGGGGGCAAATCTACAAGCTGCAGCCGCTGTCGGATGAAGACAAACTTCAGGCGTTACAGCTGCGCGCAAGATTGCGCGGCTTTGAACTCCCGGAAGACGTGGGGCGTTTCCTGCTCAAGCGCCTGGACCGGGAAATGCGCACGCTCTTTGATACGCTCGATCAGCTCGATCGCGCTTCGATTACCGCGCAGCGCAAGCTGACCATTCCTTTTGTGAAAGATATTCTGAAGCTGTGATGCGATTTTCTCCCTCTGCCTGGCGCAGAGGGAGAACCAGTGCCACTGGCCAAAACTCACCTGTCTTCCAGCAAATGCTCAACCAGAAGTGGAATGGGTCTGCCCGAGGCCACGCTTTTTCCGTTCTCACGCCACAGCGCCGTGCCGCTAATATCCAGATGGGCCCATGGAATGGTCGGCGGGCAAAAATGGTGTAACAGCCAGGCCGCCGATGCGCTGATCGCCGCATTATTGGGTGGGGTATTGCACAGGTCGGCGATGGCGCTGTCGGTCTGTTTTTTTAGCCGTGCATCCAGCGGCAGGGACCACACCTCATCACCGCTCCGTTTCCCCGCGTGGGTGAGCGCCTGACGCAGCGCTTCGTCCTGCGTCATTAACCCACTCAGCTCGTACCCCAGCGCCTTCACGACGGCACCGGTTAAGGTCGCCATATCAATAATATAGCGAGCCTGCGGATGACGCTGGCTGGCCCAGGCGATTGCATCCGCCAGTACCAGCCGGCCTTCGGCATCGGTATTGTTGATTTCAACCGTGATACCGTTACAGGCGCTGGCCACCGTGCCCGGCTGCATCGCATCCGGTCCTATGGCGTTTTCCGCCAGCGCCAGTACGCCCATAATACGAACCGGCAGGCCGAGTTCTGCCACGCTCAGCATCAACCCGAGCACGTTCGCTGCCCCGCACATGTCATATTTCATGGTGTACATGCCCGCGCCTTCCTTCAGCCACAGGCCACCGGTATCAAACGTTATGCCTTTGCCCACGTAGCAGCGTACCGGGCCATCAGCGATGCCGTTATAGTGAATGGCCAGCAGCCGCGGTGGACAGGTCGCGCCTTTACCGACGGCATGCAGAAGCCCCAGACCCTGTTCAATAATTTGCTTTTCATCAAGCACTTCACACCGCAGGGCGGGGAAGGCGGCGCACAGCTTTTGCGCTTCGTCGACGACATACTGCGGCGTACAGCGATCGGACGGCATATCCGCCAGACGTCGCGCGGCGACCATTCCTCGGGCAATAGCCTGCTGTTGCTGGAAGAGAGCGTCCAGCCTTTCACGCTGTTGCGGATGACACAGGGCGGTGACATGGCGAAGGCGAACGCTTTTGCCATCGGTTTTCTTAAGCTGCAGATCGCGAAGGTCATACGCCTGGTTAAAGAGAAAACGCAGAACCTGCGTCAGCACCACCTCGTCAATATCCGTGACATCCAGTACCACATCGGCGCTGACCGGGGCTGCCAGCAGTGGACGGAGGGCGGCGAGTAACCCTTCTGTCAGACTGTCCTGCCAGAGCGCATCCGGCAGCAGCGTGATTCTGGCAAACGGAGCACAGCCAAAGCGGGTATCCGCGACGGCGTTTTGTTCACGCATTTCAGCGATGAGTGCGGTGTCCGGCAGTAACGCGCAGGCGGCCCGGGCAATAAGATGACTCTGGGGCTTTGCGTCTGCAAGGTCGGTGATAAGCTTAAAGGTAATCATTATGACTCCTCAACTGGCGCGCGGATCCGCGCGGCATAGGCCTGCATCCATTCCTCATCCACGGGCTGATAGTGCGTTTTTTCCCGCAGGCGCTCGGCGCGAAATACGGTGAGAGGCTGGCGGGCCGTTGCCACCACAAATGAGAAGGTTTTGATGTTGGTTGCGGCGCCGAATTCGCCTTTATTATTCATGCACACCACCGAGAGATCGCCCGCGCGGCCAAAGCGCGACATCAGTTTGTCTTCCAGTTCGAAGACCACCGAGTCCGCCGCCTGCTGGGGTGACATGCCCTGTGCCATGCGGCGAACAATCTCGTAGCTGGTGCAGCCTTTCATCAGGTCTTCCCCCACGCCGGTGGCGGTGGCGGCACCGGTTTCACTGTCGCAGTAAAAGCCGGAGCCGATAATCGGCGAGTCGCCAATACGGCCGCGCTTTTTCATAAACAGACCGCTGGTGGAGGTCGCCACGCTCATTGACCCCCTTTTGTCGAGGCCAATAATCCCGACGGTGTCATGCCCATCGTACGGGCTTAAGCCTTTGTCCAGCGTCTCCCGGCAGCGCTTACGGTAATGCTGCATCGCGCGGTCGGTAAGCATGGTTTTGTTGGCAAAACCCTGACTCAGCGCCCATTCACGCGCGCCCTGGCCGACCAGCAGGCTGTTATAGCGCTGGCGGCTTAGCGCATGGGCGACACGCACCGGGTTCGCAATATCAACCAGATCTCCCACGGCCCCAAACGCAAGCGTATCGCCATCCATATACGCCGCGTCCAGTTCAACTTCGCCATTTTCGGTTGGCAGCCCGCCGTAGCCGACGGATTTATACAACGGGAAGTCCTCGACGGCAGCAACGGCATCGACCACCGCTTCTGCTACCGGTTTCCCCGCAGCCAGCGCAGACGCAGACTCCGTGACCCCTTCAAGCGCCATTCGCCAGGTTGCGATAATTCCCCACATGCTTTACTCCTGTTTTGCAAGGGTTGGGTCGGTTTGCGTCACGGTGGCAATCTCCGCGGCGCGGTATTGTTTATCCACGATACGCATGAAAGGCAGATACAGCATGGCGCCAATCAGCAGATTGATAAGCTGCATCACGCTGCCGCTGAGATGCCCCGTGACGATAAACCCGCTGATCACCGGCGGTAACGTCCAGGGGATAAACACCCCGGTGGTCACAGCCACGGCACCCATTTTCATCGCGGCATATTGCACGGTAACCAGGACCAGCGGCACCAGATTGAACGGGATCAGCATGATGGGGTTCATGATAACCGGCAGGCCAAACAGAATCGGCTCGTTGATGTTAAACACCGAGGCCCCCGCGCCGAGACGCGCCACCTCGCGCATATTTTTGCTGCGGGCAAAAATCAGCATCGCAATCACCAGCGAGAGCGTTGCCCCTGCGCCACCCATCCAGATCATGTCAAAAAACTGTTCGGTGATAATGTGCGGCGGCGTCGTACCCGCCTGAATGGCGGCGATGTTATCGGTCTGGTTCTCCATCCACAGCGGGCGAATGATGCCGTTGATCATTGAGCCGGAGTTAATGCCCACAGACCACAGAATGGTGATGCTGAACACCGTCATCAGCGCGCCGAAATAAGAGGTCCCGTAGTGGCGAACCGGCGTGGCGACCACTTCGTAAATAAACTGGTGAATGGTGTTGTAGTGAGTATTTTCGAAAATGATGCGGATAATAAGCACCAGAATCATTACCAGCAGGGCCGGGATCAGCGCGGCGAACGACTCCTGCACCGCCGGCGGCACGCCATCAGGCATTCTGATGACCAGCTTTTTGCGCTTCAGCCAGCAGAACAGCTCCGTCCACAGCAGAGAGCCAATCATCGCCACGAACAGCCCTTTGCTGCCAATCCACTCCACCGGCATGACCGTGATACCGCCGTTTTCGGCCACTTTGATAAAAGGTGTCAGGATTAAAAAGGCGACCAGAGCCAGAATGCCGCAGGAAATGCGATCTTCGCCGTAGTGTTCGGCCAGGCGAAACGCCACCAGGAAGCTGATAAACAGCGACATGGTTGAGAAGACCGCGTTGAACGGAATTTCAATGATGGCACTCCAGCTTTCACCAAATGCCTGAGACATAAACTGCTGATAGGTTTGGTTCGGAAAAGAGGAGATGACCAGCAGAATCGAGCCGACGATGATAAACGGCATGAAGGAAACATAGGCCCCGCGTATGGCGCCCAGATGCCGCTGTTGCGCGGTTTTGGCCGCCAGCGGCATCAGTTTTGCTTCAAGAAATCCCAGAACATTGTTCATTGTGAACTCCGTACAAGATTGAGGGGTGTTGTTATGTTATGTCTGTGGATTATCAGTGAAGCGCGGTGGCTGAAAGGTGAAACAAGTCACAAAGCACTCGCTAAGATATTATAAATCTCATGAGATTGGTTATGGAGTTACAGCGATGGAAATCAAATTGCACGCCAATGCCACCACCACGCCGCGGATCCGTCGCTATCTGCAACAATCCAATAAAAGCGACAGAGAACTGGCTACGGAGCTGGGTATTTCCGTGACGACCGTGCGGCGATGGCGCAATCGCGATCGGGTTTCTGACAACCATACGATCCCAAAAATGATACACAAAGCGATGAGACAAGAGCAGGTTGACCTCGTCAATGCGCTGCGTGATATCACGGGTGCACCGCTGGATGAACTGCTGCTGCTGGTTAACGCGGTGCTGGGGATTTCCGTTTCGCGGGCGACGCTGAACCGTTATCTCCGTCCCGCTCCTGCGAAACGCAAAGGCGTTGAACTTCAGGGGAGAAAAGCGCTAAAGGCAGGCGTTTTACCCACAAAACTGCTGGTGCATCACCAGCCTTTATCGCTCCATATGGATGATGGCGGGGAGCAGCATCTGCTGTGGGGGCGCGAACCGGTGAGCGGCTGGTGTTATGCCCGGCTCTATGCGGGAATTTCATCACAGCTGCTAAACAACTGGATGCGTGAGTTGCTGAACGCCTGTCCGGCTGATATCCAATCTGTTGAGACTTTCGGTTTTGAACCCGACTTGCCCGCGGGTGAACCTGTCGTAAAAGTACAGCCGACCAGGCACAAGGCCGTGCAGGTTGCGGTACCGCTCGGCGACATCATTCCACGAGTGAATGCTGTTCCGTTAGGGCAGGTGTTGATCGAGATGTGCGAGTTTTACAATCGGGGCAAAGCGCAGAAAAAGCTGGGAGAGAGCACGCCGCAGGCCTTTCTGGAATCGCTGCGGCGTAAGGATTAGAGAATTTCGAGCACCTCTTCCGGCGGGCGTCCAATACGCGCCTGACCGTTTGCGACCACAATGGGGCGCTCAATCAGTTTCGGATTTTCAACCATCGCCTGAATCAGCTCAGCCTCGGTTAGACGACTGTCATTCAGATTGAGCGACGTATACAGGTCCTCTTTCTGGCGCATTAGCTCTCTGGCACTGCCCATTCCCAGCATGTGCAGCAGCTGACGAAGCGTCTGTGCATCTGGCGGTGTCTCCAGATACAGCACCACTTCCGGGTCAATGCCGTTCGACTTCAGCAGGCTAAGGGTGTCGCGGCTCTTCGAGCAGCGTGGGTTGTGGTAGATTTTTACCGCGTCTGTCATGACCTGAATTCTCCTTTATTACATCTTCTCGTACGGCTTAAAGCGCTGCTGCAGACCGCGAAGCTGATCGATACGCGCATCGTAACGGGCCTGCTGCAGACTGCCGAGCTTAACCTGTGAACTGGCACTGCTCAGGAGGGAAATCGCCTGGTCAAGACGTCCCACCAGGGCAAAGCCTTCGGCGCGTGCCGCAAGCTCCTGATCGCGGTTACCCAGCTGCGCTTCTGCCTGGGCAAGCAGATCCCAGCCGTTCTGATCGTCTTTATTGTTAAAGGTGTAGCGGTTCAGAATGTTCGCCGCTTCAGCAGGCTGACCACCCTGTAAGTAAGCATTCGCCAGGTTAAGCTGCAGCACCGGGTTTGTCCGCACCTCTTTTGCCCCTTTCAGGCGATTAATCGCATCGGTGGCTTTTTTCTGCCCCAGATCGATATCCGTGGCGAGATCGAGATACCACGGGTTATTCGGATCGGCGGCGAGAAGTGGCTGCAGCGTTTTACGCGCTTCGTCATATTTGCTGGCTTCCATCGCCTGTAACGCCTGGCCATACTGAGCCGCGTTTTTCTCACGCACGTTGCCTTTCGCCAGCGCATCCAGCAGGTCGCTGGTCAGCTGGTTACGCCCGGAATTGTACATTCCAAGCGTTCGCACTTTTGCCATGTAGAAATCCTGCGACGACTGAACCACGACCGGGCGCATCTGGTTGGCACGGTTACGCGCATCCGACAGACGGCTTTCCGGTAAGGGGTGCGTCAGCAAAATTTCCGGTGGACGGGAGGAGTAGCGCGCCTGGTCGAGCAGCTTTTCGAGGAAGCTCGGCATGGCCTGCGGGTCAAAGCCCGAACGTTGCAGCACCTGAATGCCAATACGATCCGCTTCCTGTTCGTTTTGCTGGGTGAAACTGATCATCCCCTGACGTGTTCCCGCCAGCGTACCGGTTAACGCCGCCATCCCGGCCTGCGGGCTGGCCATTGCCAGCAGAATGGAACCCAATGCGCCAACCCAGGTCAGCGGAGCGTTACGCTTCTGGTCTTCCATTGCTCGGGCAAGGTGGCGCTGGGTGACGTGAGAGATTTCGTGCGCCATGACCGAGGCCAGCTGACTTTCGTTATCAGAGTAGCGGAATAACGCCGAATGCAGCACCACGTTGCCGCCAAAGAAGGCGAAGGCGTTGATTTCGTCATTATTGATTAAATAGAAGTGGAAGGGGGTTTTTACCGAGTTGGCGTGCGCGACCAGGCGCATGCCCAGCCCGTTAATGTACTGAACCAGCAACGGGTCGTTAATCAGCGGCGCGCTGCCACGCAGCTGACGAACGTAATAATCCCCCATCTGCATTTCCTGCCCAATGGAGAGCGTGCTTCCTGCTGTAGTGCCCATGTCCGGCAATGAATCGGACGAGTCAGCGAAAGCTGGCAACACCTGACCGACCGTCAGTGCGGCAATCAGTGTCGCAACCAGTGTTTTTCTCAACTGCCTGAACATAACCACTGTCCTGTATTTGGGATGTGCTAATTTGACCGATGAACCGGCATATCGTTCATCTCCACTGCCCTGCGAGTGTAGCCGTGTTGAGGCATGAAGAAAATCCCATTCATCAGGGTTTTGCGGATCGTGGCCGGGAGACAAAAAGCGAAAGTCTTTTTTGTGACAGTTAGATACAATTCACGTTCTCACTCCCGCCATCCGATTCAGGGAAGGGTTGTATGCTTGAAATGTTAATGCAGTGGTACCGCCGTCGGTTTAGCGACCCGGAAGCCATTGCTTTGTTGGTTATTCTCGTCGCCGGGTTCGGCATTCTGTTCTTCTTCAGCGGTCTTCTCGCCCCCCTGCTGGTCGCGATTGTGCTGGCGTACCTGCTGGAGTGGCCAACGGCGCGTCTGGAAAATATAGGCTGTTCCCGTCGCTGGGCGACCAGTATCGTCCTGGTGCTGTTTGTCGGCATCCTGCTGTTAATGTCGTTTGTCGTTATGCCTGTGGCCTGGCAACAGGGGATTTACCTTATCCGCGATATGCCCGGCATGCTGAATAAGCTTTCCGATTTTGCCGCCACGCTGCCGCGCCGATATCCCGCCCTGATGGATGCCGGGATCATTGATGCGATGGCCGAAAACATGCGCGCCCGCATCATGACAATGGGCGATTCCGTGGTGAAATATTCCCTGGCGTCGCTGGTAGGGTTGCTCACGCTGGCCGTCTACCTTGTCCTCGTTCCGTTAATGGTTTTCTTCCTCGTCAAAGATAAAGAGCAGATGCTGAACGCGGTGCGGCGCATTCTGCCGCGTAATCGCGGGCTGGCCGGGCAGGTGTGGGAAGAGATGAACCAGCAGATCACCAACTACATTCGCGGCAAAGTGCTGGAGATGATTGTGGTGGGTGTGGCTACCTGGATTGGTTTTTTAATTTTCGGGCTTAACTACTCGCTGCTGCTGGCGGTGCTGGTGGGGCTGTCGGTGCTCATTCCCTACATCGGTGCCTTTGTGGTGACCATTCCGGTTGTCGGCGTTGCGCTGTTCCAGTTTGGTCTGGGGACCGAGTTCTGGAGCTGCTTCGCGGTGTACCTGATCATTCAGGGACTGGATGGCAACCTGCTGGTGCCGGTGCTGTTCTCCGAAGCGGTGAACCTGCATCCGCTGGTGATTATCTTATCCGTGGTGATTTTCGGCGGGCTGTGGGGATTCTGGGGCGTGTTCTTTGCCATTCCGCTGGCAACGCTGATCAAAGCAGTGGTTCACGCGTGGCCGGATGTGCCCGCGGTTGAGGATAAGTAGATAGTTGTGCGGCCTGATACCCTCTCCCGTGGGGAGAGGGGCAAATATCAAAAACGGTAACCTGCGTTACCGTATTGCATTTACCGCGTAGGTCGGGTCAGGCGAAGCCGCGTCCCAACGATCAGGCGCTTTGTTTGAGCCAGTTCAGTACCACGTCGTGGTGATTGCTGGTTTTGAAGTCATCAAACACATGTTCAACTTTACCGTCAGCGTCAATCAGGAAGCTGATACGGTGAATGCCGTCGTAGGTTTTGCCCATAAAGGTCTTCTCGCCCCAGACGCCAAACTGCTCGCATACCTGGTGGTCTTCGTCAGAAAGCAGCGTGAAGTTAAGCAGCTCCTTTTCAGCAAATCGTGACAGCTTTTCTGGCTTATCGGTGCTGATACCCAGCACTTCCACGCCGACTTTTTTCAACTCGTCCATGTTGTCGCGTAAGCCGCAGGCCTGTACGGTGCAGCCCGGGGTCATGGCTTTCGGGTAAAAATAGACCAGAACACGCTGTCCCTGGAAGTCGGTCAAATTTACTTGCTCACCATCCTGGTCAGGTAAGCTAAATTTCGGTGCGATGTCACCGGCTTTCAGTGGGTTCATTACTCAACTCCATCCTGTTCATGCTGCGAATAATTGACGACGCTTATACTGCCTTGCGCGTTTAATTCTGTACAGAGGGCTTTGAACGCTTGCTCGATATTTGACGCATCCTGCGAGGCAGGGCTGTGTGCGGTAATCTGAATAAAAAGGGTGGGAATGGCGCTGCCGTCACCCGGCTGCGTTCGGGAAACGAGTTCGGCAATATTCATCTGATGGCTGTCAAATAACGCGGTGAAGCGCTCAATCAGATGGGGTGAATCGGGGACTTCAACCTGCACCCAGACGGTCGCGGGCAGGGCCGGACGTGGGCGAGCAGTGGTGCGTTTCATCACGATCAGCAAATCCAGCTCCGCACCTTTGAGCGGCAGGGTCGATTCGATAAGGGTAATGGCATTCCATGTCCCGGACAGCAGCATAATAAACGTGAACTCTTCGCCCAGCATAGCCAGACGACTGTCCTCGATATTACAGCCGCAGCTGCTCACATGGCGGGTGATGGTGTTCACGATACCCGGCCTGTCAGCACCCAGCGCAGTGATAACCAGGTAATGTTGTGATGAGGTTGTCAAACCTGTTCTTCCTTTGCATGGTTAAGTCTTCCTAAGGAAAGCATAAAAAAAACATGCATACAACCGCCTGAGGGCCTCACGTCGCTTGCTTTTATTACAGTTCCAAACGTACCATTGAGGCTCTTGTTCGCACAGAGGATGGCTCATGTTCACGGGAAGTATTGTCGCGCTTGTTACACCGATGGATGAAAAAGGTAATGTCTGCCGGTCAAGCATGAAGAAGCTGATTGATTACCATGTCGCCAATGGAACCTCGGCGATCGTTTCGGTAGGGACTACCGGTGAATCTGCAACGCTAAGCCACGAAGAGCACGGCGATGTGGTGATGCTGACCCTGGAACTGGCTGACGGGCGTATCCCGGTCATCGCAGGGACAGGCGCTAACGCCACGGCAGAAGCTATCAGTTTGACCAAACGTTTTAACGACAGCGGCATCGTGGGCTGTCTGACGGTGACCCCTTATTACAACCGTCCTACTCAGGAAGGTCTGTTCCAGCATTTCAAAGCCATCGCAGAACATACTGACTTGCCACAAATTCTGTATAATGTGCCGTCCCGTACTGGCTGCGATATGCTGCCGGAAACCGTTGGTCGTCTCTCGAAAGTAAAAAATATTATCGGGATTAAAGAGGCGACAGGGAACTTAAGCCGCGTTCATCAGATCAAAGAGCTGGTTTCAGACGACTTTATCCTGTTGAGCGGCGATGATGCGACCGCACTGGACTTTATGCAGCTTGGTGGCCATGGCGTGATCTCCGTAACGGCGAACGTTGCGGCCCGCGATATGGCTGAAATGTGCAAACTGGCGGCTGCCGGTCACTTTGATGAAGCTCGCGTGATTAATCAGCGTCTGATGCCGTTGCATAATAAATTATTTGTCGAACCCAATCCGATCCCCGTGAAATGGGCGTGTAAGGAGTTGGGACTTGTAGCAACCGATACGCTGCGTCTGCCAATGACACCGATTACCGACCACGGTCGTGAAATTGTCACAGCAGCGCTGAAGCATGCCGGTTTGCTGTAGAGTTTAGGGAGATTTGATGGCTTATTCAGTACAGAAGTCGCGCCTGGCGAAGGTTGCGAGTGTTTCGCTTGTTATGCTGCTCGCTGCCTGTAGTTCAGACTCGCGCTACAAGCGCCAGGTGAGCGGTGATGAATCCTATCTGGATGCGACCCCGCTTGCTGAACTTCACGCACCGGCTGGTATGATCCTGCCGATTCAGAACGGCGATTACAATATTCCCGTGACCAACGGCAGCGGCCTGGTCGGTAAAGCGCTCGATATTCGTCCGCCAGCACAGCCTCTGGCGCTGGTGAGCGGGGCGCGTACCCAGTTCACCGGTGACACGGCGTCGCTGCTGGTTGAAAGCGCCCGCGGTACCACCCTGTGGCCGCAGGTTGTGAGCGTCATTCAGGCGAAGAACTACACCATCGATAAACGCGATGATGCCAGCCAGACCTTAACCACCGACTGGATCGAGTGGAACCGTCTGGACGAAGATCAGCAGTACCGTGGGCGTTATCAAGTCTCCGTTAAACCTCAGGGTTATCAGCAGGCGGTTACCGTTAAGCTGTTGAACCTGGAGCAGGCGGGTAAACCGGTTGCGGATGCCGCATCAATGCAGCGTTACAGCACTGAAATGCTGAACGTGATTGCCGCGGGTCTGGATAAGAACGCCAGCGACGCCGCTAACGCAGCGCAGAGCCGCAACGGCGCGACGTTTGACGTTCAGAGCGGTGCGGATGACACCGGTCTGCCAATGCTGGTTGTGCGTGCACCGTTTAACCAGACCTGGCAGCGCCTGCCAGCGACGCTGGAAAAAGTGGGCATGAAAGTGACCGACAGCACCCGTTCAACCGGTAGCATGACGGCAACCTATAAGCCGCTGTCTGACAGTGCATGGCAGGAACTGGGCGCCACCGATCCACAGCTGGCTTCCGGCGACTACAAGATTCAGGTAGGTGACCTCGATAACCGCAGCAGTCTGCAGTTTATCGATCCGAAAGGCCACACGCTGACCCAGTCGCAGAACGATGCGCTGGTGGCCGTGTTCCAGGCTGCATTCAGCAAATAAATACGAGGGCTGGTTAATCCAGCCCTTTTTATTTTCGTGCTACGCAAACGTGTGCGTGGCATAATATCCCCAGTTTTGAACACCAATCATCACACCAGGAGTAATGAAGATGCAGAAGCAAGCTGAGTTGTATCGTGGCAAAGCGAAGACCGTATACAGCACGGAAAACCCGGATCTGTTGGTGCTCGAGTTCCGCAATGATACGTCAGCAGGGGATGGCGCACGCATTGAGCAGTTCGATCGTAAAGGCATGGTGAACAACAAGTTCAACCACTTCATTATGACCAAACTGGCCGAAGCGGGTATCCCGACCCAGATGGAAGCACTGTTGTCCGATACGGAATGTCTGGTGAAAAAACTGGATATGGTTCCGGTTGAGTGCGTCATTCGTAACCGCGCAGCAGGCTCCCTGGTGAAGCGTCTTGGTATTGAAGAAGGTATTGAGCTGAATCCACCGCTTTTTGACCTGTTCCTGAAAAACGATGCCATGCACGATCCGATGGTCAATGATTCTTATTGCGAAACCTTCGGCTGGGTGAATAAAGAGAACCTGGCGCGCATGAAAGAACTGACCTACAAAGCCAACGACGTGCTGAAAAAACTGTTTGATGACGCGGGTCTGATCCTCGTCGACTTCAAACTGGAGTTCGGCCTGTTCAAAGGCGAAGTGGTTCTGGGTGATGAGTTCTCTCCGGACGGCAGCCGTCTGTGGGATAAAGAAACGCTGGATAAAATGGACAAAGACCGTTTCCGTCAGAGCCTGGGTGGCCTGATTGAAGCGTACGAAGCGGTTGCTCACCGTTTAGGCGTTAAGCTCGACTAACTCCCTCATCGCCAAAGGATATGTATATCCTTTGGCGTCTTACCCTTGTTTCCTATGGTAATCTTGCCGTTAACCGCCTACGATCATAGCTATTATTAATGGAATAGTTCGAGGTGGTTATGCGCTGGCAAGGGCGTCGTGAAAGTGACAATGTAGAAGACAGGCGCAGCGATAGCGGCGGCGGTCCTTCAATGGGTGGGCCTGGCTTCCGGTTACCCAGCGGAAAGGGCGGTATTATTCTGCTGATTGTGGTGCTGGTCGCGGGGTACTACGGTGTCGATCTGACCGGTTTAATGACCGGCCAGCCTCTGCAGCAACAGCAGCATTCTGAGCGCTCAATCAGCCCGAACGAGGATGAAGCGGCCAAATTTACCTCCGTTATTCTCGCCACCACAGAAGAAACCTGGGGTCAGCTGTTCGAGAAAATGGGGCGTACCTATCAGCAACCCAAGCTGGTGATGTACCGTGGCGCAACCCGTACCGGATGCGGCACCGGACAGTCGGTGATGGGGCCGTTCTACTGTCCGGCAGACAGCACCGTCTATATCGATCTCTCTTTCTATGATGACATGAAACGCAAGCTTGGCGCTGACGGCGATTTTGCCCAGGGCTACGTCATTGCGCATGAAGTCGGGCACCATGTGCAAAAACTGCTGGGGATAGAACCCAAAGTACGCCAGCTTCAGCAAAACGCCTCTCAGGCTGAGGTAAACCGTCTTTCCGTACGCATGGAACTGCAGGCGGACTGCTTCGCGGGGGTCTGGGGGCACAACATGCAGCAGCAGGGCGTGCTGGAATCCGGTGACCTGGAAGAGGCGCTCAATGCCGCGCAGGCTATCGGTGACGATCGTCTTCAGCAGCAGAGCCAGGGCCGCGTCGTCCCCGACAGCTTTACTCACGGCACATCACAACAACGATACAGCTGGTTCAAACGCGGTTTCGACAGCGGTGACCCGGCGCAGTGTAATACCTTCGGCAAAGCCATGTAATGGTGGCGTTTGAACATCTGATTCGCGAGCTTGAGCACAAAGGTCATCGTCGGCTGGTGGTGCTCAGCGGCGATGAGCAGTGGACATTCACGCAGGCATCAGCCCTGCGTGATGCCTTGCCCGGAGACTGGCTGTGGCTGGCGGATAACGCGTCCAGAGCCATCAGCGGGCTGCTGGGACGCGAGTTCCGGCACGCAATTTTTGATGCCCGCGCCGGGTTTGACGTCTCAGCCTTTGCGGCCCTGAGCGGGACGCTGCGTGCCGGTAGCCTTCTGGTGCTGCTGGTACCGCCCCCTGACGTGTGGGCGGAACAACCTGACAGCGATTCACTGCGCTGGAGTGACAGCGCCGAACCCATCGCCACACCAAATTTTATTCACCACTTTTGCCGGACGATTGCCGAGGATCCTGAGGCGATAATCTGGCTTCAGCACCAGCCTTTATCGCTTCCTGCACGATCCGACGCCCCTGACTGGCAGCCCGCCAGCGGTGCGCCGCAGCGCGAGCAGGCTGAGATACTGGCAGCACTCCTGGCCATGAAACGCGGCGTTGTGGCCGTTACGGCCCCGCGCGGACGCGGGAAGTCTGCGCTGGCGGGCATGCTGTTGAGCCGCACGCAGGGCAGTGCCATTGTCACTGCGCCATCAAAAGGGGCGACGGAGGTTATCGCCCGTTTTGCCGGCGAACGTTTTCACTTTATGGCCCCGGACGCGCTGCTGGCCTCTGAAGAGCAGGCCGACTGGCTGATTGTCGACGAAGCCGCTGCCATCCCCGGACCGCTGCTTGAAAAGCTGGTCGACCGTTTCCCACGCGTCCTGCTGACCACAACGGTGCAGGGTTACGAAGGAACAGGAAGAGGCTTTCTGCTTAAGTTCTGTAGCCGGTTCAGCGGGTTGCAGCGGTATACCTTATCAACCCCGGTACGCTGGGCTGCAGGATGTCCTCTTGAGCGGGTCGTTGCCAGCGCACTGCTGTTTGACGATACGCTTATCGATCGCAGCCCAACAGGCGCCATACAGTTGACCTCTCTGGCCCCGGAAGCCTGGACGAGCAACCCGGCGCTGGCGGCGAGTGTGTATGAGCTGCTTTGTGCGGCACATTACCGCACCTCACCGCTTGATTTACGCCGCATGATGGACGCGCCCGGCCAGCACTTCGCCGTCGCCCAAACGGACTCTGTCATTGCCGGGGCGCTCTGGCTGGTGGAAGAGGGGGGATTAACGGCGCAGCTCAGCCGTGCCGTCTGGGCGGGGTTCCGCCGCCCTCGCGGGAACCTGGTGGCGCAGTCCCTTGCCGCGCATGGCGGCTCCCTGCTGGCGGCAACGCTCAAAGGCCGACGGGTGACCCGAATAGCGGTACATCCTCGTCGTCAACGGGAAGGCATCGGACAGGCACTGATCCGCAGCGCAAGCGGCGAGGATTACCTGTCGGTGAGCTTTGGCTATACCGATGAACTGTGGCGTTTCTGGCAGCGATGCGGCTTTGTGCTGGTGCGCATGGGCAGCCATCGCGAAGCCAGCAGCGGCTGTAATACCGCAATGGCCTTGCTGCCGCTCAGCGACGCGGGGCGACAGCTGTGTGAGCAGGCACATCAGCGACTGCGCCGCGATGCGCGCGTGTTATCGGCCCTGAACGGTGAAAAGATCCCGGTGGACGATGGCTGGGAGGCTACCCTTAATAGTGACGACTGGCTGGAGCTGGCGGGGTTTGCCTTTGCCCATCGCGCATTTTCTACCTCCGTCGCGGCGTTAACGCGGTTGCTGCTAAGCGTGGACATGCCGCTGCCCGCCCTGCGCGGGAAAGTGGAGGCGAGAAGTGATGACGCCCGGCTCAGCGCTGAACTGCTTCTTTCGGGGCGAAAAGCGTTACTGGCCAGGCTTCGCAGTGAAACGGCGCAAGCGCTTGAAAGCCTTGAACCTGCACGCTGTCAGCAGCTGAAAGACGACATTTTGCAATGGCAATTTTTTCAATGACTTCTTCAGTAAAGTGGCATGGTCATTCCTCCTGAGAGGCGTAGAATCCAGGCCATCAAATAAGGAGACCGCCATGAAACACGATCATTTTGTTGTTCAAAGCCCTGATAAACCGGCTAAACAGTTACTGCTTCTGTTTCATGGTGTTGGCGATAACGCCGTCAATATGGGCCAGATTGGCAGCTGGTTTGCCCCGATATTTCCGCAAGCGCTGATTGTCAGTATTGGCGGGGTGGAGCCGTGTGGTCCGAACGGACGGCAGTGGTTCTCCGTTCAGGGCGTAACGGAAGAGAACCGCCAGGCACGTATTGACGCCGTCATGCCTGTCTTTATCGACACCGTGCGTTACTGGCAGCAGCAGAGCGGCGTTGGTGCCGATGCGACCGCGCTGATTGGCTTTTCGCAGGGGTCTATCATGTCCCTGGAGAGCGTAAAAGCGCAGCCAGGCCTGGTGTCGCGTGTGATTGCTTTTAACGGTCGCTTTGCGACGTTACCGCAACGCGCGACGACGCAGACCACGATCCATCTGATCCACGGTGGTGAAGACCGCGTGATTGAACTTTCGCATGCGGTTGCCGCGCAGGAAGCACTGATCCGCGAAGGCGGGGATGTGACGCTGGATATTGTAGACGATCTGGGGCACGCGATTGATGACCGCAGCATGCAGTTTGCGCTCGATCATCTGCGTTATACCGTACCGAAGCACTACTTTGATGAAGCGCTCAGCGGCGGCAAGCCAAATGACGATGATATCGTCGAGTTTATGTGATGTAGCCCCCTCTCCCGCAGGAGAGGGGACAGAGAATCACTTCTTCTGGTCTTTCTTCTGCCAGTCGTCATCATCGTCCCACTTATCGTTAAAATCACGATGCGGTGGAAGATCCGGTTTGTTGGCGAGAAACTTTTTGTGATCAACGCGCTTAAGATCTTTAATGACGTTAAGTAACACGCCGACCAGAAACACTAACACCAGAATCCACCAGTACTTTGAAAGCCAGTCCATTCGCTATTCCTCTCAGAGCGTTCGTCAGGCGACGAGTTGCTCCATAATTCGTTGATACATACGGGCCAGCAGCTGCAAATCAGCAGCATTCACACATTCATTGATTTTATGAATGGTTGCGTTCACCGGCCCCAGTTCGACAACCTGGGCCCCCATCCGGGCAATAAAACGTCCGTCTGAGGTGCCACCTGTCGTCAGCAGTTGTGGCTTAATTTCATTATAGTGCTCGATGGCGTTCACTACCGCATCCACCAGTTTGCCGCGCTGGGTCAGGAACGGCTGGCCGGAAAGCCACCAGTCCACGGTGTAACGCAGATTGTATTTTTCCAGCAGCGCGATAACGCGCGCTTTGATCATCTCATCGGTCAGTTCAGTGCTGAAGCGGAAGTTAAACTGGACAAAGAAATCACCCGGGATCACGTTGTTGCTGCCGGTACCGGCCTTCAGGTTTGCAATCTGCATGCTGGTCGGCGGGAAGAACTCATTGCCTTTATCCCACTCGATGGTCACCAGTTCGTTCAGCATCGGTGCCGCGCGATGGACCGGGTTATCGGCCAGGTGTGGATAGGCAACGTGCCCCTGAACGCCATGAAGGGTCAAATTGCAGGTCAGCGACCCACGGCGACCATTTTTGACGACGTCTCCCACCACTTCCGTACTGGACGGCTCGCCGACCAGGCAGTAGTCGAGACGCTCATTGCGGGCCATCAGCGCCTCAACGACCTTCACGGTGCCGTTATGGGCGCTGGCTTCTTCGTCAGAGGTGATCAAAAACGCGAGGCGGTTTCTGTGGTTCGGATGTTGGGCAACGAAGCGCTCTGCCGCCACGACCATCGCCGCCAGCGAGCCTTTCATGTCTGCCGCACCGCGCCCGAACAACATGCCATCGCGGATGGTCGGTTCAAACGGCGGGTTGATCCAGCGATCCGCATCACCTGCGGGAACGACGTCGGTATGTCCGGCAAAGGCCAGCGTTTCGCCCTGACCGCGCCACGCCCAGAAGTTCTGGGTATCGCCAACGTCCATGCGTTCAACGGTGAAACCGATGGCACGCAGGCGCTCAATCATTAATGCCTGACAACCTGCGTCGTCCGGGCTAAGGGAGGGACGGCGAATAAGCTGCTGAGTCAGCTCAATGACCGGGCATGACATAAACTACACCTCAACGAAAAAAGTCGGAATAAAGGGTTTCACTGAAACCCAGCAGCATAGGCTGCCCGGGCGCGCAGAGCAATGGGCGTTTGATGATTGCCGGCATTTCGAGCATCAGTTTGGCGGCACTGTCGGCGTCGTTGATGCCAGCCCGGACGGCTTCATCCAGTTTACGCCAGGTGGTACCACGGGTATTCAGCAGCGCCTCCCAACCCAGTTCCTTGATAGCGGTATGCAGAAATTCTGCATCAAGCCCGTCAACGCGATAGTCATGGAAACGGTACTCCACGTTGTTCGCTTCCAGCCAGCGGCGTGCTTTTTTGATGGTGTCGCAATTTTTAATGCCGTACATCACAACCATGGTGAATCCTTTTGTTCTTATGATGATTAAATGTTCAGTAATTTCGAAGATATATCCTTAAGTGGAATATAACACATTCAGGAATTGTCTTGATTTACACTTCTTCTTAATTCAACTCACAACTGTACGCTGAATATTCTTTCATCATTTAAGCATAGATGTCCATAAGACCGAAAATGCTAATGAACTCAGGCGGTAATTTAAATCTCACCTGCCTGTATGGTTATTTCAAAATATTGCTGAGCGTCACACAAAATTTAAGGCCCTGCGTTCATATTTATCATAAATCCCTGACAGTAGCGGGGTACAATCACAGCGATAGGTTAGACGGTCTTCACAATGATGATACGTTTTCGTAGAATGCGCATAATAATAAGAGAGGTAGTTATGATTGAACGTGAACTGGGGAACTGGAAAGATTTTATCGAAGGCATGCTTCGTAAATGACATTCAGTAAGAATTGCAAGAGCACTTAAATAAGTAAAATAACCATAGTGTGAATTAATCACACACCCTAAAAGGCGGCCCTGAGAGCCGCCTTTTTTATTACGCACTGTTATTCAGGACGTTCCTTCAGCGGGAAGCGGCGACGCACCAGCACAAAGAACAGCGGCACAAAATAAATGGCCAGGACGGTTGCCGAAATCATGCCTCCCATCACCCCTGTACCTACCGCATGCTGGCTGCTGGAGCCCGCACCGGTGCTGGTTGCCATCGGTAATACCCCAAAGACAAATGCCAGCGACGTCATCAGGATCGGACGCAAGCGCTGACGGCAGGCGTGCAGTGTGGCCGCCATCAGCTCGTGGCCTTTGGCATTCATCTCGTTGGCAAACTCAACAATCAGGATCGCGTTTTTCGCCGACAGGCCGATCACGGTGAGTAGCCCAACCTGGAAGTACACATCATTCTCCAGACCGCGCATCCAGGTCGCCAGCAGCGCACCGATGACGCCAAGCGGCACCACCAGCATGACCGAGAACGGAACGGACCAGCTTTCATACAGCGCGGCAAGACAGAGGAAGACCACCAGCAGGGAAAGCGCGTAAAGCGCAGGCGCCTGTGCCCCGGAGAGCCGCTCCTGATAAGACATCGCCGTCCACTCCAGCCCAAACCCGGCAGGCAGCTGTTGCACCAGTTTCTCCATGGTGTCCATGGCGGTACCGGTACTGACGCCCGGCGCGGCTTCACCGACGATTTCTACCGCCGAATAGCCGTTATAGCGTTCCAGACGCGGCGAACCACTCTCCCAGTGCGACGAGGCGAACGCCGAGAACGGCACCATCCCGCCTGCGTTATTACGAACAAACCAGCGGTTAATATCATTCGGCAACATACGGAACGGCGCGGCGGACTGGACATACACTTTTTTCACACGCCCACGATCCATAAAGTCATTCACATAGCTTGAGCCCCAGGCCGTCTGCAGGGTGTCGTTAATGTCGTCGATGGAAACACCCAGAGCCTGCGCCTTACGCTGATCAATATCCACCTGCAGCTGCGGGCTGTCATCCAGGCCGTTATGACGAACGCGGGTCAGGTCAGCGTCTTTGCCCGCCAGCGCTAACAGCTTATCGCGCGCCGCCATCAGCGCCGTGTGGCCTGCACCGGCGTGATCCTGCAGCTCCATGTCAAACCCGGCAGAACTGCCCAGCCCGCTAATGGCCGGTGGGCTGCTG
Source organism: Enterobacter sp. RCC_40 (assembly GCF_041360735.1). Taxonomy (NCBI): domain Bacteria; kingdom Pseudomonadati; phylum Pseudomonadota; class Gammaproteobacteria; order Enterobacterales; family Enterobacteriaceae; genus Enterobacter; species Enterobacter sp. RCC_40. The sequence goes on from NZ_JBFUPR010000008.1 coordinate 152,827, forward strand.
GCAAAGACGCGCGCTTCGTTGATCTTCGTAAACGCGTGGGTTGCGCGTTCAATGATGGCCGCCGCGGTCCCCGTTTTTGTGTCGCGCTCGTCCCAGTCCTTCAGGCGTACAAACATACGGGCGACGTTCTGCCCGTTACCGCCCGGGCCAGAGCCCACGGTGGAGAAGACCGACACCACATTATCTTTCTCCTGGGTAAAGAAGTACTGTTCGACTTTTTCGACCACTTTCAGCGTCTGCTGCTGCGTCGCGCCGCTCGGAAGTTGCACGGAGGTAGTGAACATTCCCCGGTCCTCCATTGGCAGGAACGAGGTAGGCAGATGCAGGAATAGCCAGACCATTCCGCCCAGCAGCACTACGTAAATCAGCATCCAGCGCAGGCTGCGGTGCAACACTTTACCGACGGCGGATTCATAACGCGCGGCATTGCGGTTAAACATGCGGTTAAACCAGCCGAAGAACCCTTTCTGACCATGCTGCTCGCCTTTGTGCAAAGGCTTAAGAAGGGTAGAGCAGAGCGCAGGGGTCAGGATCAGCGCCACCAGTACCGAAAGCACCATTGCCGAGACGATGGTTATCGAGAACTGGCGGTAAATGGCGCCGGTTGTGCCGCCAAAGAAGGCCATCGGGATAAAGACCGCCGAAAGCACCATGGCGATGCCGACTAACGCGCCCTGTATTTGCCCCATCGATTTACGCGTGGCCTGGCGCGGGGAAAGGCCTTCCTCGCTCATGATGCGCTCGACGTTTTCAACCACCACGATGGCGTCATCCACCAGAAGGCCAATTGCCAGCACCATTGCAAACATCGTCAGCGTGTTGATGCTGTAGCCAAACGCGTAAAGCACCGCGAAGGTGCCCAGCAGGACCACGGGGACGGCTATGGTCGGGATCAGCGTCGCCCGGAAGTTTTGCAGGAACAGGTACATGACCAGGAAGACCAGCGCGATGGCTTCCAGCAGGGTCTTCACCACATCCTCAATCGACGCTTTAACGAAGGAGGTGGTTTCGTAGGCGACTTTGTATTCAAGGCCGTGAGGGAAATAGTTCGACAGCTCGTCCAGGCGGTCTAACACCAGTTTCGCCGTCGCCATTTCATTTGCGCCGGAGGCCAGTTTAATCCCCAGGCCGGAGGCGGGATTACCGTTAAAGCGGCTCAGGTAGTCGTACTTTTCCGCGCCCATTTCCACCGTGGCGACATCGCCCAGCCGCACTTCTGAACCGTCCTGATTCACGCGCAGGGTGATGTTGCGGAACTGCTCCGGAGTCTGAAGCAGCGATTGCGAGTTAATGGTGGCATTCAGGGCTTGTTTTTCGACGGAAGGCGTTCCTCCCAGCTGCCCTACGGCAATCTGGGCGTTCTGCGATTTGATGGCGTCCGTCACGTCAGTCGCCGTCATCTGGAAGCTGTTCAGCTTGTCAGGATCGAGCCAGATGCGCATTGAATATTGTGACCCGTAGGCGTCGATATCCCCTACGCCGTTAATACGGCTGAGCGGGTCCTGAATGTTACTGGCAACGTAGTCCGCAATATCCTGCTTATCCATGGAACCATCGGTGGAGACAAACGCGATGGTCAAAATATTGGTATCCCCCGTTTTACGTACGGTAACGCCCTGATTTTGCACTGCCTGCGGCAGTTTTCGCATGGCTGACTGCAGCTGGTTTTGTACCTGTTGCACCGCTTCATCCGGGTCAGTCCCGGCCGTAAAGCTCAGGGTCACCGTCGCCTGGCCCGTGGCACTGCTTTGTGAGGACATGTACATCAGGTTATCCAGACCCGTCATGTTCTGCTCGATAACCTGCGTCACGGTATTTTCCAGCGTCTGTGCCGAGGCGCCGGGGTAGTTTGCTGTGACACGCACGTTAGGGGGTGCCAGATCGGGGTATTGCTCAACGGGAAGTGAAGTAATGGCCAGGACACCTGTCAGACACAACAGAATGGCAAGTACCCAGGCAAAAATGGGGCGATCGATGAAAAAATTCGCCATGAAAAATTGACCTCGTTTTGCTGCACGTCATTATTGTTTATTGCCCGCACCACTTTAGCGGCAAGACGAAGACCAAACGTGGAGAAATAAAGGAGATAATGTAAATTATCATGCGCGTTTCTCTGCGCTGCCCCCTTTACGGTTATTTACCTGTTAACGCCAGCGACGAAGGGAATGTCACGCTAACCTGCGTTCCCCCATTTTGTGGCTGCGAAAAGTGCAGGGTACCGCCGAGCCGTTCCGCGCGTTCACGCATAATATTCAGCCCGTAATGTCCCGGCGGCTCGCTGGCTTCGCCAATCCCGATGCCATTGTCGCGAATGCTCACGCTGTGCGTGCCGTCCACGGCGGTGATACAGCTTACGGTGATCTCGCTGGCCTGCGCGTGCTTGATTGCGTTCAACACCGCTTCACGCACGATCTGCAGCAGATGCACCTGCTTTTGTGCGTCAAGGGCCAGCGAGGAGAGGCGACAATCAAGATGCAGCTTTGCCTGCGTCTGGCTCTGCAGACCGTCGAGTGACTCCTGAAGGGCCGCCGGCAGGTTAGCGTGGTTGAGCGTCAGGCGGAAGGTGGTGAGCAGCTCGCGAAGCTGATGCCAGGCATTGTTAAGCTCGCGGGAGAAGTCGGTGATGATGGTCTGCGCCGGGGCATTCTCTTGCGGTACGGCACGCTTAAGCAGCGCAAGCTGGATCCGCAGATACGACAACACCTGCGCGAGGGAATCATGCAGTTCGCGGGCAATCGTCGCGCGCTCTTCCATCAGCAGCAACTGCTGGTAATGCTTTTGCGCCTGGTTGAAGTAAAGCCCGCGCCCGAGCATTGTCGCCACGCTTCTCATCAGCGGAAGCGGGACGCTGTCCGTCTCGCTCTGCCAGCGCAGCTCGCCGTAGAGCGTGTCCTGCATCAGCACCGGCAGGTTTTGCAGCGGCATGTCGGCTGCCTCACTCCCTTCACACAGACGCCAGTCGTCGCTGGTCCGTAACTCCAGATAATTCATCCGGGTGTATTCATGGACGATTTGCAATATATGCCGGAAACAGTGACTGTCTATCTGTCCGGTGTTGAGCGCCTGCGAACATTTGAACAGCATTTCGAGCTGCTGATGCGCCTCGTTCAGGTGCCGGGTCTTTTCCGCAACCGAATCTTCAAGCGAGCGATAGAGGGTGTGTAACTCCGCCGACATATGGTTAAAGGCCCGGGACAGCTGACCGAGTTCATTCGGCAAAGCGGTATCCGGTGCCGGGGTATCAAATTGTCCCCGTTCAACGCGTTCGCTTGCGGCGACCAGATTGTTGAGCGGCAAGACCACCTGACGACGGATGCGTCGCAGGGTAAACACCGTCAGCAGCAGGATCCCCAGCGCGCCAGCCAGAGAGAGCAGGGTCACCGTCTGAATTTTATGTTCGGTATAGTGCTGAAGGGCGAGCACAAAGGCATCAATACGGCCAACAAAATCTTCGATATGGGTTTGTTACCACGCGAGATCGCCGCGGGCGATGTGCGTATCCATCTCCTGCCAGGCCAGATGCAGCTGCTGGTAGCGCTGTTTGACATCGTCCGGCACGTACCAGCGGTTCAGCTTTTGGAGTGCAGGTGCGCTCAGGGTGTGTTGCCAGTGTTGGCGATGCTGTGTCAGGGAAGGGCTGTTGCGCTGCATCTCATAGCCCAGCCGGTAACTCTGCATACGCAGTGAACCCGCAATATTGATGGCTTCGGCGTCACGCTGGCTGCTGGCAAGCGTCAGCAGCGCGACGGTGCTGGTCAGAACGGATAACACAATCATCGAAAAGAAAGCCCAGGCCAGGCTTGCGGAAACAGGGCGTTTAACGGTCACAGAACGGCTTCCTGAATAAAATTGATCTGCCACAGGTTCACTGGAAATAGTTTGGCATTCCGGGCAATTGAACATTGCCTGACGACGCTGTGATGAGTAAATACCATATTCATACAAAGAATAAGGTTATTGAACCAAAAACAGGTGTCGTTATGAATCGTTTTATTATGGCTAACAGCCAGCAATGTATTGGGTGCCATGCCTGCGAAGTTGCCTGCGTAATGGCGCATAATGATGAGCAACATGTCCTGAGCGAGCGCCATTTCCATCCCCGTATTACGGTCCTTAACTCTGGCGCGCAGAACAGCCCCGTCACCTGTCACCACTGTGAAAATGCCCCGTGTGCACTCAGTTGCCCGAACGGCGCCATCAGCAAACGCGATGACAGCGTACAGGTGAATCAACAAAAATGCATCGGTTGTAAAGCCTGCGTGGTTGCCTGTCCCTTCGGCACAATGGAGATTATCGTTACGCCGCTCGACAACGGCAGTGCAAAAGCCTCGGCGTATAAATGCGATCTCTGCCTGACCCGCCCGCAGGGCCCGGCCTGTATTGAAAATTGCCCGGCAGATGTGCTGACGCTGGCGACGCCAGACGTGCTGGATAAGCTGGCAAAATCGCGCCGTCAGCGCACCGCCAGGCTGGAGGCGCAGCCCTGGCACAGTGAGGCAGTCAGCGAGGAGACGGCACCCACCAAACTGCAGCAGATGCAAAACACACCACCACGCGGCGAGCCCGACAAACTGGCTGCCGAAGAGCGGGTTGGCCATTTCAATGAAATATACCTGCCGTTTCGGACCGAACAGGCCAGACGCGAGGCATCGCGCTGCCTGAAATGCGGGGAGCACAGCATATGTGAATGGACCTGCCCGCTGCACAACCACATTCCGCAGTGGATTGAACGGATTAACGCCGGTGACATCCTCGGCGCGGTCGAACTTTCTCATCAGACCAACTGTTTACCTGAAATTACCGGCCGGGTCTGCCCGCAGGACAGGTTATGTGAAGGTGCCTGCACCGTGCGCGATGCGTCAGGGTCGGTGACCATTGGCAACCTCGAGCGCTACATCTCTGACCAGGCGCTGGCGCTGGGCTGGCGACCGGATATGTCTGGCGTTTCTTCGGTGGGAAAACGCGTCGCGATTATCGGCGCGGGGCCTGCCGGACTGGCATGTGCGGATGTGCTGGTGCGCAGCGGGGTGAGCGTGACGGTCTATGACAGGCATCCCGAAATCGGCGGCTTGCTGACCTTCGGCATTCCGGCCTTTAAGCTGGATAAATCCCTGCTCGCACGACGCAGAGAGATTTTTACTGCGATGGGGGTTCACTTCGAGCTGAACTGCGACGTGGGCAGCGATGTGTCGTTGTCTCAGTTGCAAACAGATTACGACGCCCTGTTCATTGGCGTGGGAACCTATCGTTCGATGAAAGCGGGCATCCCCCATGAAGATGCGCCGGGTGTCTACGATGCGTTGCCGTTCCTGGTGGGGAACACGCGCCACGTCATGGGGCTGGACGCGACGGCCAACGAACCGTTTATCGACACCCGTGGACTCAATGTGGTGGTGCTGGGCGGGGGCGATACCGCAATGGACTGCGTGCGCACCGCGTTACGTCACGGCGCGGCAAAAGTCACCTGCGCCTATCGCCGGGATGAAGCCAATATGCCGGGCTCGAAAAAAGAGGTGAAGAATGCGAAAGAAGAGGGAGCCGCATTTGAATTTAACGTCCAGCCCGTTGAATTGACCCTTGCTGCTGACGGCAAGGTTAACGGCATCCGGATGCTGCGCACCCGGATGGGAGAGCCGGATGCGCAGGGGCGTCGTCGACCCGTCCCGGTGGAGGGCAGCGAGTTTGTCATGCCGGCCGATGCGGTGATTATGGCTTTTGGTTTTAACCCACATGCCATGCCCTGGCTGGAGAGTCAGGGCGTCAACACCGATGACTGGGGGCGAATCATTGCCTCGGTGGAAAGCCGCTATCGTTACCAGACGTCTAACCCGCAAATTTTCGCCGGCGGTGATGCGGTGCGCGGCGCTGATCTGGTGGTGACGGCGATGGCGGAAGGGCGTCATGCGGCGCGGGGGATCCTTGACTGGCTTGAGGTCAGTGTGCCGAAAATGCACTAAACCAGGCGGGCGACAAAGCGGGTTTCACGGCGTACTATAGGAAGACTCATTGTGTCGTGGAGCCCGTATGACCCTGAAAATTGACGTTATCAAAGACAAAATCCTTTCTGAAAACTACTTTGTTCTGCGTAACATCACTTACGATTTAACCCGTAATAACGGTGAAGTGATCCGCCATAAACGCGAGGTCTATGACCGCGGCAATGGCGCCACCATTTTGCTCTATAACCGTGAAAAGCAGAGTGTGGTGCTGATCCGTCAGTTCAGGGTAGCAACATGGGTCAATGGCAACCCTGACGGCAGGTTGATTGAAACCTGTGCGGGCCTGCTTGATGACGACGAGCCGGAAGTGTGCATCCGCAAAGAGGCCGTCGAAGAGACTGGCTTTGAAGTGGGAGAGGTCAAAAAGGTCTTCGAGCTGTTTATGTCGCCTGGCGGCGTGACGGAAATCGTCCACTTCTTCATCGCGGAATACAGCGATGCGCAGCGTACTCACCGCGGCGGTGGCGTGGAAGATGAAGATATTGAAGTGCTGGAGTTGCCGTTTTTCCGGGCGCTGGAGATGATGCATGCCGGGGAAATCAGGGATGGTAAAGCTGTGATATTACTACAGTATCTTCAAACGACCGGGCTGATGAACGCCTCTTTCGAACGGTGATAGATTGTATTTCGGATAAATCTATCCGATAAATCCGATTGAGCAACCCGGGCGGGAACACGAAGATACAGCCCAGTTAAGCGTTTTCGTTCCGGGATTGTGCCATTCATGCGCTATTGCGTCTCTCTTCTCTGCCTGTTTTGCGTGCTCACCTCCTCGCAGGTGTGGGCTGCGCCTGCCCAGCAATTATTTTCTGACTGGCAGGTGACCTGCAATAACCAGAATTTTTGCCTCGCACGCAATACCGGTGAACACCGGGGGCTGGTCATGACGCTCAGCCGCAGTGCCGGCGCGAAAACCGACGCTACGCTGCGTATCGATCTCGGCGGCCTTGCTGACCCTGCCGTGAAAGAAGCGGATATTGCGCCGCGGTTGTTGCTGGATAAGGTTCCTCTCAAGCTGGATCGGCAGCACTGGCAGTTAACCCCGTGGCATCTGAAAAGTGATGATGCCGCCACCATCACGGCGTTTCTGAAAAATATCCAGGAAGGAAAAGCCCTGACCTTGCGCGGCGGTGACCAGGTTATCTCCCTGAACGGCCTGAAAGCCGCGCTGTTGTTTATTGACGCGCAGCAGAAACGTGTCGGGAGTGAAACGGCCTGGATTAAAAAAGGTGACGATCCGCCGTTAAGCGTGCCGCCTGCACCCGCCTTAAAAAAGGTGGCGGTAGTCAATCCGACGCCGACGCCGCTTTCCCATGCCGAACTGAATGACCTGCTGGATTATGGCACCTGGCGGATGAACAACAGCCAGTGCTCGCTCGATCCTAACCGCCGGGAAGTGCGCGTCACCGCGTTAACCGATGAAAAAGCATTGCTGATTATTAGCTGTGAGGCAGGGGCGTATAACACGGTCGATCTGGCCTGGCTGGTATCGCGCAAAAAGCCGTTTTCTTCCCGCAGCGTAAGGCTGCGTCTGCCTTTCACCCCTGCAGACGATAGCAGTGAAATCGAATTGATGAATGCCCGCTTTGATGAGAAAACGCGCGAGCTGACTACGCTCGCGCTGGGGCGCGGTATTGGCGATTGTGGGGTCCAGACGCGCTGGCGTTTTGACGGCCAGCGTTTCCGCCTGGTGCGTTATGCAGAAGAGCCCAGCTGCGATAACTGGAATGGGCCAGATGCCTGGCCCACGTTGTGGATCACGCGCTAAATTACGCTCAGCGCCTTCTCAACCACATTCTCAACGGTAAAGCCAAAATACGGGAACAGCTTGTCGGCAGGCGCCGACTCGCCGTACCCACGCATCCCGACGATGGCACCTTTCAGCCCGACATATTTGTACCAGTAGTCGGCGATACCCGCCTCGACGGCCACACGGGCTGCGACGTTAGAGGGCAGGACCGATTCACGGTAGGCCTCATCCTGAGCATCAAAAATGTCGGTGGACGGCAGGGATACCACGCGTACCGCATGACCTTCGGCGGTCAGTTTTTCCGCGGCCTTCACGGTAATTTCCACCTCAGAACCGGTAGCAATCAGGATGACATCCGGTTTGCCGCCGCTGTCTTTCAGGATGTACCCGCCGCGGGCGATATTTTTTACCTGCTCCGGCGTGCGTTCAATCTGGGCCAGGTTTTGCCGCGACAGAATTAATGCCGTTGGCCCCGTGTGGCGCTCAACCGCGAGCTTCCAGCCAACCGCCGCTTCGACCTGATCGCACGGACGCCAGGTGCTGAAGTTTGGCGTCAAACGCAGGCTCGCCAGCTGCTCAACGGCCTGGTGCGTGGGACCGTCTTCACCCAGACCAATCGAATCGTGGGTGTAGACCATGATCTGCCGCGCTTTCATTAATGCCGCCATACGCGCCGCGTTACGGGCATACTCAACGAACATCAGGAAGGTAGCAGTGTAGGGCACAAACCCGCCGTGATGGGCGATGCCATTGGCAATGGCGGTCATCCCGAACTCACGCACCCCGTAGTGGATATAGTTCCCGGCAATATCCTCTTTCAGCGATTTTGAGCCAGACCAGATGGTCAGGTTACTTGGAGCCAGATCCGCGGAGCCGCCCAGCAGTTCAGGCAGGAGGGGGCCGATGGCGTTGAGGGTGTTTTGCGAGGCCTTACGGGTGGCAATTTTTGCCGGGTTAGACTGCAGATTTTCAATCAGCGCCTGGGTTTTCGCTTCCCAGTCCTCCGGCAGGCCACCGCTCATGCGGCGCGAGAATTCAGCGGCCAGTTCCGGGTGGGCTTTTTGATAGGCGGCAAATTTTTCATTCCACGCGTGCTGGGCTTTTTCACCCTCTTCGCGGGCGTCCCACTCGCGGTAGATCTCTTTCGGGATCTCAAACGGCGGGTATTTCCAGCCCAGTTTCTGCCGGGTCAGCGCCACTTCTTCTTCACCCAGCGCCGCGCCGTGGGCTTCCTCTTTACCCGCTTTGTTCGGTGAGCCGAAACCGATGGTGGTGCGACAGATGATCAGGGACGGTTTGTCCTTCACGCTTTGCGCTTCCTGAATCGCTTTTTTCACCGCTTCTGGGTCGTGGCCGTCAATTTCATGCACTACGTGCCAGTGGTAGGCCTCAAACCGTTTTGCCGTGTCGTCGGTAAACCAGCCTTTGGTCTCCCCGTCGATGGAGATACCGTTGTGATCGTAAAATCCGATCAGCTTGCCCAGCCCCAGCGTGCCCGCCAGCGAACAGACTTCGTGAGAAATCCCCTCCATCAGACAGCCGTCGCCCATAAACACATAAGTGTAGTGATCGACAATCTCGTGGTCTGGCTGGTTAAACTGCGCCGCCAGCGTGCGTTCGGCAATCGCCAGCCCGACCGCGTTGGCTAACCCCTGGCCGAGCGGCCCGGTGGTGGTCTCCACACCCGGCGTATAGCCTATCTCCGGGTGGCCCGGCGTTTTTGAGTGCAGCTGGCGGAAGTTTTTTAACTCGGATAGCGGCAGGTCGTAGCCGGAAAGGTGCAGCAGGCTGTAGAGCAGCATGGAGGCGTGGCCGTTAGAGAGAATAAAACGGTCGCGATCGTACCAGCTGGGATCGTTCGGGTTGTGCTTCAGGAAATCATTCCACAGCACTTCGGCAATGTCAGCCATGCCCATGGGGGCGCCAGGGTGGCCGGAATTGGCTTTCTGCACGGCATCCATGCTGAGGGCGCGAATGGCATTGGCTAGCTCTTTACGGGACATAATTCACTCCGTGGCAAGGTTAAAGTTTGGCGGCAAGAAGATCTTCAAGTTTGCGCTGGTCGACGGCGAACAGGCGGATGCCTTCCGCCAGTTTTTCGACGGCCATTGCGTCCTGATTGTGCTCCCAGCGGAATTCCGCTTCGGTCATGGCTTTAGGTTTGGGGAGAACGGTTGATGTGGGCACCAGTTTGCGGATAACCGTCTCCTCTTTGTCCTGCAACTCTTTAAGCAGGTTAGGGGAGATGGTCAGGCGGTCACAGCCTGCCAGGGCGAGGATCTGCTCGGTACGGCGGAAGCTGGCGCCCATCACGATGGTTTCGTAGCGGTGCTGTTTGTAATAGTCGTAGATATTACGCACCGATTTCACGCCCGGGTCCTCATCCACCACGTACGGATCCATCGGCTGTTTAGCCTGATACCAGTCATAGATTCGCCCGACGAACGGAGACACCAGGAAGACGCCGGCTTCGGCACAGGCGCGCGCCTGCGCAAAGGAGAACAGCAGCGTCAGGTTGCAATGGATCCCCTCTTTTTCCAGAACTTCCGCCGCGCGGATCCCTTCCCAGGTTGAGGCCAGCTTAATCAGAATGCGCGATTTATCGATGCCCTGCTCCTGGTAGAGCTCAACCAGGCGGCGGGCTTTCGTGATGCTCTTCTCCTGGTCGAAGGAGAGGCGGGCGTCCACTTCGGTAGAGACGCGTCCCGGGATGCTTTTCAGAATTTCCGCACCGAAATTAACGGCCAGCTTGTCGCTCGCTTCGGCGACCTGCTGCTCCTGTGTTTTACCGCGCTGTTTACCGTAGTCGATAGCGTCATCAATCAGATGACTAAAATGAGCAAGACCGGCCGCTTTGAGCAGCAGCGAAGGGTTAGTGGTCGCATCTTCGGGCTGATAGTGACGAATCGACTCGATATCACCGCTGTCGGCGACCACGGTAGTGAATTGTTTGATGCCGTCTAGTTGGTTCATAAATAATTACTCCTTGGAAATAAAAGAGTTACTCGAGTGCGTTAGTTCACACTTCTGCGAAAATCATGATGGACTTAACAAAAAAGCATAGCAGACGGGGGAGGCATTGCTTTCTGAGACGGGTAACATGGCTGTTATAAATTGATAACAATTTTTATTCTGCAATGGTGAGAGTTTGGCAGCCTTCAAAGTTTATGTGGCTGCCTGCGGCGATACTAGGCGGCACACCAGGGTGTGCTTCAGGATCGCAAACGTCACCCTTTTGACCGATACGTGAAAGGAAAAATAAGATGGATGATCAGTTAAAACAGAGTGCTCTCGATTTCCACGAGTTCCCTGTCCCAGGTAAAATTCAGGTCTCCCCGACAAAACCGCTGGCGACTCAGCGCGATCTGGCGCTGGCCTACTCGCCCGGCGTCGCGGCGCCGTGCCTCGAAATCGAAAAAGATCCGCTGGCAGCCTATAAATACACCGCGCGTGGCAACCTGGTCGCCGTGATCTCTAACGGGACGGCGGTGCTGGGATTAGGCAATATTGGTGCGCTGGCCGGTAAGCCCGTGATGGAAGGCAAGGGCGTTCTGTTCAAGAAATTTGCCGGTATTGACGTGTTCGATATCGAAGTGGATGAGCTCGATCCTGATAAATTCATCAACGTGGTTGCCGCGCTGGAACCGACCTTCGGTGGGATCAACCTCGAAGACATCAAAGCGCCGGAATGTTTCTATATCGAGCAGAAACTGCGCGAGCGTATGAACATTCCCGTGTTCCATGATGACCAGCACGGTACCGCGATTATCAGCACCGCGGCCATTCTGAACGGTCTGCGTGTGGTTGAGAAAAATCTCTCTGACGTGCGTATGGTGGTCTCCGGCGCAGGCGCGGCGGCAATCGCCTGTATGAACCTGCTGGTGGCGCTGGGCATGCAGAAGCACAACATTGTGGTCTGCGACTCCAAAGGCGTTATCTACAAGGACCGTGAGCCGAACATGGCGGAAACCAAAGCGGCCTACGCGGTAGAAGACGACGGTAAACGCACGCTGGAGGACGTGATTGACGGCGCGGATATCTTCCTTGGCTGTTCAGGCCCGAAAGTGCTGACCCAGGAGATGGTGAAGAAAATGGCGCGTGCGCCAATGATTCTGGCGCTGGCAAACCCGGAACCGGAAATTCTGCCGCCGCTGGCAAAAGCCGTGCGTGAAGATGCCATTATCTGTACCGGTCGTTCCGATTACCCGAACCAGGTGAACAACGTTCTCTGCTTCCCGTTCATCTTCCGCGGGGCGCTGGACGTGGGCGCGACGGCGATCAACGAAGAGATGAAGCTCGCGGCCGTTCATGCCATTGCGGAACTGGCGCATGCCGAGCAGAGCGAAGTGGTCGCCTCGGCGTATGGTGACCAGGATCTGAGCTTTGGCCCGGACTACATCATTCCAAAACCATTCGACCCGCGTCTGATTGTCAAAATCGCCCCGGCGGTTGCTAAGGCGGCAATGGACTCCGGCGTGGCGACGCGCCCCATCAAAGATTTCGATGCTTACGTCGATAAGCTCACCGAGTTTGTCTACAAAACCAACCTGTTTATGAAGCCCATTTTCTCCCAGGCGCGTGCCGACGCGAAACGCGTGGTGCTGGCGGAAGGGGAAGAGGCGCGCGTTCTGCATGCCACGCAGGAGCTGATCACCTTAGGTCTGGCGAAGCCAATCCTGATCGGTCGTCCGAGCGTTATCGAGATGCGTATTCAGAAACTGGGGCTGCAGATCAAAGCGGGTGTGGATTTTGAGATCGTTAATAACGAATCCGATCCGCGCTTTAAAGAGTACTGGAACGAATACTACGCGATCATGAAACGTCGCGGGATCACCCAGGAGCAGGCGCAAAAGGCCGTGATCAGCAACACGACGGTGATCGGGGCGATCATGGTCCATCGCGGTGAAGCGGATGCGTTGATCTGCGGCACGATCGGTGATTACCACGAGCACTTCAGCGTGGTGCAGGAGATCTTCGGCTATCGCGAAGGGGTCCACACCGCCGGGGCGATGAACGCGCTGCTGCTGCCAAGCGGCAACACCTTTATTGCCGACACCTACGTCAACGACGATCCGAGCCCGGAAGAGCTGGCGGAGATCACCGTGATGGCGGCAGAAACCGTGCGTCGCTTTGGTATTGAACCGAAGGTAGCGCTGCTGTCGCACTCCAACTTCGGTTCGTCGAAATCAGCGGCGGCGTGCAAAATGCGCCAGACGCTGGAGCTGGTTCGCCAGCGTGCGCCGGAACTGATGATTGACGGCGAGATGCACGGTGATGCTGCGCTGGTGGAGAGCATTCGTAACGAACGCATGCCGGACAGTCCGCTGAAAGGTTCTGCAAACGTGTTGATTATGCCGAACGTGGAAGCGGCCCGCATCAGTTACAACCTGCTGCGTGTCTCCAGCTCTGAAGGGGTCACCGTAGGACCGGTGCTGATGGGCGTGGCGAAGCCAGTGCACGTGTTGACGCCGATTGCTTCGGTGCGTCGTATCGTGAATATGGTGGCACTGGCGGTGGTTGAAGCGCAGACGCAGCCGCTGTAAGCGCTGCGCCTGCCGGTATTACACCCAGTCCCGAATCGTAATAAAGTCTTTCAGGGCAGCCTCCGGGCTGCCTTCTTTTGGTTCGTAGCTGTACTCCCAGCGAACCAGCGGCGGCATTGACATCAAAATGGACTCCGTGCGCCCGCCGGTCTGCAGGCCAAACAGCGTGCCGCGATCCCATACCAGGTTGAACTCTACGTAGCGCCCGCGGCGGTAAAGCTGGAACTCGCGCTCGCGCACGCCGTAGTCGGTATCTTTACGCCGCGCCACGATCGGCAGATAGGCCCCGGTATACCCTTCACCTACCGCCCGCATAAAGCTGAACGCGGTATCAAAATCTGGCGTGTTGAGATCGTCAAAGAACAGCCCACCAATGCCGCGCTGCTCATCACGGTGCTTCAGATAAAAATAGTCATCGCACCATTTTTTAAATTTCGGGTAGATGTCGTCCCCAAACGGCTGACAGAGATCGCGTGCGGTGGTGTGCCAGTGCACGGCATCTTCTTCAAACCCGTAGTAGGGCGTTAAGTCAAAACCGCCGCCAAACCACCAGACCGGATCGGCCCCGGGTTTTTCAGCAATGAAAAAGCGCACGTTGGCATGGCTGGTCGGCACATACGGGTTGTGCGGATGAACCACCAGCGATACGCCCATTGCTTCGAAGCTGCGGCCTGCCAGTTCTGGTCGATGGGCCGTGGCGGAAGCGGGCATCGCGTCTCCGTGGACGTGGGAAAAATTGACGCCAGCCTGCTCAAAGATGCCACCGTTACGCAGCACGCGGCTGCGTCCGCCGCCACCGGCTTCGCGCTGCCAGCTATCTTCCTGAAATTCACCGCCATCTGCGGCGGCCAGTTTCTGGCAAATCTCATCCTGCAGCTGCAGCAGGAATGTTTTTACCAGCTGTGCATTGGGTTTCATCAACGTTTCCTGGAGTGCGCTTTCTGGTTATCGAACCAGTTGAAGTAACTGATTATGCCTGAGGCGATGGCGTTGGCGATCTTCTGGCGAAACGCGGTGGTGCCGAGCAGGCGCTCTTCCTCCGGGTTGGTGATGAACGACGTCTCCACCAGTACGGACGGAATTGACGGCGACTTAAGCACCACGAACGCCGCCTGTTCGGTGCTCCTGCTGTGCAGGCGATGCACCGGTTTAATCTTCTTCAGAATATGCGAGCCGAGCGTCAGGCTGTTTTTAATGGTGTCCGTCTGAACGAGGTCAAACAGCACCTGCTGTAACAGATGATCTTTGTCGGTGGCTTTTTTCCCCGCAACCTCATCCGCCCGGTTTTCACGATCGGAGAGATATTTCGCCATGGCGCTACTCGCCCCACGGTTGGAGAGGGCGAACACCGAAGCCCCCGCCGCCGACGGGTTGGTAAAACCGTCCGCGTGAATCGACATAAACAGATCGGCACCGTGCTGGTGGGCGATCTCTACGCGGTCGTACAGCGGAATAAACGTGTCGCCAGAACGCGTCAGGCGGGCGTCAATGCCATTGCTGCGTAAAATTGCGCGCACATTTTTTGCAATCGCTAACACGACATGCTTTTCTTTCGCACCGTTTTTACCAATAGCGCCGGTATCAATTCCGCCGTGACCGGGGTCCAGCATGACCAGACGCTTCGCGCCCGGCTTTTTCGATTTCGGTTTACTGTGTCCGTTACTGGTTTTGAGCGTGCTCTCTTCTTTAGCCTGAGCCTGCTGTGCGATGC
This sequence comes from Enterobacter sp. RCC_40, assembly GCF_041360735.1. Lineage (NCBI taxonomy): Bacteria > Pseudomonadati > Pseudomonadota > Gammaproteobacteria > Enterobacterales > Enterobacteriaceae > Enterobacter > Enterobacter sp. RCC_40. The sequence continues at coordinate 167,830 of NZ_JBFUPR010000008.1, forward strand.
CCGTTAACGTTAAGGCCGCCAGCCCCGCTTTGAGAACCTGACGACGCGATGTGAGTGCTTTTAATGGTTTGAATGTGCTCATGCGGCCTGAATTGTAAAAATTGGGGTCCTGGTGTTATATCGTATCGTGATTAGCGTTACGACAGTCCTTATTGAGAATTGTTTTACTTTTCATTTCAATACGTGACAAAGTGACATTATGCCAAATTTTGGCGAGTTTTTCCCCGGTTATTGGCTAAACGCGATGTTCACGCCATAATCACTGTTTTTAAACCCGAAAAGGCGGTTAATACCATGGAGATACGCGTTTTTCGCCAGGAAGATTTCGAAGAGGTGATCACCCTTTGGGAACGCTGCGATCTGCTGCGTCCGTGGAACGATCCGGAAATGGATATTGAACGTAAGCTGAATCACGACGTCAGTCTGTTTCTGGTGGCAGAAGTCAACGGCGAGGTGGTGGGAACAGTGATGGGCGGGTACGACGGCCATCGCGGCTCGGCCTATTATCTGGGTGTGCATCCGGAATTTCGCGCGCGCGGCATCGCCAATGCGCTGCTCAATCGACTGGAAAAGAAACTGATTGCCCGCGGCTGCCCGAAGATTCAGATCATGGTGCGGGAAGATAACGACGTGGTGCTGGGCATGTATGAACGTCTGGGTTATGAACACGCGGACGTACTGAGCTTAGGTAAGCGCCTGATAGAAGATGAAGAGTACTGAGATCCATCCGGCAGATTATGATGCGCAAGGGCGTGTCAGGCTGCCCTTTTTGTTCTGGTGCGTTCTGCTGCTGCTGGCCCGTACCTGGGTGCTGTTTGTGATGGCCGCCGCGTCGCGCGGGCAGGGCGATACGCTTCTGACGCTCTTTTATCCCGATCACGATGCCTTCTGGCTCGGCTTGCTGCCGGGCGTGCCGGCGGTGGTGGCGTTTTTATGCAGCGGGCGACGGCATACGATCCCGCGCCTGTGGGGTGCGCTTCGCTGGCTGCTGATCCTCGCTCAGCTTGCGCTGCTCGTCTGGCAACCGGTGCTCTGGTGGGGCGGTGAACCGCTTACGGGGATCGGTATTGCGCTGGTCGTAGCGGATATCGTGGCGCTGCTGTGGCTGCTGACGAATCCCCGCCTTCGCGCCTGTTTTACGCATCAGGAAGATTAACCTGGCACTTTTTGCCGATACCGCACTCCAACAAGCGTTGATTTAACATGTAAGGACGTTTCAATGAAATCGCTGCGTTTACTTTTATGCGCTCTCCCGCTGGCGTTAACCGGCTGTTCAACGCTCTCATCAATTAACTGGTCTGCGGCCTATCCGTGGAACTGGTTTGGCTCTTCAACGGAAGTGACCGAGCAGGGCGTGGGTAAAATTACCGCCGCGACGGCGCTGGATCAGGACGCCCTTCAGGATGCACTGGGTGGCGGTTATCGCCTGCGCAGCGGCATGAAAACAGAAAACGGCAATATCGTGCGTTATTTCGAAGCGCTGAAGGGTGACACGCTGGCGCTGGTGATTAACGGTGATAAAGGCACGGTAAACCGCATTGCTGTGATGGACGACGACATCCCAACCGAAAGCGGTGTGAAAGTGGGAACCCCGTTTAGCGAACTCTATAAACAGGCCTTCGGCAACTGCACCAGCGCCCCGTCTGACGACGGCGTGGCAGTGGAATGTAAAGCGCAGGGCAGCCAGCACATCAGCTATCTCTTCACCGGTACCTGGAGTGGTCCGGAAGGTTTAATGCCGTCCGACGACACGCTGAAAAGCTGGAAAGTGAGCAAAATTATCTGGAAGCAGTAATTTGCGCCTGGACAAACCGTCTCGCTGAAATACGGGTATAATAGCCGCCATCAATGCCACGCTGACGTGGCATCTTTATTTCAGGAGGAGCGATGTCTCAGGTTCAGAGTGGCATTTTGCCAGAACATTGCCGCGCGGCGATTTGGATTGAAGCCAATGTTAAAGGGGATGTGGATGCCCTGCGTGCGGCCAGTAAAGCGTTCGTTGATAAGCTGGCCACCTTCCAGGCCAAATTCCCGGACGCCCATCTGGGCGCGGTCGTTGCCTTTGGTCATAACGTCTGGCGTCAACTGAGCGGTGGCGAAGGCGCCGAAGAGCTGAAGGATTTTATCCCTTACGGTAAAGGCCTGGCACCCGCAACGCAGTTCGACGTGCTGATCCACATTCTCTCGCTGCGTCATGATGTGAACTTCTCCGTTGCCCAGGCGGCGGTTGCGGCTTTTGGTGACAGCATTGACGTTCAGGAAGAGATCCACGGTTTCCGTTGGGTGGAAGAACGCGACCTGAGCGGCTTCGTTGACGGAACTGAAAACCCGGCGGGTGAAGAGACGCGTCGTGAAGTGGCGGTGATCAAAGACGGTGTCGACGCGGGCGGCAGCTATGTGTTCGTCCAGCGCTGGGAGCACAACCTCAAGCAGCTGAACCGCATGAGCGTGCATGACCAGGAGATGATGATTGGCCGTACGAAAGAGGCCAACGAAGAGATCGACGGCGATGCCCGTCCTGTCACCTCTCACCTGAGCCGCGTTGACCTTAAGGAAGACGGGAAAGGTCTGAAGATTGTTCGCCAGAGCCTGCCATACGGCACAGCAAGCGGTACCCACGGTCTTTACTTCTGTGCGTACTGCGCGCGCCTGCATAACATCGAACAGCAGCTGCTGAGCATGTTTGGCGATACCGACGGCAAGCGTGACGCCATGCTGCGCTTCACCAAACCGGTGACCGGCGGCTACTACTTCGCCCCGTCCGTCGAGCGTCTTCTGGCGCTGTAAGTGCTTTCCACCCTCTCCCGCACGGAGAGGGCTGGGGTGCGGACCACGACGGGCTGCACCCTTATTCTCTTTTCTGCTTGTAAATCACCAAACGGTATATAAAACCGTTACTCCTTTCGTCCTCGTTATAAATATTATGACTATAAGATAGTCATCACATTTATAAGGGTGCGCAATGGCCGTTACTGTACTGAAAAAAGGATCGCTGGCACTGGCAGGTTTGCTGCTGGTGGCACAGGCGCAGGCTACTGAGCTGCTGAACAGTTCGTATGATGTTTCCCGCGAGCTGTTTGCCGCCCTTAACCCACCGTTTGAACAGCAGTGGGCGAAAGACAACAACGGCGACAAGCTGACCATTAAACAGTCACACGCAGGGTCGTCCAAACAGGCGCTGGCCATTCTCCAGGGGCTGAAAGCGGATGTGGTGACCTATAACCAGGTCACTGACGTGCAGATCCTGCACGACAAAGGCAAGCTGATCGCCGCTGACTGGCAGAGTCGTTTGCCGAACAACAGCTCACCGTTCTACTCCACCATGGGTTTCCTGGTGCGTAAGGGCAACCCGAAAAATATCCACGACTGGAATGACCTGGTGCGTTCCGACGTGAAGCTGATTTTCCCGAATCCAAAAACCTCCGGTAACGCGCGCTATACCTATCTGGCTGCGTGGGGCGCGGCGGACAAAGCTGACGGTAACGATAAAGCGAAAACCGAGCAGTTCATGACCCAGTTCCTGAAAAACGTCGAGGTGTTTGATACCGGCGGTCGCGGTGCGACCACGACCTTTGCAGAGCGCGGCCTGGGCGATGTGCTGATCAGCTTTGAGTCGGAAGTGAATAATATCCGCAAACAGTACGACGCGCAGGGCTTCGAGGTCGTTATCCCGAAAACCAATATCCTCGCCGAGTTCCCGGTAGCGTGGGTAGATAAAAACGTGCAGTCCAACGGCACAGAGAAAGCGGCAAAAGCTTACCTCAACTACCTGTACAGCCCACAGGCGCAGACGATCATTACCGATTACTACTACCGCGTGAATAACCCGGAAGTGATGAACAAACTGAAGGATAAATTCCCGCAAACCGAGCTGTTCCGCGTGGAAGACCATTTCGGCTCCTGGCCTGATGTTATGAAAACGCATTTTGCCAGCGGCGGTGAGTTAGACAAATTGCTGGCTGCGGGGCGTAAGTAATGTTTGCAGTCTCTACCAGACGTGTGCTGCCGGGCTTTACCTTAAGCCTCGGGACCAGCCTGCTGTTCGTCTGCCTGATCTTATTGTTGCCGCTCAGCGCGCTGGTGATGCAGCTTGCGCAAATGAGCTGGGCGCAGTACTGGGAAGTGATAACCAACCCGCAGGTCGTCGCAGCCTATAAGGTGACGCTGCTGTCGGCGTTTGTGGCGTCCATTTTTAACGGGGCCTTTGGCCTGCTGATGGCGTGGATCTTAACCCGCTACCGTTTCCCGGGCCGTACGCTGCTCGACGCGTTAATGGACCTGCCGTTTGCGCTGCCGACGGCGGTGGCGGGCTTAACCCTCGCCTCGCTCTTTTCCGTGAACGGGTTTTACGGTGAGTGGCTGGCGAAGCTTGATATCAAAGTGACCTATACCTGGCTCGGTATCGCGGTCGCGATGGCGTTTACCAGTATTCCTTTTGTTGTACGCACCGTGCAGCCAGTGCTCGAAGAATTAGGCCCTGAATACGAAGAAGCGGCGGAAACACTGGGTGCCACGCGCTGGCAAAGCTTCCGCAAGGTCGTCCTGCCTGAGCTTTCTCCGGCGCTGCTGGCCGGTATCGCGCTGTCGTTTACCCGTAGCCTCGGTGAGTTCGGCGCGGTTATTTTCATTGCCGGGAACATTGCGTGGAAAACCGAAGTCACCTCGCTGATGATTTTTATCCGCTTGCAGGAGTTTGATTACCCGGCGGCGAGCGCGATTGCCTCGGTCATTCTTGCCGCATCGCTGCTGCTGCTCTACTCAATTAACACTCTGCAAAGTCGCTTTGGTCGACGCGTGGTAGGTCACTGATGGCGGAAGTTACTCAATTGAAGCGATACGATGCTCCCCGTATCAACTGGGGAAAATGGTTTCTGATTGGTACGGGCGTGCTGGTGTCCGCCTTCATTCTCGTCGTGCCGACGATTTATATTTTTGTTCAGGCGTTCAGCAAGGGGTTGATGCCCGCGCTGGAAAACCTGGCGAACCCGGATATGCTGCACGCCATCTGGCTGACCGTACTGATTGCGCTTATCACGGTGCCGGTCAACCTGGTGTTCGGTACGCTGCTGGCCTGGCTGGTAACGCGCTTTAACTTCCCGGGACGTCAGCTGCTGCTGACCCTGCTGGATATCCCGTTTGCCGTGTCGCCGGTGGTGGCCGGTCTGGTGTATCTGCTCTTCTACGGCTCTAACGGCCCGCTGGGCGGCTGGCTGGATGAGCATAACCTGCAGGTCATGTTTGCCTGGCCGGGCATGGTGCTGGTCACGGTGTTTGTAACCTGTCCGTTTGTGGTGCGCGAACTGGTCCCGGTGATGTTAAGCCAGGGCAGCAACGAAGATGAAGCGGCAATTCTGCTGGGCGCATCCGGCTGGCAGATGTTCCGCCGCGTGACGCTGCCGAATATTCGCTGGGCGCTGCTCTATGGCGTCGTGCTGACCAATGCCCGCGCCATTGGCGAGTTCGGTGCAGTTTCGGTCGTCTCGGGCTCCATCCGCGGCGAAACGCTGTCGTTACCGTTACAGATTGAATTACTGGAACAGGACTACAACACCGTCGGTTCCTTTACTGCCGCAGCGTTACTGACGCTGATGGCGATTTTGACCCTGTTTTTGAAGAGTGTGGTGCAGTGGCGTTTAGAGAACCAGGAAAAACGTCAGCACCAGGAGGGAAATCATGAGCATTGAGATTGCCAATATTAAGAAGTCTTTTGGTCGCACCCAGGTGCTGAATGATATCTCGCTGGATATCCCTTCCGGACAAATGGTGGCACTCCTCGGGCCGTCTGGCTCGGGTAAAACCACGCTGCTGCGCATTATCGCCGGGCTTGAGCATCAGACCAGCGGACATATTCGTTTTCACGGTACCGACGTAAGCCGTTTGCACGCCCGCGACCGTAAAGTGGGCTTTGTGTTCCAGCATTACGCGCTGTTCCGCCATATGACCGTGTTTGATAACATCGCTTTCGGTCTGACCGTGCTGCCTCGCCGCGAGCGCCCGGATGCGGCCACCATCAAAGCGAAAGTGACCAAACTGCTGGAGATGGTACAGCTTGCGCATCTGGCTGACCGCTTCCCGGCGCAGCTTTCCGGCGGCCAGAAGCAGCGCGTCGCGCTGGCGCGGGCCCTGGCCGTTGAGCCGCAAATTCTGCTGCTGGATGAGCCGTTTGGCGCGCTGGATGCGCAGGTGCGTAAAGAGTTACGCCGCTGGCTGCGTCAGCTGCATGAAGAGCTGAAGTTCACCAGCGTCTTCGTCACCCACGATCAGGAAGAGGCGATGGAAGTCGCAGACCGCGTGGTGGTGATGAGCCAGGGGAACATCGAGCAGGTTGATGAGCCAGAGCAGCTCTGGCGTGAACCGGCGACCCGATTTGTCCTCGAGTTTATGGGCGAAGTTAACCGGCTGCAGGGCACCATCCGCGGTGGGCAATTCCACGTGGGCGCACACCGCTGGCCGCTGGGATACACCTCCGCACATCAGGGGCCGGTCGATCTGTTCCTGCGTCCCTGGGAAGTGGACGTGAGCCGCCGGACGAGTCTGGATTCACCGCTGCCGGTGCAGGTGCTGGAAGCTAGCCCTAAAGGGCACTACACCCAATTGGTGGTACAGCCGCTGGGCTGGTATACCGAGCCGCTGACGGTGGTGATGCGTGATGACGAGCCGCCGTACCGGGGCGAACGCCTGTTTGTTGGGCTGCAGCATGCCCGTATTTATCATGGCAATGAGCGCATAGAGACGCGCGAGGATATTGCTCTGGCGGAGTCAGCCTGATAGGTTAATGACACGTAGTTTGGCCGGAGGCGCTGCGCTTAGCCGGTCTGGAATATGATCTCCGTATGCCCGGAGCGCTGCGCGCCACCGGGCTTTTTATTGGACAGCGATCTTGAACACATTAGAACACACCATCGGCAACACCCCTCTGGTCAAACTTCAGCGCATGGGGCCGGACAACGGCAGCGAAATCTGGGTCAAACTCGAAGGCAATAACCCTGCCGGTTCGGTGAAGGACCGGGCTGCGTTGTCCATGATTGTGCAGGCCGAAAAACGCGGTGAAATTCAGCCCGGCGACGTGCTGATTGAAGCCACCAGCGGTAACACCGGTATTGCGCTGGCGATGATTGCCGCGCTGAAAGGCTATCGCATGACGTTGCTGATGCCCGATAACATGAGCCAGGAGCGCCGTGCGGCGATGCGCGCCTATGGTGCCGAACTGATTCTGGTCTCTAAAGAAGAGGGGATGGAAGGGGCGCGCGACCTGGCGCTAGCCATGGCCGAACGCGGTGAAGGCAAACTGCTCGATCAGTTTAATAACCCGGATAACCCGTACGCTCACTACACTACTACCGGTCCGGAAATCTGGCAGCAGACCAACGGGCGCATCACTCACTTCGTCTCCAGCATGGGCACGACAGGGACCATTACCGGCGTATCCCGTTTTCTGCGCGAGCAGGAAAAGGCGGTAACGATTGTGGGTCTGCAGCCGGAAGAGGGGAGCAGCATACCGGGTATTCGCCGCTGGCCGGCGGAATACATGCCGGGCATTTATAACGCCCAGTTGGTGGATCAGGTGCTGGATATTCATCAACGCGAGGCGGAGAATACGATGCGTGAACTGGCCGTGCGTGAAGGTATCTTCTGCGGGGTCAGCTCGGGTGGCGCGGTAGCGGGAGCATTGCGTGTTGCGCAGGCACATCCCGGGGCTGTCGTGGTGGCGATTATCTGCGACCGCGGCGATCGCTATCTTTCTACCGGCGTCTTTGGTGAAGAGAGTTATACGCAGGGGGCGGGGATTTAAGCGTCATGGAGATGATTTTATTCCGGGATAACACCCGGGCGCAGCAAACCGATATTGTCGCGGTACAGTCGCAGGTGGTTTACGGCAGCGTGGGGAACAGCATTGCGGTGCCGAACATTCGTACCCACCGGCTGACCGTCACCGCCGTGCCGACCGTGCTGTTCAGCAACACGCCGCACTACGATACCTTTTACGGCGGCGTGATCCCCGATGAGTGGTTCAGCGGGTATCTTAAGGCGCTGGAAGAGCGCGAGATCCTGCGCGAGCTTAAAGCCGTTACCACGGGCTACATGGGCAGCGCCAGTCAGATAAAATGCCTGGCGCAGTGGCTCACCGCGATCAAAGCGCAGCATCCTGACCTGCTGGTGTTGGTTGACCCCGTTATTGGCGATATTGACAGTGGGATGTATGTGAAACCTGATATCCCTGAAGCGTATCGGGAGTACCTGCTGCCACTGGCGCAGGGGATCACGCCTAACGTCTTTGAGCTGGAAGTGCTAAGCGGTAAACCGTGTCGTACGCCTGAAAGTGCTATAGCGGCAGCGCAGGGGTTACTTTCCGACACGCTGAAATGGGTGGCCATCACCAGCGCGCCGGTGGCGGACGATCCGGAGAATATTCACGTGGTGCTGGTTACCCGAGACGGTGTGACCGTCAGTGCGCATCCGCGTGTTGAAACGGACCTGAAAGGCACGGGCGACCTCTTCTGTTCAGAGCTGGTGAGCGGGATCGTTGAGGGCAAAACCGTTGCCGATGCGATTCGCATGGCAGGAGACCGCGTCACAGATGTGATGATTTATACGCAGTCGAAAGGCTACGACGAGCTTATCCTGCCCGCATAAACAAAAATGGCGCCCGAAGGCGCCATTTTTCTGTGCGGCAAGAATTACTTCTTGATGCGGATAACCGGGGTTTCACCCACGGTGACGCTGCCAGACAGTTTGATCAGTTCTTTGATTTCGTCCATGTTGGAGATAACAACCGGCGTCAGGGTAGACTTGGCTTTTTCTTCCAGCAGTGGCAGATCGAATTCAATGACCGGGTCGCCAACTTTAACACGCTGGCCTTCTTCCGCGATACGTTTGAAGCCTTCGCCTTTCAGTTCAACGGTGTCGATACCGAAGTGAACGAACAGTTCGATACCGCTATCAGATTCGATAGAGAACGCATGGTTGGTTTCAAAAATTTTACCGATGGTGCCGTCAACTGGAGCAACCATTTTGTTGCCAGTTGGTTTGATAGCAATGCCATCACCAACGATTTTCTCAGCAAACACTACATCCGGCACGTCTTCGATGTTGACGATCTCGCCGGAGAGCGGAGCAACAATCTCAATAGTTCCGGAGTCTTTCTTATCATCAGAAACCAGAGATTTCAGTTTATCGAACAAACCCATGATCTTCTCCTAAGCAGTAATTTGGGCCGCATCTCGTGGATTAGCAGATTGTTTTTTCTTCAATGAACTTGTTAACCAGCGTCATTAACTCGTCCGTTGTCGGTTGAGCAAGAGCCTGCTCTGCTAACACCTTCGCATCTTCGAAGTTCGTGTTACGGATAATCTTCTTAATGCGCGGGATGGAAATGGCGCTCATAGAGAATTCGTCCAGACCCATACCCAGCAACAGAAGTGTAGCACGTTCGTCGCCTGCAAGCTCACCACACATGCCAGTCCATTTACCTTCTGCATGAGAAGCATCAATAACTTGCTTGATCAAGTTCAGTACGGACGGTGACATTGGCTGGTAGAGATGTGAAATCATATCATTACCACGGTCAACTGCCAGGGTGTACTGCGTTAAATCATTGGTACCGATACTAAAGAAATCAACTTCTTTGGCTAAATGACGCGCAATGGTCGCCGCCGCAGGTGTTTCCACCATCACGCCGATCTCAATTGACTCGTCAAATGCTTTACCTTCGTCGCGCAGTTCCTGTTTGTAGATTTCGATCTCTTTCTTCAGTGCACGCACTTCTTCAACAGAGATGATCATCGGGAACATGATGCGCAGTTTACCGAAAGCAGACGCACGCAGGATAGCGCGAACCTGATCGCGCAGGATCTCTTTACGATCCATCGCGATACGAATCGCACGCCAGCCCAGGAACGGATTCTCTTCTTTCGGGAAGTTCATGTACGGCAGCTCTTTGTCGCCACCGATATCCATGGTACGGACGATAACCGCCTGAGAGCCACACGCTTCAGCCACAGCTTTGTACGCAGCAAACTGTTCTTCTTCAGTTGGCAGCGCGTCACGGTCCATGAACAGGAATTCAGTACGATAGAGACCCACACCTTCCGCGCCGTTGCGCTCAGCGCCATCGACGTCACGTACGGTACCGATGTTTGCGCACACTTCAACCTGATGACCGTCCAGAGTGATGGCAGGCAGGTCTTTCAGCTTAGCGAGTTCCGCTTTTTCAGTCGCAACCTGCTCCTGAACCGCGCGCAGTTTTTCGATCTCTTCGTTAGTTGGGTTGACGTAAACCACGTTGTTTACGGCATCCAGAATCAGATAATCGTCGTTTTTGACCTGAGAGGTGACGCTACCGGTACCCACAATGGCAGGCAGTTCCAGAGAACGCGCCATGATAGAGGTGTGGGAGGTACGCCCGCCCGCGTCAGTGATGAAACCGAGGACCTTTTTCAGGTTCAACTGTGCGGTTTCAGACGGGGTCAGATCGGCGGCAACCAGGATGACTTCATCCTGAATAGCGCTCAGGTCGATAATGGCCAGACCCAGGATGTTGCGCAGCAGGCGCTTACCGATGTCACGTACGTCAGCCGCACGCTCTTTCAGGTATTCATCATCCAGTTCTTCCAGGGCAGTTGCCTGACCTTCGATAACTTCATGCGCAGCAGCGTCTGCCGTCATGCTTTTATCTTTAATCAGGGCTATGATTTCCTGCTCCAGCTCCTCATCTTCGAGCAGCATGATGTGCCCTTCGAAGATGGCTTCTTTTTCTTCACCGAAAGTTTCGCCAGCTTTAGTCTTGATTGCTTCCAGTTGCGCAGATGCCTTGGCACGACCGCTCAGAAAACGTTCAACTTCCTGATCAACCTTGTCGGCAGAAATTTTTTTCCGGTCGATGACGATCTCGTCTTCTTTCAGCAGCAGTGCTTTGCCGAAAGCGATACCCGGGGATGCTAAAATGCCTGAAATCATAACCCTACCTTACTTGTGACTGATATTTAAAAGAACCCGGAAACTTACTCGAGCTCAGCCATCAGTTTTACCAGATGCTCAACTGCTTTCTGCTCGTCTTCACCTTCAGCAGAGATGGTGACAACGGTACCCTGAGTCAGACCCAGAGTCTGCAGTTTGAACAGGCTTTTTGCGCTGGCGCTTTTGCCGTTGGAAGTCACAGTGATTTCAGAAGTGAAGCCTTTCGCTTCTTTAACAAACTGAGCAGCAGGGCGGGTGTGCAGACCGTTCGGAGCGGTAATGGTAACTTCTTGCTGGAACATTGTATTTCCCCAACTTATAGGTTTAGTGTTGTGGAACTAAAGTCTAGCCTGGCGACTTAACTTTAGCCTGTATTGTTAGCGCTGACGTTTCGATCGTCATTAAACATTATGCAGCGAAAGCAAGACTTGAACCAAATCATAAAATCGATTCAGCAAGGCTATTTCGTTCACTGATTAATTTCACGCATCAAAATAATTGCTGGTTTAAATACCAGACCCAACGGGGTGAATCAATGCCAGGAGGGGTAAAACTTTGAAGCAGGCCACAAAAAAGCACCCAAAAAGGTGCTTTTTTACGCGTTATTAACATGCTGGCATTACTGTTGCAGTTCTTTTTCAGTGAACAGATCGGCAAACAGTGCGGTGCTCAAGTAACGCTCACCCGATGAAGGCAGGATAACCACAATATTCTTATTGGTAAAGGCCTCATCTTCCTGAAGTTTGAGCGCTGCCGCAACAGCAGCACCGGAAGAGATGCCCGCCAGAATACCTTCCTCGTCCATCAGACGACGTGCGGTAGAGATAGCTTCTTCGTTGGTGATGGTCACCACTTTATCAATAAGCTTCAGATCCAGGTTGCCCGGAATGAAGCCGGCACCGATACCCTGAATTTTATGTGGGCCGGGTTTGATCTCTTCGCCCGCCAGCGCCTGGGTGATCACCGGTGAGTCGGTTGGTTCCACGGCAACGGTGATCAGGTCTTTTTTACCTTTTGTGCCTTTTATATAGCGCGACACGCCAGTCAGGGTTCCGCCGGTGCCTACACCGGAGATAAATACATCAACCTGACCGTCGGTATCTTCCCAAATTTCCGGGCCGGTGGTCTTTTCGTGAATTTCCGGGTTCGCTGGGTTGCTGAACTGCTGCAGCAGCAGATATTTCGCCGGATCGCTGGCAACAATCTCTTCTGCTTTCTGAATCGCACCCTTCATGCCTTTGGCACCTTCGGTCAGCACCAGGTTCGCGCCCAGCGCTTTCAGCAGTTTGCGACGTTCGATGCTCATGGTTTCAGGCATGGTCAGCGTCAGTTTATAACCGCGTGCCGCCGCAACATAGGCCAGTGCGATACCGGTGTTACCGCTGGTCGGTTCAACCAGCTCAACGCCTGGCTTCAGCACGCCACGTTTTTCAGCATCCCAAATCATATTTGCACCGATACGGCACTTCACGCTGAAGCTTGGGTTACGTGATTCGACCTTCGCCAGAATGCGTCCATTACCGATACGGTTCAGTCGAACCAGGGGCGTATGACCGATAGTCAGCGAGTTGTCTTCATAAATCTTACTCATGGCCTGTCCTTAACTGTATGAAATTGGGATACCGTCCCAGCATACCTGTTGAACAGGTAGGGGGAAGTAAGGAATTCGCATATCTATATACTGCAAGGAAATAATGGGGATCAGTATGGAATAAGGGGCGGCATAAGCCACCCCCTTTTTACACATTTTTGCATTACTTCCATAACGCGTGCTTAGCACGGTAGCAGTCAACCCACATCGCCGTTGCGCCGCAAACGGCGACCGGCATGATGAACAGGTTGAGCACTGGGATCATGGTGAACAGACTGGTCAGCGCCCCGAACTGCATATTCGCGACTTTTTGCGTGCGCAGGGCGCTGCGCATCGTTTTGAACGGCACCTTGTGGTTATCGAAAGGATAATCGCAGTACTGGATTGCCAGCATCCAGGCGCTGAACAGGAACCACAGCACCGGGGCCACCGTCTGACCGACGCCAGGGACAAAATAAAGGATAAGCAGCACAATGGCGCGGGGAAGATACCAGGCAAACTTCTGCCATTCGCGCTTCATGATGCGTGGGATATCTTTCATGATCCCCAGCATGCCCGTATCCGGCGGCGTTGCACCGGTAAGACGTGCTTCCAGCTGTTCTGCCAGCAGGCCGTTAAACGGCGCAGCTATCCAGTTTGCAATCGTCGAGAAGAAGTAGCCGAACACCAGCAGCACGGAGATAACCGCTACCGGCCAGAGCAGGTAATTCAGCCACTGCAGCCAGTGCGGCACATGGCTCATCAGCGAAGGGATCCAGCTCTCCAGTCTGGTGAACAGCCACCAGAACGCGCCGCCCATCAGGATAATGTTAATCAGCAACGGCAGAATGACGTAGCGACGAATCCCCGGCAGTGAGACCAGTTTCCAGCCCTGAGAAAAATACCAGACGCCGCTGCGCGGGGGAGAAGATGATGTTGAAACCATAACCAGGCTGTACTCCTTTTTTCACAACCAGTGGAATTGCCCGCCTATATTATCCACTTACGGACCAATGACCAGTTCGGAAATGTTCGAAAAAACAGCAAAAAGCACGATTTAGTTCATCTTTATGCTGTGAATGCTCTGCACACACTTGCACTTGACGTAAACGGCAAATACTCTTAGTGAGTAAATGTTTGCCGTGGTGGCAAGGTGTTAGAACAACAGAGAATATAATGATGCAGGATTTGCGTCTGATATTAATCATTGTTGGCGCGATCGCCATAATCGCTTTACTGGTACATGGTTTCTGGACCAGCCGTAAAGAGCGTTCCTCTATGTTTCGCGATCGCCCACTGAAGCGCATGAAGTCCAGTCGTGATGACGATGACAGTGAAAATGACATCGACGGAAGCGACGACGACGGCGTGGGTGAAGTTCGTGTTCATCGGGTCAATACTGCGCCCGGCGCGGCTCATGGGGAGCATGAAGCCCCTCGTCAGCCTCCTCAGCACCAGTATCAACCGCCGTATGCTTCTGCACAGCCGCGCCAGCAGGCGCCGCAGCCTGGAGAAGAGCCGGTGCGTCAGCCGCCGCAACAGCCTGTCCATCAGCAGCCTGCTGCGCCACAGCCGGTTCAGCAACAGCCTGTGCAGCAACCCGCGCCACAACAGCCTGCACAGCCGGTACACCAACCGCAGCAGCCTGTTCACGTGCAGCCTGCACCTCAGCCTGCGCCGGCCCCGCTCGTTGAACCAGAGCCCGTGGTTGAGCCAGAACCGGTTGTTGAAAAACCGCAGCGTAAAGAAGCGGTCATCATCATGAACGTGGCTGCGCATCATGGCACCCACCTGAATGGCGATGTCCTGCTTAACAGCATTCAACAGGCAGGCTTCAAGTTTGGCGACATGAATATTTTCCATCGTCACCTGAGTCCTGACGGTAGCGGTCCGGCGCTGTTTAGCCTGGCCAATATGGTTAACCCTGGCACCTTTGACCCGGAAATGACCGGTGATTTCGTGACGCCGGGTGTCACTATCTTCATGCAAGTGCCGTCCTACGGTGATGAACTGCAAAACTTTAAGCTGATGCTGCAGTCCGCACAGCACATTGCTGACGAAGTCGGTGGTGTGGTGCTCGACGATCAGCGTCGTATGATGACGCCGCAGAAACTGCGCGAGTATCAGGACCGCATCCGCGAAGTTAAGGAAGCCAACGCGTAATCATCGCGTTTACATCGACTCCTCCTCAACCCCCGCATGTCGGGGGTTTTTTCTCATTGATGGTGTGATATGGACTCAATCGAACAACAACTCACTGAACTGCGAACCACGCTTCGCCATCATGAATACCTCTATCATGTTATGGACGCGCCGGAAGTGCCGGATGCGGAGTATGACCGTCTGATGCGCGAGTTGCGCGAGCTAGAGGCGCAGCACCCGGAATTGATTACGCCCGACTCACCCACGCAGCGGGTGGGCGCGGAGCCCCTGGGTGCTTTCAGTCAGGTACGTCATGAAGTGCCAATGTTGTCTCTGGACAACGTCTTTGATGAAGAGAGCTTCCTCGCGTTTAACAAGCGCGTGCAGGATCGCCTCAAAAGCAGCGACTCCCTGACCTGGTGCTGCGAGTTGAAGCTGGATGGTCTGGCGGTCAGCCTTCTCTATGAAAACGGTGTGCTGGTGCGTGCCGCGACGCGGGGTGATGGTACGACGGGTGAAGACATTACCACCAACGTACGCACCATCCGTGCGATCCCGCTGAAGCTGCAAGGGGATAATATTCCAGCCCGTCTGGAAGTGCGCGGTGAGGTATTCCTCCCGCAGGCGGGCTTTGAGAAAATCAACGAAGAGGCGCGCCGTACCGGCGGGAAAGTGTTTGCTAACCCGCGTAATGCGGCGGCAGGCTCCCTGCGCCAGCTTGATCCCCGTATCACTGCGAAACGACCACTTACTTTCTTCTGCTATGGCGTCGGGATTCTGGAAGGCGGTGAACTGCCGGATACCCATCTCGGACGTTTATTGCAGTTTAAAGCGTGGGGCCTGCCGGTGAGTAACCGTGTTCAGCTGTGCGACTCCCCGGAAGCCGTGCTGGCGTTCTACCACAAAGTGGAAGAAGACCGCCCGACGCTTGGTTTTGATATTGATGGCGTGGTTATCAAGGTTAACTCACTTGCGCTGCAGGAGCAGTTAGGCTTTGTGGCGCGCGCGCCACGCTGGGCAGTGGCGTTTAAATTCCCGGCGCAGGAGCAGATGACCTTTGTCCGTGACGTGGAGTTCCAGGTGGGCCGTACGGGCGCGATTACCCCGGTTGCCCGTCTGGAGCCGGTGCAGGTTGCTGGCGTGCTGGTGAGTAACGCCACGCTGCATAACGCCGATGAAATTGAACGTCTTGGCCTGCGCATTGGTGACAAAGTGGTGATTCGTCGCGCGGGCGATGTTATCCCGCAGGTGGTGAACGTGGTTGAGTCAGAGCGTCCTGACGATACGCGCGCCATCGTGTTCCCGACGCATTGCCCGGTATGCGGATCTGACGTTGAGCGCGTTGAAGGTGAAGCGGTGGCTCGCTGTACGGGGGGCTTAATCTGCGGGGCACAACGTAAAGAGTCACTGAAGCACTTCGTTTCCCGTCGGGCGATGGACGTCGACGGAATGGGCGACAAAATTATCGATCAGCTGGTAGAGAAAGAATATGTTCATACGCCTGCAGATCTCTTCAAACTGACCGCGGGTAAACTCACGGGTCTTGATCGCATGGGACCTAAGTCGGCCCAGAATGTGGTTAATGCCCTGGATGCTGCCAAAGAGACGACTTTTGCCCGATTCCTTTATGCGCTCGGTATTCGCGAAGTGGGCGAAGCCACAGCGGCGGGGCTGGCGGCGTATTTCGGTACGCTGGAAGCTCTGGAAAAAGCGAGTATTGACGAGCTGCAGAGAGTCCCGGACGTGGGGATTGTCGTCGCGACGCATGTCTTTAACTTCTTTGCCGAAGAGAGCAACCGCGAGGTGATCGGCAAGCTGCTGGAAGAGGGCATCAGATGGCCGGCTCCGGTCGTGGTCAACGCTGACGAGATCGACAGCCCGTTTGCCGGCAAAACGGTCGTGCTGACCGGCAGCCTGAGCCAGCTTTCACGTGATGATGCTAAAGCGCGACTGGTTGCGCTGGGCGCAAAAGTGGCAGGCAGCGTGTCGAAGAAAACCGATCTGGTTATTGCCGGGGAAGCCGCCGGTTCGAAGCTTGCTAAAGCTCAGGAGCTGGGCATTGAGGTTATCGACGAAGCAGAAATGATGCGCCTGTTAGGAGAGTAACGTGGAGAAAGAGCAGCTCGTTGAGATCGCCAACATGGAGATGCCATTCGGTAAATATAAAGGCCGCAGGCTGATTGATTTACCGGAAGATTATTTGCTGTGGTTTGCCCGCAAAGATGGGTTCCCGGCTGGACGACTGGGTGAACTGATGGCTATCACGTTACTGATTAAAACCGAGGGGCTGACGCAGTTGGTTCAGCCCCTGAAACGTCCTTAAGCTTTCGCGGCGCGGGTCTCTTCCTGCGCCTGTTTTTCCGTCTGGCGTTTGTAACGACGCGCCAGCACCGCGCAGACCATCAGCTGGATCTGATGGAAAATCATCAGCGGCAGTACCATCATCCCTATCATTGAGGTCGGGAAGAGAATGTTTGCCATAGGAATGCCGTTCGCCAGGCTCTTCTTCGAGCCACAGAAGACAATGGTGATTTCATCGGCTTTGTTGAAGCCGCACTTGCGGGCCACAAAGACGTTTACGCCAATCACAATCGCCAGCAGAACAAGGCTGACCACCACGATAAACAGCAGCGAGCCTGCGCCCACCTTATGCCAGATGCCATTCACAACCGCTTCACTGAAGGCCGAATAGACCACCAGCAGAATCGACGACTGGTCGGTTTTTGAGATCCATTTTTTGTGCTTTGCAACAAACGCGCCTGTCCACGGACGAGAGAGATGACCCAGCACAAACGGCAGCAGCAGCTGCAGACAGATTTTACCTACCTGTTCCAGGTTACCTTCCGCACCGTGCATGTTCATCAGCAGACCCACCAGCAGCGGCGAAACGAAAATCCCTAACAGGCTGGATGCCGACGCTGAACAGACTGCGGCTGCGACGTTACCGCCCGCCAGAGAGGTAAACGCGATAGCGGACTGCACGGTGGCCGGCAAAATGCACAGATACAGGAAGCCGGTATAAAGGGCCGGGTCGACATTCACCGGCGCCCACCATGCGAACAGTACGCCGAGTACAGGGAAGAGGATGAACGTGCTGCACATCACCCACAGGTGCAGTCGCCAGTGGCTCCCCCCCGCAATAATGGCTTCGCGTGAGAGCTTTGCGCCGTGCATAAAGAACAACAGCGCGATGGCCGCGGTCGTCAGTCCTTCAAAAAAAGGAACGAACCCGCCCCGCGCAGGGAAGAAGGAGGCCAATAATACCGTGACAACCAGAGTAAGCGTAAACGGATCAAGAATACGAAATAGTTTCATAATGACTCCTGAAAACAGATATCGCTATTGTGCTTTTTTCTGTTTGAGAAATAAAATTGATTTATTGCATCCATTCATGAATTAAACAGATGAATTATTCCTTACGCCAGCTTCGCATCTTCGTCACCGTAGCCCATGCCCGCAGCTTCAGCCGGGCAGGGGAGATCATCGGCCTGAGCCAGTCCGCGGTAAGCCACAGCGTGAAAGAGCTGGAGAGCCAGACGGGTGTCCGGCTGCTTGATCGCACCACGCGTGAAGTCGTGCTCACGGAAGCCGGACAGCAGCTGGCTCAGCGCCTTGAACGGCTGCTGGACGAACTCAACAGTACGCTCAGAGATGTAGGTCGACTGGGGCAGCAGCTGTCGGGTACCGTGCGGGTTGCGGCCAGCCAGACGATATCCGCGCACCTTATCCCGCAGTGTATTGCAGAGGGTAATCATCGCTATCCGGATATCGATTTTGTTTTGCATGACAGGCCGCAGCAATGGGTGCTGGAGAGCATCCGTCAGGGTGATGTGGATTTTGGTATTGTTATCGATCCCGGTCAGGTGAGTGACCTGGAATGTGAAATTGTGCTGTCTGAGCCATTTCTGTTGCTTTGCCGGGACGACGATCCGCTAGCCGCGCAGCCGTCTGTTCACTGGCAGGCGCTGCAGGGAGCGAACCTGGTATTACAGGATTATGCCTCAGGTAGTCGTCCGCTGATTGATTCTGCGCTGGTGACGCAGGGCGTTGAGGCGACCATTGTGCAGGAGATTGGACACCCGGCAACGCTGTTTCCCATGGTGGAGGCCGGCATAGGGATCAGTGTATTACCCGCCCTGGCGCTCCCTTTGCCGCAGGGAAGCCGTCTGGTCGTGAAGCGACTGACGCCTGCTATTGAGCGAAAACTGATGCTGGTACGGCGAAAAAACCGTTCGCTCTCCGGGGCTGCGCAGGCTATCTGGGAAGTGGTGCGTATCCAGGCGCAACGATTAACCGAGGCCCGTATACGCGATCCACTGTTTAACTCAACAGAGCGTTAGACGTAGATGTCTATTTGATGATTGTCTGATGCGTTCTTCGGACCTTCCACGTTGACCAGACTTTGCTCTTGTTTCTTCTGGGCTTCTTCCGCCTGCTGGCGCTGCAGCTGTGCGAGCTGTGCCTGCAGCACTTTGATTTGCACCTGGATAAGCTCCTGCTGCTTCTTCTTCTCTTCCGCACTGCCGGAACCGTTCGCAACCTCTTTTAGCTGTTGAGTCAGTTTGGTTATCTTGTCAGTGATGCGGCTGATTTGGGCAGCGATATCGTTGCCGCCGGAAGAACGACTCCCGCCACCGCTGGTTTGAATGGGCTGGGTTGTAGCCTGAATGGTCGTCATACTTTTTCCTCTCGCTGTAAAACAGAGGTATCGGCGCCAACGCAATTAGCTTGAGCAAAACTGCCATATCTGGCAGGGAAAGGTATTGATACCAAATCAGTATTGATGGTGCAGAGAAAGTGTATTGGAGGTAACCCGCAGGCTCCAGATATAAGACTAAGGTCATGCGATCGGTGATATCGCGATCTTAATTCTCAAGGAGCTTTTATGACCCTCTCGAATAATCCCTGGTTCTCTGCCGACATCATTCGTGCCGCTAAACCTGATTTCACTCCGCGGGTTGCGTTTATTCTCGGCTCAGGTCTTGGCGCGCTCGCCGAGCAGATTGTTGACGCTGTGGTACTGAGCTATGAAAAACTGCCGGGCTTCCCGGTGAGCACCGTTCACGGTCACGCCGGTGAGCTGGTGTTGGGGCATCTTGCCGGTGTTCCGGTCGCCTGCATGAAAGGGCGCGGTCACTTCTATGAGGGCCGCGGCATCGCCGTCATGACCGATGCAATCCGCACCTTCAAACTGCTGGGCTGCGAACTGCTGTTCAGTACCAATGCCGCCGGTTCATTACGTCCGGAGGTTGAACCGGGAAGCCTGGTTGCCCTCAGCGACCACATCAACACCCTGCCGGGTACCCCGATGGTCGGGCTGAACGATGACCGTTTTGGCGACCGTTTTTTCTCGCTGGCCAATGCTTATGATGCAGATTGCCGTGCCCTGCTGCAGACCGTGGCGAGCGAGAAGGGCTTTCCATTGCATGAAGGGGTGTTTGTCTCTTATCCAGGCCCTAACTTCGAAACCGCGGCTGAGATCCGCATGATGCAGATCATCGGCGGAGATGTGGTGGGAATGTCAGTGGTGCCGGAAGTGATCTCGGCGCGCCACTGTGGCCTGAAGGTGGTCGCCGTTTCGGCCATAACCAACCTTGCTGAAGGTCTGAGCGATGTAAAACTGTCGCATGAACAAACGCTTGCCGCCGCCGAACTCTCTCGCCAGAACTTCATCGATCTTATCTGCGGTTTTCTGCGCCAGCTTGCCTGAGCGAAACAACATCGTGGCCCGTGAGGGCCACTCTGCTATAAGGAATCGGGTATGAACATCACGACGCGCTTAAAGATGATGTCCTTTATGCAATATTTTATCTGGGGA
This sequence comes from Enterobacter sp. RCC_40, assembly GCF_041360735.1. NCBI lineage: Bacteria > Pseudomonadati > Pseudomonadota > Gammaproteobacteria > Enterobacterales > Enterobacteriaceae > Enterobacter > Enterobacter sp. RCC_40. The sequence goes on from NZ_JBFUPR010000008.1 coordinate 188,316, forward strand.
AGCTGGCTCGTTACTCTCGGCGCTTACATGATTAACACCCTGGGTTTTTCCGGCTCGGACGTGGGTATGGTCTACAGCTCGAAGGGGCTTGCCGCGATCGTGATGCCCTCGCTGGTGGGCATTATTGCCGATAAGTGGTTGCGGGCAGATCGTGCATATGTGATTTGCCATCTCGTCTGTGCCGTTGCGCTTTGCTATGCCGCGCAGGTCAATGAACCGGGGCTGATGTTCTGGGTCATGCTGGTTAATGCCATGGCCTTTATGCCGACCATTGCGCTATCGAATACCATTTCTTACTCCTGTCTTGAGCAGGCAGGGCTGGACACGGTGACCCATTTTCCAACGGTACGGGTCTATGGCACGGTAGGCTTCATTGTGGCGATGTGGGCCATAAGTCTGATGGGTGCAGAGTTAACCAACATTCAGCTCTACATTGCTGCTGCCGCATCGCTGGTACTGGCGCTCTATTCACTGACGTTACCGGCCATTCCGGTGGCGAAGAATAAAACCTCATCGTCGCTGGCAAGCAAACTTGGCCTGAATGCGTTCGTCCTGTTTAAACAGCCCCGAATGGCGGTGTTCTTTTTGTTTGCGATGCTGCTGGGCGCCGTGCTGCAAATCACCAATACTTTCGGTAGCCCCTTTCTGCATGATTTTGCGCGTAATCCGGCGTATGCGGAAAGCTTTATCGTTAAATACCCTTCTATTTTGCTCTCCGTCTCGCAGATGTCAGAGGTGCTGTTCATCCTGACCATTCCTTTCTTCCTCCGACGTTTTGGCATAAAAACCGTGATGCTGATGAGCATGGTGGCCTGGATGCTGCGGTTTGGACTCTTTGCGTATGGCGATCCTTCCGCGACAGGCGTCGGCCTGTTGATGCTGTCAATGCTGGTCTATGGTTGCGCGTTCGACTTCTTCAACATCTCCGGCTCGGTGTTTGTCGAACAGGAGGTAAGCGCTGATATCCGCGCCAGCGCGCAAGGGCTGTTTATGACGACCGTTAACGGTATCGGTGCTTATTTCGGATCGGTATTGAGCGGCGCGGCGGTAGATTATTTCTCCGTGGACGGGGTGAAAGACTGGCAGACCATCTGGCTGGTATTTGCGGCGTATGCGTTGGTGCTCGCCGTGGTGTTTTATTTCAGCTTTAACTATCGCCACATCAGTAAAAACAGCGAGTTGCGCACAGTTGCGCATTAAAGTTTTCCCGGCAGGCGGTGAAAGGCTTTAAGGTGGGAGCATAAGTGTTATCGCCAGGATATGTGTTGATGGAACGCGTCTACCGAACCGACCTTAAGCTGCTGCGCTATTTTCTGGCCGTCGCTGAGGAACTTCATTTTGGACGGGCTGCGGCCCGTCTCAATATGTCGCAGCCGCCGTTGAGCCTGCATATAAAAGAGCTGGAGAGTCAGCTCGGTACCTTACTGTTTATTCGCCACTCACGAAGTGTCGCCTTGACCCATGCGGGTAAAGTATTGATGGAAGAGTCCCGTCGACTGCTTGCCAGCGCAAACCAGGCACTGGCGCGGGTCGAACAAATTGGACGGGGTGAGGCGGGGCGGATTGCGCTGGGCATTGTCGGTACCGCCATGTGGAGCGAAGTGCGCACGGTCATGCGCACATTTTTGAAAGAGCATCCGAACGTTGATGTCGTCTTTCGCGAAAAGTCGCCGGTAATGCAAATGGCGCTGCTGGAGCGCCGGGAGCTGGATGTCGGGATCTGGCGAATGGCAACCGAGCCCACCGCAGGGTTTACCAGTATCCGCTTACGGGATGCGGCGTTTCTGGTTGCGCTGCCGGAGGATCACCGGCTGGTGGGGGAAAGCGCAATTGCGCTCACCGAACTGCAGAATGAGTACTTTGTAACTATGCCGTCTGCGCATTCTGACTGGTCGTTCTTACAGCGAGTGTGTCAGCAGGCCGGTTTTTCACCGATGATAGTGCGTGAAGCCGATGAACCGCAGACGGTGCTGGCAATGATCAGTATGGGAATGGGGATTACGTTAGCTGCTGACAGCTATGCGCAAATGCAGTGGCCCGGTGTGGTATTTCGTCCATTACAGGTACGTATACCGGCAGATTTGTATGTGGTGTATGACGAGAAGCAGGCGACGCCGGCGATTAAGTCGTTGATCGCAACGTTGACGGAAGAGTGATGTTATACCGCAGATAGCAAAAAAGCGCCTTTAGGGCGCTTTTTTACATTGGTGGGGCGTGCAGGATGACTCGCTTCGCTCGCCCTTCGGGCCGTCGCCGTAAACGGCTCCGTTGCCTCACTGCGTTCGGCTCGGACCTGCTGCAGGTTCGAATCATCCATACCGCAGATAGCAAAAAAGCGCCTTTAGGGCGCTTTTTTACATTGGTGGGTCGTGCAGGATTCGAACCTGCGACCAATTGA
>NZ_JBFUPR010000009.1:0-112569 GCF_041360735.1 Enterobacter sp. RCC_40
TTTTGTCCGAAGACGTTAAGAATCCATGTCACTTTGAGTGCCCACACAGATTGTCTGATAAATTGTTAAAGAGCAGTTGCGACGCGGCTTACAGCTCACCGTCGCGAGGTGGCGTATATTACGCTTTCCTCTTTCAGAGTCAACCCTGAAGTTCAGGATTTTTTCTCTTCAACCGACCGGGTTAACTGTGAAGTGATTCACATCTGCCGTGTCGATGGAGGCGCATTATAGGGAGTTCTCTGCAGGCCGCAACCTAAAAGTTGCAAAAAGATGACTGACTGCTGTATTCCCCAGCAAAACCCCGCTTTATACCCTTTTACACACAGACTTATCCACAATTGAGGCGGGATCTCTGTGCGATCCTACGGATTAACAGGCAAGATCAACTATACTAGCGACAAATATTCCCCCACCAGGCCACCCCATGACCACACAACAACTGACGCGTGACTGGCGCCTTCCTACAGCAGGCATCATGTTGCTGGCGATCCTCTTAGCCGGGTTTACCCTGCATACGCACTGGAACACCTTTCTTCAGTGGTGCCTTGCCACGCAAATTACCCTGCACCGTTATCTGGTGATGTACCTGCTCCAGCTTAACAACCACCAGTACAGCGGCGGGTTATGGCTATTAACCGGCGCCTTCTTCTATGGCGTATTGCACGCCATCGGGCCGGGGCATGGGAAATTCATTGTGACGACCTACCTCACGACAAATAAAGAAAGCGAACGGGCCGCCCGGGTCGTTCCTTTTCTTGGCAGCCTGATGCAGGGCGTCAGCGCCATTCTCTTTGTCTTTATTCTGGCGGTAGGGTTTAACCTCGCATCGGGGGATATCAGTACCAGCCGCTGGTACGTCGAGAAGATAACCGCGGTGCTCATCGGTGCATTTGGTGTATTTGTCATTTACCAGGCGCTGAAAAGCCTGCGACCTCGCCGGATGGCTATCTCAGCCATCACGCCCCTTCATCAACATAATGAACACTGTGGTTGTGGTCATCACGGTGTAGGTGCAGACCTGGCGCAAAGCGACTGGAAAACCCGGTTGGGCGTCATACTGGCGATTGGTGCGCGTCCGTGCAGCGGGGCGATCATGATCCTGATGTTTTCAAATGCGCTGGGTATTGTTACCTGGGGGATGGCCGCGGTCATGACCATGTCGCTGGGAACGGCGTTGTCGATTATGGGCCTCTCACTGGCGGTACGTTATGCCCGAGAGCGGACGGTGGCCTGGTTTGGCGGCGGGGCTTCACTCAGCTGGCTGGTTCCGGTCTTTAAAATAGCCGGAGGAATAGTCCTGATCCTGTTCGCGACCGTGCTGTTCCTGACGGTACTCCCCATCAGCGCCAATGGCGATTACATCGCCGCAGGCTGCTAATAAAAGAAAACCCGCCAGCGGCGGGTTTTTTTATTACTCGTTGATTCGTGGATGCTGGTCCACCAGGCGGGAGCGTTTTTGCTGCAGCTCTTCAATCTCTGCATCAATGTCTTCAATCTTCTGCTCTACATTATCGTAGTGTTCGCGCAGGATCTCTTTCGCTTCCTGGATATCAGACGCCGCAGGCGTGGCCCCTTTAAGAGGACGATTCGCCGTCTCCTTCATGGTAATACCGGTAATCAAACCAATCACCGCGATAACCATCAGGTAATAAGCCGGCATCATCAGGTTCTGCGTACTTTCCACCAGAGAGGCGGCAAGCGTCGGGGTCAGACCGGCAATCAGCACCGAGATGTTAAAGGCAGCCGCCAGCGCACTGTACCGAATGTGTGTCGGGAACATCGCAGGCAGCGTCGAGGCCATCACCCCGATAAAGCAGTTAAGGATCACCGCCAGCATCAGCAGACCGGCAAAAATCAGACCCAGCACATTACTGTTAATCAGAATAAAGGCCGGGATTGCCAGGGCAAACAGCGCGACACTCCCCAGAATAATGAACGGTCGACGGCCAAAGCGGTCGCTCAACAGCCCCATAATCGGCTGCACAAACAGCATACCCACCATGATGGCGATGATAATCAGCACACCGTGGTCTTCTGAATAGTGCAGGTTATGCGACAGATAGCTCGGCATGTAGGTCAACAACATGTAGTAGGTCACGTTCGTGGAGATGACCAGACCAATACAGGTCAGCAGGCTGCGCCAGTGCTTCGTCGCAATCTCTTTAAAGGAGACTTTCGGGCCATCCTGCAGCCCTTCGCGGTCGCCCTGCTCCAGCTTCTCAACGTGCTGCTGGAACGCCGGCGTTTCTTCAAGAGCATGACGCAGGTAAAGACCGATAATCCCTAACGGCAGCGCCAGGAAGAATGGAATACGCCAGCCCCAGGAGAGGAAGTTCTCTTCACCGACGACGGTAGAAATCAGCACCACCACGCCCGCACCCAGGACAAACCCGGCAATCGAGCCGAAGTCCAGCCAGCTTCCCATAAAGCCGCGCTTACGGTCCGGGGAATACTCTGCGACAAAGATAGAGGCACCCGTATACTCACCGCCTACGGAGAAGCCCTGGGCCATCTTACAAAGCAGCAGCAGAATCGGAGCCCAAATACCGATGCTGGCATAGGACGGTATCAGGCCGATACAGAACGTACTGATCGACATAATGACAATGGTGATAGCAAGGATCTTCTGGCGACCATATTTATCGCCAAGCATACCGAAGAACAGACCACCCAGCGGGCGAATCAGGAAGGGGACGGAGAACGTACCCAGCGCGGCAATCATCTGCAGACTGGGGTCGGCGCCGGGGAAGAACACTTTACCTAACGCATAGGCCACAAAGCCGTAAACACCAAAATCGAACCATTCCATCGCATTACCCAGCGAGGCGGCGGTGATCGCTTTGCGCAGTTTGGCATCATCAATAATGGTGACGTCGCGAAGCGTGATGGGTTTGATTTTTTTCCTTCTGAGCATAGCTATCCTCGTAGACTCGGCCCTGTCCGTTTCACAGTCCCGTATGCGATCTGTGAACCATGGGATCCGCTCCATGCGAATCGCCTTATTCAAGCGTAGCAGGTTTACTTACATTGACGTTTTACGTCGATACAACCGAACCTGTTGACGCCTGCCTGGGCAGTTAATGACCTTTTTACCCTACCAGCGTTTATATTTGTGATCAACTTCACACATATATTTATGTTACGTCAGCTGGCTGCAGTTTTTGTCAATTAGCGCAAATCTGCACGTTCTCAATCGCCATAAAAACACATCCTCACACACGTCATTATTTCCCGTACAACGGAAAATGAAACCCCATTACTTCACATCAGATTTACATAAATTCTAACCCTCCGACGCGCGTTTAAAACGTTTACGTCAATATGTGATGTAGATAACTAAAACACTGTTTTATTTTCATTGAATCATCATTCCAATGATCGCATGATAATTCCGAATAGCATGTTCCCGGTGCTGTGGCACCGCGTTTACCAGGATCGCTTTTTTAGTTTTATTGCATGGGTAATGACGCCATCGAACCCAGAGACATTCAATTCATTGAATTTATTGATTTATTTTTTAGTTTTTGCCGCCCGCCATGCGGGATACGATTTGAGGGTTATCTATGAAGATTAAAGCCACGATTGAACGCATACCGGGCGGTATGATGCTGGTTCCACTTGTACTGGGCGCTATCCTGAATACCCTGGCTCCTGAAACCGGCGCTTATTTTGGCGGGTTCACAAAAGGGATGATTACGGGCACCGTTCCCATTCTGGCCGTCTGGTTCTTTTGTATCGGCGCTTCAATTAATTTACGGGCAACAGGCACCGTATTACGGAAATCCGGCACGCTGGTGATTACGAAAATTGCCGTGGCCTGGGTAGTGGCAATGATCTGTGCGATGTTCATTCCGGAGAATGGAATTCAGACCGGATTCTTCGCCGGATTATCGGTTCTGGCAATTGTCTCTGCGATGGATATGACCAACGGCGGTTTGTATGCCAGCCTGATGAACCAGTACGGCACCAAAGAAGAGTCAGGTGCATTTGTCCTGATGTCTCTGGAGTCCGGTCCGCTGATGACCATGCTGATTCTGGGCTCTGCTGGCCTGGCGTCCTTTGAACCCCACCACTTTATCGGCGCGATCCTGCCCTTCCTGATCGGTTTTGCTCTGGGTAACCTGGATCACGATCTGCGTGATTTCTTCAGCAAAGCCACGCCGGTGCTGATCCCGTTCTTCGGTTTTGCGCTGGGTAACACCATCAACCTGAATGTCATCCTCGATACGGGTCTGCTGGGTATCGTGCTGGGCGTGGCGGTGATCATCATCACCGGTATTCCGCTGATTATTGCCGACCGGGTCATTGGGGGAGGAAACGGAACGGCGGGGATCGCCGCCTCTTCAGCCGCAGGTGCAGCCGTAGCCAACCCGGTGATCATTGCGCAGATTAATCCGGCTTTTGAACCGGTGGCTGCGTCCGCGACGGCACTGGTTGCAGCCAGCGTGATTGTGACCGCGATTCTGGTTCCCATCATCACCGCACTGTACGCAAAACGCGTCGGACATGTTGCTGAGGTTCAGACAGAGCCTAAGCCTGTTGAAACACACCACTAACCAGTGCTCCCCCTCCCGGTGAGAGGGGGATTTCAGCCACCAAAAATCTCTTCCACCATCCCATCCACAAGCCGTTTTGCCGAGCACAGCCTCGGCATACCCAGCGCGACAGTGTGCCAGCTTTGCGTCACCGACCAGCTCACCGGATGGTTATCCGCCTGACACCAGTCGCCCAGCCAGCCGAGCATGTCTTTATGATCTATCAATCCCGGCGACGCGGGCGTTGTCAGCCACTGATGGTAGAAATGGCGGGTGGAAGGAGAAGCGTTGATGCCCTGCGCAAGATAGTTTGCCGCCATACTGCGTAAGTTATCCTTGAGCATCGCCGCCACGTCTTCATTCGCCAGGCGACAGGCATCACCAAATGCACCCCAGCGCAGCTCTTCCAGGACGACATAGCAACGCCCGGCCAGCGACCAGCCATCGTAGTGACCGGCTCGCCAGCGGGTAAAAATTTGTTCGCTGTGCTCACCCGCCTGCACCGTCAGCCCTCGCTGGGAGAGCGCCTTCTCTTTATAGGCGGCTCGTTGCGTAAAATGAGCGGAAAGCTCAGCGTACTGCTGAATCAGGCCGGGCGATTGCTGGGCCCGCGGGTTAGTCTGCTGACGCAGCGCAATCAATTTGTCTGCCATCAGCGTCAGCGCAAGGTGCCCGGGGTCAAGCATACCGGCCAGCTTTTCCGCCAGCCCCAGGCGCAGCGCCGCATTTTCATTAAGCATACCCGCCATCGCCCAGGGCCGTAGCCGGGTATGCGTCATGATCTCCTGGGTCAAACGCTCACGAAACTGCAGCTGTTGTGGTCCCGGGTGGGGATGACGCGCCGCGTCCACCCCCTGAACCAGATCGACCATAAATTTTGGATGAATACACTCCAGCGTTCGCCCGGGGCCGTCCAGTAGTTGTGTTGTCATGGTTGTTCTGCCGCGAATAGGGTTTGAATATCATCGCGTAACAGTCGGGTATCTTCCTGTATCCACGTCGCAGTCGTGATACTTTGCTTTAACAGCTGGCTGAGCGCTCGGGTCGAATGCTCATTTTGCTGACGTACTGCGAGGCTATCACGCAAACTTTCCTGTAACCCGGTCAGGCATAACGAAAATTCCGCAAAGAACGTTGCCATCCCCGCCGTAACAGAGACATCGACCTGGGCGGTCAAAGCTTTACGGATTTGTTCACAGAACTGATCGATATGCTGCTTGAATTTTTCATTAAGCTGTTCAATATCAATGACATAGCGTGTTCGTGCGACAACATAATCTTCCCAGCCCCAGCCCGGGTTATTCAGCCAGCGAGAGACGGTTTCACGCATGCTCGCCGCGCCCGCTGGCTGGCCTGCCGGGCGGTGATCCTGCGCAATCGCATCGTTAAACAGCGCCCGGGTGTTGAAGTTAAGTTGATGCGCCTGAAACGCCGGGAAGCTTATCCGCGCGCGAAAACCCGCATGGCTGAGTTGTTCTTTAATACGCGTTTCGATTGGCCGCATGGCTTCATTCAGCGAACGCGCCAGCGTCGACTCCAGTTGATCGAAGCGTAACGCCAGCTCCCGGCCGATCTTCGTCTGCGCATCCAGCATGATCAGCTCGCAGGAGGAGCGGATTTTACTCAGCGCAATTTGCGCCTGCCCTTCATCATCCAGTACCAGCTGTTTCAGCGCCTGCGGCTCGTCACGGCGAAGATCCCGCGGTTCGATGCCAGCCAGGTCGAGAACAGAGCGGGCGCTAAACACATGGCTAATCGCCTGCTGGAGTGAAGTATTCTGCGACATCATAAAGTCAGCGGTGGCGTTAAGCGCCTGCTCCACTTCATGCTTCACTTCGTCGCTCACCACGCGCTGACGCGTATGCAGCAGGGCCATGTCCTCTTCCAGGCGCGCGATATTCAATTCCAGTGCCTCAAAAGCGACCGTCAGCCCCTGGTAGCGGAAGTCCAGGTACTCCCGGGCATTTTGGGCGTAGTTAAGCAGCTTATGCGACGCCGAACGCAGGGCGAAGAGCGATGCATTGGCATAGGCGGCATAAATAAGCTTGCGGATCGGCTGTTCAAATAACGAATCTTCCCACAGCAAATCGGCAGCATGACGAATATGGTCGATGTCGTCCAAATCCTCCGTACGCCAGCGGCGTCCCAACGCGGCTTCGGCAAAATCCTGAACCCAGCGCTGCTCCTTGTGATCCGGTAGCTGACCGTGGGTAGTCATCTCATAACGGGCGCGGTTCGCCAGATACGCCCACATCGACGAAACGGGATAAATTTGCCCCGGCGAAATATTCCCTTTCATTAAGGTGCCGGAGATCATCGCTTTAACCTGTTCTTCATCGTCGCTGTTACGATCTTTCTGATCGAATTTATTAACCAGCGCATACAGCGGCACCGATTTACCGGCAACTGAGATGGCCTGCCGGACCTCTTGATCGGAAATCGATTTGAGCTGGGTGTAATCCATCACCGCCAGCACCGCCGACGCGCGGGATAACTGCTCGCTCAGCATTTTTTGCAGATGCGGTTGCCCGGCCTCATTCGGCCCGGGGGTATCAAGCAGCGTCAGTTGCCCAAGGTGGGCATCCAGACCCGCGAGATGTACGAACTCCACTTCAATCACCGGAATGTGTTCGATGGCCGCATATTCAGAGAACGGAAACTCGACGCCCAACGCCTGTGAGAGCCTCACCAGGTCGTTAAGGCTTTTCAGACAATGAAATATCGGCTGCGCACCAAGGTGATGCTTCTCGAAAGCCTCACCTTTTTCAATTCTTTCCAGCAGCGTAATCATGTCCTTATCAATTTCCAGACGCTGCGCCAGCTTCCCGCGATCGTAATCGCAGAGCTTTTTCTGTAACAGGAGGATTAATTCATCGATAGGAGAGACGTGAGCAAAATGGAGCACCGGCTCTTTCTGACCCGGCGTATGACGAATCAATGTCGGAAGCGCCGTCATCGGGCGGTTGCGGTTCGGCAACACTTCGGTTCCGACAATGGCATTAATGGTGGTCGATTTCCCCGCCTTCATGGTACCCACAATTGCCAGCACCATTTCCAGACGGGTTATTTTGCGTAATTCATTATTCAGCATAGCCTGCTGGGCTTCGACACCCCGCGCACTAAAATGCAAAGGTAAGACGTTGTTCTTTTCACCCGTAATGGCTGCGGCGGTGCTTTCCAGCTTCGCCGTCGGCATTGATTTCAACGTATCAAGATTTTGCAGGGCGAGCTGTAACAAACGCTCTGCTTCCTGGCTTAATTCAAAAATGGTCTGTGTGTGCATGATAAAAGCCTTTCCTTAACGCAAATTTATTACTTTTATTAAGCCACTGGTTTTAATTATGTTGTTCAGGCTTATATGATCACGTGTGGAAAACATGTTCACCGAAATATAACTGATTGAAGATAATCAGAAATAAATCGCTATCCTTGCATGGCGTGTAAAGCTTCCCCTCTGGCATGACAGCCAAAAGATAAAAGCCTGGCCCATTTTTAAGAAACTTCAGGATATATCATCATTATTTACCCACCTAAAAAGAGAGGTAATGCGTCACCGCCATAAGATATGGATGACGGGGAAGTCAGGAGATAAATAACAATGTGTCGCTTCACCTTATCCGAAATGGAGGTGCGTAGCAATTTGCTGCAATAAAATATTCGATATATTTACTGCCATTTCTTTCCACCGTGTTAATGCCGTAAGCATCGCTTAACTGACTGACAGGAAATGTCACTGGCGACACGCTTTTTGCTTTTTTTTTAAATAGAATATCACCGACAACGGTGTGGATTTGCGTTATACTTGCCCCCTTTTTCGGCACCCAGCCGTCATTTTGCTGGCACTTTCCAGCGTGTTACGCACTTTTTGAGGATACCCTTATGCAACTCCCACACTGCCCGAAATGCAATTCTGAATACACCTATGAAGATAATGGCATGTTCATCTGCCCGGAATGCGCTCACGAATGGAATGACGCCGAGCCGTCGCACGATACTGATACGCTTGTTGTAAAAGATGCGAACGGTAATCTGCTGGCTGATGGCGACAGCGTCACCGTGATTAAAGATTTGAAGGTTAAAGGCAGCTCTTCCATGCTGAAGATCGGCACTAAAGTGAAGAATATCCGTCTGGTAGAAGGCGACCATAATATTGACTGCAAAATTGACGGCTTTGGCCCGATGAAACTGAAATCAGAATTTGTGAAAAAGAACTGATTTACCCGCCCGGTGGCGCTTCGCTTACCGGGCTGGCGAGAACTACACTTAACGGGCTCTTCTTACGTGAGGTATAGATTATGCCGTTAAGTCCCTACATCTCTTTCGCCGGTAACTGTGCCGAGGCCTCCGCCTTTTATCAGCACGCCGTCGGCGCAGAGCTCCTCTATAAAATCACCTTCGGTGAAATGCCAAAAGGCGACAGCAGCGAAGAAGGCTGTCCGTCTGGCATGCAGTTTCCGGATTCGGCGATCGCCCACTCGAATGTTCGCATTGCGGGCAGCGATATCATGATGAGTGATGGGCAGCCGCCCGGCAGCAAAGCGCAGTATGCCGGGTTCACGCTGGTGCTGGACACCCAGGACGTGGCAGAAGGCAAACGCTGGTTCGACAATCTGGCCGCGGAAGGCCATATCGAAATGGCCTGGCAGGAGACCTTCTGGGCGCACGGTTTCGGTAAAGTCACCGACAAATACGGCGTGCCGTGGATGATTAACGTCGTTAAGCAACAGCAGTGATCTTCTGGCGGTGGGCAGTCTGCCCCCGCCTGTCATCAAACTCCCCTCAACTCTTCAAACTCCCGCAACCGAGACTTAACCCAAATGTCATATTGATGCGCCAGCATGAGGCCACATTTATTGTGAGGCCCAGCATATGCAAACTGTTATCCGCGTCGAGAAACTGAGCAAGACCTTTCATCACAACAAGGCCCTGCATGCCGTTGATCTGACCGTCCAGCAGGGCGAAATGGTGGCGCTCCTGGGGCCATCCGGCTCTGGTAAATCCACCCTTATGCGTCATTTAAGCGGCCTTATCACCTGTGATAAGACCTCAGAAAGCCACGTCGAGCTGCTGGGCAACACCGTGCAGCGTGCAGGACGCCTGGCGCGGGATATCCGCAAAAGCCGCGCCCAGACGGGCTATATCTTCCAGCAGTTCAACCTGGTCAATCGCCTGACGGTACTGGAGAACGTGCTGATTGGCGCGCTCGGCAGCACCCCGTTCTGGCGCACCTGTCTGCGCTGGTTCTCCCCCTCTCAAAAGCAGGAAGCGTTGCAGGCGCTGACCCGCGTCGGAATGGCGCATTTCGCCCACCAGCGCGTCTCCACACTTTCCGGTGGACAGCAGCAGCGCGTGGCGATCGCCCGTGCCCTGATGCAAAAAGCGCAAATCATTCTTGCCGATGAACCCATCGCCTCGCTGGACCCGGAATCGGCTCGCATCGTGATGGAAACCCTGCGCGACATCAACCTAAACGACGGCATCACTGTGGTGGTGACGCTGCACCAGGTGGACTACGCCCTGCGCTATTGCGAGCGCATCGTCGCGCTGCGTCAGGGGCATGTGTTCTTTGATGGCCCAAGCCATCAGTTTGATAACGACCGTTTCGACCATCTCTACCGCAGCATTAACCGCGTCGAAGAGAACGCGCAGGCTGCTTAATTAAAACCGATCCGAGGAAAGTACATGAGCTACAAAGCCGTTGCCGCGCTGGCGTTTACCAGCATGTTCAGCATAAGCACTCTGTTAAGCCCTGCGTACGCCCAGGAGCAGGAAAAAGCGCTGAACTTTGGCATTATTTCGACGGAATCACAGCAGAACCTGAAACCTCAGTGGGAACCGTTCCTGAAAGATATGGAAACCAAACTGGGGATCAAAGTGAACGCCTTCTTCGCCCCGGACTATGCGGGCATCATCCAGGGGATGCGCTTTAACAAAGTCGACATCGCCTGGTACGGCAACCTCTCCGCCATGGAAGCGGTGGATCGCGCGAACGGCCAGGTCTTTGCCCAGACCGTTGCCGCGGATGGCTCTCCGGGTTACTGGAGCGTACTGATCGTCAATAAAGACAGCCCCATCAACAACCTGAACGACATGCTCGCCAAACGTAAAGAGCTGACGTTTGGTAACGGCGATCCCAACTCCACCTCTGGTTTCCTTGTGCCGGGCTATTACGTCTTTGCTAAAAACAACGCCTCTGCCAGCGAGTTTAAGCGCACCGTGAACGCCAGCCATGAAACCAACGCGCTGGCCGTGGCCAATAAGCAGGTGGATGTCGCCACGAACAACACCGAGAACCTCGACAAGCTGAAAACCTCGGCACCGGACAAGCTGAAAGCGCTGAAGGTTATCTGGAAATCCCCACTGATCCCGGGCGACCCCATCGTCTGGCGCAAAAACCTGTCTGAGACCACCAAAGACAAGGTGTACGACTTCTTTATGAATTACGGCAAAACGCCGGAAGAAAAAACGGTTCTGGAACGTCTGGGCTGGGCACCTTTCCGCCCGTCAAGCGACCTGCAGCTGGTCCCGATTCGCCAGCTGGCGCTGTTTAAAGAGATGCAGGGCGTGAAGGACAACAAGGGCCTGAAGGAGGAGGAGAAGAGCAGCAAAGTGGCTGCGATTCAGGCTCAGCTCGAAGACCTTGACCGCCTGACCGCGGCGCTCGGCGCCATGAGCAGCGTGAATAAAGCGGTGCAATAACGCTTACCGCCCTCTCCCGGTGGGAGAGGGCATTCAGACCAAAGGGGCACACATGCAAACCATCACCCTCCCACCGCCGAAACGCAGCTGGTTCTCGCTTTTTAGCTGGGCCATTTTGCTTGCGGTGCTCGTTATCTCCTGGCAGGGCGCGGAAATGGATCCGCTGCTGCTGTTTAAAGATGCCGGCAATATGGCCACTTTTGCCGCCGACTTCTTCCCGCCTGATTTCAGCCAGTGGCAGGATTACCTCAGTGAAATGGCGGTCACTCTGCAAATCGCCGTCTGGGGCACCGCCCTGGCCGTCATCCTTTCTGTTCCGTTCGGCCTGATGAGTGCCGAGAACATCGTACCGTGGTGGATTTACCAGCCGATGCGTCGCCTGATGGACGCCTGCCGCGCCATCAACGAAATGGTCTTTGCCATGCTGTTCGTGGTGGCCGTCGGCCTGGGTCCGTTCGCCGGGGTGATGGCGCTGTTTATTCATACCACCGGCGTGCTCTCCAAGCTGCTCTCCGAGGCGGTGGAAGCTATCGAGCCGGGCCCGGTCGAAGGGATCCGCGCAACGGGCGCCAACAAAATTGAAGAGATTCTCTTCGGCGTACTGCCCCAGGTGATGCCGCTGCTGATCTCCTACTCCCTGTACCGTTTCGAATCCAACGTTCGTTCCGCCACCGTCGTCGGCATGGTGGGCGCAGGCGGTATTGGCGTCACGCTGTGGGAAGCGATTCGCGGGTTCCAGTTCCAGCAAACCTGCGCCCTGATGGTGCTCATTATCATCACCGTCAGCCTGCTGGATTTTATGTCTCAACGTTTGCGTAAGCACTTCATCTGAGAAGCGAGGCTTTGATTTGTATGCACTTATCCAGACATCCGACCAGTTACCCCACCCGCTGGCAAGAGATAGCGGCAAAGCTCGAGGTGGAACTTCGCACCCACTACCGCTGCGGAGACTACCTGCCTGCCGAGCAGCAGCTTGCCGACCGCTATGAAGTGAACCGACACACGCTGCGCCGCGCCATTGATCAGCTGGTCGAGCGCGGCTGGGTGCAGCGCCGTCAGGGCGTCGGCGTGCTGGTGTTGATGCGTCCGTTTGACTATCCGCTCAATGCGCAGGCGCGTTTTAGCCAGAACCTGCTGGATCAGGGCAGCCACCCGACCAGCGAAAAACTGCTGTCGGTGCTGCGCCCGGCCTCAAGCCACGTCGCGGACGCGCTGGGCATTCAGGAGGGCGACAATGTCATCCACCTGCGTACCCTGCGTCGGGTCAACGGCGTGGCGGTGTGCCAGATAGACCACTACTTCGCCGACCTGGCGCTGTGGCCGGTGCTGCAAAATTTCTCCAGCGGCTCGCTGCATGATTTTCTTCAGGATGCCACGGGCATCGCGCTTAAACGTACCCAGACGCGCATCAGCGCCCGCCGCGCGCAGGCCAAAGAGAGCAACGTGCTGGAGATCCCCAACATGGCTCCGCTGCTCTGCGTTCGCACCCTCAACCACCGTGACGGCGAAATAGACGCGACGGAATACTCCGTCAGCCTGACCCGCGCCGACATGATCGAATTCACCATGGAGCACTGAATGCATTTCGATACCTCCACCCGCCAGCGCTGGATGGGCGTCCTGGCGCACAGCCAGCCCGCAGCGCTTTCGGACCGCATGCAGGCGCTGAATCTGACGCCGGAATATGACCTCATCCGCGCGCCGGAAATCGGTCTGGTGCAGATCCAGGCGCGTATGGGCGGTACCGGTGAGCGTTTCTTCGCCGGCGATGCCACCCTCACCCGCGCAGTGATCCGCCTGAACAGCGGCACGCTGGGCTACAGCTACGTGCTCGGGCGCGACAAACCACACGCCGAACGCTGCGCGGTGATTGACGCCCTGTTACAGGAACAACCTCATTTCCAGACCCTGATGGAAACCCTTATTGCCCCGCTGGAAGCCGACCGTGCAGCACTGATTGCCGCCCGCCAGGCCCAGATAAACACCAGCCGGGTCGACTTCTTTACGCTCGTTCGCGGAGATAACGCATGACGCTTCAACCCGCTTTTACCCTGGCCGTCCAGGATGCCCAACAAAGTTTTCGTCGCCTGCTGAAAGCCATGAGCGAGCCGGGCGTCATCGTCTCGCTGCATCAGCTCTCTCAGGGTTGGCTGCCGCTGAATCTGGCGACCACCAGCGTACTGCTGACGCTCGCCGACAACGACACCCCGGTGTGGCTCTCTGGCGCGTTATCGAATGATATCGCCAGCCAGAACCTGCGCTTTCACACCAACGCCCCGCTGGTTGAACAGCCCCGGCAGGCGGTGTTTGCCGTGGCCGACGAGCAAATCAGCCACGAGCAGCTTAATGCCCTGAGCGAAGGAAGCGCGGTGGCACCGGAGACCAGCGCCACGCTGATTTTGCAGGTATCAAGCCTGAGCGGTGGCCGCATGCTGCGACTCACGGGGGCGGGTATTGCCGAAGAGCGCATGGTCGCGCCACAGCTGCCGGAGTGCATCATTCATGAACTGACTGAACGCCCGCACCCGTTCCCACTCGGTATTGACCTGATCCTCACCTGCGGAGAACGCCTGCTGGCCATCCCTCGTACCACTCATGTGGAGGTGTGCTGATGTACGTTGCCGTCAAAGGGGGCGAGAAGGCTATCGCCGCCGCCCATGCCTTGCAGGCGCACAGACGACGGGGTGATGACGCGCTTCCCGAGCTCAGCGTCACCCAGATTGAGCAGCAGCTCAATCTGGCCGTCGACCGGGTAATGACTGAAGGCGGCGTCGCTGATCGCGAACTGGCGGCGCTGGCGCTGAAACAGGCCAGCGGCGACAACGTCGAAGCCATCTTCCTGCTGCGTGCTTATCGCACCACACTGGCGAAACTGGCGGTGAGCGAACCGATCAATACAGCAGAAATGCGTCTGGAACGTCGTATTTCGGCGGTCTATAAAGACATCCCCGGTGGCCAGCTGCTTGGGCCCACCTATGACTACACCCACCGTCTGCTGGATTTCACCCTGCTGGCGAACGGCGAAACGCCCCAGTTGAGCACCTCGGATGCAGAGCAGGTTCCCTCCCCGCACGTTTTTAGCCTGCTGGCGAAACAGGGTCTGGCGAAGGCCGAAGACGATACTGGCGCGCAACCTGACGACATCACCCGCACGCCGCCGGTTTACCCCTGTTCACGCTCGTCGCGCCTGCAGCAGCTGATGCGCGGCGACGAGGGGTATTTACTGGCGCTGGCCTACTCCACCCAGCGTGGCTACGGCCGCAACCATCCGTTCGCGGCGGAGATTCGTAGCGGCTTCCTTAACGTCGAGATCGTGCCCGAAGAGCTGGGTTTTGCAGTGAACGTCGGCGAACTGCTCATGACCGAATGCGAAATGGTGAATGGATTTGTCGCCCCCGAGAACGAGGCCCCACATTTTACCCGCGGTTACGGGCTGGTGTTCGGCATGAGTGAGCGCAAGGCGATGGCGATGGCGCTGGTCGACCGTGCCCTGCAGGCACCGGACTACGGCGAAGCAGTCTCCGGCCCGGCGCAGGACGAGGAGTTCGTGCTGGCCCATGCGGATAACGTCGAGGCCGCGGGCTTCGTTTCCCACCTCAAGCTGCCGCACTACGTCGATTTCCAGGCCGAACTGGAACTGCTGAAACGCCTGCAACGGGAGCGCGCACATGACTAACTTAAGCGGCTACAACTTTGCTTATCTGGATGAACAAACCAAACGCATGATCCGCCGCGCCATTTTGAAAGCGGTGGCTATCCCCGGTTATCAGGTGCCGTTCGGCGGCCGCGAAATGCCCATGCCTTACGGCTGGGGTACCGGCGGCATTCAGCTGACCGCCAGCGTCATTGGCGAGTCGGACGTGCTGAAGGTCATCGACCAGGGGGCTGATGACACCACCAACGCCGTGTCGATTCGCCAGTTCTTTCAACGCGTGACGGGCGTCAATACCACCGAAAAAACCGAAGATGCGACGCTGATCCAGACCCGTCACCGCAT
This sequence comes from Enterobacter sp. RCC_40, assembly GCF_041360735.1. NCBI lineage: Bacteria > Pseudomonadati > Pseudomonadota > Gammaproteobacteria > Enterobacterales > Enterobacteriaceae > Enterobacter > Enterobacter sp. RCC_40. The sequence goes on from NZ_JBFUPR010000009.1 coordinate 15,232, forward strand.
TCCGGAAACGCCACTGACGGAAGATCAGATTTTGATTTTTCAGGTGCCTATTCCGGAGCCCCTGCGCTTTATCGAGCCGCGTGAAACGGAAACCCGCACCATGCACGCCCTGGAAGAGTACGGCGTCATGCAGGTGAAGTTGTATGAGGATATCGCCCGCTTCGGCCATATCGCCACAACCTACGCCTATCCGGTCAAGGTCAATGGACGCTACGTGATGGACCCGTCCCCCATCCCCAAATTCGACAACCCGAAGATGGACATGATGCCTGCCCTGCAGCTGTTTGGTGCCGGGCGTGAAAAACGCATCTACGCCGTACCGCCTTACACCCGCGTGGAGAGTCTCGATTTCGACGACCACCCGTTTACGGTGCAGGAGTGGGACGAGCCGTGCGCCATTTGCGGCTCAAAACACAGCTATCTGGACGAAGTGGTGCTGGATGACACGGGCAAACGGATGTTTGTCTGCTCCGACACCGACTTCTGCCGCCAACAGAGCGAGGCGAAAAGCCAATGAAACCGCTGCTTTCGGTTAATAACCTGACCCACCTTTACGCGCCGGGCAAAGGCTTCAGCGACGTCTCGTTTGAGCTGTGGCCAGGTGAGGTGCTGGGCATTGTCGGCGAGTCCGGCTCGGGCAAAACCACCCTGCTGAAATCTATCTCTGCACGACTGACGCCGCAAAAGGGCGACATTTTATATGAGGGCCGGTCGCTGTACGGCATGAGCGAGGCCGAACGCCGTCGCCTGCTGCGCACCGAATGGGGCGTGGTGCATCAACATCCCATGGACGGCCTGCGCCGCCAGGTCTCGGCCGGAGGCAATATCGGTGAAAGGCTGATGGCCACCGGCGCACGCCATTATGGCAACATCCGCGCCACGGCACAGCAATGGCTGAGCGATGTGGAGATCCCCACCTCGCGCATTGATGACCTGCCCACCACCTTCTCCGGCGGTATGCAGCAGCGCCTGCAGATTGCCCGCAATCTCGTCACTCACCCGAAGCTGGTGTTTATGGATGAACCCACCGGTGGGCTGGACGTCTCCGTTCAGGCGCGTCTGCTCGACCTGCTGCGCGGCCTGGTGGTGGAACTGAACCTGGCCGTGGTGATTGTCACCCATGATTTAGGCGTTGCCCGCCTGCTGGCGGACCGTCTTCTGGTGATGAAGCAGGGTCAGGTGGTGGAAAGTGGGCTGACCGACCGCGTACTCGACGATCCCCACCATCCGTACACCCAGCTGCTGGTGTCATCGGTATTGCAGAATTAAGAGGCCCCCATGATCCGCGTAGAAAATGTCAGTAAGACCTTTGTACTCCACCAGCAAAACGGCGTGCGCCTGCCGGTCCTGCACAGCGCCTCTCTGGACGTTAGCAAGGGTGAATGCGTGGTGTTGCACGGCCATTCCGGCAGCGGCAAATCGACGCTGCTGCGCTCCCTGTACGCCAACTATCTGCCGGACGAAGGCCATATCTATATTCGTCATGGCAATGAATGGGTCGATCTGGTGCAAGCGCCGGCGCGTAAGGTGCTGGACGTGCGCCGCTCGACGATCGGCTGGGTCAGCCAGTTTTTGCGGGTGATCCCACGGATCTCCGCCCTGGACGTGGTCATGCAGCCGCTGCTGGACCTGGGCGTTCCGCGCGAGACCTGTGCCGCGAAAGCCGCCGGCCTGCTCACGCGCCTGAACGTGCCGGAACACCTCTGGCACCTTGCCCCGTCGACCTTTTCCGGTGGCGAGCAGCAGCGGGTGAATATCGCCCGCGGATTTATCGTCGACTACCCGATTTTACTGCTTGATGAACCCACTGCCTCGCTCGACAGTAAGAACAGCGCGGCGGTGGTTGAACTGATCGAACAGGCCAAAGCACGCGGCGCGGCGATCGTGGGGATCTTCCACGACGACACCGTTCGCTCCCGCGTCGCAGACAGGCTGCACCCGATGGGGACGCTCGCATGATCGTGAATAACGTAAAGCTGGTGCTGGAAAATGAAGTCGTTGATGGCTCGATTGAGATCCAGGCCGGAGAGATCCGCGCCTTTGCGGAAACCCAGAGCCGCGCCCCGGAAGCGATGGACGGTGAAGGGGGCTGGCTGCTGCCGGGCCTTATCGAACTGCACACCGATAATCTGGATAAATTCTTTACCCCGCGTCCGAAAGTCGACTGGCCAGCTCATTCCGCGATGAGCAGCCATGACGCGCTGATGGTCGCCAGCGGCATCACTACCGTGCTGGACGCCGTAGCGATTGGCGACGTGCGCGACGGCGGCGACCGTCTGGAAAACCTTGAGAAGATGATCAACGCCGTGGAAGAGACGCAAAAACGCGGCCTTAACCGCGCCGAGCATCGTTTGCACCTGCGGTGTGAACTCCCGCATCACACCACTCTGCCGCTGTTTGAAAAGCTGGTGGACCGCGAGCCGGTCTCACTGGTCTCGTTGATGGACCACTCGCCGGGGCAGCGTCAGTTCGCCAGAATAGAGAAATACCGCGAGTACTATCAGGGAAAATACGCGCTGACCAACGAGGAAATGGCGCGTTATGAAGAGGAACAGCGACAGCTTGCGGCGCAGTGGTCTCAACCAAACCGGCTCTCCATTGCCGCCATGTGTCGGGATCGCAACATTGCCTTAGCCAGCCATGATGATGCGACGCATGAACATGTGCGCGAATCGCACCAGCTTGGCAGCGTAATCGCTGAATTTCCCACCACGTTTGAGGCAGCAGAAGCCTCCCGCACCCACGGCATGAACGTCCTGATGGGGGCGCCGAATATCGTGCGCGGCGGCTCCCACTCCGGCAACGTGGCGGCAAGCGCGCTCGCGTCGCTAGGTCTGCTGGATATCCTCTCGTCCGACTACTACCCCGCCAGCCTGCTGGACGCCGCCTTCCGGGTCGCGGCTGACGAAAACAATCGCTTTACGCTGCCGCAGGCGATTCGTCTGGTAACGAAAAACCCGGCAACGGCACTCAATCTTCACGACCGTGGAGAGATAGCTGAAGGTAAACGGGCGGATCTGGTGCTGGTTCACCGTAAGGGCGAGCACATCCATATCGACCACGTCTGGCGTCAGGGGAAACGGGTGTTCTGATGGGAAGACTAATCTGGCTAATGGGGCCGTCAGGCTCTGGTAAGGACAGTCTGCTGTCCGCGTTACGGCAGCGGGAACATCCCCAGCTTCTGGTTGCGCACCGCTATATCACCCGTGCAGCGAATGCCGGGAGTGAGAACCATATCGCCCTGAGCGAGCCGGAATTTTTCACGCGCGCCGGGCAAAATCTGCTGGCGCTCAGCTGGCACGCCAACGGTTATTACTACGGGATAGGCATCGAGACAGACCTGTGGCTGCACGCCGGGTTCGACGTGTTGGTCAACGGCTCACGCGCACACCTTCAACAAGCGCGCGCTCGCTATGAAGCAGCGCTGTTGCCGGTCTGTCTGCAGGTCTCGCCTGATGTGCTGCGCAGCCGGTTGCAGAGCCGGGGTCGCGAAAACGCCAAAGAGATCGAGCAGCGGCTTGAACGTGCGGCGCGCTATACCCCATCGAACTGTCATATCCTCAATAACGACGGAAGTTTGCTACAGTCAGTCGATAACTTTTTAACGCTTATCCGTCAGAAGGAGAAACAGCATGCCTGACTGCCAGCTTCGCCCCGCCACTGCCGACGATGCGCAGATTGTTTACGCGCTGATTTGCGAACTCAAGCAGAGTGAGTTTGATCATCAGGCGTTCCACGCCGGGTATCTTGCCAATCTGCAGGACCACAATATGCGCTACCAGCTGGCTGAATTAAACGGCCAGGTAGTGGGCATGATTGGCCTGCATATGCAGTTTCACCTGCACCACGCCAGATGGATTGGCGAGATCCAGGAGCTGGTGGTCATGCCGCAGGCGCGCGGTCTCAGGGTGGGCAGCCAGCTGTTGGCCTGGGCGGAGAACGTGGCGCGGCAGGCGGGCGCTGAACTGACAGAGCTATCCACCAGCGTGAAGCGCCTGGACGCTCACCGTTTTTATGCGCGTGAAGGGTATACGCAGAGCCATTTTCGTTTCACCAAACTGTTGTAGAGGTGCACGATGAGTCTGACGATTACGTTAACGGGAACCGGTAGCGCTCAGCTGGTGCCGGTGTTTGGCTGCGACTGCGCGGCGTGTCGCCGGGCGCGTCTGCAGGATAACCATCGCCGTCGCCCCTGTAGCGCGGTAGTCAAATTCAACGATGCGGTAACGCTGCTGGACGCCGGTATCCCGCACCTGATGGACGACTGGCCGGCAGGCAGCTTTCAGCAGTTTTTACTGACCCACTACCATATGGATCACGTCCAGGGGCTGTTCCCCCTGCGCTGGGGCGTCGGTGCCCCTGTTCCGGTGTACGGCCCACCAGACGAGGCGGGGTGTGACGACCTGTTTAAACACCCGGGGATTCTGGATTTCAGCCATACGGTAGAGCCGTTTGTGGTGTTTGAACTGCAGGGCCTGCGGGTCACGCCGCTGCCGCTGAATCACTCGAAAATCACCTTTGGCTACCTGCTGGAGTCCGCCCACAGCCGTGTGGCCTGGCTCTCCGACACCGCCGGATTACCTGATAAAACGGTAAAATTCCTGCTCAATAACCGGCCGCAGGCGATGATCATCGACTGCAGTCACGAGCCGCGTGACGAAACGCCGCGCAACCATTGCGATCTGAATACGGTTATTGCCTTAAATGAGATCATCGGCTGTCCACAGGTGATCCTGACCCATATCAGTCATCAGTTCGACGTATGGATGATGGATAACCCGCTACCCGACGGGTTCGAGGCGGGATATGACGGAATGACGTTGTTGCTGGATTAGGTCACTCCCTCTCTGAATGAGAGGGCGAGGCGTATGGATGCTAAACCGCGCGTATCAGCGATCGTAATCGTCTTCTAACCGGCGCTCATCTTCTTCTAACTGACGTCTGTCATCATCCAGCTGGCGTTGACGCTCATCCAGACGGCGACGGCGATCCTCCAGTTGCCTGCGGCGATCGTCATACTGACGGCTGTCGGTCTGGCGGCTGCGATCGTAGCGATCGTCGTCGTCATCGCTACTGCGACTGCTGCTGGGGTTATAGGCATCGTTGATCGCCTGCTGAATATTGCCAATGGCTTCATCAATAACATCGGCGTGAGCCAGTTGGCTGGTAAGTGACAGCAGACCAAATAACAGAGCGGTAGAGTAACGTTTCATAAGACCAGACTCGCAGGTGGACTGGCCTTACGGTAATGAACAACAGCTGGCTGGGGTAGCGGAGGAATCTCATTTCTGCGCCTGTTCAATCACCCCTATCGCTTCCACTCTCACCTGATGTCTCCCACCCTCAAATTCTGCATTGAGCCAGGCATCGACAATCATTTTTGCCAGCTCAAGGCCAACAACACGTGAGCCAAATGCCAGGATATTGGTGTTGTTATGCTGCCTTGAAAGCTGCGCAGAATAAGGCTCACTACATACCACTGCACGAATGCCGGGGTATTTGTTGGCCGTAATAGAGATCCCAACGCCGGTACCACAAATTAAGATACCGCCATCAACCTCACCGTCGAGCAGGGAGGTCGCAACAGCGCTGGCATAATGCGGGTAATCGGTGCGTTCGGGCGACCAGGTGCCCTTATCCACCACCTCTACGCCACGCCCACGCAGATGGGCCAGTATGTCCTCTTTCAGTATGAAGCCAACGTGATCGCAACCAAACGCAATCCTTTTCATGATTTGCCTCTCAGTGAGTAAACTTTACGAACTCGATGTATTTTGTGATTTAAGACCGGTTAGTTGTGCAATAAAACCACAAAACCATCGCGTTCTGAGCGTGTTCTACACCCCTGAGGATCGTATTTCAACCCTGACCTGATGGTTAAGTTTGCCTGTAAGTCTTAGGCCATTAAATGCCGAAGAAATTAAGTAATTGATTTACAACGAATGAAGCAACAACACACAGCCAAAAACTTCACAAACAATAAAACTTTATGAATTTATAAATACTGTGAAGTTGGCGACATATTTCCCGGGAAGGTTGTGATGATATAGTGTCGTCTTCATTTTTAAGGACAACAGAGAGCGATGAGTCAGTCAGAATTTGAAAAAGAGCTGCCTAATGGCATCGGTCTGGCACCTTACCTGCGTATGAAACAGGAAGGGATGACCGACAACGAGAGCCGTATCGTCGACTGGCTGCTTCAGCCAGGTAACCTGAGCGGTGCGCCGGCAATTAAAGATGTTGCCGAAACACTGCTGGTCTCGGAAGCGATGATCGTCAAAGTGGCCAAGCTGCTCGGGTTTAGCGGTTTTCGTACTCTGCGCGCAGCGCTTGTGGACTATTTCTCTCAATCCGAGCAGGTGCTCCCCGCTGAACTCGCCTTTGATGAAGCACCACAGGATGTGGTTAATAAAGTGTTCAACATTACGCTTCGCACCATTATGGAAGGCCAGTCGATTGTTAATGTGGATGAAATTCATCGCGCAGCACGTTTCTTCGCTCAGGCTAACCAGCGCGATCTGTACGGCGTCGGCGGCTCTAACGCCATTTGTGCCGACATCCAGCACAAGTTTTTACGTATCGGCGTGCGCTGCCAGTCTTATCAGGACGCCCATATCATGATGATGTCAGCATCGCTGCTGAAAGAGGGAGACGTAGTGCTGGTGGTAACACACTCAGGACGCACCAGCGATGTGAAAGCCGCAGTAGAGTTAGCGAAAAAGAACGGTGCGAAGATTATCTGCATTACCCATAGCTATCATTCGCCCATTGCCAAACTCGCTGATTATATTATTTGCTCGCCAGCACCAGAGACCCCTTTATTAGGGCGCAACGCCTCCGCGCGTATATTACAACTCACACTATTAGATGCTTTATTTGTATCCGTTGCACAACAGAATATTCAACAGGCCACACTCAACATGCAAAAAACCGGTGCTATTGTGGATTTCTTCTCCCCTGGCGCCCTGAAGTAACTATAAAAGGTTGATCCCGTACTAGCGGGATCAACAAAATATACCCTACATTGAGAACACTGCTATGAATAAATATCTGAAATATTTCAGCGGCGCCGCTATGGGCTTAATGTTATCTACCAGCGCATTTGCTGCCGCAGAATATGCAGTAGTATTAAAAACATTGAACAATCCATTCTGGGTGGATATGAAGAAAGGGATCGAAGATGAAGCAAAAACCCTGGGGGTAAGTGTTGATATTTTTGCTTCGCCGTCAGAGGGTGATTTTCAGTCTCAACTGCAGCTTTTTGAAGACTTGAGTAATAAGAAATACAAAGGCATTGCCTTTGCCCCACTCTCCTCGGTCAACCTGGTGATGCCCGTGTCACGCGCCTGGCAGAAAGGCATTTTTCTGGTCAACCTCGATGAAAAAATCGATATGGATAACCTGAAAAAAGCCGGCGGTAACGTTGAAGGTTTTGTCACGACGGATAACGTAGCCGTTGGGGCAAAAGGGGCAGGCTTTATCATTGATAAACTCGGTGTGCAGGGCGGTGAAGTCGCGATTATTGAAGGGAAAGCCGGAAATGCATCGGGAGAGGCACGCCGCAATGGCGCTACAGAAACCTTTAAAAAAGCAAGTCAAATCAAGCTCGTTGCCAGCCAACCCGCCGACTGGGATCGCATTAAAGCCCTGGATGTCGCCACCAACGTTTTGCAACGAAATCCAAATTTGAAAGCCTTCTACTGTGCAAACGACACCATGGCAATGGGCGTGGCACAGGCGGTGGCAAACGCCGGTAAAACAGGAAAAGTACTGGTCGTTGGCACGGATGGCATTCCTGAAGCACGTAAGATGGTCGATGCCGGACAAATGACCGCCACCGTCGCGCAGAACCCAGCGGATATTGGTGCTACGGGCCTGAAGTTGATGGTGGATGCGGCGAAAACCGGCAACGTGATCCCCCTAGAAAAAACGCCTGAATTCAAACTGGTTGATTCGGTTCTGGTGACGAAATAACTGATATCCGGTGCGGTCAGATGCCCACACCCCAACTCTCTCCCACAGGATGAGAGGGAAAACATAAGGAGTAAACATGGTCACGCCATATATCTCAATGGCGGGGATCGGCAAATCCTTTGGTCCGGTTCACGCATTAACGTCGGTTGATTTAACTATTTATCCCCACGAGATTCATGCGTTATTAGGGGAGAATGGCGCCGGTAAATCAACCTTAATGAAAGTATTGTCGGGAATACATGAACCGACCAAAGGAACTATTACTATCAACGAGGTAAATTACGACAAGCTCGATCATAAACTGGCAGCACAGTTGGGCATTGGCATAATTTACCAGGAGCTTAGCGTTATCGATGAATTAACCGTTCTGGAGAATTTATATATTGGCCGTCATCTGACGAAAAAAGTCTGTGGCGTCAATATCATCGACTGGAAAGAGATGCGTATTCGCGGCGCAATGATGCTTTTACGCGTGGGATTGAAAGTCGATTTAGATGAAAAGGTGGCGAATTTATCCATCAGCCACAAGCAAATGCTGGAAATTGCAAAAACATTAATGCTCAACGCTAAAGCGATCATTATGGATGAGCCCACATCGTCTTTAACCAATAAAGAGGTGGATTATCTTTTCCTGATCATGAATCAATTACGTAAAGAGGGCACAGCAATTGTGTATATCTCGCATAAGCTCGCAGAAATCCGCCGCATTTGCGACCGCTTTACCGTGATGAAAGATGGAAGCAGCGTCTGCACGGGCATGGTGAGTGATGTCACAAACGACGATATTGTGCGCCTGATGGTGGGCCGCGAGTTGCAAAACCGCTTTAACGCGATGAAAGAAAGTACCGGCAACCTCGAACGCGATACCGTGTTCGAAGTGAAAAACGTCACCAGCCGGGACAAGAAAAAAGTACGTGATATCTCGTTCAGCGTGAACCGCGGTGAAATCTTTGGCTTTGCAGGGCTCGTCGGCTCAGGCCGCACCGAGCTGATGGACTGCCTCTTCGGGGTGGATAAACGCGCTAGCGGTGAAATCCGTCTCAACGGTAAAACCATCTCCCCACACTCGCCGTTAGATGCGTTGAAAAAAGGGATGGCCTACATCACTGAAAGCCGTCGGGAAAACGGCTTCTTCCCCAACTTCTCTATTGCTCAGAACATGGCGGTCAGCCAAAGCCTGAAAAATGGCGGCTACAAAGGCGCCATGGGCCTGTTTCGCGAACATGAAGAGCGCAAAACTGCTGAAACGCAGCGCCAGCTGCTGGCGTTAAAGTGCCATAGCGTGGAGCAAAACATCACTGAGCTCTCCGGCGGAAACCAGCAGAAGGTGCTGATTTCCAAATGGCTGTGCTGCAACCCGGACGTCATCATTTTTGATGAACCTACCCGCGGCATCGACGTCGGCGCAAAGGCCGAAATCTACAAAGTGATGCGCCAGTTGGCTGACGAGGGCAAGGTCATCCTGATGGTGTCATCCGAGCTACCTGAAATTATCGCCGTCTGCGACCGCATCGCCGTGTTCTGCGAAGGGCGACTGACGCAAATCCTGACCAATCGCGACGATATGGGCGAAGAGGAGATTATGGCATGGGCATTACCACAAGAGTGAAACGCGATATGGACGAAAAAAAACCGTTTAATTTCGCGCTGTTCTGGGACAAGTACGGCACCTTTTTCATCCTCGCGATCATCGTTGCCATCTTTGGCACGCTGTCGTCGGAATACTTCCTGACCACCAACAACATCACTCAAATTTTTGTCCAGAGTTCGGTGACGGTGCTGATCGGGATGGGCGAGTTCTTTGCCATTCTGGTGGCAGGTATCGATCTGTCCGTCGGGGCGATTCTGGCGCTGTCCGGGATGGTGACCGCCAAGCTCATGCTGGCCGGCGTCGACCCGTTCCTGGCAGCGCTCATTGGCGGCGTGCTGGTTGGCGGTGCGTTAGGCGCGATCAACGGCTGTCTGGTCAACTGGACCGGGCTGCATCCGTTCATTATCACCCTGGGCACTAACGCCATTTTTCGCGGCATTACGCTGGTGATTTCGGATGCCAACTCGGTATACGGCTTCTCGTTCGACTTTGTAAACTTTTTTGCCGCCAATCTCTTAGGTATTCCCGTGCCGGTGATCTTCTCGCTGGTAGTGGCGGTGATTCTCTGGTTCCTCACCACCCGTATGCGGCTGGGACGCAACATCTACGCGCTGGGCGGTAACAAGAACTCGGCGTTTTACTCCGGTATTGACGTGAAGTTTCATATCCTGGTGGTTTTCATTATCTCCGGTGTGTGTGCAGGGCTGGCAGGCGTGGTGTCAACGGCACGACTGGGGGCAGCAGAGCCGCTGGCTGGTATGGGCTTTGAAACCTACGCCATTGCCAGCGCCATTATCGGCGGAACCAGTTTCTTTGGCGGTAAAGGGCGCATCTTCTCTGTAGTGATTGGGGGGCTCATCATCGGCACCATCAATAACGGACTCAATATTTTACAAGTACAAACCTACTACCAGTTGGTGGTGATGGGCGGGTTGATTATCGCCGCTGTCGCCCTCGATAGATTGATCAGTAAGTAAGGAATTGACGATGAAAATTTCCCCCTCCCTGATGTGTATGGACCTGCTGAAATTCAAAGAGCAGATCGAATTCATAGACCAGCACGCGGACTACTTCCATATCGATATCATGGACGGTCACTTTGTGCCCAATTTGACACTATCACCGTTCTTTGTCAGCCAGGTGAAGAAGCTCGCCACCAAACCGCTGGATTGCCATCTGATGGTGACGCGCCCCCAGGATTACATTAGTCAACTGGCACAGGCCGGAGCGGATTTCATCACCCTGCATCCGGAAACGATTAACGGTCAGGCCTTCCGCCTGATTGACGAAATTCGCCGTCATGGCATGAGAGTCGGTCTGATCCTCAACCCTGAAACGCCCGTTGAAGCGATGAAATATTACATTCACAAGGCGGACAAAATTACGGTCATGACCGTCGATCCTGGCTTTGCCGGGCAGCCTTTCATTCCGGAAATGCTCGAAAAAATTGCCGAGCTGAAAGCCTGGCGCGAACGTGAAGGGCTGCGCTATGAGATTGAGATCGATGGCTCCTGCAATCAGTCCACCTACAAAAAACTGATGGCCGCCGGGGCTGATGTCTTTATCGTCGGGACGTCAGGACTGTTCAACCACGCAGAGAATATCGACGACGCATGGCAACTGATGGCCGGACAGATTCTTTCGGCAAAGAACGAGGCCCTTCCTCATGCAAAAACAGCCTGATGTCGTTGCCGGAGTGGATATGGGCGCTACCCATATCCGTTTTTGCCTGCTTACAGCCGAGGGGGCCGTGCTGCACTGTGAAAAACACCGTACAGCAGACATTATCCGTTCAGGCGTCATGTGCGGCGTCGCAGAAATGATCGTTGCAAGGCTTCGCCACTATCAGGTTCGCTGTCGGGGTCTGGTGATGGGTTTTCCTGCGCTGGTCGGCAAAGACAAACGCACCATTATCTCGACACCAAACCTGCCATTACAGGCAACAGACCGACGGGACCTGGCGGGCAAACTGGCAGACGCGCTGGGATGCCCGGTCGAATTCTACCGTGACGTTAACCTCCAGCTCTCTTTTGATGTTATGCAGCACAACTTGCAGCAACAGCAGGTTCTGGCAGCCTATCTCGGTACCGGCATGGGGTTCGCCATCTGGCTGAACGGCGCGCCCTGGACAGGTGCACACGGGGTCGCGGGCGAGCTTGGACATATTCCGCAGGGCGATATGTCACGCCATTGCGGTTGTGGTAACACAGGATGTCTGGAAACCGTCTGTTCCGGTATTGCCCTGAAACAGTGGTATGAACAACAGCCCCGTGATTACGCGATTGGCGAGATTTTTACCTCAGCGTGTCATGACCCCTTTGTCATACAGCTCTTAAATCATGCAGCCCGAGCCATTGCCACCAGCGTAAATCTCTTCGACCCGGATGCGGTGATCCTCGGCGGCGGCGTGATGGATATGGTCGATTTTCCACGCGACGCGCTGATTGCCAGAATTAAACAGCATCTGCGCCGTCCGCTGCCGTATGAGGCAGTCCGTTTCATTACAGCATCATCGTCATCCTTTAACGGTGCTCAGGGGGCGGCGACCCTGGCTCTCAGCCAGTTCCTGTCATCACCTTGCGCAACGCCTGCGCCAGCTGTACACGGGTAAAAGGCTTACGCAGTAACGCCACGTCCGGCAGTTGCGGGTTATGCGTCGGACGCAGATCCTGACCGCTGATCAGCAACACCGGAAGCTGCGGATAATGGCTGCGCACATGGTTGATCACCTCGGCACCGCTGAGGTTGCCGGGCAGCATTAAATCGCTAATAAACATGCCAATATCCGGTGACGCGTCCAGCATCTTCAGGGCCTGTTCGCCGTTGTCCGCTTCAAGCGTCAGATAGCCCAGCTGATGCAGCTGCTCGCACAGGGTCTGGCGGACATCGGCTTCATCTTCCAGCACCAGTACCAGGCGTTCATTTTCAACGGCAGCCGCGGCGGCCTGGGTCTCATCAGCAGAACGAACAGGCAGCGTCGAGCGTGGCAGATGCAGCCGCACGGTGGTCCCCTGCCCTGGCGCGCTTTCAATCTCCACGCGCCCACCGGACTGGCGTACAAAACCGTAGACCATCGACAGGCCTAATCCGCTACCGCTCCCGGTTTGCTTGGTCGTGAAGAACGGTTCGAAGACCCGGGATTTGACCTCCTGCGACATTCCACTTCCCCGGTCAATAACCTCCAGCGCCACCATATCCTGCCTGCGTCCGTCACTGCGGGTCACGCGCTGATTCCACGTGCGGATCTTAATAACCCCCGTCTGTCCCTCCATCGCATCGCGGGCGTTCATCACCAGGTTAATAATGGCGTTTTCCAGCTGGCTGACGTCTATCCACGCCGGCCACGCCGGTGATTGCGCTTCAATTTCCAGCGTCAGGGTGGCCGGCAGCGAGTGGTACATCAACTCCCGCAGGTTCTCGAGCAGCGGTTTCATCTCTACCGCGTGCGGGGTCAGGGATTGCTTGCGGGAAAACGCCAGCAGGCGCTGGGTCAGCACCGCACCACGCTCGGCGGCCTTGAGTGCCCGGGTGATACGCGGGGCGTCATGTGAGTCAGGATCGGTGAGTTCCAGACTGCCAATGATCACCGCCAGCAGGTTGTTAAAGTCATGCGCCAGACCGCCCGTCAGCTGCCCGACGGCCTTCATCTTCTGGCTGTGCACCAACGCCTCTTCCAGCCCCTGACGCTCGATGCGGTCGATCTCCATCTGCGTGGTTTTTTCTTTCAGCAGGCGGGTGGTGTGGACAAGCGAGGCGGTGTTGCGGGCAAAAACGTTAAACGCTCGCGCCAGCTCACCCAGCTCATCACGACGCTGCAGCCCAGGGACGGAAACATCCTGCTCGCCGTGGGCAAGGCGCGACATCGCCCGGGAGATGGCCGTCAGGTTGGAGGCCAGATTACGGTAGATATACCAACAGGCGCACCCGGTGATGATCAGCGCCAGCACGGCGAACACGCTGATAAATACGCTGATGGAGCGCAGCTCCTGGTGACTCTGGGCAGTGCGCAGCCGGGAGGCCTGCGCCACCTGTTCAACGTACTGATTGATGTCGCTGTTTAATATCGCCACCAGCGCCTTGATGTGGAACATATACCAGCTGATCGCCAGATCGCTCTCCTCCAGCTGCGTCGAGAGCGGAACAAGCTTGTGAAGCTCGGCATTAAAATCGGGCAGGATAGCGTTCACCACGGGCTGCGTCACGCTCCGGGGCAGCGTTGCCGTCACGGCATCCAGCTGCTGAACCGTGGCGCGCGGCGAGGGCGTTTCAATAGCGGCGATGATTAGCCTGTCCATTTCCATAAGCTGTTGCGCATCCGGGACGTTGCTGGCGTAACGGCGGTTGATGTCCTGCAGATGGCGCAAATAGCTCTGGCTTTGATAGAGCGCGCTGAGAAGCGCATTACGCTCCAGATGACGCCGCTGCCCGCGCTCCAGCATGCCCGTCACGCTCTGCTGTAACTCATTACTTCTCTGAATAATTCGCGCCACCAGCGCGGGCTCCTGTTGCGCCAGTGGCGCATCGGCAAGCTGTTCCAGCGAGTGACGCAGCGCCATCTGCGTCTGCTTCAGGCGCTCGGCTTCGCCCTTGTATTCCAGCGCGCCTACAACTTGCGAGAGCCGCACCGCCGCCGTTGCCACATTGGCGGTATCGCGGGCGAGGTTCATGCTGCCGGTCATGTCATCCAGCGTCTGCTGCTGCACCTGTTCCTGGATCTGGCTGGCATGACGAAAGCCGAGCACCGCCACGCCGCTGACCATCAGCGTTACCGCCACCACCAGCAGATTAAAAATCAGCAGGCGACCACGGGCGCTGGCAAAGAAGGGCGGACGGTGTGATGGCATACGGTAAGCTCCGGTGCAATGTGATGCCCTCACCCTGGCCCTCTCCTGCTGAGAGGGAAAAAGCGGGGAATTGTGATGTAAGTTAACTATTCATAACTATGACAAATATGAACGGCTTCTGACATTTTGCATTTACCAACCTGTGATGAAGTGCGGATATCGACATTCAAGGAGATCCGCCATGAGCAGAACCCCGGTACTGGAGATGCGCAACATTGCCAAAACGTTTGGCCATTTCCACGCGCTCAAGGGTGTGGATTTGACGGTGTACCCCGGTGAGATCCACGCGCTGATGGGGGAAAACGGCGCAGGAAAGAGTACCCTGATGAAGATCCTCGCGGGGGCCTATACCGCCACCAGCGGCGAGATCCTGATTGACGGACAGCCGTTTCACATCAAAGGGCCAAAGGATGCGCTGGCCGCGGGTATCACCCTCATTTATCAGGAGATGCAGCTTGCCCCCAATCTGACCGTCGCTGAAAACATTTTCCTGGGCAGCGAGCTGTCGCGCGCCGGGCTGGTACAGCGCAAAGAGATGGCCGCACAGGCGCAGGCGGTGATTGACCGTCTGGGCGCGCACTTCAAGGCGACCGACCTGGTAATGAGGCTAACCATCGCCGAGCAGCAGCAGGTTGAAATTGCCCGCGCGCTACACCGCAACAGCCGCATTCTGGTGATGGATGAACCCACCGCCGCCCTCTCCTCACGTGAAACCCATCGCCTGTTCGAGCTGATACTGCGCCTGCGAGAGGAAGGAATGGCGATTATCTATATCAGCCACCGCATGGCGGAAGTGTATGAACTCTCCGATCGCGTCAGCGTTCTGCGTGACGGGCAGTACGTCGGTAGCCTGACGCGCGACAAACTGAACGCCTCTGAGCTGGTGAAAATGATGGTCGGCCGTCCGCTAAGCGATCTGTTTAACAAAGAGCGCGATATCCCGCTCGGCAGCCCGCGTCTTAACGTGCATCACCTTACCGACGGCAAGAAAGTGCTCCCCTGCAGTCTGCAGGTGCGTTCCGGAGAAATTGTCGGCCTGGCAGGTCTGGTGGGCGCCGGACGTTCCGAACTGGCGCAGCTGATCTTCGGCGCGCGCAAAGCCACGGGCGGCATGATTGAGGTCGACGGCGAACCGGTGGTGATCCACTCCCCGCGCGCCGCCATCGACAACGGGATCGGTTTTCTCACCGAGAACCGCAAAGAACAAGGGCTGTTCCTCGAGCTGGCCGCACAGGAGAACATCACCATGGCGACGCTGGAGCGCGACGCCACCTTCGGCATGCTGAACCGCAAAAAAGCGCAGACCATTTCTGACGATGCAATCGCCCTGCTTAACATCCGCGTGCCGCATTCACAGGTCCGCGCGGGCGGCCTGTCCGGGGGCAATCAGCAAAAGCTGCTTATCTCCCGCTGGGTGGCCATCGGCCCACGCATTCTGATTCTGGACGAACCGACGCGCGGCGTCGACGTCGGGGCGAAAAGTGAAATCTACCGCATCATGAACCAGATGGCGCGCAAGGGCGTGGCGATCCTGATGATCTCCAGCGAGCTGCCGGAAATCGTCGGCATGAGCGACCGCGTCTATGTCATGCGTGAAGGCAGCATTGCAGGTGAACTTCACGGAGCAGAAATTTCTCAGGAAAACATCATGACGCTGGCGACCGGCGTGAACGACTCTCATCATCAGGCGGTGCAACTATGACAAATTCAACCCATCCGCAGCAGGTGGCGAAGTCCGCCTCTGCCAAAAAAATGCTGATGAGCGATCTGATGCAGACGGTCGGCATTTTGCCCATCTTGATCCTGATTGTGGCGGTATTTGGTTTTATCGCGCCTAACTTCTTTACCGAAAGTAATCTGCTCAATATCACCCGCCAGGCGTCGATCAACATCGTGCTGGCCGCAGGGATGACCTTCATCATTCTGACCGGCGGGATCGACCTCTCCGTCGGCTCCATTCTGGGCACCACGGCCGTGGCGGCGATGGTGGTGTCGTTAATACCTGAGTTCGCCATGCTTTCTATTCCGGCAGCGCTCATGCTCGGCCTGGTGCTGGGTTTGTTCAACGGCGCGCTGGTGGCTTTTGCCGGGCTGCCGCCGTTTATCGTGACGCTCGGTACCTATACGGCCCTGCGCGGTGCGGCTTACCTGCTGGCGGACGGTACGACCGTCATTAACTCCAACATTAACTTTGAGTGGATCGGCAATAACTACCTCGGCCCCATTCCGTGGCTGGTGGTGATCGCGCTGGCGGTCATTGTGCTGTGCTGGTTTATTCTGCGCCGCACCACGCTTGGCGTTCACATTTATGCGGTTGGCGGCAACATGCAGGCGGCGCGTCTGACAGGCATTAAGGTCTGGCTGGTGCTGTTGTTTGTGTACGGCATGAGCGGGCTGCTCTCGGGCCTGGGCGGCGTGATGAGCGCCTCGCGTCTCTACAGCGCCAACGGCAACCTGGGCATGGGCTACGAGCTGGATGCGATTGCGGCGGTGATCCTCGGCGGCACCAGCTTTGTCGGCGGGATCGGCACGATCACCGGCACGCTGGTGGGGGCGCTGATCATCGCCACGCTTAACAACGGTATGACGCTGATGGGCGTCTCCTACTTCTGGCAACTGGTGATCAAAGGGGCGGTGATCATCATAGCGGTGCTGATCGACAAATACCGTACCCGACACCATCAAAGTGCATAACAACAATACCCTACAAGCGAGGAAGAGAAGATGCGTTTGAAACCGTTAGTGACCGCGCTCTGTGCTGGCGCGCTGCTTGCCGCAACGCCGTTTGCGCAGGCGAAAGATCTGAAGTCCATCGGCGTGACGGTGGGCGACCTGGCCAACCCATTCTTCGTGCAGATCACCAAAGGTGCCGAGCTGGAAGCGCGCAAACTGGCGGGGGATAACGTCAAAGTGACGCTGGTCTCCAGCGGTTACGATCTCGGCCAGCAGGTGGCGCAGATTGACAACTTTATTGCGGCCAAAGTGGACATGATCATCCTTAACGCCGCGGATTCCAAAGGGATCGGCCCGGCGGTTAAACGCGCGAAAGAGGCCGGGATCGTGGTTGTCGCGGTTGACGTCGCGGCGGAAGGGGCGGATGCCACCATCACCTCCGATAACACCCAGGCGGGGGAAATGGCCTGTAAATACATTACTGATCGCCTGAAAGGCAAAGGCAACGTGGTCATCATCAACGGGCCGCCAGTGTCCGCGGTGCAAAACCGCGTCGAAGGCTGCCAGACCGAGTTCAAAAAACATCCGGATATTAAGGTGCTCTCTGATAACCAGAACGCCAAAGGTAGCCGTGAAGGCGGTCTGGAAGTGATGACCTCACTGCTGGCGGCCAATCCGAAGATCGACGGCGTGTTCGCGATTAACGATCCGACGGCGATCGGTGCCGATCTGGCGGCAAAACAGGCCCAACGCAATGAATTCTTTATCGTTGGCGTAGACGGCAGCCCGGACGGCGAAGAAGCGCTTAAGCGTGAGAACTCCCTGTTTGTCGCGACGCCGGCTCAGGATCCGCAGGTAATGGCGGCAAAAGCGGTTGAGATCGGCTATGACATTCTGCAGGGCAAACCTGCGCCTAAAGAGCCTGTGCTGATCCCGGTGACGATGATCGATAAAAAGAACGTCGGATCCTATAAGGGGTGGACAGTGAAGTGATGTAGTGCGGTTTGATGCCCTCACCCTGATCTTCTCTTCGCGCGAGAGAGTTGGGGTGAGGCCTGACATAGCGTCCAGGGGGCCCCATGAAACGCTCCGAAATCAATGAAATCCTTGGCCACACGCGGCAGTTCTTCTCCATGCACGATGTGCATCTCCCTCCCTTTGCCAGTTTTCCGCCGACGAAATGGCAGCAGCTTGACCCGGCCGCCTGGCAGGAAGTGTTTGATCTCAGGCTTGGCTGGGACGTAACGGCATTCGGCGGCGACCATTTTGCCGCACAGGGGCTAACGCTCTTTACCCTGCGCAATGGCTCACCGAACGGTGTGCCCTATGAAAAGTGCTATGCCGAAAAAATCATGCACGTCCGGGATGGTCAGGTGACGCCCATGCATTTTCACTGGCGTAAACGGGAAGACATCATCAACCGTGGCGGCGGAAACCTGATCGTCGAGTTATGGAATGCCGGTGCACATCAAGAACCTGAAAATACCGACGTGACCGTTACCCTCGACGGCTTTCTGCAAACCCACGCGCCCGGCAGTCAGTTACGCCTGCAACCCGGGGACAGCATCTGCCTCACCCCCGGCCTGTACCACAGTTTCTGGGGCGAACGCGGCTTTGGCGACGTACTGGTGGGGGAAGTGTCATCGGTGAATGACGATGAACACGATAACCATTTTTTACAGCCCATTGCCCGCTATAACAATATCGAAGAAGACGAACCGGCGGTGCTGGTGTTGTGCAACGAGTACAACCTGTTTCGGAAATAAGGAGTAAATAATGCCATTGATTTCTCTTGCCGACGGTCTTGAGCACGCCAGGAAACACCGCTACGCGCTCGGCGCGTTTAACGTTCTCGACTCCCATTTTTTGCGCGCGCTGTTTGCTGCCGCGAAACAGGAACGCTCGCCGTTTATCATTAATATTGCGGAAGTCCACTTTAAGTATGTCTCCCTGGAGTCGCTGGTCGAAGCGGTCAGGTTTGAAGCCGCCCGTCATGATATTCCGGTGGTGCTCAACCTCGATCACGGCCTGCATTTCGAGGCGGTGGTACGTGCGCTGCGCGTAGGCTTCAGCTCCGTGATGTTTGATGGCTCCACCCTGAGCTATGAAGAAAACATTCGCCAGACGCGGGAGGTGGTGAAGATGTGCCACGCGGTTGGCGTATCGGTAGAAGCGGAACTGGGTGCGGTAGGCGGTGATGAAGGTGGCGCGTTGTATGGCCAGGCGGATGAAGCGTTGTTTACGGACCCGCTGCGGGCGCGCGAGTTTGTCGATGCCACCGGCATTGATGCGCTGGCGGTCGCCATTGGCAACGCGCACGGTAAATACAAAGGCGAGCCGAAACTCGATTTCCCTCGTCTGGACGCCATTCGCCAGCAGACCGGCCTGCCGTTGGTCTTACACGGCGGCTCCGGCATCAGCGATGCCGATTTTCGTCGCGCCATCGAACTGGGGATCCATAAAATCAACTTTTATACCGGCATGTCACAGGCCGCGCTTTCCGCCGTTGAGCAACGGATGGCAAAACGTCAGCCTCTGTACGATGAATTTGCAGAACTGTTGCTGGGTATAGAAGAGGCGATTACCGATACGGTCGCCGCGCAAATGCGCATCTTTGGCAGCGCGGGGCAGGCATAATGGAACGTAAAGGGATTATCGCCGCCGGCAATATGCTGGTGGATCACGTCCACCAGATTGTGCAATGGCCGGAGCGCGGCTGGCTGGCGGAAATTACCCACAGCGAACGTTCAACCGGCGGTGCGCCGCTGAACGTCCTGCTGACGCTGGCCAAAATGCACGTTGGCCTGCCGCTGCAGGCCGTCGGCCTGATTGGCGAAGATAGCGACGGCGATTACATCCTGGCGATGCTCGACCAGTATCACGTCAACCGCCAGCGGGTGCAGCGCACGACCTTTGCGCCAACCTCTATGTCGCAGGTTATGACCGACCCCAGCGGGCAGCGCACTTTTTTCCACTCCCCGGGCGCCAACCGTCTTCTGGATCTGCCCGCCTTCGACCGCCTCGACGGCGCAATGAAGATTTTCCATCTCGGCTACCTGTTACTGCTCGACAGCCTGGATATGCCCGATGACGAGTACGGCACCCGCAGCGCACGGCTGCTGGCCCAGATGCGCGATCAGGGGTATGAAACCTCGCTCGATCTGGTCTCGCGAAAGGGTGACCCGCGCTACCAGCCGCTGGTCCTCCCTGCCCTGCGCCATCTTGATTATCTGGTCATCAACGAACTGGAAGCCGGCGAGTTTAGCGGGCTGGAGATGCGCGACGAGAACGATGCCCCGCACATTGCCCATATCGCGGAAGCCGCCTCACAGCTTCTGGCGGCTGGCGTGCGTCAGCGGGTGGTGATCCACTGTCCGGAAGGGGCGTGGGGGTTAACACCGGACGATGAAGGGCGCTGGATCCCCTCCTGGTTGCTGGAGCGGGAAGAGATTATCGGCAGCGTCGGGGCGGGTGATGCCTTCTGCGCAGGCTTCTTATACGGCTGCCATGAAGCGTTGCCGCTGGTCGAGAGTATTTATCTGGCCCATGCCTGCGCGCGGGCAAGCCTGCTGGCTGCGAACGCCATTGATGGGGCAAAAACGCTGGCCGAGTTGCAGCTGTTTATCAAAGAGAATATTTAAGCCGCTTTCTCGCTGTGAGACACATCGGCAGCAAAGACGTAGCCCAGCCCCCGGACGGTTTTAATGAGTGCGGGCTGATGCGGGTTGGCTTCTATTTTACGGCGCAGGCGCATGATCAACACATCGATTGTGCGGTCGAACACCTCGGCACTTTCGCTGTGCGTCAGCTCGAGCAGTTGTTCCCGGCTGAGCACCCGCCGGGCGTTCTGGGTGAGCGCCAGCAGCAGACCATATTCTCCCTGGGTCAACGGTACGGGGTTACGCTGCGGATCGCTGAGTTCACAGCGGGAGGTATCCAGCGTCCAGCCATTGAACGTCACGCCCGCCACGCGTGGCACCGGGGTGTCTGCGGCCAGCGCCCCGGTCCGGCGAAGCACGGCTTTAACCCGGGCAACCACCACGCGCGGGTTAAACGGTTTGCCAATATAATCGTCGGCCCCCATCTCCAGCCCCACCACCACGTCTGACTCACTGCCCAGCCCGGTCAGCATCACCACCGGCAGCTCCGGACGTTGCTTTTGCAGGTGCAGTAATACCTGCAGGCCGTTGATATCCGGCAGCATCATATCCAGCAGGACAAGGGCGATGTGTGGCTCATGCTGAACCAGACTCAGCGCGTCCTGGCCGTTATGGCAGACGAGCACGCTAAAGACGTGCTCACTCAGCACATCCTGCAGCAGCTCGCAGACTGCGGTATCGTCATCAACCACCAGAATCGCCGGTTTCATCGCATGCTTCCATCAGGGGATTATGTTAAGTCTGAACTATTCTGCCGTCGGCTCCAGCCAATTTGACTTTTACATGACGGAATTACAACCCATGTCACATCCACTGCCCATTCGACACGTCAATTTTGACGATTGGCTGTTTTTCGTCAGGGTTTTGCCCCTCTGTTGGCCGTAAAGTCTGCTGATACCCACAATAAAAACATGGCATAGAAGCTGCATAGTGGGGCGTAAGCATTGATTAACTGGAGCAGACTGATGAAAAAAGTCGTCACGGTTTGCCCTTATTGTGCCTCGGGTTGCAAGATCAACCTGGTGGTCGATAACGGCAAAATCGTCCGGGCGGAGGCCGCCCAGGGGAAAACCAACCAGGGCACGCTGTGCCTGAAAGGCTACTACGGCTGGGATTTTATTAACGATACCCAAATCCTTACCCCACGCCTGAAAACCCCTATGATCCGCCGCGAGCGCGGTGGCAAGCTGGAAGCCGTCTCCTGGAGCGAGGCGCTGGATTATGTCGCCACGCGCCTGAGCGCCATCAAAGCCAAGTATGGCCCGGATGCGATCCAGACTACCGGCTCTTCACGCGGTACCGGTAATGAAACCAACTATGTAATGCAAAAATTCGCGCGCGCCGTTATTGGTACCAATAACGTCGACTGCTGCGCTCGCGTCTGACACGGCCCATCGGTTGCAGGTCTGCACCAGTCGGTCGGTAACGGCGCTATGAGTAACGCGATCAACGAGATAGATAACACCGATCTCGTGTTTATTTTTGGCTATAACCCGGCGGATTCTCACCCTATCGTCGCGAACCACGTGATTCGCGCCAAACAGAATGGGGCGAAAATCATCGTCTGCGATCCGCGCAAAATTGAAACGGCACGTATTGCTGATATGCACATTGCACTGAAAAACGGCTCGAATATCGCGCTGTTGAATGCGATGGGCCACGTCATTATTGAGGAGAATCTGTACGACCAGGCGTTCGTCGCGACCCGTACGGAAGGGTTTGACGAGTATCGGAAAATTGTCGAAGGCTACACGCCGGAGTCCGTTGAAGCGATAACCGGCGTAAGCGCGCAAGAGATCCGTCAGGCAGCGCGGATGTACGCCGGGGCGAAAACCGCGGCCATTTTGTGGGGCATGGGCGTAACCCAGTTCTATCAGGGCGTGGAAACCGTACGCTCCCTGACAAGCCTCGCGATGCTGACCGGAAATCTGGGCAAACCGCATGTGGGCGTGAACCCGGTGCGTGGTCAGAATAACGTGCAGGGTGCGTGTGACATGGGCGCACTGCCGGATACCTATCCGGGCTATCAGTACGTTAAGTTCCCGGAAAATCGGGAGAAATTCGCGAGGGCCTGGGGCGTGGAGAGCCTGCCGGAACATACCGGGTATCGCATCAGCGAGCTGCCGCACCGTGCGGCGCACGGTGAAGTGCGTGCCGCCTACATTATGGGTGAAGATCCGCTGCAGACCGACGCCGAGCTGTCAGCGGTGCGTAAAGGCTTTGAGGATCTCGAACTGGTGATTGTCCAGGACATCTTTATGACCAAAACCGCGGCGGCGGCGGATGTGATTTTACCGTCAACGTCATGGGGCGAGCATGAAGGTGTTTACACGGCGGCAGACCGCGGCTTCCAGCGCTTCTTCAAAGCGGTGGAGCCGAAGTGGGATCTGAAAACCGACTGGCAGATCATCAGCGAAATCGCCACCCGCATGGGTTATCCGATGCACTACAACAACACTCAGGAAATCTGGGACGAGTTGCGCAAACTGTGTCCGGACTTCACCGGTGCCACCTATGAGAAAATGGGTGAACTGGGGTATATCCAGTGGCCGTGCCGCGATGAGTCAGAGGCCGATCAGGGCACGTCGTATCTCTTTAAAGAGAAGTTCGACACCCCGAACGGACTGGCGCAGTTCTTCACCTGCGACTGGGTCGCGCCAATCGATAAACTCACCGATGAGTATCCGATGGTGCTCTCTACCGTGCGTGAAGTGGGCCACTACTCCTGTCGTTCGATGACCGGTAACTGCGCTGCGCTGGCGGCACTGGCGGATGAACCGGGCTATGCGCAGATCAACACCGCTGACGCAGAGCGTCTGGGTATTGAAGATGAAGCCCTGATCTGGGTGCACTCGCGTAAAGGACGCATCATTACCCGTGCGCAGGTCAGCGACCGACCTAACAAAGGGGCGGTCTATATGACCTACCAGTGGTGGATTGGTGCCTGCAACGAACTGGTGACGGAGAACTTAAGCCCGATAACCAAAACGCCGGAATATAAGTACTGCGCCGTACGCGTGGAGCCGATTGCTGACCAGCACGCCGCGGAACAGTATGTGATTGACGAATATAGCAAGCTGAAAGCCAGACTGCGCGAAAGCGCGTTGGGTTAATGCTGTTAATTAATCGATGAATAAAAGGGGGTGACTTATTCACCCCTTTTTTATTTCTTAATAAGCTATTTATATTATCAATATATATTGTGCACGCTGCCCCGCAGCAATAATGTCATTAGCACCGAAATAAATACCCGGCTTTGTATTTTAATTCAGTGAGAGAATCTCCCCCGCGAGCGTCTAATGCCCTCTTTCACAAGCATTATTGTGAGACGAAACGCGGCGGACACCGGGAAATGTTCATTCACCTTTACCGCGCCCGTTTTTTTCTTCTGCGACGACGATTATACTGCGCGGCGTGTACCCAGATGATAAGAATCCATGAAATCAATTTTTCTGATGTTGTTATTTTTTACGTCACTCGTCCACGCGGATGAGATTGGCAGCCAGTACAAGCAACAGGCGGAAGCGGGTGACGCCCGCGCCCAGTATTACCTTGCCGATACCTACTTCAGTTCCGGCGACAGCAAGCAGGCCGCGCAGTGGGCAGAGAAAGCAGCAAAAGGGGGCGATGTCGACGCCATGGCGTTGTTATCGCAAATCCAGTTTACACAGGGCGATTACGCGCAGGCCAAAGCGCTGGCGCAGCAGGCCACTATCGCCGGCAGTAAACGCGGCGCAATTATGCTGGCACGCGTGCTGGTCAACACCCAGGCAGGGAAAACCGACTACCCACAGGCCATCGCACTGCTGCAAACGGCAACCGAAGATATCGACAACGATTCCGCGGTGGATGCGCAAATGCTGCTGGGGATGATTTATGCCAACGGCGTTGAGGTGGCGCAGGACGACGTCAAAGCCGCGTCGTGGTTCAAACGCAGCTCCTCCCTTTCGCGTACGGGTTACGCGGAGTACTGGGCCGGAATGCTGTTCCAGCAGGGCGAGAAAGGCTTTATAACGCCGAATAAGCAGAAAGCGCTCTACTGGCTGAACCTGAGCTGTACCGAAGGGTTTGATACGGGATGTGAAGAATTTGACGCGTTGAGTGGGGAGTAAAGTCTCTTACACGGCCCTCTCTTTTGGACAGAGAGGGAATGCGAAAAGGCCGGGTTAACCCCGGCCTTTTTATTTTACTGGTCTGCGGTCTTATCAAAACGACCCAGCACTTCGCGTTCATACGCCAGCGCTTTTTTACGGTCGAATTTGTGCTCCCACTTAGCGATAACCAGCACCGCCAGGGCGTTACCCACCACGTTCAGCGCCGTACGCGCCATATCGAGGATACGGTCGACACCGGCGATAAACGCCAGACCTTCCAGCGGGATCCCTACGCTGCCCAGGGTTGCCAGCAGGACGACAAAGGAGACGCCAGGTACGCCTGCGATGCCTTTTGAGGTCACCATCAGGGTCAGCACCAGCACGATCTCCTGCCACAGAGACAGGTCAATGCCGTACAGCTGAGCAATAAAGATAGCCGCAATACTCTGGTACAGCGTTGAGCCGTCCAGGTTAAAGGAGTAGCCGGTTGGCACCACAAAGCTGGTAATCGACGCCGGCGCGCCGTAGGCCTCCATCTTCTCGATAATACGCGGCAGTACGCTTTCAGAGCTTGCCGTGGAGTACGCGAGAATCAACTCATCTTTGAGAATACGGATCAGGATCCAGATGCTCAGCCCACACAGGCGCGCCACAATTCCCAGTACCACCAGCGCGAAGAACAGGATAGCGAAGTGAACCAGAATCACCAGCTTCGCCAGCGGCCACAGGGAGGCGAAACCGAAGTTCGCCACGGTTACCGCGATAAGCGCAAACACCCCAACCGGCGCGTAGCGCATCACCATGTGAGTCACTTTGAACATGGTTTCAGAAATTGAGCGGAACACGGTGACCAGCGGTTCACGGTGCGTGGCAGGCAGGGAGGAGAGACCCAGACCAAACAACACCGAGAAGAAGATGATCGGCAGCATCTCGCCCTTCGCCATGGAAGCCACGATGTTGGTCGGCACCAGCGAAAGGATGGTTCCCATCAGGCCATGCGCGTGGCTCTGTACTTCAGCGGTAGTGCTTTGATATTTCGAAATATCCACCGTCGCCAGCTGCGACATATCGATCCCGGATCCTGGCTGGAACACGTTCGCCAGCGTGATGCCCAGAATGATGGCAATCGTCGTGATCACTTCGAAATAAAGAATTGTCTTCGCGCCGATACGGCCTAACTGTTTTGCATCCCCCACACCGGCAATGCCGACGACCAGCGTTGAGATAACAATCGGTACGACAATCATCTTGATCAGATGAATAAAGATATCCCCTGCCGGGGAGAGCAGGTTCGCAATCAGCCACTCGCGGCTGTCGCTGTGATAATGCAGGTAGCTACCCAGCAGGATACCCAGCACAAGGGCTAGCAAGATTTGCCAGGCCAGGCTGACTTTAACGTTTTTCATAGAAACTGACTTCCTCAATGAAGCGCCCTATTCACATAAACTGCATGAATATGGATACATACTGAAAGGGTATGAATTGTGTTGCGTTGGTTTATGGGATTTTTTAACGCGGCGTATGAGTATCATTTGCGCGGCATGTTGCGCAAGCCTTAAAGAACGGCACATTTCGCTGCAAAAAGCGGTCATGACGTGAGTTTGTCACAATTCCCATCAATAACTTTTTGTTATAAAAAGGCTTTTTTAATCTAAATTGTGAATAATCGGCACGGTGAATTATTTTCCTTCAAAGTTTCATTCGCTCATTTTTCATACTCTTCAAACAATGCGTGATCTGTAGCCCAAATAATAAACAAAGCTTGTAAAGCCCCTACTATTAACGTTTTTGCGACATATTATTAACATCTTACAAGGAGAAAAAAAGCCATGAGCCAAGTACATAAACACGACATTCCCGCAAACATTGCGGACCGTTGCCTGATAAACCCGGAGCAGTACCACGAGAAGTATGAGCAATCCGTCTCCAGCCCGGACGTCTTCTGGGGTGAGCAGGGCCATATTCTTGACTGGATTAAACCTTATCAGAAGGTGAAGAACACCTCCTTTGCGCCCGGCAACGTCTCTATTAAATGGTACGAAGACGGCACGCTGAACCTGGCAGCAAACTGTCTTGACCGCCACCTTGCCGAACGCGGTAATGAAACGGCCATTATCTGGGAGGGCGACGACGCCTCTCAAAGCAAACACATTACTTATAAAGAACTGCACCGCGACGTGTGCCGCTTTGCCAACGTTCTGCTGGAAAGGGGCATTAAAAAAGGCGACGTAGTGGCTATCTATATGCCAATGGTGCCTGAAGCGGCGGTAGCCATGCTGGCCTGCGCGCGTATCGGTGCGATTCACTCGGTGATTTTTGGCGGCTTCTCACCGGAAGCGGTAGCCGGGCGTATTGTCGATTCCAGCTCGAAACTGGTGATCACGGCCGATGAAGGCGTGCGCGCTGGCCGTGGCATTCCCCTGAAGAAAAACGTCGATGAAGCGCTGAAAAATCCGAACGTGAAAACCGTCAGCAACGTCATCGTCCTCAAGCGTACCGGCGGCAAGATCGACTGGAACGAAGGACGCGACCTGTGGTGGAGCGATCTGATTGAAAAAGCCAGCGACCAGCATCAGCCGGAAGAGATGAACGCGGAAGATCCACTGTTTATTCTTTACACCTCCGGCTCAACCGGCAAACCGAAAGGCGTGTTGCACACCACCGGCGGCTATCTGGTCTATGCCGCTACCACCTTCAAGTACGTATTCGACTACCATCCGGGCGACATTTACTGGTGTACTGCCGACGTGGGTTGGGTCACCGGTCACAGCTACCTGCTTTACGGCCCGCTGGCCTGTGGTGCCACTACGCTGATGTTTGAAGGCGTACCGAACTGGCCAACGCCGGCGCGCATGTGTCAGGTGGTCGACAAACACAAGGTCAATATTCTCTATACCGCCCCAACGGCGATCCGCGCATTAATGGCGGAAGGCGATAAGGCCATTGAAGGCACTGACCGCTCTTCGCTGCGCATCCTCGGTTCCGTTGGCGAGCCCATCAACCCGGAAGCCTGGGAGTGGTACTGGAAGAAAATCGGCAACGAAAAATGCCCGGTGATGGACACCTGGTGGCAGACCGAAACCGGCGGCTTTATGATCACCCCTATGCCGGGTGCGACGCAGTTAAAAGCCGGTTCAGCAACTCAACCGTTCTTCGGCGTACAACCTGCGCTGGTGGATAACGAAGGCAATCCGCTGGACGGAGCCACCGAAGGCAATCTGGTGATCACCGATTCCTGGCCGGGCCAGGCGCGTACCCTGTTCGGCGACCACGAGCGCTTTGAGCAGACCTACTTCTCGACCTTTAAAAATATGTACTTTAGCGGTGACGGCGCCCGGCGTGACGAGGACGGTTATTACTGGATAACCGGGCGCGTGGACGACGTGCTGAACGTCTCCGGCCACCGTCTGGGTACCGCGGAGATTGAATCCGCGCTGGTATCTCATCCGAAGATCGCCGAAGCCGCCGTCGTCGGGATCCCACACAACATTAAAGGCCAGGCGATTTACGCCTACGTCACGCTGAATCATGGCGAAGAGCCGTCACCAGAGCTGTATGCCGAGGTGCGCAACTGGGTACGTAAAGAGATTGGCCCGCTTGCCACGCCGGACGTGCTGCACTGGACCGACTCTCTGCCGAAAACCCGCTCAGGCAAAATTATGCGCCGCATATTGCGCAAAATCGCAGCCGGTGACACCAGCAACCTCGGTGATACCTCAACGCTTGCCGATCCTGGCGTGGTGGAAAAACTGCTCGAAGAGAAGCAGTCCATCGCAATGCCATCGTAACGCGATCTCCCCTCTCCCCCCCGGGAGAGGGAATAAAAAAACCTCCCCTATAAATACTTCTGGAGACCTCTGATGAATAACGATATTTGTCAGCAGATAGAGAATAGTGCGCACTACAGGGAGCTCGTGGATAAACGGCAACGGTTTGCCTTCTTACTTTCCATCATCATGCTGATTATTTACGTCGGCTTTATTCTGCTGATTGCCTTTGCCCCACACTGGCTCGGTACGCCGCTGCACGCGGGCACCAGCGTCACGCGCGGAATTCCGATTGGGATTGGCGTGATAATCATTTCGTTTGTGCTGACCGGCGTGTACGTCTGGCGCGCCAATGGCGAATTCGATCGTCTTAACAGAGCAGTCCTGGCAGAGGTAAAAGCATCATGAAGAGAGTCCTGACGGCGCTTGCCGCCACACTTCCCTTTGCCGCCAACGCCGCTGATGCCATCACCGGCGAGGTACAGCGCCAGCCAACCAACTGGCAGGCGATTATCATGTTCCTGATTTTCGTGCTGCTGACGCTGTACATCACGTACTGGGCCTCGAAACGCGTGCGCTCCCGTAATGATTACTACACCGCAGGCGGCAACATTACCGGTTTTCAGAACGGGCTGGCGATTGCAGGCGACTTTATGTCCGCTGCCTCCTTCCTCGGTATCTCCGCGCTGGTGTACACCTCCGGCTACGATGGTCTGATTTACTCCCTCGGCTTCCTCGTGGGCTGGCCGATTATTTTGTTCCTGATCGCAGAACGCTTGCGCAACCTGGGCCGCTATACCTTCGCAGACGTGGCCTCCTACCGGCTGAAACAGGGGCCGATTCGTACCCTCTCCGCCTGCGGCTCGTTGGTGGTGGTCGCGCTGTATCTGATTGCGCAGATGGTCGGCGCGGGTAAATTGATCGAACTGCTGTTCGGCCTGAACTACCACATCGCGGTGGTGCTGGTGGGTGTGCTGATGGTGATGTACGTCCTGTTCGGCGGCATGCTGGCCACGACCTGGGTGCAAATCATCAAAGCGGTCCTGCTGCTGTTCGGCGCCAGCTTTATGGCCTTTATGGTCATGAAACACGTCGGGTTCAGCTTCAATAATCTGTTCACTGAAGCGATGGCGGTACACCCGAAAGGGGAAGCGATCATGAGCCCTGGCGGGCTGGTGAAAGACCCTATTTCTGCGCTTTCGCTCGGTTTGGGTCTGATGTTTGGTACGGCTGGCTTGCCACACATCCTGATGCGTTTCTTCACCGTGAGCGATGCGCGTGAAGCGCGCAAAAGCGTCTTCTACGCCACGGGCTTTATGGGTTACTTCTACATCCTGACCTTTATCATTGGTTTTGGCGCCATCATGCTGGTGGGGGCGAATCCGGCGTTTAAAGACGCGGCGGGCGGGCTGATTGGCGGTAACAACATGGCGGCAGTGCATCTGGCCGACGCGGTAGGCGGTAACCTGTTCCTTGGCTTTATCTCGGCCGTGGCCTTCGCCACCATCCTCGCGGTGGTTGCCGGGCTGACGCTGGCGGGCGCGTCTGCGGTATCGCACGACCTCTATGCCAACGTTATCCGCAAAGGGGCAAGCGAACGTGATGAGCTGAAAGTCTCGAAAATCACCGTGCTGGTGCTGGGCGTGGTCGCTATTCTGCTGGGGATTTTGTTCGAGAAGCAGAACATCGCCTTTATGGTGGGGCTGGCCTTCTCCATTGCGGCAAGCTGTAACTTCCCTATCATCCTGCTCTCCATGTACTGGTCAAAACTGACCACCCGTGGGGCGATGATTGGCGGCTGGCTGGGGCTTTTGACGGCAGTGATTCTGATGGTCCTTGGCCCGACGATTTGGGTACAGATCCTCGGTCACGAAAGCGCTATCTTCCCGTATGAATACCCGGCGCTGTTCTCCATTGCCGTGGCGTTTATTGGTATCTGGGTCTTCTCCGCGACCGATAACTCGCCGGAAGGTAACCTGGAGCGTGAGAAATTCCGCGCCCAGTTTATCCGCTCACAAACGGGTCTGGGCGTCGAGCAAGGCCGCGCGCACTAACCTCGTCTCCCCGGCCTTACTGGCCGGGGAAATCAGAACATCACCCACGCCACCAGCGGTGCAATCAGTACCATCACCACGCCCGAGAGCATCATCACCAGGCTTGCCACCACCCCTTCCTGCTGCCCGAGTTCATACGAACGTGCCGTTCCCGCACCGTGCGATGCCGCGCCAAATCCCGCCCCTTTCGCCATTCCTTCACGGATCGACAGCCGCAAAAAAAGCATGTCGCCAACCGCCATCCCGAAGACGCCCGTCACGACCACAAATAACGCGACCAGATCCGGCTGTCCGCCGAGCGGCTTGGCCGCGGCCAGCGCAAACGGGGTGGTGACCGAACGGACGGCCAGGCTGCGCTGAATTTCATCGGGCAGCGTAAACAGCCGGGCCAGCCAGACGGAACTGCAGACCGCCACCACCGTGGCCGTGATCACGCCAGCGCTGAGCGACATCCAGTGGCGTTTGATGATCGCCAGGTTGTCATACACCGGTACCGCAAAAGCAATGGTCGCAGGCCCCAGTAGCCACAGCAGCCAGTGGGATTCCCCAATGTAGTTCTGCCAGGAGATATGCCCGAAGACCAGCATCAGGACCAGCAGAATCGGCGTGAAGACCAGCGGCATCAGCGGCAGCGCGTGAAAACGGCGATACAGCCGTTTATTGGCAAAGTAGATCGCCAGGGTGGCAATCAGGCACAACACGCTTATCTGGAAGTTAGTCATGCTTTTGCCTGCTGATTTCAAACCGATACACTTTATCAACCACCCAGGCGGTGGCCCCCAGCACCATCAGCGTGCTCAGCGCAATGACCGCGAAGATGCGCCAGCCATCTACCCTCAGCAGTTGCGCATAGTTCACCACCGCGACCACGGCGGGCACAAAGAACAGCAGCATTTCCGCCAGCAGCCAGCGCGCGCCGGCGCGTACCCAGTTGAGGGGGATAACGCGACAGAGGATAAGCGTCAGCATCAGCACCATTCCGACCAGGTTGGCAGGCAGCGGCAGATGCAACCAGTTGACAAGATATTCAGCGAAAACAAACAGTCCCGCATAAAGCAGTACCTGAACCGGTACCTGAAGTCGTTGCACAACGGCAGGCGTAACACGGCTTAACGCCACGGCCATGGGGGTTTTCCTCAAAAATGAGACGAGGCGCCAGTATAGTGAGCGCACGTAATGGACTGAAATGAATTAAAATCATCAAAGGTATAGTTCCGAGGAATAATCATGGACATAAGAACGCTGCGCTATTTTGTCGAAGTGGTTCGTCAGCAAAGTTTTACCCGCGCAGCGGAGAAGTTGTTTGTCACCCAACCCACCATCAGCAAGATGCTGAAAAACCTCGAAGATGAACTGAACTGCACCCTGCTTATCCGCGACGGACGCAAGCTGCTGCTGACCGATACCGGGCGGGTCGTCTTTGAACGCGGGCTGGCGATCCTGGCGGAGTTCCGCCAGCTGGAAGCGGAGCTTGGCGATATCAATCACCTGACAAAAGGGCTGCTGCGCCTCGGCATCCCGCCGATGGTTGGGATGATGATGGCCGGCCCCATCAGCCTGTTTCGCCAGCGTTATCCCGGCGTTGAGCTGAAAATTTCCGAGTTTGGCGGCTTAACGGTTCAACAGGCGGTCACCAACGGCGAGCTGGATGTCGCCATGACCGCCCTCCCCGTGGAGGAAGAGAGCGGTCTGGCGACGCTGCCGCTCTTTAGCCACCCGCTGTGCGTGCTGGTCCCCCGCTCTGGTGACTGGCTGAAGGTCGACACGGTGAAACCCGAACGGCTCGGTGAACACCCGCTGCTGATTTACAACGAAGATTTCGCCCTCAGCCGCCAGCTGATGGCGCTGTTTAATCAACACAACGTGAAGCCGCGCATTGCGGTGCGCAGCGGGCAGTGGGATTTCCTGGCCGCGATGGTGCAGGCTGGCGTCGGCATTGCGATATTGCCGCAGCCGATTTGCGAACGGCTCGATAAAAACACCCTGCGCTGGATCCCGCTGGAAAGCGATTTGCACTGGCAGTTAGGGATGATTTGGCGCGAAGGGGTTTATTTATCGCACAGCGCGCAGGCGTGGCTGAAATGCTGTGAAGGATTTTGGGTCCCCTGACCCTCTCCGGGCGGAGAGGGTCAGGGTGAGGGCATCAGCCCGCACGGACTACTGATTCTCTATCAGCAAGGCTTCCAGCAAATCCAGATCGTGCAGCAGTTTTTGCAGCGTCTCATTGCTGATTTGCCGCGTGGCGCGCAGGTGGTACAGCTCCGCACGCTCTGAGCGCAGCGCCGCCAGACGGAACCGGCGCTCCAGGTTCTCCTCCTGCAGCGAACTTTCCACATCGTTGCGGCCATCGGCACGACGACGCAGGTTACCAATCACGCGCGAGCTCACTTCGGTCAGCAGCTGGTTGTCGATGTTCTCTTCCGTGTCCGCCGCAAGACGTTCTTCCATCTTCTGAATGGCCACAATCGCCACTTCGGCGGTCGCCGCGCGGGCAATACGCTCCTCTTTATGCTGCTGAGTCGAGTCACCCGTCTCAATATGCTGCAGCAGAAGAGGCAGCATTATCACGCCGACAAACAGTGAGAACAGAATCACCCCTGCCGCCAGGAACACCAGTTCATAGCGCGCCGGGAAGACATCGCCCGTGGGCAGCAGCAGCGGAATGGACAGCACACCGGCAAGCGTAATCGCCCCGCGAACGCCAGCAAAAGAAGCAATCAGCAGCTCCCGCGTGGTCCACGAGCCGAACTCCATCGGTTTTTTCGTCAGGAAGCGCATGCTGAATTTTTTCATCGTCCACAGCCAGCCGAAACGCACCAGCATCAGCGCCATGTAGATCAGCACGATATCGGTGAACAACATCCACGTTTCGACGTTCGGGTCGGCCTCGGCCGCCACCAGCGAGGATTCCATGATGCCCGGCAACTGCAGGCCCAGGAGCAGGAACACCATCCCGTTAAAGACAAATTCCAGCATCGCCCAGGTGCTGTTCGCACGCAGGCGCATGGCCAGCGGCGCGCGGCGCATTACGCCGGAGCGGGTGATGGTCATCCCTGCCGCCACCGCCGCCAGAATGCCCGACACGCCGATATGCTCGGCAATCAGGTAAGAGGCAAACGGCAGAAGGAACAGCAGCACAATCTGTGTCGCCGGTTCATCGCCGCCCCAGCGGCTGAGGAAGCGCAGCGAACGACCATACAGCCAGCTCACCACAAACCCGGCCAGGATACCGCCAATCGCCACCTTGAAGAATTCCAGGGTCGCGCCGCCTACGGTAAAGATCATCGTGCCCATCGCGACGGCCACGGCAAATTTCAGGGCAACCAGGCCAGAGGCGTCATTCATCAGCGCCTCACCCTGTAAAATCCCCATGATTTTCTTCGGAATACGGCCTTCACCGACAATGCCGGACAACGCCACGGCATCGGTTGGTGACAGTACCGCGGCCAGCGCAAAGGCCGGAATTAACGGAATGCCCGGTACCGCCCAGTAGATCAGGAAGCCAATCCCAACCACCGTGACCACCACGAGCGCCAGCGCCAGACCTAATATCTCTCGCCCGTGTTCAAGGAATTCACGCGTGGGCGTTTTCCAGCCATCGGCAAACAGCAGCGGCGGAATAAACAACACGAGGAACAGTTCGGGATCGAACTCCACGTGCAGGCCAAACGTCGGCCACGCCAGCAGCGCGCCGATGGCAATTTGCATTAATGGCAGGGGGACCTGAAAGGGCAGTACGCGTGTGACTACCCCGGATAGCGAGACCACAAGAGTCATGATGAGTATTGTGAAGAAGATTTCCATGCGTTCCCTGTTTGCTGTGTTTCTTAAAAGCCAAACCTAAGGCGTCGTGCCTGTTATTCTATCTTCCTCAGAGTAACGCAAAAGACAACGGGATGAGTCCTGAAAATAAAAACGGGCGGCCTGAGCCACCCGTTTTCGCATCAATGGACAACTTAGATTGCCCAACCGCCCGCGTAGAACGCCACCAGCGCGACGGCAATCACAACGGTGCCGATGTTCAGCTTACGCCACTCGCCGGAGACCAGACGCCCAATCACCAGCGACGCAAAACCGATCATGATGCCGGTCACGATATTACAGGTCAGCACGATAAAGACCGCCGTGATGAGGCCTGACATCGCATCCACAAAATCAGCAAAATCGATTTTCGCCACGTTGCTCAGCATCAGCAGACCAACGTACATCAGCGCAGGTGCGGTCGCGTAGGCCGGCACCAGGTAGGAGAGTGGAGAGAGGAACAGGATCAGCAGGAACAGCACGCCAACGGTAATGGCCGTCAGGCCAGTTTTACCGCCTGCTGCCGTACCCGCAGCGGACTCGATATACACCGCAGCCGGAGCCGCGCCCACCAGACCCGAGAAGACGCTGCTCAGGGAGTCGGTGGTCAGCGCTTTGCCGCCATCGATAATCTGACCGTCTTTATCCAGCAGGTTCGCCTGACCCGCGACGGCACGGATGGTACCCGTTGCATCAAACACCGCGGTCATCACCAGCGCCAGCACGCTTGGCAGGATCACCGGGTTCAATGCCCCCATGATATCCAGACTGCCAATCAGAGAGTTGCCTTTGTCATCGCTCAGCGACGGCATGGCGAAAATCCCGGAGAAGTGAACGTTAGGATCGAAAATCAGGCCAACAATGGACACCCCGATAATGGTCAGCAAAATGCCGCCCGGGACTTTCAGTTTTTCCAGACCAATAATTACCGCCAGACCGATCAGGGACATAATGACCGGGAAGCTCGCGAAATGACCCAACGCCACCGGCAGACCGTCCAGCGGATTCTTGATCACCAGGCCGACGCCGTTTGCGGCAATCAGCAGCAGGAACAGCCCGATACCAATGCCGGTGCCATGCGCCACGCCCTGAGGCAGGTTGCGCAAAATCCAGCTACGGATGCCGGTGGCGGAGATAACGGTAAACAGTACCCCCATCAGGAACACGGCGCCGAGCGCAACCGGTACGCTGATGTGCTGACCCAGAACCAGGCTGAAAGCGGTAAAGGCGGTCAACGAGATTGCACAACCGATTGCCAGCGGCAGGTTCGCCCACAGGCCCATCACGATGGAGCCAACGCCCGCCACGAGACAGGTAGCAACAAAGACGGCCGCCGGTGGGAAGCCCGCTTTACCCAGCATACCCGGAACGACAATGACGGAGTAAACCATCGCCAGAAACGTGGTCAGACCGGCAACGATTTCCTGACGCACGGTGCTGCCGCGAGCCGAAATTTTAAAGATGGCGTCAAGCGAACCGCCAGTACGCGCAGATGGCGTAGACATAGAAAACATCCCCTGAGAGTTTTTATAGAAAGTCCGTAAGCATGGTGGAGACGCCACTGCCAGCTAAACGTCAAATCCGTGTTTTGCATTTGCGACGAAAGGGGCGTCACAGAAAAAGCAAACGTTTAGCTCCGCGCTTACAAACGGGTGGTCAAATTAAGGCAAACGATTATCTAGCCTAATCCCCGCCCTTTTCAACTGAACTTTATCGTTTTTCGCTAAAATTCCCTTATGACGCTGAAGAAATAAACAGAGGATGCGCAAACGTTATCGTCTGTGCGCAATTTGTTTACATTTCACTCCCCACCCGGAATCGATAACGGGCCACCTTGCTCCAGCGTTTTTTGCCAGCCAGGGCTGCTCTCCACTTTTTTCTTCCAGGCCTGGGTATGCGGGAGGTTATCAATGCCACTTCGCGCCAGCAGGGCAAAAATCGGGAAGCTCATCTGAATATCCGCCATGCTGAGCGTATCGCCGGCAAACCAGCTGTTATGGGCAAGATGCGACTCAATAAAACGTGCATGGGTTTCAAGCTGGCGGTTGAGATACGCTTTTTGCACTCCCTGCCCCAGCGCTTTACCCAACGTGCGGATACCAAACGGCACGGGCGGCTTACCGAGGCTACTGAAAACCAGCTTCATCAACAGCAGCGGCATTAGCGAACCTTCGGCATAGTGCAACCAGAAGCGGTACTGCACCTTATGCGCAGGATCCAGAGGCTTAAGCCGCGACTCCGGATCGTAGGTTTCCTGAAGATATTCGAGGATGGCCCCCGACTCGGCGAGGATCAGGCCGTTATCTTCAATAACCGGCGATTTGCCCAACGGGTGCACTTTTTTGAGCGACTCAGGCGCCAGCATGCTCTTTTCGCGCTGGTAACGAACAATCTCATAGGGCAGGGAAAGTTCTTCCAGCGCCCAGATCACACGGTGTGAGCGGGACTGGTTCAGGTGGTGTACCGTGAGCATTGTGTTCTCCTTTTATTCATACTTTTTAACTATAGAAAATCGAACAACACCGCGAAAAAAATTCGCCTAAAAAATGGCCTGACCGACTGGCGAAAAGACGGGTCTTGCATAGAATTAAAGTGTCAGCACAATCCGGAACCTCCCCAACACGCTCGACATGAGGGGTGCTGATGTCGGGGGAAACCCTCCCGTGAACCAGCGGGATAGAGTGAAAGACAAAGACCGGGAAAAACTAAAGCGCCCTTTTGTGGCGCTTTAGTTCTTTATGAGGTGCGGTATGAGGTACGGTTTTCCGCCGGATCTCAGTCTTCCTCCAGCAACCGCGCCCCTGTCCCCTGCTCACCCAGCCTGTCGCCCGGGTTACGCAACGGACAATCACTGCGCGACAAACAGCCGCAGCCAATACATCCGTCCAGTTCATCACGCAGCGCTACCAGCGTGTGAATGCGGCGATCCAGCTCTTCACGCCACTGAGAGGAAAGCTCTTTCCACTCTTTCGGGCTGAGAGAGTGCCCTTCCGGCAGCACGCCGAACGCATCGCCGATGGTGGCCAGGGGGATTCCGATTCGTTGGGCAATTTTGATAATCGCGACATAACGGAGCACGTCACGCGTGTAGCGTCGCTGGTTTCCGGCGTTTCGGATGCTTTTAATTAACCCTTTGCTTTCATAGAAGTGGAGCGCCGACACCGCAACACCGCTTCGCTTCGCCACTTCGCCGGGGGTTAACAACGCTTTAATTCGCGGCAATCTCTTTTCCATAAAACCTCTTTACCTCAAGTTAACTTGAGGAATTATACTCGCCCGCAGAGAAAACGACGAATCAACCAGGGCAGTTGTATCTACAGAGGGGCAACCTTATGTCGCATCAGCAAATTATTCAGACACTTATTGAATGGATTGATGAACATATCGACCAACCGTTGAACATTGATGTGGTCGCTAAAAAATCCGGCTATTCGAAATGGTATTTACAGAGAATGTTCCGTACCGTTATGCACCAGACGCTGGGTGAGTACATTCGTCAGCGCAGACTGCTGCTGGCGGCGCAGGCCTTACGCTCAACGCAGCGGCCCATTTTTGATATCGCGATGGATCTGGGTTATGTGTCGCAACAAACCTTTTCCCGCGTGTTTCGCCGCGAGTTTGACCGTACACCGAGCGACTATCGCCACCAGTTGAATTAATGACTCTCAATGCAAAGGTTGCTGCTGCCAGGTCATAAACTCCTGGGGCGGCATCGCTTTCGCGAAGTGCCATCCCTGACAGAACTGAACGCCACGTTTCAACAACCAGCTCACCTGTTCTGCCGTTTCCACCCCTTCCGCAATGGTTTTAAGCCGCAGGCTTTGTGCCATCTCAATAATATGCTCGGCGATAAGGTGGCTGGTGCTGTTAGTTGTTAGGGTGTCGATAAAGGATTTGTCGATTTTCAGAATATCGACATTCAGCGAATAAAGGTTGTGCAGATTAGAGTAACCCGTTCCAAAATCATCAATCGCCACTTCGTAACCCGCCTGACGGAACGCCTGAATAACCGGAGTGGTTTTAGGGACATCAATAAAACCGCGCTCCGTGACTTCGATTTTAATTTGCTGCGCACGTACGGCATAGTGTCGGGCCTTGTCCGAAATCATGGCGATCAGCCGTGAAGAGTGGAAATCCGTGGCCGACAGGTTAATCGAAATATAGAGATGCGGATGTGTTGCCAGGAATGTGCCCAGATCGCTGAATACCTCTTCGACAACATAATCCGTAATTCGCTCGCTCATGCCCTCTTTTTCCGCCAGCGGAATAAATTCAGCCGGGCTCATGACCGGCCCGTTAAAGCCAGGCCAGCGTAATAACGCCTCGGCTCCCACGCACTGGTTGTTCTTGATATCAATAATCGGCTGATAGTGAACACAAAGCTGGCGTTTATTGAGCGCTCGCTGCAGTAACCGCCCGGGAGAATTGAGTTCACGATGGGTGCGAGACCACACCAGCAAAATAATTATGCTGCAGATCATCCCGAGCGGTAACGTAAACGTCGCCTGGTGATAAAGCATTTCATAAAAACGTTTATTCGACGTCGACACGATAGCGGCAATAGGCCGTTTTGGGGATTTGACGACCGTATAAAAACGGTTATCTTTTTGAAATACCGATTCCTTATCCCGAATCATCGAACTTAATAAAGAAACATTCGCGCGCTGACTAACGGAAAAGAATGCATTCGTTACCGTGTCGTATACCCCCCACGAAAGGGAATGATCTGTCGACATTACTTCGCTGTAGGAAAGCGGATTGACCACCACAACATAATTTCCGCGCTGCATATATGTCATTTTATAGCCAGTAAAAAATGGCGTATCGCGATAATAATAGATAGCAACGTCAGGTTTACGTGTGTAATTAGCAGTGGATATCAGATAAGGATTGGCGGGTGTAAAAACGGTCGAACAAAGAAAATTCTGACCTTCTGCATAAATTAAATCCGCAACAAACAGACGACCGCGAACAACGTTCAACATATATTGGCGATGTTCTGGTGTACAACGTTCACCCTGATATTTTTCAGCCTCGTCGCGGGCCAGATCAACCTGTTGAATTACCAGTTCTGTTTTGTCTAACGCCAGTTCAGCAAAGGTACGTAGCTGGGCGCTTGTTTCCGACACGGCTCTTATCTGGGCAAACCATAGCGCAAGCATCACCGGCAGCATAACTACCATGATGATCCCTACCACCCTGAGCATCTTGCGCCGCGCGCTACGATTCATTTCCCGCCCTATATCCCTGCATGTTGTACGCCTGTAGTAATGAAGGCCGGATGCTTTGTTTAACAGGTGATTACGTTGCATGAATCATGCGAAGTTAGCAACTGACTTTTAGTATTAAAAATCTTAATTTTCGTTATGACGATAATATTTTCCCGTAAGCTAAACTGTAAGTATTCGTTCCGTTTCAATTAAGGAAAATAATTATCCAGCGGGTACGGGAGGTTTTAAGATAACACAACAGAGGATCGTTGATTAAGCCAAACTTCTGGCAGTGTGAAAAAACAACAACGGCAACATGACATTTTATGCTATTTACTCGCGCGTATTTTGTTTTTTGATTTATAAATAATCAGCAGCCACCACCGTTTTCCCCCGACCCGTACGCTTGGCGTCATATAATGCTTTATCGGCACGCATCAGTAATCCTGAAGTATCGCGTTGGCCCTGGCAGACCTCCACCGCCCCGGCGCTGAATGACAGCACCAGCTTTTTCTCTCCCACCACGAGCGGGTTGGTTTTGAGGGCAGTACGTAGCCTCGCCGAAAAAAGGGCGCCCGCGTTGCCGTCGGTTCGTGCCAGCAGGAGTAAAAACTCCTCGCCGCCCACACGGCCAAGCGCAGCGTTCTCGGGGCTTAACTCACGGATAGCCTGGCAAAAGTGGATAAGCGCCCGATCGCCCACCTGATGCCCCCACCGATCGTTGATCTGTTTGAAAAAATCAAGGTCAAACATGAGCACGCAAAAATGGCTGTCAGCATCCTGCCTGGCATTTGCCGCCAGCGCGGATTCCAGCTGCTGTAAAATGGTTGAACGGTTAAAACACCCGGTAAGATCGTCCGTGGTGGCTTTCACTTCCAGTTGCTGTTCGGCTTTTTTACGCTCGGTAATATCAAGCCCGATATTCAGGACTGAGCTGTCCGGCAGCAGAATGTTTGACCACAAAACCGTCAACGGCGTACCGTCTTTACGCAGTGGATGCCACTCGTACATATCCTTTAGCGGCGAGACATTTACCGACTCCCTGACCCGTCGCCGCTCTTCCGGGTCGGGGTAAAACAGTGAGAGCGGATCGGCATGGGCGCTGATCTCCGCCATTGTCCAGCCAAACACTTTTTCACACTCAGCATTCCACAGCACGCAGCGGTTAAATTTATCGAATGAGTTCATTAAAACAGGCGCTCGTTCAAACAGGGTTTTATATTGGGTCACCACACGCTGCATTTCCTGCGCTGTTTTTTCACGAACGATAATTTCTGAAAAATAGTCTTTTAATTTTTCGACCAGCACCGCAACAATACTTTTCAGGATGGCCAGAGAATATAACGGCTCAGCAAACGCCAGAAAGAAATAGCCGCTGCCTTGTCCGTTATGGGTTGAAAGCTTACATAACACCCCGCTTTGCAATTGCGAATAGCCAGGATGATGAGCGGAGAATAATGCGCGGCCGATATTCTCTTTCCAGTAGACGACCCGCCACGCACGGTGATGCTTCTCCAGCAGGGTACCGGCAAGAAAATCGGCCACCTCAAATGAGTGACAGGTCACTTCACCGGCACAGACCACGCGCTGTAGCCCGTCAGTATCAACGCTAATCCAGGCCAGGCTTGCCCCGAAGGCCCGGTTGATCGTCTCAAGCATCTCACTCAGCGAACAATGGGCGTGAAGCTGGGGCATCAGATCTGCCAGCGCATGCAACGCCCGCAGGCTGTCATTAACAATCTCACGTCGTTTTTCTTTCATTTTTTTCGCAGATTATTAAGCGTTAAACCGGACGCAACTTTCTTCAGATTCAAAAATCGGCGAGCCAGAGCAGGATGCTGAATATCAGCACAGCTGGAGTGCGAGACGTTGTGTGTAATTAAAAACGTACA
Organism: Enterobacter sp. RCC_40; assembly: GCF_041360735.1. NCBI lineage: Bacteria > Pseudomonadati > Pseudomonadota > Gammaproteobacteria > Enterobacterales > Enterobacteriaceae > Enterobacter > Enterobacter sp. RCC_40. The sequence continues at coordinate 56,791 of NZ_JBFUPR010000009.1, forward strand.
AAGAGAAAAAACCCAATAAAATTCAAAAACCTGAATTATAGAATGCGAGTAAATTTATTTATCCACTCAAGCATAATCCAAAGGGTTGTTGCTGTAAACGTTCTACAGCACACCTCAATTTGCAGAGGTTTTGTTATCTCAATGAATTTATTACCTGGAAGCGATAAAAGGGGGTCATTAGCGTGCAAAGATATATTTTCCCCTCAATCCTCGTGCGACGCCTGGCTGTGATAATTCCTGCTTTTTTCACCCGTCTGAGGCTGGCGAATAAATCAACAAATGTGATATAGTTCACACATATTGTGTAACGAGAAACACTGTTTCATTCAGTTCGTCTGCTTTGTTGAGGATGGGTTTTATGGCAACCATTACTACCAGCATGGTTCTCCTGCGCTGGCCTTTGTTAAGTGCGGTGCTGATGTTCCTGGCCAGCACGCTAAACATTCAGTTTCGTAAATCTGACTATGCTGGCCTTGCTGTCATCAGCACCCTGTTGGGGTTGGGCGCGGCATGCTGGTTCGCAACGGGCCTGCTTGGCATCACCCTGCTGGATCTCGCTGCCGTCTGGGAAAATATTAAAGTGGTCATGGTGGAAGCCATGAGCCATACCCCGCCAGACTGGCCGATGGTGATTACCTGATCCCTGAGATGAAGAAAAAAACCCAGACCGAGGTCTGGGTTTTTTGTTTTAAACAGTCGGATATCAGAAAGGAATATCGTCGTCGAAGTCCATTGGGGGTTCGTTAGACGGTGCTGGCGCGGACTGCTGCTGTGGGCGAGACTGCGCGCCACCGCTGAACTGGTTGCCGCCCTGTGGCTGCTGAGGCTGACCCCAACCGCCCTGCTGCTGCTGACCGCCACCTGCTGGTGCACCACCGCCCTGACGGCCGCCGAGCATCTGCATGGTGCCACCCACGTTGACCACAACTTCCGTGGTGTACTTCTCAGCGCCGGCTTGATCGGTCCATTTGCGGGTACGCAGCTGGCCTTCAATATAAACCTGAGAACCTTTACGCAGATACTCACCAGCCACTTCCGCCAGTTTGCCAAACAGCACAACGCGGTGCCATTCAGTCTGCTCTTTCATCTCACCGGTCGCTTTATCACGCCAGGATTCGGAAGTAGCCAGCGTAATGTTGGCAACTGCGCCACCACTCGGCATGTAGCGTACTTCCGGGTCCTGGCCCAGATTACCGACGAGAATCACCTTGTTTACGCCTCTGCTGGCCATGTTCGTGTCTCCTGAATACGTTTCTTAATAGTGTAAACGCGCGAGTGTACCATTTCCACGCTGCAATTTGCATAGTTGCGTAGTCGGTTCCGAAATCTCTCGCGAACTCGACATTGTTACACAGTGAATCAGAAAATGCATTCCAATACTGTATATTCAAACAGGTCATTTTGTGTCATAATTAGCCGTTTCTGACAGCCGTTTGTCCTTCAAACAAACCAGGCAATCCGTGTTCCAACCGGGAAAGGTGAATGGATAAGATCGAAGTTCGGGGCGCCCGCACCCACAATCTCAAGAATATCAACCTCATAATCCCTCGCGACAAACTCATCGTCGTGACCGGGCTTTCGGGGTCTGGCAAATCCTCACTGGCTTTCGACACTTTATATGCCGAAGGACAGCGTCGTTACGTGGAGTCACTCTCTGCATACGCACGTCAGTTCCTGTCACTGATGGAAAAACCGGATGTAGACCATATTGAAGGGTTATCACCTGCTATCTCCATTGAGCAGAAATCCACCTCGCATAACCCGCGTTCAACGGTTGGTACGATTACCGAAATTCATGACTACCTGCGTCTGCTGTATGCACGCGTGGGTGAGCCGCGCTGCCCGGATCACGACGTCCCGCTGGCCGCGCAGACCGTAAGCCAGATGGTGGATAACGTGCTGTCGCAGCCGGAAGGTAAACGCCTGATGCTGCTGGCGCCCATCATTAAAGAACGTAAGGGCGAGCACACCAAAACGCTGGAGAACCTGGCAAGCCAGGGCTATATCCGCGCCCGTATCGACGGCGAAGTGTGTGACCTGTCGGATCCGCCTAAGCTGGAGCTGCAGAAGAAGCACACCATCGAAGTGGTGATTGACCGTTTCAAAGTCCGTGACGATCTGGCGACCCGCCTGGCCGAATCCTTCGAAACCGCGCTGGAACTCTCTGGCGGTACGGCCGTGGTCTCCGATATGGACAACCCGAAAGCGGAAGAGCTGCTCTTCTCCGCCAACTTTGCCTGTCCGATTTGTGGTTACAGCATGCGCGAGCTGGAGCCGCGTCTGTTCTCGTTCAACAACCCGGCGGGCGCCTGTCCGACGTGTGACGGGCTGGGCGTACAGCAATATTTTGATCCGGACCGCGTGATCCAAAACCCGGAGCTGTCGCTGGCTGGCGGTGCGATCCGCGGATGGGATCGCCGCAACTTCTACTATTTCCAGATGCTGAAGTCGCTGGCAGAGCACTACAAATTCGACGTCGAGGCCCCGTGGGCCAGCCTGAACCCGAACGTGCACAAAGTGGTGCTGTTCGGTTCCGGCAAAGAGAACATCGAGTTCAAGTACATGAACGATCGCGGTGATACCTCCGTGCGCCGTCACCCGTTTGAAGGGGTGCTGCACAATATGGAGCGCCGCTACAAAGAGACCGAATCCAGCGCGGTTCGCGAGGAGCTGGCGAAGTTTATCAGCAACCGTTCCTGTGCGACCTGTGAAGGTACGCGTCTGCGCCGTGAAGCTCGCCATGTGTTTGTTGAAAACACGGCGCTGCCGACCATCTCAGACATGAGCATCGGTCACGCGATGGACTTCTTCAACAACCTGAAGCTCTCCGGCCAGCGCGCGAAAATCGCGGAAAAAGTCCTGAAAGAGATCGGCGATCGTCTGAAGTTCCTGGTGAACGTCGGCCTGAATTACCTGACGCTTTCCCGCTCCGCAGAGACCCTCTCCGGTGGCGAAGCTCAGCGTATCCGCCTCGCGAGCCAGATTGGCGCAGGCCTCGTCGGCGTGATGTATGTGCTGGATGAACCCTCAATCGGCCTGCACCAGCGTGACAACGAGCGTCTGCTCGGCACGCTTGTCCACCTGCGTAATCTCGGTAACACGGTGATTGTGGTTGAGCACGATGAAGACGCGATTCGCGCCGCTGACCACGTTATCGATATCGGCCCGGGCGCTGGCGTACACGGCGGCCAGGTGGTCGCGGAAGGAACGCTGAAAGATATTATGGCGGTGCCGGAGTCATTGACCGGCCAGTACATGAGCGGCAAGCGCAAGATTGAAGTGCCGAAACAGCGTGTACCGGCGAACCCGGAAAAAGTGCTGAAGCTGACCGGCGCCCGCGGCAACAACCTGAAAGATGTGACGCTGACGCTGCCGGTTGGGCTGTTTACCTGTATCACCGGCGTATCCGGTTCCGGTAAGTCGACGCTGATCAACGATACGCTGTTCCCGATTGCGCAGACGCAGCTGAACGGCGCGACGCTGGCCGAACCGGCGCCGTACCGTGACATCCAGGGGCTGGAGCATTTCGATAAAGTGATCGATATCGATCAGAGTCCAATCGGGCGGACTCCGCGTTCCAACCCTGCCACCTATACGGGCGTGTTCACACCCGTACGTGAACTGTTTGCAGGTGTGCCGGAAGCGCGTTCACGCGGGTATACGCCAGGACGTTTCAGCTTTAACGTGCGCGGCGGACGCTGTGAGGCGTGCCAGGGCGACGGGGTTATCAAGGTTGAGATGCACTTCCTGCCGGATATTTACGTACCGTGCGACCAGTGCAAAGGCAAACGCTATAACCGCGAAACGCTGGAGATTAAGTACAAAGGCAAAACCATCCACGAAGTGCTGGATATGACCATCGAAGAGGCGCGTGAGTTCTTTGACGCGGTCCCTGCGCTGGCGCGTAAGCTGCAGACGCTAATGGATGTGGGCCTGACCTATATTCGTCTGGGGCAGTCTGCCACCACGCTGTCTGGCGGTGAAGCACAGCGCGTGAAGCTGGCGCGTGAGCTCTCCAAACGCGGTACCGGCCAGACGCTGTACATTCTCGATGAGCCGACCACCGGTCTGCACTTTGCCGATATCCAGCAGCTGCTTGATGTTCTGCATCAGCTTCGCGATCAGGGCAACACGATTGTGGTCATTGAACACAACCTGGACGTGATTAAAACCGCGGACTGGATTGTCGATCTCGGCCCGGAAGGCGGCAGCGGCGGCGGTGAAATCCTCGTCTCCGGTACGCCAGAGACCGTTGCAGAGTGCGAAGCCTCGCACACCGCGCGCTTCCTCAAACCGTTGCTGTAATTGTCACACGGAGAGTTGCTGTCGGGTCGCTTCCGGCAGCAGCTCTACCGCCTGCTGATAAGACGCGTCCACCAGATAGTAAATTTGCGAACCCGGCAGTGAACCGTCGAGATAAACGGTGCTCCAGTGCGCTTTGTTGAGATGCTTGCTTGGCCGGACGTCATGGTGCTGCTGGCGTAACAGCTCCGCCAGTTCCGGGCTGGTTTTCAGCGACGCCGCCGGGCGACCCTCAACCTCTTTCACCATCGCAAACAGAATATCCCCCACTTTAATCTGCGTGGCTTTCCAGTCGCTGTGAACGCTTTGCTCCGCGCCAGGTTTACTCATGCAGTACTGAAGTAGCTCCGAAATTGTCATCTTTATTCCCCTTGTAGCGTTGCGATAATTTTACGCGAACCACCGTGAATACGATGTTCTCCCAGCCAGATCCCTTGCCACGTTCCCAGCAGTAACCGACCATTGTGCACCGGCAGCATCAGCGATACGCCCAGCAGAGAGGATTTGATATGCGACGGCATGTCATCTGCTCCCTCATAGTCGTGTTCATAAGGGGCGTTGTCCGGAACGGTTTTGAGAAAATGCTGCTCCATGTCAGACCGGACGGTGGGATCGCAATTTTCATTAAGCGTGAGAGAGGCTGACGTGTGCTGAAGCAGCAGATGCAGTAACCCCGTCCTGATGCGCGAGAGGTCGCGAATTTGCTCAATGACTTCATCAGTCACCAGATGAAATCCACGAGGTTTCGCGCTTAAGGTCAGGGTCTGTTGATACCACATGTGCTGCTCCGTTATGAAAGATGAATCTTTCTAAGTGTGCAGCAAGAAAGCGAAAGGTAAAACCCACAGCGGCGAGATTTGATTAAAAAAGAGGCAGCCTCGCCGCCCGGCGGTTAATACTCAGAATTAACAATCACTTCTTCGCCAAACTTTCCGGCCATGGGCAACGGTCGATACGTAGAGTTTGAGGCGCGTAACACCCTGATCCCTCTGGCTCCGACGTCATGCGCGGCGGTGATATCGTTATCTGAATCGCCATAGAAGACTTTGATGTTCTTCTGTTCCAGCCATTGGGTTTTGGTGTTTTGGCCGGGTTTGTCGCCGGCAAAAATAACCGGATTCATGCTGGAAGCCGGGATCTGAAAATCATCCTGCAGCGTTTTAGAGACGGTTTCGGTTTTGGTCTGGCTGCGTCCGGTCACAAAGTAAATGCTGTCACCGCGTTTAACGTGCATGGCGATAAGCGCGCGCGCCACCTCTTTAGGAATGCTGAACTCGTCCCAGCCGTTATTCATCTTTTCCCAGAACTCGGGGTTCTTCAGATACGCTTCGCTGTCCGGTGAGTAGGTTTTTTTGCCCCGCCAGAATCCCGGGCTGGAAAACAGGACCGTATCGTCGATATCAAAGCCTACAGCCATTGGCGGGCGCCCTAACAGGCTATTTTCGATTTGGGCTACGGATACCCAGTGAACAGGTGCCTGCTCGGCAAGCATGGCGGCTGTTGTGCCGGTGTAAAGCGGCGTCGGTGCGGAAGCGCGCGCGACGACGGCACTATTTAGCGAGAACAATAAGCAGGCGGCGCTGAGCGCCAGTGTGATCTTGCGCATGTTTTCCCCTGAATATTCAGTTTGTTATCGTTTTATTTTGAGTGAATGGTCAAAAAACTATCCGACCATAACCCCGGGGGGAGATGAAGGGAAGGAGTTTTTACTTATGAAGCTGAATAAAAAGAAGAAGATCACAAAGCGCGGATGAGGTCTGAAGGCCCGGTAGACGCAGCGCCACCGGGCAAGATTTTTGTGCGTCCTGATGCTCTCACTCGGCCCTCTCCCGCAGGGAGAGAGGGATGATAGTGAGTGCTTACATCACTGCAGCAAACGCCTGCGCAACACGATGAACGTTGCTGGCATTAAGCCCCGCCACGCACATACGGCCGCTGGAAATCAGGTAGACGCCGAACTCTTCACGCAGGCGATCGACCTGAGCCGCGCTGAGGCCGGTGTAGCTGAACATCCCACGCTGCTTAAGCAGATAGTCAAAATTATGCCCTGGGACGGCCTCTTTCAGCACGTCGACCAGCTCCTGACGCATCGTCAGGATGCGCTTGCGCATAGATTCCACTTCGGCGAGCCACGACGCTTTCAGCCGATCGTCACCCAGCACCGTGGCGACTACCTGCGCACCAAAGTTTGGCGGGCTGGAGTAAATGCGGCGCACGGTCGCCTTCAGCTGTCCGAGCACACGCCCGGCCGCTTCAGCGTCCTCACAGACCACTGACAGGCCGCCGACGCGCTCACCGTACAGGGAGAAGATTTTTGAGAACGAGTTGCTGACCAGCGCAGGCAGTCCGGCGCTGGCAACGGCGCGGATAGCGTAGGCATCTTCTTCCATGCCCGCGCCAAAGCCCTGATAGGCGATGTCGAGGAAGGGGATCAGGTTACGCGTCTTCAGCACGTCGATTACCGCATCCCACTGGGTATTAGTCAGGTCTGCACCGGTCGGGTTATGGCAGCACGGATGCAGCAGAACAATACTGCGCTCCGGCAGCGTATTCAGTTTTTCCAGCAGCGCGTCAACGCGCACGCCGTTGGTTTCGCTGTCAAACCACGGATAGGTCTGCACCGTAAAGCCCGCGCCCTCAAAAATCGCCACGTGGTTTTCCCACGTCGGGTCACTGACCCACACGCCAGAATCCGGGAAGTATTTTTTCAGAAAGTCAGCGCCAACTTTTAATGCGCCCGAGCCACCCAGCGTCTGGATGGTCGCCACCCGTTTTTGTGTCAGCACGGCGTGATCGGCACCAAACAGCAGCGGCGCAATGGTGTTGCGGTAGCTGTTTAACCCTTCCATTGGCAGATAGAGCGAGGCCCCGTGCGGGACGGCGTTAAGACGCGCTTCCGCTTCTGCCACAGCTTGCAGCTGAGGAATAATGCCCTCCTCGTTGTAATACAAACCAATACTGAGGTTAACTTTGTCGCTGCGAGGATCTTCTTTGAAACGCTCCATTAAGGAGAGAATGGGGTCGCCGGCATAGGCGTCAACTTTCTGAAACACGCGATGATTCTCCGGAATTCGATGAGGCAGGGATTTCAACAATAAACCGGATATGACAGAAGATCGAGAGCGATATCAGATCCGTTCCTGCAGATGTCGTCGAATCTGTTCAATGCGTTCAGCGAGCGAACCAGAAACAGACAGATAGGGGATATTTCTGTCTGTTAACGCGCGGATGTACCATGCCTGCTGTCGCTGGCGGAATGCAGCCCCCTGACGGGTACCATCCTGAACAAAAGGAAACTCATCGCCACAGAGCACCACCAGAGAATATGCGCGCCCGGCTAATTCTTCTAGCTCGCGTGGCGCGCTGCCAAACTGGTCGAGCATATAAAACAGCGTGGTTAAGGGCGAGGTATCGCAAACCAGGAAGGGAGCCGTGCTGGCCATCGCTTCACGACGTACCTGCTCGCGGGCAATATGCAGCAGATCGTCGCATCCCAGCACGCCATTCTTCTCTTCCCAATATTCTCGGCCAAACTCGGCGACAAATGGGGCGTTGAGCGTCGTCGCCAGCGCGCGGGAAAGCGTGCTTTTTCCTGTCGATTCGCCCCCCAATAAACAAATCCGAAAGACAAAGCTACGGTAGACCTCCGGGGACATCATCGTGCGGTAGCGATGGACGTCAGAACGTATCAGGGTTCCCGAGGGCGCATCAGGCCCCTTCGGACGCTGGAGGCGGACATGCGTAACCTGCTTGCCAAAACGCTGGCTTAACACCGCCGCAAATCCGTCGCCGTAGTCTTCGGCGGTAAATACGGCCTGTGGCTGGCAGTGAAGTATTTTTTCACACAGCGTTGCCACGTAATGCCGGTGAAGATCGGCATCCGCATCATTATGCGGCAGTGGTTCAAGCGCATGGGTCGCGATGACCTCCGGTGTCAGCACAAGGTGATGACATTGCGGGAAGCGCGCGCTTAACCAGTGAAGGCGCTTGTCGGGGTCATAACCCGGGATTTCCGGACGCGAATAACTGATGATATAGACCGTCTCACACTGGGCCAGCGCAGCATTTATCAGCGCTTCATGCCCCACGTGTAATGGCGCAAATTTGCCCACAACCAGACCGTCGCGATAAGGCTTCACTGGGCGCGAATCTCCTTACGCCACTGATATAAACCGTGCCAGGCATTAAACCAAAACACCAGATATAAACCCGCGGTCAAATGCAGATCTCTCATCGCATATAACGGGACCGCCAGCGTGTTTACAGCCAGCCAGACGTACCAGTTCTCCAGGCGTCGCCCCATTAACATAAACTGTGCAAGCACGCTGAATGTCAAAATAACGGAGTCCACCCAGGGGGCCCAGGCGTTAGTGTAGCGATGCAAGATCAGGCCATAACCCGCCGCCACCAGCAGGGCGCAGGCGAGCAGGATAAAGAAATGTCTGGGCCGGGTACGCCGAACGGGCAATACCTCCCCGCGATGACCTTTGAGCCAGTGCACCCAGCCGGTGATGCTGGTGATGATGAAAAAGAGCTGCAGGGTAACGTCAGCGTAAAGCTGAACCGAATAAAAGACCCAGCCATAAAGCCCACTGCCGATGATGCCTATCCACCACGTGTGAATACTGTTTCTGGCAGCCAGCCAGACCGAGAGGGCATAAGCCAGACAAGCGGCCATTTCGGATGGTGACATTACCCCTCCCTGGAAAGGTCTGTTAATCGATGTACTTCATCGCAACCCTTGATGTCAGGCGCGTGATAAGTTCGTAAGCACTCACTTTTGTGATTTCAGCGATGCGTTCAACAGGTAAACCCTCACCCCACATCACCACGTCATCACCCGGTTTATCCTGGGCATCTGGCCCGAGGTCAATGCAGATCATGTCCATCGCCACGCGGCCCACGATGTTCGCTTCACGGCCATTGACCAGTACCGGCGTGCCGGACGGCGCAGCGCGGGGATAACCGTCGCCATAGCCCATCGCCACCACGCCAAGGCGTGTGTCGCGCTCGCTGGTCCAGGTTCCGCCGTAGCCCACGGGCTCACCCGCTTTGTGATCGCGCACGGCAATCAGGTTGGACACAAGAGACATTACCGGCTGGAAACCAAAATCCGGCCCCCAGGGTCTGTTCTCCAGCGGAGAGACGCCGTAAAGAATAATGCCTGGACGCGCCCAGTCGAAGTGCGACTGCGGCCACAGCAAAATACCGCCAGACGCGGCAATGGAGCGCATTCCTGGCTTGCCTTCGCAGAAAGTATTAAAAATATCCAGCTGCTGCTCGGTCGCGCCACACTCGGGTTCATCGGCACGGGCAAAGTGGCTCACGATATTCACCGGCTGACGGACGTTTTTGCACTGACACAGACGCTGATAAAACGCGTCCGCCTTTTCCGGGCGCACGCCAAGACGGTGCATGCCGGTATCGAGCTTCATCCAGACGGTGACAGGCTCACTCAGCTCGGCGGTTTCCAGCGCCGCGAGTTGTTCTTCGTTATGTACCGCGGTGTGCAGATGCTGGGCAGCAATGGTCGGCAGATCTGCCGCTTCAAAAAAGCCTTCCAGCAGCAAAATCGGTTGAGTGATCCCACCCGCGCGCAGGCGGATGGCTTCTTCAAGACGGGCGACGCCAAAGGCGTCGGCATCGGGGAGCGTTCGCGCGGTCTCAATAAGACCGTGTCCGTAAGCGTTCGCTTTCACGACTGCAACGAGTTTACTGGCGGGAGCCAGTTCACGCAGACGTTGCAGGTTGTGTCGCAGAGCGCGGCGGTTAATGACCACAGTTGCCGCTTGCATTTGAATTCCTTAGAAATTACTCATCATCATATTGAGGACCGGCGTAGTTGTCGAAACGCGACCACTGTCCGTTAAAGGTCAGACGTACCGTACCGATAGGGCCGTTACGTTGTTTACCAATAATAATTTCGGCGATCCCTTTCAGGTCGCTGTTCTCGTGATAAACCTCATCACGGTAGATGAACATGATTAAGTCGGCATCCTGCTCGATGGAGCCCGATTCACGCAGGTCGGAGTTGACCGGGCGCTTATCAGCACGTTGTTCCAGGGAGCGGTTAAGCTGCGACAGCGCCACCACGGGCACATGCAACTCTTTGGCTAACGCCTTGAGCGAGCGGGAAATCTCCGCGATTTCCAGCGTACGGTTGTCGGACAGCGACGGCACGCGCATCAGCTGAAGGTAGTCAATCATGATAAGGCCAATGCCGCCATGTTCACGGGCGATACGGCGCGCACGGGAGCGCACTTCCGTCGGCGTCAGGCCGGAGGAGTCATCGATATAAATATTCCGTTTTTCCAGCAGGATACCCATGGTGCCGGAGATACGCGCCCAGTCCTCATCGTCGAGCTGGCCGGTACGGATACGGGTCTGATCCACGCGCGACAGCGACGCCAGAGAACGCATCATGATCTGTTCTGATGGCATCTCAAGACTGAAGATAAGAACCGGCTTGTCCTGCAACATCGCCGCATTTTCGACGAGGTTCATCGCAAATGTCGTTTTACCCATGGAGGGACGCGCCGCAACGATAATCAAATCTGACGGCTGCAGACCCGCGGTTTTCTTATTGAGATCGTCATAGCCGGTGTTCACGCCGGTGACACCGTCGTGCGGCTGCTGGAACAGTTGCTCAATACGCGCGACGGTAGCATCAAGCACATCAGCGATATTTTTCGGGCCTTCGTCTTTGTTTGCCCGGCTTTCCGCGATTTTAAAGACGCGGGACTCGGCCAGATCAAGCAGGTCTTCGCTGGTACGCCCCTGCGGATCAAAACCGGCTTCGGCGATCTCATTCGCCACCGAGATCATCTCACGAACAACTGCACGTTCGCGCACAATATCGGCATAAGCGCTGATATTCGCCGCACTTGGCGTGTTTTTTGACAGTTCCGCCAGGTAAGCAAACCCACCCACGCTGTCCAGTTGCCCCTGACGCTCCAGCGATTCCGCGAGCGTGATAAGGTCAATCGGGCTGCCCGACTCCTGCAGACGTGCCATTTCGGTAAAGATATGACGGTGCGGACGGGTATAGAAATCCTCGGACACCACGCGCTCGGCGACGTCGTCCCAGCGTTCGTTATCCAGCATTAAACCGCCCAACACCGACTGTTCCGCTTCAATCGAGTGCGGCGGGACTTTTAATCCTGCGACCTGGAAATCACGCTCGCGAGGTTCAGTCTGTTTGTTGAAGGGTTTGTTTCCTGCCATAGTGAATGGAGTTACCGAGATAAAGAGTGGGTCGAAAGATTACCATATTTTTCTGACGGAGGGAGCATGGCAACGCGCATTGAATTCCAGAAACATGGTGGGCCAGAAGTGTTAAACGCGGTGGAGTTTACCCCCGCAGCGCCTGGTGAAAACGAAGTTCAGGTTGAAAACAAAGCCATCGGCATTAACTACATCGACACCTATATTCGCGGCGGTCTCTATCCGCCTCCCTCCATGCCAAGCGGACTGGGAACGGAAGCGGCAGGCGTCGTGCTCAAAGTGGGCAGTGCCGTTAAGCATATTAAAGAGGGCGATCGCGTGGTGTACGCGCAATCCGCGCTGGGTGCCTACAGCTCCGTGCACAACGTGCCGGCCGATAAAGCCGCCCTTCTGCCAAATGCCATCTCGTTTGAACAAGCGGCTGCCTCATTCCTGAAAGGACTCACGGTCTATTATCTGCTGCGCAAAACCTATGAGATCAAACCTGACGAGCAGTTCCTGTTTCATGCCGCGGCGGGCGGCGTGGGGCTGATCGCCTGTCAGTGGGCCAAAGCGCTCGGTGCAAAACTTATCGGCACGGTGGGCAGCGCGCAAAAAGCCCAGCGCGCGCTTCAGGCTGGCGCCTGGCAGGTGATTAACTACCGTGAAGAGAGCATTGCTGAGCGCCTCAAAGAGATAACCAACGGCAAAAAGGTGCGCGTGGTTTATGACTCGGTGGGTAAAGATACCTGGGAGGCGTCGCTGGATTGTCTGCAGCGTCGCGGGCTGATGGTGAGCTTCGGCAACGCCTCGGGCGCCGTGACCGGCATTAATCTTGGCATTCTCAACCAGAAAGGGTCGCTGTATGTGACTCGCCCTTCCCTGCAGGGGTATATCACTAACCGGGAAGAGCTGATCGAGGCCAGCAACGAGCTCTTTTCGCTGATCGCCAGCGGCGTGATTAAAGTGGATGTGGCGGAGGCGCAGAAATACGCGCTAACCGATGCCAGGCGTGCACATGAGGTGCTGGAGAGCAGAGCGACACAGGGTTCAAGTCTGTTAATTCCCTGACCCCTAAAAAGAAATTGGGCTTCCCGTGGGAAGCCCTTTCTTTTTTTTAGTTCGGCTGTATGTAGGGTACAGCTCGATGAATTCTTTAGCGGCAGTCATAGTGACAGATTCGATAAGTAAATCCTATTCTGTTCTAAGCAATGCTGCCGGAAAAGTTGCAGGTATGTGACGAACACCTCAATACCTTAGTAACGAAAACGGTTATTGCGCTGATAAGTGGGCAGTTTTGGTGATTTAATTGCCCGTATCACCCACACCACGGCAATGGCCAGCAGCAGCCACGGCAGGAGCTTCAGCGTCAGGGCAAATAATCCCCCGATAAACATGACCACCGTCGCCACGACGATAGCCGCCAGAATCCCGAGCAGGGAAATCCCCGTCATCATCAGCATGACAAAAAAGCCAATCACAAAAAGTAGTTCTAACATGGTGCTCTCCCACGCGTTCCCGAATGATACAGCGATCATTACAAGAATCATGCCAACCATAACCCGCTGTTCTTAAAGCAAAACGCCCCGCACGGGTGTGCGAGGCGTGGTGAATTTGACGATCTTTTAGCGAAAATTATCGCTTATCAGCGACCAGACGTAGCGCGTGTTCCAGCACCTCGATGTCTGCACCGGCTTTATGCGCGTTCTCGCTAAGGTAGCGACGCCACTGGCGTGCTCCCGGGATCCCCTGGAACAGGCCCAGCATATGACGGGTGATATGACCAAGGTACGTCCCGTTACTCAGCTCACGCTCAATGTAGGGATACATGGCGCGTACCACGGCCACCGGGTCGGTATCTGCGCCTTCAACGCCAAAGATTTCCCTGTCGACCGTCGCCAGAATGCCTGGATTTTGATACGCCTCGCGCCCGACCATTACGCCATCCATATGCTCCAGGTGTGTTTTGGCCTCTTCCAGCGATTTAATGCCGCCGTTGATCGACATCGTGAGCTGCGGGAAGTCACGTTTTAGCTGGTACACGCGCGGGTAGTCCAGCGGCGGGATTTCACGGTTCTCTTTCGGGCTAAGTCCGGAGAGCCAGGCTTTACGCGCATGGATGATAAACATCTCGCACTCACCTTTCCCGGAGACCGTATTGATAAAATCGCAGAGAAATTCGTAGCTGTCCTGGTCGTCAATGCCGATACGGGTCTTGACCGTCACCGGAATGGAAACCACATCGCGCATCGCCTTGATGCAGTCTGCCACCAGGGATGCATTGCCCATCAGACACGCGCCGAACATGCCGTTCTGCACACGATCGGACGGACAGCCAACGTTAAGGTTAATTTCGTCATAGCCGCGCGCTTCTGCAAGCTTCGCACATTGCGCCAGCGCAGCGGGATCGCTACCGCCAAGCTGCAGAGCAACCGGATGCTCTTCTTCGCTGTAGGCCAGATAGTCGCCCTTTCCGTGAATAATTGCTCCGGTGGTCACCATTTCGGTGTACAGCAGCGTATGGCGGGAGAGCTGACGCAGGAAGTAGCGACAGTGTCTGTCCGTCCAGTCGAGCATCGGCGCAATGGAGAAACGGTATGCAGGGACAGCAGTCTGTAATTCTGACGACATGGCGAAGTTTTAAGCATCTGGTGAAAAGGGGGCGCTACTATAGCACAAAGAAAAGCCGGAGGCGCAGCGCCTCCGGTGCACTTTAGAAGGTCATGCTCAGCTGGGCGCCTGCGCCCCAGGTCTCGTCTTCACCGTACAGGCCCATCAGGTCGACATGGACCGTGTTAAACGGTGCAAAACCGACACCGCCAGTAAAGACATTGCTGTCGTTACCTTTCATGTCAGCACGGAAACCCGCACGCACCGCCAGCCAGTTCAGCGGCGTCACTTCGGCGCCTACGCCAACATACTGAGAAGTGTCTTCGCTTTTGAAGCCTTTGGTTTCCGTCAGATCGCCATCGGCGGTTAACGTCACCAGATCGTTATGCCAGGCGGCACCCGCGGTAACCAGAGGGCGGATCTGGTAGGTATCTTTATAGCTCACCACCTCCCCCGTGCGCCCGTTACGGATGCGAATGTCTTTGGTGTCGATATCGCGTGACATCAGGTTTTGCCCGCTCACGCCGACCGTCCAGTGCTCACCAAAATCGGCCGCGATACCGGCATCAACGTTAAAGCCGGTGTCGTCAGTACGGTAGCGACTGTCGTTCCACTTGTTGCTGTCATAATCGTAAATGGAGGTGGTGTAGTTATAAACCCAGGTCTTTTGCAGTTTTGGAGTGACGCCAACAGACACCGGAACACCGCCAAGCTCGAACTGACGCGCCACCGCGATACCATAGTCGGAGACAATTGCCGCCCGGCCAGACGCCGTTGAGTTGAGGTTTTTCGTGATTTGATCGGTGCCGTTCAGCGCAGCGTCCAGTGCAACGCCGGCAGCCACCGCATCGCTGCGTTGAATACCGCGCAGGTAATCAATATCTTGCTGATCAATAGAAGAACTGACGCGTCCGTGGGCATAGCCTTTAGCCATAAAGGCCACGGAAAGGACATCGTTAGGAATACTGACGGCTATCCCCGCACCCGCCGTGGCGCGTGCCGTTTTGCCCTTGAGATAATCCAGCTCATCGGCGAGATCTTTCGCCGCGCCCTGGAACTGGTTGATGGAACCTAACGGGTTGGTAATGATCTCAATCGGTGTAAGGTTATCAACCACGTCTTTGTAATGGTTGATTTTATCGTTGATGGTATCAATCTCATCCTGAAGATTGTCTTCATCGGTCACCTGCACGCCAGCGGACGGTAAAATGACCGTCACATCGTCGTCCGGTTTCGCCTTCGCCAGTAGCGCAGGGTTGATTAACGCCCCGCTGCCATAGTTTCCGGCCGCGACACCCGTGCCCCCCATGGCGTCGCTACGTGATTCTGTCCAGGTATTGGCTGCTCCCGCCTGATTTGCCATAAACAAGGAGACAGCGATGCTAACCACCGAAAATTTAAAATGTTTTTTCACAGTATGCTCGTCTTATAGTCTGTTATTAAATAACCCCTGTCTGTTATCTCCCAAACAGGAACGAACTATTGCTGTGAATAAGTGCAAAAAGACCCGCTATTTCCTTAAGTTAAATTCTCGCCAGGCCTGTTGTTATTTGTGACGGCCCTCAATATTTATAGAAGAGGAAATTATTTTTTCCCAGGTTTTCCATCGTGCGGTCCAAAAAACTGAGGAGGGTGGTCTACCCAGCGATCGTCGCGCGTGGCGGCGTACTCCGGATTAAGCGGGTAATAGATACGGTTATGCTTCTTGTTGGCCTCACCCACCACCAGGAGCCGTACCTCTTCGTCGGTGTTGTTGATGAAGGTATGACAGACCCCGGTTCCGGCGGGAAAGCCCACGCTGTCGCCAGGTTCAAGTTTCCATAAATATCCGTTAATCCAGGCTTCAGGGTAGCCTTCAAGCACGTAGATAAACTCTTCTTCGTCGCTTTCAGCATGTGGATAAGAGGTCCGTCGGCCTGGCGGTAAACGCTCATGGTGTATACCAATGCGTCCAAGGCCGAGCTTACGCGCCAGCGGTGCGCCAATGGCAAAGCGTTCACTACTGTCGGGATAGGTTGAGTCATCTGCGCCTTCTACCTCGCGCCAGTGTCGAATACAGTCAGGTCTTTTCATCGTTTATTCCCCGGATTGCGTTGCGTCAGGTATAGCACAGCCTGGCGGATCTCGGTGTTTTTAGCAGAACATGATAAAGTGGGGGTTTTCCAGCCTATAACATCCGGGGTGCTAAATGGATAAGTCCACAAAAGAGCTGTTAGCGCAGGCAGAAAAGCTGTGCGTGCAACGCAATGTGCGCCTGACTCCGCAGCGCCTTGAAGTATTACGTTTGATGAGCCTGCAGCAGGGCGCGATCAGCGCGTACGATCTGCTTGATCTGCTGCGCGAAAGCGAGCCACAGGCTAAACCGCCAACGGTGTACCGCGCGCTGGATTTCCTGCTGGAACAGGGCTTTGTGCATAAAGTTGAATCGACAAACAGCTATGTGCTGTGCCATCTGTTCGATCAGCCAACCCATACGTCGGCCATGTTTATCTGCGATCGCTGCGGCAGCGTGAAGGAAGAAGGTGCGGAAGGCGTTGAAGATATTATGCATACGCTGGCAGCCAAAATGGGCTTTGCGTTGCGTCATAACGTGATTGAAGCGCACGGCCTGTGCTCAGCCTGCGTAGAGGTAGAAGCCTGTCGACACCAGGATGAGTGCCAGCACGACCATTCGGTACTGGTGAAGAAAAAGCCGCGTTAACGGCAAAAGAAAAGGCGGCCCAAAGCCGCCCTCAGGGGGAGTAAAGGATTACCAGCGATAATCGTTACGGGTTTCCCAGTCTTTCACTTCGTTTTCAGCACGATCTTTCTCGTAGCCGTAACGTTCCTGAATTTTACCCACCAGCTGATCGCGTTTACCTTCGATGATGGTCATATCATCATCCGTCAGCTTACCCCACTGTTCTTTCGCTTTACCTTTGAACTGCTTCCAGTTGCCGCCGATTTCGTCTTTATTCATAATCGTGTCCTCGTGTTAAGCGTCTGTAAGTTTCGTCCGCTTCGTTCTTTTCTGCTGGACGTGATTATTATTGTAGTTAAGGATCCGGCAGTTGTTTTTATATTCGGAATCTTTAACCGTCACGATATATCGTGGCGGGAAGGCAGCCAGGTGTTATTTCGCCAGTGACGATGCCAGATAAAGGCCAGCGACAGGCCACGTAACGCGAGGAAAACCGCCAGAGCCAGCCACAAACCGTGGTTGTCCAGATACGGCAGCGTCAGCAACGTCAGACCAAATCCCGCCGCAGCGACCGCCATGCTATTGCGCATCTCCGCACCTCGCGTCGCGCCAATAAACATGCCGTCCAGCAGATAACACCACACGCCCACCACCGGTAAGATTGCCTGCCAGAAGAGATAGTGACTCGCCAGTTCGCGCAGCGATGGGAGGGAGGTAAGTAAGGCAACGATCTGTTCACCCAGACAGGCGTAAATGAGTGCAAACGCCAGCGCCACCAGGCCTGACTGACGACAGGCGGCCCGCCACACCTCGCGGAGCTGGCCGCTTTCGCGTGCGCCATACGCTTGCCCGGAATGGGCTTCAACGGCATAGGCAAAGCCATCCAGCGCATACGCGGTAAAGGTCAGCAGCGTCATCAGGACCGCATTAACCGCGACGATCTCCGGCCCAAGTCGCGCCCCAAAGACCGTCAGCGCGCCAAAGCAGAGCTGAAGCAGTAACGAGCGCAGCATAATGTCGCGGTTGAGCGCCAGCAGCGTGCGGATATTACCGCGCCACGCGGTTTTGAGCATCGCAAGCGAGATACCGCGCAGGGCCAGCACGCGCCAGACCATCCACAGGCCGATGAAAAAGGTACCGTATTCTGCAATTGCCGTCGCCAGCGAGGCGCCCTGCACGTTCATATGCAGACCCATCACCAGCCAGACATCAAGCACGATGTTGAGAAGATTGCCTGCCACCAGCAGAATGACTGGCGCACGGGCATACTGCACGCCGAGTAACCAGCCAAGCAGAACCAGGTTCGCCAGTGATGCGGGCGCGCTGAGCCAGCGAATTTCAAGGAAGCGCCGCGCCTGCTCAAGTACCGCCTCGCTCCCGCCAACGACATGCAGCGCCAGATCAATCAGTGGCGTGCGCAACACCACGATCAGCGCACCCGCGCCCAGGGCAAGGATCAAGGGTTGTACCAGCGCACGCGCCAGACGCAACGGATCTTTTGCGCCGTACGCCTGAGCCGTAAGCCCGGTGGTACTCATGCGCAAAAAGAGCAGCAGCATAAAAAGGAAGCTGGTTGCCGTCGCGCCGATCGCGACGCCGCCCAGATAAACGGGGGAATCCAGATGACCAATAACAGCCGTGTCTACCAGTCCCAGCAGAGGGACGGTGATGTTGGAAAAAATCATTGGCAGTGCAAGACGCCACAATGCCTTATCTGATGTCGTCAGCAGTGACATGAAAAATACCGGCAGTGGAGATTGAATCAGGCTACGGCAGGTCCGTAGCCTGTTATGACATGATTACAGCCATTCACCGTTGCGGATAACCCCAACAGCCAGCCCTTCAATAGAGAAGTTATGTTCGCGGAGATCCACCACAATCGGGGAGAACTCGTTGTTTTCAGGCAGTAACTGGACGGTGTTACCCTGCTTTTTCAGACGCTTAACGGTAACTTCATCGTCAATACGCGCGACCACAACTTGCCCGTTGCGCACGTCCTGGGTTTTATGAACTGCGAGCAGATCGCCGTCCAGAATACCGATATCTTTCATCGACATGCCGCTGACGCGCAGCAGGAAATCTGCGCTCGGTTTAAACATGCCCGGGTCAACCTGGTAGTGACCTTCAATATGCTGTTGTGCCAGCAAAGGTTCACCTGCCGCGACACGGCCCACCAGCGGAATGCCTGTCTCTTCTTCCACCAGCAGACGGATGCCACGCGAAGCGCCCGATACAATCTCAATGACGCCTTTACGCGCCAGCGCTTTCAGGTGTTCTTCGGCAGCATTCGGAGAACGGAAACCCAGACGCTGAGCGATCTCCGCACGCGTGGGTGGCATACCCGTCTGGCCGATATGATCCCGGATGAGATCAAACACCTCTTGCTGCCTGGTCGTTAACGCTTTCATTCCGCCCCCTGGGTGTATATACAGTTATGCTGTGAGTATATACAGTCAAAGGCGATTTTGGAACCAAAAACTGCACAAAAAACCAGGGACTTAATTATTTCTCGAGGCTTATCGGAAATGTGACCAAAGCAGCGTGCCCCAGGTGATGACCGCAGTGATAATCGCCAGCAATACGGCAGCAGACCCCATGTCTTTCGCCCGGCCGGAGAGCTCATGGAAATCAGAGCCGATACGGTCCACCACGGCCTCAATAGCGCTATTGAGAATTTCCACTATCATCACCAACAGCACGGAGCCGATCAACAAAACGCGGGTAATCGCATCAACATCAAGGAAACAGGCGATAATCACCGCGATGATAGCGGCGACGCCCTCCTGGCGAAACGCGGCTTCATTGACCCACGCGGCACGGAAACCTTTCCATGAATAGCCGGCGGCTTTGATGATTCGGGTTAACCCAGTGGTATTATTGGCCATTAAAAGAACCTTTTAATTAAAATAGCGTCAGTAACAGTAGGCGCAGCGTGTTTCGCTGCTGCCTGAAGTATGACGGGTAACAACAGAAATTTTGCGCGCTTTCTGTTATCCTTGCGCCGCAATTGCATTATTAACCAGAGGCTTTACATCGTTTATGTCCGGCTGGCCACGAATTTACTACAAATTACTTAATTTACCATTAAGCGTCCTGGTAAAAAGCAAGTCTATCCCAGCGGAACCCGCGCTGGAATTGGGGCTCGATACGTCACGCCCAATTATGTACGTTTTGCCTTATAACTCGAAGGCAGACCTACTGACGCTTCGCGCCCAGTGTCTGGCGCATGATTTACCTGACCCGCTTGAACCCCTCGAAGTCGACGGCACTCTGCTGCCGCGCTATGTGTTCATTCACGGCGGGCCGCGCGTGTTTACCTATTACACGCCAAAGGAAGAGTCCATTAAGCTTTTCCACGACTATCTCGACCTGCACCGCAGCAATCCGGGTCTGGATGTGCAGATGGTGCCGGTATCGGTGATGTTTGGTCGCCGCCCGGGCAGAGAGAAAGGTGAAGAGAACCCGCCGCTGCGCATGCTTAACGGTATTCAGAAATTCTTCGCGGTCTCCTGGCTGGGACGTGACAGCTTCGTGCGTTTCTCCCCGTCCGTTTCGCTGCGCCGTATGGCGGATGAGCACGGCACCGACAAGATTATCGCGCAAAAACTGGCGCGCGTGGCGCGTATGCACTTCGCCCGTCAGCGTCTGGCTGCCGTAGGCCCGCGTCTTCCTGCACGTCAGGACCTGTTCAACAAGCTGCTGGCCTCCAAAGCGATTGCCAGAGCCGTTGAAGACGAAGCGCGTAGCAAAAAGATTTCCCATGAGAAAGCACAGCAGAACGCTATTGCACTGATGGAGGAGATTGCCGCGAACTTCTCTTACGAGATGATTCGTCTTTCCGATCGTATTCTGGGCTTTACGTGGAACCGCCTCTATCAGGGCATCAACGTTCATAACGCCGAGCGCGTACGCCAGCTGGCCCATGATGGCCATGAGATTGTCTATGTCCCCTGCCACCGCAGCCACATGGACTATCTGCTCCTCTCCTATGTGCTCTATCACCAGGGTCTGGTACCGCCGCACATCGCTGCCGGCATTAACCTGAACTTCTGGCCAGCCGGCCCGATTTTCCGCCGCCTGGGGGCGTTCTTTATCCGTCGTACCTTTAAGGGCAACAAGCTCTACTCCACCGTATTCCGTGAATATCTTGGCGAGCTGTTCAGCCGCGGTTATTCCGTTGAATACTTCGTGGAAGGGGGTCGCTCCCGTACCGGTCGTCTGCTCGATCCTAAAACCGGCACGCTGTCGATGACCATTCAGGCGATGCTGCGCGGGGGAACCCGCCCGATCACCCTGGTACCCATCTACATTGGCTACGAACACGTGATGGAAGTGGGCACCTACGCCAAAGAGCTGCGCGGTGCGACCAAAGAGAAAGAGAGCCTGCCGCAGATGCTGCGCGGCCTGAGCAAGTTACGCAACCTTGGCCAGGGCTACGTCAACTTTGGCGAGCCGATGCCGCTGATGACCTACCTGAACAACCATGTTCCGGAGTGGCGCGAGTCTATCGATCCTATCGAAGCGATTCGCCCGGCCTGGCTGACGCCTACGGTCAACAGCATCGCCTCTGAACTGATGGTGCGTATTAACAACGCCGGTGCGGCAAACGCCATGAACCTGTGCTGTACGGCGCTTCTGGCCTCTCGTCAGCGTTCACTGACCCGTGAACAGCTTACGGAGCAGCTGGATTGCTATCTCGACATGATGCGCAACGTGCCGTACTCGGTGGATTCGACCGTACCGGTAAGCACGGCAAGCGAGCTTATCGAGCATGCCCTGCAGATGAACAAGTTTGAAGTCGAAAAGGACACCATCGGCGACATCATCATTCTCCCGCGCGAGCAGGCGGTGCTGATGACTTACTATCGCAACAACATCGCGCATATGCTGATGCTGCCCTCGCTCATGGCGGCCATCATCACCCAGCATCGTCGCATCTCGCGTCAGGAGCTGTTGCGTCATGTTGAAACGCTCTATCCAATGCTGAAAGCGGAGCTGTTCCTGCGCTGGGACAAGGACGAACTGGCGACTGAGCTGGATAAACTGACCGAAGAGCTGCGTCGTCAGGGGCTGATTACCGTCACGAATGACGAGCTGCATATCAATCCGTCACGGTCCCGTACCCTGCAACTGCTGGCGGCGGGCGCGCGCGAAACCCTGCAGCGCTACGCCATTACCTTCTGGTTGCTGAGCGCGAATCCGTCCATTAACCGCGGTACGCTCGAGAAAGAGAGCCGGACGCTGGCACAGCGCCTGTCTGTTCTGCACGGGATTAACGCCCCGGAATTCTTCGACAAAGCGGTCTTCAGCTCTCTGGTGCTGACGCTGCGTGATGAAGGGTTTATCAGTGATACGGGCGATGCCGAGCCGGAAGAGACGCTGAAGGTGTACCAGATGCTGGCCGAACTGATCACGTCTGATGTGCGTTTAACGATTGAAAGTGCGACGCAAGGCGAGTGAAGCGTGCAGCGGTCTGATGACCTGCGATGAAAACAAAAACGGCAGCCTTCTGGCTGCCGTTTTTTTACGAAAAGTAGCTCATCGCCAGCCCTAAAAACAGCACCAGACCGACATAGTTGTTATTCATAAACGCCTTGAAGCAGGCTTCACGCTCACGTTTCGCAATCAGCTTCTGCTGGTAGACAAACAGCATTCCCGCCACCAGCACGGCCCAGTAAAACGCCCAGTTGAGCCCGTTCAGGTAACCCATCGTCACCATTAACGCCAGCACCGCAACCTGCAGGATACCGATGATCAGCTTGTCATGACGTCCGAAGAGGATCGCCGTCGATTTAATGCCAATCTTCAGGTCATCGTCGCGGTCAACCATCGCGTATTGCGTGTCGTATGCCACGGCCCAGAGAATGTTCGCAAGGAACATCAGCCAGCAGCTTAACGGGACGGACTCACTCACCGCCGCAAACGCCATCGGGATCGACCAGCCAAACGCCGCGCCCAGCACCACCTGAGGCAGGTGGGTGTAGCGCTTCATGAACGGATAAACCCAGGCCAGAGCCAGGGCCGCAACTGAAAGCAGAATGGTCATGGTGTTCAGGGTTAACACCAGCAGGAAAGAGAGCAGCACCAGTACGATAAACAGCGTACGGGCCTCTTTCTCGGTCACTTGCCCGCTGGGCAACGGACGATGGGCCGTACGTTTTACGTGCCCGTCAAATTTACGATCCGCATAGTCATTGACCACGCAGCCCGCCGCACGCATCAGCCAGACGCCTGCAATGAACACCCCCAGGATCCACAGCGGCGGTACCCCTGGTGTTGCTACCCATAGCGCCCAGAGGGTCGGCCACAGCAACAGCAGCGCGCCGATGGGTTTATCTGTACGCATCAAGCGGTGATAAGCCAACAGCTTATTCTGCGTCAGGCTCCACTCCATTTTTTCTTCCTCTTAGTACAACGGCGATGCCGGTAAAAAAAGCTCCGTCAGTATTAACGGCTTACCGCTCAGGCGAAGGCGGGAACGACGCCCCCACAGTTCGGCATCGCGACCAATCTCAATAAAATCCCGGGTAAGCTCGGACGACGTGAAAAGATAGCGCCCCAGCGGCGTATTCCCCAGCCGTTGTAGCGCCAGCTCTGGCCCGGAAAGGGTGGACTCGGGAACAACCGTTCGTCCGGCAAGCCATGGCTCACCGTCTGCACAGAGTAATATTTCGCGCAGCCAGTAGCGTTCTTCCTGCGGCAACAGGGGCAGCTCAGAGGCGATCTCAGCGCAAGAGACAAACCCTTCCTGAACCAGGGTCACCGTAACGGTTTTGCCCTGCTGCTCGAAACGTTTAGTCATGGAATCTTCCAGCAGCAGCCAGTCCAGTTGCTCCGGGTCAAGCGCAGGTATTTGGTCGAAATAGCGCAGCGCACGCAGTTGCGTTAGCGCGGGGTGTGACATGCCAGACTCTCCGATACATAACGTAATGGCATTGTATCGCAGAAAAGCGGATTGAGGGGGGCCAAACGTTATTTAACGATCACGATCGCAACAAGAGCGCAACAGCCCGTGTGACACCAAAAAAAGTGCGCCCACTCAGGCGCACTAAACTACTAACAAATCAGCACTGTGGGGAAACGGTTACCCCTTGCCTTTTACACTGCTGATAAAGGTGGAACGGGCAGTGGTTGAACCTAAACGTTCGGCTTCATCAAGCAGTTTCAGCGCTTTGTCGACATCGCCGCGCTTCACCGCCTGCTTAATGGCGTTATTGAAGTATTCTTCGGTGTCGTTCAGTACCGGCTCGGCTTTCTTCGCCGGAGCTGGGGCTGCGGTTGCAGCCGGAGCCGCCGCCGTAGCAACGGGTGCGGCATACACAGGCGCAGCAGTGTTCCCCACCGTGACCGGGCCTGTACCGGATGAACCAAACAGAGGGCCAACCAGTACGCTGGAAGCACTGTTTGTTGAGACTTTCAGCTTCAGCAACCCGTCGGTGACATGACGCGCTAACGGATCCGGGATATCCGGAACAGAGTTACCGGTTCCTTTGGCATAGGCTTTTGCCGGGTCGGTGAGCTTAGTGGTCTGCTGCAAATCTTTGTCCGTGGTGAAGACCAGGACATAAATCTTCTGCTGTCCCAGAGCAGGCGTCAGGCGCATTTTGCCTTCGAGGCGGTCAGCGCTCATGACGCCAGGTTCCTGGTAGCCAAAATAGTCGCTCGGGAAGAAGGCAGATGGCGTCAGGTTTTGGTCCAGAATCAGGACGTTAGGCGCAAATACGCTGGTCTGCTTGCTTACTTCGCTGGTCAGCGTCAGGGTCAGCTCACCAATATTGGCCGGGACGCTGAAAGCGGCAACCGGACCGGCAATCCCCGGCACGTTAAGCTGTTGGCCTGCCGCAGAAAGTTGGGTTGACTGGGTTTTGGATTGGTCAACCGGCGTCCAGGTCAGTTGCTGGAGCGCCGCCGCCGGGATGGCAGGCGCAGCGCTGGTATTTTGTGGCACGAAATTGACATCTGCGAAGGTGATCGCCGGAACACAGGCCAGCAGCCCCGCAGAGAGGCACAGCGCGACGAGACTTTTCTTCATTTTCATTGTTATTACCTCTGATAGCGTGAGCACTGCGGTGGCCAGGCAATAGCGCGCAGCACCCTAAGGATAGAGGGGCTTACGCCCCTCTTTTTAGGTCATTACGTCAGGTCTACCGAATTACCACCAGATTTCCATCTGGGCACCGAAGGTCCACTCGTCGGAGTCGCCACGGCTGAAGGTTTTCGCGGAAGTGTCGCTATACGCTACGCCAGAGGTGTAACCTGCGCCTGAGTCGTTGTTCGCATAGCCCCATTTCTCATCCCACTTCGCGTAGGTTGCGAAGACACGGATAGCCGGGCGAGACCAGATGCTGTCGCCTGCCTGCCATTGCTGTGCCAGGGTGATTTTGTATTGGCTGTTTTTCTCGTCAGTTTTCTGAGACTTAACGTTGTCGTAGCCCACTTCAAGCAGGGTGCTCATGATTGGCGTCCATTTGAACATTGGACGCACGCCGACAGTCCACCACTCTGTACCATTGTTGTTGTCACGATCGATATTCTGGTACATACCGACGTACATCAGGTCCCAACGGTCTGCCAGGGTGATTGCACCGTGGTCCAGCACACGCCACATGGAACCGTCGTTATCAATGCTACCGCCCTGCGGAATACCTTTGCCGTTAGAGGTCATGGAGTCCGTACCGTACTGCAGCACGAACTTGTTGAAGCCTTTCAACATGCTCTGGGTGTGTTCAGCGGTGAACAGCCAGCCATCTTTAGAGGCGCCAGGCTGCAGATAGTAGTCGTCAGGAATGTTGGTGTGACCATAGTCAACACCCAGTTCCAGTGTACCACCCGGGTTGGTTTCCAGGCCGGCCAGACGGACGTCGAAGACATCGTTTGGTACTACGTTGTCATAAATACGATCGCCGTTCGCATCACGATCGGCGAAGGTTGCAGAACCGCCGGACTCAGAAGAACGGGTCGCGGCCAGAGACAGTTTACCGAAGCCCAGATCGATGTTTTCGATACCCGCACCAGGACCAGAGATATCCCAGTAGTAGAAGTCGATCATGTGGACGTCATGACGCTGATAGAAACGCTTACCGGCCCAGATGGTGGAGCCTGGCAGCCATTCAATCAGGTTTTTACCCTGCACGTTTGCTTCACGGAAGGCCGGGCTGGTGGATTCCCAGTCATTCTGCTGAGAAACGGAATACGCAACGTTAGTGTCGAAATAGAAGCTCTTATCGCCCTCTTTCCACACTTCCTGACCCAGTTTCAGTTCGGCGTAGGTTTCACATTCGTTACCGAGACGGTATTTACTTTGTGCACCGGTTGCCTGGAAACATTGTTGTTCACCGCCACTCCCGGTCCAGCCAATGCCAGAACGAGCATAACCTTTAAAGTCCACGGCACCCGCGTGTGCAGACAAAATGCCTGCCGTCACGGCGATTGCCAGAGGAAGTTTGCGCAGAGTAATCATCATTCTATCTCCTGAGATCATTGCTTTTCTTTGTAATTGGAATGCTTAAACGCCTGGCTCTTTGTGCAACCGACGACATGCGGTGCCATCCTCACGGAACAGATGGCAACGCTCTGGCGGCAAACCGATAGCGAATGTGGCACCCTCTTCTACCAACACCACGTCATTCTGGCGGTAGACCAGGTTCTGACGGATGGCGGGGATCTGGATATGAATCTGTGTTTCGTGACCAAGTTGTTCGACGACCTGAACGTCACCTTCCAGCGTCACATCGGCGATGTGGCTCGGCAGTAAATGCTCAGGACGAATACCGAGGGACATATTGGCCCCCACCTGTACGTTGGCGCTGTCGACCGGCAGCCACACTTGCTGACGGTTTGGCAGCTCCACCTGTACCTGTTCAATGGCTGTCGCGGTCACTTTGACGGGCAGGAAGTTCATCTTTGGCGAGCCAATAAAGCCCGCAACAAAGCGGTCTGCCGGGTAGTGATAAAGCTCCAGCGGTTTACCCACCTGCGCCACGCGACCGGCGTCCAGCACCACAATTTTGTCGGCCAGCGTCATCGCTTCGACCTGATCGTGGGTGACGTAAATCATCGTGCGGCCAAGACGTTTGTGCAGACGGGAGATTTCGATACGCATCTGGACGCGCAGGGCGGCATCCAGGTTAGAAAGCGGTTCATCGAGCAGGAACACGCGCGGTTCGGCGACCAGCGTACGGCCAATTGCCACACGCTGACGCTGACCACCGGAAAGGGCTTTTGGTTTACGCTCAAGCAGGTGTGCCAGCTGTAACACTTCCGCCACCTGCGTGACGCGCTGGTTAATCACCTCTTTTTTCGCGCCCGCCAGCTTCAGACCGAAGGACATGTTCTCGGCTACGGAAAGGTGGGGATAGAGTGCATAAGACTGGAAAACCATGCCGACGCCACGTTCGGCAGGCGGAATGTCATTCATTCGGGTATCACCAATCAGCAAATCGCCGCTGGTGATGGTTTCAAGACCGGCAATCATACGCAGCAGAGTTGATTTACCGCAGCCAGATGGGCCGACAAATACCACGAATTCACCTTCGTGGATGTCCAGATTGATGTCTTTCGACACCACAACGTCACCCCAGGCTTTCGTTACATTACGCAGCTGTACGCTCGCCATGCCCTTCTCCCTTCGTTACAACCTGTCACCGACAGAAACATTCAAGATAAGTTCACTATGGGGTATCCATTACTTTCGTGAATCCTCCACCCCCCGGCTTTTTTATGGGGGAGGAGGCGGGAGGATGAGAGAGCAGGCTCTGCGACCGCCGCTGGAGGGCTGAGGCGAAATTCGTGAAGCCACCTGCAAAATTCACTGTGTTTTTATGTGCGCCAGCACTCATAACTTAAATTTATGTAACGGAGATCACACAAACGGGGGGTGGGGCGTAGGGGTTGGGAGGATGGAAAGAGGATGTCAAATAAGGAGACTGAGTCACGTTGAACCACCTCAGTGTATCCACGAGCACATCACCAAAAAAGGATGGCAGATATGAAGATCAAGACTGGCGCACGCGTTTTCGCATTGTCCGCCCTTGCAGCAATGATGATTTCCGCACCGGCTCTCGCCAAAATTGAAGAAGGTAAGCTGGTTATCTGGATTAACGGCGATAAAGGCTATAACGGCCTGGCCGAAGTGGGCAAGAAATTCGAGAAAGACACCGGTATCAAAGTTACCATTGAACACCCGGACAAACTGGAAGAGAAATTCCCGCAGGTGGCTGCAACGGGTGACGGTCCGGACATCATCTTCTGGGCACATGACCGTTTCGGTGGCTACGCCCAGTCGGGTCTGCTGGCTGAAGTGACGCCGGACAAAGCTTTCCAGGACAAACTGTACCCGTTCACCTGGGATGCCGTTCGCTATAAC
Source organism: Enterobacter sp. RCC_40 (assembly GCF_041360735.1). Classification (NCBI taxonomy): domain Bacteria; kingdom Pseudomonadati; phylum Pseudomonadota; class Gammaproteobacteria; order Enterobacterales; family Enterobacteriaceae; genus Enterobacter; species Enterobacter sp. RCC_40. The sequence goes on from NZ_JBFUPR010000009.1 coordinate 84,951, forward strand.
GGCAAGATCATCGCTTACCCAATCGCGGTAGAAGCGCTGTCTCTGATTTACAACAAAGACCTGGTACCCAACCCACCGAAAACCTGGGAAGAGATCCCGAAACTGGATAAAGAGCTGAAGGCGAAAGGTAAGAGCGCGCTGATGTTCAACCTGCAGGAACCGTACTTCACCTGGCCGCTGATTGCTGCCGACGGCGGTTACGCGTTCAAATTTGAAAACGGCAAATATGACGTGAAAGACGTGGGCGTGGACAACGCTGGCGCGAAAGCAGGCCTGACCTTCCTGGTTGACCTCATCAAGAACAAACACATGAACGCGGATACCGACTACTCCATCGCAGAAGCGGCGTTCAACAAAGGCGAAACCGCGATGACCATCAACGGTCCGTGGGCCTGGACCAACATCGACAAGAGCAAAATCAACTACGGCGTAACCCTGCTGCCAACCTTTAAAGGCAAGCCGTCTAAACCGTTCGTTGGCGTGCTGAGCGCAGGTATTAACGCTGCCAGCCCGAACAAAGAGCTGGCGAAAGAGTTCCTGGAAAACTACCTGCTGACCGATCAGGGTCTGGATGAAGTGAACAAGGACAAACCGCTGGGTGCGGTTGCGCTGAAATCCTTCCAGGATCAGCTGGCGAAAGACCCACGTATCGCGGCAACCATGGATAACGCCCAGAAAGGCGAAATCATGCCGAACATCCCACAAATGGCAGCGTTCTGGTACGCAACCCGTACCGCCGTCATCAACGCAGCAAGCGGTCGTCAGACGGTTGATGCTGCGCTGAAAGATGCTCAGGGTCGTATCACGAAGTAAGGCTTTTATCCCCTCTCTCCCCTGCGGAGAGAGGGAGAACAAAATGTGTTGTAGAGGAAGAACCCCATGGATGTCATTAAAAAGAAACACTGGTGGCAAAGCTCTGCCCTGAAGTGGTCTGTAATGGGTCTGCTGTGTCTGCTGGTGGGTTACCTTGTTGTTTTAATGTACGTACAAGGGGAATATCTGTTCGCCATCATGACGCTGATTTTAAGCTCTGCTGGCCTGTATATTTTCGCCAACCGTAAAGCCTATGCCTGGCGATATGTTTACCCGGGCGTGGCCGGGATGGGTCTGTTTGTCCTGTTCCCGCTGATTTGTACCATTGCTATCGCGTTTACCAACTACAGCAGCACCAACCAGCTTGCGCAGGAACGCGCCCAACAGGTGCTGATGGACCGCTCTTATCAGGCGGGCAAAACCTTTAACTTCGGCCTGTATCCTGCGGGCAGCGAGTGGAAGTTAGCACTCACTGACGAAGAAACCGGCAAACATTATGTCTCCGACGCTTTCAAATTTGGCGGCGAGCAGAAGCTGGCCTTAAAAGAGGCTGCGGCCCTGCCGGAAGGCGAACGCGCTAACCTGCGCATCATTACGCAGAACCGTCAGGCACTGACGCAGCTTACCGCCCAACTGCCGGACGAAAGCAAAGTGACCATGAGTTCACTGCGCCAGTTCTCCGGGACACAACCGCTCTATACGCTGGCGGACGATGGCACGCTGACCAACAACCAGAGCGGCGTGAAGTACCGTCCAAACAATGACATTGGTTTCTACCAGTCCATTACGGCTGATGGCAAATGGGGTGATGACAAGCTCAGCCCGGGCTACACCGTGACGATAGGCTGGGACAACTTCACCCGCGTCTTCACCGACGAAGGGATCCAGAAACCGTTCTTCGCCATCTTTGTCTGGACCGTAGTGTTCTCCATACTGACGGTGATCCTGACCGTTGCCGTGGGCATGGTGCTGGCGTGTCTGGTGCAGTGGGAATCTCTGAAAGGGAAAGCCATTTACCGCGTGCTGCTTATTCTGCCGTATGCCGTCCCGTCGTTTATCTCGATTCTGATTTTCAAAGGGCTGTTTAACCAAAGCTTCGGTGAAATCAACATGATGCTGAGCGCGCTGTTCGGCATCAAACCGGCCTGGTTCAGCGACCCCATCACCGCCCGCTCGATGATTATCATCGTGAACACCTGGCTCGGTTATCCGTACATGATGATCCTGTGCATGGGCCTGCTGAAGGCGATTCCGGACGATTTGTACGAAGCCTCGGCAATGGATGGCGCGGGTCCGTTCCAGAATTTCTTTAAGATTACGCTGCCGCTGCTCATTAAACCGCTGACGCCGCTGATGATTGCCAGCTTTGCCTTCAACTTTAACAACTTCGTGCTGATTCAGCTGTTGACCAACGGTGGGCCTGACCGTCTTGGCACCACCACGCCGGCAGGCTATACCGACCTGCTCGTCAGCTACACCTACCGTATCGCCTTCGAAGGCGGCGGCGGTCAGGACTTCGGTCTGGCGGCAGCGATTGCCACCCTGATCTTCCTGCTGGTTGGCGCTCTGGCGATTGTGAACCTGAAAGCAACACGCATGAAATTCGACTAAGGAGGGCACAGAATATGTCTATGGTCCAACCCAAATCTCAGAAACTGCGCCTCTTCGCGACGCATTTAGGGCTGCTGATTTTTATCGCGGCAATCATGTTCCCGCTGCTGATGGTCATCGCCATCTCCCTGCGTGCCGGTAACTTCGCGACCGGGAGCCTGATCCCGGATGAAATATCCTGGGAGCACTGGAAGTTAGCGCTGGGCTTCAGCGTTGAACACGCGGATGGCCGCGTCACGCCACCGCCGTTCCCGGTGCTGTTATGGCTGTGGAACTCGGTGAAAATTGCCGGGATTACCGCGATTGGAATTGTCGCACTCTCCACGACCTGTGCTTACGCCTTTGCCCGTATGCGTTTCCCGGGTAAGGCCACGCTGCTGAAAGGGATGCTGATTTTCCAGATGTTCCCGGCGGTACTGTCACTGGTGGCGTTGTATGCCTTGTTTGACCGACTGGGCCAGTACGTGCCGTTTATCGGCCTGAACACCCACGGTGGCGTCATCTTCGCCTATCTTGGTGGTATCGCGCTGCATGTGTGGACCATCAAAGGGTATTTCGAAACCATTGACGGCTCGCTGGAAGAAGCGGCGGCGCTGGATGGCGCGACCCCGTGGCAGGCATTCCGTCTGGTGCTTCTGCCGCTGTCGGTGCCGATCCTGGCGGTGGTCTTTATCCTGTCGTTTATCGCAGCCATCACCGAAGTGCCGGTCGCTTCCCTGTTGCTGCGTGATGTCAACAGCTATACGCTGGCCGTCGGCATGCAGCAATATCTCAATCCGCAGAACTATTTGTGGGGCGACTTTGCTGCGGCGGCTGTACTCTCCGCCATCCCTATCACCGTCGTGTTCCTGCTGGCGCAGCGCTGGCTGGTGAATGGCCTGACGGCGGGCGGTGTGAAAGGTTAAGTTTCATTTGTTATGCCACTGCAACCCTCAACTTTAGACGTATTGTATTGACCCAACTTGTGACTGTTGTTAGGCGGCCTCCGGGCCGCCATTTTTTTTATTCCCGTTTCAGCCGTTTCGAATTGCACAGCCAGAGCGTGATCACCAGCAGCAGGATCGCCGCCGAATAGATCAGTACGTCGAGCGGGGAGGTATGATCCACGATGATCAGCCGCACAATCGCGGTGATCCCGATGTAAACAAAATAGCGTAGCGGGAAGTGAAAGCCCGACTGGAAATACTTCACAATCAGCGCGATAAACTCAAAGTAGAGAAAGTAGACCACCAGGCCTTCCACCAGCTCATATTTGCTGGTTTGTTCAGGGGCGAACAGCACATCCGCCAGATGCACCGTCTCTTTTCCCAAAAAGACGACCAGTATCAGGCCAAGGCTCAGCAGACCGAGGTTCAGCACGGTCTGGAGGATTGTTGAGATAAACTCAACGCGCGGGCGAGTCAGGGATGTCATAGAGCACCTCATTCTCCAGGGCGAGGTTCCTGTATAACGCAAAAATGTGACGGTGATCTATATTTTTTGTTTATATTATGTTCAGCGCTGTGGCATGTTGCATTGTGACACGCTTATTTCGACGAAGGGATGATGAAATTAACCATTCAACGCGCCACCCTGGATGATGCAAAACAGCTGAGTGAAATGGGGTATGCCAGCTACCGGCATCACTTTGGGCATCTATGGGAAAGCCAGACAGAGCTTGCCGCCTTTCTTAAGCAGGAATACGCGCCGCAGGCGATAGCAGACAGCCTGATGCAGCCGGGCACTTACTGGCTCATTGCCAGCGCACAAATGCCAGTCGGATTCGCAAAATTCTCAACCCAGCAGACCATCGAGCCCGAGGGGCTGACGGGTACGCTCCTGCATAAACTCTATTTATTGCCGGATGCCACAGGACACCGCTACGGCGAGCAACTCCTTGCGGAAGTGATTCGCCAGGCAAAAGCCTGTTCGGAAAATCTGCTGTGGCTGGAAGTCCTCGAAAAGAACCCTCGCGCACGCCGGTTTTACGAAGCGCAGGGGCTGAAACATGTCAAAGACATTCTCTTCGTCACTGCGGCGCAAACCAGCACCCTCCATATTATGTCGATGCCAGTCTAAGGAGATGTATGCCAGAGCAACGCCAGGCGGCTATTCGTCATGTTGTCTGCGGCGAAAACGTCGTCATTTACGAACCCGCGAATCTTTATGAGTGTTCGCTGGGCGATAACGTCTTTATCGGCCCGTTTGTTGAAATCCAGGCTAACTCGCACATCGGTGCTGACAGCAAAATTCAGTCCCATACCTTCATCTGCGAGTACGTCACCGTCGGTGAGCGCTGTTTCATTGGCCATGGGGTGATGTTCGCCAACGATATGTTCCGCGACGGTAAACCCAATGCCGACCGGCGCAGCTGGGGACACATTCGCGTGGGCAACGACGTTTCAATCGGCAGCGGGGCCACCATTCTGGCTGTCTCAATTTGCGATGGGGCGGTGATTGGGGCGGGAAGCGTGGTGACAAAGTCCATCACCGAGAAAGGGGTTTACGCCGGGAACCCGGCGAGACTGTTGCGGCGTTTGTAAGGTGCCCGGCAGGCGTAACGCTACCGGGCACTCACGCATCATCTGAAGTTGATGTTCTTATCGCTGGTCATGTCGTACAGCTGGAATTTACGACCCAGCTGCTGACCACCGTCACGCGTCAGCGGCGTCCAGCCAATTGCCGCACGGCTGCGGGTTGGGCCTGACGAGAACAGATCCAGCGGAATGGAGACGTACACGCCTTTGGTGAAGTCCCCTTCCCCGTACTCGTCCGGCGAGACGTTAGTGATCGTGGCATAGCCACCGACCACCACACCGCTGTCGAAGTGTTTAGAGATATCCAGCGTGCCGCCTTTATCCCCCGCCAGATACTGACCAACGCTGGCTTTCACCAGTACATCCGGGGCAAACGACGGCGTCCAGTAGGCCGTCAGGTGGCCGGTTTTAACGCTGTAGTCGGTGAACTTCATCATGTCCTGCGCGCTGCGCCAGTCACGCTGTTTCACGTAGTTGGCATCAAGACCAAACGCCCAGTTGCTGTCTACCGGACGGTAGAGTACTTCAGCCCCCGCGCCGCCAAACATCGTTTCCAGATAACCGCCGTAAACCTGGCCGTAGAAACCGTTACCAAAGTACTGGAAGTAGTTGGCCTGCAGGTTGTTTACGTAAGCGTCGTTCTGCACATATTCACGTACGCGAGTACGCACGCGCGGCAGCTTCGAGTCGTTCGGCGGGTTGGTATAGTTGAACTTGTCGTAGTTGTTGGCAAGGTTACCGAACAGGCTGCCGGTGGTCAGCAGGTGGTCGGTGACCCACAGATCCGCCGTCGCCATGACGCCCAGCTGATACATGTAGAAGTTTTCTGGCCCACCAACAGACTGGTTCAGCACCGGATCGATATGGAAATCAAAGCGCGACTTATCGATATACCAGCCCTGCTCGGTGGTGTCTGGCACCACTGGCTCAACGCGTTTTTGCACCAGCTCGGTTTCATGCCCCAGCGGTTCGCCTTCCAGATGGCGCTTAAGGCTGGCGACATCCGTTTCCGTCGTGACCTGCGGCATGTTCAGACGGTTTTCGGTCACGCGGATCGTGCTGATCCCGTCCGGCAGATCGTTCATGATGATCCGGTTGGCACGTTCGATCCCTTCCCGCGAGTCGCGGTATTTCACCTGCTCGCCGGTCACGTACAGCGTATCGCCTTTCACCTGAATCTTCGGATCCGCCAGACCGGCGTTGTATTTCAGCAGGGTCAGCTGGTTCGCCACGACGGAGTGCTGCAGAATGGCATCCTGCGGCTCCGGCTGGTAAGCAGGGCGCGCGTTGTCGTTGTAGTGTGACCGCATATCGTTAAAGTTGGTACGCAGCGTCACGCCAAACATCACGGTATTGCCACGCTCATAGCTGAGGTTAACGTCAGCCCAGTCAGCCACACGGTAAATGGCACCGACGTTAAATTTGCTCTTCTGCTCAATCTTGCCGGCGAAATCCTGTGAATAATCATTCCCTTCGTATTCCAGCTTCAGGCGCAGCGGCTGCCAGGGCGTCTGGTACTCTACGCCGCCAAACAGCGAGGCCGGGCCGTGGAACATCTGGTCGCCGTTGATGGAGCCCGCTTTCTGATAGCTGTTATCGCGATAGCAATATTTGTCGCTGTAGGAGCAGAACGGGTTTTTCACGTTGCCGCTGGTGCCCAGATACCCCCAGCCGAGACCGAGTGAGAAATCAAACGGTCCCCAGGCTTTGCTGGCCACCACGTATTCCGCATCAAACAGACCGGTACCGCCGATATCCCGTGCGCCAACAGAGACCTGCGGCATCCAGTAACTCTCTTCCCACAGACGCAGCTTCACGTCGAACGCTTTATCTTTGTAGGTCTGATCGCCGGAGAAGGACTCGACGCTGCTGTACCGTTTGGTGCGCACATCAGTGTAGCGCAGCGTGGTTTCGAGCCACGGAAACAGCTGCACAGCGGCGGAGTAGTAGCGATACTGATCGTTATCACGGTAGTTGAGGCTGATTTCCCCTTCCCGCGCCATGCGCGCGGTAGGCGTTTGCAGTAAACCGACGCCGCCGAAGTCTGACTGAGACGGGCCAATGGGTGCCGGATACGTTTCTGCATGGCAGGCGGCACTCACGCACAACGCCAGCATGCTATAGAGATAGGTTCTTTTCATTATTCCGGTATCCGCTGTTTCAGGGAGTGAAGGATATCGGCGTTCAGTCCGTCATATGCCTTCGTCCAGAAATGGTCGGCAAAACCGACAAAAATGACGCTGCCTGGCATCGGTTCGATATGGCGTTTATTCCAGTAGGCTACCGGTGCTTTTTGCGTTTGGCCGTCCGGGTACACCACCCATGCGTAGCTCTTATCCGCACCGCTCAACAAATTTTGTTCATCGAGATAGCTCGCCACATCGCGACCCGGCATAAACGGCTTATTACCCGGACTGCTGACAAGCCCGAACACGGTAATGGTAGAAGGCTGAACAGGTAGCCAGAGCGTGTACTCGCCTTCCAGTGACGGGTTAGCCGTTTCCGCGACGCGAACGTGGTCCGGATCGAGATTGACCGGCAACCGTCCGGTAACCTTCAGCGCCTTGAGCTGCTGGCGAAGGCTGTTAATGGCCGCCGCATCGTCACCCTCTTCCTGCTCCGCCAGCCCTGTCAGCCTGGCGAGCAGCGCGTTATGTTGTTGCTCCGCCACCACCGTCGCCTGTCGTTCACTGATGACCGCACCCGGCCACCAGCTGTTCGCCAGCCTTGGCTGGCCGACGAGATCGATTAAGTGTCCGGCGTTGGTCAATGTTTTAGGCTTCGTATTGTCCTGCGTATAGACTTTCACCGTCCCGGCAGACCATGCGAGCGGCGTAGCAAAGCTTGCGATCAGCGCAACGCGAATAAGTGTTTTCATGATTTCGCGGCCTTGATCAGCGTGGTTTTGACCGGGAAGAATCCGGCACCAAGATACTGTAACGACTGGCGTATCTGGCCGTCATCGTCCACCCAGAAGCGGTTATGCCAGGTTGCCTGATCGGTAGTGACCTCTTCATCCAGCACGCGAACCCGGGTTTCGTCGCTGCCCACGTTGACGCTGTCCGTGCCATCCCAGCGGAAGGTGGAGCGGGCGGTGGCGTAGCGAACCTGCTTGTGTTCGGTCCAGCCCATCGTGCGGGTCCAGCTTGCCCCGTCGGTTATCTGGTTCGGCTTGTTCAGCGGATCGGCGGCGAGATTGTTGACTTCAAGCAGGTTGTCGCCCCCGAGCAGGGTTTTCACGATACGGCTATGCTGCGTTACGATGGTGGCCTGATCCTGCGTCACCCATTTCTGCTGCCCGTTTTCATCGAAAGCGAGCACCACAAACAGCTGTGGGCCATCGTTGAGCTGCATGTACTGACTGGCATAGGGCATGTTCTGAAGTTCGTCATCGGTCAGATGCACGCCCGGCGTACCGAACATGCTTTCCCACAGTGAATGGCCCAGCCCTTTGGTGGTGGCCGAGCACGCCTGCAAAAGCAGACAAATCAGGATGATCCCAGGTCGCTTCACGACTCTTCTCCGCATTATTGCCGGGTGATGCTGCGCTTACCCGGTCTACAGTTCCCGAAGGCTACTGAAAAGCCAGAATAACCACACCGAAGTGTGGTTATGATTAAAACACCCGTTATTACTGGGTGCTGGTGGTCGTGGTGGTCGTGGTTCCGGTATTGGAGCCATCACCGCCACCGGTTGCCGCCAGGGCGACACCCACGGCTGAACTTACGGTGCTGGCGCTGGACGCGGTAGAAATCCCCGCAGACGCAGACGTCGCAGCCGAACCTGCCGCTTCTCCGACCTGAACCGGAGCCGCATTAACAGATGTCGCCGCAAGCGCAGATATGGCGAAAATGCCATACAGTACTTTCTTCATAAGAATTTCCCTTCATTTAATGAATGGAGATTTGCCCAAAAAGAATTTCAGGCGGATTCGAGTATACACAACTAAAGGTGAGGGTTTGCCGTAGGGATAAATAGAAGAAGGGTTTTCGGACAATTGGATAAAATGGAAACAAAAGGACGATTAGATAATAATATAACTTATATAAATCAATGAAATAGAATTAGATCTCGTGATGGTAATTATCCGTATTTTCCTAAAATAAACCGCAGCAATTAACAGGTTAACGACTATTTTCAGATTAAACTCACTACAGGAATTTGAGTTTAATAACAGACATCAGGAATTATCCGATAAAAAAATGCCGGCATTTCGCCGGCACTTTTTCATGACACTTTAATTACGCGCGCCATGCTTTATAACGGTTGATCAGACCATTTGTGGAGCTGTCGTGGCTGTTAATCGCGTTATCGTCACCCAGTTCAGGCAGGATACGGTTTGCCAGCTGTTTACCCAGCTCAACGCCCCACTGGTCAAAGGTGAAGATGTTCAGGATAGCGCCCTGAGTGAAGATCTTATGCTCGTACAGGGCAATCAGCGCACCCAGGCTGAACGGCGTAATTTCGCGCAGCAGGATGGAGTTGGTTGGACGGTTGCCTTCGAACACTTTGAACGGCACAACGTGGTCCAGCGTGGCCGGATCTTTACCCTGGTCGCGGTATTCCTGCTCAACCACGTCACGAGACTTACCGAACGCCAGCGCTTCAGTCTGTGCGAAGAAGTTAGACAGCAGCTTCGGATGGTGGTCTGACAGCGGGTTATGAGTAATGGCCGGGGCGATGAAATCGCACGGGACCATTTTGGTGCCCTGGTGGATCAGCTGATAGAACGCATGCTGGCCGTTAGTGCCTGGCTCGCCCCAGATGATTGGGCCAGTCTGGTAATCCACGGCGTTACCGTTACGGTCAACGTATTTACCGTTGGATTCCATGTTGCCCTGCTGGAAGTAGGCCGCAAAACGGTGCATGTACTGGTCGTATGGCAGAATCGCTTCGGTTTCAGCCCCGAAGAAGTTGTTGTACCAGATACCAATCAGCGCCAGCAGCACAGGCAGGTTTTTCTCAGGTGCGGTGGTGGAGAAGTGTTTATCCATCGCATGCGCGCCGGAGAGCAGCTCAACAAAGTTGTCGAAGCCGACGGAGAGGATGATCGACAGGCCGATAGCGGACCACAGAGAGTAACGACCCCCCACCCAGTCCCAGAACTCGAACATGTTCGCAGTGTCGATACCGAACTCGCTAACGGCTTTCCCGTTGGTCGACAGCGCGGCGAAGTGTTTCGCCACGTGCTTGTTGTCGCCTGCGGTTTTCAGGAACCAGTCGCGCGCGCTGTGGGCGTTGGTCATGGTTTCCTGAGTGGTGAAGGTTTTAGACGCGACCAGGAACAGGGTCGTTTCTGGATTCACGTTCTTCAGCACCTCGGCGATGTGGGTACCATCGACGTTAGAAACAAAGTGCATGTTGAGGTGGTTTTTGTATGGGCGCAGCGCTTCGGTGACCATGAATGGGCCAAGGTCAGACCCGCCGATACCGATGTTAACCACATCTGTAATCGGTTTGCCGGTGTAGCCTTTCCAGCTTCCGGAGATGATCGCTTCAGAGAAAGCTTTCATCTTTTCCAGCACTGCGTTCACTTCCGGCATCACATCTTTGCCGTCAACGACAATCGGAGTATTGCTACGGTTACGCAGCGCCACGTGCAGCACGGCACGGTCTTCGGTGCGGTTGATCTTCTCACCGGAGAACATGGATTTGATGGCGTCGGCCAGCTCAGTCTCTTTCGCCAGATCCTGCAGCTTCGCCAGCGTTTCTTCGGTAATGCGGTTTTTGGAGAAATCCACCAGCATCAGGTCATCGAAGGTCGCGGAGAACTTATTGAAACGATCGGCATCTTTCGCGAACAGGTCCGCGATGGTGACGTCTTTCATTTCATCATAATGTTTCTGTAGTGCCTGCCAGGCAGCGGTCTGCGTTGGGTTGATGTTTTTCATTAGCAATACTCTTCTGATTTGAGAATTGTGACTGCGGTCGATTGTAGCGCCTGCAAATAAAAATTGTGATGGTTTTTATGCCATTGCCCTGGCCTGCATCAAACACAGGTGAAAAGACCCGAAAAGTATAGCTGCTGAAACGCCCTTCAGGGGCGGCGAAATGTCGGTCAAAAGGCGGTAAAAAGGAGCATAAAATATGGCCCTGTTATAAGTCCTGTTACTGAGGGGTACCCCCCCATAAAAAATCCGCATAATCCCAGCATTGACAGGACCTCCCCCACATTTTATTTATAGGGCCGTATTTTGCGCCTGCACCTGTTCTCGTTTCATTCTTGTGCCAAGGTCGCTTTATTCATTCCCTGACACGAGGTTGTTATGACGAGTTTTGTGGTCGCCAAATTTGGCGGCACCAGTGTGGCCGATTACGATGCCATGAACCGCAGCGCCGATGTGGTGCTGGCCGATCCGAATACCCGCCTGGTGGTGCTTTCCGCCTCTGCTGGCGTGACGAACCTGCTGGTTTCTCTGTCTGAAGGACTGGAAGCAACCGAACGTTTCGTTAAGCTGGACGCACTGCGCAAAATTCAGTTCAACATCCTTGAACGTCTGCAGAATCCGAACGTGATCCGTGAGGAAGTGGAACGCCTGCTGGAAAATATCACTACCCTGGCTGAAGCCGCCTCTCTGGCGACCTCCACCGCGCTGACCGATGAACTGGTCAGCCACGGCGAGCTGATGTCCACGCTGCTGTTCGTGGAGATCCTCCGCGAGCGTAACGTCCATGCCCAATGGTTTGACGTGCGTAAAGTCATGCGCACCAGCGATCGCTTTGGCCGTGCCGAGCCGGATGTTGAAATGCTGGCCGAGCTGACCCAGCAGCAGCTGGCTCCGCGCCTGGCAGAAGGGATGGTGATCACTCAGGGCTTTATCGGTAGCGAAGCCAAAGGCCGTACAACAACGCTTGGCCGCGGCGGCAGTGACTATACGGCAGCCCTGCTCGGCGAAGCGCTGCATGCCACCCGTGTGGATATCTGGACTGACGTGCCGGGTATTTACACCACCGACCCGCGCGTGGTCTCTGCGGCGAAACGCATTGATGTGATCGCGTTTGAAGAGGCGGCCGAAATGGCCACCTTCGGCGCGAAAGTATTGCACCCGGCGACGCTGTTGCCGGCCGTGCGCAGCGATATCCCGGTCTTCGTTGGCTCCAGTAAGGATCCCAAAGCAGGCGGTACGCTGGTGTGCAAGAAAACCGAAAACCCGCCATTGTTCCGAGCGCTGGCCCTGCGCCGCCGCCAGACGCTGGTGACGCTGCACAGCCACAATATGCTGCATTCTCGCGGTTTCCTGGCGGAAGTGTTTGGCATCCTCGCGCGCCATAATATCTCCGTGGATTTGATCACCACATCCGAAGTGAGCATCGCGCTGACGCTGGACACCACTGGCTCCACGTCAACCGGCGACACCCTGCTGACGCAGTCGTTGCTGATCGAACTCTCTGAGTTGTGCCGCGTGGAAGTGGAAGAAGATCTGGCGCTGGTTGCTATCATCGGCAACAAGCTGTCGCGTGCCTGCGGCGTGGGCAAAGAGGTCTTCGGTGTACTCGACCCGTTCAGCATTCGTATGATTTGCTACGGCGCCTCCAGCTACAACCTCTGCTTCCTGGTGCCAGCCGATCAGGCCGAGCAGGTCGTGCAAAAACTTCATCAGAATTTGTTTGAATAAAATTCGTTAGCACGATAAACAATACCTATAAGCCGGGCACAGACCCGGCTTTTTTATAACTAAACAACACGACAATACTGCAAGGACTATCTATGTTATCCGCCATCACCCGGCTGTTCCCGTTGTGGGCACTGCTGCTTTCCGTACTCGCATATTACACTCCCACCCACTTTACGGGCATTGGCCCATGGGTCACGACGCTGCTGATGCTGATTATGCTCGGCATGGGCGTACACCTGAAAATTGACGACTTCAAACGCGTTCTGTCGCGCCCGGCCCCCGTAGCGGCAGGGATTTTCCTGCACTACCTGGTCATGCCGCTTGCGGCGTGGCTGCTGGCCATGGCCTTTAAAATGCCGCCAGATTTATCCGCCGGTATGGTGCTGGTCGGCAGCGTGGCCAGCGGCACGGCATCCAATGTGATGATTTACCTGGCAAAAGGTGATGTGGCGCTCTCGGTGACCATCTCTTCCGTTTCAACGCTGGTGGGTGTGATTGCCACGCCGCTGTTAACGCGTCTGTATGTGGATGCGCAGATTCAGGTAGACGTCATGGGGATGCTGCTCAGTATTCTGCAGATTGTGGTGATCCCGATTGCGCTGGGCCTGGTGATTCACCATCTGTTCCCGCGCGTGGTTAAAGCCGTTGAACCGTACCTGCCTGCCTTCTCGATGGTCTGTATTCTGGCTATCATCAGCGCCGTGGTTGCCGGCTCTGCATCGCACATTGCCTCAGTGGGCTTTGTGGTGATCATCGCGGTAGTGTTGCATAACACCCTTGGTCTTTTGGGCGGTTACTGGGGCGGGAAGCTGTTTGGTTTCGACGAATCTACCTGTCGTACGCTGGCAATCGAAGTGGGGATGCAAAACTCGGGGCTGGCCGCAGCACTGGGCAAGATCTACTTCTCGCCGCTGGCAGCCCTGCCGGGTGCGCTGTTCTCCGTCTGGCATAATCTGTCCGGCTCGCTGCTGGCAGGCTACTGGTCAGGCAAACCCATTAATGCGCCCGCGAAAAAAGATGCAGTGAAACAGGGTTAATTTCCTTCGCTTGCTTTACACTGGAGCCTCCCCTTCAGGAGGCTTCAGCAATGGCTACACCTCGTTTGACCCAGAAAGACATGACGGAAGCTGAGCAGCGCGAACTGAAAACGCTCCTCGACCGCGCTCGTATCGCCCATGGCCGCACGCTGACTAACGCCGAAACCAATCAGGTTAAAAAAGAGTACATCGATAAATTGATGGCTCAGCGTGAAACTGAGGCGAAACAAGCCCGCAAGCTGAAAAAAGAGCAGGCTTATAAACCCGATAAAGAAGCGACCTTTTCCTGGTCAGCCAATACCTCACCCCGTGGAAGGCGCTAATTAGCGCCCTTTCTTTTTACGGCCCGGCTGGACGAAGCGTTTGCCCGCAGGCTTGCCGCGGCTTTTCTCTTCTGATGGCGGCGCTTTCACCACCGGGCGCTTAATGGCCTGGGTTTTCGGTTTGGCTTTCGTTTTTGGCTTCGCTTCAGACGATGAATTCTCGATGAGCCTGAACAGCTCAATCAGTTCGTCATCCGTTAAATCACGCCACTCGCCCAGTGGAATACCGGCCAGACTCACGTTCATAATGCGCGTACGTTCGAGCTTCACCACGTCATAACCGAAGTGCTCGCACATCCGGCGGATCTGACGGTTTAAGCCCTGCACAAGGGTAATGCGGAAAGCAAACGGCGCCTCTTTCTTCACCTTGCACTTCTTCGTGACGGTCCCCAGAATCGGCACACCTGCGCCCATACCGCGGATAAAGTCGTCCGTGATCGGCTTATTGACCGTGACGATGTACTCTTTCTCGTGGTCGTTACCGGCACGCAGAATTTTGTTCACCAGATCGCCGTGGTTGGTCAGGAAAATCAGCCCCTGTGAGTCTTTATCAAGGCGGCCAATCGGGAAGATACGGCTGCTGTGATTAACGAAATCAACAATGTTGTCCCGCTCGCCGTCTTCCGTGGTACTGACGATGCCAACCGGCTTATTCAACGCGATAAATACCAGGTCTTCCGCATCACGCGGTTCAATGAGCTGACCATTCACTTTGACCACGTCTCCGGGGACGACCTGGTCACCGATGGTGGCGCGTTTGCCGTTGAGGAACACGTTACCCTGTTCAATGTAACGGTCCGCCTCGCGACGTGAGCAGATCCCGCTCTCGCTAATGTATTTGTTTAATCGTGTTGATTGAGTTGGCAGCATAGTTTCTCCTGTAAAGGCGAAATATACCTTAGGTTTGGGCTGGTAAAAAGATTAGCCGACGGTTACCGGGCATCATGCCCGGCGTAAACCTGCTGGTTTTGAGGTTAACCACCTTATATAGGCGCTTTCAGAGATTAATATTCATCTCGATCGTCGTCTTCATCCGGCTGCTCCATGACGCTATAAGCGACCGCGCAGAATAACGAGTTGAGACGCTTCATATCCCCCAGCAACCCCAAGTGCAGGGAGCTGGTTTCAATGCTCTGGACGTTCTGCTGGTGCAGTCGTTCAACGTGGGCGTGCGAGTAGCGCCGGTTGAGGATACGGAAGCGATGTTTGTTACGACGCAAGCGGCGTGCGCTCGGTACGTCGCTGGAGAAGAAGACCAGCATCGCCAGCTTCAGGTTGCTCAGCAACTGCTCGTGCAGCGCCTCCAGCTCCTTCAGGCCTTCAACCGAGAAGGCGCGGCGCGCGGCAAGGGATTTGTCAGCAATTTCACTTCCCATACGCTCCACGATATCCGAGGCCTGCTCGAGGTTAAGCGACATTTCGATGATTTCCGCCCAGCGGCGGGACTCTTCCTCTGCCAGTTCATCCTGCGGAATACGCGCCAGGTAGAGCTTGATGGCGGTATAGAGCACGTTGATATCGTCCGCCAGCCTGCGCAGCTCTTTCTCTTCTCGCGGCTCTCCGTGCATGACCTTTTGCAGCCCTTCAAGCATCGTTTCCATGGCATCGCCCATGCGCAGCGTCTCGCGCGCGGCATTAGCCAGCGCCAGTGCCGGGGTATCCAGCGCGGAGGTGTCCAGATGCTTAGGTTTCAGACGCGCATCCAGCTCCGGTTCATCCCGAATAAGCCGTTCGCAGAAGCGGGCCATGGGTTCAGCAAAAGGCACCATCGCAAGGCAACGCACCAGGTTGTAAAACACGTGGAAATAGATAACCAGCTCAGCCTTCGGTAACGGGAGATTGTCCATCAGGTTGGCCAGCGGATAGACAAACGGCAGAATAATCAGGCTGCCCACCAGCTTAAACAGCAGGCTTCCGAGCGCCACGCGCCGGGCAGCAGCGTTTGCGGCGCTGTTATTGAGCATCGCCAGCAGGCCAGAGCCAAGGTTGGCCCCGATCACCAGACACAGCGCGACCGGGAAAGAGATCGCCCCCGCGGCGGTTAACGTCGCCGTCAGCAGCACAGCGGCCAGGCTGGAGTAACTGACGATGGCAAATACCGCGCCGATCAACGCATCCAGCATGATGTCCCCGGTCAGCGAGGCAAAGATGACCTGAACGCCGTTGGCCTCGGTGATGGGGGTCACCGCCTGCACAATCAGCTCCAGCGCCAGCAGGATCAACCCAAGGCCAATCCCCACGCGGCCAAGCTGTCCGGCACGCGTCTGCTTACGGCCAAGGAAGAAGATGACACCGATAAAAATCAGCAGCGGCGACAGCCAGGAGAGATCGAAGGTCAGGATACGCGCCATCAGCGCGGTCCCCACGTCAGCGCCCAGCACAATGACCAGCGCGGGTGCCAGCGCCACCAGATCCTGCGCCACAAACGAGGTCACGAGCAGGGTCGTCGCATTACTGCTCTGCACCAGTGCCGTCACGCCGATGCCCGCGCAGAAGGCGAGCGGCTTCTTCTCAACGCTGCTGCTGAGAACGGTGCGTAAGCGCGCGCCAAAGACGCGCATAACGCCGGTACGGACAATATGCGTGCCCCATACCAGCAGTGCTACTGCGGAAAGCAAGTGTAACAGGGTCAGCACGGAAGGTTCTCCTCCTTATCGTTCTACGTTTTTATGATTCAGTATAAGGGTTTAAACGTAAGAAAGAGACAGGGCGCCCAATGAGCGCCCTGTTTGTTGTAAGGAAAAGTGACGTTAGTCAGCGTCGTAGCCTAAATTGGGTGCCAGCCAGCGTTCAACCTCTGAGACACTCATACCTTTGCGCAGGGCGTAATCTTCAATCTGATCGCGCTGCAGCTGCGCGACGGCGAAGTATTTGCTGTCGGGATGGCTGAAATACCAGCCGGACACCGATGCCCCAGGCCACATGGCGAAAGACTCGGTGAGCTTCATGCCGGTATGGGCTTCTACATCCAGCAATGTCCAGATAGTGCCCTTTTCGGTGTGTTCCGGGCAGGCTGGATAGCCCGGAGCCGGACGAATCCCCTGGTAGTTTTCGCGGATCAGCTCCTCGTTGCTGAGATTCTCATTGGCCGCGTAGCCCCAGTGCACCTTGCGCACGCGCTCGTGGAGGTACTCTGCGAAGGCTTCCGCCAGACGATCGGCAATCGCTTTCACCATGATTTTATTGTAATCATCGTGCTGCGCGTCGAACGCCTCCGCCAGCGCATCTTCCTCAAGACCCCCGGTCACGGCAAACGCCCCGATATAATCCGCTTTCCCGGAAAGCTTCGGTGCAACGAAATCGGCCAGGCAGTAGTTAGCAAAGCCCACTTTCTCGGTTTGCTGGCGCAGATGGCGACTTACTGCCAGCACGTGCGTGCGGGTCTCGTCGCGATAAATTTCGATGTCGTCGCCCACACGGTTCGCCGGGAACAGGCCCACCACGCCGCGCGGGTTGAGGCTTTTCTGCGCGCTCAACTGGTCAAGCATTTCGTTGGCGTCGTTGAACAGGCGTTTGGCTTCTTCCCCGACCACCTCATCTTCAAGGATGCGTGGATATTTGCCCGCCAGTGACCAGGTCATGAAGAACGGTGTCCAGTCGATGTAGTTGCGCAGCGTCTCAATGCTGGCAGTAACGTCCTGAACGCCCAGACGATGCGCCACAGGGGGCGTATAGCTGGCCCAGTCAAACGCCAGATCGTTATCGCGCGCGGCCTGGAGTGTCACCGGCGGCGTCCGCGGTTTCTTACGGCCATGCTGAATACGCACGGTCTCGTACTCTTTGCGGGTACGCGCGACAAAATCATCGCGCTGGGTGGCAGACAACAATGCCGACACGACGCCCACGGTACGCGAGGCGTTTTGCACATAAACCGTCGGGCCACTGTAGTTCTGCTCGATTTTCACCGCCGTGTGCGCTTTGGACGTTGTCGCCCCGCCAATCAGCAATGGAATGGTAAAGCCCTGACGCTCCATCTCTTTCGCCACGTTGATCATCTCGTCCAGCGACGGGGTAATCAGCCCGGAAAGTCCAATCAGGTCAGCATTCACTTCGCGCGCGGTTTTGAGGATTTTATCCGCCGGCACCATCACGCCAAGATCGATAATCTCGTAGTTATTACACTGCAGTACGACGCCCACAATGTTCTTACCGATGTCATGCACGTCGCCCTTCACGGTGGCGATCACCATTTTACCGTTGCTGGAGCCTTTCTCTTTGCTGGCTTCGATAAAGGGTTCGAGATAGGCCACCGCCTGCTTCATGACGCGTGCGGATTTCACCACCTGCGGCAGGAACATTTTGCCTTCGCCAAACAGATCGCCGACCACGTTCATGCCGTCCATCAGCGGCCCTTCGATCACTTCAATCGGGCGCGTCGATTGCTGACGTGCCTCTTCGGTGTCCTGTTCAATAAACTCGGTAATTCCTTTGACGAGTGAGTATTCCAGACGTTTTTTCACGTCCCAGGCACGCCACTCCGCCTGCTGAATGTTTACCGATGCATCGGATTTACTGCCGCGGTATTTCTCGGCCAGATCCAGCATGCGCTCGGTGGCATCATCTCGCCGGTTGAGGATCACGTCTTCTACGGCGTCGCGCAGTTCCGCCGGCAGGTCGTCGTAAATGGCTAGCTGTCCGGCGTTAACGATCCCCATGTCCATACCGTTACGGATAGCGTAATAGAGGAACACGGCGTGGATAGCTTCACGCACCGGATCGTTACCGCGGAAGGAGAATGACACGTTCGATACGCCGCCGGAGATCAGCGCATGCGGCAGCTCGCGTTTGATGTCTTCACACGCGCCAATAAAGTCCTGCGCGTAGTTATTGTGCTCTTCAATACCGGTGGCAACCGCGAAAATGTTCGGGTCGAAGATGATGTCTTCCGGCGGGAAGCCCACCTCTTCGGTCAGAATTTTGTATGCGCGGCGGCAAATCTCAATTTTGCGCGCCCGGGTATCGGCCTGGCCCATTTCATCGAAGGCCATCACCACCACGGCGGCACCATAACGGCGCACCATCTTCGCGTGGTGGATAAAGGTATCAACGCCTTCTTTCATCGAGATGGAGTTAACAATGCCTTTACCCTGAATACACTTCAGCCCTTTCTCGATGACTTCCCACTTAGAGGAGTCAATCATGATCGGCACGCGGGCAATGTCCGGCTCGCCGGCAATCAGGTTGAGGAAGCGTACCATCGCCGCTTCGGCGTCGAGCATCCCCTCATCCATATTGATGTCGATGATCTGGGCACCGCTCTCAACCTGCTGGCGGGCCACGTCCAGCGCTTCACTGTACTTCTCTTCTTTAATCAGCCGTTTGAATTTCGCCGAACCGGTCACGTTAGTCCGCTCCCCGACGTTCACAAACAGGCTGTCGTCACCGATGGTCAACGGCTCAAGGCCGGCCAAACGGCAGGCAACCGGCAGCGTAGGCAATTGACGCGGCGGCAGACCCGCCACCGCATTGCTCATCGCGGCAATATGCTCTGGCGTGGTACCGCAGCAACCACCGACGATATTCAGAAAACCGGATTCGGCCCACTCGCGGATTTGCGCCGCCATGGTGTCTGCATCCAGATCGTATTCACCAAAGGCGTTCGGCAGGCCGGCGTTCGGGTGTGCGGTGACATAGCATTCAGCGATGCGCGAAAGTTCCTGCACATACTGGCGCAGCTCATCGGGACCCAGCGCGCAGTTCAGGCCGAAGGAGAGCGCTTCAGCGTGACGCAGGGAGTTGTAAAAAGCTTCTGTGGTCTGGCCGGAGAGGGTACGACCAGAGGCGTCGGTGATGGTACCGGAAATCATGATCGGCAGGTCGACGCCCAGCGCCTCGAACTCCTCTTTCACCGCGTAAATCGCGGCTTTGGCATTGAGGGTGTCGAATACCGTTTCAATCAGGATCAGATCGGAACCGCCTTCCACCAGCGCTTTGGTCGATTCACGATATGCCGCCACCAGCTGATCAAAGCTGATGTTACGAAAGGCCGGGTCGTTCACATCGGGTGAAATCGACGCGGTGCGGTTGGTCGGGCCAAGCACCCCGGCCACGTAGCGCGGTTTGTCCGGCGTACGGACTGTCCATTCATCAGCGCAGGCGCGGGCCAGCTTTGCCGCGGCAAGGTTTATCTCCGCCGACAGGGATTCCATCTGGTAATCCGCCATGGCGATGGTTGTCGAGTTAAAGGTGTTGGTTTCGACGATATCCGCACCCGCCTCGAAATACGCGTTGTGGATCGCCGAAATGACCTGCGGTTTACTGAGCACCAGAAGGTCGTTGTTACCTTTGAGGTCGCATGGCCAGTCGGCGAAACGCTCGCCGCGGAAATCGTCTTCACTCAGACGATAGCTCTGGATCATGGTACCCATGCCGCCGTCCAGCACCAGAATTCGTTTATTTAACTGCGCACGCAGTTGCTCTACTTTGCTGCTCACACTTGCTCCCGACAACGCTCAACCAGGCCAAAAGGCCAGCAGTCCATACTGGCACAATCTCGCAGGGTGTAAAAGTCACACAGCGGTAACATGAGACATGTTCACTATCACTCATCCGATCAGTCAGGATAACGGTTGCAAAATCACCAAATAAAACGAAAATGATTTCCACGATACAGAAAAAGGAGTTCGTCATGGTCACGACCGTTCCCGCTAAACGCGGCAGAAAACCTGCTGCCACCACCGCCGCCTCTCAGGGCGGACAGGTTCAATCGCTCACGCGCGGTTTGAAGCTGCTGGAATGGATAGCCGAGTCGCACAGCAGCGTGGCCCTGACAGAGCTGGCACAGCAGGCTGGCCTGCCGAACTCAACGACCCATCGACTGTTGACCACGATGCAGCAGCTGGGCTTTGTGCGCCAGGTGGGCGAGCTGGGACACTGGGCGGTGGGCGCACATGCGTTTATCGTCGGCAGCAGCTTCCTGCAGAGCCGCAACCTGCTGGCGATTGTGCACCCTATTCTGCGCAAGCTGATGGAAGATTCCGGCGAGACGGTAAACCTGGCCGTGCTCGACCAGAGCGACCATCAGGCCATTATCATCGACCAG
The DNA here is from genome assembly GCF_041360735.1 of Enterobacter sp. RCC_40. Taxonomy (NCBI): domain Bacteria; kingdom Pseudomonadati; phylum Pseudomonadota; class Gammaproteobacteria; order Enterobacterales; family Enterobacteriaceae; genus Enterobacter; species Enterobacter sp. RCC_40. The sequence goes on from NZ_JBFUPR010000009.1 coordinate 105,909, forward strand.
GTACAGTGCACCCAGCTGATGCGTATGTCGGCACCGATTGGCGGCAAGCTGCCGATGCATGCCTCCGGGGCGGGGAAAGCATTTCTGTCGCAGCTCAGCGAAGAGCAGGTCACCGGGCTGCTGCACCGTAAAGGGCTGCACGCCTACACCCACGCCACGCTGGTCTCACCGGTACATCTGAAAGAAGATCTGGCCCTGACCCGCAAGCGCGGCTATTCGTTTGATGACGAGGAGCATGCGTTAGGCCTGCGCTGCATTGCGGCCTGCATCTTTGACGAGCACCGCGAGCCGTTTGCCGCCATTTCGATCTCCGGACCGATTTCCCGTATGACCGATGACCGCGTCACGGAGTTAGGTGCGCTGGTGATTAAGGCGGCGAAAGAGGTCACGCTGGCGTATGGCGGGATTCGATAACATCGGGAGCACCTGAATCCCTCTCCCGTCGGGAGAGGGGGCATTACACCGCATATCGGATGCAAAACCGTTGTTTGCGGCGATAGGCATACACATCTTCCACATGCCCATTCTTGATGCGCGTCTGCAGGCCCCGCCAGTAGCTGGCACGAAACAGGTCATCATGCATCTCTTCAAACAGTGGCCTGATGCGCGGGTCAGCGCACAGCCAGTGGCGAAACTCCTCAGGAAAGACATCTCCCGGTGAGATGCTGTACCACGGCTCGCCGGACAGTTCATCTTCCGGATAGCGGGGCTGCGGTATATCGCGGAAATTCACCTCAGTCATATAGCAAATTTCATCATAATCGTAGAACACCACCCGCCCGTGACGGGTGACCCCGAAGTTTTTAAACAGCATGTCGCCCGGGAAGATATTCGCAGCGGCAAGCTGACGGATAGCGTTGCCGTATTCTTCAATGGCATCACGCAGTGCCTGACCTTCGGACTGCTCCAGCCAGATATTGAGTGGGATCATGCGGCGTTCGATATAGAGATGGCTGATGGCAATTTTGTCACCCAGGTCGGTGATTTTCGCCGGCGCTTCCTGCAGTAATAACGCCATTAATGCCGGATCGATCTGCTGCTTATCCAGCACAAAGTTCTCGAACTCCTGGGTGTCCGCCATTCGCCCGACGCGATCGTGCTCTTTAACCAGCTGGTAGCAGGCGCGGACGTGAGCAGCGGTCATCTCCTTCTGCGGCGCGAACGTATCTTTGATGACCTTAAACACCCGATCAAAACCCGGCAGGGTAAAGACCAGCATCACCATGCCGCGAATACCGGGGGCTTCGATAAATTGCTCATCTGCCGTGGTGACATAGCGCAGATATTCCCGATAGCTTTCCGTCTTGGCGTGTTTCTGACAGCCAATGGCCATGTACAGCTCGGCGGTGGTTTTCCCCGGCAGGATCTCGCGCAACCACTCCACCAGAGCAGCAGGCAGCGGGGCATACACCATAAAGTAGGAGCGGGCGAAACCAAAGACAATGCTGGCCTCGGCGCTGGTCGTCAGGCAGGTATCAACAAACAGTTCACCGTCATCGGTACGATGGATGGGTAACAGAAACGGCACAATGGCCGACGGTGTCATCAGTTTACCGACCAGCCAGGCAGCCTTATTACGGTAAAAAAGCTCATTGGCAACCTGCAAATGGCTTTGCCCGAGCACCTCTTCGCCGAAGGTCTCCTTGAGATGCGCAGAGATATAGCCGATATCACGGGTTTTATCCTCCCAGGGCAAACGCAGCGGCAAATCCGTTAATACGCGATGCAGGAGTTTTTCCCAGCCACGATCGGGAAAGAAATCCTTCGCCAGCGGACGCGGAATAGTGCGAAAGCGGCGCTCCGGCTGAGAGCTGAAGATAAATAACCGCTCAGGAGATAATGAGCGGTGGTCAAATAACCGGCAATAGACGGAGTTGAAAAAGCTCTCCGCAATCTCGAAGCGCGGGTAATCAGGTAACAGATGGGTGTAATGCTCCTTCACGCGCAGTAAAAACTCCGCGTCAGGGATTTTGCCATCGGTAATGCAGCGCAACTGCTCCACCACCAGACCCACATGGTGGTCGTAAAGGTGGATTCGCTGCTTCATGGCCTGCTGAACCGCATGCCAGTCGGCGTGCTCAAAACGCTGCTGCGCGCCGGATGTGACTTCCAGGAAACGTCCGTACTGGGCATCGAAGCCCTGCAGAATAGTTTGGGCAATCAGTAATTCCAGACCACGCGACATTGTTCATGCTCCCTCACCCCGGCCCCCTCCCGACGGGAGAGGGAGTATGTTCACAGGCCCGGTAGCGTGCCACCGGGCATTACACGGCTCAGAACTGGGCTTCTTCCGTCGATCCCGTTAAGGCGGTGACGGAGGAGGTGCCCCCCTGGATGATAGTGGTCACGTTATCGAAGTAACCGGTCCCGACCTCCTGCTGATGCGAAACGAAGGTATAGCCCTCTTTACCGGCAGCAAATTCCGGCTGCTGCACCTTCTCAACGTAATGCTTCATGCCTTCACCCTGCGCGTAGGCATGCGCCAGGTCGAACATGTTGAACCACATGCTGTGAATGCCAGCCAGCGTGATGAACTGATATTTGTAGCCCATGTCGGACAGTTGCTGCTGGAAGCTGGCGATGGTTTTATCGTCCAGTTTCTTCTGCCAGTTGAAGGACGGCGAGCAGTTATAGGCCAGCAGTTTGCCCGGATATTTGGCGTGGATAGCATCGGCAAAGCGTTTTGCCAGCGCCAGGTCCGGCGTGGAGGTTTCGCACCAGACCAGGTCCGCATACGGTGCATATGCCAGCCCACGGCTGATCGCCTGTTCAATGCCAGCATGGGTACGATAAAACCCTTCGCTGGTGCGTTCACCGGTAATGAACTCGCTGTCGTAAGGATCGCAGTCAGAAGTGATCAGGTCAGCCGCATCCGCATCGGTACGGGCAATCACCAGCGTGGGTACGCCGAGCACGTCAGCCGCCAGACGCGCCGCAACCAGCTTCTGAATCGCTTCCTGGGTTGGGACAAGGACTTTCCCGCCCATGTGTCCGCATTTCTTCACTGACGCGAGCTGGTCTTCGAAGTGAACGGCCGCTGCACCGGCCTCAATCATCGATTTCATCAGCTCAAAGGCGTTCAGCACGCCGCCGAATCCCGCTTCCGCATCCGCGACGATTGGCAGAAAATAGTCAATAAAACGCGGATCGTTTGGCTCAATGCCTGCCGCCCACTGGATCTGATCCGCACGGCGGAAGGTGTTGTTGATCCGATCCACCACGGTTGGTACCGAGTTTGCCGGATAGAGCGACTGATCCGGATACATGCTGGAGGCCAGGTTGGCGTCCGCCGCAACCTGCCAGCCGGAAAGATAGATGGCTTCGATGCCGGCTTTCGCCTGCTGCAGGGCCTGGCCGCCAGTCAGCGCGCCGAGGCTATTGATGTAACCTTTTTTGGCACCGCCGTGCAGCAGATCCCACATTTTCGCCGCGCCGCGCTGCGCCAGGGTACATTCCGGATTGACCGAGCCACGCAATTTCACCACCTCTTCCGCGCTATACGGGCGGCGGATGCCTTCCCAGCGAGGTTGGGTCCACTCTTTCTTCAATTCTTCGATTTGTTGGGTACGGGTTTTCATGTGCAGATGCTCCATATTGTTGTGGGGTGAATTACGCCAGGAAGCGGTAGCCCGGCAGGGTCAGGAAGTCGATTAAGTCATCGGATGTGGTGATTTGCTCCATCAGGCGTGCGGCTTCATCAAAACGTCCGCTGCTGAAGCGGTGTTCACCCAGTTCGTCCTGGATCACCCGCATCTCTTCGGCCAGCATCTGACGGAACAGGGATTTGGTCACCGGCTTGCCGTTGCTGAGCGTTTTTTGATGGTGGATCCACTGCCAGATTGAGGTGCGAGAGATTTCGGCGGTAGCGGCATCTTCCATCAGGCCGTAGATCGGCACGCAGCCGTTACCGGAGATCCACGCTTCAATGTACTGGACGGCTACGCGGATATTGGCGCGCATGCCCTCTTCCGTACGCTCGCCCGCACACGGTGCCAGCAGGTGTTCTTCAGCCGTTGGGGCATCCTCATCACGCGTCACAAACAGCTGGTTTTTGTTCTCACCGAGTACGCGGTTGAAGACGTCCATTGCCGTATCCGCCAGACCCGGATGCGCGATCCACGTTCCGTCATGGCCATTTCGTGCTTCAAGCTCTTTATCGGCTTTCACCTTGTTGAGCACCTGATTGTTACGTTCAGCATCTTTGCTTGGGATAAATGCCGCCATTCCCCCCATCGCAAAGGCCCCACGCTTGTGGCAGGTCTTAATCAACAGGCGTGAGTAGGCACTCAGGAACGGTTTATCCATGGTGACCACCTGGCGATCCGGCAGTACACGATCGGGATGATTTTTCAGGGTTTTGATGTAGCTGAAGATGTAATCCCAGCGTCCACAGTTCAGCCCAACAATATGGTCGCGCAGCGCATGCAGAATTTCGTTCATCTGGAACACCGCAGGCAGCGTTTCAATCAGCAGGGTGGCTTTAATGGTGCCACGCGGCAGGTTGAAACGATCTTCCGTGAAGCTAAACACTTCACTCCACCAGGCCGCTTCCTGCCAGGCCTGTGTTTTCGGCAGATAGAAATAGGGGCCGCTGCCTTTTGCCAGCAGATTCTTGTGGTTGTGGAAGAAATAGAGGGCGAAGTCAAACAGACTGCCCGGAATGGCTTCGCCACGCCAGGTGACATGCTTTTCAGGCAGATGCAGTCCACGTACGCGACAGATCAGAACCGCCGGATTGGGTTTCAGTTGATAGATTTTGCCGGCTTCGTTGGTATAGCTGATGGTGCCATTCACGGCATCGCGCAGATTGATTTGCCCGTCGATGACCTTATGCCAGTCCGGCGCCAGTGAGTCCTCAAAATCCGCCATAAAGACTTTTACGTTCGCGTTCATGGCGTTGATCACCATTTTGCGCTCCACCGGGCCGGTGATTTCGACGCGCCGATCCTGTAAATCATCCGGAATGCCGCGGATTTTCCACTCACCACGGCGAATGGAAGCGGTTTCCGAAATAAACCCAGGCAACTTGCCATCATCAATTTCCTGCTGCTGATGAATGCGTGCCGCCAGCAGCTTATTGCGCGTTGGCGTAAAGCGGGTCACCAGTTCGGTCAGGAATTCGACAGCGTCTGCTGTCAAAATTTGCTGTTCTTGCTCGCCATGCGGCTGGGTAAAGGCCAGTTCATCGACCGTCGTTGCCTGTTGAGTCATTACTCTGCTCCTCATCAAAGATCCAAAATCACGCCCCCGATGCGAACGAAAGATCGTTGTGTAGTTTTCGCTCAGCAGAATTAAGACTATCTATATTTTTTCCAAAATCAAAAACAATTTCCATTTTAATTATTAAATGCATTTAACACATTGATTAATATGAAATTAAATTTTTATTGTTTGTTGAGTGGTATTTCGGAAATGAAAAAGGCACCCGAAGGTGCCTGATGTGAATAGCTGAAACGCTTTAGGATCGTTTAGTGCAGAAGATTACTCCAGCGTTGGATTCATGTGGCGCAGATCGTATGGCGTGATCTGGTAGACGTAATAATTGAGCCAGTTAGTAAACAGCAAATTCCCGTGGCTACGCCAGGTGGCTCTCGGTTTGTTCTGTGGATCGTTTTTGGGGAAATAGTTGTACGGAACGTCCGGATTCAGACCGGCTTCAACGTCACGGAAATACTCCGACGCGAGGGTGTTCGGATCGTACTCAGGATGCCCGGTAACAAAGGCAATGCGCTTGTCTTTACTGGCAAACAGGTAAGCATCCCCGTCTTCGGTTTCGGCCAGGATATCGAGATCGGTGTAATCACGAATCAGCTGTGCCGGGAAATCGGCGTAGCGCGAGTGTGGGGCCAGGAAGGAGTCATCGAACCCGCGCGTCAACAGGGCGTGAGGTTGGACAAGGTGGTGCTCGTAAACACCTGAAAGCTTCTCAGTGCGGGTTTGTTTGGGGATTCCATAGAGGATATTCAGGGCGGCTTGCACCGCCCAACAAACAAACAGCGTGGACGTGACGTGATCTTTAGCCCACTCCAGTACCTGTTTGATCTGCGGCCAGTAGGCAACATCATTAAATTCGACCAGGCCCAGCGGTGCACCGGTCACAATCAGCCCGTCGAAGTTTTCGTCGCGAATGTCGTCGAAGTTACAGTAAAAATTATTCAGATGCTCAGAAGGCGTATTTCGCGACTCACGGGCATCAATTCGCAGCAGCTGGATATCAACCTGCAGCGGCGAGTTCGAAAGTAAACGCAGGAACTGGTTCTCTGTTTCGATCTTTTTCGGCATCAGATTGAGAATAAGCACCTTCAGTGGGCGAATTTCCTGACCTGTAGCGCGTGAAGTCGTCATCACAAAGACGTTTTCATCACGTAAGAAATTGACGGCTGGTAGCTCGTCCTGCACCCGAATCGGCATAACCTCATATCCTCACAGCATACGTATAAACGTTTAGACATCCAGACAGCTAACGATACCCAGAAACAGGCTGAATGTCGAGTCTGCAAGCGGAAGGTGAGAAAGTTTCAAGGAGGAAGTAAGAAGCCCAAAAAGCAAAAAACCCCGCACCATACGGTACGGGGTTCTTTTAATTGATGCCTGGCAGTTCCCTACTCTCGCATGGGGAGACCCCACACTACCATCGGCGCTACGGCGTTTCACTTCTGAG
>NZ_JBFUPR010000010.1:0-104641 GCF_041360735.1 Enterobacter sp. RCC_40
TCCCCATGCGAGAGTAGGGAACTGCCAGGCATCAATTAAAAGAACCCCGTACCGTATGGTGCGGGGTTTTTTGCTTTGGGTTTTTCCCGCTGCCGGAGAGAGCATCAGACAGCACACCAATTCAAAATAAACGCGGCGATCTCCTCAACGTTATTCAAATCCAGTACCGGTACCTCCAGATCCAGGGCTACGTCACTGGCGACTGCAATCACATGCTCATCGAGCGTCAGCTCGTGAACATCATGCCCGGCATGGCTTCTGAACAGTAGGATCTTTGCCACCGCGTCATGCTTAAACCCCTCAACCAGCACCAGATCCAGAGTAGAGTGATCCATCCGGCTAACCAGATACATGAGATCCAGCGGCGCTTCATCCGGTGTTTCAGTCATCAATGCCCAGCGCTGATCACTCGCCACCATCGTTTGGGCTGCACCTGCCTTACGCAGCTCATAGCTGTCTTTTCCCGGCTTATCGACATCCATATTATGATGCGTATGCTTAATTAATCCGGGGCGAACACCTTTAGCGCAAAGCGCAGGGATCAGTTTTTTCAGCAGCGTCGTTTTCCCGGTACCACTCCAGGCTGAAATGGCCAAAACAGGTATCATTTTTTCTCCTGCATCATCTGCAAATCTTCTGTGGTATTGACGTTCATAAACGCCGATTTCAAATCGCTAAAATCGACGGGATGGCCGCCTGACTGGCGCATAAAAGCCATCACCCTGCGCTCTCCTGCCGTCAGGTACTCCTGTAACGCCGGAACTAACGAACGGTGGATCAACGCAACAGCAGGGTGGTCACGCTCACCATCATGGGCCCAGACAACGGGTGCGCTACCACGAAGCCGTACCATGCGTTCGACAAGACAAGACGGAATAAACGGGGTATCACACGGACAGAAGATAAACCACTCTCCGTGCGCCTGCTGCATAACCGAAAGCATACCGGCCAGCGGCCCGGGGTAATTCTCCTGAGTATCCTCGTAAACGGGATACCCGCTACGCTGATAAACATCTCTATGCCTGTTAGCGCTGATGGCCATTGTCATGACCTGGCCCGCAAGCGTATCAGCGACATGCTGCCAGAGTGGCTTACCGTTAAGGAGCTGAAGACCTTTATCTTTCCCCCCCATTCGGGTTGCCTTGCCACCCGCCAGAACAACGCCGATTATTTGCTGGCCATGATTCATGAATATCGCCTCTTTTATTGTGGGATTGACCCTGCTAACGTGTCACTCTCAATGAAAGGAGCACCACCATGAAATGTAAACGTCTGAATGAAGTCATTGAACTCCTCCAGCCGGCCTGGCAAAAAGAGCCAGAGCTTAATCTGATGCAATTTTTACAGAAACTGGCGAAAGAGTCAGGTTTTGACGGCGAACTGACAGACCTTTCTGACGATATCCTGATCTACCATCTCAAAATGCGCGACTCTGCCAAAGACGCTGTTATTCCTGGTATTCAGAAAGATTATGAGGAAGATTTTAAAACCGCGTTGCTGCGCGCACGTGGCGTAATTAAAGAGTAAAAGCTTGTAAGCGGCGGCACCGAAATCGCCACAAGATGATATCCTGAATCATTCGTATAATTTCCGGATGATCGGATGAACGACCAGGCTTTTACTTTCCAGACATTACACCCGGATACCATTATGGATGCGCTGTTTGAACAGGGTATTCGGGTGGATTCCGGGCTAACCCCCTTAAATAGCTACGAAAACCGCGTCTATCAGTTTCAGGACGAGGATCGTCAGCGCTTCGTCGTAAAGTTCTATCGCCCTCAACGTTGGTCCGCAGAACAAATTCAGGAAGAGCACCAGTTTGCTCACGATCTGCTGGATGATGATGTTCCCGTTGCCGCGCCGCTTAAATTTAATAACCAAACGCTGCTCACCCACGAAGGGTTTTACTACGCCGTATTCCCAAGCCTGGGGGGCCGCCAGTTTGAAGCGGATAATATCGATCAGATGGAGTGGGTTGCCCGATATCTGGGACGCATTCACCAGACGGGACGCAAAGAAGACTTTATTGCCCGTCCGACAATCGGTATTCAGGAATACCTGCTGGAACCTCGTCAGGTATTTGAAACCTCGGCGCTAATCCCCAAAGCGCTTAAGGATAATTTCCTCAACGCGACCGATAAACTTATTGATGCGGTGAAAATCTGCTGGCGCGATGATATTTCCGTTCTGCGTCTGCACGGCGATTGTCACGCTGGTAATATTCTCTGGCGTGATGGCCCGCTGTTCGTCGATCTCGATGATGCACGTATGGGGCCAGCGGTTCAGGACCTGTGGATGCTGCTCAATGGCGATAAAGCTGAGCAACGGATGCAGCTTGAAACGATTATTGAGGCCTATGAAGAGTTTAGCCCTTTTAATTCAGACGAAATTGTCCTGATTGAACCTTTACGCGCGATGCGTTTTGTTTATTATCTCGCATGGTTAATCAGGCGTTGGGACGATCCTGCATTTCCCCGTAATTTCCCGTGGCTTACCGGAGAGGATTACTGGCGCAGCCAGATATCCACATTTACTGAGCAGGTTAAGGTTCTTAAGGAGCCCCCTCTGCAATTAACGCCGATGTATTAATTGGACACACCCAGGAGAGAGTTAATCATGAAAAAAATTTGGCTGGCGCTGGCAGGTATGATTCTGGCATTTAGCGCTTCTGCTGCGCAGTTTACCGACGGCAAACAGTATACGACGCTGGAAAAACCAGTCGCTGGCGAGCCACAGGTTCTGGAGTTCTTCTCGTTCTATTGCCCACATTGCTATCAGTTCGAGCAGGTGCTGCATGTTTCCGATAACGTGAAGAAAAAGCTGCCAGAAGGCACCAAAATGACCAAGTATCACGTTGAGTTCCTGGGCCCATTGGGTAAAGACCTGACTCAGGCATGGGCGGTAGCTATCGCGCTGGGCGTGGAAGATAAGATCACTGCACCAATGTTTGAAGCAGTCCAGAAAACCCAGACAGTTCAGACGACTGCAGATATCCGTAAAGTCTTCGTGGATGCCGGTGTGAAAGGTGAAGAATACGACGCGGCATGGAACAGCTTTGTGGTGAAATCTCTGGTAGCCCAGCAGGAAAAAGCCGCCGCAGACCTTCAGCTGCAGGGCGTTCCGGCGATGTATGTTAACGGCAAATATCAGCTGAACACGCAGGGCATGGACACCAGCAGCATGGATATCTTCGTACAGCAGTACGCGGATACCGTGAAATATCTGGTCGAGAAGAAGTAAGATCAATAAAGAAAAAAACGCCGGTCACTGACCGGCGTTTTTGTATGAAGATTTAATTTTTTCTATCTGTTCATCTTTCTCATTCCAGAGCGTATTCAGCCAACGCTGGAAAAGACGTTTGAAATTCTTATCGTTAACGTAATCCCCGTGCAACCCGTCATCAACCGGCACCAGCTCGATGCGTACAACGATCCGCGTCAGCTTGCCGCTGAGCATATCGAAGAACGGTGTCCTGTCGTTTTCCGGATAGCAGAGCGTGACGTTGAGTAATTTATCGAACTGCGCGCCCAACACGTTAAGCGCCATCGCAATGCCTGCAGCCTTGGGCGGCAGCAGGTGCTGATAAGGAGAGCGAGTTTGTTGACGCTTCTCTTCCGTAAAGCGCGAGCCTTCCACGAAGTTCACAATGGTTGTCGGATGCGCGCGAAATTTTTCGCAGGAGCGGCGGGTGGTTTCTACATCTTTACCACGACGCTCCGGATGACGAAGCAAATAGCTGCGCGAATAGCGTTTCATAAACGGCATATCAAGCGCCCAGCAGGCCAGACCGATAAAAGGCACCCAAGCGAGCTGCTGTTTCAGGAAGTATTTGTTCATCGGGATATGTTTGCGGAAAAGCACGCATAACACCACGATGTCTGCCCAGCTGTGGTGGTTGCAGATAAGCAGGTACCAGTTCTTTTTGTTGAGGCCTTCAAGCCCTTCCACATCCCACTTCAGGTGTGGGTTCAGGTACAACAGGAACGCCAGTCCTTCACACCAGCAGTGCATCATGAAATTACAAAATGCGGATACGGCTCGCCATACCACGGGCACGGGCAGCAGCAACTTAATGATGCCGGCAATAATGATCGGCACAGAACAGGCGACAGTCACCAGAATAGTTAAAATGATGCTTAAAGGTAATGTTATTGCTGCGAGCAATCTCGACATGATGAGCTTTTTCAGATGGTTAGCTGTAAGTGAGCGGCCGGCTATCCGGTGCAGGGCGCTGATTTTATCAGAAATCAGACAAAATAAGGGTGCTTTCATGCCAGGCGTTGCGGGATAACGCCCGGGAGCAGAAGATTTCGCTATAACGGCATGCGGCCCTGGGCTTATATCCACATAGACTAAATTGTCATCAATTGGCCATAAAGATCAAATGAAACATAATAACTCTATGATATATAGCATCTATTTATTATGAGGTATGTACTTTTAGCGTCTGTTATTCCTGTGACGTAAAAGTATGCACAAACTTATCCACAGATTTATTTTTGCGAGCGATCCTCACGATCGCAAAATCTTTTCCTGTATCTGGCGCTAATAACTGATGTTTTCATCCTTCTGTGGCATCCTTTACGCATAAATTGATTAAAGGCACGGACATTATGGTTCAGATCCCAGAAAACCCTCTTATTCTCGTCGACGGCTCTTCTTACCTGTATCGGGCGTACCATGCGTTTCCTCCTCTGACCAATAGCGCAGGGGAACCTACCGGCGCAATGTACGGCGTGCTAAACATGCTGCGCAGCCTGATCCTTCAGTACCAACCAACCCATGCGGCAGTGGTGTTTGATGCGAAAGGTAAAACCTTCCGCGACGAGCTTTTTGAGCATTACAAATCTCACCGTCCGCCAATGCCTGACGATCTGCGTGCGCAGATTGAACCGCTGCACGCGATGGTAAAAGCGATGGGCTTGCCGCTGCTGGCCGTCTCTGGGGTCGAAGCCGATGACGTAATAGGTACGCTGGCACGTGAAGCAGAAAAAATGGGTCGTCCGGTACTGATCAGTACAGGGGATAAAGATATGGCGCAGCTGGTAACGCCGGGTATCACCCTGATTAACACCATGACCAACACCATCCTGGGGCCTGAAGAGGTGGTTACAAAATATGGCGTGCCGCCAGAGCTGATTATCGACTTCCTCGCGCTGATGGGCGACTCCTCGGATAACATCCCAGGTGTACCTGGCGTGGGTGAAAAGACCGCCCAGGCGCTGCTTCAGGGATTGGGCGGGCTGGATACGCTGTACGCGGAGCCGGACAAAATCGCCGGGCTCTCCTTCCGTGGCGCAAAAACCATGGCCGGAAAGCTGGAAGAGAACAAAGAGGTGGCTTATCTCTCCTATAAGCTGGCAACCATAAAAACCGATGTTGAACTGGAACTGGGTTGTGAGCAGCTGGAAGTGCAGCAGCCTTCCGCAGACGAACTGCTAAGCCTGTTTAAGAAATACGAATTCAAGCGCTGGACCACTGACGTGGAAGCCGGTAAATGGCTGCAGGCAAAAGGGGCCAAACCGGCTGCTAAGCCAAAGGAGACGATTGTCGTTGATGCCGAAGAGCTGGCAGAAGAAGAGGCCATCGCGCTCTCTTTCGACAACTACGAAACCCTCCTTGAAGAGTCACAACTGGTGGCGTGGATTGAGAAACTCAAAAAAGCGCCGTTCTTTGCCTTCGATACGGAAACCGACAGCCTCGATAACATCTCCGCCAATATGGTCGGCCTGTCATTTGCGACGGAGCCGGGAATGGCGGCCTATGTGCCCGTTGCACATGATTACCTTGATGCGCCTGATCAGATCCCGCGTGAGCGTGTGCTGGAGCTGCTGAAGCCGATTCTGGAAGATGACAAGGCGCTTAAGGTCGGGCAAAACCTCAAATATGATCGCGGCATTCTGCAAAACTATGGCATTGAGCTGCGCGGCATTGCGTTCGATACCATGCTGGAATCTTACATTCTCGACAGCGTGGCGGGTCGTCACGATATGGACTCCTTATCCGACCGTTGGCTCAAGCATAAGACCATTACCTTTGAAGAGATTGCCGGAAAAGGTAAAAACCAGCTCACCTTCAATCAGATTGCCCTGGAAGAAGCGGGTCGCTACGCGGCCGAAGACGCCGATGTCACGCTGCAACTGCACCTGAAGATGTGGCCAAAACTGCAGAAGCACGAAGGTCCGCTGAACGTGTTCCAGCACATTGAGATGCCGCTGGTACCTGTGCTCTCGCGCATTGAGCGCAACGGCGTAAAAATTGATCCGACGGTGCTGCATAACCACTCTGGAGAACTGGCGCAGCGGTTGACCGAGCTTGAGCAGAAGGCGCATGAGCTTGCCGGCGAACCGTTTAACCTTTCATCTCCGAAACAGCTTCAGACCATCCTGTTTGAAAAGCAGGGAATTAAGCCGCTGAAGAAAACCCCTGGCGGCGCGCCATCAACGTCTGAAGAAGTGCTTGAGGAACTGGCGCTGGATTACCCGCTGCCAAAAGTGATTCTCCAGTACCGTGGTCTGGCGAAGCTGAAGTCTACCTATACCGATAAACTTCCGCTGATGATCAACCCTAAAACGGGCCGCGTGCATACCTCGTATCATCAGGCTGTGGCGGCGACCGGTCGTCTCTCCTCGACCGATCCAAATCTGCAGAACATCCCGGTACGTAATGAAGAAGGCCGTCGTATCCGTCAGGCGTTTATCGCGCCAGACGACTACCTGATCGTCTCGGCCGACTACTCGCAAATTGAGCTGCGTATTATGGCGCACCTGTCACGCGACAAGGGGCTGCTGACGGCCTTTGCGGAAGGAAAGGATATCCACCGTGCAACGGCGGCTGAAGTCTTTGGGCTGCCGCTGGACAGCGTGACTCACGAGCAACGTCGCAGTGCGAAGGCGATCAACTTCGGTCTGATCTACGGCATGAGCGCCTTTGGCCTTTCGCGCCAGCTCAACATTCCGCGTAAAGAGTCGCAGAAGTATATGGATCTCTACTTCGAGCGTTATCCGGGCGTGCTGGAATATATGGAACGCACCCGTGCGCAGGCGAAGGAGAAAGGCTACGTCGAAACCCTGGATGGCCGTCGCCTTTATCTGCCGGACATCAAATCAAGCAACGCCGCGCGTCGTGCCGGTGCAGAACGTGCTGCCATCAACGCCCCGATGCAGGGGACGGCGGCAGATATTATTAAGCGCGCGATGATTGCGGTTGATGCCTGGCTGGAAAAAGAGAAGCCACGCGTGAAGATGATCATGCAGGTACACGATGAACTGGTATTCGAAGTCCACAAAGATGATCTGGACGCTGTGTCGAAGAAGATCCACGAACTGATGGAAAGCAGCATGACGCTTGACGTGCCGTTGCTGGTGGAAGTGGGCAGCGGTGAAAACTGGGATCAAGCTCACTAAGGGTTCTGCCAATAACGCGCTTTTTATGTAAGTTAGCAACATAACAAAGTGCGTTTTGTGACGATCATTAGAATTCCCTATGTAAAGAATGAAAAAAAACTACAAAAAGTGCTTTTTCTACAGCAAAAAAAGGGGTAGAGTTATTCGCGTAGGGTACAGAGGTAAGATGTTCTATCTTTCAGACCTTTTACTTCACGTAATCGGATTTGGCTGAATATTTTAGCCGCCCCAGTCAGTAATGACTGGGGCGTTTTTTATTGCGGCAAAGAAAAATCCAGGCAAAAAAAAAGCGCGGACATCGCCGCGCTCGGTATTACTCTTCTTCCGCTTCCGTCGCGGGTTCCAGCTCGTTGAACCAGCTATCGAGCTTCTGACGCAGCTTGTCGACACCCTGCTTTTTCAGCGAGGAGAACGGCTCCACCTGTACGTCGCCGTTAAAAGCCAGCACCGCTTCGCGAACCATATTCACCTGCGCTTTACGCGCGCCGCTCGCCAGTTTATCCGCTTTAGTCAGCAGTACCAGCACGGCTATCTCACTTGAGACAGCCCAGTCGATCATCTGCTGATCGAGATCTTTCAGGGGATGGCGGATATCCATCAGCACCACCAGACCTTTCAGGCACTGGCGTTTTTCCAGGTATTCACCCAGCGCGCGCTGCCATTTGATCTTCATCTCTTCCGGTACTTGCGCGTAACCATATCCCGGTAAGTCGACCAGGCGTTTGCCTTCTGCCACTTCAAACAGGTTAATCAGCTGAGTACGGCCAGGTGTTTTTGAGGTACGCGCCAGGCTCTTCTGATTGGTCAGCGTATTCAGGGCGCTGGATTTGCCCGCGTTAGAGCGGCCAGCAAAAGCCACTTCAATGCCAGTATCAGAAGGAAGGTGGCGGATATCGGGCGCACTGGTGACAAAATGCGTCTGTTGGTAGTTCCAGGTAGTCACGTGGTCGTCTCCAAAATCGTAATCTGAGGGGGATTATACCTGAATGCCGGCAAAAGACTTTTTTGATTGCACAGTGCCTGTAGGTTAAAACCCTGGCGGTTGTGAGAGATCGGCTATGAATACTATGGGAGATTTCAGAGAATTCGCAGGCGTTAAAAAAGCCAAATTGTTTTAAATCATAAGCTTATTCTCGGGTAATTATCTGAAAATCCGTTTTTGTGCCGTTTCGTTGCTTGTCAGTTTAACTGAACAGGGTAAAGTGTGCGTCAGGGCGAGGAAGCCAACAGGAAACAGACTTAAGGATTAGGGTCAGGAGCGCCAGGAGGCGAAGACGCAGGATTGTCAGGATGACCAACGCCTGGAGGCGTTTTAACAGGAAACGGAACCGTATCACGGACGGTATTAGCCAAGGGATAAACAGGGTTTGTTGTTGGCAAACACGGAATGTCTGACCCGTTAAGGGTTGTGAGTCAGGAAAAAAGGCGACAGATTGCTCTGTCGCCTTTTTTCTTTGCTTGCTTTCTGCTAGATTTCGCCGCAATTCTATACTGAAGAAAACGACTTAAAGATAAAACATCATGAAAAAACCGACCTCCGCTGCGGGCGCTAAACGCCCTGCAAAAGCACACCGCAAAACGCGCGAAGAACTGAACCAGGAATCGCGCGATCGCAAACGCGATAAAAAACATCGCGGTCATGCTGCGGGTAGCCGTGCAAACGGTGGTGATGCTTCTGGCGCTTCTGCGAAAAACAAGCAGCAGAAAGACCCACGTATTGGCAGTAAAACACCTGTTCCACTGGGCGTGACAGACACCCCGGTCACTAAGCAGCACAAACCAAAGAGCGAGAAACCTATGCTTTCACCGCAGGCTGAGCTGGATTTGCTGGAGAACGATGAGCGCCTGGACGCGCTGCTGGAACGTCTTGAAGAGGGTGAAACCCTGACCGCCGAAGAGCAGTCATGGGTTGATGCCAAACTGGACCGCATTGATGAGCTGATGCAGAAGCTGGGTCTGTCTTACGACGATGACGAAGATGAAGAAGAAGACGAAAAGCAGGAAGATATGATGCGTCTTCTGAAGGGTGGAAACTAACATTTGCATCCGGCAGGGACGATAGTCCTGCTAATAACCCTTCCGGTTATATGTTATCTGGTGTGGTTATTCGTTAAACTACGGCGGTTGTCGCGGCGACAGAAGTGGCTGCGCACCCGAGTGATGGCCCGCGATGGGGCCAGAACGGGCCGCCGTATGCGAACGCGACACCAACGGAAGGAGTGAGCATGTCTGTACCAACTATCGACTGGGATTTGGCCCTAATCCAGAAATATAACTATTCCGGGCCGCGTTATACGTCATACCCCACCGCGCTGGAGTTCTCCGATAGTTTCGGCGAGGCGGCGTTTCAGCAGGCTGTCGCGCGCTACCCCGAGCGACCGCTGTCGCTCTATGTCCATATTCCGTTCTGCCACAAGCTCTGCTACTTCTGCGGCTGCAATAAAATCGTTACCCGTCAGCAGCATAAAGCCGATCAGTATCTGGATGCGCTGGAGCAGGAAATTCTGCACCGTGCCCCGCTGTTTGCCGGCCGTCACGTCAGCCAGCTTCACTGGGGTGGGGGGACGCCAACGTATCTGAATAAAGCGCAGATCAGCCGTTTAATGACGCTCCTGCGCAACAACTTCCGTTTTAACGACGATGCTGAAATCTCGATCGAGGTCGATCCGCGCGAAATTGAGCTGGATGTACTGGATCACTTACGCGCTGAAGGTTTCAATCGCCTGAGCATGGGCGTGCAGGACTTCAACAAAGAGGTGCAGCGGCTGGTGAACCGTGAGCAGGATGAAGAGTTTATCTTTGCCTTACTCAACCACGCCCGCGATATCGGCTTTACGTCGACCAATATCGACCTGATTTACGGCCTGCCTAAGCAAACGCCGGAGAGCTTCGCCTTCACGCTGAAACGCGTGGCCGAACTCAACCCGGACCGCCTGAGCGTCTTTAACTATGCGCATCTGCCGACGCTGTTTGCCGCTCAGCGCAAAATCAAAGATGCCGACCTGCCTTCTGCCCAACAGAAGCTGGATATTTTGCAGGAAACCATCGCCTCGCTGACCGAAGCCGGTTATCAGTTCATCGGCATGGATCACTTTGCTCGTCCGGATGACGAGCTGGCTATTGCCCAGCGCGAAGGCGTACTGCACCGAAATTTCCAGGGATACACCACCCAGGGCGACACCGATTTGCTGGGGATGGGCGTCTCCGCCATCAGCATGATCGGTGACTGCTACGCGCAGAACCAGAAAGAGCTGAAACTTTACTATCAGCAGGTAGATGACGCGGGCAACGCGCTGTGGCGCGGTATCGCGTTAACGCGCGATGACTGCATCCGTCGTGACGTGATTAAGGCGCTCATCTGTAACTTCCGTCTTGATTTCAGCGAGGTGGAAGCGCAGTGGGATCTGCATTTCAGCGATTACTTTGCTGATGACCTGAAGCTGTTAGCGCCTCTGGCAAAAGATGGGCTGGTGGATGTTTCAGAACGTGCAATTGACGTGACACCCAAAGGGCGCCTGTTGATTCGTAATATCTGCATGTGCTTCGACGCCTATCTGCGTCAGAAAGCGCGTCTACAGCAGTTCTCACGCGTCATTTAAGACGTGCCAAAATATTTGGCCGGGTAAGGCGAAGCCGCTACCCGGCTTTTTTGTTAGCGACTCTCTAGCTAAACAGCCCAACCAGCGCCGCGCACAGCACAGCAGCAACGGCTGTTTGTGGCGTGTGGCTTTCAGCTGCTCCACTTGAGAGCATATTCACTAATGTTTCCAGCATGATGATCACCCTCACTTTCCGGGCACGATCATACAAAAATCATTGATACAGTAAAGCGCAAAATAGCAGCAATTTGCGCTCAATTAATAACCTTTACACAAGGGTAAAGATCACTCCATGCCAAGCTCTTTCAGCTTACGCGTCAGGGTATTACGTCCCCATCCCAGCAGGCGTGCCGCTTCCTGCTTATGGCCCTGTGTATGGCGGAGTGCGGTGGTCAACAGCGTGCGCTCCATCTCGGGCTGGGCTTCAGACAGCAAGTTTTGATGACCGGAACGCAGCGCGCGATCGGCCCACTGTGCCAGCAGCGTCGCCCAGCTGTCCGGCAATGCATGTCCGGTGCTGCTTTCTGGCGCAGTCGCTTCAAACAGTTCAGCCGGTAAATCCTGAATCAGGACTTCCTGTCCGGCGGCCATTACGGTCAACCAGCGACAGGTGTTTTCCAGCTGACGCACGTTGCCCGGCCACGCCAGACGGGTGAGGGCGGCATCGGTTTCCGGGTGCAACTGCTTGGCTTCCACGCCCAGCTCACGGGCAGCGACCTGCAGAAAATGACGCGCCAGGCGGGGAATATCTTCACGGCGTTCACGTAGCGGTGGCAAATGAACGCGGATCACGTTCAGGCGATGGAATAAATCCTCACGGAATTTACCTTCCTGGACGCGCTGCTCCAGATTCTGGTGCGTCGCGGCAATAATGCGCACGTCAACCTTCACCGGCGCATAGCCACCTACGCGATAAAACTGTCCGTCGGCCAACACGCGCAGCAGACGGGTCTGGACATCCAGCGGCATATCGCCGATTTCATCCAGGAAGAGTGTTCCACCGTCAGCCTGCTCGAAGCGACCCTGGCGAATGGTATTCGCGCCAGTAAAAGCCCCTTTCTCATGGCCAAACAGTTCGGATTCAATTAAATCCTTTGGGATGGCGGCCATATTCAGGGCGATAAACGGTGCTTTTGCCCGCGGGCTGTGGCGATGTAAGGCATGCGCTACCAGCTCTTTACCGGTTCCCGATTCACCGTTAATCAGTACGCTGATGGACGAGCGTGACAGACGGCCAATGATACGAAACACATCCTGCATGGCCGGCGCTTCGCCAATGATGTCCGTCGTGGGCCCGAAGTCAGGCGTGTGACGAGGCTGCTGCTGCTCCTGGTAGTGGCTGATCGCGCGCTCAACCAGGGCGACCGCTTCGTCGATATCAAACGGTTTGGGCAGGTAATCGAACGCCCCTTGCTGATAGGCGCTCACCGCGGCGTCCAGGTCGGAATGCGCCGTCATTATGATGACCGGAAGCATAGGATGGCGTTGTTTGATCTGCTTTAAAAGCGCCAGCCCGTCCATTCCCGGCATGCGAATATCCGAAAGCAGCACATCCGGCGTTTTGGTGGTGAGTGCGTCGAGCACTTCGCTGCCGCTCTCAAACGTCGTGCAGCTTAATCCTGCCCCTGTGAGCGCGCGTTCAAGCACCCAACGGATGGAGCTATCGTCATCGACTACCCAGACTATCCCTCGTTGCATAAACGTCACCTTTATTTTTTAATCGGCAGGAAAACCGAAAACTCGGTATGTCCCGGCCAACTGGTAAATTCAATTTTTCCAGAGTGTTGATCGATCAAACTACGGGCAATGGATAACCCCAGGCCGGTACCGCCTTCGCGACCGCTGACCATCGGGTAGAACAGGGTGTCCTGAAGATGCGACGGAATACCCGGCCCGTTGTCCTCAACGTCGATGCGGGCAGCCAGACGATAGCGCACGCCGTGCAGTGTGAGCTGGAACGCGGTGCGGGTGCGCAAAATAATTTCGCCCCCTTCCGGCCCCAGCGCCTGCAGGGCATTACGCACAATATTCAGCAAGACCTGCTCAATCTGATCCGGGTCGTGCGCCAGTTCCGGCAGGCTTGGGTCGTAGTCACGGACCAGCGTGACGTTCTCCGGCAGCTCCATCGAGACGAGTTTCACAACCCGCTCAGCCACTTTATGAATACTTTCTGAGACATGCATGCCGGGCTGTTGTGGCCCGAGCAGACGGTCAACCAGGTTACGCAGGCGGTCTGCCTGCTCAATGATGACGTTGGTGTACTCCGCCAGCGCAGGGTCGGGCAGCGCTTTGGTCAGGAGTTGTGCCGCACCGCGTAAGCCACCCAGCGGGTTCTTGATTTCATGCGCCAGGCCTCGCACCAGGTCACGGGCGGCAATTTGCTGGGCATGCTGAAGTTGTTCCTGGCTCAGGCGGCGCTGATTATCCATCGGCGCCATTTCAAGCAGGATCAGCCCTTCAGGAAGCCGTTGTGCGGTAAGCGATAAAATATGTGAGCGCCCGTCGATCACCAGCGTGACTTCGTTATCGGTAAAGCCCTGACCGGCCTGCAGACTTTCCTGCATCAGGCCAATATTCAGCGAGAAATAGCTCAATAATTCCGGAAGCGGGGTGCCAAACAGTTTGCGTGAACTCTGGGCGAGCAGCTGCTGCGCCGCCGGGTTGGCGTAATGTACGGCCAGCTCGTCGTCGACCAGCAAAATACTGTTAATCAAAGAATTGAGGATCTGCCCAGCATCGGGCAGCGTGCCAGTTGCCATTCAGCAGTCTCCTGGAGTTGGTTGCACTAATTTAGTGCAGTATAGCTTTTTCGTCGTAAAAAGCGCGTGAGATCAGTTTGTTGGTGGAGAAAAAAGCCCATCCGGAGATGGGCTGAAAGTTTCCACGGCAACAAATAAAAGCTTGTGAGATCGCGCGTAAAAGGGCGCGCGAAACTCATTGAAACTTAAACGCTGTAGTACAGTTCGAACTCAACCGGGTGTGGCGTCATACGCACACGGTCGTTTTCTTCAGTACGCAGGGCGATGTAAGCATCGATAGCGTCGTCAGTGAACACGCCACCCGCAGTCAGGAACTCGCGGTCTGCGTCCAGCGCCTGCAGGGCTTCTTCCAGAGAGCCTGCAACCTGTGGGATCTCTTTCGCTTCTTCTGGCGGCAGGTCGTACAGGTTTTTGTCCATGGCTTCGCCTGGGTGGATCTTGTTCTTGATACCGTCCAGACCCGCCATCAGCAGTGCTGCGAAGCACAGGTATGGGTTAGCAGCTGGATCCGGGAAGCGAACTTCGATACGACGCGCTTTAGGAGACGCTACCACCGGGATACGGATAGAAGCAGAACGGTTACGCGCAGAGTACGCCAGCATTACCGGTGCTTCGTAGCCTGGGACCAGACGCTTGTAGGAGTTAGTGGTTGGGTTCGCCAGGGCGTTGATCGCTTTAGCGTGTTTGATTACGCCGCCAATGTAATACAGAGCCTGCTCAGACAGACCGGCATATTTGTCGCCAGAGAACAGGTTGGTTCCGTTCTTGGACAGAGACATGTGGCAGTGCATACCGGAACCGTTATCGCCAAACATTGGTTTTGGCATGAAGGTCGCGGTTTTACCGAAACGGTGCGCAACGTTGTGCACAACGTATTTGTAGATCTGAATTTCGTCTGCTTTTTTGGTCATGGTGTTGAAGCGGGTTGCCACTTCGTTCTGACCCGCAGTCGCCACTTCGTGGTGGTGAGCTTCAACCACCAGGCCCATCTCTTCCATCACCAGACACATGGTGGAACGGATGTCCTGAGCGGAGTCGACCGGAGGAACCGGGAAGTAACCGCCTTTAACGCCAGGACGGTGACCTTTGTTACCACCTTCGTATTTGGTGGAGGAGTTCCATGCACCTTCGATATCGTCGATGGCAACGTGGGAGCCAGAAATAGAGGCACCGAAACGGATGTCATCAAACAGGAAGAATTCTGGCTCTGGCCCGAACAGTACGGTGTCTGCGATACCGGTTGAACGCAGGTACTCTTCAGCGCGTTTCGCGATGGAGCGTGGGTCGCGGTCGTAGCCCTGCAGTGTGCCTGGCTCGAGGATGTCGCAACGGATGATCAGGGTTGGTTCTTCGAAGAACGGATCAATGACCGCAGTGGAAGCGTCAGGCATCAGAACCATGTCAGATTCGTTGATACCTTTCCAGCCGCCAATGGAGGAGCCGTCAAACATTTTGCCTTCTTCAAAGAATTCGGCGTTTACCTGATGAGCAGGAATAGTGACGTGCTGTTCTTTACCTTTGGTATCGGTGAAGCGCAGATCAACAAACTTCACTTCATGTTCGTTCAGCATCGTCAAAACGTGTTCAGCGGACATACTTAACTCTCCAGATTGGTCATTGTCGTCGTGGTAACGAGGTCTTCAATTTCTGTCTTGGGCTGGCTGTGTGCCATTTTTTTGCCGTATTTTTATAAAGCGAAATCTGTGCCAACTTTTAAAACACCCCAAAAAGGCGTTATCATGCGCACCATAGTGCAAAAGTGCTGCACCACAATGGTTATGTTGCACCAGTATAGTGCTTCAGTGTGAACACTGAGCACCATATTGGTGCAATTTTCGTTAAAGTGCCCTTTTTACGCTCCGTGAAAGCGATCACAAAGCATCTCTGCAATACTTGTTTGCGGGGGATGTTTGTGATCCTGTTTTGTAGTGCGATTAATCCGTGTACAATAACGCGCTATTTCTAATGCCTGAGGCAAAGTTGTGATCGAAAATTTGCGTAACATCGCCATCATCGCGCACGTCGACCATGGTAAAACCACCCTGGTTGATAAGCTGCTGCAGCAGTCCGGTACGTTTGATGCTCGTGCCGAAACTCAAGAGCGTGTGATGGACTCCAACGATTTGGAGAAAGAGCGTGGGATTACTATCCTCGCGAAAAACACCGCTATCAAATGGAATGACTACCGTATCAACATCGTTGATACCCCAGGGCACGCCGACTTCGGTGGTGAAGTTGAGCGCGTGATGTCCATGGTGGATTCCGTGCTGCTGGTGGTTGACGCATTTGACGGCCCAATGCCGCAAACGCGCTTCGTGACCAAAAAAGCATTTGCCCATGGCCTGAAACCTATTGTTGTTATCAACAAGGTTGACCGTCCGGGCGCGCGTCCTGACTGGGTTGTTGATCAGGTGTTCGACCTGTTCGTTAACCTCGACGCGACCGACGAGCAGCTGGACTTCCCTATCATTTACGCTTCGGCGCTGAATGGTATCGCGGGTCTGGATCACGAAAATATGGCGGAAGACATGACTCCGCTGTATCAGGCGATTGTCGATCACGTACCGGCTCCGGATGTTGATCTTGATGGTCCGCTGCAGATGCAGATCTCCCAGCTGGACTACAACAACTACGTTGGCGTTATCGGTATCGGCCGCATCAAACGCGGTAAAGTGAAGCCGAACCAGCAGGTTACTATCATCGATAGCGAAGGCAAAACCCGTAACGGTAAAGTGGGCAAAGTGCTGACTCACCTGGGTCTGGAGCGTATCGACAGCGAACTGGCTGAAGCGGGCGACATCATCGCGATTACCGGTCTGGGCGAGCTGAACATCTCTGACACCATCTGCGACCCGCAGAATGTGGAAGCGCTGCCAGCCCTGTCCGTTGATGAACCAACGGTAACCATGTTCTTCAACGTCAACACCTCTCCGTTCTGTGGCAAAGAAGGTAAATTCGTTACCTCTCGTCAGATCCTTGACCGCCTGAACAAAGAGCTGGTGCACAACGTTGCGCTGCGCGTTGAAGAAACTCAGGATGCTGACGCATTCCGCGTTTCTGGTCGTGGTGAGCTGCACCTGTCTGTTCTGATCGAAAACATGCGTCGTGAAGGTTTCGAAATGGCGGTTTCCCGTCCGAAAGTTATCTTCCGCGAAATCGACGGCCGTAAACAAGAGCCGTTCGAGAACGTCACGCTGGACGTTGAAGAGCAGCATCAGGGTTCTGTTATGCAGGCTCTGGGTGAGCGTAAAGGCGACCTGAAAAACATGAATCCAGATGGCAAAGGCCGCGTACGTCTCGACTACGTGATCCCAAGCCGTGGTCTGATCGGTTTCCGTTCAGAGTTCATGACCATGACGTCCGGTACCGGTCTGCTGTACTCCACCTTCAGCCACTACGACGACGTGCGTCCGGGTGAAGTTGGCCAGCGTAACAACGGCGTTCTGATCTCCAACGGTCAGGGTAAAGCGGTTGCGTTTGCGCTGTTCGGTCTGCAGGATCGCGGTAAGCTGTTCCTGGGTCACGGTGCTGAAGTTTATGAAGGCCAGATCATCGGTATTCACAGTCGTTCTAACGACCTGACTGTAAACTGCCTGACCGGTAAGAAACTGACCAACATGCGTGCGTCCGGTACTGACGAAGCAACGGTTCTGGTTCCACCGATCAAGATGACCCTGGAGCAAGCTCTGGAGTTCATCGATGACGACGAACTGGTAGAAGTGACCCCACTGTCTATCCGTATCCGTAAACGTCACCTGACCGAGAACGATCGTAAACGTGCAATGCGCGGTGCGAAAGAAGAGTAATACGGTCAATCCGTAGGCCGGGTAAGCGCATGCGCCACCCGGCACGTAAAAAGCCGCTGAGCGATCAGCGGCTTTTTTTTTTATCAGAACGAATACCTTAACCCCAGGCGGATACGGTACTGCTCGCGGTTGTAATCATTCCATCTGTCCAGCCACTGAAGCTCAAGATAGGGCAGCCAGTTTTTATCGATTTTATAGCTAAATTTGTGAGTGATTTCCCAGTGATGGTCTTTGCCATTTTTGCTGTGGTAATCGTTCACGCGCTGGAAAAAATGCGGTTCAAAGGTATAGAAAAAAGCATCCGTGACCTTGAAATTCCAGTAGTTAGCGAATTCGTGGGTGTCGTTTTTATCCATCTGGCCGTTGTAGTCCGGCGTATCGTAATTGTTGTGGTTATAGCGATAGCGGAAGGTCAGATTAAACCAGTCGAGAAATTTATAATTGGTATCCAGATAGATAGCGCCTCCGGACCCGGCGCTGCTGTCATTCAGTAAACCGCCAGGCTGAAAGGTGAGTTTATCGGTCGGTTTAAAAAGCGGATACCACCCTTCTATTTCGTTATAGCTGTGCTTAAGCTCGTCCCATTTGCCCACGTTATAGGCGTTAGTGAACATCAGCCCCGCGCCCTTATCGAAGTTATAGCCAGCACGCAGGATCACTTCGTGCAGTTCAGAGGCCGTATTATAGGCTTCGCGCGTTTCGACATAGGCGCCGGCAACTGCCGAGCAGGACACAGACGACACAACCAGTGCAGTAACGATTCTTTTCATAATCAGTCCATGTATGAGGTACAGAAAGGCCCCCCTCCTGTTACACAGGAAGGGAATCAGGGCCGGATTTATTGTTATAAAGTGACTGCTGACGCTTTATTGTTGGTGGTTAACTCAGGGGGTTTTGCGGGTTGTTTTTTCCGTTTTCCAATCTCCTCAATAATAAAGGCGAAGCGTGCTTCGTTGAGTTTATAAAAGAGTCCCATGGTTATCGCGGCAACGATCGCCAGGCCGCACGGCCAGAGAAAAATTAGCTGACGGAGCCCCAGTAGCGTGCCCGCACTCTGCACGGCGTGTGGAATGTAGCCAATCTGCGTCAACATAATGCCCGGCAGGAAACCGGCGAGGGCGGCGGAGATTTTGCGCGAGAAGGTATAACCGGTATAAACCGATCCTTCGGCGCGAATGCCTGTTTTCCACTCGCCATAATCCACGGTATCGGGCACCAGCGCCCAGTTGAGGCTGTTTACGAATGCCGTACCGAAAAAGGCCATGCAGGAAAAGAGCACAAAGAGCAGGGAGCTGGTTCCCCAGAGGAAGTTCATTACGTCGCCCACGGCCCACAGCGTCAGCCCGCCAAGGTAGACCGGCTTCTTGCCGAAGCGCTTAACCGCGCCCGGCACCAGAAACACGCCAACCAGAATGCAGCCCATACTGAAAAAACCCATCCACGACAGCAGATGCAGATCGTTTAGCACGTACTGGGTGTAATAGACCTGAATCGCCAGTTTGATATTAAACGCGGCGAGGGTGCAAAGGTTGGCGATACACAACACCAGCAACGGCGGGTTGCGGAAAATGGCACAGAAGGATTTCAGGATGCCAGGCTTATGATGATCGGGCGTAACCTCCACATAGCGCTCTTTCACACCGCTGTAGCACCACCACATGCAGAACAGACCGCCGGTGACGAACACCAGTGCGGCCACCAGATAGCCGAGAGAGGGCTGGCTGACAAACAGCGCCTGGATTGGCATAAACCCCACGGTGCAGAGCAACAACCCAACCGTAGCGCCGCCCTGGCGCCAGGCCGCAAGCTGTGCCCGCTCGTTCGGATTTTTAGTGATGGCGGGAACCATCGCGCCGTAAGAGCAGTTCATCAGGCTATAACAGAGGCCAAACATCATGAAGAGCAGGGTGGCGATAGCGGTTTTCACCGTCAGGCTAAAATCGGTGGCCACAAACTGCGCCGTGGCCACCAGGGCAACCGGCACCGAGGCATAAAGAATAAACGGCCTGAATTTGCCTCTGGCACCGATGTTACGCCGCGAATCCAGCAACACCCCGGTCAGCATGTCGGTGAATGCGGTAAAGAACTTCGCCACCAGGAAAATAATGCCGCCATAAAAAGCGGGCATGCCCAGTTCATCAGTATAAAACTTCAGCAGATACAGCGTGCCAATACAGAGCATCAGGTTAGAGCCAAAATCGCCCATCCCGTAGGCGCACTTTTCGCGCAGGCTCAGCTTCAGGGTTAACGGATCACTCTTGTGTGTCATGGTCGATCCTCACAGCGCCCCGCAGGGCGCTCTCTCAAGTCAGTTATGCTGTACGTTTGCGCAGTTCAATTTCTTCCACGATGCGCACATACATCTTCTCGTTGAGGTTGTAGAAACAGCCCATCGCCACGATGGTGATGACGGCCAGCAGACTGGGGTAGATAAATATCAGCTGCCGCAGCCCTTCAACCGTTCCGGCGGATTGCACCACGTTTGGCACATAGCCGATTTGCGTGAGCATGATGCCGGGGAAGAAGCCGGCCAGCGCCTGTGAGACCTTCCGGAAGAAGGTAAAGCCGGTATAGACCGTCCCTTCGGATCGCACGCCGGTACGCCACTCGCCGTACTCCACGGTATCGGACACCAGCGCCCAGTTGAGGCTATTCACGAAGGCTGAGCCGAAGAAGGCCAGACAGGAGAACGCCACAAAGCTTACCGAACCACCGCCAAAGAAGTAGTTGAGCAGGTCGCCTGCCACCCAAATCAGCAGCCCGCTGATATAGACCTTTTTCTTGCCGAAGCGACGCACCGCGCCGGGCATCATAAAGACGCCGATAAAAATGCAGCCCATGCTGAAAAAGCCCATGTAGGACAACAGAATAGGGTCGTTCAGCACGTACTGCGTGTAATAAACCTGAATGGCGAGCTTAACGTTAAAGGCCCCCAGCGTGCACAGGTTGGCGATGCAGAGAATAAACAGCGGTCGGTTACCGGCGATGGCGCGAAACGACTGCAGCAGGCCGGGCTTCTGGGCTGGATTGGCGGGCTGCATTTCAACGTAACGCTCGGTCACGCCCTTATAGCACCACCACATAAAGAACAGCCCGAACAGCGAGAAGAGGGTCGCGGCAAAGATATACCCAAGCTGGTCATTGCCTTCAATCAGGTTCATTACCGGCACAAACCCGACGGTACAGAGCAGCAGGCCAAGCGTGGCGCCGCCCTGACGCCAGGCGGCCAGCGAAGCGCGCTCGTCCGGGTTTTTGGTAATGGCCGGCACCATCGCACCGTAGGAGCAGTTCATCATGCTGAAGAACAGGCCGTAAAGCATGAACAGCACGGTCGCCATCACTGTTTTGCCGGTGATTTCAAACGGCGTGCCGACAAAGTTTGCGATGGCCAGTAACGTCACCGGGAACGCCGCATACAGCACGAACGGGCGGAATTTGCCCTTAGGACCGATCTTGCGTCGGGAATCGAGCATGATACCCGTGCCCATATCGGTGAAGGCGGTGAAGAACTTGGCAATCAGGAAGATGATCCCGCCGTAGGTACCAGGCAGGCCAAGAACGTCGGTGTAGAACTTCAGCAGATACAACGTGCCGATATCCAGAAGGATGTTAGAGCCGAGATCGCCCATCCCGTAGGCGAGTTTCTCTTTAAACGGCAGGCGTAGCGTTGCCGGATCGGAAGCGTGTTGACGCATTATTGTTCTCCATCTGCCCGCAGGCTTCCCTGCGGGCGAGCCTTATCAGATATGACGTAAGGTGCTAAACAGCTCTGCCCATTCGCTTTGCTGGCGATAAAACACCGGCGGTTTGCCGAGCGGAGCGTCAACGGTGATGTCACCGCCCTCATGCGTTTCACCCGTCCAGGCATTCACCCAGGTGTCCTCAGGCAAATAGAGCGTCCAGTCACGACGGCCTTCTTCATGGACCGGTGCCACCAGCAGATCGCGGCCAAACAGATACTGGTATTTCAGCGTGTAGCTGCGCGCATCGTTTTCGTAATGCAGGAACAGCGGGCGCATCACCGGCAGGCCGCTTTTCGCGTTCTGCGCAACGGCGGCTTTTATGTAGGGCTTCAGGGTAGTGAAGACGGTCGTCATACGCGCAAAGTGGGCGATGGTTTCGCCGTCGCCATCAAACTGCCAGTTATCGCCAGGGCGGTTGCCCTCGTGGGTACGCATCATCGGTGTGAAGGCGCTGAAGTCGCACCAGCGCAGCAGCAGCTCTTTGCTGCGTTTCATCTCAAACAGCGTGGTATAACCGCCGATGTCGCTGTGATGCAGCCCGTGCCCGGTCATTGCCAGTGAGAGTGCCGCAGGAACCACTGACGCCAGACCGTCGTCCAGGCTCCAGTCGACGTTCTGATCGCCGGCCCACATCATCACCGAGTGTTTCTGGCTGCCGGTATAACCCGCGCGCATAAAGAACAGGATCTCGCCGAGCTTGCCGGTCTCTTCCAGCGCCTCGTAGTTACATTTCGCCCATAGCGCAGGCCAGGCGTTATGCATGATTTCCGCGCTCACGCCGTTGTGCAGGAAGGTATCAGTCGGCAAATATTCACCAAAATCAGCCATCCAGCCGCCACAGCCCAGCGCTATCAGGTTCTTTTTGATGACCTCTTTGTACCAGTCGTAGGCTTCCGGATTCGTCAGGTCGATAACGCCCGCATAGAACTCGCCGAACTCGACGTGATAGTCCTGCCCGTCGGCGTTTTTGGTCAGATAGCCGCGTTTCGCCGCCTCTTCACAGAGGTCTCTGTCGCTGGCCACGTAAGGGTTGATATAGGAGAGGAACTGCACGCCTTCCTGCTTCCACTGCGGGATACGTGTATCCAGCTGCGGATACAGATCGCTGTTCCACTTCCAGTTCCACATCACGCGTTTGCCAAAGGAGGTCATCCGGATGCCGGACCAGTCCTGCGCCCAGATACCGTTCACCTTCACACCGCCGTTGCGCATGGTGTCGAGCTTTTGCTGGCACACGTCGGTGCCGCCCTGAACGCCCAGCGTTACCTCGTCGTAAACCCAGTCCGGCAGTTCGGGCTGACGGCCCAGTAACCCGGTCAGTTTTTCCAGCAGATCGGCATACGTTTGCGCACATTCGAAGCGCAGCGTGGCGTTATCTTCCCAGAAGGCCAGCTCGTGGAACCCCGGCGCGCTGAAGTCGAAATTCATATAACAGCTGTTATCCACGTGGCAGTAGTACTTCTGGGTACTCACAAAGGTGGGTTGCGGGAAGAAGGTCCAGTAGTAATCGCCGCCCGCGTTCTCTTTGCAGTCTGCCTGCCAGGTGACGTAGGTCTGCTTATTACGGCCCACGCCCTGCTCGCTGGTCCACAACGGGAACGGCTTGCCGCGCAGGTCGAAGTAGGAGAACTGCTCTCCGCAACCATAGATATGATCCTCGGGCTGGGCCGCCAGCCGCAGCCAGATGCGGTTATGGCTGGAGGCATCATTTTTGAGTTTCAGCTCCAGGCGTCCTTCGGCATCCACACCCACCAGTAGCGTGGCGCTGACGGCGTCACCCCGGGTAAAGCGAATCGCCCAGCCCGCATTTTGCGGCGCGACGGTGGCCTCGGTCAGGGCAATTTTTTCGTTGAGTTTGTCTTTGATGCTGAAGTTGCCGCGAAACATCTCGATATCGGCTTCACCTGCGCCGATCCACAGGCACGGGGTGTCGGCGGTGTGGGACAGAATCAGACGATCCTGCCAGCTCAGGGTGAAACCATGTTCACTGCTTTTAAGAATAATATTGTGTAGGGTACGCATAAGATCTCCGTTTTTATTATTTGGCCTGGCTATCCAGTAATCCGGCGGCAACGGCCGGGGCTAACCCTGGCGCCAGCGGTAAGCGAGGGATCACCAGGCAATGCAGCAGATGATAAATATCCTGCTTGCCGTCCCAGACTTTGGTGGTCACTTCGTTATGGATATCCAGCTCCTGCCACCATGAACCGTTCTCGTAGTCGATCAGGTATTTGATGCAGTAATCCCACCATTTCTGATACCAGGCTTCGTACTGCGCCTCGCCGGTGACGGTATAGAGCGCATAGGCCGTTCCCATCGCTTCGACAATCGGCCAGCGCACGCGCTCGCGAACGATGGGTTTACCATCCCAGCCAACGGAATAGACAAAACCGTCGGCACCATCGGGTGCCCAGGCGTCGCGGATTGTGGCGTGGAACAACCCTTTTGCATCTTCCAGCAGCCATGCGGGGGGTGTTTCAAAACGCGCTTCCAGCGCAGCGCGCAGGTGCAGCATCAGGCGGCCCCACTCGATCCAGTGGCCTGGCGTACCGCCGTAGGCGCGAAAACGGTGAGCGGGGTTATCAATGTTGTAATCGCGGATGGGGTTCCATTGCGTATCGAAATGCTCATTAACCCGGTACTCGCCCTTGCGTGCCACGTCGTGAATGATCACCGAGGCAATGCGCAGGGCGCGGTCGAGCCATTTACGGTCATGCGTCACGTCATACACAATCAGGAAGGCTTCGACAGCGTGCATATTGGCGTTGCCACCACGGTACTCTTCGGTTTTGCTGAAGGCCTCATCCCAGGATTCCAGGCACATCTGTTCCTGTTCGCTCCAGAAATAACGCTCAATCACCTTGATGGCATCGTCCAGTAACTTGCGAGCCTGTGGATGGCCGGTGGTGACGGCGCTGGCCGCACCCAGCAAAACAAAGAAGTGCTGATAGCCCTGCTTGGAGGCATCCATAACGCCTTCATCGTTAATACAGGCGTACCAGCCGCCATATTGCGGGTCACGCAGCGGACCGTTCAGGGCGTTGATGCCATGCTCCACCAGGGCATATGCGCCGGGACGCCCCATGTTTGCCGCCACGGCATAAACGTGCAGCATACGGGCGGTGATCCACAGATGCGTGCCCATATCGCTGCGCACCTGACCGTTATTGCCCAGCCAGCCAAAGCCGGTCGGCACGGCGGCGTTTTTACCGAAATCGAGAATGCGGTCAGTCTCTTGTTCAAGCCAGCGGTTATGGCTCAGGGTGTTAAACCATTTCATGTTCGGGTCCTTTCTTAACGGCGAGCCATCATTTCGTCGACGATCTCACCCAAACGCTGCAGTTTCGGCACAGAAATATCACGGAGCATCAGTTCCGTGTCCGGCAGGCCAATCACTGATGACCAGACGGCGCGGCCGGCTAAAAAGCCGGATGCGCCCGCCTGCATCGCAACACTCACCGCCCTTGGGAACAACTTATCGTCCACGCCGGATGAGAGGATCACCCACGGCATGGCGATGTTCTCGTTCAGTTTTTGCGAGGCAGTCAGCAATTCCTGCTGAGAGCCTTTGCCGAACAGGGGCATCTCCACTTTGTAAAGGTCAGCTCCGCTGTCTCCCAGCTCTTTTGCCGCGTCGATAATGGCCTGTTCACGATTAAACGTCGCGCCGCGACGCGGCGGGCGGACTACCGGCTCAATAATGCTGAGCAGTCCATTGTTATGGCACAGCTGATTGAACGCCTTCACCATCTCCAGACGCTGCTGCGGATCTTCGTCGCTACGCCACAGCACCAGTAGCTTCAGCGCTTTACCGCCATCGCGCCTGACCGCCTGAGCATCAACGTTTTTATCGATGACGACGCTGTCAACGGGGATCCCGTTCCCCGGAATAAATTCGTCTGCTGCCACAATCATCGCGCAGCTTTTGGCAACGGCCTGTTGCTCAACGATCTGCTGGTAGCAAAACTGCTGATCGACAAGAATGGCGGAGGCATACGGCGACAGAATCTTGGCCGCGTTGACCTTAAAGTCGGTGAGATGCCGATCGGTGACCGGCACCGGGGCGCCCGCCGCAGCAAACATCAGGCGCATCGCTTCGCGCTGGTCAACGGCCAGCATTGCAAAACCGCCGGAAGGTCGGGTGATATCTTTCAGGGTGTACATCGTCATTCCTCAGTCCTTTCGTATCAGTGTGTTTTTTTCAGCCCGGCGGATGCGCGAACCTGTTCAAGAATGGCTGTCCAGTCTTCGCGCCCGCGTCCGGCGGCTCGCGCCTGGTTGTAGACTTCACGGGAGGCGGCGCCCAGCGGCATCGGGACGTGGAGCTGGTTTGCCACGTCCAGCGCGATCCCCAGATCTTTATGCGCGAGGTCGATCATAAAGGCCGGTGTAAGATCGCCTTTGAGCACCTTGTTAGGCCATGAGGTGGTGAAGTGGCCTTTGCCTGCTGGCGTACCGCTCATGACGCTGAGCGCCACATCGAAAGAGAGGCCGAGGGCTTCACACAGCACGGCGGCTTCAGCGGACAGCGCGTTCAGGGCAATGCTCATGTAGTTGTTAATAAGCTTCACGCGGATGCCCATGCCTGGCCCACCTGCGTTTATCAGTTCATTGCCCATCGCCATCAACACCGGCGTGGCACGTTCAACCTGCTGCGCGGTGCCGCCAGCCAGAAGGAGTAATGTTCCGGCGACGGCATGGTCCGATGTGCGTCCGACAGGCACATCCATCATGCTGAAACCACGTTCAGCCATGTCGCTGATCAGGGCATCGGTCTGTAGCGGGTGAATGGTGGACATATCAATGACCAGCCCTTCGCGGGATAACCCTTCGCAGACGCCCTGCTCACCAAACAAGACTGTGCGAACCAGGTCTCCGTTTGGCAGCATGGTAATGACAAATTCGGCCTCCTTTACTGCCTGTGCAGGCGTGGCTGCAGCCCGGGCTCCACGCGCCACCAGAGCCTGTATCGCCTGCGGGTTTACATCAAAAACGTGAAGCTGGTGGCCCTGTTTAAGCAGATTCGTTGCCATGGGCGCACCCATCTGTCCTAACCCGATAAAGGCAATTGCTGACATGCTTCTCTCCTGTCACATCGTGTCAATTATTGAGCGTTTGTGTTGTCTGTTTTTGATCGTATTTGTAATTTATAGTCAAAAAATTGACAGGGGTCACTTTTTAAACATTTCGTGAAATTAAAATGAGAGCATCAGAAAACGCAGAAGGAATCACCATGACTCGCATCGTTTGTGTCGGCATTACCGTGCTGGATCGCATCTGGTATCTCGATGATTTACCGAAAGAAGGTGGCAAATATGTCGCAAAAGACTATACGGAGGTGGGCGGCGGTCCTGCGGCGACTGCGGCGGTGGCGGCAGCGAAACTGGGGGCTGAGGTGGACTTTATTGGCCGGGTGGGTGATGACGATACCGGCAGAAGACTGCTCGCGGAGCTGGAGTCCCTGGGGGTAAACACGCGCTATACGCGGATGGTGAAAGGAGCCCGTTCATCGCAATCGGCCGTGCTGGTGGATGGCCACGGGGAGCGTGTTATTGCTAACTACCCCAGCCCCGATCTCCCGACTACAGCGGCATGGTTGCAGGATATCGATTTTTCGCAATGGGATATCGTATTAGCCGACGTGCGCTGGCACGAAGGGGCTAAACAGGCGTTCACCCTTGCCCGCCAGCAGGGCGTCAGCACGCTGCTTGATGCCGATGTCACCCCGCAGGACATTGCTGAACTGGTCGCCTTAAGCGATCACGCGGCCTTCTCCGCGCCGGGTTTGCGGCGTTTAAGCCAGCTGGACGATACGGAAAACGCGCTGAGAAAAGCACAAACGCTCACAAATGGACATGTCTACGTCACGCAAGGGCGTGAAGGGTGTTACTGGCTGGAGCAGGGCGCGCTTCGTCATCAGCCGGGATTTGCGGTCGACGTGGTGGATACCACAGGTGCAGGGGATGTCTTTCACGGCGCGCTGGCGGTGAGTCTGGCGCAGCAGGGGGCGTCACCAGACGCGGTACGTTTCGCGAGCGCGGTTGCGGCACTGAAATGTACCCGGCCCGGCGGACGGGCGGGTATACCTGACTGTGATCAAACCCGCTCTTTTTTGTCACTTTTTGTATAAAATGCGGGGCGTGATGGTTTTCAGAGGACAGCCCATGAGCCTTACCGAACTGACCGGCAACCCGCGGCACGATCAACTGCTTACGTTGATTGCTGACCGCGGCTATATGAACATTGATGAACTGGCGCAACTGCTGGACGTCTCAACGCAAACCGTGCGCCGGGATATCCGCAAGCTGAGTGAGCAGGGGC
This sequence comes from Enterobacter sp. RCC_40, assembly GCF_041360735.1. Classification (NCBI taxonomy): domain Bacteria; kingdom Pseudomonadati; phylum Pseudomonadota; class Gammaproteobacteria; order Enterobacterales; family Enterobacteriaceae; genus Enterobacter; species Enterobacter sp. RCC_40. The sequence goes on from NZ_JBFUPR010000010.1 coordinate 27,635, forward strand.
TGATCACGCGTCATCATGGCGGCGCGGGCAGGGCATCCAGCGTGGTGAACACCGCATTTGAGCAACGTGAAGTCTCCTTGACCGAAGAGAAGCGGGCCATTGCCGAAGCGATTGCCGACTACATTCCTGATGGTTCAACCATCTTCATTACTATCGGGACGACGGTGGAGCACGTTGCCCGGGCGCTGCTCAACCATCATCATCTGCGCATCATCACCAACAGCCTGCGGGTGGCGCATATTCTGTATAAGAACCCGCGCTTTGAAGTGATGGTGCCTGGCGGTACGTTGCGTCCGCATAACGGAGGCATTATCGGGCCTGCAGCGACGGCGTTCGTGTCAGGCTTCCGTGCCGATTACCTGGTGACCAGCGTCGGAGCAATTGAACACGACGGCGCGATGATGGAGTTTGACGTTAATGAAGCCAGCGTGGTGAAAACCATGATGGCCCACGCGCGACATATTTTACTGGCGGCCGATCATACGAAATACCACGCCTCTGCTGCCGTTGAAATTGGTAACGTGTCGCAGGCAACCGCGCTCTTCACCGATGAGCTACCGGGATCTGCGCTGCACAATCATCTCAAATCCAGCAAGGTTGAAGTCGTTGAGGTGAATTCAGGCGACGAACAGCAGGCAGGCTAACCCTTCTTAATGGCCCGATATTCAGGCTCGGGCCTTTCCTTTCTGTAAGCTGAATCTGGCGCATAGCCAAACCTTATCTTTCCCGCTACAGTTACTTTTCCACGGCGAGCAGGAGATAAAAAATGCTTTATATCTTTGACTTAGGAAATGTAATCGTCGATATCGATTTTAATCGGGTGCTGGGCGCATGGAGCGACTTTAGCCGTGTCCCGCTGGCGACGTTAAAGCAGAGTTTCGCCATGGGCGAGACCTTCCATCAGCACGAGCGCGGCGAAATTAGCGATGAAGAATTTGCTGAACGTCTGTGTCATGAAATGGATGTGCCGTTAAGTTACGAGCAGTTTTCCCATGGCTGGCAGGCAGTATTCGTCGCGATCCGCCCGGACGTGATCGCCATTATGCATAAACTCCGCGAGCAGGGGCATCGGGTTGTGGTGCTGTCGAATACTAACCGTCTGCATACCACGTTCTGGCCTGACGAGTATCCTGAGGTGCAGGCGGCGGCCGATAAAATCTACCTCTCCCAGGAGATGGGTATGCGTAAACCCGAAGCGCGTATCTATCAGGCGGTTCTGCAGGCGGAAGGATTCACCGCGGCCGATGCGGTCTTTTTCGACGACAATGCCGATAATATAGAGGGAGCTAACCAGTTGGGTATCACGTCAATTCTGGTGACCGGAAAGGAGACGATACCAAACTATTTTGCGAAGCAGTTATGCTAAAAACCGTTCATCAAAAAGCCACGCATCATACTCGTCCGCTCAGGGCGTGGCTGAAACTGCTCTGGCATCGCATTGATGAGGACAACATGACCACGCTGGCGGGTAACCTCGCCTACGTGTCACTGCTCTCGCTTGTGCCGCTGGTGGCCGTCATTTTTGCGCTATTTTCCGCTTTTCCGATGTTTGCAGATGTCAGCCTGCAGCTTCGCCACTTTGTCTTTGCGAATTTTATTCCCGCCACCGGGGACGTCATACAGAACTACATTGAACAGTTTGTCGCAAACTCCAGCAAAATGACGGCGGTCGGGGCGTGTGGCCTGATCGTCACGGCGCTGTTATTGATGTACGCCATAGATAACGCGCTGAATGCCATCTGGCGGAGTAAAAAGGCGCGGCCCAAGGTTTATTCCTTTGCGGTGTACTGGATGATCTTAACGCTGGGGCCCTTGCTGGCCGGTGCGAGTCTGGCTATCAGTTCGTATCTGCTTTCGCTGCGCTGGGCCAGCGATCTCAACGGCGTTATCGATAACCTGTTGCGTATCTTCCCGCTGATTTTATCGTGGCTCTCTTTCTGGCTGCTGTACAGCGTGGTACCGACCACGCGCGTGCCTAACCGCGATGCGGTCGTGGGCGCGCTGGTCGCGGCATTGCTCTTTGAACTGGGCAAAAAAGGGTTTGCCCTTTACATCACCATGTTCCCGTCTTATCAGCTGATTTACGGCGTGCTGGCGGTGATCCCCATTTTATTTGTCTGGGTCTACTGGACCTGGTGTATCGTCTTGCTTGGTGCCGAAATAACTGTCACTCTCGGCGTATACCGCGAACTTAAAAAAGCAGCAGAAGCTGAAAAACAACAAGAAGCAGACCAACCATGATTGCATTGATACAGCGCGTAACCCGTGCCAGCGTCACCGTGGAGGGAGAGGTGACGGGTGAAATTGGCCCAGGACTTTTAGTGTTGTTAGGTGTCGAAAAGGATGATGACGAACAGAAAGCCAACCGCTTATGCGAGCGCGTGCTGGGCTACCGCATTTTCAGCGATGCGGAAGGTAAGATGAACCTGAACGTTCAGCAGGCGGGTGGCAGCGTGCTGGTGGTCTCCCAGTTTACGCTGGCGGCCGATACCGAGCGCGGCATGCGCCCGGGTTTCTCTAAAGGTGCCGCACCGGATCGTGCAGAAGCCCTTTACGAGTACTTTGTGGCGCGTTGTCGTCAACAGGACATGAATACGCAAACCGGACGATTCGCTGCAGATATGCAGGTATCGCTGGTGAACGATGGCCCCGTCACATTCTGGCTCCAGGTATGAGCCAACTGGCGGCGTGGCCGCGGGTAACAAGAGAGAGTACAGCTATGTATCACCTTCGAGTACCGCAAACGGAAGAAGAGTTAGAAGCCTATTACCAGTTCCGCTGGGAAATGTTACGCAAGCCATTACATCAGCCAAAAGGGTCTGAGCGCGACGCCTGGGATGCGATGGCCCATCACCAGATGGTGATGGACGAAGAGGGTAACCTCGTCGCCGTCGGGCGTTTGTACATCAATGCCGATAACGAAGCTTCAATCCGCTTTATGGCGGTTCATCCTTCCGTGCAGGATAAAGGCCTCGGCACCTTGATGGCGATGACCCTTGAGTCCGTCGCCCGTCAGGAAGGGGTTAAGCGCGTCACCTGTAGCGCCCGCGAAGACGCCGTCGAATTCTTCGCCAAACTCGGTTTTGTTAACCAAGGGGAAATCACCGCCCCGCAAACCACGCCGATTCGTCACTTTTTGATGATTAAACCCATCGCTACGCTGGATGATATTCTCCATCGCGCCGACTGGTGTGGGCAGCTCCAGCAGGCCTGGTATCAGCACATTCCCCTGAGTGAAAAAATGGGCGTGCGTATTCAGCAGTACACCGGGCAAAAATTCATTACCACCATGCCGGAAATCGGCAATCAGAACCCCCATCACACCCTGTTTGCCGGCAGCCTGTTTTCACTCGCCACGCTGACCGGCTGGGGGCTAATCTGGCTGATGCTCCGCGAACGCCATCTTGGCGGCACCATTATTCTGGCCGATGCCCATATTCGTTACAGCGCGCCGATCAGTGGTAAGCCGAGCGCCGTTGCCGATCTTGGCGCACTCGGGGGCGATCTCGATCGCCTGGCGCGCGGGCGTAAAGCGCGCGTACAGATGCGCGTTGAACTGTTCGGCGATGAAACGCCGGGTGCCGTCTTTGAAGGTACCTACATTGTTCTTCCTGCGAAGCCGTTTGGCGCGTTTGAAGAGGGTGGAAACGAAGAAGAGTAGGCTCCGGCGTCCCGGCATGATTGCCGGGCTAATTCCCCGCGCCGATCCGTCTGGCAATATCCCTCAGAAGATCGCGCGCAGACGGGCTGACCCCACCAAGCTGGAAAAATCCATGGATAACCCCCAGCCACCGCTGAGCCGTACACGTGACGCCTTGCTCAGTCAGGCGCTGATATAGCGCCTCACCTTCGTCGCAAAGCGGATCAAACTCGGCAGTAATGATGTGCACGGGAGGCAGGCCGCTAAAATCCTTTCGCCAGAGCGGGCTCGCTTCAGGATGCTGGCGTTCCGTGTTGGCCAGATAGAGCTCATATCCGCTCAGCAGCGTATCGCGAGTGATGACGTAATCCGCGCCGTTACGGGTATAGCTTTCAAAATAGGCCGTGGCATCCAGCATCGGGTAGATAAGAATGAGCTGCGCAGGCTGCCAGAGTCCGGAAGACGTGAGCCGCAGGGCAGTCACCAGTGCCAGATGGCCTCCCGCGCTGTCCCCGCACAGGGTGATACGGTTTTTATCCACACCAAACATATCCGCGTATTGCCAGATCAGATGTGCGCCTCTTTCTGCATCATCATGGGCGGCAGGGTAGGTATGTTCAGGAGCAAGTCTGTACTGGATCGCAATGACGCGGCAGTTGCCATAAAACGCTAACTGGCGCAGTTGATTATCGTGAGTATCGAAGCCGCCGCTGATAAAGCATCCCCCGTGGTAGTAGATAACGGTCGGCAGCTTTTCAGCAGTATCTGGCGGAGAGAAGACGCGATATGTGATGCCTTCGAGGTTCTGCGTCTCTACGTCAACGCGCGTTTCTGTCTCACCGGCAAGCGCCGTGCTGGCAATATAGCCTGCTCTCCGGTCATCAATACTTTGGCTACGCGCAGAAGGACGTCCTGCTGCGATGAACGCCTGAACCAGCGTATCAATCCCTTTTTCGAGTGCCATGTGGGTCCCTTTAATCTGTATGAATATACAGTGTTATAACTCAGTTTGTTGTCGGGTGAAACAGGGAAAACGAGGCTGAAAACGATTCTGGAAAGCGGCTCGCAAAAGTAAACATGGATGTTAAATTTGGCTTTAGTCCTGAATAACGCACGTGTAGTTTGCCTGCACAGTGATGCTGGAAGATATGCGAGAGGAAGGCGAGGATGTTTCAGTCAACCAGATACAGGCCGGGCAAACCAACGTTGCCCGGCACTGTGAGTGGGGATTACTCCCCTTCACCCGGGAACAAGAACGGGTTAATAGAGCTGCGGGCAAAGCCCTCTTGCTCCATTTTGGCGTCCAGAATCAGCGAGGCGAGATCGTCGGCGACGGCTTCGACTTTCGGGTCTTTTTCCTGATAAAGGATCTTCAGGTAGGTACCGCAGTCGCCGCAGCTTTCAGCTTTGACCGCCGCGTCTTCATTTTCCAGCGACCAGTAGTTGAGATCGCGCGTCTGCTCGCAGTTGCTGCATTTAATGCGCACCACGTGCCACTCGGTTTCACACAGGTTGCAGTGCAGATAACGCAGCCCCTGAGTGGTACCGATCTGCACCATGCTGGACACCGGCATTGAGCCGCATACCGGGCAGAATTGACGCGCTTCACCGTATTCGGCGCGGGCTTTACCCGGGATCAGGCTGGCCATTTGCGCCCAGTAAAGCGACAACGCCGCCCAGATGAACGGCGCTTTGTCGCTGCTGACCAGGGAGAAATCGGACGCAAACAGCGCGCTCGCCATCTCTTCCAGCTCCTGATCGGAGGCTTTTTCCAGATTCTCAATGACCGCCAGCGCGGTACCGCTCATCTCGGGTTTCAGCTCGGCAATCAGGGAGTGCAGCAGCGTATGCCAGTGCTTATCGCGCGGCAGAACGTGGATATCCAGCGGAGGCTTACCCTGCTCGCTGGCCTCTTTGATGCGCGCGGTCAGGTCAATTTGCAGCGGGTGGTCGTAGAGCACCACTTCCTGCGCATGGGCAACCAGCGCGGCAAAACGCAGAAAATCGCCCAGTGGGTTGTTCTCTGCCAGCTCGCGCAGACGCTCTGCGCGGCGGTTATAGAGGTTCTTGAGTCTGGGGAATAACAACGGCGGAATATATTCCGCCGTGCGTTTCTCGCTCGAACCCAGCTCATCTTGCGGGATTATGCGAATACTCATTCAGATGACTTTTCCTGTTTCTGGCGGACCTCTCGGTACCAGCGCGGGTGATGTTTCTTCGCCCACGTACTGGTTACCCAGCCTTCCACCATCGCGGTAATGGTGCCTTTCACCCAGAGGGCGGCGTAAATATGCACCATGATAACCACAATTAACGCCACTGCGGCAAATGAATGCAGCATCAGCGCGAATCGGATCACCGGGATTGAGAAAGCAGGCGCAAAATACGGACGCCAGATGATCACGCCGCTCACCAGCAACAGGACCAGGAAGATAATCGCCGCCCAGAATACGCACTTCTGGCCGAAGTTATAACGCCCGGTATCACCCACTTCCTCGTTGACGACGATCTTACGAATATTCTTCGCCCAAAAGATATCATCCCGATTGATTAGGTTATGGTGCCAGTATCGGAAAAACATGATGATGAACGACGCGAACATGATGACGCCAACAAACGGGTGCAGTATACGCGCCAGCTGTGGTGTCCCCATGATCTGCATCAGCCAGTTGAAGGAGGGGAAGAAGAACCCCAGCCCGCTTATCGCCGCCAGCATGAAGCAGAAGGCGGTGACCCAGTGGTTGATGCGTTCCGGCGCGGTATAGCGCACGATGGTGTCACGTTTTTTCATTTGCGCACCTCGTCTTTCTCTTCATGCAGGTTGTCGTCTTCCTCTTCCGCGCGGTTCGGACCGACACCGACATAGTGGAAGATGCTCGCTGCGAAGGTGGCAGCAAAACCCACCGCTGCCAGCGGTTTCCAGATGCCTTTCCAGAACTTCACGGTCGCGCTGATTTCCGGGTTCTCCGGCAGGCCGTGATACAGATTCGGCTTGTCTGCGTGGTGCAGCACATACATCACGTGCGTGCCGCCCACGCCGGCCGGATCGTACAGGCCTGCGTTGTCGTAGCCACGGGTTTTCAGTTCGCCCACGCGTTCAGCCGCCAGCGTTTTCATATCCTCTTTGGAACCAAAGTGGATAGCGCCCGTCGGACAGGTTTTCACGCACGCAGGCTCCTGGCCGACGTTTACGCGGTCTACGCACAGCGTGCATTTGTAGACGCGGTTGTCTTCCGGGTTCATGCGAGGGACATCGAACGGGCAGCCCGCTATGCAGTAGCCGCAGCCAATGCACTGCTCGGACTGGAAGTCGACGATACCGTTAGCATACTGAATGATAGCCCCTTCTGACGGACATGCCTTCAGGCAGCCCGGATCCGCACAGTGCATACAGCCGTCTTTGCGGATAAGCCATTCCAGTTTGTCGTTCTGTTCCACTTCCGAGAAACGCATCACCGTCCAGGACTTGGCGGTCAGGTCAGCCGGGTTGTCGTACACCCCGACGTTGTGACCCACTTCATCACGGAGGTCGTTCCACTCAGAACAGGCCACCTGGCAGGCTTTACAGCCGATACAGGTGGTCACGTCGATAAGCTTCGCCACTTCCTGCTGGTGGTCCCGCGCCTGAGGCGCGGGCGTGAAACCGTTAGTCGCGGAACGACGGATAATGTCTTGAGATTGATAAGCCATAAGTCGTCTCCGTTACACCTTTTCCACGTTCACGAGGAAGGCCTTAAACTCCGGCGTCTGCGTGTTCGCATCACCGACGAACGGCGTCAGGGTGTTCGCAATGAACCCTTTCTTCGCCACGCCCTCATAACCCCAGTGAATCGGAATACCGATGGTATCCACCTGCTGACCGTGAACGTTCAGCGTGCGAATACGCTTGGTCACTACCGCCTTGGCCTTGATGTAGCCACGGTTAGAAGAGACCTTCACGGTATCGCCATGGGCAATGCCGAGCTTGTTCGCCAGCTTCTCGCCGATCTCCACAAACTGTTCCGGCTGCGCGATAGCGTTAAGCAGCGCGTGCTTGGTCCAGTAGTGGAAGTGTTCGGTCAGACGGTAAGTGGTGCCCACATACGGGAACTTGTCTTTTTTACCCAGCGCGTCGAAATCGCCCTTAAAGATGCGGGCTGCCGGGTTAGAGACCACGTTCGGGTGCAGCGGGTTGGTGCCCAGCGGCGTCTCAAACGGCTCGTAGTGTTCCGGGAATGGCCCTTCCGCCATCTTATCGATAGCAAACAGGCGTCCCATCCCTTCGGGCTGCATGATAAACGGCCCGACATCGCTGCCTGGAGGGGCAGTACTGTAGTCCGGAATATCCACACCGCCCCATTTCGCGCCGTCCCATTTCAGCAACTGACGCTTCGGATCCCACGGATTACCCTGTGGGTCAGCGGAAGCACGGTTGTAGAGAATGCGGCGGTTCAGCGGCCATGCCCAGGCCCAGCCCAGCGTATTGCCGAGGCCTGACGGGTCAGCGTTATCGCGGTTAGCCATCTGGTTACCTTTCGGCGTCCAGCTACCGGCAAAGATCCAGCAGCCACTGGCGGTCGTGCCGTCATCACGCAGGTGCGCGAAGGTACTGAGCTGATCGCCTTTCTTCGCCAGCACCGTCCCGGTGGCCGGGTCGATAACATCTGTCAGCGCTTTACCGTTGCTCTCCATCGCCACTTCTTCCGGCGCTGGGTTTTCCGGCGTCGAGTAGTTCCAGGTCATGTTCAGCACCGGTTCCGGGTTCGCACCGCCTTCTGCCGCATACATCTTACGCAGGCGTAAGAAGATACCGGCCAGGATCTCGCCGTCGTTCATGGCGATGCCAGGGGCGTCCGCACCTTTCCAGTGCCACTGCAGCCAGCGGCCAGAGTTCACGATGGAACCGTTCTCTTCCGCGAAGCAGGTAGAAGGCAGACGGAACACTTCAGTCTGAATCTTCGATGGGTCAACATCATTCGACTCACCGTGGTTCTGCCAGAAGGTCGACGTCTCGGTGTTGAGTGGGTCAATCGTCACCAGGAACTTCAGTTTCGACAGCGATTCAACCACCTTGTTCTTGTTCGGGAAAGAGGCGACCGGGTTAAAGCCCTGGCAGAGATAGCCATTCACCTTGCCCTGATGCATCATCTCGAAGTACTGCAGAACGTCGTAACCTTTGTCCCACTTCGGCAGCCAGTCAAAGCCCCAGCTGTTTTCCGCTGTCGCTTTGTCACCGAAGAAGGCTTTCATCATCGAGACGAAGAACTTCGGATAGTTGCCCCAGTAGTTCACCTGACCTTCGAGCAACGGTTTAGGCGTGCTGGCTGTGAGGTAGGTTTGCAGGTCGGTCTGTTTTTCGCTTGGCAGGTTCATGTAACCTGGCAGGCTTTGAGACAGCAGACCAAGGTCGGTCAGACCCTGAATGTTGGAGTGACCACGCAGGGCGTTCACGCCGCCGCCAGCCATCCCCATGTTGCCGAGCAGCAGCTGAACCATCGCCATGGTACGGATGTTCTGCGCGCCGACAGAGTGTTGGGTCCAGCCGAGTGCGTAGAGGAACGACGCCGTTTTGTCTTTCGCGCTGGTTTCGGCGATAAGCTCGCACACCTTCAGGAAGTCTTCCTTCGGCGTACCACAGATGTTTTCGACAACGTCCGGCGTGTAGCGGGAAACATGCTCTTTCAGCAGGTTCCACACGCAGCGCGGATGCTGCAGCGTCGTATCACGCTTCGCAAAGCCTTTCTCGTCCAGCTCATAGTTCCAGCTGGTCTTGTCGTATTTGCGTTTTTCGGCGTCATAACCGCTGAACAGTCCATCTTCGAAGTGGTAATCCTCACGCACGATCAGGCTGGCGTTGGTATAGGCTTCGGTGTATTCGCGGTTATATTTTTCGTTGGTCATCAGGTACAGCAATACGCCTGACAGGAAAGTGATGTCAGTACCTGAACGAATAGGGGTGTAGAAATCCGCCACTGACGCAGTACGCGTAAAGCGGGGATCGATCACAATCAGTTTCGCACCGTTGTGGATTTTGGCTTCCATCGCCCAGCGGAACCCGACAGGGTGCGCTTCAGCGGCGTTACCGCCCATCACCACGATAAGGTTGGCGTTCTTGATGTCGACCCAGTGGTTGGTCATCGCACCGCGACCAAATGTTGGAGCAAGACTTGCTACCGTTGGTCCGTGTCAGACACGCGCCTGGTTGTCGACCGCGAGCATACCGAGTGCACGCGTAAATTTCTGGGTTAAATAGCCGGTTTCGTTACTGGAAGCAGAGGCACACAGCATCCCGGTGGAAAGCCAGCGGTTGACGGTGACGCCTTCAGCGTTCTTCGCAATAAAGTTGGCATCGCGGTCTTCTTTAATCAGTTTAGCGATGCGGTCAAATGCGTCTTCCCAGCTGATTTGCTGCCATTTATCGGAACCTGGCGCACGATATTCAGGGAATTTGAGGCGGCTTTCGGAGTGGATAAAGTCAACCAGGCCGGCACCTTTCGGGCACAGCGCGCCGCGGTTGACCGGATGGTCCGGGTCACCTTCGATATGGAAGATAGACGCTTTGGCGTTTTTAGCACCGTCGCCGAGGCTATACATCAACAGCCCGCAACCGACAGAGCAGTACGTACAGGTATTACGGGTTTCACGGGTGCGCAGCAGTTTATATTGCCGCGTCTCCGCCAGCGCTACACCGGGTGCAAAACCCAGTGCCGCCGCCGTGGTGCCTGCCATACCGCCAGCGCAGATCTTAAAGAACTGCCTTCTGCTGACCTGCATGGGTCACTCCTTGTTTCGACATTGCTTACATATGTAGTTTTGACTTCGCGGTTGAACGGTGACCGCAAAGGAGAAAAATTTGCGTTAATCCCTCAGTTCTACGAGGGATATCATCAGAATACCACAATGTCGGTACGCCTGTTCCAATGGCGTTAATACAAAGTGAACGTATTATCACTGTGTTGATTATAAAGTGTGACACGAGTCACATTATTGCCCCGACATGTTAAAGGGCTGTATCACCGCCTCGGTTGCGCCTCTCCCAAATGAGTAGGTAAACTTGATGAGGATGGGTGCTGAAAAGTTGATCCATACTATGCGTATGGCCTGCGGTTTATGATGCAATAGCAGGCTCACCTCCGTGGTTGTTCAGGAATACCGCTGTGTCTAAACAAAACCATGTTACCCACTCGTCGCCACTGCCTGCCGGTATCGTGGAACTGTCGGTACACAGACCGCCCCACATTACCCACACCACGCCTGATTTTCTGGCGGAGGAAGTGCCCGTTGCTCTGGTTTACAACGGTATTTCCCATGTGGTGATGATGGCCTCGCCGAAAGATCTGGAGCTGTTCGCGATTGGCTTTTCCCTCTCGGAAGGCATCATTGAGCACCCGCAAGAAATTTACGGTATGGATGTGGTGAAGGCCTGCAACGGCCTTGAAGTGCAAATCGAACTCTCAAGCCGCCGCTTTATGGGGCTCAAAGAGCGGCGACGCGCGCTGGCCGGGCGTACCGGATGCGGGGTTTGCGGGGTAGAGCAGCTCAATGATATCGGTAAGCCTGTCGCACCTCTGCCGTTTACCCAGACCTTCAATCTGGCCCATCTCGACCATGCCCTTGAACATCTGAATGACGTGCAACCTGTCGGCCAGCTGAGCGGATGCACGCATGCGGCGGCATGGGTTCTGCCATCGGGCGATATTGCCGGGGGGCACGAGGATGTCGGCCGCCATGTGGCGCTGGATAAACTGATGGGCCGCCGGGCGCGTGAAAGCGACCTCTGGCAGCAGGGGGCGGCACTGGTCTCCAGCCGCGCCAGCTACGAGATGGTGCAAAAGTCGGCGATGTGCGGTGTTGAAATCCTTTTTGCCGTATCGGCCGCGACCACGCTGGCGGTAGAAGTGGCGGAGCGCTGTAACCTGACGCTGGTGGGGTTCTGTAAGCCGGGAAGGGCGACGATTTATACCCATCCGCAGCGATTAATAGTTGATCAGTAAATTTGAAAAAGAATAGCAAATCCTTCCGCTTTTAGTTGTTCATGATGAGGTCTACTATTTATCTCATCAAGGCACGGTGCCTTAAAAAAATGACTAATTGAAAGGGTTTATATCATGAAAAGCATCAAAAATTTTGTCGCAGTAATCGCTCTGGCTACATCTTTCGGTTCTTTCGCTGCACAGACTGTGACCGCAACCGCCTCTACCATTGATGGTGCAGAAGCCAAAATTGCTGCACAGGCTCAGGAAGCGGGCGCGTCATCTTACAAAATTACGCAGGCGTTTACGGGTAACCGCGTACACATGACCGCTGAACTGAACAAATAAGCTGCCACACCGTCGAAAGAGCGCCCCCGGGGCGCTTTTTTTTATTGGATACCCGCCAGACGCAGCAATGCAGTCACGACCGCTGCCGCCACGATCACCACAATTAACGGCATTTTTCGCCATGCCAGAAACACTGCAAACGCCACGCCCAGTACGCGCGCCATACCGGCAAAATGCTCACCTTCATAGAAGGTGGTCGCCAGCGCGACGGAAAACAGCAAAACCGTTGCCGCATCTGAAAGCAGAGCCTGAGAGCGGTCTGTCAGCGCCAGTCGGTTGCCGAGTTTTGCCCCGCCGAGACGCATTAAATAGGTTCCCAAAGAAAGAAGGGCGATACCGAGAATAAAGACCGTCATATTCCCCATTATTTTTTCCTCGCAGCAAGACCGAGTAAAGAGAGCAAAACCGGTAAACCCACCGGGGCAAACGGCACGGCGGCCAGTGACAACGCAGCACCGCTGCAGGCGCGGATCAGGGTGGTGCGATTTTTAAAAGCCGGCACCACTAACGCCAGTAAAATCGCCGGGAATACCGCATCCAGCCCGATGGTTTCAAGGTCCGGCAACAGTTTGCCAACCATGGTGCCCAGCAATGTACCCAGCGGCCAGACGATCGCCACGCCTAAACCGCATAACCAGTATGCCGCCTTACGCTGTTCGGGCGTTTTTTGCGACAACCCGAACACCACGCTTTCGTCGTTCATAATGTGGCAACCCAGAAAACTCAGGCCACGTTTACCCACCAGTTCACGCACCGTCACTCCAAACGGTACATGACGTGCATTAACCAGTAATCCGGCAGCCGCCGCTGCCAGAGGGTTACCGCCGCTTGCCACAATGCCGATAAACATAAATTCAGAGGCACCCGCCAGCACGGTAATGGAGAGTAAAAATGGGACCCAGACCGGGAAACCGTAGGCCATTGCCAGCGAGCCATAGGACATCCCGACGACGCCTACCGCGAGACACACCAGGATGATTGCTTTTATCGTGTCGCCTTTCAGGGTGGAGAGATGATGCTTCATACAATTTTAGCCATATCGAACGTATTTCCATTATAATGAACGCATCAGAACCGTTTTTCAAGACGAACGATTCGTTCGATTTATAGAACAAAGGGGGCCGTTTTTATGACGCAGCCAATCAGCGTGATCGCTAAAAGTCTGGTGCGAGAACGCCTGCGAACCGGACTTTCACTGGCGGAAATCGCGCGCCGTGCCGGGATCGCTAAATCCACGCTGTCGCAGCTGGAGTCCGGCAACGGGAATCCCAGCCTGGAGACGCTCTGGTCACTCTGTGTGGCGCTGGACATTCCTTTTGCCCGTTTGCTCGAACCGCAGCAGCCGACCACTCAGGTGATCCGCCGTGGAGAAGGAACGAAGGTGGTTGCCGGACAGGCTAACTATGAAGCCATTTTGCTGGCGGCGTGCCCGCCGGGCGCGCGTCGTGACATCTACCTGTTACTCACCCAGCCGGGGGCCGACCGCATTTCTCAGCCACATCCGGCAGGCTCAGTGGAGCATATTATTGTGACGCAGGGTAGAGCGCTGGTTGGTCTGATCGACGCGGCGGAAGAGCTTGGCCCGGGGGATTACATTTGCTATCCCGCTGACCAGCCGCATATCTTTAAGGCCCTGGAGCCGGATACGCACGCGCTTCTGGTGGCTGAACAAAATTAACGCAGATACGGAAAATCATGTCGCTTAAAGCCATTGCCAAAGAACTGGGGCTGTCTGTTACCACCGTCAGCCGCGCCCTTAACGGGTATGACGATGTCTCCCGCGAGACGCGCGCCCGCGTCGAAGCGGAGGCTCAGCGCCGTGGCTACCGGCCAAACACCTTCGCGCGTCGCCTGAAGATGGGCAAAATCGACGCCGTGGGTCTGGTTTTTCCGGTGCATCCTGTTCCGCTCAATAACAGCGTCTTTATGGACATGGTCGGCGAAATTAGCCACGAACTGGCGCGACATGAAATCGATCTCCTGCTGATTGCCGATGACGATCTGGCGGACAAGCACAGCTATATGCGTATGGTGCAAAGTCGTCGCGTGGATGCGCTGATTGTGGCGCACACGCTGGATCATGACCCGCGGCTGGAACAGCTTCAGGCCGCCGGTTTTCCCTTTCTCGCGCTCGGGCGCAGCCAGCTGCCGCAGCCCTATGCGTGGTTTGATTTCGACAACTATGCCGGCACGTACAATGCCACCCGCTGGCTGATTGAAAAGGGGCATCGCCGCATCGCCTTGCTGGGTGAAAGCAACAATCAGGCCTTCATCACCCAGCGCCGCCAGGGTTATCTGGATGCGCTACGCGAAGCCGGGTTATCCAGCGAATGGCTGCGCGCTATGCCGCCTTCGCGCCGCGTGGGATACGCCACGACGAATGAACTTCTCTCCCTGCCGCAGCCCCCCACGGCCATCATTACCGACTGCAACACTCACGGCGACGGCGCGGCCATGGCGCTGGCGCAGCGGGGTCTTCTCTGCGGTGAAAACGCCGTTTCGCTGGTGGTTTACGACGGCTTACCGCAGGACAGCATTGTCGATGTTGATGTGGCGGCGGTTATTCAGTCCACCCGCCAGGGCGTCGGGAAACAGATCGCTGACATGGTGCGTCAGTTGATTAACGGCGACGATATCGCTCAGCTTCAGGTGCTCTGGCAGCCAGAGTTCTTCCCGGGCCAGACGGCCTAAACACAGCAAAATTCCAAAGCCGATCACAGATCCGAAACGTTTTGGTTTGTATCCGAAACGTTTCGGATCAACACTCAGATCATCCCGATGACAGGAGAGGTCTGATGCACGATTCCATTTTTCGACTCGAAAGTAAGGCGGTTGACCTGGTGATAACCACGCACCCGTTCGCCGAAATTCTCTACTGGGGGCCGCACCTTCACCACTTTTCACCGCAAGATGTGGTAAGTCTTGCTCGTCCGGTGGCGAACGGCAGGCTCGACGTTGACGCCCCGGTGACGCTGATGGCGGAGCTGGGACACGGTCTGTTTGGTTCGCCCGGTATTGAAGGGCACCGCCAGGGGCTGGACGGGTCGCCTGTCTTTAAAACCACCCATGTGCAGCACCAGGGGCAAACCCTGACGTTAACGGCGGAAGATGAACATGCCGGGTTACGTCTGACCAGCGAGCTGGTACTGGATGCAAGCGGGGTACTGGTGGTGCGTCATGGTTTAACTAACCTGCGGGCGCAGGCGTGGCAGGTTGATCGTTTCGCCGTGACGCTACCGGTCGCCGAACGCGCGCAGGACGTGATGGCGTTCCACGGACGCTGGATCCGTGAGTTCCAGCCGCATCGCGTGAAGCTTGAACACGACAGCGTTGTGATTGAAAACCGCCGCGGCAGAACCTCTCACGAACACTTCCCGGCGCTGATCGCCGGTACGTCCTCATTTAACGAAATGCACGGCGACGTCTGGGGCGTGCATCTGGGCTGGAGCGGCAACCACCGCCTGCGTGCGGAAGTCAAAACCGACGGACGCCGCTATCTGCAGGCCGAAGCCCTCTACCTGCCGGGAGAAATGGCGATTGAAGAGGGGGAAACGCTCTGGACACCACGCCTGTATGCAAGCTACTCCGCACGGGGTCTGAACGGCATGAGCCAGTCGTTCCACCGGTATCTGCGCGACAACGTTATCCGCTTCCCTGAAAACAAACCGCGCCCGGTACATCTCAATACCTGGGAGGGGATCTACTTCAGCCATAACCCGGCGTACATCATGCGCATGGCCGATGAGGCTGCGGCGCTGGGCGTGGAGCGTTTTATCATCGACGACGGCTGGTTCAAAGGCCGTAACGATGACCACGCGGCGCTGGGTGACTGGTACCTGGACGAGAAAAAATACCCGGACGGGCTGACGCCGGTGATTAACCATGTGAAAAAGCGCGGCATGGAATTTGGTATCTGGATTGAGCCGGAGATGATTAACCCGGACTCGGATCTGTATCGTGCCCATCCCGACTGGGTGCTGGCGCTGCCGGGCTACACCCAGGCAACGGGCCGTCATCAACTGGTGCTCAACCTGAATATTCCGCAGGCTTTTGATTATCTGGTCGAGCGCATGAGCTGGTTGCTGGGCGAACATGCCATCGACTACGTTAAGTGGGATATGAACCGCGAACTGGTACAGCCCGGGCACCACGGCAAAGCCGCCGCGGATGCGCAGACGCGGCAGTTTTATCGTCTGTTAGACGTGCTGGGCGAGCGTTTCCCGCACATTGAATTTGAGTCCTGCTCCTCGGGCGGCGGGCGAATCGACTATGAAGTCCTGACCCGCAGCCACCGCTTCTGGGCCTCTGACAACAACGACGCGCTGGAACGCAATACCATCCAGCGTGGCATGAGTTACTTCTTCCCGCCGGAAGTGATGGGCGCGCATATCGGTCATCATAAATGTCACGCCACCTTCCGCCAGCACAGCATTGCTTTCCGCGGCCTGACGGCACTGTTTGGCCACATGGGACTGGAGCTTGATCCGCTCACCGTCGATGCTCAGGAGCGTGAAGGCTATCGCCATTACGCCGCGCTGCACAAGCAGTGGCGGGAAGTCATCCATCACGGTACCCAGTGGCGCGTGGATATGCCGGATGCCAGCACGCTGGCGCAGGGTATAGTGAGCGAAGACAAAACGCAGGGGTTGTTTATGGTCAGCCAACTGGCCATGCCGGATTACACGCTCATGATGCCGCTGCGCATGCCGGGGCTCGACGCGCAGGCGCAGTACCGCATCACGCTGCTCGACCACCCCAACATTCGACTCACCGGTGAGGGCGGGCACACCATGCGCAAGCTACCGGCGTGGATGGAAACGTCCCAGACGGCCAGCGGTGAGTGGCTGATGCAGGCGGGGATCGCACTGCCGATTCTGGACCCGGAAACCGCCATTCTGATTGGCGTTGAACGCGTGTAAGGGTGATGGGCCGGGAGACTGGCCCTCCGTTGAGGATAAAAATAATGAACACAACAACCTGTACCCACAAAGACAACCCTAACTTCTGGATCTTCGGGCTGTTCTTCTTTCTCTACTTCTTCATTATGGCCACCTGCTTTCCGTTTCTGCCGATCTGGCTGTCGGATGTCATCGGCCTGAACAAAACCCATACCGGGATCGTATTCTCCTGTATCTCGCTTTCGGCCATCGCCTTCCAGCCCGTACTTGGGGTCATTTCGGATAAGCTGGGGCTGAAAAAACACCTGCTGTGGATTATCACGGTGCTGCTGTTTCTGTTCGCGCCGTTCTTCCTGTATGTCTTTGCGCCACTGCTGAAAAGCAGTATCTGGCTGGGGGCATTGAGCGGCGGTCTGTATATCGGTTTTGTCTTCTCCGCAGGTTCAGGCGCGATTGAGGCCTACATCGAACGCGTGAGCCGTAACAGCGTGTTTGAATACGGCAAGGCGCGCATGTTCGGCTGTCTCGGCTGGGGGCTGTGCGCTTCAACGGGCGGTATTCTGTTTGGCATCGACCCGTCGTATGTCTTCTGGATGGGATCAGCGGCTGCGCTGCTGCTGATGCTGTTGCTGGTGGTTGCGAAACCGAAGCCAAACCAGACTGCGCAGGTGATGAATGCGCTGGGGGCCAACCAGCCGCAGATCACTGCCAGGACGGTCTTTAACCTGTTCCGTCAGCGCAGAATGTGGATGTTCATTCTGTACGTCATCGGTGTGGCCTGCGTGTATGACGTTTTTGACCAGCAGTTTGCCACCTTCTTTAAAACCTTCTTCGCAACGCCGCAGGAGGGAACGCGAGCCTTTGGTTTTGCCACTACGGCGGGGGAAATTTGCAACGCGATCATCATGTTCTGCTCGCCGTGGATCATCAACCGTATCGGCGCGAAGAATACGCTGCTGATTGCCGGGCTGATTATGGCGACGCGCATTATCGGCTCGTCGTTCGCCACCACCGCGGTGGAGGTCATTGCCCTGAAGATGCTGCACGCGCTGGAGGTTCCGTTCCTGCTGGTAGGGGCGTTCAAATACATCACCGGCGTGTTCGATACCCGTCTGTCGGCCACTATCTATCTGATTGGCTTCCAGTTTTCCAAACAGTCGGCGGCGATTTTCCTCTCTGCTTTCGCCGGGAATATGTATGACCGGATCGGTTTCCAGGAGACCTACCTGATGCTGGGCTGTTTTGTACTGGCGATTACGGTGGTCTCGGCCTTTACGCTGAGCAGTAAGCAGGAGATTGCGGCGCGCCGCGCTGCGGTGGAGGCAAACTAACGCAGGACGCTGCCGCGGATGCGGCAGCGTTAACGCTTTAGGGCAGGTAAAACACCGCTTTCAGTTCGGCACTCACCGGGCTGTTGTCGGGGTTCGAGGGCATTACCTCACCCATGTATTTCCACCAGCGCTGACAAACGTCGGTCTTTGCCACCGCGTTCCAGCGCGCTTCCGATTCAATTTCAACGCTCGCAAACAGCAGGTTATGCGCCTCATCGAGATAGATAGCGTAGTGGTGCGCACCGTGGTCTTTTAATACCGCCTCCAGCTCTGGCCAGATGGGGTTATGGCGACGCGCGTACTCGTCGTGCGCGTCAGGGTTCACCTGCATCACAAATGCTTTGCGGATCATCATGCCTCCAGCCGCTTTCGCGGGCCGCTATGGGTACAAATCCAGTGCCGACTGCATCGGCGTGACGCCAAAGCGTTTACCGAGTGCAATCAGCTCTTCCCGGGTGATGGTCTGCTTCATGCCGCCCATCGACAGAACCTTCACCAGCACCTCGGCGGACTTCTCGGCGGTATCAATCAGACCAAACGTTTCGTCGAGCGTCGGCCCGCTGCCGAATACCCCGTGGAACGGCCACAGCACCAGGGAGTGTGACTGCATTTCGATGGCGGTGGCCTGGCCGATTTCGTCGGTACCCGGCACCATCCATGGCAGAATGCCGACCCCGTCGGGGAAAACCACCAGACATTCGGTGCTGCCTTCCCACAGCTTCCGCGTGAGGTAGTCGCTACTGTTTTCCAGCACGTAGGTCAGGGCGATCAGGTTAGTGGCGTGACAGTGCATGATCACCCGGTCCTTGCCGTGAGTTGCCTTGATACGCTCACAGTGAGAGAGGAAGTGCGCCGGGAGTTCAGACGTGGGCACTGCATCGTCCGTCAGCCCCCAGAGGATGTGATAGCCTGCGCCGTCGCTGTCCACTCTCACCACCCCGAGATTGGCCTGCGGGTCGAGCTGCACGTTACGGAAGAATTTGCCGGAACCGGTGACGATAAACGGCGTCCTGGCGAGCTGCGGCATTGGCTGGCTCAGGGCGATATAGCGCGGCTTCTGATGGAACTCGGCGGCGAACGGTTCAATGTCGGCATCATCCAGGCGCAGCGTCAGGTTACCGCCGTTGCGCTCGTCCCAGCCTTTCAGCCAGGCGTCGGAGGTGGCTTTAATCATGCCCTGGACGAACCAGGCGTTAGTGATGGTCTGCATAGTGTTTCATTTCCCGTGATCGTGGTGAGCGTTTCCCTCACCCCGGCCCTCTCCCACAGGGAGAGGGGGTAAAAGTGGCCTCTTCCACAGGAAGAGGGTGAGGGCATATTTATCCGCGCTGACTCAGCACGTCTTTCTCATACATCCGCACGTTATCCAGCCACTGACTGCCCGCTGGGGTGTCGTTACGCTGGCAGTACATCTCCCACACCGCCTGCCATGGCAGGGTTTTCTGCTCTTCCAGCAGCACCAGGCGCGCGGTGTAATCGCCGTTCTCTTCCAGCTGTTTCAGGGCGCTGGTGGGCTCCAGCAGCGCACGCAGCAGGGCTTTTTTCATGTTGCGGGTGCCAATCACCCAGGCCGCGATGCGGTTGATGGAGGCATCAAAGAAGTCGAGGCCAATGTGCACGCGGTCAAACAAATCGTGGCGAATGATTTCGCTGGCAATGGCCTGGGTTTCGTCATCCAGCAGCACCACGTGGTCGCTGTCCCAGCGTACGGGACGGCTCACGTGCAGCAGCAGGCGGGGTACGTAGAGCATGGCGGCGGAGATTTTGTCGGAGATCACCTCAGTCGGGTGGAAGTGGCCGGCATCCAGGCACAGCGCGGTCTGGCGGCTGGTGGCGTAACCCATGTAAAACTCGTTCGAGCCAACGGTGTAGCTTTCCGCACCAATACCGAACAGCTTGCTCTCTACGGCGTCGATGTGGTGCGCCGGGTTCAGTTTTTCGCTGATGGCTTCATCCAGCGCCGCCAGCAGGCGTTGACGCGGGGCCAGACGGTCAACGGTGATGTCTTTCATGCCGTCCGGGATCCAGATGTTCATCACCGACGGCGTGCCGAGCTGCTCGCCAAAGTACGCGGAGACGCGGCGGCTGGCTTTTACGTGGTCAATCCAGAACTGGCGGATATCGTCGTTCGCGTGGGCAAGGGTAAAACCGTCGGCGCTCAGCGGGTGCGAGAAGCAAGATGGGTTGAAATCCAGGCCGAGCTGGTTGGCTTTCGCCCACGCCACCCAGTTTTTAAAGTGCGCAGGTTTGATCTCGTTACGCGCGACCGGCGTGTCAGATTCCAGATAGATAGCATGCAGGTTCAGCCGCTTAGGCCCCGGGATCAGGCTCAGCGCCAGCTCCAGGTCGGCGCGCAGCTCGGTGGCGTTACGCGCTTTGCCCGGATAGTTGCCGGTGGCCTGAATGCCCCCCGTCAGCGAGCCGCCCGGGTTTTCAAAACCGGCAACGTCGTCGCCCTGCCAGCAGTGCATGGAGACCGGCAGACGATCGAGCTGACGCAGCGCCTCATCGACATCCACGCCGACGGCGGCGTAACGCTGTTTAGCCAGGTCCCAGGCTTGTTCAAGTTGAGTGGTCATGCGCAAAGCTCCTTAGTCAGTCGGTTTTGCTGAAACTGCGCCCGATAGCGGGCAATTTCATGGCAGGGATTGGGGATGAACGTGGTCAGCGTGGCGTTCGCCGAGACCACCGTGCGGAAATCGTCCACGCTGGCGAGTTCGTCCAGGGTCATGAGCTGAATGCCAATGTTGCCGAGCGTCGACGCTTCAATCGGACCTGCCACCACGGTGATCCCGCAGGCATCGGCGCAGAGCTGGTTCAGAAGCTGGTTCTGGCAGCCGCCGCCGACAATATGCAGCTGAGTGAACGGCCGGCCACGAAGGTCGGCCAGCTCGCTCAGGATCTCGGCATACAGCAGGGCGAGGCTGTCGAAAATACAGCGTGCCAGTTCTGCCGGTTTCGATGGCACGGGCTGCCCGGCGTCGACGCAGGCGGCCTGGATTTCGGCGCTCATGTTCGCCGGGTTGATAAAGCGGTCATCATTGGGATTGATCAGGAAACTGCAGGCTTTCAGTCTTTCGGTGTCGGCAATAAGCGCGGGCAGGTCGGTAATGTTTTGCTCTTTAAGCACTCGCTGGAGCAGCCACAGACCCATGATGTTCTTCAGCACGCGGTAGCGCCCTTCGGCACCGCCTTCGTTGGTGATGTTCGCGGCCAGCGCGGCATCGCTGGTGTAGGGAGTTTTGCTCTCAAAGCCCATCAGCGACCAGGTCCCGGAAGAGAGGTAGGCCGCGTCGTTACCGGCAAGCGGTGACGCAATGACGGCGCTGGCGGTATCGTGACTCGCAACCGCCACCACCGGGATCGCATTACCCTGCGGGCACATCCATTGCCCGATCACATTGCCAGGATGCGTCGGTGTACCGAACCAGGAGGGGGAAGCCCCGGTCCAGGCCAGCAGGTGTTCATCCCAATTATCGGAGTTGATGTTCACCAGTTGCGTGGTGGTGGCGTTGGTGTATTCCCAGTTCATGTTGCCGGTCAGGCGGTAGCTGAAGTAGTCCGGGATCAGCAGTGCATGCGCCACGCGGGGAACCAGCGCCGGCTGCTGTTCGACCAGCGCGCGCAGTTGATAGAGCGTATTGAATGGCAGGAACTGAATGCCGCTGCGGCCATAAATATTCTCTTTGCCAAGCCCGGCAATCGCACGCGCCATCAGGCCGTCGGTGCGGCTGTCGCGATAGGCTATCGGCAAACCAACGCGTTCACCGTTGCTGTCCAGCAGTACGTAATCGACGCCCCAGGTATCGATGCCGATACTGTCGATACGGATACCCGCATCGCAGACTTTCTGCAGTCCGGTGCGGATCGCTGCCTCAAGGCTGTCGATATCCCACACCTCACAGCCATCCTGCTTTTGCAGGCAGTTAACAAAGCGGTGCATCTCGCGAAGCGAAAGCGTCTGCCGCTTGCCGTCATAAGTGGCCAGCATTACACGGCCGCTGGATGCGCCTAGATCGACAGCCACGCAATGGCGAAAAGTCATGGTTGTGTCCTTCTTAAAGTCATTAGCGGTGAGTGTAAAAAAAGGAACCCATCACCACCTTCTCGCCAGTGACAGCGGTTTTCCGGGGCTGGCAAGAAAGCAAAGGTGAACGTGAGGGAGTTCACAGTTTCCAGGCGTGACGGGGTTTGCAGGCAGTGTGACGCTTACCGCATTTCCTGATCTTTCAGCCTGTTTCTTGAAAAACGGACAGTTTTTGCGAGGTTTACGGTCGAAAATTTAAGGTGAGGGGACGGGGCCTTAATTACTATTTTGAGAACATTTCTCATTGGTGGGGGCCGTTATGACCGTACTGCACAGCGTGGATTTTTTTCCTTCGGGTGGGTCGTCTGTCGCGATTGAACCGCGACTCCCTCAGGTGGCGTTCCCTGAGCATCATCATGATTTTCACGAAATTGTGATTGTTGAACACGGAACGGGGATCCATGTGTTTAACGGCCAGCCGTATACCATCAGTGGTGGGACGGTCTGCTTTGTGCGCGATCATGACCGGCACTTATATGAACATACCGACAACCTGTGCCTGACTAACGTGCTCTACCGTTCGCCCGATGCGTTCCAGTTCCTGTCCGGGCTGAACCATCTCCTGCCGCAGGAGAAGGACGGCATCTATCCTTCGCACTGGCGGGTGAATCAGTCCACGCTGCAGCAGGTGCGCAAGCTGGTGAGCCAGATGGAACAGCGCGACGAGGGACAGGAGACCCACGTCATCGCCACGCGTGAGCTGTTGTTTATGCAGCTGCTGGTGCTGCTGCGCCGCAGTAGCATGGTGGCCGGGCTGGAGAATAACGATGCGCGTTTGACTCAACTGATGGCCTGGCTGGAGGACCATTTCGCCGAGGATGTCTGCTGGGAAACGCTGGCGGATGATTTTTCGCTGTCGCTCCGGACCTTGCATCGTCAGCTGAAGCAGCAAACCGGGTTGACGCCGCAGCGCTATCTGAACCGTCTGCGCCTGATTAAAGCGCGCCATCTGCTGCGTCATACCGATGAGAGCGTCACAGATATCGCCTATCGTTGCGGTTTCGGCGACAGTAACCACTTTTCGACCCTGTTTCGCCGGGAATTTAGCTGGTCACCGCGCGATATTCGCCAGGGAAAGGACGCGTCACTGCAGTAACGCGAGGGTTGTCACCGTTTCCTGTGGGCAAAAACGCTAATAATGTCAGGTTATTTGCTGTCGAGGTGGTGTCGTGGTTGCTCAGCTAATGCTTCGCAAAGTGGATTTTTTTGCCTCCGCCGGCCAGGCCGTCGCGGTGGCGGATCGCTATCCGCAAAACGTCTTTGCCGAGCACACTCATGAGTTCTGCGAGCTGGTGCTGGTGTGGCGAGGCAATGGCTTGCATATCCTCAACGACCGGCCCTACCGCATTACGCGTGGGGATCTGTTTTACATCCGTGCTGAAGACAAGCACGCCTACGCTTCGGTAAACGACCTGGTCCTGCAGAATGTGATTTACTGCCCCGACAGGCTGAAACTGAACGTCGACTGGGCGGCTTACATTCCGGGGTTTAATGATACGAAGTGCGCGGCGCACTGGCGACTGAGCAGTAACGGCATGACGCAGGTGCGACAGGTGATTTCTCAGCTGGAGCAGGAGAGCCAGAAAAGCGATCCTGAGGCTCACCAGATGGCAGAACTGCTTTTCGCCCAGCTGGTCATGACGTTGGCGCGCCATCGCTACGCCATTGATAACCCGTCGGCTACCGCGCAGGAAGCCCTGCTTGATAAGCTCATCACCACCCTGGCGGGCAGCCTTAACAAAAGCTTTGTGCTGGAGAAATTCTGCGAGCAGGCGCAGTGCAGCGAGCGCGCGTTGCGCCAGCAATTCCGCACCCAGACCGGGATGACGGTGAACCATTATCTGCGCCAGCTGCGCATCTGCCATGCCCAGTACCTGCTTCAGCATACGGAACTGATGGTCAGCGATGTGGCGATGCGCTGCGGCTTTGAGGACAGTAACTATTTTTCGGTGGTCTTTAACCGCGAGGTGGGGATGACGCCGGTTCAGTGGCGTCATCGCAGTCGTAACGCGGCGTAATCAGTTCGCCATGCCGAGGCCCACAATGTTGGCCGCAATAATGATCACCACGCACCCCAGACTCAGCACGCCCACCGGGCGACGCCCGGCGTTGTTCCACTCTTTCAGAAGCAGACCCACCAGCCCACCGCACAGCACGTAGAAGCTCATGTGCAGCATCCAGCTCATATAGTCATACTGCGCCGGAATACTGGCGTGACCCCACGCGTAGAAGAAGAACTGGAGATACCACATCAGCCCCCCGAGCGCCGAGAGCAGCACGTTCCCGATAATCATCTGTTTAGCCAGCGAGAAGTCGGCTTTCAGTGACAAGGTCTTCACGTTTGCCAGACGGAAAAAACAGAAACCGAGGTTAACCACCGCTCCGCCACCCATGATCACCACGTAGCTTGGCAGTGCCACGTACAGCGGGTCGACGCCCAGTGCGGCAGCAGCTTCATGCATCGGTTTGGCGGCGTTCATCGCGAATGACATGCCTGCGGAGAAGATCCCGCACATCACCGCCAGCAGCAGGCCTTTCTTCAGGTTGAACTCTTCGGCTCTGATGCCCATTTTGCGCTCTTTCAGCTGCCCTGCGCGGGTGACAATGCCCACGCCAATGACGGCCACCAGCACGCCCAGCAGCGTCATCTGGCCGCCTTTGGTGTTGATCAGCACGTCAACGTTGCCGTTGAGGATTGGCGTCATCAGAGTGCCGACAATCAGCGTAATACCAATCGCGATGCCAATGCCCATCGACATGCCGAGGTAGCGCATGGTGAGGCCATAGTTAATGTTACCGACGCCCCACATGGCGCCAAAGAGAAAGACCGGCAGCAGGGTGGAGGCGTTAAAGGAGGAGAAGTAGCCCCAGAAATCCGGGAGCAGCATGGCGCTGATGGTCCAGGGAAGAATTATCCACGAGACCACACCGCCGACGGACCACATGGTTTCCCATGACCACTGTTTGACCTGTTTAAACGGGGCATAGAAACAGGCTGCACTGGCCGCGCCTATCAGATGCCAGAAAATACCCATCGTAATCGCATGATTCATGTTTACATCCTCATCGTTTTTATATGCCGGTGGCTTCCCACCAACCCGATGAGTGTAAAAATTAAGCAGTCGGGTAACCTTCGGAAGGTTGCCGCACTTTGGTTTTGAATGGCAATCAACGCGTTAACCGGGTGAGCAGACTCACAATTTCAGCAATAACCGAAAACCGAATAACCTTATAAAAACTACGGCATTGATAATCATTTTCAATATCATTTAATTAACTATAATGAACCAACTGCTTACGCGGCATTAACAGCTGTGCCGCCCGACAATAATGGAGAGGATTATGAGTTATACACTGCCATCCCTGCCGTATGCCTACGACGCACTGGAACCGCATTTCGACAAGCAGACGATGGAAATCCATCATACTAAACACCACCAGACCTATGTGAACAACGCGAACGCCGCGCTGGAAAGCCTGCCAGAGTTCGCTAGCCTGCCTGTTGAAGAGCTGATCACCAAGCTGGACCAGCTGCCAGCTGACAAGAAAACCGTTCTGCGTAACAACGCAGGTGGTCACGCTAACCACAGCCTGTTCTGGAAAGGCCTGAAAACCGGTACCACCCTGCAGGGCGACCTGAAAGCGGCTATCGAGCGCGATTTCGGTTCTGTAGACAACTTCAAAGCGGAATTCGAAAAAGCCGCTGCGACCCGTTTCGGCTCTGGCTGGGCGTGGCTGGTTCTGAAAGGTGACAAACTGGCGGTTGTTTCAACGGCTAACCAGGACTCCCCGCTGATGGGTGAAGCAATCTCTGGCGCATCCGGTTTCCCTATCCTGGGTCTGGACGTGTGGGAACACGCTTACTACCTGAAATTCCAGAACCGTCGCCCGGACTACATCAAAGCCTTCTGGGATGTGGTGAACTGGGACGAAGCAGCAGCGCGTTTCGCCGCGAAAAAATAAGGTTGCATTGACGCCTGTGAGAAGCGAGTCTGATGACTCGCTTTTTTTGTATCTGCAGAAAGGAGCAGCGATGCATTTTCCGGTGAATGTCTTTACAGGCAAGGTAAGGGAGTACGACGGCAGCCGCCCGAGCGCCATCGCCAAAATTCAGGTCGACGGCGAGTTGACGTTAACCGACCTCGGGCTGGTGGGCGATGAGCAGGCCGAAAAGAAAATCCATGGCGGGCCTGACCGCGCGCTGTGCCACTATCCGCGGGAACACTATCAGCACTGGATAACCGAGTTTCCCGAACAGGCGGATATGTTTGTCGCGCCAGCGTTTGGTGAGAATCTCTCAACGGAAGGGCTGACCGAGAAAAACGTCTTTATCGGCGATATCTACCGCTGGGGCGATGCCCTGATTCAGGTGACGCAGCCGCGCTCGCCGTGCTTCAAACTAAACTATCATTTCGGCATCAGCGACATGTCTGCCCGGCTGCAGAGCGCGGGTAAAACGGGCTGGTTATATCGGGTGGTGCTGGCAGGTCAGGTATCGGCAGATGCGCCGCTGGTGCTGGCATCGCGCCTGAGTGATGTCTCGGTATATGACGCCTGCGCGATCGCCTGGCATATGCCGTTTGATGACGACCAGTACCATCGGCTTTTGTCCGCTGCAGGGCTGTCCACGAGCTGGACCCGAACGATGCAGAAACGCCGTTTAAGTAGCAAGATCGAAGATAATTCGCGGAGATTGTGGGGGAAATAGTTTCCCCGCAGAAGAGGCAAGCCGGGTCAGCGATACCGCCGCCCGGCTAAACGGCTACGAACGTTTATACAACGGCAGCCACAGCGTTAACCGCAACCCACCCAGCGGGCTGTCGTCGGCTTTCACCCAGCCGCGATGCTGCTGCATGGCAGTTTCAACAATCGCCAGACCCAACCCCGTGCCGCCAGATTCACGGTCACGCGCCTCATCGGTACGGTAGAACGGACGGAAAATCTGTTCGCGGTCTTCCGGGCTTACCCCAGGACCATCGTCATCAACGATGATGGTGATCCCGTCTTTATCCACCGAGAAGGCTACTTCAATCTTCGTGTGCGAATAGCGCAGGGCGTTACGCACGATGTTCTCCAGCGCGCTTTCCAGCGTGTTGGGGTTACCGTACAGCGGCCATGGCCCTGGCGGGAAGTTGACGGTAAAGGATTTCCCCATCTGCTCCGCTTCGAACGCCGCGTTATCCAGCACTTCATGCCATAGGTGGTTGGCTTTCACCGTTTCGCTCACCAGCGCATTTTTCTGCTGATTGCGCGACATGACCAGCAGGTCGTTAATCATGCTGTCCAGACGATGCGCTTCCGTTTCAATACGTTCCAGCTCTTTGCTCTCACCGCTGCGGCGACGCAGCAGCGCGGTGCCGAGCTGTAAGCGCGTGAGCGGCGTGCGCAGCTCGTGCGAGATATCCGACAGCAGGCGTTGCTGTGCCGTCATCATGCGGTCGAGGGCGCTCACCATCTGGTTAAAACTGGTCCCCGCGGCAAGGAACTCCTGTGGACCGGCTTCCAGTTCAGGGTGTTGTCGCAGGTTACCCTGCGCCACTTCGTCCGCCGCGTTTTTCAGCTTACGCGCCGGTTTCGCCAGACTCCACGCCAGCCACAGCAGCAGCGGTGAGCTGACCAGCATGGTGACAATCAGCAGCAGAAGCGGACGGTCAAACAGCAGGTTGATGAAATCGGACTGGGAGTTGCTCGCCGGGCGGATCAGGTAAAGCTGGTAATTATCCTCGCCATCTCTGACGGAGAAGGGGCCCACCATCTCAACCCGACCGTATTTTTTCTTCTGAGGATGGTCGGCGTTATCCGCCTGACCAATGAAGTTACGGATGATCTGCATTTCATTGCGATCGGCGCCAATCACGCGCCCTTCGCTGGTCACCAGCAACAGGCGCTGGCCTGGCGGTGCCCATTTGTCGATAGCGCGAAACAGCCTGCGCCACCACATTAAATCGTTCGGCGGGTCGTTTGCCAGCTCGGCTTCCACGTGCTGCTCGATCATCACGCCCTGACGTTGCTCGCTGTCGAGAAGCTCCGTCATCTGGCGTGAGTCGAGTTTTGGCAACATCAAAACGAGCATTAAAACCAGTGCCAGCGTCAGCCAGAAAATGGCGAAGATGCGGGCTGTTAAGCTTCCTATCATGAAGCGGAAACCATCAGATAACCGCGACCACGCAGGGTTTTAAACCACGGGTGCCCGTCCTTGCGTTCCGGCAGCTTGCGGCGCAGGTTCGAGATATGCATATCGATGGCGCGATCAAACGGAGTGAGGCGTTTGCCAAGCACTTCCTGGCTCAAATGTTCACGCGATACCACCTGGCCGAGGTGCTGGGCCAGCAGGTACAGCAGGGTGAACTCGGTGCCAGTCAGTTCCAGCGTTTCACCGTCAAAACTCGCTTCCTGACGGCCCGGATTCAGGCTCAGGGAGTCGACTTCCAGCGTCGGTGAACTGTTGTCGCTGTTCTGCTGCTGTTCGCTCCAGTGAGAACGACGCAGGATAGCGCGAATACGGGCAACCAGTTCACGGTCGTTAAACGGCTTTGGTAAATAGTCATCCGCGCCCAGCTCAAGGCCAAGTACACGGTCAAGTTCGCTGCCGCGAGCGGTCAGCATAATTACGGGCGTCTGGTGTGTCTGGCGAAGCTCTTTCAACGTATCAATGCCGTTTTTCTTCGGCATCATAACGTCGAGCAAAAGTAAATCGATGCTGTCGTCAAGGAGACTCAGCGCCTGCTCGCCATCATGGGCAACCAAAACGTTGAAACCTTCCATGTCGAGCAACTCCTTTAAAAGGGATGTGAGCTCTCGGTCATCATCAACTAACAGGATTTTATTCATTGTTTAAATACCTCCGAGGCAGAAATTACGACATCAAGGCTATCTAATCCATGACTTTACGTTGTTTTACACCCCCTGACGCATGTTTGCAGCCTGAATCGTAGACTGTCTCTCGTTGAATCGCGACACGAAAGATTTTGGGAGCAAGTGATGCGCAAAGTTACCGCTGCCGTCATGGCCTCAACGCTGGCGTTCAGTACATTAAGCCAGGCCGCTGTAGCTATCCCCGGCGATAACGGGCCCTCAACGGAGGGGGCAACGCAGCACAGCAGCCAAAGCCATATGTTTGATGGCATAAGTTTAACCGAACATCAGCGTCAACAGATGCGAGATCTGATGCAGAGGGCACGACACGACCAGCCCCCTGTTAATGTTAGCGAAATGGAGACAATGCACCGCCTTGTCACCGCAGAAAAATTTGACGAAAGCGCTGTACGCGCTCAGGCCGAAAAAATGGCACAGGAGCAGGTTGCCCGCCAGGTAGAGATGGCGAAGGTCCGCAACCAGATGTTCCACCTGCTAACGCCCGAGCAGCAAGCGGTTTTGAACACAAGACATCAGCAGCGAATGGACCAGTTGCGTGAGGTTGCACGGATGCAGCGAAGCTCAGAAACAACGTTTTTCAGTAGCAATAGCAGTACCCGTAGTAACCAGTAAACCCTGTTTTCCTTGCCATAGACACCATCCCTGTCTTCCCCCACATGATGTGGGGGTTTTTTTTGCCCTTCATTCTGCTTTGTTAACCGTTTATTCATCCTTTGACTCCCCATGCTTCCGTTATACTAGCGGCATGACATGACAGGAGCGTTTATGAATCAATCCTATGGAAGACTGGTAAGTCGGGCAGCGATTGCAGCGACCATCGTGGCTTCAAGCCTGTTAGTGATTAAAATTTTTGCGTGGTGGTATACCGGCTCAGTCAGTATTCTCGCGGCGCTGGTGGACTCGTTGATGGATATTGCCGCCTCGCTGACGAACCTGCTGGTTGTGCGCTACTCGCTGCAACCGGCAGATGAAGAACACACATTTGGGCACGGGAAAGCCGAGTCGCTGGCCGCGCTGGCGCAAAGCATGTTTATTTCCGGCTCAGCGCTGTTTCTGTTTTTAACCGGTATTCAGCATCTCGTCTCGCCGTCACCGATGAACGATCCCGGCGTGGGTGTGGTCGTGACGATTGTGGCACTTATATGCACACTTGTTCTGGTAACGTTCCAGCGCTGGGTTGTTCGCAAAACGCAAAGCCAGGCTGTACGGGCGGATATGCTTCATTATCAATCTGATGTTATGATGAATGGCGCTATTCTTATTGCGCTCGGTCTGGCCTGGTATGGCTGGCATCGGGCCGATGCGTTGTTTGCGTTAGGGATTGGCATCTATATTTTATATAGCGCCTTACGGATGGGGTATGAAGCGGTGCAATCGCTTCTGGACCGCGCCCTCCCGGACTCAGAACGTAATGAAATTTTTTCTATCGTGACCTCCTGGCCTGGTGTCAGAGGTGCACACGATCTTCGAACGCGGCAGTCAGGGCCGACCCGCTTTATTCAGATTCATATTGAAATGGAAGACAACCTGCCACTGGTTCAGGCTCACGTTATTGCTGAGCAGGTCGAGCAGGCGATTTTGCAGCGTTTTCCTGGTTCAGACGTCATTATTCACCAGGATCCCTGCTCGGTTGTACCCGGACATGTTGAGCTTTCGTAATTGGTTGTAAAAAAGTGAGCCAGGCCAGCATTTTGTGTATAAATTACCGCCATTTGGTCTGACCTGAATCAATTCAGCTGGAAGTGATTGATATACTATTTGCAGTATTCGTTGGTCGATAAATTCTTCCGGCAACAGATTTCAATTTTGCATTCCTAAGTTCAGAGGTAGTCATGATTAAGAAAATCGGTGTGTTGACAAGCGGCGGTGATGCGCCGGGCATGAACGCGGCAATTCGTGGGGTTGTCCGTTCAGCGCTGACGGAAGGCCTGGAAGTTTTTGGTATCTATGATGGTTATCTGGGCCTGTATGAAGATCGCATGGTTCAGCTCGACCGTTACAGCGTGTCCGACATGATCAACCGTGGCGGTACCTTCCTCGGTTCTGCGCGCTTCCCGGAATTCCGTGATGAACACGTCCGTGAAGTGGCTATTGAGAACATGAAAAAACGTGGCCTCGACGCACTGGTTGTTATTGGTGGTGACGGCTCGTACATGGGTGCAAAACGTCTGACTGAAATGGGCTTCCCGTGCATCGGGCTGCCGGGTACGATCGACAACGACATCAAAGGCACTGACTACACCATCGGTTATTTCACCGCACTGGGCACCGTTGTTGAAGCGATTGACCGCCTGCGCGACACCTCTTCTTCCCACCAGCGTATCTCCATCGTGGAAGTGATGGGCCGTTACTGTGGTGACCTGACGCTGGCTGCGGCCATCGCCGGCGGTTGTGAGTTCGTGGTGGTTCCGGAAGTGGAATTCAGCCGTGAAGATCTGGTGGCTGAAATCAAAGCGGGTATCGCAAAAGGCAAGAAACACGCCATCGTAGCCATCACCGAGCATATCTGTGACGTTGACGAGCTGGCGAAGTACATCGAAACCGAAACCAAACGTGAAACGCGCGCTACCGTTCTGGGCCACATCCAGCGTGGGGGTTCCCCGGGTCCATACGACCGCATCCTGGCATCACGTATGGGTGCATACGCCATTGAACTGCTGCTGCAGGGTCATGGCGGTCGTTGCGTGGGTATTCAGAACGAAAAACTGGTTCACCATGACATCATCGACGCCATTGAAAACATGAAGCGTCCGTTCAAGGGTGACTGGCTGGACTGCGCAAAAAAACTGTACTGAGCGGTGACTTTCCCCCGGTCACGCTGAGTTAACCGGGTCTGCAGTCCACGCTCATAAAGGCCGGGTAAGGCGATATCGCCGCCCGGTTTTTTTATGCCTACCCGTTTTTTATTCCTCTACGTTATAGCCAATCTTTTTTTATTCTTTAATCATTGGTTAGCTTTCTGGCACGCTGCAAGCATCAAAACACTACACAAGAGATCCGGGCGATGAATAAATGGGGCGTGGGGTTAACATTATTGCTGGCATCGACCAGCGTTCTGGCTAAGGACATCCAGTTACTGAACGTGTCATACGACCCGACGCGTGAGCTGTACGAGCAGTACAACAAAGCCTTCGCGGCACACTGGAAACAGGAAACCGGCGACAACGTGGTGGTGCGTCAGTCTCATGGTGGCTCCGGTAAGCAGGCGACTTCAGTCATCAACGGGATTGAAGCCGACGTGGTTACCCTGGCGCTGGCCTATGACGTCGACGCCATCGCCGAGCGTGGGCGTATCGATAAAAACTGGATCAAACGCCTGCCAGACAACTCAGCGCCTTACACCTCGACCATTGTTTTCCTGGTGCGTAAGGGCAACCCAAAACAAATTCATGACTGGAACGATCTGGTTAAGCCGGGCGTTTCCATTATCACCCCGAACCCGAAAAGCTCGGGTGGCGCACGCTGGAACTACCTGGCGGCCTGGGGCTACGCGCTGCATCACAACAACGGTGATCAGGCGAAAGCCCAGGCGTTCGTGAAAGCGCTGTATAAAAACGTTGAAGTGCTGGACTCGGGCGCACGTGGTGCCACGAACACCTTCGTTGAGCGTGGGATTGGCGACGTGCTGATCGCATGGGAAAACGAAGCCCTGCTCGCCACCCACGAACTGGGTAAAGACAAGTTCGAGATCGTTACGCCAGGCGAATCTATCCTCGCCGAACCTACCGTTTCTGTGGTTGATAAAGTGGTTGAGAAGAAAGAGACCAAAACGGAGGCGGAAGCGTACCTGAAGTATCTCTACTCGCCAGAAGGCCAGGAAATTGCGGCGAAAAACTACTATCGTCCACGCGATCCGGCAGTGGCGAAGAAATATGAAAGCGTCTTCCCGAAACTGAAGCTTTTCACCATTGATGAAGAGTTCGGCGGCTGGGCGAAAGCGCAGAAAGAGCACTTCTCTAACGGCGGAACTTTCGACCAGATCAGCAAGCGCTAAATGTTAGCAGGACAGACACGGTGACCCGGCGCGAGAAATCCGCCGGGTTTTTTATTTGGTCATCATTTTGCGTTACTCTTTCGCCACTATCGAAAACAGGGAACGCATTGTGAAAAAAATACTATTACTGATTCTGGTTGTCATCATTCTTGCCGCGGGTGGCTGGTACTGGATGAAAGCGGGTAATCCGAATGCGTTGCGTCATATCGTTCTCGACCAGTGTCTGCCGAATCAACTCCAGCACCGTAACCCGGCCCCGTGCGCGCAGGTGAAGCCTGATGCGGGTTATGTGGTGTTTAAAGACCGCAACGGGCCGCTGCAGTATCTCCTGATGCCGACTTACCGTATCAAAGGAACCGAAAGCCCGCTGTTGACCGAACCGAATACGCCCAACTTCTTCTGGCTGGCCTGGCAATCACGCAACTTTATGAGCATGAAGCGCGGGACCGAGGTGCCGGACAGCGCAATTTCGCTCACCATTAACTCCCCGACAGGCCGTACTCAGAACCATTTTCATATCCATATCTCCTGCCTGCGCCCGGACGTGCGCGAGAAGCTTAATGCCGCACAGGGGCAAATCAGTACCCAGTGGTTACCGTTCCCGGGCGGGCTGGAAGGGCATGAGTACCTCGCCCGTCGCGTGACGGAAAATGAGCTGGTACAGCGCAGTCCGTTTATGATGCTGGCTGAAGAGCTGCCGGAAGCGCGTGACCATATGGGGCGCTTCGCGCTGGCCATGGCGCAGCAGTCGGATGGATCGTTTGTCTTACTGGCGACCGAACGTAACTTGCTGACCCTGAATCGCGCGTCGGCTGAGGAATTGCAGGATCATCAATGCGATATCCTGAAGTGACCTCACCATAAATAGCGTTTACTCGTCCTGCCTGTCGCCGTAGACTTGCTGAAAAAAACGACAGGAGACAGAAATGTCGCTCTGGTTAACGCATCCTCTGTTTGTGCCCTCATTGATAGTCGGCGTCACCATCGTGCTGTGGGCGACGTCGCTATTGCCGGAATTTATCACCGCGCTGCTGTTTTTCACGGCAGCGATGACCGCCAGAATCGCCCCGGCGGAGGTGATTTTTGGTGGTTTTGCCTCGTCTGCATTCTGGTTAGTGTTTAGCGGCTTCGTGCTGGGGGTGGCAATCCGTAAAACCGGTCTGGCGGACAGGGCCGCACGGGCGTTGTCGGCAAAACTCACTGATTCGTGGGTATTGATGGTGGCAAGCGTGGTGGGGCTGAGCTACGCGCTGGCGTTTGTGATGCCGTCGAATATGGGCCGTATCGCGCTGCTGATGCCGATTGTCGCCGCCATGGCCAAAAGGGCCGCCATCCCCGACGGTTCCCGCGCGTGGTATGGCCTGGCGCTGGCCGTCGGGTTCGGAACCTTCCAGCTCTCGGCGACCATCCTGCCTGCCAACGTGCCGAATCTGGTGATGAGCGGCACCGCGGAGGGCTCGTACGGGATCCATCTGAACTATGTCCCGTATCTGCTGCTGCATACACCCGTCCTCGGGATCCTGAAAGGGGGCATTCTGATCGGCCTGATCTGCTGGTTGTTCCCCGGCAGCCCGAAACCGGCCACCGATCTTACGCCGTCTGAACCGATGGGGCGGGATGAAAAACGTCTCGCCTGGCTGCTGGCGGTGGTGCTGGGGATGTGGGTGACAGAGAGCTGGCACGGCGTTGGACCGGCGTGGACGGGGCTGGCGGCATCGGTCATCGTCATGTTGCCACGCGTCGGGTTTATCACCGGTGAAGAGTTTTCTGCGGGAGTGAACATGCGCACCTGCATTTACGTGGCGGGGATTCTCGGGCTGGCGATTGTAGTGACCCAAACGGGTATCGGTTCCGCGGTGGGGGAGGCGTTATTGCGGTTTATGCCGCTTGATGCCAACAGACCGTTCACCAGCTTCCTGGCGCTTACCGGTATTACCACAGCGCTCAACTTCATTATGACCGCGAACGGTGTACCGGCGTTGTACACTACGCTGGCACAGAGTTTTTCGGACGCCACCGGCTTCCCGCTGTTGTCGGTGATCATGATTCAGGTACTGGGGTATTCCACGCCGCTGCTGCCGTATCAGGCGTCGCCGATTGTGGTGGCAATGGGTTTAGGGAAGGTGCCTGCAAAGGCGGGGATGTTGCTCTGTCTGGCGCTGGCGATTGCAACGTATCTGGTGCTGCTGCCGCTGGATTATCTGTGGTTTAGCGTGCTGGGGAAAGTGTAATTTCCCTCCCCGGTGGGGGAGGGAAGTCGGTTTTTACGCCTGTTTAGCCGCTTCTGCTGCTTTAACGATCACCGCGAAAGCGTCAGCTTTCAGGGATGCACCGCCAACCAGCGCGCCATCGATGTCTGGCTGGGTGAACAGCTCAGCAGCGTTGGATGCGTTAACGGAACCGCCGTACTGAATAATTACCTGCTCAGCCACTTTCGCGTCCGCTTTAGCAATGTGGTCACGGATAAATTTGTGAACCGCCTGCGCCTGCGCAGGGGTCGCTGATTTGCCGGTACCGATCGCCCAGACTGGTTCGTACGCGATAACCGCGCCTTCGAATGCTGCAGCACCCTGCGTTTTCAGCACGGCGTCGATCTGACGAGCACACACTTCTTCCGTTTTGCCTGCTTCGTTTTCGGCTTCGGTTTCACCGATGCACAGAACCGGGATCAGACCCTGCTCTTTCAGCACCGCGAATTTCTTCGCGATAAATTCGTCGGATTCTTTGTGGTAAGTGCGACGCTCAGAGTGGCCGATGATGATGTATTTCGCGCC
The DNA here is from genome assembly GCF_041360735.1 of Enterobacter sp. RCC_40. NCBI lineage: Bacteria > Pseudomonadati > Pseudomonadota > Gammaproteobacteria > Enterobacterales > Enterobacteriaceae > Enterobacter > Enterobacter sp. RCC_40. The sequence goes on from NZ_JBFUPR010000010.1 coordinate 63,535, forward strand.
GATATCTTTCAGCATTTCAGCAGAGGTTTCACCGGTGAATGCGCCTGACAGGTTAACGTCAACGTTCTGTGCGCCCAGAATGATGTGGCTGCCGTCAGCGGCATGTTTAGCCAGATCCAGGTACATATCCGGCGGAGCGATAGCAACCGCGCAGCCCGTCACGCCCGCCAGCTCTTTACGCAGGTTCGCAACCAGTTCGTTTACCATGTGGCGGCTGCCGTTCAGTTTCCAGTTACCCATCACTAAAGGATGTCGCATTTCAATTCTCCACGCTAAATTAGCGAATTAAGGAATATGGCCGCCCTGTCGGGCAGCATGGTCTGTGAATCAGTATAGAGATTTTCCCTCGAAAGGCTTTGCTTTTTGTCATTAATTCGCCCCTCCGAGTGTGTCTGATAGTGCCAGCTTAATCGGTTCAACAGCGAAGGTCAGTCCTTTTTCGCCGTTATCTGCCACCACATAGCGTATGGCCCCTTCGGTATCGGCGTAGTAACGCTTATTTTTACCGGCGGTGAGGAGTTTTTGCAGCTTTTGCTGGCTTTGCTTTTTGGTCAGCGCGGGCGTAAAAGCCTGCAGTATCGCGCTCATGTACTCGAGCGCTTTTGCCTTAGCGGCTTTCTGCTCTGGCCCCTGAATCGGCAGCCAGGTTATTTGCATGCTTTTGATTTTTAGCGTGCCGCGCTCCAGCGCAGTGGAGGCATATAAATTCTCGTTGATCTTGCTCGCAGCCCGGGTCAGGGTTGGCGTATCCCGGGAGCTGTCAATGGCGCGGAATTCATCCAGCGGTAGCGTGGGGTTGGTTTTATTGAAGGTTTCACGAAACTGGCTGATTGACTGATCGAACGAGGGCGCACCTGCCAGCAGATAGGGAGCTGTCGTCGGGGCAGTGGTTTCGGCGGCGTGCAGGGGGACACCCGCGATGAGCATCGCTAAACACAGGAAAAGAGAACGTGCCGAACTTTTCATCAACATTGCCCCTGGCCGTAAGTGTTCATGATTAAATCGATATCTGGTCGGCTTGTCAAAAGGTCACAACTCCAGGGTAAAATGCGCGCTATATGATAATAAGGAACCTTACATGACCATACAGCAGTGGTTGTTTTCATTCAAAGGGCGTATTGGACGCCGTGACTTCTGGATCTGGATGGCGACGTGGATCGTTGCCATGCTGCTTCTGTTTTTCGTGGCCTTCAACGCATGGCTCAGCACACAAACGGCGGCGTTTGCGCTGGTCTGTTTACTGTGGCCAACCGCGGCCGTGGTGGTGAAACGTCTGCACGATCGCGGCCGTTCCGGCGCGTGGGCTTTTCTGATTATTCTGGCGTGGATGCTGGTGGCCGGGAACTGGTCGATACTTCCGTCCATCCTTCCCTGGGTGGTGGGCAGACTGCTACCAACCATTATTTTTGTCATGATGGTGGTCGATCTGGGCGCGTTTATCGGCACCCAGAGCGAAAACAAATACGGCAAAGACACCCTTGAGGTGAAATACCGCTGATCACCAGTAGTGTTCGGCAGTCATATGGCCCGGCCGGCGGCGAAGATGTTTCGTCATCTGCCGGGTATCCTTCAGAAGCTGCTGCGTGTCGCGAACCATCTGCGGGTTGCCACACAGCATGACGTGGCTGGTTTCAGCGCTCATCGGCAAGCCAATTGCGTCTTCCAGTGCACCACTCTCAATCAATGCCGGTACGCGGCCCGTCAGTGAACCCGCTGCGGTTTCGCGGCTGACCACGGTCTGAATTTTCAGTTTCCCGCCGTACTGCTTTTCCAGCGCCTGCATCTGCGGAAGATAGCTCAAGTCTGCGGCATAGCGCGCGGCGTGAACCAGCACGATGTTTTTAAAGCGCTCAAGGTCTTTGCCGTACTGCAAAATAGAGAGATACGGGCCAATGGCCGTGCCGGTTGCCAGCATCCAGAGGGTGTCGCAGTCCGGGATTTCGTCCAGTACGAAGAAACCGGCCGCTTCACTGACAATTTGCACATCGTCACCGGGCTTAAGCGCGGCAAGGCGTGGGCTGAGTTTGCCGTCCGGGACGGTGACCAGATAGAACTCGAGATCCGGGTTATCGGGGGCATTAACGTAGGAATAGGCGCGCTGCACGCGCTCGCCGTCAACATCCAGCCCCAGCTTCGCAAATTGCCCGGCCGTAAACGGATGGACGGGAGCATGCAGGGTGAGACTAAATAGCGCATCGGTCCAGAACTGTATCTTTGTGACTTTACCTGTTACCCAGTCCGCCATGATCTTCTCCTGTGCTTTTTCTCTGTTCTATCTTCCGGACTTGTGGTGAAGATTTCCAGCCCATTTGGGCCGGAAAGCTCTATCGATCAAACGGTTTTACAGAATGTGCGCCTGCACGTCAGGGTCTTTACGATCCAGATAGTGAACAGACTGAATGCGGCGAATGGTGCGCGATTTACCGCGGATCAGCAGAGTTTCAGTGGTGGCCATATTGCCCTTACGGGTGATGCCATCCAGCAGGTCACCTTTGGTGATGCCGGTTGCGGAGAAGACAACGTTGTCGCTGCGCGCCATGTCATCCAGCGCAAGCACCTTGTTGGCTTCAATACCCATCGCTTCGCAGCGTGCCAGCTCTTCTTCCCCAATACGGCGATTCTCTTCGCTGTCGCCTTTGACTTCATGACGGGGCAACAGACGGGCCTGCATGTCGCCATCCAGAGCGCGGATCACCGCGGCGGAGACCACACCTTCCGGCGCGCCGCCGATGCCGTAAAGCACATCCACTTCGCTGTCTGGCATGCAGGTCAGGATAGACGCTGCCACGTCGCCATCCGGAATGGCAAAGACGCGAACACCGAGCTGTTGCATCTGGGCAATGGTGGCATCGTGGCGCGGTTTCGCCAGAATAGTCACGGTGAGCGCGCTAAGCGGTTTTTCCAGCGCCCTGGCAACGTTACGCAGATTCTCTTCCAGCGGCAGGCTCAGGTCGATAGCCCCTTTGGCGCCGGGGCCGACAATCAGCTTTTCCATGTACATATCCGGTGCGTTCAGGAAACAGCCTTTGTCCCCTACCGCCAGCACGGCCAGCGCGTTAGCCTGGCCCATTGCCGTCATGCGGGTACCCTCAATCGGGTCAACCGCGATATCCACGGCATCACCTTTGCCGGTGCCCACTTTCTCACCGATATAGAGCATTGGCGCTTCGTCGATCTCGCCTTCGCCAATGACGATGGTGCCATCGATATTGACCTGGTTAAGCACAATGCGCATGGCATGGACAGCCGCACCGTCTGCGGTATTTTTGTCGCCACGGCCAAGCCATTTATAGCCCGCCAGTGCGGCAGCTTCGGTGACGCGGGAAAACTCGATAGCCAGTTCACGTTTCATGAGGTACTCGTGCAATCAAAAGGAATTGCACGAAGTTTATCACAGAGTGGGAGTGGGTGCGGTTGGTCCCCTCTCCCCGCGGGGAGAGGGGACGGGTGAGGGGAGAAATTACTGCTCGTGCTCTTCCCACGCCAGGGCGCGTTTCACCGCTTTCTTCCAGCCGCTGTAGCGGTAGTTACGCTCAGTGGTTTCGATGCCAGGGCGGAATTCGCGTTCGATAACCGCTTTTTCCTGCAGTTCATCCAGATTCTGCCAGAAGCCGACAGCCAGACCTGCAAGATACGCCGCACCCAGCGCGGTGACTTCACGTACTTCCGGGCGCTCTACGCGGGTGCCCAGAATGTCGGACTGGAACTGCATCAGGAAGTTGTTGGCAACGGCGCCGCCGTCCACGCGCAGGGCGTGCAGACGAATGCCGGAGTCAGCCTGCATCGCTTCCAGTACGTCGCGCGTCTGATAAGCGATGGATTCCAGCGTAGCGCGGATAATGTGGTTCGAGTTTACCCCACGGGTCAGGCCGAAAATCGCGCCGCGTGCATACGGGTCCCAGTAGGGTGCGCCCAGACCGGTAAAGGCCGGAACCACATACACACCGTTGGTGTCCTTCACTTTGGTTGCGAAATACTCGGAGTCAAACGCATCGCTGATGAGTTTCATCTCGTCACGCAGCCACTGAATAGACGCACCTGCCATGAACACCGCACCTTCCAGCGCATAGTTCACTTCACCGCGTGGGCCGCAGGCGATGGTGGTCAGCAAGCCGTTTTCTGATTTCACCGCTTTCTCACCGGTGTTCATCAGCATAAAGCAGCCGGTACCGTAGGTGTTTTTCGCCATCCCTTCCTTAACGCACAGCTGGCCAAACAGCGCCGCCTGCTGGTCACCGGCAATACCGGCGATTGGAATACGCGTGCCGCCTTTGCCGCCGATATTGGTCTGACCGTAAACTTCAGAAGATTTACGGACTTCTGGCAACATCGCGCGCGGGATATCCAGCGCGTCCAGCATCTTGTCATCCCACTCCAGGGTATTGATGTTGAACAGCATGGTGCGCGAGGCGTTGGTGTAATCAGTGACGTGGACACGCCCCTGGGTCATCTTCCAGATAAGCCAGGTGTCGACGGTACCGAACAGCAGCTCACCGCGTTTTGCACGTTCACGTGAACCCTCAACGTGGTCGAGGATCCATTTCACTTTGGTACCGGAGAAATACGGGTCAACGACCAGACCGGTTGCGCTACGTACATAGTCTTCCATACCGTCGCGCTTCAGCTGTTCGCAGATTTCTGATGTACGGCGGCACTGCCAGACGATGGCATTGTAAATAGGCTTACCGGTTTCGCGCTCCCAGACGATAGTGGTTTCACGCTGGTTGGTAATACCGATAGCGGCAATCTCGTCGGAACTGATATCGGCTTTCGCCAGCACTTCTACCAGCGTGGAGCTTTGTGAAGCCCAGATCTCCATAGGATCGTGTTCGACCCAGCCTGGACGAGGATAGATTTGCTCAAATTCGCGCTGTGACACGCTGACGATATTCGCGTCATGATCCATTACGACAGCGCGGGAGCTGGTAGTGCCCTGGTCGAGCGCAACGATATATTTTTTTTCGGTCATGGTATGTGTCCCGTAGTCAGATTACAGCGAAGCTTTTTGTTGTGCGGTAGAAGTCGTTTCCTTCTCCTCTTCCACACAGGTGTCGCACGGTAAATGGCGACCAATTAATTTGCGGTAGCTAAATGCACCCAGCGCAGCCCCGACAACCGGTGCAAACAGCGGTACCAGGAAGTAAGGGATATCTTTACCGCCGGTGAAGGCCACGTCGCCCCATCCTGCGATAAAGGCAAAAGCTTTAGGTCCGATATCACGCGCCGGGTTCATCGCAAACCCGGTCAGCGGGCCCATGGATGCGCCGATCACCGCAATCAGCAAGCCAATCAGCAGCGGTGCCAGCGGGCCGCGCGGAATGCCGTTTCCGTCGTCGGTCAGCGCCAGGATAACGCCCATCAGAATAGCGGTAATCACCATTTCAACTGCGAACGCCTGCACAAAATTGATATGCGGGTTGGGATAGGTTGAGAAAATGCCTGCCAGATCCAGACTTTCGACACTGCCACGCACCATATGATGTGTCTGTTCGAAGTCTATGAAAAGATTGTAATAAAGCCCGTAAACTAACGCCGCTGCGCAAAACGCGCCGGCAAACTGAGAAAGGATGAAGGGAACAACTTTGCGTCCGTCGAAGCACGCGAACAGCCACAGCGCGATGGTCACCGCCGGGTTAAGATGTGCGCCGGAAACCCCTGCGGTCAGGTAGATGGCCATCGCCACGCCCAGACCCCAGATAATACTGATTTCCCACTGACCGAAACTGGCACCCGCCACTTTCAGTGCAGCAACACAGCCCACTCCGAAGAATATCAACAACCCGGTACCAAGGAACTCGGCAATGCACTGGCCTTTTAAGGTTGATGTCTGACTCATAATCGGAATCCTGAAGAAATTGATGTTTATTGTTAGCATGACCGCCCGTGACAGCCACGATGCCCTGTAGACATAGTGTTAATTTATCGTTAACGAGCAAAAACGAGAAATATCGAAATCAAAATGTGTGGTCTGCGTCAATAAAATGAGCGTTTTCGCGCCATAAAGCGCATTTTTACACCAATAGCAAAATGTGAGCTGAATCATTTCATTAACGAATGAGTTAACAATTTAGGGGTATATGCCGCGAACGCACCAGGACGAGGCCGAAAAGTGTTGCAAACCACGATCTGCGCGGTCTGCCGCTGGACAGGGGCGACGGGGCTTCATACAATCGGCATATCTGTTGTGCGCGTTTACGTTAAAGCGTCGCCTTGCAATTCAGGAGAGGTAGGATCATGTCTTTAGAAGTGTTTGAGAAACTGGAATCGAAAGTACAGCAGGCGATTGACACCATCACGCTGCTGCAGATGGAAATTGAAGAGCTGAAAGAGAAGAACAACAGCCTGGCGCAGGAAGTTCAGAACGCTCAGCACAGCCGTGAAGAACTGGAGCGCGAAAACAACCAGCTGCGTGAACAGCAGAATGGCTGGCAGGATCGTCTGCAGGCGCTGCTGGGGCGTATGGAAGAAGTGTAATTTCTTTCGGGAAATGCAGAACAGGCCGGGTAAGGCGTCGCCGCCACCCGGCTTTTTTTATTACTCGATATCCAGCGGATCTTCGGAAAGGATAATCCCGGTGTTATCGGCATAGAGATGGTCACCGGAGAAGAAGGTCACGCCGCCGAAATTGACGCGCACGTCGCTTTCGCCGATACCTTCACCCGCAGCACCCACCGGAATGGCCGCGATAGCCTGAATGCCAATGTCCAGGTCTTCGAGATCGTCCACCTGGCGCACTGAGCCATACACCACAATGCCTTCCCACTCGTTCTGTACGGCAAGACGGGCGAGCTCAGCATCAATGAGGGCACGACGTACGGAGCCCCCGCCATCAACCAGCAGAACGCGGCCACGGCCGTTCTGTTCGAGCAGATCATAGAGCAACCCGTTATCCTCGAAACATTTCACCGTGACGATTTGTCCGCCAAACGACGACCGCCCACCAAAGTTGGAGAACAGCGGTTCAACGACGTTGACATCTTCCTGGTAGATGTCACAAAGCTCGGAGGTATCGTATTTCATAGGTTTAACGCTCAGTTGCTGCGAATGTGTTCAGTATATCGTGCTAAATGCGTTGTTGGCAAAATCATCAATTGTTAATTGATATTTGTCAGTTAACCCAGCGTCTGACTTAAGACAATCCCGATGACGAACAACAGGTTAGTCAGCAGCGCCCCTTTTACCGTACGCTCCAGCATTGGCGGCATGGCCGCAGGGCTGAGTTCACGCATGACGAATCGCGCCTGCTTAATCAGCAGCGGTGCGGCGAGTACAAACAGCCAGCCCCATATGCTGTGCAGCGAGATAACGTTAAACAGCGCCAGGCACAGCAGAGCGCCCAGCAGCAGACACGCATGATAACGGCGTGCATTAACGGGCCCCAGACGCACGGCCAGCGTGTTTTTGCCGTTCTCACGGTCGCTGTCGATATCGCGCAGGTTGTTGATGTTAAGCACCGCCGTCGCCAGCATGCCGCAGGCGGTTGCCGGCAGGAACAGGGCCGGGATCAGGGTATGTGCCTGTAAGTACCCGCTCCCCATCACGCTCAGCCAGCCGAAGAACACCAGCACGGAGATATCACCCAGCCCAATATACCCATAAGGGCGGGTACCGACGGTATAGGTAATGGCGGCAATAATGGCGAGCAGACCCAGTACCAGGAACCCAATGAAATCGCTGGGGGTTTTAGACGCGACCGTTACCAGCGCCAGGCCGGAAAGACAAATCAGCGCCACGGTAATGATCAGCGCGCGCTTCATCTGCGCCTGGGTAATGACCCCTTTCTGCATACCGCGCAGTGGCCCGATACGGTCGGGTTTGTCGCTGCCTTTAACCGCATCGCCATAGTCGTTGGCGAGATTGGAGAGAATTTGCAGCAGACCGGCGGTAATCAGTGCCAGCCCTGCAACCAGCGGATCGAAATAGCCTTGCCACCAGGCAAGCGCCGTACCGACGATAATGGCGGCAAAGGCCAGAGGAAGAGTTTTAGGGCGCAGACTTTCGAGCCACGCCTGAGTACGGCTGATGTCAGTCATAGTAATTTAGCCAATAAAAATGGGGGCATTAGCCCCCATTAAACGTGATGAGAATGCAGTAACCGCGATTATAGGATAAAACGGCTCAGATCTTCATCTGCCACTAACGCATCCAGGTGTTTACCCACATATTCTGCGTCAATGGTGATGCTTTGACCGTTCAGGTCGCTCGCATCATAAGAGATATCTTCCATCAGGCGCTCCAGCACGGTGTGCAGACGACGGGCACCGATGTTCTCGGTGGTTTCGTTGACCTGCCAGGCGGCCTGGGCGATGCGTTTGATACCGTCTTCAGTGAACTCGATGTTCACACCTTCGGTTGCCATCAGCGCTTTGTACTGTACGGTCACAGAGGCATTTGGCTCGGTCAGGATGCGTTCGAAATCTTCAGTGGTCAGCGCCTGCAGCTCCACGCGAATCGGCAGACGACCCTGCAGCTCCGGGATCAGGTCAGACGGTTTCGCCACCTGGAATGCGCCAGAGGCGATAAACAGGATGTGGTCCGTTTTGACCATACCGTGTTTGGTGGAGACGGTGCAGCCTTCAACCAGCGGCAGCAGGTCGCGCTGAACGCCTTCACGGGAGACATCCGGGCCTGAGGATTCGCCACGCTTACAGATTTTGTCGATTTCGTCGATAAACACGATACCGTGCTGCTCAACCGCGTCGATAGCATCCTGCTTCAGCTCTTCCGGGTTCACCAGTTTCGCCGCTTCTTCTTCGATCAGCAGCTTCATCGCGTCTTTGATTTTCAGCTTACGCGCTTTCTGCTTCTGGCCGCCCAGGTTCTGGAACATGGACTGCAGCTGGCTGGTCATCTCTTCCATGCCAGGCGGTGCCATGATTTCCACACCCATAGGGGCAGCAGCAAGATCGATCTCAATCTCTTTGTCGTCCAGCTCGCCTTCACGCAGTTTTTTGCGGAACGCCTGACGCGCCGCTGACGGCTCAGCCTGCTGTTCAGCCTGGCCCCAGTTGTTCTTCGCCGGTGGGATCAGGACGTCAAGAATGCGCTCTTCTGCCATCTCTTCGGCACGGTAGCGGTTTTTCTCAATCGCCTGGACGCGCACCATTTTGATCGCCGAGTCGGTCAGATCGCGAATGATAGAGTCCACTTCTTTACCCACATAGCCCACTTCGGTGAACTTGGTGGCTTCGACTTTGATGAACGGGGCGTTAGCCAGTTTCGCCAGACGACGGGCGATTTCGGTTTTACCGACACCGGTCGGGCCGATCATCAGAATGTTTTTTGGCGTCACTTCATGGCGCAACTCTTCTTCGAGCTGCATGCGGCGCCAGCGGTTACGCAGGGCAATAGCCACGGAACGCTTGGCGTTGTCCTGGCCGATAATATGTTTGTCCAGTTCGCTGACAATTTCGCGTGGGGTCATTTCAGACATGGGAGATCCTTACGCTTTAGACGGTAATTCTTCGATGGTGTGGTTGTGGTTGGTATAGATGCAGATATCACCTGCAATATCCAACGCCTTCACCGCGATATCGCGCGCGTTCATGTCGGTATTTTCCAACAGCGCACGGGCTGCAGCCTGGGCGTACGGGCCACCAGAGCCAATAGCAATCAGGTCGTTTTCAGGCTGAATGACGTCACCGTTACCGGTGATGATAAGCGAAGCGGTTTCATCGGCCACCGCCAGCAGCGCCTCAAGTTTGCGCAGCATGCGATCGGTACGCCAGTCTTTCGCCAGCTCAACGGCGGCTTTCACCAGGTGACCCTGGTGCATTTCCAGTTTGCGTTCAAACAGTTCGAACAGCGTGAAGGCGTCAGCCGTGCCGCCTGCAAAACCGGCGATCACTTTGTCGTTGTATAAACGACGAACTTTCTTCACGTTGCCTTTCATTACGGTATTACCCAGCGTGGCCTGGCCATCACCGGCGATTACCACGTGGCCGTTACGGCGTACACTTACTATTGTTGTCACGAGCAGACCCCCTGGTTACAGAATCGGGAAACAGAAGCCCTGAGCCTGTGCTCAGGGCTGAATAGAATGATAGATGGGGGGGAATTTGGGGGTTTCAACCCCCGGTAGCGAGTCGAATGCAGTTTGTGTGTCCCGCCACTTTCAAACGGGAAATGGTTCCGTCGGCATTTTCTTTGCCTTTGACCGGGCCAATCACCACGCGATTCCAGCCGTTATTGGTGGTAATGCGTGAATCAAACCCTTCAAAAGCCAGCTGTGCGCGCACCGTTTCCGCCTGCTCAGCACCTTTGAATGAACCACATTGAACCATCCAGCGGCGTTCGTCTTTTTTCTCAGCAGTCTGCTTCGGCGCATCGGTCTCTTTGGTTACCGGTGCGGCCTGCTGCGTTTTCGGCTGCTGCGCAGTGGTATGCGCCGGCGTCTGCAGCAGATCCTGATACGGCTGAGCCGCCTGTTTCTGCGGCTGGGCCTTCGGCGGTTGCTGCACTGGCTGGGACTGCGCCGTTCGCGTTTGCTGCTGATACGGCTGTTCCGTCACCCGCGGCTGCGTTTTAGGCTGCTGCACTGGCTGGGTTTGCGCCCACTGCTGTTGTTGCTGCTGCTGCTGTTGCTGTTGGAGCTGCTGCTGCGCCTGACGACGCTGCAGCGTTTGCTGACGCTGTTCCGGCGTCTGCTCGTTCCACGGCACTTCGTTCAGCTGCGTAGGCTGCTGGCGCATATCGGCCTGCATTTGTGCCAGCAACTGACGCTGTTCATCCGTCAACTGGCTGGCATTTTGCACTTCGCCACCCGCTGAAGGTTCGGTCGGCGCACGTACGCCAGGCTGACGGCTTTCCAGCTCTTTGATATAGCGCCAGCGCTCTTCAGGCTTCGGCGGAAGGCCGTTTCCGGCAACCTTGCTGGCCTGAAGCGCCTCGGACTCTTCTTTTTTATGGTGCGTGATAAAGTACAGACCACCAATAAAGGCCACGACTACAGCCGCAGCAATAGCGACCATCGCTGGCGAGACAGCAGGCAGGTTACGTTGCTTTTTCCTTGAGCTACTCTTTTTGCGTCGCGAAGGTGCCGGCTGGCCGCGACGTACATAATCTCGTTGTGCCACTATCGTTTCGCTGTATTTATTCGTTCGTCAGCCCGCCATGTTACTTAAGCGGCGGGGCTTTGACCAGATAAGGGTGTCTGAAAGACATTTACTTTAAGTCAATGCCTGGGTAGAACCGCGCACAATCAATTCACAGTCCAGCAACCGCGAGCCGCTGTTAACTGTTTGACCATGCAGCTGATCCAGCAGAAGAAGCATCGCTTCACGCCCAATATCATAGCGCGGCTGCGCCACGGTCGAGAGTGGAGGATCGCAAAATTCTGACAGCGAAATATTATCGAATCCGATGATCGACAAATCTTTCGGTATGCGCAGGCCGCGGCGCTTCGCATACGATAATGCCCCCAGTGCCATCACATCGCTGTGACAGAACACCGCGGTCGGCGGCTCGGGCAGATCCAGCAGCTTCTCCAGCGCCTGTCCACCAGCTTCAAAGGTGAAATCCCCGCGAGCAATGTAGTGCGGATCGACGGTGACGCCGGTACGGCGCAGCGCCTGAACGTAGCCCTGCAGGCGGTAGTGGCACAATGGCATCTCTTCCGGCCCGGCAATGCAGCCAATACGCTTGTGCCCCAGCTCCTGAAGATAGTTGACGGCATTGAACGCGGCGGTCAGGTTATCAATATGTACCGTCGGCAGCTCCAGCTCGGGTGCAAACTCGTTGGCCATCACCATCGGCGGTAAATTGCGCTGCTCTTCAATGCTGGCATCAAACGGCAGGCGAGACCCAAGCAGCAACATGCCGTCGATCTGCTTGGTGATAATGAGGTCGATAAAGGTTTTTTCCTGCTGGTTCTGGTGAGCACAGTCGCCAATCAGCACCAGATAACCTTGCTCTGCCGCCGTCACTTCGATACCGCGAATAATCTCGCTGAAGAAGGGATCGCAGATGTCCGGCACAATCACCAGGATGGTGCGCGACTCATTGCGTTTAACGTTTCGTCCCATCGCCTGCGGGAAATAGCCCACTTCCAGCGCAGCCTGCTCTACCCGGTTACGGGTCGCCTGGGAGACTTTATCCGGGTTCATTAATGCGCGGGACACGGTTGCCGTAGAGACTTGTGCTTTCTGGGCAACGTCTTTCATGGTCGCCGTGGCAACCTCTTTCCTGGACTTCAACGTCTTCTCCTCGCCTGAACACCGAACTTCTGACGCCACCATTTTTACAGATAGTTAATGGAATCGGTTACAGAATTTTCATAAAAAGTGTGAGGAGCGTTAAATTTTTCGATCCGTCTTCAGCCTTCGATAGGATCAACGTCCAGCACCCACTTCACTTTGCGCGCTTCCGGTAGGGTATTGATCAGCACCAGCGCGCCGCTGACGATATGTTGCAGGCGGATGCGCGAAGGGTGCTGGAGCAAAATCTGCCAGCGGAAACGTCCACCACGTTTTGGTGCCAGCGCCGGCACCGGCCCCAGTATCCACAGCGGGTTATCCACCAGCGGACTGGCCTGCAGGAGGTTTCTCAGCTGCTGCAGGAAAAGCGGTGCCTGCTGGTTGTTGTGATCTTCTGCGCGGATGATGACGTGGCTGGTCCACGGCGGAAGCTGCATCGTCTGGCGTTCTGCCAGCGCCTGCTCCGCAAACGCGTCATAGCCTTTATGCAGCAGGGTTTGCAGTAGCGGATGTTCAGGATGGTGGGTCTGTAAAACCACCTCACCCTGTTTGCCTGCGCGACCGGCACGTCCGGCAACCTGGGTATAAAGCTGGGCAAAACGTTCTGCTGAGCGAAAATCGGCCGAAAACAGCGCGCCGTCTACGTCCAGCAGGGCGACCAGCGTTACGTCCGGGAAGTGATGCCCTTTGGCCAGCATCTGCGTGCCAATCAGAATGCGTGCGCCACCGCGATGCACTTCCGCCAGCTGCTGTTCCAGCGCCCCTTTGCGGCTGGTGGTGTCACGGTCGATGCGGGAAAGAGGAACGTCAGGGAAGAAAGGCTTAAGGGCCTCTTCCAGTTGCTCCGTCCCCAGGCCGACCGGCACGATATGCGTTGAGCCACATGACGGACACTGGCGTGGTACCGGCCGCTGGCTGTCGCAGTGGTGGCAGCGCAAATGGCGCTGGGCCTGATGGAACGTGTAGTAGTGGTCGCAGCGCGGGCATTCGGCAATCCAGCCGCAGTCGTGACACAACAGCGCCGGGGCAAACCCGCGGCGGTTAAGGAATAAAATGACCTGATTACCGGCCTGCAAATGCTGGCGCATCCGGGTGATAAGCGCAGGCGCTAACCCCGCCTGCACCTGCTGGCCTTTTAGATCCAGCACATGCTGAATAGCAGGGCGCGCGTTCCCTGCGCGCCGCGTCAGGCGCAGCATGTGGTATTTACGCTGGCGAACGTTATGCAGCGTTTCGAGGGCGGGCGTCGCGGAGCCAAGAATAATCGGGATTTGCTCGCTGTGGGCGCGATAAACGGCCAGATCGCGGGCGTGATAGCGCCAGCCTTCCTGTTGCTTATAGGAGCTGTCATGCTCTTCATCGATGACGATAACGCCGAGGTTTTTAAACGGCGTAAACAGCGAGGACCGGGTGCCAATCACAATCGCCGCTTCGCCGTTTTTGGCTTTCAGCCAGGCGCTGAGGCGCTCGCTGTCGTTCAGGCCCGAATGTAACACTTCAACCGGCGCATTAAACCGCTCGCGAAAACGGGCGATGGTTTGTGGTGTAAGGCCGATTTCCGGAACCATCACCAGCGCCTGTTTACCCTGCGCAAGCACGTTTTCCAGTACGCTGAGATACACTTCTGTTTTGCCGGAGCCGGTGACCCCTGCCAGTAGCCAGGCGGAGAAATGATCGGAGGCGCTGTGAATGGCCCCTACGGCGGTGGCCTGCTCGGTGTTGAGTCGCAGACGATCCCCTGAAACGGAGAAACTGTCCCGCCAGTCATAAAGGGCGGGCGCCTCGCTTGCCAGTTCGCTCAGCCCTTTTTTGCGCAGGGCCTGCAGCGCCGTTTCACTCACCGCAAGCTCATCAACCTGATGCCGCCAGATTTTCCCCTGACGCAGGGCCGCCAGCGCCTGCTGCTGTTTCTGCGAGCGTTTCAGGCTATTGATATCGACCGCCTGACCCTCTTCAGTGGCAAACCAGTACCACAGGGGAGCGTGGCTGGCACTTTTACCCTGACGAAGCATAACAGGCAGGGCGTGGAACAGGACATCGCCGATAGGGTGATGGTAGTAATCTGCCGCCCACAGCAGGAGTCGCCAGGTGCTGGTGGAGAAAACGGGCTCGCTGTCCAGTACCTCTGCGACGGCTTTCAGCTCATTGAGCGGCAATTCGCTCTTATCGCTCACCGACACCACAATCCCAATACGCTGCTGTTTGCCAAATGGCACGGTCACGCGACAGCCCGCTTTGGCGCTCATGCTGTCAGGCAGCAGATAGTCAAAGGTGCGGGGAAGCGGAACGGGCAGGGCAACGTGAGCGACGGGCATCGAATCTTCCTGACTTGAAAAGTGGCGCGTTAGTATACACATTAGTGAAAGCGGCGTGCGGATCAGTTTGCATACGTTGGTCAAATTCTGTATGATTCGCCGCCTTTGGTGTACTTTACGCCAAAGAACTTACATTCAACATCGCGTGGTGTCTGGCGTTAGGGCTGGAAGAGCGACGCGGCCTTAACTGAGGTTCTCCCATGAAAAAAGATATTCACCCGAAATACGAAATGATTACTGCAAACTGTTCTTGCGGTAACTCTATCCAGATCCGCTCTACCGTGGGTCACGATCTGAACCTGGACGTGTGCGGCAAATGCCACCCGTTCTACACTGGTAAGCAGCGTGATGTTGCAACCGGTGGCCGTGTTGACCGCTTCAACAAGCGTTTCAGCATCCCGGGCGCTAAGTAAGTTTCCCGAAAAAAAGGCACCGCAAGGTGCCTTTTTTGTATCCGCTTCTCAGTATTCCCACGTATCCGGGTCGATACCCAGTTCACGCATGATCACCTTCGCCTCTTCCGGAATTTCATCACTACGCTCTTTGCGCAGATCTTCATCGTTTGGCAACGGTTGACCGGTAAACGCATGCAGAAACGCTTCGCACAGCAGTTCGCTGTTGGTCGCGTGGCGCAGGTTGTTCACCTGACGACGCGTACGTTCATCGGTGAGGATCTTCAACACCTTCAGAGGAATGGAAACCGTAATTTTCTTTACTTGCTCACTCTTCTTACCGTGCTCAGCGTATGGGCTGATATATTCGCCGCTCCATTCAGCCATGAGATACCTTTAATCCTCTCAGTCATTAATCTAAAGGTGCAAAACCCGTCATCGCCAGTTTTGACCGTAATCCAGCGTAGTTTACCGTAGAGACGATACCGTGGCACGGATATTGCCGCTGCAGCGTGCACTAAAGCATATAATTTTAACGGCTATTTGCGCATTGCTCAATCTATACGCAAAGAAGTTTAGATGTCCAGATGTATTGACGTCCATACTTTCAGTGTTTACTCTGGTGCCTGACTTTTCACCTCTTTTAGCCAGGAAGCCTTCACCATGACGCGTAAACAGGCCACCATCGCAGTGCGTAGCGGATTAAATGATGACGAGCAGTACGGCTGTGTTGTCCCGCCAATTCATCTTTCCAGTACTTACAATTTTACCGGTTTTAATGAACCCCGTGCGCATGACTACTCCCGTCGCGGCAACCCGACGCGTGACGTAACCCAGCGCACGCTGGCGGAGCTGGAAGGCGGTGCAGGCGCCGTGTTAACCAACACCGGGATGTCTGCGATTCACCTGGTGACGACGGTATTTCTGAAGCCGGGCGACCTGCTGGTGGCACCGCACGACTGTTACGGTGGTAGCTATCGTCTGTTTGACAGCCTCGCAAAACGCGGATGCTACCGCGTGCTGTTTGTCGATCAAAACGACGAACAGGCGCTGAAACAGGCGCTGGCAGAGAAACCGAAGCTGGTGCTGGTGGAAAGTCCAAGCAATCCATTGTTGCGCGTCGTCGATATTGCGAAAATTTGTCAGCGCGCAAGGGATGCGGGAGCGATAAGTGTAGTGGATAATACCTTCCTCAGTCCGGCCCTTCAGAACCCGCTTGCGCTGGGTGCCGATCTGGTATTGCATTCATGCACTAAATATCTGAACGGTCATTCTGATGTGGTAGCGGGCGTGGTGATTGCAAAAGATCCCGACGTTGTCACCGAACTGGCATGGTGGGCCAATAACATTGGCGTCACTGCGAGCGCTTTCGACAGCTACCTGTTGTTGCGCGGTATCCGCACGCTGTCGCCGCGCATGGAAGTGGCGCAGCGCAATGCTCAGGCGATTGTCGATTTTCTGAAGACCCAGCCGCTGGTGAAAAAGCTCTATCACCCGTCGCTGCCGGAAAACCAGGGGCACGAGATTGCCGCGCGTCAACAAAAGGGATTTGGCGCGATGTTAAGTTTTGAACTGGACGGTGACGAGCAAACGCTGCGTCGCTTCCTGAGCGGGCTGTCATTGTTTACGCTGG
This sequence comes from Enterobacter sp. RCC_40, assembly GCF_041360735.1. Lineage (NCBI taxonomy): Bacteria > Pseudomonadati > Pseudomonadota > Gammaproteobacteria > Enterobacterales > Enterobacteriaceae > Enterobacter > Enterobacter sp. RCC_40. The sequence continues at coordinate 80,069 of NZ_JBFUPR010000010.1, forward strand.
CGGAATCATTAGGTGGGGTTGAAAGCTTGATCTCCCACGCCGCGACCATGACGCACGCAGGTATGGCACCAGAAGCACGTGCCGCCGCCGGTATTTCTGAGACGCTGCTGCGTATCTCGACCGGTATTGAAGATTCTGAAGATTTAATTGCCGATCTGGAAAATGGCTTCCGGGTCGCAGCCAAGGGGTAATCATGAGTGTGATAGCGCAGGCAGGGGCGAAGGGTCGTCAACTGCACAAGTTTGGTGGTAGTAGTCTTGCTGATGTGAAGTGTTACCTGCGTGTCGCAGGGATCATGACAGAGTATTCGCAGCCGGGGGACATGATGGTTGTCTCCGCGGCTGGCAGCACCACCAACCAGTTGATTAGCTGGCTCAAACTGAGTCAGACCGATCGCCTCTCTGCGCATCAGGTGCAACAGTCCTTACGTCGTTACCAGAGTGAGCTGATTGCCGGCTTACTGCCAGCGGACGTCGCGGACGGGTTGATTAGCGCCTTCACGCATGACCTTGAGCGTCTGGCTGCCCTGCTGGACAGTGGTATTACCGACGCGGTGTATGCCGAGGTGGTCGGCCACGGTGAAGTGTGGTCTGCACGCCTGATGGCGGCCGTGCTGCAACACCTGGGCGTGGATGCGGCCTGGCTTGACGCGCGTGACTTCCTGCGCGCCGAACGCGCCGCTCAGCCGCAGGTGGATGAAGGCTTGTCATATCCGCTGCTGCAACAGCTGCTGGTTCAGCATCCGGGCAAACGTATTGTGGTGACCGGCTTTATCAGCCGCAGCAGTGCCGGTGAAACCGTGCTGCTGGGACGTAACGGCTCTGACTACTCAGCGACGCAAATTGGTGCGCTGGCAGGCGTTTCCCGCGTCACTATCTGGAGCGACGTGGCCGGTGTCTACAGTGCTGACCCGCGTAAAGTGAAAGATGCCTGCCTGCTGCCGCTGCTGCGTCTGGACGAGGCCAGCGAGCTGGCACGCCTGGCGGCACCGGTTCTGCATGCGCGTACGCTACAGCCCGTTTCCGGGAGCGACATCGACCTGCAGCTGCGCTGTAGTTACACCCCGGATCAAGGCTCTACCCGCATCGAACGCGTCCTGGCGTCCGGTACAGGGGCGCGAATTGTGACCAGCCATGACGACATCTGCCTGATTGAGTTCCAGGTCCCGGCGGGCCAGGATTTCAAACTGGCACACAAAGACATCGACCTGATCCTCAAACGTGCCCAGGTGCGTCCGCTCGCCGTTGGCGTGCATAACGACCGCCAGCTGCTGCAGTTCTGCTACACCGCCGAAGTGGCGGACAGCGCCCTGAAAATTCTTGATGAAGCGGGCCTGCCGGGCGAGCTTCGCCTGCGTCAGGGTCTGGCGCTGGTGGCGATGGTGGGGGCGGGCGTTACCCGCAACCCGCTGCACTGCCACCGTTTCTGGCAGCAGCTGAAAGGCCAGCCGGTTGAATTCACCTGGCAGTCGGAAGAGGGCATCAGCCTTGTGGCCGTACTGCGTAAAGGACCCACCGAGAGTCTGATTCAGGGTCTGCATACCTCTCTGTTCCGTGCGGAGAAACGCATTGGACTGGTGCTGTTTGGTAAAGGAAACATCGGCTCACGCTGGCTGGAGCTGTTCGCGCGCGAGCAGGTGACCCTCTCAGCGCGTACCGGGTTTGAATTTATTCTCGCGGGCGTGGTGGACAGCCGCCGCAGCCTGCTGAACTACGAAGGGCTGGACGCCAGCCGGGCGCTGGCCTTCTTTAACGATGAAGCGGTTGAACAGGACGAAGAGTCGCTGTTCCTCTGGATGCGCGCGCACCCGTATGACGATCTGGTGGTACTGGACGTGACCGCCAGTGAACAGCTTGCCGATCAGTATCTTGATTTCGCCAGCCACGGTTTCCATGTTATTAGCGCCAATAAGCTGGCGGGGGCGAGCAGCACGGACAAGTACCGTCAAATCCACGACGCGTTTGAAAAGACAGGCCGTCACTGGCTGTATAACGCCACGGTGGGCGCTGGCTTGCCGGTTAACCATACCGTGCGTGATTTGATTGAAAGCGGCGACAGCATTCTGGCGCTGAGTGGCATCTTCTCCGGCACGCTCTCCTGGCTGTTCCTGCAGTTTGATGGCACCGTACCGTTCACTGACCTGGTGGATCAGGCATGGCAGCAGGGCTTAACGGAGCCTGACCCACGCGTTGACCTCTCCGGTAAAGACGTTATGCGTAAGCTGGTGATCCTGGCGCGTGAAGCCGGTTATGACATCGAACCTGATGCCGTCCGCGTTGAGTCGCTGGTGCCTGCTGGCTGTGAGGACGACTCTGTCGACCATTTCTTCGAGAACGGCGAAGAGCTGAACGAGCAGATGGTGCAACGTCTGGAAGCGGCAAACGAGATGGGGCTGGTGCTGCGCTACGTGGCGCGTTTCGAAGCGAACGGAAAAGCACGTGTGGGTGTCGAGGCGGTTCGTCCTGAACATCCGCTGGCGGCGCTGCTGCCGTGCGATAATGTTTTCGCCATTGAAAGCCGCTGGTACCGCGATAACCCACTGGTGATCCGTGGCCCGGGTGCGGGGCGCGATGTGACCGCCGGGGCTATCCAGTCCGACATCAACCGTCTGGCTAAACTGCTGTAATCCTTCTTGTTCCCTCTCCCGGTGGGAGAGGGACAGGGTGAGGGCATCAGACCGCACTCACCCGCTATCATGAACTCCCTTCATCTTCCCTGAGCATTCCTCACCATTCCTGGCGATTATTTCTGTTGACGTCCCTCCGCTTTTCCGTCATTTTTACATCTGGACGTCTAAACGTATAGAAGTTCGAAACACAACACACAATGACACGCGATTGATGAGGTAAGGTATGAGCTTTTTTCACGCCAACCAGCGGGAAGCCCTGAATCAGAGCCTGGCCGAAGTAAATGGTCAGATTAACGTCTCTTTTGAATTTTTCCCGCCGCGCACCAGTGAAATGGAGCAAACCCTCTGGAGCTCTATCGATCGCCTGAGCAGCCTGAAACCGAAGTTTGTCTCCGTCACCTACGGTGCCAACTCCGGTGAGCGTGACCGTACGCACAGCATCATTAAAGGCATTAAGGACCGTACGGGTCTGGAAGCGGCTCCGCACCTGACCTGTATCGACGCGACGCGCGATGAGTTGCGTGCCATTGCCCAGGACTACTGGAACAACGGTATTCGCCATATCGTCGCCCTGCGCGGTGACCTGCCGCCGGGGAGCGGTAAACCGGACATGTACGCCACCGATCTGGTCGCGCTGCTGAAAGAGGTCGCAGACTTCGACATTTCCGTTGCCGCTTACCCTGAAGTTCACCCGGAAGCGAAAAGCGCCCAGGCGGATCTGCTTAACCTGAAGCGTAAAGTGGACGCCGGTGCGAACCGCGCCATTACCCAGTTCTTCTTTGATGTGGAAAGCTACCTGCGCTTTCGTGACCGCTGTGTGTCCGCGGGCATCGACGTCGAAATTATCCCGGGAATTTTGCCGGTCTCTAACTTCAAACAGGCGAAGAAATTTGCCGATATGACCAATGTGCGCATTCCACACTGGATGTCTAAAATGTACGAAGGGCTGGACGATGACCCGGAAACACGCAAGCTGGTGGGCGCAAACATCGCGATGGACATGGTGAAGATCTTGAGTCGTGAAGGGGTGAAGGATTTCCACTTCTATACGCTCAACCGCGCGGAAATGAGTTACGCCATTTGCCATACGCTGGGTGTTCGGCCTGGAGCATAACAAATAGAAGCCCTCTTCGGAGGGTTTTTTGATTTATAAGGGTTTTATTTACCCGCCATATCAGCAATGCTGCCTTTGATGTACAGAAAACACATACTTTCAATGGGAAATTAAACGGAATTAACTATCGAATCTGTGGGTTATCTCAACTATACCTTATCAACAAGGGCGTATATCGTAACGGTAACACTGTAAAAGGGAGCATAGCGATGAGCACGTCAGACGACAGCAATAATGCGGCATCAATCGGCAAGTGCCCGTTCCATCAGGGCAGCGTCGATCACAGCGCGGGGGCAGGCACAGGCAGCCGCGACTGGTGGCCAAAACAACTCCGCGTCGATCTTCTTAATCAACATTCCAACCGTTCTAACCCTCTGGGTGAAGACTTTGACTACCGCAAAGAATTCAGCAAACTTGATTACTCAGCGCTCAAGGGCGATCTCAAAGCACTTCTGACCGACTCTCAGCCGTGGTGGCCAGCCGACTGGGGCAGCTATGCGGGCCTGTTTATCCGTATGGCCTGGCACGGCGCAGGTACCTATCGCTCCGTTGACGGTCGCGGTGGCGCAGGGCGCGGTCAACAGCGCTTTGCCCCCCTGAACTCCTGGCCAGATAACGTAAGTCTGGATAAAGCGCGCCGTCTCCTGTGGCCTATCAAGCAAAAATACGGTCAAAAAATTTCCTGGGCTGACCTCTTCATCCTTGCCGGTAACGTGGCGCTGGAGAACTCTGGTTTCCGTACCTTTGGTTTTGGGGCCGGGCGTGAAGATGTCTGGGAACCGGATATGGACGTGAACTGGGGTGATGAAAAAGCCTGGCTCACCCACCGTGACCCGGAAGCACTGGCGAAGCGCCCACTGGCAGCCACCGAAATGGGGCTGATTTACGTTAACCCGGAAGGGCCAAACGCCAGCGGTGAACCGCTGTCAGCGGCCGCGGCGATCCGTGCCACCTTTGGCAACATGGGGATGAACGACGAAGAGACCGTTGCGTTGATTGCAGGCGGTCATACCCTCGGTAAAACCCACGGTGCAGGTGAAGCGACCCATGTCGGTGCCGACCCGGAAGCCGCGCCAATTGAAGCGCAGGGTCTGGGCTGGACCAGTACGCACGGTACCGGTGTTGGCGCAGATGCGATCACCTCCGGGCTGGAAGTCATCTGGTCGCAAACGCCGACCCAGTGGAGTAACTACTTCTTCGAGAACCTGTTCAAATACGAGTGGGTGCAGACCCGCAGCCCGGCGGGTGCGATTCAGTTCGAAGCCGTGGATGCACCAGACATTATGCCTGATCCGTTCGACCCGTCGAAAAAGCGCAAACCGACGATGCTGGTCACCGATCTGACGCTGCGTTTTGACCCCGAGTTCGAGAAAATCTCCCGCCGCTTCCTGAACGATCCGCAGGCCTTTAACGAAGCCTTTGCGCGCGCGTGGTTCAAGCTGACCCACCGTGATATGGGGCCAAAAGCGCGTTACATTGGTCCGGAAGTGCCGAAAGAAGATCTCATCTGGCAGGATCCACTGCCGCAGGCGGTGTTCAACCCGACCAAAGAGGACATCGAGAGTCTGAAAGCGGAAATCATTGCCTCGGGTCTGTCCGTGAGCGACCTGGTTTCCGTTGCCTGGGCATCTGCATCGACCTTCCGCGGTGGCGATAAGCGTGGCGGCGCCAACGGTGCGCGTCTGGCACTGGCACCCCAGCGCGACTGGGAAGTTAACGCCGCAGCGGTTCGCGCGTTACCCGCCCTGGAAGCTATTCAGCGTACCACCAACAAAGCGTCACTGGCCGATATCATCGTGCTGGCAGGTGTGGTGGGTGTTGAACAGGCGGCGAAAGAGGCCGGCGTTTACGTCAATGTACCGTTCACGCCGGGCCGCGTTGATGCGCGCCAGGATCAGACGGATATCGAGATGTTTAACCTGCTCGAACCGATTGCCGATGGCTTCCGTAACTACCGTGCACAGGTTGATGCCTCCACTACCGAGTCTCTGTTGATTGATAAGGCCCAGCAGCTGACGCTCACTGCACCAGAACTGACGGTGCTGATTGGCGGTCTGCGCGTACTGGGGGCGAACTTCGATGGCAGTCAGAACGGCGTGTTCACCCATCGTGAAGGCGTGCTGAGTAACGATTTCTTCGTGAACCTGCTGGACATGAATACCCAGTGGAAAGCGACCGATGAATCAAACGAGCTGTTTGCCGGCAGCGATCGCGCCAGCGGTGAAGTGAAATACACCGCCACGCGTGCCGATCTGGTATTCGGTTCGAACGCCGTGCTGCGCGCGCTGGCCGAGGTTTACGCCAGCAGTGACGCCCATGAGAAATTCGTCCGCGACTTTGTTGCCGCTTGGGCGAAGGTGATGGATTTGGATCGGTTTGATCTGCAGTAAATACAATCCCCGCTTCGGCGGGGATTTTTTTACCATCCGGCAATACCAGTTACGCCCACTCCCGCATGAACCGTTGCCCGTACTGATCGGCCACCAGCAGCGCCGCGTAAACCTGATCCGGTGACACCCCGCCTGGCATGTTGTGAATGGTTTCACCCTCTGCGCAGGCAGCCTCGGCAATCAGCCGCATTTTAAGCGGAATATCCTCTTTAATGTTCAGTTGTGCCAGCGTGATGGGCAAACCTACGCTGTGACACAGCGCCGCGACGGTTTCAATTTCCTCTACCGGGGCATTTTCCAGCACCAGTTGCGTCAGCGTCCCGAACGCCACTTTTTCACCGTGATAGAACGAATGTGCCTCCGGCACGGCGGTCATTCCGTTGTGAATGGCGTGTGCGGCCGCCAGTCCACCGCTTTCAAATCCAACGCCGCTCAGATAGGTATTGGCTTCAATGATGCGCTCCAGCGCCGGTGTGACTACGTGCTGCCCGGCTGCGAGCATCGCTTTCTCACCCTCTTCAATTAACGTGTTGTAGCACAACTCGGCGAGGGCTAGCGCAGCCTGGGTACATTTTCCGCCCGCCATGGTGATCGCGCCACTACGGGAACAGGCGCGCGCTTCAAACCAGGTGGCAAGGGCATCGCCTATCCCGGCGGCCAGCAGACGCGGCGGAGCGCCAGCCACCACCCGGGTGTCGACAATCACCATGTTCGGGTTATGCGGCAGCATCAGGTAGCGATCGAATTCACCGCTGTCGGTATAAATGACAGAAAGGGCGCTGCACGGGGCGTCGGTGGAGGCGATAGTCGGGGCGATGGCAACGGGCACGTCCATAAAATGCGCCAGCGCTTTGGCGGTATCCAGCGTTTTCCCGCCGCCGATACCGAGCACCGCCATACAGTCGGCGCCGTCGGCCCGTTTTTTCAGGCGATCGATTTCGTTTTGCGAACATTCGCCACCGAAGGGCGCGATTTCAGCATGAATTTCCGCTTTTTTGAAACTCTCAAGCAAGGTCTCTTGTGCAAAACCCAGCACAAACTTATCGCCCACAACCAACCAGCGTGTTGCCAGTGGTTTTAGATAGTCGCCGAGACGGGTGAGAACATCAGCGCCCTGGATATATTTCCCCGGCGATTGAATGATACGGTCCATAACAGATCTCCCTTAGAGGTTGAGGTTACCAAACGCGTTTTTCCAGTCGTGCTCAAACTTCTCTATGGCTGACTCTACCGCCGGGGTGCCGAGCATTTGTTGCGCTACATCTAAAGGAAGCGTGATTGCTTCACATCCGGCGAGCAGGCAGTCCAGCGCCTGACGTGGTGTTTTGAAGCTGGCGGCCAGCACGCTGCTTTCTGGGGCGTGCCGTTCGAGCAGGGATTGCAGCTCCTGTACCATACGAATGCCGTCCCCGCCCTGAGCGTCGACGCGGTTAACATACGGTGCGACATATTTCGCTCCCGCCAGCGCGGCCAGTAAACCCTGGGCGGCGCTGTAAACGGCCGTGCCCAACGTGGTTATGCCCTCTTTTTTCAGCATTTTTATCGCTATAAGGCCCTGCGCGGTCACCGGGATTTTCACCACGATGTCAGGAATGGCGTTACTCAGGCGTTTGGCTTCTGCCACCATCCCTTCGGCTTCACGGCTCATGGTCTGGGCAAACAGCGTACCCTGTGGCCCGATGGCGTTTTGCAGACGCGGCAGTACGTTCCAGAGGGTTTCGCCGCTGGCGGCTACAATGCTCGGGTTGGTGGTGACGCCGGCAATCGGAAAAATGCGCGCCAGGCGCTCAACCTCTGCCACGTTGGCGGTATCCAGATACAGTTCCATTATTTTTCCTTAAGTCAGAAAGGTTAACTTAAGGATAAGGTGGGGCTGCTGGCCGGGGATACAGGTCAATTTTGCCAAATACTGGACAAATGTAATGTGCTTAGTGAAGTGAGAGGGCGATCACAATGCTAGTTTTTGGCAGTCAGCTGGCTGTGATACTGGCGGCGGTACTCGGAAGGGGAGCGTTCGGTATGTTTACGAAAGAGGCGGCAGAAGTAGTTGCTGTCTGTAAAGCCGCAGCGGGCGGCAATGTCTTTGATTTTTAGATCATAACCCTTGAGCAACTGGCGCGCGTGTTCCAGACGCGTTTGGGTCAGGTATTCATTGAACCCCACGTTCCCGGTCTTCTGAAACAGATGTGAAAGGTAGTTGGGTGAAATATAAAACGCCCGCGCCACGGAATCGCGGGTCAGCGGTGAGGCGTGATGTTCATCGAGATAGCGCCGGATGGCTTCAAACAGAGCGCGACTGCGGCTGTCAGTGTGAATGTCGCTGCCAAGAAGATCGCGACAGTGGCTGAGCATACTCAGTACCACCAGTCTGGCCGTTTCCTGTTCATCAGGCTGCATCTGCAGCTCGGCCAGCGTTTGCAGGAGAAACGCTCCGGTTCGGGGGCCGCGCCGGGCAACCTGCTGGTGCTGTATAAGCACGTTATCCCGATAAAGACGAAACGACAGCTGCTGTTTACCGAAGCTGATGCTGAGCGCGTGTCCGGTATGAAGTAACCCCTCCGCAGAGGAAGAAAACCACGCTTCGCAGGCATTATCGAGGTTAATGACCAGGCAAGGCGATGTGCGGGAGTGTGGGTCGGGCGGGGCGACAAACCGTACGTCACGTAGCGCTATGGTGCCATTAATGAGGTCGGTCAGAAGGGTGCTGATGTCGTGGTGCATGGCGTGAATACCGGATATCGCCCGGCAGCGTTAGCGCTGCCGGGCCTGTATGAAGCCAATGGATTAGCCTGTGTTACGCATACCTGCCGCAACGCCTGCAATCGTCACCATCAACGCCTGTTCGACGCGTGGATCCGGCTCTTTACCTTCTTCTTCCGCCAGACGTGAACGGTGCAGCAGCTCCGCCTGCAGGACGTTCAGGGGGTCGGTGTAGATATTACGCAGCTGGATGGACTCGGCAATCCACGGCAGATCCGCCATCAGGTGCGAGTCGTTAGCAATGTCCAGCACCACTTTGATGTCGTCTTCCAGCAGTTCGCGCAGCTCTTTACCCAGCGTCCACAGCTCAGGCTTCACCAGACGCTGATCGTAGTATTCCGCCAGCCACAGGTCTGCTTTCGAGAAGACCATCTCCAGCATACCCAGACGGGTGGAGAAGAATGGCCAGTCGCGGCACATGGTTTCCAGTTCGTTCTGTTTGCCATCTTCCACCACTTTCTGCAGCGCCGCGCCTGCGCCCAGCCAGGCGGGCAGCATCAGACGGTTCTGGGTCCAGGCGAAGATCCACGGGATGGCACGCAGAGACTCTACGCCACCGGTCGGGCGGCGCTTAGCCGGACGTGAACCCAGCGGCAGTTTACCCAGCTCCTGCTCAGGGGTAGCTGAACGGAAGTAAGGCACAAAATCTTTGTTTTCACGTACGTAGCCGCGGTACAGATCGCAGGAGATATCTGACAGCTCGTCCATGATATGGCACCAGGACTCTTTCGGCTCTGGCGGTGGCAGCAGGTTCGCTTCCAGAATCGCACTGGTGTAGAGCGACAGGCTGCTGATGGTCACTTCCGGCAGGCCGTACTTGAAGCGGATCATCTCGCCCTGTTCGGTCACGCGCAGGCCACCTTTCAGGCTTCCCGGCGGTTGTGACAGCAGTGCCGCATGCGCTGGCGCACCACCACGGCCAATCGAGCCGCCGCGTCCGTGGAACAGCGTCAGTTCGATGCCCGCTTTTTCACAGGTTTTGATCAACGCATCCTGTGCCTGATACTGCGCCCAGGATGCCGCCATGACGCCCGCGTCTTTTGCGGAGTCGGAATAGCCAATCATCACCATCTGTTTGCCCTGAATAAAGCCGCGGTACCAGTCGATATTCAGCAGCTGCGTCATGACGTCGTTGGCGTTGTTCAGGTCATCAAGGGTTTCAAACAGCGGTGCAACCGGAAGGGCATAGTCGATACCGGCTTCTTTGAGCAGAAGGTGAACGCCCAGCACGTCAGACGGCGTTTTCGCCATGGAGATCACATAGGCAGCCACCGATCCTTTCGGCGCATCAACGATCGCTTTACAGGTGTTGAGCACCTCGCGGGTTTCGTTGCTTGGCTCCCAGTTACGTGGCAGCAGGGGGCGCTTGGAGTTCAGTTCGCGGATCAGGAAGGCTTGTTTGTCCGCTTCAGACCAGCTTTCATAGTCGCCGATGCCGAGATAGCGGGTCAGTTCGCCCAGCGCTTCGGTATGTCGGGTGCTTTCCTGACGGACGTCAATACGCACCAGCGGCACGCCGAAACACTTCACGCGACGCAGGGTGTCGAGCAGTTCGCCATTCGCGATGATGCCCATTCCGCAGGCCTGCAGTGATTTATAGCAGGCATACAGCGGCTCCCAGAGCTGCTCGTTCTGGCTCAGCAGGCCTTCCGGCTTTGGCAGGCGCTGGCCTTTCAGACGCGCTTCCAGCCAGGCCTGCGTCGCCATCAGCTGGCCACGCAGTTTTTTCATCAGGAAACGATACGGCTCGCTGGCACCTTCTTCGCCGGCCAGCGCGCGCAGTTCCGGCGTGGCCTCTACCATCGACAGCTCGGAGATCAATACCTGAATATCTTTCAGGAACAGGTCGGTTGCTTTCCAGCGGCTCAACAGAAGCACGTGGCGGGTAATTTCCGCGGTGACGTTCGGGTTGCCGTCACGGTCGCCGCCCATCCAGGAGGTGAAGCGCACCGGCACAAAATCGACCGGCAGGCGGTAATCCAGATTCGCTTCCAGCTGCTCGTTCAGCTCACGCAGGTAGTTCGGCACCCCTTCCCACAGGCTATTTTCCACCACTGCAAAGCCCCATTTGGCTTCGTCGACCGGGCTTGGACGATGCTTACGAATTTCATCGGTGTGCCAGGACTGGGCAATCAGCTGGCGCAGACGGCGCATCAGCTGGTTGCGTTCGTAGTCAGCAATGTCTTTGTTATCCAGCTGCTTGAGGCAGTTGTTCACTTCCACCATTTTGTGGATCAGGGTGCGGCGAGTGATTTCGGTTGGGTGAGCGGTCAGAACCAGCTCCAGCGAAAGGGATTCCACCGCTTTTTTGATGATGTCTTCGTTGAGGTCTGGCTGGTCTTTCAGTTTACGAAGCGTACGGGCAATGACTTCCGGGTTGCTGGCAGCTTCGCCATTCGGCGAAATGCTGTGGTATTGCTCAGCGGTGTTTGCCAGGTTCAGAAACTGGCTGAAGGCGCGGGCAACGGGCAGCAGCTCATCGTTAGAAAGGTTCTGCAAGGTGGTGAGCAGCTCCTGACGACTGGCCTCGTTACCTGCACGGGAAGATTTTGACAGCTTGCGGATGGTTTCAACGCGGTCGAGGATGTTTTCCCCCAACGCATCTTTGATGGTATCTCCAAGCACTTTGCCGAGCATACTGACATTACTACGCAACGCGGAATATTGTTCGTTCATAAAAACCCAGTCACCCCATCATTTTTGTTTATGCCCAATCGAAAATCTTTTGGACAATATTTTGTCATCTCCCTTTATAAAGCCACGTAAAACCCCCGTCGTCAATTGCTGCGAAAACGGTTCAGCAAACGAATAAATGTGGGTAATTTACGAAATTTAATTCGCTTTGCGTCAGATAAGAGATGCTTATGGGAATGTGACGAAGATCGCGGGATTTGTTGCCCTTACCCTGACCCTCTCCCACCGGGAGAGGGAACCCTCAGGGGCATTTTAATGCCAGCAGAAGTGATGCACGACCTGGGTAATCAGTTCACGGGTCGGTTTGATAAAGCGCGTTTCCAGATATTCATCCGGCTGGTGAGCCTGGTTGATGGAACCCGGGCCAAGCACCAGCGTAGGACACAGGGTCTGAATAAACGGTGCTTCGGTGCAATAGTTCACCACGTCGGTTTTCTCGCCGAGCAGCTTTTCCACGACTTCAACCAGTTGATGATCCGGTGGACATTCGTAGCCAGGGATCGGCGGATGAAGCTCGGAGACCGTCAGGCGGCCCGGCCAGCGCTCGCTGACCGGCGCCAGCGCTTCGGTCAACAGGCCGTCGAGATCGCTCAGCGTCATGCCCGGCAGCGGACGGATATCCATATGCAGTTCGCAGCAGGCGCAGATACGGTTGGATGCATCACCACCGTGCAGGCTGCCGAGGTTCAGCGTCGGATAAGGCACGGTGAATGCGTCGTAGTGATAACGCTCTTTCAGCGAGTCGCGCAACTGCATGATGCGGCCAATGGCGTCGTGCATCAGTTCGATGGCGTTGACGCCGCGCGCCGGATCGCTGGAGTGGCCTGACTGGCCCAGCACGCGCACCGCCGTGGAGATATGGCCTTTGTGGGCGCGGATTGGCTGCAGTGACGTTGGTTCACCAATAATGGCGCAATCCGGGCGAATCGAGGTGTTTTCAGAGAAGTAGCGCGCCCCGGCCATGCTGGTCTCTTCATCGGCAGTGGCCAGAATGTAGAGCGGTTTCTTCAGCGTTGTCACGTCCACGTCACGCAGCGCATCGAGGATAAAAGCAAAAAAGCCTTTCATGTCGGCGGTGCCCAGACCGTAAAGCTTGTTGTCATGCTCGGTCAGGGTGAACGGATCGCGTGTCCAGCGGCCATCGTCAAAGGGAACGGTATCGGTATGACCGGCCAGTAGCAGGCCGCCAGCACCCTGTCCGGTACTGGCGAGCAGGTTAAATTTATGGCGTGTTCCGGGAACGGGCTGAACCTCAACGTTAAACCCAATATCGCTAAACCAACCTGCCAGCAGATTGATTAAAGACTCATTGCTCTGATCCAGCGCTTCTTCGGTCGCACTGATGGAGGGTGTGGCAATCAGGGCGCGGTAAATCTCGATAAATGGCGGTAAGTTCATTTTCATTGTTGACACACCTTAGGTCGTGATAGTATCAATATTCATGCAATAAATGTGAATAAAAATACATTAACGTTGAGCATAAAGGAACCCGATGTTGAATACGCTGATTGTAGGCGCTAGCGGTTATGCGGGCGCAGAGCTTGTAAGCTACGTGAATCGCCATCCTCATATGACCATAACCGCTTTGACCGTGTCAGCGCAAAGCAATGATGCAGGAAAGTTAATTTCCGATTTGCATCCGCAACTTAAAGGCATTGTTGATCTGCCGCTGCAGCCAATGTCTGACATCCGCGCGTTCACCGACGGCGTCGACGTGGTGTTTTTAGCTACCGCGCACGAAGTCAGCCACGACCTGGTTCCGCAATGTCTGGCGGCCGGCTGTGTGGTGTTCGACCTCTCCGGCGCCTTCCGTGTGAATGACGGCGCGTTCTACGAAAAATATTACGGTTTCACCCATCAACACCCTGAACTGCTGGAAAAAGCGGTATACGGCCTGGCGGAGTGGAGCACAGATAAACTGAAGGAAGCGGATCTGGTTGCCGTGCCGGGCTGTTATCCGACGGCGGCACAGCTTTCTCTGAAGCCGCTGATCGACGCAGACCTGCTGGATCTGAACCAGTGGCCGGTGATCAACGCCACCAGTGGTGTCAGCGGCGCGGGGCGTAAAGCCGCTATCGCTAACAGCTTCTGCGAAGTGAGCCTTCAGCCGTATGGCGTGTTCAATCACCGCCATCACCCTGAAATCACGACGCATCTGGGTGCGGATGTCATCTTCACGCCGCATCTGGGCAGCTTCCCGCGTGGGATCCTCGAAACCATCACCTGCCGCCTGAAACCCGGCGTGACCCACGAACAGGTGAGCGAAGCCTTTACGCAGGCCTATGCGGACAAACCGCTGGTGCGCCTGTACGACAAAGGCGTGCCGGCGCTGAAAAACGTGGTTGGCCTGCCATTCTGCGACATTGGCTTTGCCGTGCAGGGTGAGCACCTGATTGTGGTGGCTGCGGAAGATAACTTACTTAAAGGCGCTGCCGCGCAGGCAATGCAGTGTGCAAATATTCGTTTCGGTTTCCCGGAAACCCAGGCTCTTATTTAAGGTGTGATGATGAACCCATTAATTATCAAACTCGGTGGTGTACTGCTGGACAGCGAAGAAGCGCTGGAGCGTCTTTTTACCGCGCTGGTGAACTATCGCGAATCACACCAACGTCCGCTGGTGATTGTGCACGGCGGCGGCTGCGTGGTTGATGAGCTGATGAAAGGGCTCAACCTGCCGGTGAAAAAGAAAAATGGCCTGCGCGTCACGCCTGCTGACCAGATTGATATTATTACCGGTGCCCTGGCGGGGACTGCGAACAAAACGCTGCTGGCGTGGGCGAAGAAACACCATATCGCCTCTGTCGGTCTGTGCCTGGGTGATGGTGACAGCGTAAAAGTGACCCAGCTCGACGAAGAACTCGGACACGTTGGACTGGCACAGCCTGGTTCGCCTAAGCTGATTAACATGCTGCTGGAAGGAGGATTCCTGCCGGTGGTGAGCTCTATCGGGGTGACCGAAGAGGGCGAACTGATGAACGTCAATGCAGACCAGGCGGCAACGGCTCTGGCGGCTACGCTGGGCGCGGACCTGATTTTGCTCTCTGACGTAAGCGGTATTCTCGACGGCAAAGGCCAGCGTATTGCGGAAATGACCGCAGCGAAAGCCGAACAGCTTATCGAGCAGGGCATTATTACCGACGGCATGATCGTCAAAGTCAATGCGGCGCTGGATGCCGCACGTACGCTCGGACGTCCGGTGGACATCGCCTCCTGGCGCCACGCGGAGCAACTCCCGGCGTTGTTTAACGGCACGCCGATTGGCACGCGTATTCTGGCGTAAGCAATTTACCGATTCTGCAGGCCCGGTCAGCGCAGCGCAGCCGGGCAATGAAATTCAAAGATATTAAGGAAGCATGTTATGGCACTTTGGGGTGGGCGTTTTACACAGGCAGCGGATCAACGGTTCAAACAGTTCAACGACTCTTTGCGCTTCGACTACCGCCTGGCCGAGCAGGATATCGTCGGCTCTGTGGCCTGGTCCAAAGCGCTGGTCACCGTGGGCGTCCTGACCGCAGACGAACAGCTGCAGCTGGAAGAGGCGCTGAATAACCTGCTGGAAGAGGTGCGTCTGGACCCGCAGCAGATCCTCGCCAGCGATGCGGAAGATATTCACAGCTGGGTGGAAGGGAAACTCATTGATAAAGTCGGCCAGCTGGGTAAAAAACTGCATACCGGGCGTAGCCGTAACGACCAGGTCGCGACTGATCTGAAATTGTGGTGTAAAGATACCGTTGGTGAACTGCTGGCAGCCAACCGTCAGCTGCAGGGTGCGCTGGTGGAAACCGCGCAGAACAACCAGGACGCGGTGATGCCGGGTTATACCCACCTGCAGCGCGCGCAGCCGGTAACCTTTGCGCACTGGTGTCTGGCCTACGTTGAGATGCTGGCGCGTGATGAAAGCCGTCTGCAGGATACCCTGAAGCGTCTGGACGTGAGCCCGCTGGGCAGCGGTGCGCTGGCAGGGACGGCCTATGAAATCGACCGTGACCAGCTGGCAGGCTGGCTGGGCTTTGCTTCAGCCACCCGTAACAGCCTGGACAGCGTCTCTGACCGTGATCACGTGCTGGAGCTGCTTTCCAATGCGTCTATCGGCATGGTGCATCTGTCGCGCTTTGCCGAAGACCTGATTTTCTTCAACTCCGGTGAAGCCGGGTTTGTTGAGCTGTCTGACCGCGTGACGTCAGGCTCCTCCCTGATGCCACAGAAGAAAAACCCGGATGCGCTGGAGCTTATCCGCGGTAAGTGTGGCCGTGTGCAGGGCGCGCTGACCGGCATGATGATGACCCTGAAAGGGCTGCCGCTGGCGTATAACAAAGATATGCAGGAAGACAAAGAAGGGCTGTTCGACGCGCTCGATACCTGGCTGAACTGCCTGCATATGGGTGCGCTGGTGCTGGACGGCATTCAGGTGAAACGCCCGCGTTGTCAGGAAGCGGCGCAGCAGGGCTATGCAAACTCGACCGAGCTTGCCGATTACCTGGTGGCGAAAGGCGTACCGTTCCGTGAAGCGCACCATATTGTCGGTGAAGCGGTGGTTGAAGCCATTCGTCAGGGTAAGGCACTGGAAGCATTGCCGCTGACCGACCTGCAGAAATTCAGTGCGGTTATCGGTGATGATGTGTATCCGATTCTGGCGTTGCAGTCTTGTCTGGATAAGCGTGCAGCGAAAGGCGGCGTGTCACCGAAGCAGGTCGCGCAGGCGATTGCGGATGCGAAAAACCGGCTGGTTTGATGAGCGCGGGCTGGTGCCCTCACCCCGCCCTCTCCCACGGGGAGAGGGAGTAAACACTATAAATGGCAACTTCGGTTGCCATTTTGCTTTTATCCCCGGGCTTTTTTACGCAAAAAAAAAGCGGACCACGGGGTCCGCAAAAGTTCACGTTGGCTTTAGTTGTTCGAGTTTTGAGAGAAACTCGCTGACGGTGCGGGGACGTCAAGGGTCAAACACGTGCCGCCTCGTCTATGTGGTGTATTATTCAACAGAATGCTTGATAGGGATAATCGTTCGTTGCTATGCTATCTATCGCCATGAACTATCGTGGCGACGGAGGATGAATAATGAATATTCGTGATCTTGAATACCTGGTAGCGCTAGCCGAGCACCGCCATTTTCGCCGCGCGGCAGATTCCTGCCACGTCAGCCAGCCTACCCTGAGCGGCCAGATCCGCAAGCTGGAAGACGAGCTGGGCGTGATGCTGCTGGAGCGCACCAGTCGTAAGGTACTGTTCACCCAGGCAGGTCTGCTGCTGGTGGATCAGGCGCGCACCGTGCTGCGCGAGGTCAAAGTGCTCAAGGAAATGGCAAGCCAGCAGGGGGAGGCGATGTCCGGCCCGTTGCATATTGGCCTGATCCCAACCGTTGGCCCGTACCTGTTGCCGCACATCATTCCAATGCTGCATCAGACGTTCCCGAAACTCGAAATGTATCTGCATGAAGCGCAAACCCATCAGCTGCTGGCGCAGTTAGACAGCGGCAAGCTCGACTGTGCCATTCTGGCGCTGGTCAAAGAGAGCGAAGCTTTTATTGAGGTGCCGCTGTTTGATGAGCCCATGATGCTGGCGATCTATGAAGATCACCCGTGGGCGAACCGCGATCGCGTGCCGATGGCCGATCTGGCCGGTGAAAAACTGCTGATGCTGGAAGATGGTCACTGCCTGCGCGATCAGGCGATGGGCTTCTGCTTCGAAGCGGGTGCTGACGAGGATACCCATTTCCGCGCAACCAGCCTTGAAACGCTGCGTAATATGGTGGCGGCGGGCAGTGGGATCACATTGCTGCCGGCACTGGCCGTGCCGCGCGAACGTAAACGTGACGGCGTGGTTTATCTGCCATGCATTAAACCAGAGCCACGTCGTACCATTGGTCTGGTTTATCGTCCGGGTTCACCGCTGCGCAGCCGCTATGAGCAGCTGGCAGAGGCCATCCGTGGTTCGATGGATGGCCATTTTGACAATGCGTTAAAACAGGCGGTTTAAGCCGTTCAGTGCCGCGACCCGATAGGCTTCCGCCATGGTCGGGTAGTTGAAGGTGGTGTTAACGAAGTACTCGATGGTGTTACCACCACCTTTTTGCTCCATGATCGCCTGGCCGATATGAATAATCTCCGCCGCGCGTTCACCGAAGCAGTGAATACCGAGGATCTCTTTCGTCTCGCGATGGAACAGGATCTTCAGCGTACCCACGCTCATTCCCACGATTTGCGCCCTCGCCAGATGTTTAAACTGCGCGCGACCCACCTCGTAAGGCACCTTCATTGACGTCAGTTGCTGCTCGGTTTTCCCGACGGAGCTGATTTCCGGGATGGTATAAATACCTGTCGGAATATCTTCGATCAGATGTGCCGTCGCTTCGCCTTTCACCAGCGCCTGCGCCGCGATGCGTCCCTGATCGTATGCTGCAGAAGCCAGGCTTGGATAACCGATAACATCACCGACGGCATACACATGCGGCAGGGCTGTCTGGTACATGCTGTTCACCTTCAGCTGACCGCGGCTGTCGGTTTCGAGCCCGATATTTTCCAGAGCCAGAGAATCAGTGTTACCGGTACGGCCGTTGGCGTACAGCAGGCAGTCTGCTTTCAGCTTCTTGCCCGATTTCAGATGCATGATCACACCGTCGTCGCAGCCTTCAATTTTCTCGTACTCTTCGTTGTGGCGAATCACCACGCCGCTGTTCCAGAAGTGGTAAGAGAGCGAGTCTGACATTTCCTGATCGAGGAAGGCCAGCAGGCGGTCGCGGGTGTTGATCAGGTCAACTTTCACGTCCATACCCCGGAAGATCGACGCATATTCGCAGCCAATCACCCCTGCGCCATAGATAATCACATGACGGGGTTCGTGGTGCAGGCTCAGGATGGAGTCGCTGTCGTAAATGCGCGGGTGGGAGAAGTCCACGTCTGCCGGATGGTACGGGCGTGAACCACAGGCGATGACAAATTTTTCCGCCGTGATGGTTTCGACTGACCCGTCGTGGCATTCGAGTGCCAGGGTGTGTTCATCAACAAAGTGCGCATTGCCCTGCAAAATTTCACAGTGGTTACGCTCATAAAACCCCTGGCGCATCCGCGTCTGCTGGTTAATAACGGTATCCGCATGATTCAGGATGTCAGCAAAGGAGGAACGAAGAAGTCGGGAGTGGTCGCTGTAAAGAGGGTTCTGGTTAAATTCAATAATGCGGCTAACGGCATGGCGGAGGGCTTTGGAAGGGATGGTGCCCCAATGGGTGCAACCGCCGCCAACGTTATGGTAGCGCTCTATCACCGCTACTCTGGCTCCCTGTTTCACCAGTCCCATAGCAGCGCCTTCGCCGCCGGGGCCGGAACCTATCACAATTGCGTCGTAATCGTAGGAATGTGGCATGGTAAGGCTTACCTGTTCTTATACATAAAAGCAACAGAATCATAACATCATTGCCCGAGTAACCCAATTATCGTTGTGCTTTTTTCCGGCAGTGGAGCACAAACCGTACGTAAACAATCATTCACAAAGCCAGGCAAACAGATTAATTTTATTCTCTGGTATAGTGCCATCAGGCCTTTGGAAGGATTCAACTATCGTGATGGGCGTAAGAGCACAACAAAAAGAGAAAACCCGGCGTTCGCTGGTGGAAGCCGCATTCAGTCAACTGAGTGCCGAGCGTAGTTTTGCCAGTTTAAGCCTGCGTGAAGTTGCGCGCGAGGCCGGGATTGCGCCAACGTCCTTCTATCGTCATTTCCGTGATGTGGATGAACTGGGTCTGACCATGGTCGACGAGAGCGGGCTGATGCTGCGTCAGCTTATGCGCCAGGCGCGGCAGCGTATCGCTAAAGGGGGGAGCGTGATCCGCACCTCTGTGTCGACCTTTATGGAATTTATTGGCAATAACCCCAACGCATTTCGCCTGCTGTTGCGGGAACGTTCCGGAACATCAGCCGCGTTCCGTGCCGCTGTGGCGCGTGAAATTCAGCATTTTATCGCGGAACTTGCCGACTATCTTGAACTCGAAAACCATATGCCGCGTGCATTCACTGAAGCACAGGCTGAGGCGATGGTGACGATTGTTTTCAGCGCGGGTGCCGAAGCGCTGGATGTCAGCATCGAACAACGCAAGCAGCTCGAAGAGCGACTGGTATTACAGCTCAGGATGATCTCCAAAGGCGCGTACTACTGGTATCGCCGTGAACAAGAGAAACTGGCACATCAAACCGAAGAGTGAAGGTGAGTAATGAAACAGTCAGGTCAGGATAAGGGTACGCTGTTGCTGGCATTGATCGCTGGCTTATCAATTAATGGCACGTTTGCGGCTGTGTTCAGCTCGATCGTTCCATTTTCTATTTTCCCGCTTATTGCGCTGGTGCTGACGGTGTACTGTCTGCATCAGCGTTACCTGAACCGCACCATGCCGGTCGGGTTGCCTGGGCTGGCCGCGGCCTGCTTTATTCTTGGCGTGTTGCTGTATAGCACCGTGGTGCGTGCAGAGTATCCGGATATCGGTTCTAACTTCCTGCCGGCGGTACTTTCCGTGGCACTGGTGTTCTGGATTGGCTCGCGCATGCGTAGCCGCAAGCACGAGCTGCCGGAGTAAGAGAGTGGGGTTGCAGGCAGGTTGACCTGCCTGCCATCACGTTACTTCGCGGTAAGAAGTACGCCGCACTCCATATGGTGCGTATACGGGAACTGATCGAAGAGAGCCAGACGTTCAACATTGTGCGTCTGGCTTAATGTTTCGAGATTCTTGCACAGCGTTTCCGGGTTACAGGAAATGTACAAAATACGCGGGTACGCCTGCACCATCTTCTCGGTTTCGCTGTCCAGGCCACTGCGCGGCGGATCGACAAAAATCGTCTCACACTGGTAGCTCTTCAGATCGATCCCCTCCAGGCGATTAAACTGTCGTACGCCATTCATGGCCTGCGTGAACTCTTCTGCAGACATACGAATGATCTGCACATTGTCGATGTGATTGGCGGCAATGTTGTACTGTGCAGCGGCAACGGACGGCTTGGCAATCTCCGTCGCCAGGACGCGCTCAAAGTTACGCGCCAGCGCCAGGGAGAAGTTGCCGTTCCCGCAGTACAGCTCTAGCAGATCGCCCTTTGACCCTTCGGTCGCCTTCAGCGCCCAGTCCAGCATCTGTACGTTCATTGCTGCGTTTGGCTGGGTAAAGCTGTTCTCAACCTGGCGGTACACCATCTCTTTTCCCGCCACCGACAGACGTTCGTCGATGAAATCCTGATCCAGCATGATTTTGGTTTTTGTTGCACGACCAATCAGGTGAACGTTGATGTTCTGCGCGCGCAGGGCATCGCGCAGCGCTTCTGCCTGCTCGCGCCATTCGTCATTCAGCGCTTTGTGATACAGCAGAGAGACAATCGCCTGGTTGCTTTGCGTGGTCAGATAATCAATCTGGAACAGCTTGTGGCGCAGCACAGGGTTGTTGCGTACGCCGTCGATCATCAGCGTCATGAGCTGGTTGATGAGTTCACTCGCCGCCGGGAAACTGTCAACCCGAATGCGGGACTTCGTCTGCTGATCGAAAATGATGTGGTACAGGTCGTCACCGTCGTGCCAGATGCGGAACTCCGCACGCATGCGGTAGTGGCTAACGGGCGAGCGGAACACCTCAGGAACGGGCGCGTTGAAAGGCGTCATCATACTTTGCAGGCGGACAACTTTCTCTGTCAGCTGTGCGTCGTACTGTTCTGTTGGGAGGTGTTCGGGGGTCATGATGCGTCCTGAGTGATAAAGAATTACGCGGGGATTGTAGGGATTGTGCAGTGGATGTCCAGATTTAATGGCCAATAGCTATCTGGACATCTATACGTGTCTAATTGTAGCATTCTGTTTCCGGTCTCCTGAGAGTGAAAAGGGAATCCAGTGAAAATCTGGAGCTGACGCGCAGCGGTAAAGACTGGCGGGATGAGAATTGTAGACACTGTGAAAATGGGAAGTCTTCATCCGCAAAACGCCACCTAGCCCGAAGACCTGCCGGGATCACGTCGCATTTGGTTTCGTCATCGCGTGCTATAGATGAAGCCTGCGGCATCCTTCTTATATTGTGGATGCTTTAACAATGATTAAAAAAGTATCGCTGTTGACGGCGTTGTCCGTCACGGCATTTTCGGGCTGGGCGCAGGATAGCGACGACTCGTTGGTGGTGACAGCAAACCGTTTTGAGCAACCTGTTAATACCGTTCTTGCACCAACGTCTGTGGTGACGCGCGAGGATATTGATCGCTGGCAGGCAAACACCGTCATTGACGTTATGCGTCGCTTGCCTGGCGTGGATACCGCCCAAAACGGCGGAATGGGGCAACTTTCCTCTCTTTTTATTCGGGGAACTAATTCCAGTCATGTTCTTATTCTTGTCGACGGGATCCGTCTTAACCAGGCTGGGGTAACGGGGTCGTCCGATCTCAGTCAGTTCCCGATCGCCCTGGTGCAGCGCATTGAATATATTCGCGGGCCACGCTCTGCAGTCTATGGTTCTGATGCGATTGGTGGCGTAGTGAACATTATTACTACCCGCGCAAAGGACGGCACGACGTTGAATGCGGGCGTAGGCTCGCATGGCTACCAAAATTACGGCGGCAGCACCCAGCAAACCCTGGGTGACAGCACGCGCGTGACGCTGGCGGGTGATTATACCTATACCAAAGGCTTTGACGTGGTTGCGGATGGCAACAACGGTGGTCTGGCTCAGACCGATCGTGACGGCTTTATGAATAAAACCCTCTACGGTGCGCTGGAGCATGCTTTCTCTGATCAGTGGAGCGGGTTCGTTCGCGGCTATGGCTACAGCAACCGTACCGCCTATGACGGCTATTACAGTTCATTTACGCCTGATGTTTTGGTTGATACTCGCCAGCTCTATAGCCAGACCTGGGACGCTGGGCTGCGCTTTAATAATGACGTCGTCCATTCACAACTTCTCACCAGCTACAGCCACAGCAAAGATTATAACTACGACCCGCATCTGGGACGTTATGATTCCAATGCCACGCTGGATGAGATCAAACAGTACAACGTGCAGTGGACCAACTCCGTTGAGGTGGGCCATGGCAATATTGGCGCAGGTGTCGACTGGCAGAAGCAGAGCACCGAACCAGGAACAAGCTATGTCACAAACGGCTATGACCTGCGTAACACCGGCGTCTACCTGACTGCGCTGCAGCAGTTTGGCGACTTTACCCTGGAAGGGGCAGCGCGTAGCGACGATAACTCTCAGTTTGGTCGACATGGCACCTGGCAGAGCAGTGCGGGCTGGGAGTTCATTGAAGGTTATCGATTCATTGCCTCGTATGGCACTGCCTATAAAGCACCCAACCTCGGGCAGTTGTATGGTTTCTATGGCAACGACCATCTTGATCCTGAGGAGAGTAAACAGTGGGAAGGCGCGTTCGAAGGTCTGACGGCTGGCGTGAACTGGCGCGTATCGGCCTATCGCAATGACGTTGATAACCTGATCGACTTTAATAACAACCTTCAGGAATACTACAACGTAGGCAAGGCGCGTATTAAAGGGGTTGAAGCCACAGCGTCCTTTGATACAGGTCCACTGACTCATACGGTCGGTTACGATTATGTGGATGCACGCAATGCGGCAACAAACCAGCTATTGGATCGCCGGGCTAAGCAGCAGGTGAAGTATCAGCTTGATACGCAGGTCTATGAATTCGACTGGAGCCTGACTTACCACTACCTGGGAACACGTTACGACACTGACTTTGGTACCTACCCGTCTGAAAAGGTGAAAATGGGCGGCGTAAGCCTGTGGGATGTCGCAGTTTCATATCCTGTCACCTCTCACCTTACAGTTCGTGGTAAAATAGCCAACCTGTTCGACAAAGATTACGAGACAGTTTATGGCTACCAAACTGCAGGACGGGAATACACCTTGTCTGGCAGCTACACCTTCTAATCCGCGTCCCACCGTGCTGGTATTTGATTCCGGTGTCGGTGGGCTTTCGGTCTATGATGAGATCCGACATCTCCTGCCGGATCTCCATTACATTTACGCCTTTGATAACGTCGCGTTCCCGTATGGGGAAAAGAGTGAAGACTTTATTGTTGAGCGTGTGGTTGAAATCGTCAGCGCGGTACAAAAGCGTTATCCCCTCTCGCTGGCGGTCATCGCCTGTAACACGGCCAGTACAGTATCGCTTCCTGCATTGCGCGAAAAATTCCAGTTCCCGGTTGTGGGCGTTGTTCCTGCAATAAAGCCTGCCGCGCGTCTGACGGCAAACGGCATTGTTGGTTTACTGGCAACGCGAGGCACGGTGAAGCGACCTTATACGCGCGAGTTAATCGACCGCTTTGCCAACGAATGCCAGATTGCAATGCTCGGTTCGGCGGAACTGGTCGAGATCGCCGAAGCGAAGCTGCACGGAAAGGCAGTGCCGCTCGAAGAGTTGCGCCGTATTCTCCGCCCGTGGCTGCGGATGCCGGAGCCACCGGACACCGTTGTGCTGGGGTGCACCCATTTCCCTCTATTACAGGAAGAGTTATTAGAAGTTCTGCCTGAGGGCACGCGGCTGGTGGATTCGGGGGCGGCTATAGCCCGACGTACGGCCTGGTTGCTGGAACATGAAGCTCCGGATGCAAAATCTGCCGATGCAAACATCGCTTTTTGTATGGCCATCACTAATGAGACCGAGCAACTTTTGCCCGTTTTACGCCGTTATGGCTTTGAAACGCTCGAAAAACTGGCGCTGTAGCACGATTTTGAGCAAAAAAGAGACGGTTGAACGTTTTTTTTAAAAGAGGGGTTGTCAACGTCTGAGAACTCCCTATAATGCGCCTCCACTGACACGGAACAACGGCTTGCAAGCCGCCGGGTTAGCGGGGTTCAGAGATGAACACCAACAGAGAAAAGCAAAAATAAATGCTTGACTCTGAATGAGGAAAACGTAATATACGTGACCTCGCGATGGTGAGCTGTAAGCCGCGTCGCAACTGCTCTTTAACAATTTATCAGACAATCTGTGTGGGCACTCAAAGTGACATGG
>NZ_JBFUPR010000011.1:0-81116 GCF_041360735.1 Enterobacter sp. RCC_40
AGTTCAGTCGGTTAGAATACCTGCCTGTCACGCAGGGGGTCGCGGGTTCGAGTCCCGTCCGTTCCGCCACTTATTAAGACATTAAGCCTGCCTACCCGGCAGGCTTAATGGCAAAAGACTTTAGGGGCGTAGCTCAGTTGGTAGAGCACCGGTCTCCAAAACCGGGTGTCGCGAGTTCGAGTCTCTCCGCCCCTGCCATATATAATCCTTTGCTTCGGCAAAGGATTTTTTTTTGCCTGAAAGACGCCAGTCCCCTCTTCAGACGTTGCCGCCAGCATTTCTGCTGGCGCATGCATCAATCCATAATATTGATTTTTAGAAGATCTTTTATCTGCGATTGCTTATCGCTGTTCTGGAGCCAGATGGCATACAGCGGTCTGGAAAGCGTGGTGGAGTCCACAACGGTATGCAACCCGGGTTTCGTGTCTGCCCAGCGAACAGGTAACCAGGTGCACCCCTTCAGCAAGGAGAGCTGCTGACAGGCGATCTCCGCAGAGCTGGTTGTTAACTGTGGCACATCATCCGGAGCAATCAATCCCGACTCGTGTTGCTGGAAATCTGGCCCCCACTCCAGACGCAGATAGGTCAGGTCGGCTTTCATCATTGAAGGCTCGGAGGCATAAAGCGCAAGGCCAAACTGACCAACAATCTGGCTGCTAAATTCGTCCATTTTGGGGGCTTCGGTCGTGATCAGAAGATCCAGCTGGCGCTCGTGCAGTTGCTTAACGAGCGACTGACGTTGCGCAATCCGCGCTTCAAATTGCAAATGGTTGTGGGAAGGGTAGAGCCGGGTAAGCCACTGACTGAGCATACATTCCCACAACGATGCGCTGGCCCCAATGGAGAACTCGTTATGCCTCGAGGTGTGCGCAACCTCTTTACGTGCCGCCTGCCAGGTGTTCATCAGGGTCTCTGCATACGGCAGAAGTTTTTCACCGGCTGGCGTGAGGCGTATGTTGTTGCGGTGGCGGGTAAAAAGGTTCACACCCAGTTGATTTTCCAGCTGTCGAATACGAAAACTGACCGCTGACTGCGTCAGGTAAAGGGCTTCCGCTGCTCGCCCAAAGTGGCGCGTTCTGCTCACTTCCAGGAAAGTTTTTAGCAATTCCGTATCCACATCTTTCTCCGCAAAATAATTTGTCGTTATGATTTAAATGTTTTGTTTTACACTCTGTCAAGCGTAACTAATACTCCGCGCCATAAATAGCTCGGCCAAAGAATTAGGAGCGTGTAGGATGGCGGAAAGCTTTACGACGACTAATCGTTTTTTCGACAATAAAAATTATCCACGCGGGTTCTCTCGTCACGGCGATTTCACCATCAAAGAGGCGCAGATGCTTGAGCGTCATGGTTATGCCTTTAACGAGCTGGATCTGGGTAAACGTGAGCCTGCAACTGAAGACGAAAAACAATTTGTCGCAGTCTGCCGTGGCGAGCGTGAGCCACAGTCTGAAGCAGAACGTGTATGGATCAAGTATATGGCACGCATTAAGCGTCCAAAGCGTTTCCATACGCTGTCTGGCGGTAAACCGCAGATGGAAGGTGCTGAAGACTACACTGAGTCTGACGACTAACAAGAAAAGGGGCTGTGGCCCCTTTTTTTATGCCAGTAACTTTTGCAGGTGCAGGAGCAAGCGATCGATCGCACGATAGCTTAACGCTTCCTGCAGATGCCGCCTCTCAATGTCAGGGCACTTTTCCACATCGGCGATGGTGCGGGCGACTTTTATAAGACGCTGCCATGCGCGAATGGAAAGTCCAAAGCGCGTCAACGTATCCTCCAGCCAGCATGAATCTTCAGTCTTAAGAGGACAAAACTGCCGAATCTCAGCGTTATCCAGACGGGCATTCAGCTTATGTTGACGCATATACTGCCGGGCCTGCGCGGCGATAACCCGCTCGCGAACCTCCACCGTACTCTCTCCTCTGGCGCTGCTCTGGCTGAGCAGGCCGGGAGGAGGCAAGGGGATTTCCAGCGACAAATCGAAACGATCCAGGAAAGGACCAGATAACTTCCCCAGGTAGCGCAGCGTCTGTTCAGGCGTGGAGCGATTGTGGTTTCCCTGATAATGGCCCGATGGGCTGGGGTTCATTGCCGCTACCAGCTGGAACCGCGCGGGATAGCTTATTTTGGCGCGTGCACGGGAGATGTGGATCTCACCCGACTCGATGGGCTCCCTCAGCGCATCCAGAACGCGGCGTTCAAATTCAGGCAGTTCATCCAGAAACAGGATGCCGTTGTGCGCCAGAGAGATCTCTCCCGGCCCTGGTATGGTGCCACCGCCGACCATGGCCGCCAGTGAGGCACTGTGGTGCGGAGAGCGAAACGGGCGACGTCGCCACTGTTTTTGCAATGACACTGAACTCACCAGACTAAATATCGCCGCGCTTTCCAGCGCTTCATGGTTATTAAGTGGAGGCAGTAAACCATTCAACCTGCTCGCCAGCATCGTTTTTCCTGTACCCGGTGGGCCAATCAGCAACAGGTTATGTCCGCCAGCAGCGGTAATCTCCAGCGCCCGCTTCCCCTGCTCCTGGCCGTAAATATCGCTCAGATCGTCCGGGCTTTCTGCCAGGGGATCGCCTGATTCTTCCGGCTCTGACAGCACATGTTGCCCCTCAAGATACGCGCACACTTCCTGTAAATGCCCGGCTAGCAGACATCCTCTCTCGGCTATCAGGCTCACTTCTGCACCATTTTCATTGGCAACAATGATTTGTCGACCTGCGCGAATGGCCTCCAGCGCACCCGAGATGGCACCAGGAACGCCCCTCAGCGCGCCTGTGAGCGCCAGTTCACCGATGAACTCATATGCGCCTAGTCTGCTGCTGTTAAGCTGCTCAGAGGCGGCGAGGAGCGCTATAGCGATAGGTAAATCATATCGCCCTCCCTCTTTAGGCAAGTCTGCAGGCGCAAGGTTGATGGTGATTTTCTTTGCCGGAAAGGTATAACCGCTATTAATAATCGCACTGCGCACCCGATCTCTGGCTTCCTTTACCGTGGTCTCCGGCAATCCAACCAGCGTCAGCCCGGGCAGCCCGTTGCTGAGATGAACTTCTACCGAAATAAGCGGTGCTTTTACGCCAATGGCCGCTCGGGTATAAACAACTGACAGTGACATAAGCACCTCCTCAGGAGATGACTATGCCCGTGACCGATATGCATGTTTAGCCACATTTAGCGGATTTACGCATCCTCTTCCGAGGTTTTAACGTCAAGATGTAACCTTTTCTTTTCTGCGGAACCCTGCTCGCAAAAAAATGTACAGGCGACATACCGCTCTGTCCGTGCTGAAAAAATGAAAAATATTCACTATCTAATTTCTCTATATAAAACAATGCGTTCAGAAAATATGATTCGCAGCCTAACGAAACCAGCCATAAATAAATCTTGTGTTTGATTTAAAAACTGTGATACCTCTTTAGGTATTCCTTCGAACAAGATGCAAAAAGAACTGAAAATGACAGCCCTTCTACGAGTGATTAGCCTGGTCGTGATTAGCGTGGTGGTGATTATTATCCCACCGTGCGGGGCTGCACTTGGACGAGGAAAGGCTTAGAAATCAAGCCTTAACGAACTAAGACCCCCGCACCGAAAGGTCCGGGGGTTTTTTTTATGACTAAAAAACTTACACGAGGAGCAGAGAATGACTAATAGCACAAAATTCTGTTTCTCCCGATTTATGACGGGGAACTAACTATGAATGGTGCACAGTGGGTAGTACATGCGTTGCGCGCACAGGGAGTCGACACTGTCTTCGGTTATCCGGGGGGCGCAATAATGCCGATTTACGATGCATTGTATGACGGCGGCGTGGAACACCTCTTGTGCCGACACGAGCAGGGCGCAGCGATGGCCGCCATTGGCTATGCACGTGCCACCGGTAAAACCGGTGTCTGCATGGCAACCTCAGGGCCGGGCGCCACAAACCTGATCACCGGCCTGGCGGATGCACTGCTTGATTCCGTTCCCGTTGTCGCCATCACCGGTCAGGTGGCCTCGCCCCTCATTGGTACTGATGCCTTCCAGGAAGTGGACGTGCTCGGCTTGTCACTGGCCTGCACCAAACACAGCTTCCTCGTTCAGTCTCTGGAAGAGCTGCCGCGTGTGATGGCAGAGGCGTTTGAGGTGGCAAACTCTGGTCGCCCTGGACCGGTTCTGGTTGATATCCCGAAAGATATCCAGGTTGCTCTGGGCGATCTGGAACCGCACTTCTCCACCGTTGAAAGCGACGATGCATTCCCGCACGCCGCGGTGGAAGAGGCGCGGCAGATGATTGCCCACGCTAAACAACCGATGTTGTACGTAGGGGGTGGGGTTGGTATGGCACAGGCCGTTCCCGCCCTGCGCGAATTCATCGCGGTTACGCAAATGCCCGCCACCTGTACGTTGAAAGGTCTTGGCGCGGTAGATGCTGACTATCCGTACTATCTGGGCATGCTGGGGATGCACGGTACCAAAGCGGCGAACCTGGCCGTGCAGGCGTGTGACTTGCTGATCGCCGTAGGTGCCCGTTTTGATGATCGTGTCACCGGCAAGCTGAATACCTTCGCGCCGAATGCCAACGTGATCCACATGGATATCGACCCGGCGGAGATGAACAAACTGCGTCAGGCGCATGTGGCCCTGCAGGGCAATCTCAACACGTTATTACCGGCTTTACAGCAGCCTCTGAAAATCGACGCATGGCGTCAGCACACCGCCGATATGCGCGTTGAACATACCTGGCGTTACGACCATCCTGGTGACGCCATCTATGCGCCACTGCTGTTAAAGCAATTGTCCGACCGTAAACCGGCAGACTGTGTGGTCACGACGGATGTAGGCCAACACCAGATGTGGTCAGCACAGCACATGACTTACACGCGCCCGGAAAACTTCATTACCTCCAGCGGCTTAGGGACGATGGGCTTCGGTCTCCCTGCCGCGGTTGGGGCGCAGGTTGCCCGCCCGAACGATACGGTTATCTGTATCTCCGGTGACGGCTCTTTCATGATGAACGTGCAGGAGCTGGGCACCGTTAAGCGCAAGCAGTTACCGTTGAAAATCGTCTTGCTCGATAACCAGCGTTTAGGAATGGTTCGTCAGTGGCAACAGCTGTTTTTCCAGGAACGCTACAGTGAGACTACCCTGACGGATAACCCTGATTTCCTCATTCTGGCCAGTGCCTTTGGTATCCCTGGCCAGCACATCACCCGTAAAGACCAGGTTGAAGCGGCACTCGACACCATGCTGTCAAGCGAAGGGCCGTACCTGCTTCATGTCTCAATCGACGAGCTTGAGAATGTCTGGCCGTTGGTACCGCCAGGTGCCAGTAACTCACAAATGCTGGAGAAATTATCATGATGCAACATCAGGTCGCCGTGCAGGCTCGCTTCAATCCAGAGACATTAGAACGCGTTTTGCGTGTGGTGCGTCACCGTGGCTTTCAGATTTGCTCTATGAATATGGAGACGGCCACTGATGCTCAAAATATCAGTATCGAATTAACCGTTGCCAGCCCGCGGTCGGTCGACTTACTGTTTAGTCAGTTAACAAAACTGGTAGACGTTGCACATGTTGCCATCTGCCAGAGCACAACCACATCACAACAGATCCGTGCTTAAGCGCGACAGGAAGAGAAAATGACGACAAAAAAAGCTGATTACATTTGGTTCAATGGTGAGATGGTTCGCTGGGAGGACGCGAAAGTCCACGTTATGTCCCACGCGCTGCATTACGGTACCTCTGTCTTCGAAGGCATCCGTTGCTACGACTCTCACAAAGGGCCAGTGGTGTTCCGTCATCGCGAACACATGCAGCGTCTGCATGACTCAGCCAAAATTTATCGTTTTCCGGTTTCTCAGAGCGTGGATGAGCTGATGGAAGCCTGCCGCGACGTGATTCGTAAGAACAACCTCACCAGTGCCTATATTCGTCCGCTGGTGTTTGTAGGTGATGTGGGCATGGGCGTGAACCCGCCAGCCGGTTATACCACCGATGTGATCATTGCTGCGTTCCCGTGGGGTGCTTATCTGGGGGCTGAAGCCCTGGAGCAGGGGATCGACGCAATGGTATCTTCCTGGAACCGCGTGGCACCAAACACGATCCCGACGGCGGCAAAAGCGGGCGGTAACTACCTCTCCTCACTGCTGGTCGGTAGCGAAGCGCGCCGTCACGGTTATCAGGAAGGTATCGCGCTGGACGTGAATGGCTATATCTCTGAAGGTGCAGGTGAAAACCTGTTCGAAGTGAAAGACGGCATTCTGTTTACGCCGCCATTTACCTCTTCCGCTCTGCCGGGCATTACCCGTGACGCCATCATCAAGCTGGCAAAAGATTTGGGTATCGAAGTCCGTGAGCAGGTCCTGTCCCGCGAATCCCTGTACCTGGCCGATGAAGTGTTCATGTCCGGTACCGCGGCGGAAATTACGCCGGTTCGTAGCGTAGACGGTATTCAGGTTGGTGCTGGCCGCTGTGGTCCGGTCACCAAACGTATTCAGCAAGCCTTCTTTGGCCTCTTCACCGGTGAAACGGAAGATAAATACGGCTGGCTGGATCAGGTTAATCAATAAGCATAAATATGGGACGGCACGCACCGTCCCATTCAATAGTCAGACGGGAGTAAATAAAGCATGCCTAAGTATCGTTCCGCCACCACCACTCATGGCCGTAATATGGCAGGTGCCCGCGCACTGTGGCGCGCCACCGGGATGACCGACGCCGATTTCGGTAAGCCTATTATCGCCGTGGTGAACTCCTTCACCCAGTTTGTGCCGGGCCACGTGCACCTGCGCGATCTCGGCAAACTCGTTGCCGAGCAAATCGAAGCCTCCGGCGGTGTGGCGAAAGAGTTCAACACCATTGCGGTGGATGACGGTATCGCGATGGGTCACGGGGGTATGCTCTATTCACTGCCGTCGCGTGAGCTGATCGCCGACTCGGTGGAGTATATGGTGAACGCCCATTGCGCGGATGCCATGGTTTGTATCTCCAACTGCGACAAAATTACCCCGGGGATGCTGATGGCTTCCCTGCGTCTGAACATTCCGGTGATCTTCGTCTCCGGCGGTCCAATGGAAGCGGGTAAAACCAAGCTTTCCGATAAAATCATCAAGCTCGACCTGGTCGATGCGATGATTCAGGGCGCGGATCCAAAAGTTTCTGATGAGCAAAGCGATCAGGTTGAACGTTCTGCGTGCCCAACCTGTGGCTCCTGCTCAGGTATGTTCACCGCGAACTCCATGAACTGTCTGACCGAAGCGCTGGGTCTGTCTCAGCCGGGAAACGGCTCGCTGCTGGCGACCCACGCCGACCGTAAACAGCTGTTCCTCAATGCCGGTAAACGCATCGTTGAGCTGACCAAACGCTACTACGAGCAAGATGATGAAAGCGCGCTGCCGCGTAATATCGCCAGCAAAGCCGCGTTTGAAAATGCCATGACGCTGGATATCGCCATGGGCGGTTCCACCAACACCGTTCTCCACCTGCTGGCCGCTGCGCAGGAAGCTGAAATCGACTTCACCATGAGCGATATCGACAAGCTGTCCCGCAAAGTACCGCAGCTCTGTAAAGTTGCGCCGAGTACCCAGAAATACCACATGGAAGATGTCCACCGTGCGGGTGGCGTACTGGGTATTCTCGGTGAACTGGATCGCGCCGGGCTGCTGAACCGCAACGTCAAAAACGTGCTCGGCCTGACGCTGCCGGAGTCGCTGGACAAATACGACGTCATGCTCACGAAAGACGATGCGGTGAAAAAGATGTTCCGCGCCGGCCCGGCAGGTATTCGTACCACCCAGGCCTTCTCACAGGATTGCCGCTGGGACACGCTGGATGACGATCGTGCAGAAGGCTGTATTCGCTCACTGGAACATGCCTACAGTAAGGACGGCGGTCTGGCCGTGCTCTACGGTAACTTTGCAGAAAACGGTTGTATTGTAAAAACCGCAGGCGTGGATGACAGTATTCTCAAATTCACCGGCCCGGCAAAAGTATACGAAAGCCAGGACGACGCGGTAGAGGCTATTCTCGGTGGTAAAGTGGTGGAAGGCGACGTGGTTGTCATTCGCTACGAAGGGCCGAAAGGCGGGCCGGGTATGCAGGAGATGCTCTATCCCACCACCTTCCTGAAATCCATGGGCCTCGGTAAAGCCTGTGCGCTGATCACCGACGGACGGTTCTCTGGCGGTACGTCTGGTCTCTCCATTGGCCACGTGTCACCGGAAGCGGCAAGCGGCGGCAACATCGCGATTATTGAAGATGGCGACCTGATCGAAATTGATATCCCGAATCGCGGTATTCAGTTGAAACTGAGCGACCAGGACATTGCGGCGCGTCGTGAAGCCCAGGAAGCTCGCGGTGACAAAGCCTGGACGCCAAAAGATCGCCAGCGCGACGTCTCCTTCGCCCTGCGTGCCTATGCGAGCCTTGCCACCAGTGCAGATAAAGGCGCGGTGCGCGACAAATCGAAACTTGGGGGCTAATGATGGCCGAGTCGCAACCGTTATCCGCCGCCCCTGAGGGGGCGGAATACCTCAGGGCGGTGCTACGTGCACCGGTCTATGAAGCCGTACAGGTCACGCCGCTGCAGAAGATGGAAAAACTCTCCTCGCGACTCGACAACGTGATTCTGGTGAAACGCGAAGACCGCCAGCCGGTACACAGCTTCAAGCTGCGTGGCGCCTACGCGATGATGGCCGGGTTGACCGACGAGCAAAAAGCGCGGGGGGTGATTACCGCCTCTGCGGGCAACCACGCGCAGGGCGTCGCGTTCTCCTCAGCGCGCCTGGGGCTGAAAGCGCTGATTGTTATGCCGGTTGCTACTGCCGATATCAAAGTGGATGCCGTACGCGGTTTCGGCGGTGAAGTGTTGCTCCACGGCGCAAACTTTGACGAAGCCAAAGCAAAAGCGATAGAGCTGGCGCAGCAACAGGGGTTTACCTGGGTGCCGCCGTTCGATCATCCGATGGTCATTGCCGGACAGGGGACGCTGGCGCTTGAGCTGCTGCAGCAGGATGCGCATCTCGACCGCGTCTTCGTGCCGGTTGGCGGTGGCGGCCTCGCGGCGGGCGTAGCGGTGCTGATCAAACAGCTGATGCCGCAAATCAAAGTGATTGCCGTTGAGGCGGAAGACTCGGCCTGTCTGAAAGCAGCGCTGGATGCCGGTCATCCGGTGGACTTACCACGCGTCGGGCTGTTTGCTGAAGGCGTGGCGGTTAAACGCATTGGCGATGAAACCTTCCGTCTTTGCCAGGAGTATCTCGACGATATTATCACCGTCGACAGCGACTCCATCTGCGCCGCAATGAAAGATCTGTTCGAAGATGTGCGTGCGGTAGCGGAACCTTCCGGCGCGCTGGCGCTGGCGGGGATGAAGAAATATATCGCGCAGCACAACATCCGCGGCGAGCGTCTGGCACATGTCCTTTCTGGTGCCAACGTGAACTTCCACGGTCTGCGCTATGTTTCCGAACGCTGCGAGCTGGGTGAGCAACGCGAAGCGCTGCTGGCGGTTACCATTCCGGAAGAGAAGGGCAGCTTCCTGAAGTTTTGTCAGCTGCTGGGCGGCCGTTCAGTCACGGAGTTTAACTACCGTTTTGCCGACGCCCGAGATGCCTGCATTTTTGTCGGCGTACGGTTAAGCCGTGGTCTGGAAGAGCGTAAAGAGATCCTCCACCTGCTCCACGAAGGTGGCTACAGCGTCGTGGATCTCTCCGACGATGAGATGGCGAAGCTGCACGTGCGTTACATGGTGGGCGGGCGTCCGTCGAAGCCGCTGCAGGAACGTCTCTACAGCTTCGAGTTCCCGGAGTCACCGGGCGCGTTGCTCAAGTTCCTGCATACGCTGGGTACGCACTGGAACATCTCTCTGTTCCACTACCGCAGCCACGGTACCGATTATGGACGCGTGCTGGCCGCCTTCGAACTGGGCGAGCACGAGCCTGATTTCGAAACGCGGCTGAACGAGCTGGGCTATGAGTGTCACGATGAAACCCATAACCCGGCGTTCAGGTTCTTCCTGGCGGGCTAGTGGTTAGGCAGTATCTGCCAGAAGGCATCAATAAGCGGCTCCTGCAGCCGCTTTTTTTGTGCGCACACGCCAAGCTCAAACGGCGTTTTTTCGTCGCTGCGCTCCAGAATCATCACGCGATTACGCACCGGTTCCGGGCTGTTCTCCAGGACCACTTCCGGCAGCAGTGCCACGCCGCAGCCCAGCGCCACCATTGACACCATCGCCTCATGCCCGCCAACCGTCGCGTAAATCGACGGGTTGCTGATCTTCTGGCGACGAAACCAGAGCTCAATACGACGGCGCACCGGCCCCTGATCGGCCATGATAAAAGGCACCGTGGACCAGTCCGGTTTTTCCACCGACACCTGATTACGCACCGGGCAGGGTAACGCGGGGGCAATCAACACGACCGCCAGGTTCTCCAGCATTGAGAACGCGACAGCGCCTGGCAGGGTTTCGGGTTTCCCGGCAATGGCGAGATCCGCCTCGCCTGTCACCACTTTTTCCATTGCGTCGGCGGCATCACCGGTGGTGAGTTTAATTTCCACCGACGGTTGTTCTGCGCGAAAACGGTCAAGAATCGGCGGCAGATGGCTATAGGCCGCGGTCACGGAGCAGAAAATATGCAGCTCGCCGGACAGCGATGGCCCTTTCTGGTCAATGGTGTGTCGCAGCTGTTGATACTGCAGCAGCGTTTGTTGGGCAAAGACCCGTAACTCCTCACCGGCCTCCGTCAGGGTGACGGTACGGTTGTCGCGTACAAACAGGGGCTGACCGAGGTCTTCCTCAAGGCGCTGGATCTGGCGCGAAAGCGTGGAGGGACTGACGTGCATCGCCCGGGCGCTGCGCCCAAAGTGACGGCTTTCCGCCAGATGCAGGAACATTTTCAGATCGCGTAAATCCACTGATTTCACTCCCCCTTTTTACATTGCAAATATTGCAACGTGACGTTGTGAATATATCAATTTCCGCAATAAATTTCCTGTCATATAGTAAGTTCATTCTCGCAAAAGCGAACCGAACAATAAGCACAACAACACAACATCACGGAGTCCATTATGGCTAACTACTTTAATACACTGAATTTGCGCCAGCAGCTGGCGCAGCTGGGCAAATGCCGCTTTATGGCGCGCGACGAATTTGCCGATGGCGCGAGCTACCTTCAGGGTAAAAAAGTGGTCATCGTCGGCTGCGGCGCCCAGGGTCTGAACCAGGGCCTGAACATGCGTGACTCCGGTCTGGATATCTCCTACGCCCTGCGTAAAGAAGCGATTGCTGAGAAGCGTGCGTCCTGGCGCAAAGCGACCGAAAATGGTTTTAAAGTCGGTACCTACGAAGAACTGATCCCCCAGGCAGACCTGGTGGTTAACCTGACGCCAGACAAACAGCACTCTGACGTTGTGCGTTCCGTGCAGCCGCTGATGAAAGACGGTGCGGCGTTGGGTTACTCCCACGGCTTTAACATCGTTGAAGTGGGCGAGCAGATCCGTAAAGACATCACCGTTGTGATGGTGGCACCGAAGTGCCCGGGTACAGAAGTACGTGAAGAGTACAAACGTGGCTTCGGCGTGCCAACGCTTATCGCCGTTCACCCGGTAAACGATCCGAAAGGCGAAGGTATGGCGATCGCCAAAGCATGGGCGGCAGCAACGGGTGGCCACCGTGCGGGCGTTCTGGAATCGTCTTTCGTCGCGGAAGTAAAATCTGACCTGATGGGTGAGCAAACCATCCTGTGCGGTATGCTGCAGGCGGGCTCTCTGTTGTGCTTCGACAAGCTGGTGGAAGAGGGGACAGACCCGGCATACGCAGAAAAACTGATTCAGTTCGGCTGGGAAACGATCACCGAAGCGCTGAAGCAGGGCGGTATCACGCTGATGATGGACCGTCTGTCCAACCCGGCGAAACTGCGTGCTTACGCGCTGTCTGAACAGCTGAAAACGATCATGGCACCGCTGTTCCAGAAACATATGGACGACATTATCTCCGGCGAGTTCTCTTCCGGCATGATGGCGGACTGGGCTAACGACGATAAGAAACTGCTGACCTGGCGTGAAGAGACCGGTAAAACCGCTTTTGAAACCGCCCCACAGTTTGAAGGTAAAATCGGCGAGCAGGAGTACTTCGATAAAGGCGTTCTGATGATTGCGATGGTGAAAGCTGGCGTTGAGCTGGCGTTCGAAACCATGGTGGATTCCGGCATCATCGAAGAGTCTGCCTACTATGAATCACTGCACGAGCTGCCGCTGATTGCGAACACCATCGCCCGTAAGCGTCTGTACGAAATGAACGTGGTTATCTCTGATACCGCCGAGTACGGTAACTACCTGTTCTCTTACGCTTGCGTACCGCTGCTGAAAGAGTTCATGACGACCCTGCAGCCGGGCGATCTGGGCAAAGCGATTGCGGAAGGTGCAGTGGATAACGCGCAGCTGCGTGATGTAAACGAAGCCATTCGCGGCCATGAAATCGAGAAAGTGGGTCAGAAACTGCGTGGCTACATGACCGATATGAAACGTATCGCGGTAGCAGGTTAATACCCGGGCGGGCTGATGCCCTGACCTGACTAAACGTACAAGGCCTTCTCTCAGAGAAGGCCTTGCTGTTATTTGCGGTACAGAACCTTAATAACATGGTAGCCAAACTGCGTGTGCAGTGGGCCTGTGGGTTCCAGCACCGGGCAGGAAAAGACCACTTTATCGAACGCCGGAACCATTTGACCCTGACGGAATTCACCTAAATCACCGCCGCGTTTACCTGACGGACAAATAGAGTGTTTCTTCGCCAGCTTGCCGAAGTCGGCGCCGTTTTTGATCTGCTCGAGAAGATCCAGAGCCAGTTTTTCTTCTTTTACAAGGATATGCAGTGCTGCCGCGGTTTTTGCCATGATCGTGCCTTGAGTGGTATGGATTAGGCTCGCTATACTACCACGCTGTTATTCTCCCCTCCTGACTTTCATTGAGTGATCATTTATGCGTTTAAACCCCGGACAACAACAAGCCGTCGAATTTGTCACTGGACCCTGTCTGGTGCTGGCGGGCGCGGGATCCGGCAAAACGCGCGTCATCACCAATAAGATTGCCCACCTGATCCGCGGCTGCGGGTATCAGGCTCGCCACATCGCGGCGGTGACGTTCACCAACAAAGCAGCGCGCGAGATGAAAGAGCGTGTCGGCCAGACGCTGGGGCGTAAAGAGGCGCGCGGTCTGATGATTTCCACCTTCCATACGCTGGGGCTGGATATCATCAAACGTGAATACGCAGCGCTGGGGATGAAATCCAACTTCTCACTGTTTGACGATACCGACCAGGTGGCCCTGCTCAAGGAGCTCACCGAGGGGCTGATCGAAGATGATAAGGTTCTGCTGCAACAGCTGATCTCGACGATCTCCAACTGGAAAAACGATCTGATGACCCCGGCCCAGGCCGCGGCGATCGCCAAAGGCGAGCGGGATCGGATCTTCGCCCACTGCTACGGTCTGTACGATGCGCATATGAAAGCCTGTAACGTGCTGGATT
Source organism: Enterobacter sp. RCC_40 (assembly GCF_041360735.1). Classification (NCBI taxonomy): domain Bacteria; kingdom Pseudomonadati; phylum Pseudomonadota; class Gammaproteobacteria; order Enterobacterales; family Enterobacteriaceae; genus Enterobacter; species Enterobacter sp. RCC_40. Next base: position 13,512 of record NZ_JBFUPR010000011.1, read on the forward strand.
TCGACGACCTGATCCTGCTTCCCACGCTACTGCTGCAGCGTAATGAAGAGGTGCGTGAGCGCTGGCAGAATAAAATCCGCTACCTGCTGGTGGATGAGTATCAGGACACCAATACCAGCCAGTATGAACTGGTGAAACTGCTGGTGGGACAGCGCGCGCGTTTCACGGTGGTCGGTGATGACGATCAGTCCATTTACTCCTGGCGCGGTGCGCGTCCGCAAAACCTGGTCCTGCTGAGCAAAGATTTCCCGGCGCTGCAGGTGATCAAACTGGAGCAGAACTACCGTTCCTCCGGGCGTATCCTTAAAGCCGCGAATATCCTGATCGCCAACAACCCGCACGTGTTCGAAAAACGCCTGTTCTCCGAACTGGGTTACGGTACAGAGCTAAAAGTGCTCAGCGCCAACAATGAAGAGCACGAAGCGGAGCGGGTCACAGGCGAACTCATCGCCCACCACTTCGTCAATAAAACCGAATACAAAGACTACGCGATCCTCTATCGCGGCAACCACCAGTCACGCGTCTTTGAAAAGATGCTGATGCAAAACCGCATCCCGTACAAAATTTCGGGCGGGACCTCCTTCTTCTCGCGGCCCGAAATCAAAGATCTTCTGGCCTACCTGCGTGTGCTCACTAACCCGGATGATGACAGCGCGTTTCTGCGTATCGTGAATACCCCGAAACGGGAAATTGGCCCGGCGACGCTACAAAAGCTTGGCGAGTGGGCGATGACGCGTAATAAGAGTCTGTTTACCGCCAGCTTCGATATGGGGCTGAGCCAGACGCTCACCGGACGCGGCTACGATTCATTAACCCGCTTTACCCACTGGCTTGGTGAAGTGCAGCGGCTGGCAGAGCGCGAACCTATCGCCGCCGTGCGCGACCTTATCCACGGTATCGACTACGAGTCCTGGCTGTATGAAACCTCCGCCAGTCCGAAAGCGGCCGAGATGCGCATGAAAAACGTTAACCAGCTGTTCAGTTGGATGACTGAAATGCTGGAAGGCTCGGAGATTGATGAACCGATGACCCTGACGCAGGTGGTTACCCGCTTTACGCTGCGCGATATGATGGAGCGCGGCGAGAGCGAAGAAGAGGCCGATCAGGTTCAGCTGATGACGCTGCATGCATCAAAAGGTCTGGAATTCCCGTATGTCTATCTGGTTGGCATGGAAGAGGGGTTACTGCCGCACCAGAGCAGCATTGATGAAGATAACGTCGATGAGGAGCGCCGTCTGGCCTATGTAGGCATCACGCGCGCTCAGAAAGAGCTGACCTTCACGCTGTGCAAAGAGCGTAGACAATATGGTGAACTGGTGCGCCCGGAGCCGAGCCGTTTCCTGCTGGAACTTCCGCAGGACGACCTCATCTGGGAGCAGGAGCGTAAAGTGATTACGGCTGAAGAGCGGATGCATAAGGGGCAGGCGAACGTCGCTAACATCCGCGCCATGCTGGCGAAAGCCAAAGAGAAGGGGTAGGTTGTTACACGCCCGGCAAGCGTAGCGTTACCGGGCATGTCCGCCCTGTTATTTCACCTCAAGCACCCAGTGTACGTAGCTCTGCCACTGACACTCCTGCTCGACCATCTCCGCCCCAAGCGGATGATTATCCAGCCAGTTTTCCGGCAACGTCAGCGACAGTTTTTCGTCATCCGCCACCAGATTGAGTGCCGGCAGCAAATCATCGCGGCGGCGGCTGGCAAACAGAATAGCCAGACGCAGCAGGCGGCACATATGCTCGGCCACGCGCGGCGGTACGGCGTTTTGCTGATGCAAAGAGGAGAGGTCAACGGCATTGGTCTGGTTCAGCAGCAGCGTTGCCAGCAACTTTTTTTGCGCAGGGGTATAGCCGGGTAAATCAAGGTTACGCACCAGATAAGCGGCATGAGCCGGAGCCTGTTTAAAATCAATGCTCAACCCGATTTCATGCAGTGCACAGGCACTTAGCAGCAGATCGCGACTCAAAGGGTCCAGATCCCAGGCGTTAGCCACATGATCGGCGAAGCGTGACGCCAGCTGTGCCACGCGACCTGCCTGATCGATATCAACCAGGAAACGACGCTGCACGTTTCGCAGGGTACGGCTGCGAATGTCCTGATCGACCGACAGGTGCAACATCCCGTAGACCAGACCTTCACGCAGCGCGCCGCCCGCCAGCGTCATACATTTGATGTTCAGCTCGGTGAAGATGGCGATCAGGATCGCGAGCCCGCTCGGGAATACCAGCGCGCGTTCAAGCGTCAGGCCTTCAATTTCCAGCTCTTCCAGACGCCCGCACTGAATGGCCCGCTGTTTAAGCTGCTGAAGCTTGGCAAGCGTGATCCGCTCATCCATGCCCTGCGCCATCATAATTTCCTGCAATGCCTGCACGGTACCGGAGGCCCCCACGCAGACTTTCCAGCCGTGGTAGCGCAGTTCGTCCATCACCGGGCGTAACACCTCGCGTGCGGCAGTTTCCGCCTCGTCGAAGTTTTCCTGACCCAGATTGCGGTCAGTAAAGTAGCGCTCAAGCCAGGTTACGCAACCCATCGACAGGCTGAATAGCGACGTTGCCTGCGCACCGGTGCCGGTCACGAGTTCGGTACTGGCGCCCCCGATATCCACAACCAGACGACGATCGTCGCCTCCCGTGGTGTGCGCAACACCCTGATAAATCAGGCGCGCTTCTTCTTCACCGCTGATAACCTGCACCGGGCAACCGAGAATTTCCTGCGCTTTGGCAATAAAATCCACGGCGTTAACCGCCAGGCGGAGTGTCGCAGTGGCGACGACGGTGATTTGGGAATGCGGGATATCCTGCAGACGCTCTGCAAAGAGTCGCAGGCACTGCCAGCCACGTTCCATGGCTTCAGGAGAGAGGTGATTATCGCTGCTCAGGCCCGCCGCGAGGCGGACCTTGCGCTTAATGCGCGTCAGCGTTTGTATGCTTCCCGCCACCTCGCGCACAACCAGCATATGAAAACTATTCGAACCGAGATCAATTGCCGCATAAAGCGAGGTGGAGCTGAGCATAATTGTTTAACCTGAGCGACGACGATTACGCGGCGCGCCAGATCGACGCGGGCCATTGCCGGAGCGGGCACGGGTAAGGCGCTTAGCCGGCGGCAGTTCGCTTAATAGCGCATCCGGGTTGTACTTACTCACCGGAATAGAATGGCCGATGTACGTCTCAATCGCCGGCAGGTTCAGCGCATACTCTTCACACGCGAGGCTGATAGAATGGCCGCTTGCACCCGCACGACCGGTACGACCGATACGGTGTACATAGTCTTCGCAGTCATCCGGCAGGTCATAGTTAAAGACGTGCGTAACGGCTGGAATGTGCAGGCCGCGCGCTGCGACGTCGGTGGCGACCAGAATATCGAGATCGCCACGGGTGAATTCTTCAAGAATACGCAGGCGTTTTTTCTGCGCAACATCGCCCGTCAGCAGGCCAACACGGTGACCGTCTGCCGCCAGATGGCCCCAGATATCTTCACAGCGGTGCTTGGTGTTCGCGAAGATAATGGCGCGGTCTGGCCACTCTTCTTCGATCAGCGTTTGCAGCAGACGCATTTTCTCTTCATTGGAAGGATAGAAGAGTTCTTCTTTGATGCGGTGGCCGGTTTTCTGCTCGGGTTCCACTTCCACATATTCGGCGTTGTTCATCTGCTCGAATGCCAGTTCGCGTACGCGATACGACAGGGTCGCAGAGAACAGCATGTTGAGGCGCTGATTCGCGGGAGGCATGCGGCGGAATAGCCAGCGGATATCTTTAATGAAGCCCAGATCGTACATACGGTCAGCTTCATCCAGCACCACAACCTGGATGGCACCAAGGTTAATGTGGTTCTGTTTTGCGTAGTCGATAAGACGGCCGGTGGTACCGATCAGGATATCCACACCGCTTTCCAGCACTTTCAGCTGCTTATCGTAACCATCGCCGCCATAAGCCAGGCCGATTTTCAGGCCCGTAGCCTGCATCAGGGGTTCAGCGTCTGCGTGGATCTGTACCGCCAGTTCTCGCGTCGGGGCCATAATTAGCGCGCGCGGCTGGTTAACTTTGCGGTCTGCAATCGCTGGATGAGAAAGTAAATAATGAAACGTTGACGTTAAAAACGCCATCGTTTTGCCAGTACCGGTTTGCGCCTGCCCTGCTACGTCACGTCCCGCCAGCGTCAGCGGCAGGGCGAGAGCCTGAATGGGCGTGCAGTTATGAAACCCTTTATTTTCAAGGGCTTCGATCACTTTTGGGTGCAGGGCGAAGTCGGAAAACTTCTGTTCTGTTAAATGTGTTTTGCTCATAGTGTGGTAGAATATCAGCTTACTATTGCTTTACGAAAGCGTATCCGGTGAAATAAAGTCAACCTTTAGTTGGTTAATGCGACATCAACACGTCGTTGATGAGGGCGAAACCAACGCACCAGGCTTATTCCTGTGGAGTTATATATGAGCGATAAAATTATTCACCTGACTGACGACAGTTTTGACACGGACGTACTTAAGGCTGACGGGCTGACACTCGTTGATTTCTGGGCTGAATGGTGTGGTCCTTGCAAAATGATCGCCCCGATTCTGGATGAGATCGCTGACGAATATCAGGGCAAACTGACCGTTGCCAAGCTGAACATCGACCAGAACCCGGGCACCGCACCAAAATACGGTATCCGTGGCATTCCGACCCTGCTGCTGTTCAAAAACGGCGAAGTGGCAGCGACCAAAGTGGGCGCACTGTCCAAAGGTCAACTGAAAGAGTTCCTCGACGCTAACCTGGCGTAAGGTTTCTCCGCTGCGCGTCCAGAGCGCCTAAATTATGTGGAACTCTGGACGCCCGGCTGAAGTCGTGCTAAGTTAGCTATGACTTCGTTTTAAACATATCTTGTTGTTTGAATCTTGTTTTACCCGATACTTCCCGTTGTTGACACAAACAGTGCGTGAAGTTGCTAAATTCCGGGCTTGTCACTCAATCCGTCTTGTCGTTTCAGTTCTGCGTTTTTTCCCTGTGACCAGACAGCGAACAGACATGAGTTGATGGCCGCTAAACAGGCATGGATGACCCTGCCATACCATTCACAACATTAAGTTCGAGTATCACCCCGAGTTTAAGAACCCACACCATTATGAATCTTACCGAATTAAAGAATACGCCGGTTTCTGAGCTGATCACTCTCGGCGAAAATATGGGGCTGGAAAACCAGGCTCGTATGCGCAAGCAGGACATCATTTTCGCCATCCTGAAGCAGCACGCTAAGAGTGGCGAAGATATCTTTGGCGACGGTGTGCTGGAGATATTGCAAGACGGATTTGGTTTCCTCCGCTCTGCAGACAGCTCCTACCTCGCCGGCCCTGACGACATCTACGTATCCCCTAGCCAAATCCGCCGTTTCAACCTCCGCACTGGTGACACCATTTCAGGTAAGATTCGTCCTCCAAAAGAGGGTGAACGCTACTTTGCGCTGTTGAAAGTGAATGAAGTTAACTTCGACAAACCGGAAAACTCCCGTAATAAGATCCTGTTTGAGAACTTAACGCCGCTGCACGCGAACTCTCGCCTGCGCATGGAGCGTGGTAACGGCTCAACTGAAGATTTAACCGCTCGCGTCCTGGATCTGGCATCGCCAATCGGTCGTGGCCAGCGTGGTCTGATCGTCGCACCGCCAAAAGCGGGTAAAACCATGCTGCTGCAGAATATCGCGCAGAGCATCGCTTATAACCACCCAGACTGCGTACTGATGGTACTGCTGATTGACGAACGTCCGGAAGAAGTGACCGAGATGCAGCGTCTGGTTAAAGGTGAAGTGGTTGCTTCTACCTTTGACGAACCCGCATCTCGCCACGTTCAGGTTGCGGAAATGGTTATCGAGAAGGCGAAACGGCTGGTTGAACACAAGAAAGACGTGATCATCCTGCTCGACTCCATCACCCGTCTGGCGCGTGCCTACAACACCGTCGTTCCGGCTTCCGGTAAAGTGCTGACGGGGGGTGTGGACGCTAACGCCCTGCATCGTCCAAAGCGCTTCTTCGGTGCGGCACGTAACGTGGAAGAGGGCGGCAGCCTGACCATCATCGCTACGGCGCTGATCGATACGGGTTCCAAAATGGACGAAGTTATTTACGAAGAGTTTAAAGGTACAGGTAACATGGAACTGCACCTCTCTCGTAAAATTGCTGAGAAACGCGTCTTCCCGGCTATCGACTATAACCGTTCCGGTACCCGTAAAGAAGAGCTGCTCACCACCCAGGAAGAGCTGCAGAAAATGTGGATCCTGCGCAAAATCATCCATCCAATGGGTGAAATCGACGCAATGGAGTTCCTCATTAACAAACTGGCGATGACCAAAACTAACGACGATTTCTTCGATATGATGAAACGCTCGTAACGCAAATAAAGCCAGCAAGCGCCACGTTTTTACGTGGCGTTTTTCTTTTATGGCTTATACGCTATTAATGCAGACTCCCATTTCAGACCAGTCAGTGCGACAATAAGATAATTCGCACAGTTAAAAATATTAATAGCCTGAATAATAAACAAATGGGGTTGCAAGAGGTATGCTTTATGCCTTCTGGCTTGGCGCCAACATGGTTATACTTCGTTGCCTGACATTTGTTGAGAACATCCATTGTGAACCTACTCGATACGTTTACTGAACTAACCAGTATTTTTTTGTTTACCACTTGCTTTTTGTTTCTTGCACGCAAGGTAGCAAAATATCTGGGCTTAGTGGATAAACCCAACTTCCGTAAGCGCCATCAGGGTATGATCCCACTGGTGGGTGGCATCTCCGTCTTTGCAGGTATCTGTTTCACTTTCGCTATCGCCGATTACTACATTCCCCATGCCAGATTGTATCTAATCTGCGCCACCGTACTGGTTTTCGTAGGGGCACTTGATGATCGCTATGATATAAGCGTAAAAATTCGCGCTTTCGTTCAGGCTGCAGTCGGCATTGCTATGATGGCCGTGGCAAAACTTCATCTAAGTAGCCTGGGGTACATTTTTGGTTCGTGGGAAATGCTTCTCGGGCCATTTGGCTACTTCCTGACCCTCTTTGCCGTATGGGTCGCGATAAACGCGTTTAATATGGTAGATGGAATTGATGGTCTGCTAGGTGGCTTATCGTGTGTTTCGTTTGCAGCTATTGGGATCATTTTATGGTTTGATGGTCAATACAGCCTCGCGATGTGGTGTTTTGCCATGATCGCCGCCATTCTCCCATACATCCTTTTGAATCTAGGCGTTTTGGGCCGTCGCTATAAAGTCTTTATGGGCGATGCGGGTAGCACGTTTATAGGCTTTACCATCATTTGGATCTTGCTCGAAACCACCCAAGGTAAAACACACCCCATTAGCCCAGTGACGGCATTATGGATCATCGCTATTCCCCTTATGGACATGGTGGCGATTATGTATCGTCGCCTGCGCAAAGGGATGAGTCCTTTTTCGGCCGACCGTCAGCATATCCACCATTTGATTATGCGAGCGGGTTTCACTTCCCGTCAGGCCTTTGTTCTGATTACGCTGGCGGCTGCTATTCTGGCGGGAATTGGGGTTGCGGCGGAATATGCCCAATTTATCCCCGAATGGGTAATGTTGGTACTGTTCTTGCTAGCATTCTCCCTCTACGGCTATTGTATTAAACGCGCCTGGAAAGTAGCGCGTTTCATTAAGCGTATAAAACGCAGGATGCGTCGAGATAGTGACAACAATCCAACTTTAACTAAATAAAATGGGACTGTGATGACTCAACCGTTGGCGGGAGCAAAATCAGAGATGACCGAGAATGAGCTGGATATCCGTGGCTTGTTTCGCGTTCTATGGGCAGGCAAGCTTTGGATAATAGGCATCGCATTAGGATTCGCGCTCCTCGCGCTCGCATACACCTTCTTTGCAAAACAAGAGTGGAGCGCTACGGCAATCACTGATAAACCAACGGTTAATATGCTCGGGGGGTTCTATTCCCAGCAGCAGTTCCTGCGTAACCTGGATATCAAAGCCAATCTGGCCACCCCAGATCAGGCTTCCGTCATGGATGAGGCCTATAAAGAGTTTGTGATGCAGCTGGCTTCCTGGGATACGCGCCGTGATTTCTGGAGCCAGACGGATTATTACAAGCAACGGATGGTGGGCAACAGTAAAGCCGATGCCGCGCTGCTGGATGACATGATTAACAACATTCAGTTTATGCCGGGAGATGCGCTGCGTAACGTCAACGACAGCGTCAAGCTGATTGCCGAAACCGCGCCGGATGCCAATAACCTGTTGCGCCAGTACGTTGCCTTTGCCAGCCAGCGTGCGGCAAGCCACCTTAATGAAGAGCTGAAAGGTGCCTGGGCTGCCCGTACTATCCAGATGAAAGCGCAGGTTAAACGTCAGGAAGAGGTGGCTAAAGCCATCTTCGCCCGCCGTGTACACAATATTGAGCAGGCGCTGAAAATTGCCGAACAGCACAATATTTCCCGCACCGAGACGGACGTGCCGGCAGATGAACTGCCTGATTCAGAAATGTTCCTTCTCGGGCGCCCAATGCTGCAGGCTCGACTGGAAAACCTCCAGGCCGTTGGCCCTGATTTTGACCTCGACTACGATCAAAACCGCGCGATGCTGAACACCCTGAATGTCGGTCCAACAATGGACCCGCGTTTTCAGACCTATCGTTATTTGCGAACGCCTGAAGAACCTGTAAAACGCGATAGTCCGCGCCGCGCATTCCTGATGATCATGTGGGGGATTGTGGGTGCACTGACTGGCGCAGGCGTGGCGTTAACGCGTCGTCGCACTAACTAAGAACGCCGTCTACGATGAAGGCTGCGGCCTTCATCGTTTAATCGAAGAGAATCGATGTGAAAGTACTTACCGTATTTGGCACCAGGCCGGAGGCCATTAAGATGGCACCTCTGGTTCATGCGCTGGCCAGTGATCCTGATATTGAAGCGAAAGTGTGCGTCACTGCCCAACACCGTGAGATGCTCGATCAGGTCTTAACTCTCTTTTCTATCGTCCCGGATTACGATCTCAATATTATGAAACCGGGGCAGGGGTTAACGGAGATAACCTGCCGTATTCTGCAAGAGCTCAAGCCTATTCTGGAGTCCTTCAAACCTGACGTGGTTCTGGTGCATGGCGATACCACCACCACGGTGGCAACCAGCCTGGCTGCGTTTTACCAGCGAATTCCAGTCGGCCATGTTGAGGCGGGTCTGCGCACCGGCAACCTTTATTCGCCGTGGCCCGAAGAGGCCAACCGCACACTCACCGGCCATCTGGCGATGTACCATTTTGCGCCCACCGAAAACTCACGACAGAACCTGCTGCGTGAAAATATTGCCGACAACAAAATCTTTGTCACCGGGAATACGGTGATTGATGCCCTGATTTGGGTTCGTGACCGCGTGCTGTCAAACAACGAGCTTCAGAAAGAACTCGCTGCACGCTACCCCTTCCTGAACAATGGCAAAAAAACCATTCTGGTCACTGGCCACCGTCGCGAGAGCTTTGGACGCGGTTTTGAGCAAATCTGTCATGCCCTGGCAGAAATCGCCGCGCAGAATCAGGATGTGCAGATTGTCTACCCGGTGCACCTTAATCCTAACGTCAGCGAGCCGGTCAACCGTATCCTTGGGCATATAGAAAACGTCCTGCTGATTGAACCGCAGGACTACTTGCCGTTTGTCTGGCTGATGAACCACGCCTGGCTGATCCTGACCGATTCCGGTGGTATTCAGGAAGAGGCGCCATCTCTCGGCAAGCCTGTGCTGGTCATGCGTGAAACGACTGAACGCCCGGAAGCGGTGAAAGCGGGCACGGTACGTCTGGTCGGCACCAATGCACAGCTGATCGTCGAAGAGGTGACGCGCCTGCTTCACGACGACGAAGAGTATCAGGCGATGAGCCGGGCCCATAACCCGTATGGTGATGGGCAGGCTTGTGGCCGTATTTTGCATGCACTTAAACACAATCGGGTATCGCTATGAGTTTTACTACCATCTCTGTCATTGGTCTTGGCTACATTGGCTTGCCCACCGCGGCAGCGTTTGCCTCCCGTCAAAAACAGGTTGTGGGCGTGGATATCAACGCGCGTGCGGTGGAAACCATTAACCGTGGCGAAATTCATATCGTGGAGCCCGATCTCGACCGCGTGGTGAAAGAGGCGGTTGATGGCGGATTCCTGCGTGCCAGCACGACGCCGGTCGAGGCGGATGCATATCTTATTGCGGTGCCAACCCCCTTTAAAGGCGACCATGAGCCCGACATGGCTTACGTCGAAGCGGCGGCAAAATCGATTGCACCGGTCCTGAAAAAAGGGGCTCTGGTGATCCTGGAGTCCACTTCGCCCGTCGGTGCTACCGAACAGATGGCGCAGTGGCTGGCGCAAGCCCGACCTGACTTACGCTTCCCGCAGCAGGCGGGCGAGGAGGCTGATATCAATATTGCTTACTGCCCTGAGCGCGTGCTGCCAGGTCAGGTGATGGTAGAGCTGATTAAAAACGATCGCGTGATCGGCGGCATGACGCCAGTCTGTTCTGCACGCGCCAGCGCGCTTTACAAGATTTTCCTTGAAGGCGAGTGCGTGGTGACCAACTCCCGCACCGCCGAAATGTGCAAGCTCACGGAAAACAGTTTCCGGGACGTGAATATCGCCTTCGCGAATGAACTGTCGCTGATTTGCGCCGATCAGGGGATTAACGTCTGGGAGTTGATTAGCCTGGCGAATCGCCATCCGCGCGTGAATATCCTCCAGCCTGGCCCGGGCGTGGGCGGTCACTGTATCGCTGTCGACCCGTGGTTTATTGTGGCGCAAAACCCGGCGCAGGCCCGCCTGATCCGCACCGCGCGTGAAGTGAATGACAGCAAGCCACACTGGGTGCTCAGTCAGGTGAAAGCCACCGTAGCGGACTGTCTGGCTGAGAGCGGCAAACGCGCCAGTGAGCTGAAAATTGCCTGCTTTGGTCTGGCATTCAAACCGAATATTGACGACTTACGCGAAAGCCCGGCGATGGAGATTGCAGAGATGATCGCTGGCTGGCACACCGGCGAAACGCTGGTGGTTGAACCTAATATTCATGAACTGCCGGCAAAACTGGCGGGCCACTGTACGTTGACCGCGCTGGATGAGGCGCTGGCGACGGCGGATGTGCTGGTGCTGCTGGTGGATCATAAAGAATTTAAAGCGACGTCCGGTGATGCCGTACGCCAACAGTATGTGGTTGATACGAAAGGTGTCTGGCGTTGAGCCACCTGAAGGGGGTTCTCGAGTCCCTTGAGTGGGAGAGTGCCTTTTTTGGTCTGCCATCAGCCATCGTGCGCCTGCGCGACGATGCGCCGGTTCTGACTGACGCCGACTTCACCGCCTGGCCGCGGGTACAGGCCAGGATCCCCGCAGACCGTGCCGATCTGCTCGATGCGCTCCAGCAACATGGTTTTCAGCTGGTTGAAGGCGAGGTTGATCTGTCCATTACGCTCGTCCGTCATGATTCGCCCGGTGCGGAAGTGGCAACGGAGCAGGATATCCCCGCGCTGCGTCAGATGGCGGCGCAGGCGTTTGCCCGGAGCCGTTTTCGCGCACCGTGGTATGCACCGGACGACAGTGGGCGTTTCTACGCCCAGTGGGTAGAGAACGCGGTAAAAGGCACCTTTGACCATGTGTGCCTGGTGTTTCGCACTGCAGACGGCCAGATTGAGGGATTTGTCTCGCTTCGTAAGCTCAACGCGAACGAGGGGCGTATTGGTTTATTAGCCGGGCGCGGCATGGGCGAAAAACTCATGCAGGCGGCGCTTCACTGGGCGCAGCAGCAACAGCTTTTGACTCTGCGGGTGGCAACCCAGATGGGCAACACCGCCGCGCTTAAACGTTATATCGCGAGTGGTGCCAACATCGACGCCACCGCTTACTGGTTATACAGGTGACAAGATGATTCCATTTAACGCACCACCCGTCGTGGGCACTGAACTCGACTATATGCAGTCTGCTATGGGCAGCGGCAAACTCTGTGGTGACGGTGGTTTTACCCGTCGCTGCCAGCAGTGGATGGAGCAGCGGTTTCACAGCGCTAAAGTCCTGCTGACCCCGTCCTGTACCGCATCGCTGGAAATGGCGGCGTTGCTGCTGGATATCCAGCCGGGCGATGAAGTGATCATGCCGAGCTACACCTTCGTCTCTACAGCGAATGCCTTTGTCCTGCGTGGTGCGAAAATCGTCTTTGTGGATATTCGCCCGGATACCATGAACATTGATGAGACGCTGATTGAAGCGGCAATCACGGACAAAACGCGCGCGATTGTGCCGGTTCACTACGCGGGTGTGGCGTGTGAGATGGACACCATCATGGCGATCGCCAAAAAACATGACCTGTTCGTGGTTGAAGATGCCGCTCAGGGCGTGATGTCGACCTATAAAGGTCGAGCGCTGGGAACGATCGGCCATATCGGCTGCTTTAGCTTCCACGAAACCAAAAACTATACCGCCGGTGGCGAAGGTGGTGCGACGCTGATTAACGACCGTGCGCTGGTCGAGCGCGCGGAAGTGATCCGTGAAAAAGGCACCAACCGCAGCCAGTTCTTCCGGGGGCAAGTAGACAAATATACCTGGCGCGATATTGGCTCAAGCTATCTGATGGCCGATCTGCAGGCGGCATACCTGTGGGCGCAGCTGGAGGCAGCGGACCGTATTAATCTTCAGCGCCTGTCCCTGTGGCAAACTTATTACGACGCGCTGCAACCGCTGGCACAAGCCGGGCGAATAGAGCTGCCGACCCTTCCGGCTGATTGCGTCCATAATGCCCATATGTTCTATATCAAACTGCGCGATAACGACGATCGCAGCAAGTTGATTGCCTGGCTAAAAGAAGCCGAAATTCTGGCGGTGTTCCACTATATCCCGCTGCACTCCAGCCCGGCAGGAGAGGCATTTGGGGTCTTCGCGGGTGAAGATCGCTACACCACGAAAGAAAGTGAGCGTTTGCTTCGTTTGCCACTGTTCTACAACCTCGCGCCTGTTAACCAGCGTACGGTGATTAACACCCTTCTGAGTTATTTCGGCTGATATGTCTCTGGCAAAAGCATCGGTGTGGACCGCCGCGTCCACACTTGTCAAAATTGGCGCCGGGCTACTGGTCGTCAAGCTGCTGGCCGTCTCATTCGGCCCTTCAGGCGTCGGGCTGGCGGGGAATTTCCGTCAGCTTGTGACCGTCCTTGGGGTACTGGCCGGCGCAGGGATTTTCAACGGCGTCACGAAATACGTTGCGCAGTACCATGATGATGCGGCCCAGCTTCGCCGTGTTGTCGGTACATCCTCGGCGATGGTCACCGGCTTTTCGACCCTGATGGCGGTTATTTTCCTGCTGGCAGCGGCACCCATAAGCCAGGGGTTATTTGGTCACACCCATTATCAGGGGCTGGTTCGTCTGGTCGCGCTGGTTCAGCTGGGCATTGCCTGGGCTAACCTGCTGCTGGCGCTGATGAAAGGTTTTCGTGATGCGGCCGGGAACGCACTGGCGTTAATCCTCGGCAGCGTCATCGGCGTGATTGCCTACTATTTTTGCTATCGGCTGGGCGGCTATGAAGGCGCGTTGCTGGGGCTGGCGCTGGTACCGGCTTTAGTGGTCGTTCCGGCGGCGTTCATGCTAATGCGTCGGGGCACCATTCCGTTGAGTTACCTGAAACCTCAATGGGACAAGGTGCTGGCAAGCCAGCTGGGAAAATTTACCCTGATGGCGCTCATCACCTCCGTCACGCTCCCTGTCGCCTACGTGATGATGCGAAACCTGCTGGCGGCGCATTACAGCTGGGACGAAGTTGGGATTTGGCAAGGGGTGAGCAGTATTTCCGATGCCTACCTCCAATTTATAACGGCTTCCTTTAGCGTCTATTTGCTGCCAACCTTATCGCGCCTGACCTCCAGGCAGGATATCACGCGCGAAATTTCCCGCTCACTGCGGTTTGTCCTTCCCGCCGTTGCGGCAGCCAGTTTAACCGTATGGCTATTGCGCGATGTCGCCATCTGGCTGCTCTTCTCCGCGAAGTTTACCGCCATGCGCGATCTGTTTGCCTGGCAACTGGTGGGCGACGTACTGAAAGTGGGGGCTTACGTTTTTGGTTATCTGGTGATTGCGAAAGCCTCGCTACGGTTGTATATCCTGGCGGAAATCAGCCAGTTTGCATTACTGACCGCATTCTCACACTGGTTGATCCCGGCACACGGTGCGCTGGGGGCGGCTCAGGCCTATATGGCAACCTATATCGTTTATTTCGCTGCCTGTTGCGGCGTATTTTTACTTTGGCGTAAACGCGCATGACTGCACTGATTCACATACTGGGATCGGATATCCCACACCATAACCAGACCGTGTTACGGTTCTTCAATGATGAACTGGCATCGGGGGATCCCGACGCTCGTGAGTTTATGGTTGCCGGTCAGGATAATGGCCTGAGCGTGGCGTGTCCGGCGCTGACTCTCTCTTTCTGGCCGGACAAGGCTGCGCTGGCGAAGGCGGTTGTTGCCAAAGCCAAAGCGGATCGTGAGCAACGTTTCTTTTTCCATGGGCAGTTTAATACCGGCCTGTGGCTGGCGCTCCTGAGCGGGGGGATCAAACCTTCGCAGTGCAGCTGGCATATCTGGGGAGCCGATCTTTACGAAGTCTCCAGCGGCTGGAAATTCCGTCTTTTCTATCCGTTGCGGCGCATGGCGCAGGGGCGTGTGGGATGCGTTTTCGCGACCCGTGGCGATCTCAATTATTTTGCTAAACGCCACCCTGACGTACGCGGTGAGCTACTCTATTTCCCGACCCGAATGAACCCGGCGCTGAACAACATGGCGAATGATACGCCGCGCGAGGGTAAACTGACGATTCTGGTGGGTAATTCAGGCGATCGCAGCAATGAACATCTTGCCGCGCTCAGGGCGGTACATCAGCAGTTTGGCGACACCGTCAATGTGATTGTGCCGATGGGGTATCCGGCCAATAACGATGCCTATATCGATGAGGTCCGCCAGCAGGCACTCGCGTTATTTAGCGCCGCGAATGTGCACATTCTCCACGATAAGCTGGAATTTGATGAGTATCTTGCGCTGCTGCGTCGGTGCGATCTGGGCTATTTCATCTTTGCCCGTCAGCAAGGAATTGGCACGCTGTGTCTGCTGATTCAGGCGGGTGTGCCCTGCGTACTCAATCGCGAAAACCCGTTCTGGCAGGACATGGCGGAACAGCATCTGCCGGTGCTGTTTACTTCCGATGTGCTTAACGAAGAGGTGGTCCGCGAAGCGCAGAGACAACTGGCGCTGGTGGACAAAAGTGCCATCGACTTCTTTAGCCCGAACTACCTCACGCCGTGGCACCGCGCGCTGCGTATCGCTGCAGGAGACAAAGCATGAGCCAGTTGCAATTCAGCGGCTTACTGATCGTTTGGCTTCTGAGCACTTTATTCATCGCCACGCTCACCTGGTTCGAGTTTCGCCGGGTGCGTTTTAACTTTAACGTCTTCTTCTCGTTACTGTTTCTTCTGACCTTCTTTTTCGGATTCCCGCTGACCAGCATTCTGGTCTTCCGGTTTGACGTGAGCGTTGCCCCGCCCGAGATCCTGCTTCAGGCGATCCTGGCAGCGACCTGCTTCTACGCCGTCTACTACGCCACCTATAAAACGCGCCTGCGTTCAGCGCAATCCACCGCGCCGCGCCGGGCGCTCTTCACCATGAACCGGGTGGAGACGCACCTGACGTGGGTGATGCTGATGACGATCGCGCTGGTAAGCGTGGGTATCTTCTTCATGCATAATGGTTTTCTGCTGTTCAAGCTCCAGTCCTACAGCCAGATTTTTTCTGCCGAAGTGTCGGGCGTGGCGCTTAAGCGCTTCTTCTACTTCTTCATTCCGGCGATGCTGGTGATCTTTTTCCTGCGTCAGGACAGCAAAGCCTGGCTGTTTTTCCTGGTGAGTACCGTCGCCTTCGGTTTCCTGACCTACATGATTGTGGGAGGGACGCGTGCAAACATCATCATCGCTTTCGCAATCTTCCTGTTTATCGGCATCATCCGCGGGTGGATCTCTTTATGGATGCTGGTGGCTGCTGGGGTGTTTGGCATTGTTGGTATGTTCTGGCTTGCCCTGAAGCGCTACGGGCTCAACGTAGCCGGTGACGAGGCGTTTTACACATTCCTCTATCTCACGCGCGACACCTTCTCGCCGTGGGAAAACCTGGCGTTGTTGCTGCAAAACTACGACAAAATCGATTTCCAGGGCCTTGCGCCTATTGTGCGCGACTTTTATGTCTTTATCCCAACCTGGCTGTGGCCAGACCGTCCCGGCGTCGTACTCAACACGGCAAACTATTTTACCTGGGAAGTGCTGAACAACCACTCAGGCCTTGCGATCTCACCTACGTTGATTGGCTCGCTGGTGGTGATGGGGGGAAGCTGGTTTATCCTGCCGGGGGCGGTGGTGGTGGGGCTGATCATCAAGTGGTTTGACTGGCTCTACGTGCGCGGCAACGAAGAAACAAACCGCTATAAGGCGGCTATTTTGCACAGTTTCTGCTTTGGTGCCATTTTCAATATGATCGTTCTGGCGCGAGAAGGGCTGGATTCATTCGTGTCGCGCGTGGTTTTCTTCATGGTCGTTTTTGGCATCTGCCTGTTACTGGCCAAACTGTTGTACTGGCTGTTTGACAGTGCAGGGCTTGTGCATAAGCGCGAGCCGCAGGGCAGCACAACGCTGTCGCAAGTGTGAGTAGGGAAAGTCATGACGGATAAAACTTCTGCACCGCGCTATACGCTGCGCGGTCTGCAGCTTATTGGCTGGCGTGATATGCAACACGCGCTGGATTTTCTGTTCGCTGGTGGTCAGATGAAATCCGGCACGCTGGTCGCCATCAATGCGGAAAAGATGCTGGCGGTGGAAGACAACGCCGAAGTGAGAAGCCTGATAGAAGCGGCTGAATTTAAATATGCCGACGGTATCAGCGTGGTGCGTTCAATCCGCAAAAAGTATCCTGGCGCTAATGTATCTCGCGTGGCAGGGGCCGATCTCTGGGAGCAACTGATGGCACGCGCAGGGGCGGAAGGCACGCCGGTATTCCTGATTGGCGGTAAGCCGGAGGTGCTGGCGCAGACCGAAGCGAAGTTGCGCAGTCAATGGAATGTTAACATCGTGGGCAGCCAGGATGGCTACTTCAAACCAGAGGCCCGACAGGCGCTGTTTGAACGCGTTCGCGACAGTGGAGCGAAAATCATCACCGTGGCGATGGGCTCCCCACGCCAGGAGATCCTGATGCGTGACTGCCGTCAGGTGTGTCCGGATGCCCTTTATATGGGCGTCGGCGGAACGTATGACGTCTTTACCGGCCATGTTAAGCGCGCGCCCAAAGTCTGGCAAAACCTGGGGCTGGAGTGGCTGTACCGCCTGCTATCTCAGCCGACGCGGATTACACGACAGATCCGTCTGCTTCGCTACCTTACCTGGCACTACACCGGGAAAATGTAATCAAAATGTAGCGCGATATGCTGTTCGCGCTGCAACTCCCCTGCAAAACTGCTGCGAATCTGTGCAATGCATTCATTTTTTTTATGCATCGTTTGCCATTTGCCGCATTTTAAGAAACCATTCGCCCCGTATTTTAGTACCCCTAAAAAACAATACCTGGCCTGAAGTCGGGAAACAGCAAACACAATCGAGGATCTATGGCAGAGAAAAAACCGGAGCTACAGCGTGGGCTGGAGGCTCGTCATATTGAACTGATAGCGCTGGGCGGCACTATCGGCGTGGGCCTGTTTATGGGCTCCGCAAGCACGCTCAAATGGGCAGGACCTTCGGTCTTGCTGGCTTATATCATTGCGGGATTGTTCGTTTTCTTCATCATGCGTTCGATGGGCGAAATGCTTTTCATGGAGCCCGTCACGGGCTCCTTCGCCGTTTACGCGCACCGATATATGAGCCCGTTCTTTGGCTACCTGACGGCATGGTCATACTGGTTTATGTGGATGGCGGTCGGCATTTCTGAAATCACGGCGATAGGGGTCTATGTACAGTTCTGGTTCCCGGACATGATCCAGTGGATACCGGCGCTGATTGCCGTGGGGCTGGTGGCACTGGCAAACCTTGCTGCCGTTCGTCTTTATGGTGAAATCGAATTCTGGTTTGCGATGATCAAAGTCACTACCATCATCGTGATGATTGTGGTCGGGCTGGGCGTTATCTTCTTCGGCTTTGGCAACGGCGGGCACGCCATTGGCTTTGGTAACCTGACCGAAAACGGCGGCTTCTTTGCGGGCGGCTGGAAGGGCTTCCTGACGGCACTGTGTATCGTTGTGGCCTCTTATCAGGGGGTCGAGCTTATCGGTATTACCGCGGGTGAGGCGAAAAACCCGCAGGTTACGCTGCGAAGCGCCGTAGGCAAGGTGCTGTGGCGTATCCTGATTTTCTATGTGGGGGCGATCTTCGTTATCGTAACCATCTTCCCGTGGAATGAAATTGGCACGACCGGTAGCCCGTTTGTCTTGACCTTCGCGAAGATTGGTATCACGGCGGCGGCAGGCATCATTAACTTTGTGGTTCTGACGGCGGCGTTGTCAGGCTGCAACAGCGGGATGTACAGCTGCGGACGTATGCTCTACGCGCTGTCCAGAAACAATCAGCTGCCAGCGGCAATGGCGAAAGTTTCGCGTGCGGGCGTACCGGTTGCGGGTGTGGCGGTGTCGATTGTGATCCTGCTGATTGGCTCCTGCCTGAACTACATCATCCCGAATCCGCAGCGCGTGTTCGTTTATGTCTACAGCGCCAGCGTGCTGCCAGGCATGGTTCCCTGGTTTGTTATCCTGATTAGCCAGCTGCGTTTCCGCCAGGCACATAAAAAGGCCATCGCCAGCCATCCGTTCCGTTCCATTCTGTTCCCGTACGCCAACTATTTGACGATGGCGTTCCTGGTTTGCGTATTAATCGGAATGTACTTTAATGAAGATACGCGCATGTCGCTGTTTGTCGGGATGATCTTCCTGGCGGCGGTGACCGCGGCGTATAAGCTTTTTGGTCTGGGCCGCCGCGCTACCTCGCAGAAAGTGGAGGAATAAGCGGCAAAATGTGCAAACCATAACCAAACGCGCATTTTTTTCAAAAAAGCACTAGACAGCGGGGTCGGAGGTACGTAATATCCAGCCCCGCAACGGCGCTAAGCGCCCGTAGCTCAGCTGGATAGAGCGCTGCCCTCCGGAGGCAGAGGTCTCAGGTTCGAATCCTGTCGGGCGCGCCATTTTAGTCCCGGCGCTAGAGCTGCGGTGGTCTGAGAAGTAGTCAGTACCGCGTGAAAGAATACAGTGGTGGCTATAGCTCAGTTGGTAGAGCCCTGGATTGTGATTCCAGTTGTCGTGGGTTCGAATCCCATTAGCCACCCCATTATTGAAAGAGTTGTGAATTGCGAAGGTGGCGGAATTGGTAGACGCGCTAGCTTCAGGTGTTAGTGTTCTTACGGACGTGGGGGTTCAAGTCCCCCCCCTCGCACCACGACTTTTTAATGAATTGAACTAAAAATTCAAAAAGCAGTACATCGGCGAGTAGCGCAGCTTGGTAGCGCAACTGGTTTGGGACCAGTGGGTCGGAGGTTCGAATCCTCTCTCGCCGACCAATTTTGAACCCCGCTTCGGCGGGGTTTTTTGTTTTCTGCGCCTTTCTTTCCTCTGTAGTGATTCCGCGACAACAGCTGGCTTTCTTGTCGCGATTCAGCGACACATAACACACTGAAAGTAAAAGATATAATAATTTGGCAGCTTTCGTGTCTCCTCCAGACGACATTTCGTCGTGTTTATCAGCAGGTTGTAGGGTCTAAGATACCGCTCAACAACATAATTTCCTTTTATCTTAAAATGTTGCGCGATGTAAAAGTTCTGCGTGTCAAGTTGGCACGTTACGTGCAATAATATACGTGTAGATGCTCATTCCATCTCTTATGTTCGCCTTAGTGCCTCATAAACTCAGGAATGACGCAGAGCCATTTACGGTGCTTATCGTCCACTGACAGATGTCGCTTCGGCCTCATCAGACACCATGGGCATAACGTTGAGTGAAGCACCAAATATGTTGTCTTACAGACCTGTTTTAACGCCTGCTTTTATAGCAGGCGTTTTTTTATGCCTTATTCCCGGTAAACGTACATGATCAGGGCGACCAGTATCAGAGCGGCTGACGAAACGCTGTAAAGCGCCTGTACGGATCCAAACCCTGCCGCCGCCATCGCGGCAATACCGGTGAAAAGCGAGGCACTGAGCGTTTGCCAGCGCCAGGCTTTACTGCTGGCCGAAGCCATGTGTGTGGTTTGAAAACTGCTGAGTACGGCAAACGTGCCGGCCGCAAAGAGAACATTTGAGGCCAGGTGTGCGACAAATATCATCTCCAGCGCGCATGCCATCCACCCGGACAACAGCGGGAGCATCCCATACGCAGCAAGGAAGATGCCGAGACACAGTAAAATCCGTGGCGTGTGTGCTGCAAAACGCGTCAGGCTGTCTCTTTTTAGCAGTAGGGGACCGCAAAGTTGTCCCATGCTCCTTGCAAAAAGCAGTGGCAAAGCAAGGCTGGCCGCATCCTGAGGATGGATCTGCTGTGCCATTGCCGGAAGAAGCGCCATGGCCGGTGAACCGACGGCGGCCAGCGCAGGCAAAATCAGCAAACTGCGTTTCTGCCGGATGGTCAACATCTGCCAGCGTAAAGCCGCAGGCGCTTTCTCTTCAGTGGGGACTGCCAGTGTGGGCGCTAAAAATACACGACCCGCCAGCCAGAGCATGAACAGCGATCCGAGAAAGCTGATGGCATCAATGGCCAGCAAGGCGAGGATGGCGATCTTCTGGAAAAGTACCATCCCCAGTCCGGTGCCTAACAAAACCTGAGCGGCAAAAAACACATTCTCGAGGCAGGTTGCGGCAGGCAGTTCTGCTTCTCTGAGTCCGCGTTTAAAGAGCAGCGTCAGCGCAGGCCAGCTCATCCCGTTGAGCAGTGCTTCGGTGGACTGCACGGCCAGTAACGCAGGGATACTGTGATAGTGCACGCCGAGCAGGGGAAAGAGCAGGGCCAGTAAGCCAAGCCCCTCGGTGAGTATCAACAGGGGTATCGGAGAATAGCGCGTGCACAGCTTTTCACTGATGAGGCTGCCGATAAAGCCAGGTAGCGTGGCGAAAAGAAAGGCGAGGGTAAGCAGCGCGGGCGGGGCGGACCATGCTAATAGTAAGCCGAAGACCACCACCTGGGTGACGCCATTTCCCAGTGATGTAAAGATAAAGGCACAGGCCAGCAGGCGCAGCCAGCGGTGGCAGCGCAGCGCTTCAATAAGCGCGTACAAAAGGGAGTTCATGACGATTTCCTTTCAAAAACGATTCAGTCCACGCGGCACTCGTCGCGTGTATGGAAAAAAGTTAATGAAAAGACGTCGTTACATTGGCGGGTTCGTTTTAGATGATGTGGTAAAGAATGTAGCAGGCGAAGGGGAATAAAAAAAGGAGGCCGTCTGGCCTCCTTGTTATTTATTGCTGGCTGCCATTATTTTGCAGCGTTAATAACAGTCCATCGCGGCGCATGGCGGCGGCCTCTTCCGGCTTGTGCTGCTTGTCCAGCGAATCGGCAAGCCACGCGTAGTCAAACGCGTCCGGGCGCTGTTTCAGCGCTGCACGGAAGGCGAGACTCGCTTCCTGCCATTCACCGTGCTTCATCAGCGACTGGCCCAGCGTACTCCACAGCAGTGGACGGTCGCCGACGGCTTTAATCTGCTGACGCAGCATTTTTTCAATTTGCTCAGGGTTATTGGTTCTCAGACGTGGGATCACCATAACCAGGCGATCGTCATACTGTCGCTTCAGTCCGTCGAGGAGGATCTCCTGCGCCGTGTCATGATCGTCACATTCAATCAGATGTTCTGCCATCGCAACCTGCAACGGAACCTGCTGACGCGTTTTCCGGCTCTGATTCTTCCACCAGGTTTTCAGGCCATCGCTGCCGAGATCGGCACGCGCCTGATCCATCAGGCCAATCCATGCCAGACGCTGGAGTTCATCACGATGCTCATCATCACCGACGTCGGCTTTGGCCATCGACGGAATGATATCCAGCAGTGAACCCCAGGCACCGGTGCGAATATAGGCCTGCTCGGCAAGACGCAGCACTTCCGGGTGGCGTGGCGAGACTTCCAGCAGACGGTCGATACCGTGACGCGCGGCGTGGTTTTCGTTGCGGGCCAGCTGCAGGCGAACGCGGGTGATCTCAACGGGAATCGGGTCTTTCGGAGATAGTTCTGACGCGCGTTCCAGGTGCTGGTTGGCGCGGGCTTCGTCACCTCGCTGTTGCGCTGCCTCGGCGGCCAGCAGATAGTTCACCACCGGCTGTTCGGCATGGTCAGCATTTTTCGACATCAGCTTTTCAACCTGCTGATAGTCACCCTCGGCCAGCTTAAGCAGTGCCTGCTCAGTCTGCTTACGGGCGCGGCGGCGTTTACGGCCAACGAACCAGCCACGCGTATGCGCACCGGTACGGAAAATTCGGCGCAGGATCCACTCTACTGCAAGGAGCACCACCACACCGAGGATCAGGATGATCACCAGACCCGTTACGCTGGTTTCGATGTTGTAGTTATCGGTCTGGATCAGGACGTAACCCTGATGACCGGCAAGCATCGGCCCCAGCACGATCCCGGCGATCAGCAGGATGAAGAGTAAGAGTACTTTAAGCATCATTACTCTCCTTGTGGCGCGCTTTCAGGCGCTGGCGCGGCGGCAGGGGCCTGGGCGTGAGGTTCTGCCGGAACGCCCGGCTGCGCCAGCAGGTTGCGCACGCGCGTCTGCATCAGTTTTTCCAGAATCGGCTGGCTTTCCAGCTTGTCCGGCACGTTCATGGTGATGTTCTGCTGGCTCAGTTTATCAATGTCATCGAGGAAAGCCGTGGTCGTGGCATCATCGGTATTGTAGTAAGCACGTACCCATGTCGAGACGTTATCAAGCGCCTGTTTGTAGGTCTCTTCCTGATGACGCGGCACGGCCTGGGCCGCCACCAGCAGGCGGGAGCGAATGTTTTCGCGCAGATAAATGTCCTGATTCGGCGCTAACAGCGGAACGGCGGTTTCGTCGCGGCGGCGGATAGTAATGAAGCTATCCATAAAGTTCTGCCAGCTTTTTTGCAGATTCACGCGCCATTCGCTCAGGGAGCTGGAAAGCTCGGTACCGTCAGAATCCATCGGGGAGTCATCGTCGTTGTTATCCGCCAGCTGCAGGTTATCAATCTGGTTTGAAAGCTGATTGACCTTCAGGATGATGCCATCGTAGTCCACCTGCGAAACGGCAGAGAGGCTGGCGATATCTTCGGTAATGGCACGACGCGCGGTAATGAGGCTCGGATCGTTCATGTCTGCCAGGCTCGCATCAGCGCTTTTCAGCAGTGCGGCGGCGGTGGTGACGTCCTGATCGCTCCAGAGCTTACGTCCGGCCAGCTTCACCAGGAAATCGGCCTGCGAGAGCAGCCAGGTTTTGGCATCGGTACCGGAAATCGTGGCGACTTTCTGCTGCACGTCGTCCAGCTGTTTGGTCAGCTCTTCCTGTTTGCTGTTCGCCTCAGCGAGCGCCGCGGACTGCTGTTTAATCACCGTTTCCAGTTCAGTTTTCTGCGTCTCCTGCGCTTTTTGCAGGGCGGTAAGCTGATTGACCAGCGTGTCGTTGGTCGCCGTCTGGCTGGAACCTTGCTGTTTCACCAGGCCATAGAGACCAACGCCGGCGGCCAGCGCAATGGCGATGGCTATCGCGCTCAGCGCGAGGCTGGTTTTATTGCTGCCGTTCTTCTTCTCAACGGTTTTCTCAGTCGTTTCTGACTGCGGCGTGATGTCCACAGTCTCCCTGGTCTCTTCAACCACGGCGGAGGATTTATCGTGTTCCGTCATTATGGCTTCCCATTATGAGAGTTATTGTAATGCGCGCAGCAGCGCATCGTTGTCAGCGTTATCAGCGATCCGAATATCTTGCCAGCCCAGTTCCCGGGCCTGGTTCGCCAGACGCTCACTGACGACCAGAAGCCGGCAGTGGAGTAACCAGTTTTCACGATACCAAAGGGGCACCAGCGACCAGAGCTGCTGCAGCATTTCGCCGCTGGTCACCACCAGGGTCGTAATACCGCGCATATGCCAGCGCATCGCCTCTTCCGCACCATCGTAATGTTTTGCACAACGCTGATAGCATTCGCAGAACGTGACCTCAGCCCCGCGTTCCCGCAGCGTTTCGCCCAACAGTTCGCGCCCGCCGTTACCGCGTAAAATGAGTGCACGCTTTCCGGCAATAGTTTGTAATTCAGGTAATTGTAGCAAGACTTCGCTGATTTCCCGATCTAACGGGTAACGAACGTCTGTTCCGCTTACGGTATGCAACGCCAGTGCCGTTGTACGACCAATCGCAAAATAGTGAGGGGCGGTTGGCCAGTTAAGCCCCTGCTGTTGCAGCTGCGCCTGGGCAAATTCCACCGCATGTTGCGACAGCGCAAACAGCAAGTCGCCCTGCTGGAGGGTATTCATATGGTCGGCAAGCGCGGACAGCTCCCGACCGGGGGAGAATTCAATGAGCGGAAAACTCCAGGCCACCTGCCCCAGTGCGCGCAGACGGCTCACTAATTGCTCTCCTGCGGGAGAAGGGCGGGTGACAAGAATACTCATGCAGGGGGTTCTCCATTATAAACCTCAGCCAGGATCTCACGGGCGCCGTTATCCAGCAGCTCTTCTGCCAGCGACACGCCAAGCTGTTCGGCATCTTGCGCTTTACCACGACGTTCGCCGCGGACCATCTGTGAACCATCCGGTGCGCCAACCAGCGCTCGCAGCCACAGTTCACCGTTAATTAATTCAGCATAGCTGCCAATCGGCACCTGACACCCTCCTTCGAGGCGGGTGTTCATGGCGCGCTCGGCGTTAACGCGGATGGCTGTCTCGTCATGGTTCAGCGGGGCAAGCAGCGCGCGGGTACGCTCATCATCCAGACGGCATTCAATGCCGACGGCCCCCTGACCCACAGCCGGCAGCGACAGCTCAGGCGGCAACGCGACGCGAATGCGAGACGTCAGCCCCAGGCGCTTCAGACCCGCAACCGCGAGGATAATGGCATCGTAATCGCCGTTATCCAGCTTGCTCAGACGCGTACCAACGTTACCGCGCAGCGAACGAATGATCAGGTCCGGACGACGTTCTGCCAGCTGACACTGACGACGTAAACTGGACGTGCCAACCACGCTGCCTTCTGGCAACGCATCGAGCGAATCATAGTGATTGGAGACAAACGCATCGCGCGGATCTTCACGCTCGCAAATGGTCACCAGCCCCAGCCCTTCCGGGAACTCGACGGGCACATCTTTCATCGAATGTACGGCGATATCGGCGCGGTTCTCAAGCAATGCCAGTTCCAGTTCTTTGACAAACAGGCCCTTGCCGCCCACTTTAGCCAGTGGCGTATCAAGGATCACGTCACCGCGCGTGACCATCGGCACCAGCTCGACGCACAATCCACTGTGGCAGGCTTCAAGGCGCTGCTTAACATAATGTGCCTGCCAGAGCGCAAGAGGGCTTTGGCGTGTGGCAATTCTCAAAACATTGTCTAACATGCTTGTTACCGTCATTATCAATCGCTAACCATCCTAACATTGTTGACTCTGGGATGGCAGTTTTACGGTGATGAAGAAGAGAGGGACAGGGCGGGGTTCTCGTCAGCCACAGCCGTATTAAGGAATTTACACGTACAGAACGGTGCTACACTGTATGTAGCGCATCTTTCTTTACGGTCAACCGGCAAGGTGTTAAATTGATCACGTTTTAGACCATTTTTTCGTCGGTACCACCATAATGATAAGGGCGAAAAAAGGTAACGGTTCTCTTTTTGTAATACTGCGGGTCCGCTGTTATTTCTGTTTTGAATAGCGTGCGACACCCGGAAACATCAGGCGATACGTCTTGTACCTCTATATTGAGACTCTGAAACAGAGACTGGATGCCATAAACCAACTGCGTGTCGATCGCGCGCTTGCTGCTATGGGCCCTGCTTTCCAGCAGGTATACAGTCTTCTGCCGACATTATTGCACTATCACCATCCGCTGATGCCTGGCTACCTTGACGGTAACGTTCCCAGAGGCATCTGTCTTTTCACGCCTGATGAAACCCAACAACACTACCTGACCGAACTTGAACTCTACCGTGGCATGCCGCCGCAGGAATCACCGAAAGGTGAACTGCCGATTACAGGCGTTTACACCATGGGCAGCACCTCCTCGGTTGGGCAAAGCTGTTCTTCGGACCTGGACATCTGGGTCTGTCATCAGTCCTGGCTCGATAACGACGAGCGTCAGCTGCTGCAGCGAAAGTGCAGCCTGCTGGAAAGCTGGGCCGCGTCGCTTGGCGTAGAAGTCAGTTTCTTCCTGATTGATGAAAACCGTTTCCGTCATAACGAAAGTGGCAGTCTGGGTGGTGAAGACTGCGGCTCAACCCAGCACATCTTACTGCTGGACGAGTTTTACCGTACTGCCGTTCGCCTGGCCGGTAAGCGTATTCTGTGGAATATGGTGCCGTGCGACGAAGAAGAGCATTACGACGATTACGTAATGTCGTTGTACTCCCAGGGTGTGCTGACACCAAATGAATGGCTGGATCTGGGTGGCCTCAGTTCGCTTTCCGCCGAAGAGTACTTTGGCGCGAGTCTCTGGCAGCTCTATAAAAGCATTGATTCGCCGTATAAGGCCGTGCTGAAAACCCTGCTGCTGGAAGCCTATTCCTGGGAATACCCCACGCCGCGTTTGCTGGCGAAAGATATCAAACAGCGTCTGCACGACGGAGAAATTGTCTCCTACGGGCTTGATGCTTACTGCATGATGCTTGAACGCGTCACCGAATACCTGAAAGCCATTGATGACACCACGCGTCTCGATCTGGTGCGTCGATGTTTCTACCTCAAAGTCTGTGAAAAACTCAGCCGCGAACGCGCATGCGTGGGCTGGCGTCGTGAAGTGGTCAGTCAGTTGGTTAAAGAGTGGGGATGGGACGAAGAACGTCTGTCGATGCTTGATAACCGCGCCAACTGGAAAATCGATCAGGTGCGTGAAGCGCACAACGAACTGCTCGATGCCATGATGCAAAGCTACCGCAACCTTATCCGCTTTGCGCGTCGTAACAATCTCAGCGTTTCCGCCAGCCCGCAGGATATCGGGGTGTTGACGCGTAAACTGTATGCGGCGTTTGAAGCGTTGCCGGGTAAAGTCACGCTGGTTAACCCGCAGATTTCACCGGACCTGTCAGAACCGAACCTGACCTTTATCTATGTGCCGCCGGGCCGCGCAAACCGCACCGGGTGGTACCTGTACAACCGTGCGCCAAGCATGGACTCGATCATCAGCCATCAGCCGCTGGAATATAACCGCTACCTGAACAAGCTGGTGGCCTGGGCCTGGTTCAACGGCCTGCTGACCTCGCGTACCCGGCTGTTTATCAAAGGCAACGAGGTTGTCGATTTAGCCAAACTGCAGGAGATGGTGGCGGATGTCTCCCACCACTTCCCGCTGCGTCTGCCGGCACCGACGCCAAAAGCGCTCTACAGTCCGTGTGAAATTCGCCATCTGGCGATCATCGTCAATCTGGAATATGACCCGACAGCGGCCTTCCGCAATCAGGTGGTCCATTTTGATTTCCGCAAGCTGGACGTCTTTAGTTTTGGCGAGCAGCAAAACTGCCTGGTGGGCAGCGTAGACCTGCTGTACCGCAACTCGTGGAACGAAGTGCGTACTCTGCACTTCAACGGCGAGCAGGCGATGATCGAAGCGCTGAAAACGATTCTTGGCAAGATGCATCAGGACGCTGCACCGCCGGACAGCGTTGAGGTGTTCTGCTATAGCCAGCATCTGCGCGGTCTGATCCGTACCCGCGTGCAGCAGCTGGTTTCAGAGTGCATCGAACTGCGCCTCTCCAGTACCCGTCAGGAAACCGGTCGCTTTAAAGCGCTGCGCGTCTCCGGACAGACCTGGGGCCTGTTCTTCGAGCGCCTGAATGTTTCAGTACAGAAGCTGGAAAACGCCATCGAGTTCTACGGCGCCATTTCGCACAACAAGCTGCATGGCCTGTCAGTGCAGGTGGAAACCAACCACGTGAAACTGCCACAGGTCGTGGATGGCTTTGCGAGCGAAGGGATTATTCAGTTCTTCTTTGAAGAGTCGGGTGACGACGCCGGTTTCAACATCTACATCCTGGATGAGACGAACCGCGCTGAGGTTTATCACCACTGTGAAGGCAGTAAAGAGGAACTGGTGCGCGACGTCAGCCGCTTCTATTCGTCCTCACATGACCGCTTTACCTACGGCTCCAGCTTCATCAACTTTAACCTGCCACAGTTCTACCAGATTGTGAATGTAGACGGACGTTCGCAGGTGATTCCGTTCCGTACGCAGGCCGTTACGCCAGCGGTTCCCGCCAGCCAGGACACTACCCCGCTGTTGCAGCAGTATTTCTCCTGACAGTTTTTGCCCGGTATGCAGCGCACCACCGGGCAAAACAGACTCAACGAAAACGCACGTCTTCGCCTGCCTGCGCGGTCGCCGCCTGTTCCAGCAGATCCCAGAACGTTTCGCCGCTACGGTCACACACCCATTCGCCCTCTTTCAGATCGAAATGGTAGCCACCCTGTTTGGCGGCCAGCCAGACCTGGTGAAGCGGCTCCTGGCGGTTAATAATAATTTTGCTGCCGTTTTCGAAGCTCAGGGTCAGAATGCCGCCGTTGATCTCACAATCGATATCGCTGTCGCCGTCCCAGTCGTCAAGCCGCTCTTCGATGGTCATCCATAAGGTGTCTGCAAGGCGATGGAATTCACTGTCGTTCATGGTTTTGTTCCTGTTTTTCGTGATGCCGGCAGTATAACGCTAAATAATTCCCGTTGCAGGAAAGCGGCAAACTCTTGCTTTTGTGTCTTCTCCTGCGATGATAGAAACAGATTTGAACTTACGGGCAACTTTATAATGAAAAACGTTTTCCGAACGCTTGCCGTTCTCATCACGCTGTTTAGTCTGACGGGCTGTGGACTGAAGGGACCGCTTTACTTCCCGCCAGCGGATAAAACGGCGCCGCCGCCGACGAAACCTGTGCAAAGCGGTATTGAGTCTTCCACGCCAGACACGAACGATCGTGGCAATAATGGTGGTCCGACTCAGGTTAATCTCTGACGATTACGTTCTGTACCCGCGCAATGGAGCGAATGATGCAGTTCTCTAAGATGCATGGCCTTGGCAACGATTTTATGGTCGTCGACGCGGTAACGCAGAATGTCTTTTTCTCCCCGGAACTGATCCGCCGCCTGGCGGATCGGCATCTGGGCGTGGGGTTCGATCAGCTGCTGGTGGTTGAGCCGCCGTACGATCCTGACCTCGATTTCCACTACCGTATTTTTAACGCTGACGGCAGTGAAGTCTCCCAGTGCGGCAACGGTGCGCGCTGTTTTGCCCGCTTTGTCCGCCTGAAAGGGCTGACGAACAAGCGCGATATCCGCGTCAGTACCGCGAATGGTCGCATGGTGCTCAGCGTCACCGATGACGATCTGGTTCGCGTGAATATGGGCGAGCCGAACTTTGAACCTTCCGCCGTGCCGTTTCGCGCAAACAAAGCGGAAAAGACCTATATTATGCGTGCGGCCGAGCAGACAGTATTGTGTGGCGTCGTCTCGATGGGAAACCCGCACTGCGTGATTCAGGTTGATGATGTGGAGACCGCCGCCGTTGAAACCCTCGGCCCGGTGCTGGAAAGCCATGAACGCTTCCCGGAACGCGCGAACATTGGTTTTATGCAGGTGGTGAAGCGTGAACACATCCGTCTGCGGGTGTATGAACGCGGCGCGGGCGAAACTCAGGCCTGCGGAAGTGGTGCCTGCGCGGCAGTGGCCGTCGGCATCGCTCAGGGGTTACTGGCAGAAGAGGTTCGCGTGGAGTTACCAGGCGGTCGTCTTGATATCGCCTGGAAAGGACCGGGTCATCCGCTGTTTATGACTGGCCCGGCGGTACATGTCTATGACGGGTTTATCCATCTATGAAGCAACCAGGGGAAGAACTGCAGGAAACGGTGACGGAACTGGACGACAGTGCTGTTGTTGATTATCTGCTGAACAATCCCGAGTTTTTTATTCGCAATGCACGTCTTGTCGAACAGATGCGCGTGCCGCATCCGGTGCGCGGGACCGTGTCGCTGGTCGAATGGCACATGGCCCGCGCGCGCAACCACATCAATCAGCTTGAAGAGAACATGACGCTGCTCATGGAACAGGCGAACAATAACGAAAGCCTGTTCTATCGACTGCTGCATCTGCAGGCGCGTCTGGCCTCGGCCCACAGCCTTGACGAGTTTCTCAGCCGTTTCCACCGCTGGGCGCGAGAACTGGGGCTTGCAGGCGCAACCCTTCGTCTCTTCCCCGACCGCTGGCGCATTGGTGCACCGTCTGGTTTCACCCATCTGGCGCTGAGCCGTCAGGCGTTTGAGCCGCTACGTATTCAGCGCCTGGGTCATCAACATCACTATCTGGGGCCGCTGAACGGACCAGAATTGCTGGTGGTATTGCCAGAAGCCAAAGCGATTGGCTCGGTGGCCATGTCATTGATGGGGCGCGATGGCGACTTAGGCGTGATGTTATTTACCAGTCGCGACGCGCATCACTATGAGCAGGGGCAAGGTACGCACCTGTTGCAGGAGATCGCCCTGATGCTGCCTGAGCTGCTGGAGCGCTGGATTGAGCGCGTATGACGGACGGACTTCTTGCCACTGACGTCGCGCGATTTCTGCGCTACCTGGGGGTTGAACGTCAGCTTAGCCCCATTACCCTGCTGAACTATCAGCGTCAGCTTGATGCCATCATGCAGATTGCCGATGAAATCGGCCTGAAAAGCTGGCAACAATGTGACGCTGCGACGGTTCGTGGCGTCGTCGTGCGTAGCCGCAGGAAAGGGTTAGGCCCGGCGAGTCTGGCGCTCAGGCTCTCTGCCCTGCGCAGTTTCTTCGACTGGCTGGTGAGCCAGGGCAGCCTTAAAGCCAATCCGGCGAAAGGCATTGCCACGCCAAAAGCACCGCGTCATCTGCCTAAAAATATCGACGTCGATGATGTCAATCGCCTGCTGGATATCGATCTTAACGATCCGCTGGCGGTGCGTGACCGCGCGATGCTGGAGGTGATGTACGGTGCTGGACTGCGTCTGTCTGAACTGGTCAATCTCGATATAAAACATCTCGATCTGGACACCGGCGAAGTGTGGGTGATGGGCAAGGGCAGCAAAGAGCGCCGCCTGCCGATTGGTCGCAACGCTGTCGCCTGGATTGAGCACTGGCTTGACCTGCGCGGACTGTTTGGCGCGGAAGAAGATGCGCTGTTCCTGTCGAAACTCGGCAAGCGGATCTCGGCGCGTAACGTGCAGAAGCGTTTTGCGGAGTGGGGCATTAAACAGGGGCTGAACAGCCATGTTCACCCGCACAAGCTGCGCCACTCTTTTGCGACCCACATGCTTGAATCAAGCGGCGATCTGCGCGCCGTGCAGGAACTGCTCGGCCACGCGAATTTGTCCACCACCCAAATTTATACCCACTTAGACTTCCAGCACCTTGCCTCGGTGTATGACGCGGCGCATCCACGCGCCAAACGGGGGAAATAATGCGTTTTTACCGCCCACTGGGTCAGATATCAGCCCTTACCTTTGACCTTGATGACACCCTTTATGATAACCGTCAGGTGATCCTGCGTACCGAGCAGGAGTCGCTGACGTTTGTGCAGAACTATCACCCGGCGCTGAAGACGATGCAGAACAAGGACTTCCAGCAGCTGCGTCAGTCCCTGCGGGAGACCGAGCCGGACATTTACCATGACGTGACCGAATGGCGTCGACGTGCGGTTGAACAGGCGATGCTGAATGTCGGCATGAGCGCGCGTGATGCGGCGATAGGGGCTGAAGCGTCCATGGAACACTTCGCCAAATGGCGCAGCCGTATTGATGTGCCACAGGAAACCCACGATACGCTGGCCGCGCTGGCAGAGAAGTGGCCGCTGGTGGCGATTACCAATGGCAATGCCCAGCCTGAGCTGTTTGGTCTTGGCGATTATTTTGAGTTTGTGCTGCGCGCGGGCCCGCACGGGCGCTCGAAACCGTTTAACGATATGTATCACCTGGCGGCGGAAAAACTGAACCTGCCGCTCGGCGAAATGTTGCATGTGGGTGATGACCTGACCACGGACGTGGCCGGGGCGATCCGCTGCGGTATGCAGGCCTGCTGGATCAAGCCGGAAAACGCTGACCTGATGACAACGCCGGACAGCCGTCTTCTGCCGCACGTGGAAATTTCACGGTTGGCATCCCTCACGACGCTGATATAATCATCAATTGTTCTGTATAAATTAACAGGGTTTTGGCGAAGGAATCACATTCGCCTGCCTGACATTACGTGACGGTGCCAATGGACGTTTCTTACCTGCTCGACAGCCTTAATGACAAACAGCGTGACGCGGTTGCCGCTTCGCGCACCAACATGCTGGTGCTGGCTGGGGCGGGCAGTGGTAAGACACGCGTGCTGGTACACCGTATTGCGTGGCTGCAGAGCGTGGAAAACTGCTCGCCGTACTCCATTATGGCGGTGACGTTTACCAACAAGGCGGCGGCAGAGATGCGCCACCGAATCGCACAGCTGATGGGCACCAGCCAGGGCGGCATGTGGGTGGGGACTTTCCACGGGCTGGCGCATCGCCTGCTGCGGGCGCACCATATGGATGCTAACCTGCCGCAGGATTTCCAGATCCTCGACAGCGAAGATCAGCTGCGTCTGCTGAAGCGTCTTATCAAGGCGATGAATCTCGACGAGAAGCAGTGGCCGCCGCGTCAGGCAATGTGGTACATCAACGGACAGAAAGACGAAGGGCTGCGTCCGCACCATATCCAGAGCTTCGGCAACCCGGTCGAGCAAACCTGGCAGAACGTCTATAAAGCCTACCAGGAGGCGTGCGATCGCGCTGGTCTGGTGGACTTTGCTGAGCTGCTGCTGCGTGCGCATGAGCTGTGGCTCAACAAACCGCATATCCTGCAGCACTATCGTGAACGCTTCACCAATATTCTGGTGGACGAATTCCAGGATACCAACAACATCCAGTATGCATGGATCCGCCTGCTGGCCGGTGATACCGGCAAGGTGATGATCGTCGGTGATGACGATCAGTCCATCTATGGCTGGCGTGGGGCGCAGGTGGAAAACATTCAGCGCTTCCTCAATGATTTCCCCGGTGCTCAGACCATCCGTCTGGAGCAGAACTACCGTTCGACCAGCAACATTCTGAGCGCCGCCAACGCCCTGATTGAGAACAACAACGGGCGTCTGGGTAAAAAGCTGTGGACCGATGGCGTTGACGGTGAACCGATCTCTATCTACTGCGCGTTCAACGAACTTGATGAAGCGCGCTTTGTGGTTAACCGTATTAAAACCTGGCAGGACAACGGTGGCGCGCTGGAGCAGTGTGCCATTCTCTATCGCAGCAACGCCCAGTCGCGCGTGCTGGAAGAGGCGTTGCTGCAGGTGAGTATGCCGTACCGTATTTACGGCGGCATGCGCTTCTTTGAACGTCAGGAGATCAAAGACGCGCTCTCGTATCTGCGTCTGATCGCAAACCGTAATGACGATGCGGCGTTTGAGCGCGTGGTGAACACCCCAACCCGCGGCATCGGTGACCGTACACTGGACGTGGTGCGTCAGGCCTCCCGCGATCGCCAGCTGACACTCTGGCAGGCGTGCCGCGAGCTGTTGCAGGAGAAAGCGCTCGCCGGACGTGCAGCCAGCGCCTTACAACGCTTCCTGGAGCTGATTGATGCCCTGGCACAGGAAACGGCCGATATGCCTCTGCACGTACAGACCGACCGGGTGATTAAAGACTCCGGCCTGCGCACCATGTATGAGCAGGAGAAAGGCGAAAAGGGCCAGACCCGTATTGAGAACTTAGAGGAACTGGTGACGGCAACGCGCCAGTTCAGCTACAACGAAGAAGACGAAGATTTGATGCCGCTGCAGGCGTTCCTCTCCCACGCGGCGCTGGAAGCGGGTGAAGGGCAGGCAGACACCTGGCAGGATGCGGTTCAACTTATGACCCTGCACTCCGCCAAAGGTCTGGAGTTCCCGCAGGTGTTTATCGTCGGGATGGAAGAGGGGATGTTCCCGAGCCAGATGTCGCTGGATGAAGGTGGGCGTCTGGAGGAGGAGCGTCGTCTGGCCTATGTTGGCGTGACGCGCGCGATGCAAAAGCTGACGCTGACCTATGCCGAAACCCGACGCCTGTACGGTAAAGAGGTGTATCACCGTCCGTCGCGCTTTATCGGCGAACTGCCGGAAGAGTGCGTGGAAGAGGTGCGCCTGCGCGCCAGTATCAGCCGCCCGGTCAGCCATCAGCGTATGGGCTCGCCGATTGCTGAAACGGACACCGGCTACAAGCTGGGTCAGCGCGTGCGTCATGCTAAGTTTGGTGAAGGCACCATCGTCAATCTGGAAGGTAGCGGCGAGCACAGCCGCCTGCAGGTGGCGTTCCAGGGGCAAGGTATCAAATGGCTGGTGGCAGCCTACGCCAGGCTGGAAACTGTGTAACTTTCAGAAAAATATCATTATTTTGTAATAATCTGCTAGCCTTATACGTTGAAGGTCAATTAATGCCCTTCAGCGTTCCGTTGCGTGTTGACGCCACTATTACTGCTGGCGTAACATGCGCGCACGATTACGCTAAGAGGACATTCGCCTTGGACACACCCAGTAGATACTGGCTCAATTCCCTGTCATCCAGGAACAACTCCTAAGGCTATCTCCTCTTGCTGATGGCCTTAGTGGTTGTCAGCGACCTGCACTATTCCCGTCGCGCTGAGTCAGGCTGTTTAATGGTCTGAAACCCAATTTGTTTCTGTGTGCCCACCGAACTGTCCGATATTTTTTGCATTGGGAGTCCCGGTCATGTTGAGCGCATTTCAACTCGAAAATAACCGACTGACTCGGCTTGAAGCCGAAGAGTCACAGCCCCTCATTGATGCCGTATGGGTGGATCTGGTCGAGCCGGACGACGATGAGCGCCTTCGCGTACAATCTGAGCTGGGGCAAAGCCTGGCAACCCGCCCGGAACTGGAAGACATCGAAGCATCTGCTCGTTTTTTTGAAGATGAAGACGGTCTGCATATTCACTCCTTCTTCTTCTTTGAAGACGCCGACGATCACGCAGGTAACTCCACCGTGGCGTTTACCATTCGTGACGGTCGCCTGTTTACCCTGCGCGAGCGTGAGCTGCCCGCGTTTCGTCTCTACCGCATGCGCGCCCGTAGCCAGGCGATGGTCGACGGTAATGCCTACGAACTGCTGCTGGACCTGTTTGAAACCAAAATCGAACAGCTGGCGGATGAAATTGAAAACATCTACAGCGACCTGGAAAAGCTGAGCCGCGTCATTATGGAAGGGCATCAGGGCGATGAATACGACGAAGCGCTCTCGACGCTGGCAGAGCTGGAAGATATCGGCTGGAAGGTGCGTTTGTGTCTGATGGATACCCAGCGCGCGCTGAACTTCCTGGTGCGTAAGGCGCGTCTGCCGGGCGGTCAGCTGGAACAGGCGCGTGAGATCCTGCGCGATATCGAATCCCTGCTGCCGCACAATGAATCGTTGTTCCAGAAGGTCAACTTCCTGATGCAGGCGGCGATGGGCTTTATCAATATCGAGCAGAACCGCATCATCAAGATCTTCTCGGTGGTCTCGGTGGTCTTCCTGCCACCAACGCTGGTGGCCTCGAGCTACGGGATGAACTTTGAGTTTATGCCGGAGCTTAAGTGGAGCTTTGGCTACCCTGGCGCGATTATCTTTATGATCCTCGCCGGGCTGGCGCCGTACCTCTACTTCAAGCGCCGTAACTGGCTGTAAACATCAGGCGGGTGGCATTGTGCCTGCCCGCCTCATTACCGCTTACAATCCTTTGCGCGTTCTGCGCTGGGTATAAAGGGCGTCTGCAACAAAAATCGCCAGCGCCACCCAGATAAAGGCAAACGTCACCATCTTATCTGCACCCGGTACTTCGCCGTAAAACACCACTGCCAGCAGGAACATCAGCGTCGGACCGATGTACTGAAAGAAGCCCAGCGTGGAGAGACGCAGGCGCGTTGCGGCACCGGTGAAGCACAGCAGAGGAATGGTGGTTACCACACCGGCCGCCATCAGCATCAGATTCAACGACAACGGGTTACTGCCCATATGGCTGGTTGCGCTGTCGGCAATACCAAACAGGTAAATCGCCGCGACCGGCAATAGCCACAGGGTTTCAAACAGCATCCCGGTCTGCGCTTCAACGGCTATTTTCTTCCGGACCAGCCCGTAAAACGCAAAGCTGAACGCCAGGCCCAGAGCGATCACGGGCAGCGAACCGAAGGTCCACAGTTGAACCAGCACGCCGCAAAAAGCGAGGATGACCGCCAGCCACTGCATGCGACGGAAACGCTCGCCCAGGAAAATCATGCCCAGAACAATGTTGACCAGGGGATTAATAAAATAGCCCAGGCTCGCTTCGAGCATGTGATGGTTATTGACTGCCCAGATAAAGAGCAGCCAGTTGCCGCCTATCAGCACGGCTGAGAGGGCCAGCAGGAACACCTTTTTCGGCGTTTTCAGCAGCGTTTTGACGCCAGACCACTGACGGCTGACGCTCATCAGCGCGATCATAAAGAAAAACGACCAAATCACACGGTGTGTGAGGATCTCGTCAGCGGGTACGTAAGCGATAAACTTGAAGTACGCCGGTGCGATACCCCAAATAAAATAAGCGGCAAGGGCGAGTAGTACGCCCTGCCGCGTTTGTTTAGCATCCATCGGGATAATCCGTTACAAAAAAGTGAATTAATTTTACCCGATTTTAGGGTTTCAACCCACCATATAAGTGGCAGTTGCGCTGGCGATATAGACCTGCTCTTCGTTATGCAATTCAACGCGGGCGACGGCGACCTTATTCCCCGCGCGCAGCAGGCTGCTGGTGGCGGTAAAACGGTTTCCGCGCCCGGGACGCAGGTAATCGACGCGTAAATCGATGGTGCCCATACGCGACAAACGCTGGCGCAACTCGTCTTCATTGATGGTGTCATGGCGCGTCAGCGTACTGCCCACACAGACCAGGCCCGCCGCCACATCCAGCGCTGAGGCAATCACCCCGCCGTGCAAAATACTCTGCGCCCAGTTGCCAACCATCATCGGCTGGTTGTTGAAGCTGAGCTGGGCAAACGCTTTTTCGTAGCGCTCGAGTTCCAGACCCAGTGCACGGTTAAACGGCATATGGTAAACAAAAATCTCGCCCACGAGTTTTAACGCTTCTTCGGCGGTAAGCATGGCTGACATGAGGCATCACATCCTTATTGTTAATAAAATGTTGATTTTATGCTTCAGCAATAAGGAATTCCACTTTCAGAAACGAGGATGCAGCAGTTGTCGCAGAAGTATGTAGAATATCCGCCACATAACAATTCAACTAATTAACTCTTTGCAGGAGAACACCACCGATGCGGACGTATCTGGCCTGGTTACTGGCGGCGGTTGCGCTGCCCCTCACAGCATATGCCCAGGAAGCGACGATTAAAGAAGTTCACGATCAACCTGCCGTGCAGGGCAGCATTATCGCGAACCTTCTTCAGGAACATGATAATCCGTTCACGCTGTATCCGTATGACACCAACTACGTGATATACACGCAGACCAGCGATCTCAACAAAGAGGCGATAAGCTCCTATAACTGGTCCGATAATGCGCGTAAAGACGAAGTGAAGTTCCAGTTAAGTCTCGCGTTCCCGTTCTGGCGCGGCATTCTGGGACCGAATTCGGTGCTCGGCGCCTCTTACACGCAGAAATCCTGGTGGCAGCTTTCCAACAGTGGCGAATCTTCACCGTTCCGTGAAACCAACTATGAGCCGCAGCTGTTCCTCGGTTTTGCGACCGATTATGAATTCGCGGGCTGGACGCTGCGTGACATTGAGGTGGGCTTTAACCACGATTCAAACGGACGCTCCGACCCTACCTCGCGCAGCTGGAACCGTGCCTATACGCGACTGATGGCGCAAAACGGCAACTGGATGGCGGAAGTGAAGCCGTGGTTTGTGGTGGGCGATACCGACGACAATCCGGATATCACCAAATATATGGGTTACTATCAGCTCAAAATCGGCTATCAGTTGGGTGACGCGGTGCTGAGCGCCAAAGGCCAGTACAACTGGAACACCGGTTACGGTGGCGCGGAACTGGGCCTCAGTTATCCGGTGAGCAAGCACGTTCGCCTCTATACTCAGGTTTACAGCGGTTACGGCGAGTCGCTTATCGATTACAACTTCAACCAGACCCGTGTAGGTGTGGGCGTGATGCTGAACGATATTTTCTAGGCAGCTCGAATGTTTTTTCGTTAAACGTTGAAGTTTCTCTCTCAGGCGCTGAAAATAGCGCCTGTTTTATTTCTGGCAAATGGGGTTAACGTGGCGCAGGCGGAAGTATTGAATCAGGAATCGCTGGCTAAACAGGTTTTGCATGAAACCTTTGGCTACCAGCAGTTCCGCCCTGGCCAGGAAACCATCATTGAAACCGTGCTGGAAGGCCGCGATTGTCTGGTGGTCATGCCTACCGGCGGCGGTAAATCCCTCTGCTATCAGGTGCCCGCGCTGGTGCTCAACGGCCTGACGGTCGTGGTATCGCCTCTTATTTCCCTGATGAAAGATCAGGTCGATCAGCTCCTTGCCAACGGCGTGGCGGCGGCCTGTCTTAACTCCAGCCAGACCCGCGAGCAGCAGCAAGAGGTCATGGCCGGTTGCCGTACCGGGCAGGTTCGCCTGCTGTATATCGCGCCGGAACGTCTGATGCTGGATAACTTCCTCGATCATCTGTCGCACTGGAATCCGGTCCTGCTGGCGGTGGATGAAGCCCACTGTATCTCCCAGTGGGGACATGATTTCCGCCCGGAATATGCGGCGCTCGGCCAGCTCCGTCAGCGTTTTCCCGAACTGCCGTTTATGGCGCTCACCGCGACGGCAGATGACACCACGCGTCAGGATATCGTCCGGCTGCTGGGGCTGAACGATCCGCTGATTCAGGTCAGCAGCTTCGACCGCCCGAACATCCGCTACATGCTGATGGAAAAATTCAAGCCGCTGGATCAGCTTCTGCGCTACGTGCAGGAGCAGCGCGGGAAGTCCGGCATCATCTACTGCAACAGCCGCGCGAAGGTGGAAGACACGGCCGCGCGCCTGCAGAACCGTGGTTTTAGCGCCGCCGCCTACCATGCCGGGCTGGAAAACGCGGTTCGCGCCGATGTGCAGGAGAAATTCCAGCGCGATGACCTGCAGATTGTGGTGGCGACGGTGGCGTTCGGAATGGGGATCAACAAGCCGAACGTGCGCTTCGTCGTACACTTCGACATTCCGCGCAATATCGAATCGTACTACCAGGAAACCGGCCGCGCCGGGCGTGATGGGCTGCCTGCAGAAGCCATGCTGTTTTACGATCCGGCCGACATGGCGTGGCTGCGCCGTTGTCTGGAAGAGAAACCGCAGGGCCAACTGCAGGATATCGAACGCCACAAGCTCAACGCGATGGGCGCGTTTGCCGAAGCGCAAACCTGCCGCCGTCTGGTGCTGCTCAACTACTTTGGCGAGGGGCGTCAGGAGCCGTGCGGCAACTGCGATATCTGTCTTGACCCACCAAAGCAATACGATGGCCTGATGGATGCGCGCAAAGCGCTCTCGACCATCTATCGTGTGAACCAGCGCTTCGGCATGGGCTACGTGGTGGAAGTGTTGCGTGGGGCGAATAACCAGCGTATCCGCGACATGGGACACGATAAGCTGCCCGTCTACGGTATCGGTAAAGACCAGAGTCACGAGCACTGGGTGAGCATCATCCGTCAGCTGATTCACCTGGGCTTTGCCACGCAAAACATTGCCCAACACTCCGCGCTTCAGCTTACCGAAGCGGCACGTCCGGTGCTGCGCGGGGATATCGAACTGAAGCTCGCGGTTCCGCGCGTTGTCGCCCTGAAGCCGCGGGTGATGCAAAAATCGTACGGCGGCAATTACGACCGCAAGCTGTTTGCCAAACTGCGCAAGCTGCGTAAAGCCATTGCTGATGAAGAGAACATTCCGCCCTACGTGGTCTTCAACGACGCGACGCTTATCGAGATGGCAGAGCAGACGCCGCTCAGCGCCAGCGAAATGCTCAGCGTCAACGGTGTTGGTACGCGCAAGCTGGAGCGCTTTGGCAAAGAGTTTATGGCGCTTATTCGCGCTCATGTCGACGGTGACGATGAGGAGTAGTCAGCCAGCCTAAAAAATGTCAGGATGGTGACTCACTTAATTATTTCCCTGCGAGTTAATTATGTTAATGCTATTTCTTACCGTGGCGTTAGTGCACATCGTTGCGCTCATGAGCCCGGGCCCTGACTTTTTCTTCGTGTCACAAACCGCCGTCAGCCGCTCCCGCAAAGAAGCGATGATGGGGGTACTGGGTATCACCATGGGCGTTATGGTCTGGGCGGCTGTGGCGCTGCTTGGTCTGAACCTGATTCTGGCGAAGATGGCCTGGTTGCACAACATCATCATGGTTGGCGGGGGGCTTTACCTTTGCTGGATGGGCTACCAGATGCTGCGCGGGGCGTTGAAGAAAGAAGAGAAAAAGCCGGAAGAGCCGAAAGTTGAGCTGGCAACGGGCGGCCGGAGTTTTATTAAAGGGCTGCTCACCAACCTGGCGAACCCAAAAGCGATTATCTATTTCGGCTCCGTGTTCTCCCTGTTTGTGGGTGACAACGTGGGTGCGGGTGCGCGTTGGGGCATCTTCCTGCTGATCGTGGTGGAAACTTTTGCGTGGTTTACCGTGGTTGCCAGCCTGTTTGCCTTACCGGCGATGCGCCGCGGTTACCAGCGTATTGCGAAGTGGATTGACGGCTTCGCCGGCGCGTTGTTCGCCGGCTTTGGCATTCATCTCATCATTTCTCGCTAAGCATGACGCGCTGACGCAAGCAGCGCGCCTACCAGCATAAACAGCGAACCAAAGATTTTGTTCAGGGCCTTCATCTGCTTAGGCCCTTTAATCCACACCGCAATCCGCTGCGCCAGCGTCGCGTAACCAATCATCACGATGATATCGACAACAATGGTGGTCGCACCCAGCACCACGTACTGCATAACCTGTGGCTGATGCGGGACGATAAACTGCGGGAACAGCGCGGCAAGGAAAACAATACTTTTCGGGTTGGTCAGGTTCACAAACACCGCGCGTTTAAACAGGCGTCCGCGTGTTTGCGTCTGGGCGAGCGTATTAAGATCAATTGAGCCTGCCGCACGCCACTGCTGAATACCGAGCCAAATCAGGTACGCGGCACCGGCCCATTTCAGCACGTCAAAGGCCAGTACCGAGCGGGAGAACAGCGTACCCAGACCAATGCCCACCAGCACGATATGAATGCCCAGACCGGTCTGCAAACCGGCAATGGACGCCGCGGCACCGCGATAGCCGTGGTTGATGGAGGTGGTCATGGTGTTAATGGCGCCTGAACCTGGGGAAAGGCTAAGGATGATGGATGTCAGCAGATAAGCGAACCACCACTCGAAGGTCATTTGAAACTCCCGAATTGTCTGTTTTTATGCCACA
This sequence comes from Enterobacter sp. RCC_40, assembly GCF_041360735.1. NCBI lineage: Bacteria > Pseudomonadati > Pseudomonadota > Gammaproteobacteria > Enterobacterales > Enterobacteriaceae > Enterobacter > Enterobacter sp. RCC_40. Next base: position 55,143 of record NZ_JBFUPR010000011.1, read on the forward strand.
ATACGCTATTGTTACGTCATTTTGTGACCGGTGACGAAAAAACGATATTCCTTGGCTTACGGGGGTGGAAACCCGATGTTTCAGCAGAAAAAGGACTGGGAAACACGAGAAAACGCATTTGCTGCTTTCTCTATGGGGCCGCTGACCGATTTCTGGCGTCAGCGTGAGGAAGATGAGTTTACGGGTGTTGGCGATGTTCCGGTACGCTTTGTGCGTTTCCATGATGAGAAAAACGATCGGGTGATCGTGGTCTGTCCGGGACGTATCGAGAGCTACATCAAATACGCTGAACTGGCCTATGACCTGTTCCATCTGGGCTTCGATGTGTTGATTATCGACCATCGCGGGCAGGGGCTTTCTGGCCGCTTATTGTCGGACACGCATCGCGGTCATGTGGATAACTTCAGCGATTACGTCGACGATCTTGCCGCCTTCTGGCAGCAGGAAGTTCAGCCGGGCCCGTGGCGTAAGCGCTATATTCTGGCGCACTCTATGGGTGGGGCGATTTCGACGCTGTTTTTACAGCGCTATGACCACCAGTGTGATGCCATTGCGCTTACCGCGCCAATGTATGGCATCGTCATGCGTTTTCCGGACTGGATGGTGCGCCATATTCTCGACTGGGCTGAGGGCCATCAGCGCATTCGTGAAGGGTATGCCATCGGGACAGGGCGCTGGCGCGCGCTGCCGTTTGCCCTCAACGTATTGACCCATAGCCGGCAGCGTTATCGCCGTAACCTGCGTTTTTATGCCGATGAACCGCGCCTGCGCGTCGGTGGCCCGACATATCACTGGGTGCGGGAAGGGATCCTTGCCGGTGAACAGGTGCTTGCTGGTGTTGGTAAAGATGATACGCCGACACTTCTGATTCAGGCTGAAGAAGAGCGTGTGGTGGATAACCGCATGCATGACCGCTTTTGTGAACTCCGCGCTGCCGCCGGTCACCCTTGCGAAGGGGGTAAACCGCTGGTCATCAACGGCGCGTACCATGAGATCCTTTTTGAAAAGGACGCTATGCGCTCAGTCGCGCTCAACGCCATTGTTGAATTTTTCGACAGGCATAATTGATTGTTGTTTTACCACCAGAGGTTGAAATCCCTATGTACCAGGTTGTTGCATCTGATTTAGATGGCACGCTGCTTTCGCCCGACCATACCCTGTCGCCTTACGCGAAAGAGACCTTAAAGCTTCTGACCGCCCGCGGAGTGAACTTCGTGTTTGCCACCGGACGCCACCACGTGGACGTGGGGCAGATCCGCGATAATCTTGAGATCAAATCGTACATGATCACCTCCAACGGTGCGCGCGTGCACGATACCGATGGCAACCTGATCTTTACGCATAACCTGGATCGCGACATTGCCGCCGATCTGTTCGGCGTAGTGCATAACAACCCGGACATTATCACTAACGTTTATCGCGATGACGACTGGTTCATGAATCGCCATCGCCCGGATGAAATGCGTTTCTTCAAGGAAGCGGTATTTAACTATTCCCTGTACGAGCCAGGCCTGCTGGAGCCGGAAGGGATCAGCAAGGTGTTCTTTACCTGCGAAAGCCACGAAGCGTTGCTGCCGCTGGAACAGGCGATTAATGCGCGTTGGGGTGACCGCGTCAACGTGAGTTTCTCGACCCTGACCTGTCTGGAAGTTATGGCCGGGGGAGTTTCCAAAGGGCACGCGCTGGAAGCCGTGGCAAAACGTCTGGGCTTCGAACTGAAAGACTGTATCGCCTTCGGTGATGGCATGAACGACGCCGAGATGCTCTCTATGGCGGGTAAAGGCTGCATTATGCAGAATGCACACCAGCGTCTGAAAGACCTGCACCCGGAACTGGAAGTGATTGGGTCTAACGCTGACAACGCGGTACCAAAATACCTGCGCAAACTGTTCCTTGAATAATCTTCATTTGATTGTTTATTGCTCAGTTGTCAACTAAAGAGTTCGCTACAATGCCTGTCCTTCTTTCTGAGAGACAAGCATTGTGGCGCTACTCATTATTACCACTATCCTGTGGGCCTTCTCTTTTAGCCTGATTGGCGAATACCTCGCCGGACACGTCGACAGCTACTTCTCGGTGCTGATGCGCGTGGGGCTGGCGGCGCTGGTATTCCTGCCCTTCCTGCGTACACGCGGGCAATCGCTGAAGACCATTTTGCTGTACATGCTGGTGGGGGCGATGCAGCTCGGCATCATGTACCTGTTCAGCTTCCGGGCTTACGTCTACCTTTCTGTCTCTGAATTTCTGCTTTTCACCGTGCTTACGCCGCTCTATATCACGCTGATTTACGATTTGCTCAGCAAACGTCGTTTGCGCTGGGGATATCTGTTGAGCGCGGCGCTGGCGGTGATCGGGGCGGCGATTATTCGCTACGACAAAGTGAGCGACCACTTCTGGACCGGGCTGATGTTCGTGCAGCTGGCGAACCTCAGCTTTGCCATCGGTATGGTCGGGTACAAGCGCCTGATGGAAACCCGCCCGATGCCACAGCATAACGCGTTCGCCTGGTTCTATATGGGGGCAGCTATCGTCGCGGTGGCGGCATGGTTTATGCTCGGTAACCCGCAAAAGCTCCCGACGACAACCCTGCAGTGGGGCGTTCTGGTCTGGCTGGGCGTGGTGGCATCGGGGCTGGGTTACTTCATGTGGAACTACGGCGCTACGCAGGTAGACGCCGGTACGCTGGGGATCATGAACAACGTGCATGTGCCTGCAGGGCTGCTGGTGAACCTTGCCATCTGGCAGCAGCAGCCTCACTGGCCGAGCTTCCTTATTGGGGGAGCAGTGATTCTGGCTTCGCTGTGGGTCCATCGCCGTTGGGTCGCTCCGCGCTCCGCACAAACGGAAGATGGTCGCACGCGTGGTTCCGCGCAGAGCGAATAAACGCTTCCGTAATCGGCTGACGCTGCTCGCCATCGCGCACGGCGGCGTACAGCCGGCTCCATAGTCCCTCACCCAGGGTTTTGGTGACAACCAGACCCTGGCGTTCAAAACTCTCCACAACCCAGTGTGGCAGCGCCGCGATGCCCATTCTGGCGGCAACCATCTGAATCAACAGCAGGGTGTTATCCACGCTTTTGAGCTGCGGGCTAATGCCGGCCGGCTGCAGGAAGTGACGCCAGATATCCAGCCGACTGCGCTGTACCGGGTAAATCAGCAGCGTTTCACTGGCTAAATCTTCCGGGGTGATACGCGTTTTACTGGCCAGCGGATGATCCGGAGCCAGCACCAGACGTACCTCATAATCAAACATTGGTGAATAGTGCAGGCCGCTGCGGGGCAGAATGTCTGAGGTCATCACCAGATCCAGTTCGCCCTGCTGGAGCGACGGCTGCGGGTCGAACGTCACGCCGGATTTGAAATCCATCTCCACCTGCGGCCACCTCTGGCGGAAGTTCTCAAGCGCGGGTGTCAGCCATTGAATACAGCTGTGACACTCAATGGCGATACGCAGCCTGGTTTGCTGCGGCTCGTTACAGGACTGCAGCGCGCTGGCTATTTGCGGCAGCACCTGATTAGCCAGCTGCAGCAGGATCTCGCCCTGAGGCGTAAAGCGTAGCGGCTGGCTCTTACGCACAAAAAGACGAAAGCCGAGGCGTTGTTCCAGATCGCTGAACTGGTGAGAAAGGGCGGACTGGGTCTGGTGCAGCGTGGCTGCCGCCGCCGCGAGAGAACCGCAATTTCGCAACGCTTGTAGCGTTTTCAGGTGTTTAATCTCGATCATGAAAGTCCTTCACTTCGCCATGAACATTTTGCGCTTGAGGAATATACAGTAACTGCCAATTATGGATGTGTAAACATCTGGATGGCTAAATACGAAAAATTCACAGGGGACACACCATGACAATTCGCAATCACACTCTCGGTTTCCCTCGCGTTGGCCTTCGCCGCGAGCTGAAAAAAGCGCAGGAAAGTTACTGGGCAGGTACCTCTGGCCGTGAAGAATTGCTGGCAGTGGGCCGCGAACTGCGTGCGCGCCACTGGGAACAGCAAAAGCAGGCGGGCATTGACCTGCTGCCCGTGGGCGATTTCGCCTGGTACGACCATGTTCTGACCACCAGCCTGCTGCTTGGCAACGTGCCGGCTCGTCATCAGAACAAAGATGGATTGGTAGATATCGACACCCTGTTCCGCATTGGCCGTGGTCGTGCGCCAACGGGAGAGCCTGCGGCAGCGGCGGAAATGACCAAGTGGTTCAACACCAACTATCACTATATGGTGCCGGAATTTGTGAAAGGCCAGCAGTTCAAACTGAGCTGGACCCAGTTGCTCGACGAAGTCGATGAAGCGCTGGCGCTGGGCCACCAGGTGAAACCGGTACTGCTGGGGCCGGTAACGTATTTGTGGCTGGGTAAAGTGAAAGGCGAGCAGTTTGACCGTCTCAGCTTGCTGAACGATATTCTGCCGGTCTACAAACAGGTGCTGATTGAACTGGGTAAACGCGGAATTCAGTGGGTGCAAATCGATGAGCCTGCGCTGGTGCTGGAGCTGCCGCAGGCGTGGCTGAAAGCGTTTAAACCCGCTTACGATGCCCTTACTGGTCAGGTGAAGCTATTGCTGACCACCTATTTTGAAGGCGTGACGCCGAACCTGAGTACCATTACTGCGCTGCCGGTTCAGGGTCTTCATGTTGACCTGGTCCACGGCAAAGATGACGTGGCCGAACTGCACAAACGTGTGCCTAAAGAGTGGTTGCTTTCGGCCGGACTGGTGAATGGCCGTAACGTCTGGCGCGCCGATCTGAGCGAGAAATATGCACAGATTAAAGATCTCGTCGGCAAACGTGAGCTGTGGGTGGCCTCCTCCTGCTCTCTGCTGCACAGCCCAATCGATCTCAGTGTGGAAACCCGCCTGGATCCCGAGGTGAAGAGCTGGTTTGCCTTTGCGCTGCAAAAATGTGAAGAGCTGGCGCTGCTGCGTGATGCGTTAAATAGCGGTGACACCACGGCCATTACCGACTGGAGCGCCCCCATTCAGGCGCGTCGTCATTCGGCACGCGTCCACAACCCGGCGGTCGAAAAACGTCTGGCGGCCATTAGCGCGCAGGACAGCCAGCGTCAGAGCCCCTATGAGGTGCGTGCCGAAGCCCAGCGTGCCCGCTTCAACCTGCCAGCGTGGCCAACCACCACCATCGGCTCCTTCCCGCAGACGACGGAGATCCGCGGCCTACGTCTGGATTTCAAAAAAGGCAACCTCGATGCGAATCACTACCGCACCGGCATCGCTGAGCACATCAGACAGGCGATTGTTGAACAGGAACGTTTAGGTCTGGACGTGCTGGTACACGGTGAAGCCGAGCGTAATGACATGGTGGAATACTTCGGCGAACATCTGGACGGTTTCGTCTTTACGCAGAACGGTTGGGTGCAGAGCTATGGTTCCCGCTGTGTGAAGCCACCGGTGGTGATTGGTGACGTCAGCCGCCCGCAAGCAATCACCGTAGAGTGGGCAAAATTCGCCCAGTCCCTGACCGACAAACCGGTGAAAGGGATGCTGACCGGCCCGGTGACGATCCTCTGCTGGTCCTTCCCGCGTGAAGATGTGACCCGTGAAACCATCGCTAAACAGATTGCGCTCGCGCTGCGTGATGAAGTGGCCGATCTGGAAGCGGCGGGTATTGGCATCATCCAGATTGATGAACCGGCGCTACGCGAAGGTTTGCCGCTGCGTCGCAGTGACTGGGATGCTTATCTGAAGTGGGGTGTGGAGGCTTTCCGCCTCAACGCCGCGGTCGCGAAAGACGACACGCAGATCCACACCCACATGTGTTACTGTGAATTTAACGACATTATGGATTCGATTGCCGCGCTGGATGCCGACGTGATCACCATCGAAACGTCGCGTTCAGACATGGAACTGCTGGAGTCCTTCGAAGCGTTCGAGTATCCAAACGAAATTGGGCCGGGTGTCTACGACATCCACTCCCCGAACGTACCGAGCGTGGAGTGGATTGAAAGCCTGCTGAAAAAAGCCGCCCAGCGGATCCCGGCTGAGCGCCTGTGGGTCAACCCGGACTGCGGACTGAAAACCCGCGGCTGGCCGGAGACCCGCGCGGCACTCGCGAACATGGTCAGGGCGGCGCAGAATTTGCGTCAGGCCTGATAAATCCGAAGCCCGGCAAGGCGTAGCCGCGACCGGGCTTTTGTTTTACGCTTTTTTCCCGCCGTACTGGCTGAACCATGCCAGCATCCGCTGCCAGCCATCTTTAGCCGATTCCGCGTGATAGCTCGGACGATAGTCGGCATTAAAGGCGTGGCCGGCATCCGGATAAACAATGATTTCAGCTTTTGCATTGGCTGCACGGAGCGCATGGCGCATGGTCTCTACCGTATCAAGCGGGATCCCGGTGTCCTGGCCGCCATACAGCCCTAAAACTGGGGCATTTAACTCGGTGGCGATATCAACGGGATGCTTCGGCGAGTTCAGCGTTTTCTCCCCCACCAGTTTGCCGTACCAGGCAACGGCGGCTTTAAGCTGCGGATTATGTGCGGCATACAGCCAGCTGATACGTCCTCCCCAGCAGAAACCCGTCACCATCAGACGATGTGCGTCGCCGCCATTGCGCGCAGCCCAACTGGCCACGTGGTCCAGATCGGCCAGTACCTGTGCATCCGGCACTTTGCTGACCAGGTTGCTGAACAGCGTCGGTATATCACTGTAGTCGTTCGGATCGCCCTGACGGAAATAGAGCTCTGGCGCAACGGCCAGATAACCTTCCAGCGCCAGACGGCGGCAAAGGTCGCGAATATGTTCGTGAACGCCGAAAATTTCCTGAACCACAATCACGATGGGCAGCGGGCCGTCGGCCGATTTTGGCCGCGCGTGGTAAGCAGGCATATTCTCCCCCTGCGAGGGGATGGAGGTCTCACCTGCCGTAATGGCCTCTTCAGGTGTTGAGACGATGGTTGATGCATGGGGGGCCGCTGCAGGTGCAAAACCGGTTTTTTCAGTCATGGCATTCTCCGTACCAATGAGTTAGCGCAAAGGTAAATATAGTCACCAGGTTAACAATTCACAGTGCCTGAAACGGTCTATCTTTTGTGCAGCACCTGACGATATAACTTGTTAATGTGATGTGAATCACTATTTCATGGAAATTTACTGCAATCATTTTCATTCATGGTGAGATGTGTCACGTAATTCTGCTTACTGCTTCTGTAAAGTACCTTTTTACTTCTTCTGACTAACCGACCCACAGAGGAGTCACCTATGTCTAAGTCTGATGTTTTTCATCTCGGCCTCACTAAAAACGATTTACAAGGGGCTACGCTGGCTATCGTCCCGGGCGATCCTGAGCGTGTGGAAAAGATCGCCGCGCTGATGGATAAGCCGGTTAAGCTTGCTGCCCATCGTGAATTCACCACCTGGCGCGCTGAGCTGGATGGCAAAGCGGTGATCGTCTGTTCTACCGGTATCGGTGGCCCGTCCACCTCAATTGCTGTTGAAGAGCTGGCGCAGCTGGGTATTCGTACTTTCCTGCGTATCGGGACTACCGGTGCCATTCAGCCTCATATCAACGTTGGCGACGTGCTGGTGACAACCGCTTCCGTGCGTCTGGACGGCGCGAGTCTGCACTTTGCCCCTATGGAATTCCCGGCGGTGGCGGATTTCGAATGCACCACCGCACTGGTTGAAGCCGCGAAATCCGTTGGCGCAACCACCCACGTAGGCGTGACCGCCTCTTCTGATACCTTCTACCCAGGCCAGGAGCGTTATGACACCTTCTCCGGCCGCGTGGTAAGCCGTTTCAAAGGTTCTATGGAAGAGTGGCAGTCTATGGGCGTAATGAACTACGAAATGGAATCTGCAACCTTGCTGACCATGTGCGCAAGCCAGGGTCTGCGTGCCGGTATGGTGGCGGGCGTTATCGTCAACCGTACCCAGCAGGAGATCCCGAACGCGGAAACCATGAAGCAGACCGAAAGTCATGCGGTGAAAATCGTGGTTGAAGCAGCGCGTCGCCTGATCTAATCCCTTCTTATACGAAAAAAGGCCGACCCGTTCGGCCTTTTTTTTGCGTAGCGCCTCGCAGGAAAACCCTTTCAAACTGGACGTTTATACAGCACAATTCTATTTTGTGCAGGTAATACGTTGATGCAGGGGGCATTGTGGATATCTCAATCCTGATTTATGCAGTGATTGCGCTGGTGGGCGTGGGGGCAGGCTGGCTGATTTCCAGCTACCAGCACGCGCAACAAAAGGCCGATCAGCTGGCCGAGCGCGAAGAGATAGTCGCCGATTTAAGCGCGGCAAAACAGCAGGTTGCGCTGAGCGAACACTGGCGTGACGAATGCGAGCTGCTCAACAACGAGCTGCGTAATCTTCGCGATATCAACACCTCGCTGGAGGCCGATCTCCGCGAAGTGACTACCCGCCTCGAATCCACCCAGCTGCATGCGGAAGATAAAATCCGCCAGATGATGAACAGCGAGCAACGCCTCAGCGAGCAGTTCGAGAATCTCGCGAACCGCATTTTTGAACACAGCAACCGCCGCGTAGACGAACAAAACCGCCAAAGCCTGAATAGCTTGCTGACGCCCCTGCGTGAACAGCTGGACGGCTTTCGTCGTCAGGTACAGGACAGCTTTGGCCAGGAGGCTCGTGAGCGGCACACGCTGGCGCATGAAATTCGCAATCTTCAGCAGCTGAATGCGCAAATGGCGCAGGAAGCGGTCAACCTGACCCGTGCGCTGAAGGGCGATAACAAAACCCAGGGCAACTGGGGGGAAGTGGTGCTGACCCGCGTGCTGGAGGCCTCTGGCCTGCGGGAAGGGTATGAATACGAAACGCAGGTGAGTATCGAGAACGATGCCCGCTCGCGTATGCAGCCTGATGTGATTGTGCGGCTCCCGCAGGGCAAAGATGTGGTGATAGACGCCAAAATGACGCTGGTGGCTTATGAGCGCTATTTCAATGCGGAAGATGACTACACCCGCGAGTCGGCGCTGCAGGAGCACATCGCCTCCGTGCGTAACCACATTCGTCTGCTGGGCAGAAAAGACTACCAGCAGTTACCCGGCCTGCGCTCGCTGGATTACGTCCTGATGTTTATTCCGGTTGAACCCGCGTTCTTGCTGGCGCTCGACAGACAGCCTGAACTGATTACCGAAGCCCTAAAAAATAACATTATGCTGGTGAGCCCCACCACGCTGCTGGTGGCATTGCGCACTATTGCCAACCTGTGGCGCTATGAACATCAGAGCCGTAATGCGCAGCAGATTGCCGATCGCGCCAGCAAGCTTTACGACAAAATGCGCCTTTTTGTGGATGATATGTCCTCGGTCGGGCAAAGCCTTGACCGCGCCCAGGATAACTATCGCCAGGCGATGAAAAAACTCTCTTCCGGGCGTGGCAACTTACTGGCGCAGGCCGAAGCGTTTCGTTCCCTGGGTGTGGAGGTGAAGCGCGAGATTAATCCGGAATTAGTTGAGCAGGCCACCGCCCAGGATGAAGAGTTTCGCCTGCGCGAAGGCGCTGGCGAACAAAAGACAAACAGTGAAGACAATACGTTAGCGACAGATTTAACGTCAGACGAGCGTCCGGCACGTTTCTTTCGCGAAGGTTGAAACGTAGGGCAAACGCGCCCAATCTGTTACACTTCACGAACATTTTACTGATAAGCAGGCTCTGAGATGGTTGACGATTCACAAGACACGACGCACTTTGGCTTTCAGACTGTCGCCAAAGCGCAGAAAGCTGATATGGTGGCCCACGTATTTCATTCCGTGGCGGCGAAGTACGATGTGATGAATGACTTGATGTCGTTCGGCATTCATCGCTTGTGGAAGCGCTTCACCATCGACTGTAGCGGTGTGCGTCGTGGACAAACGGTACTGGATTTAGCCGGCGGTACAGGCGATTTGACAGCAAAATTCTCCCGTCTGGTGGGCGAAACCGGTCGCGTTGTTCTGGCAGATATTAACGACTCAATGCTCAAAATGGGACGTGAGAAGCTGCGTAACATCGGCGTGGTAGGTAATGTCGAGTATGTGCAGGCGAACGCCGAAGCGCTGCCTTTCCCGGATAATACCTTTGACTGCATCACTATCTCCTTCGGCCTGCGTAACGTCACCGATAAAGAAAAAGCGCTGCGCTCCATGTACCGCGTGTTAAAGCCGGGTGGACGCCTGCTGGTGCTCGAATTCTCCAAACCGATTCTTGAGCCGTTAAGCAAAGCTTACGACGCATACTCATTCCATGTACTGCCGCGCATTGGTGAGCTGGTGGCAAACGACGCGGAAAGCTACCGGTACCTGGCGGAATCTATCCGTATGCACCCGGATCAGGACACCTTAAAGGCCATGATGCAGGATGCGGAATTCGAGAACGTTGAGTATTTCAACATGACGGCAGGTGTCGTCGCGCTGCATCGCGGTTATAAGTTCTGAGTGGAGGTTTCCCGTGCCCTTTAAACCCTTAGTCACCGCAGGCATCGAGAATGTCCTGAATGCCTTTCTTTACCGCGCACCGGCGCTAAAAGCCGCACGTCAGCGGCTTAACGGCAAGGTGCTGCGTGTTGTTCTGAAAGAGTTCTCGACGCCGCTTGTGCTGGTTTTCAGTGAACGCCAGCTTGACGTTCTGGGTGAGTGGGAAGGTGAAGCCGACTGCTCCGTGATTACGCACATGAGCGTGCTGCCAAAATTACGTGACCGTCAGCAGCTTACGGCGCTTATCCGCAGTGGTGAGCTGGAAGTGGAAGGCGACATTCAGGTCGTACAGAATTTCGTTGCGCTCAGCGATCTGGCCGAGTTTGACCCGGCAGAGCTGCTTGCGCCTTTCATTGGCGACATTGCTGCCGAAGGGATCGGTAAAGCCATTCATGGCGGTACGGCTTTCCTTCGCAAGAGTCTGCAACGGCAGCAACGCTATGCGGCGGAAGTGCTGACTGAAGAGTGGCGTATGGCCCCTGGCGCGCTTGAAGTTGCATGGTTTGCGGAAGAGACCGCAGCGGTTGAACGCGCGGTGGATGCCTTAACCAAACGGCTGGAAAAACTGGAGGGCAAATGACGCCTGGTGAAATTCGGCGCCTCTATTTTATCGTCCACACCTTTTTGAGTTACGGGCTCGACGAGCTTATCCCCAAAATGCGTATCACGCTGCTGCTTCGCATCTGGCGGCGGATGTTGTTCTGGATGCCTAATCGTCATAAAGATCAGCCGCTGGGTGAACGTCTTCGCCTGGCGCTCCAGGAGCTGGGCCCGGTATGGATTAAGTTCGGGCAAATGCTCTCGACTCGCCGCGATCTTTTCCCGCCGCAGATTGCCGATGAACTGGCACTGCTGCAGGACCGCGTTGCACCGTTTGACGGTGTGAGAGCGAAAAAACAGATCGAAGAGGCGATGGGCAATATTCCTGTCGAGACCTGGTTTGACGATTTCGAAATAGAACCTCTTGCTTCAGCCTCTATCGCCCAGGTGCATACAGCACGTCTGAAAGAGAATGGCAAAGAGGTGGTTATCAAAGTGATCCGCCCGGACATCCTGCCGGTAATCCGAGCGGACATGAAGCTTATCTATCGGCTTGCACGCTGGGTTCCGCGCCTGCTCCCCGACGGACGCCGTCTGCGCCCAATGGAAGTTGTGCGGGAGTATGAAAAAACGCTGATTGATGAATTAAACCTGCTGCGTGAATCGGCAAATGCCATCCAGCTGCGCCGGAACTTTGAAAACAGCCCGATGCTCTATGTGCCGGAAGTGTATTCGGACTACTGCAGCCAGAACATGATGGTAATGGAGCGGATTTACGGTATTCCGGTCTCGGATGTGGCAGCCCTGGAAAAGCAGGGAACCAACATGAAGCTGCTGGCCGAGCGTGGTGTACAGGTCTTCTTTACCCAGGTATTCCGCGACAGCTTTTTCCACGCGGACATGCACCCGGGGAATATCTTCGTCAGTTATGAGCACCCGGAAGACCCGAAATATATCGGTATTGACTGCGGTATTGTGGGCTCGCTGAACAAAGAAGATAAGCGCTATCTCGCTGAGAACTTTATTGCCTTCTTTAACCGTGATTACCGCAAGGTGGCCGAGCTGCACGTTGATTCTGGCTGGGTTCCGCCGGACACCAACGTCGAAGAATTTGAGTTTGCTATCCGTACCGTCTGCGAGCCGATTTTTGAAAAGCCGCTGGCAGAAATTTCCTTCGGACACGTATTGCTGAACCTGTTTAACACGGCACGCCGCTTCAACATGGAAGTGCAGCCACAGTTAGTTTTACTTCAGAAAACATTACTTTACGTTGAAGGTGTAGGTCGACAGCTCTATCCTCAGTTAGACTTATGGAAGACTGCGAAACCTTTCCTTGAATCCTGGATTAAGGATCAGGTGGGCATTCCGGCGCTGGTGCGCTCTATTAAAGAGAAAGGCCCGTTCTGGATAGAAAAAATGCCTGATATTCCTGAACTGATTTACGACAGTTTGCGTCAGAGCAAGAACCTTCAGCACAGCATGGATAAAATCGCCCGCGAGCTTCAGTCCAGCCGTGTTCGACAGGGGCAGTCGCGCTATCTCTTTGGCATTGGAGCAACGCTGCTGCTGAGTGGTACGCTGTTGCTGATTACTCGCCCTGACTGGCAGATGATGCCCGCCTGGCTGATGGCTGGCGGTGTTGTGGTCTGGCTCGCCGGCTGGAGAAAAACGCGCTGATTTTGCGTCGCTATCGACGGGTCGCCTACGTATAATGCGACCTGACTCATTAATCATCTATCCCTGAGGTACATGTATGGGTGGTATCAGTATCTGGCAATTGTTGATCATTGCCGTCATCGTCGTGCTGCTGTTTGGCACGAAAAAGCTCGGTTCTATCGGCTCCGATCTGGGCGCGTCTATCAAAGGCTTCAAGAAAGCGATGAGCGATGATGAGAGCAAGCAGGATAAAACCAGCCAGGATGCTGACTTTACTGCTAAATCCATCTCCGACAAGCAGGAAGAGGCGAAAAAAGAAGACGCTAAACGCCACGATAAAGAGCAGGTGTAATTCGTGTTCGACATTGGTTTTAGTGAGCTGCTGCTGGTCTTTGTGATTGGCCTGATAGTGTTAGGACCCCAGCGTCTGCCGGTGGCGGTGAAAACCGTTGTGGGCTGGGTACGCGCGCTGAGATCGCTGGCTTCGACCGTACAAAATGAGCTGGCGCAGGAACTTAAGCTGCAGGAGTTTCAGGAAAGCCTGAAAAAGGTGGAAAAGGCGAGCATGGATAACCTGACGCCTGAACTGAAAGCCTCAATGGATGAACTGCGTGAAGCGGCAGAATCCATGAAGCGCTCCTACAGCGTCAACGATCCTGAAAAGGCGAGCGATGAAGCCAACACCATCCACAACCCGGTGGTGAAGGACAGCGAAGCGCAGCGCGAGGGCGTTACGCCTGCCAGCGCGGAGCATCAGGCTACCGCGCCTGAACAAACGCCGCAGGAATCTGAACCGAAAAAACAGGTGCAGCCGGAAGCACCGGTGGTAAAAGCGGCTGACGTTAAGCCCGCCGCACCTGTTTCCGAATCATCCCCCTCGTCGAGTGATAAAGCGTAAACATGGCAGTAGATGATACCCAACCGCTGATTACGCACCTCATAGAGCTGCGTAAGCGCCTGTTAAACTGCATTATCGCGGTTTTCCTCATTTTCTTATGCCTGGTCTATTTCGCCAATGATATCTACCAGGTTGTCTCTGCGCCGCTGATCAAGCAGATGCCGCTGGGGGCAACGATGATCGCAACCGACGTTGCATCACCGTTCTTTACCCCTATTAAGCTCACCTTCTGGGTATCGCTGATTGCCTCTGCGCCGGTCATTCTTTATCAGGTGTGGGCGTTTGTGGCGCCAGCGCTGTACAAGCATGAACGCAAGCTAGTGATCCCGCTGCTGGTATCCAGCTCGCTGCTGTTCTATATCGGCATGGCGTTCGCCTACTTTGTTGTCTTCCCGCTGGCTTTTGGCTTCCTGACGCATACCGCGCCGGAAGGGGTTCAGGTGTCGACGGATATCGCCAGCTACCTTAGCTTTGTGATGGCGCTGTTTATGGCGTTCGGCGTGGCATTCGAAGTGCCGGTAGCCATTGTGCTGCTTTGCTGGGTAGGAGTGACGACCCCTGATGACCTGCGTAAGAAGCGCCCGTATATCCTGGTCGGCGCGTTTGTGGTTGGCATGCTGCTCACACCACCTGACGTCTTCTCACAAACGCTGCTGGCAATACCGATGTATTGTCTGTTTGAAGTCGGCGTATTCTTCTCGCGTTTCTACGTGGGAAAAGGGCGTCGGTCGGATGACGAAGACGATACGTCGGAAAAGACCACTGAAGAGTAAAACCAGCCGCCCGTCAGGGCGGTTGTGCTATGGGGAATCGCATGTTTGATATCGGACTCAACCTGACCAGCTCGCAGTTTGCGAAAGACTGCGATGAAGTCGTCGCGCGTGCTTTTGCCGCCGGGGTGAAAGGGCTGCTCCTGACGGGAACCAACCTGCAAGAAAGCGAGCAGGCGCAGCAGCTTGCTCAGCGCTATGATCGCTGCTGGTCAACCGCTGGCGTGCATCCTCATGACAGCAGCCAGTGGACGCCGCAGAGCGCTGAAATCATACACAGGCTGGCGAAAACCCCTGAAGTCGTGGCCATTGGCGAATGCGGTCTCGATTTCAACCGTAACTTTTCCACACCAGCCGAACAGGAAAAGGCCTTCACCGCCCAGCTCGCCCTGGCGGCGGAGCTTGGAATGCCTGTGTTTATGCACTGCCGTGACGCGCATGAGCGCTTCCTCGCCTTACTGGAACCCTGGCTCGATAAACTGCCCGGTGCGGTACTGCACTGCTTTACCGGTTCACGGCAGGCAGCGCTGGATTGTCTGGAACGCGGGTTATATCTGGGCATTACCGGCTGGGTTTGCGATGAACGTCGCGGGCTTGAGCTTCGCGAGCTGTTGCCGGTGATCCCGGCGGACCGCTTGCTTGTTGAAACCGACGCACCTTATCTGCTGCCGCGAGATATGCAACCCAAACCGGCTTCTCGACGTAACGAACCGGCCTATCTGGGGCATATTCTTGAGAGCGTAGCGCGCTGGCGCGGAGAAGACCCGCACTGGCTGTGCGCACAGACGGATGACAACGTGCGTCGCCTGTTCGGGATAGACGTTTAAACTTTGCGGAAGTCGGTGTTTTTCACGCTCTGCAATACCTGTTTATTCAGCAGGTTGAGCAGCAGCATGGAGCGTGCTTCACCGTCAGGCTCGGCGAAAATCGCCTGTAAGCCCTCGAAAGCCCCTTCAGTGATGACGACGCTGTCGCCTGCGTAGGGGGTTTCCGGATCGGTGATGCCTTCAGGTTGCTGGTACACCGAAAGCTGATGAATCACCGTTGACGGGACCGTTGCCGGGTGAGCGCCAAAACGCACAAAGTGGCTGACACCGCGTGTGGCGCTGATGGTCGTGGTGTGAATCACTTCCGGGTCGAACTCAACGAACAGATAGTTCGGGAATAATGGCTCACTGACGGTCGTGCGCTTCCCGCGCTGCATTTTTTCAAGCGTGATCACGGGTGTCAGGCAATTTACAGACTGACGTTCAAGATGTTCCTGCGCGCGCTGAAGTTGCCCGCGTTTGCAATACAGTAAATACCAGGCCTGCATAATCACTCTTTCCCTTAGTTCGGGGCGCAAGCATATCAAAACCCTGGCGGGATCGCTAAGTTGATTATAATGGGGGAAAAGGGAACAGAATGCATAAGTTCACGCTAATTTAACAAAATTACAGCATCAAGCAGGCTTACGCCGTATAATGAAGCGCTTACAGAGAGGCCATGACTAACTGCATGAAATACCACGATCTCCGCGACTTCCTGACGCTGCTGGAAAAGCAGGGCGAACTCAAACGCATTACACTTCCTGTTGATCCTTATCTGGAAATGACAGAAATTGCTGACCGCACCCTGCGTGCCGGTGGCCCCGCTTTACTGTTTGAAAACCCAAAAGGGTATTCGATGCCGGTGCTGTGCAACCTGTTTGGTACACCGCGCCGTGTGGCGTTGGGGATGGGACAGGAGGACGTCACGGCGCTGCGCGAAGTGGGTAAACTGCTGGCGTTTCTGAAAGAGCCAGAGCCACCGAAAGGTTTCCGCGATCTGTTCGATAAACTGCCGCAGTTTAAGCAGGTGCTTAACATGCCAACCAAACGTCTGCGCGGCGCACCGTGTCAGCAGAAAGTGCTGGAAGGCGATGCGGTGGATCTGACAAAAATTCCTGTCATGCAATGCTGGCCTGAAGATGCTGCGCCGCTTATCACCTGGGGGCTCACCGTCACGCGTGGTCCGCACAAAGAGCGACAAAATCTGGGTATTTACCGCCAGCAGCTGATTGGCAAGAATAAGCTCATCATGCGCTGGTTGTCACATCGTGGCGGTGCCCTGGATTTCCAGGAGTGGTGTGCTGAACACCCGGGCGAGCGTTTCCCGGTTTCCGTTGCGTTAGGCGCCGATCCGGCCACGATTCTGGGGGCGGTAACGCCAGTGCCGGATACGCTGTCCGAATATGCCTTTGCAGGCCTGCTGCGCGGAACCAAAACCGAAGTCGTGAAGTGTATTTCTAATGACCTTGAAGTTCCTGCCAGCGCGGAGATCGTTCTGGAAGGTTACCTTGAGCAGGGCGAAATGGCACCGGAAGGGCCATACGGTGACCACACCGGCTATTACAACGAAGTTGATAACTTCCCGGTGTTTACCGTCACGCACATCACCCAGCGTGAAGATGCGATTTACCACTCCACCTATACCGGACGTCCACCGGATGAACCGGCGGTACTGGGAGTGGCGCTGAACGAAGTGTTTGTGCCGATCCTGCAAAAGCAGTTCCCGGAAATTGTTGATTTTTACCTGCCACCGGAAGGGTGTTCGTATCGCCTGGCGGTGGTGACGATGAAGAAGCAATATCCTGGTCACGCTAAACGCGTGATGATGGGCGTATGGTCTTTCCTGCGCCAGTTTATGTATACCAAATTTGTTATTGTCTGCGATGATGATGTTAACGCCCGCGACTGGAATGACGTTATCTGGGCCATTACTACGCGAATGGATCCGGCGCGCGATACGGTGTTAGTCGAAAACACGCCGATAGATTATCTGGATTTTGCCTCGCCGGTCTCCGGCCTTGGCTCAAAAATGGGACTGGATGCCACAAACAAATGGCCCGGCGAAACCGAGCGTGAATGGGGTCGACCGATCAAAAAAGATCCTGCCGTGACCGCGCGCATTGACGCGATCTGGGATGAACTGGCCATAATGAATAACGGTAAACCTGAAACAGGCCGTTAAGCCCTATAGACTTCACGACAGAGAGAGCGAATGACAACCTTAAGCTGTAAAGTGACCTCGGTAGATGCTATCACCGACACCGTATATCGCGTCCGTTTAGTACCTGAAGCGGCATTCTCTTTCCGCGCCGGTCAGTACTTGATGGTCGTGATGGATGAGCGTGATAAGCGTCCCTTCTCTATGGCTTCTACGCCAGCAGAGCAGGAATTTATTGAGCTTCATATTGGTGCGTCTGAGCTTAACCTGTATGCGATGGCCGTCATGGATCGCATTCTGAAAGAACGTGAAATCGTGGTGGATATTCCTCATGGTGATGCCTGGCTGCGTGAAGATGAAGACCGTCCGCTGATCCTAATTGCGGGGGGAACGGGTTTCTCTTACGTGCGCTCTATCCTGCTGACGGCCCTGGCGCGTAACCCGGATCGCGATATCACCATCTACTGGGGCGGCCGCGAAGAGAAACATCTCTACGACCTGTCTGAACTGGAAGCATTAAGCGTCAATCATCCACACCTGCGCATTGAGCCGGTGGTGGAGCAGCCTGAAGAGGGCTGGCGTGGGCGCAGCGGTACGGTACTGACGGCGGTGCTGCAGGATCACGGCACGCTGGCGGGACATGATATCTATATTGCTGGCCGTTTTGAGATGGCGAAAATTGCCCGTGATCTGTTCTGCAACGAACGTGACGCGCGTGAAGACCGTCTCTTCGGCGATGCGTTCGCGTTCATTTAAATAAAAAACCCGCCCCTGACAGGCGGGAAGAACGGCAACTAAACTTTATCTCTTCGCCACTGGCGCCATAACTGCGTTGGCTGCGCGTGCTCACCCGAATCCCTTACTTCCGTAAGCGCATCGGGTGCCGCTCGCGTGCCGCCGTGTTCTGGCGACACTGGCTGTAAGAACCCCTCGAAGATTTACACTCGCTCAAATACCGTCGCGATACCCTGACCCAGCCCGATACACATCGTCGCCAGACCAAACTGAGCGTCTTTGCGTTCCATCAGGTTAATCAGCGTGGTGCTGATGCGTGCCCCGGAACAACCCAGCGGGTGACCGAGGGCGATCGCGCCGCCATTGAGGTTAATCTTGTCGTCTATCTGATCCATCAGGCCCAGATCTTTGATGCACGGCAGGATCTGCGCGGCAAAGGCTTCGTTCATCTCAAACAGATCGATATCACTGGTGGTTAAGCCTGCTTTTTTCAGCGCCAGCTTCGAGGCCGGCACCGGACCGTAACCCATAATGGACGGATCGCAACCCACCACCGCCATCGAACGCACCCGGGCGCGAGGCGTCAGGCCTAACTCGCGGGCACGGCTTTCACTCATCACCAGCATCGCGGCGGCCCCGTCAGATAGGGCAGACGAGGTGCCTGCCGTTACCGTACCGGTGACCGGGTCAAACGCCGGGCGCAGCGTAGAAAGGGTTTCTACAGTGGTTTCCGGGCGAATCACTTCATCGTAGCTGAACTGCTTCAAAACGCCGTCAGCATCGTGACCACCGGTTGGGATGATCTCATGCTTAAATGCGCCGGATTGCGTTGCGGCCCAGGCGCGTGCGTGGGAGCGCGCGGCAAAGGTATCCTGCATTTCGCGGCTGATGCCGTGGAGGCGGGAAAGCATCTCAGCGGTCAGGCCCATCATTCCCGCCGCTTTCGCCACGTTACGGCTCATGCCCGGGTGGAAATCAACCCCGTGGCTCATCGGCACGTGGCCCATGTGCTCCACGCCGCCGACCAGACAGGCCTGCGCATCACCGGTCATGATCATGCGTGCCGCATCGTGCAGCGCCTGCATTGACGAACCACACAGACGGTTAACGGTCACCGCCGGAACTGAATGCGGGATCTCCGCCAGCAGCGAAGCGTTACGGGCGATGTTAAAGCCCTGTTCGAGGGTTTGTTGTACACAGCCCCAGTAAATATCGTCGAGCGCAGCGGGGTCCAGTGCCGGGTTACGCGCCAGCAGGCTACGCATCAGGTGCGCGGAGAGGTCTTCCGCGCGCACATTACGGAATGCACCGCCTTTTGAACGGCCCATCGGGGTGCGAATCGCATCAACAATGACAACCTTTTCCATTGTGACTCCTTAAGCCGTTTTCAGCTCGCCAACCGGACGGGCTGGCTCAACTGCTGGGTAATAGGGTTCGTTATGGCGCGCTTTGTTACGCAGACCTTCCGGCACGTCATACAGCGGGCCGAGGTGCTGGTACTGCTGAGCCATATCGAGATAACGGGCGCTGCCGAGCGTATCCAGCCAGCGGAACGCGCCGCCGTGGAACGGAGGGAAGCCGAGGCCGTACACCAGCGCCATATCGGCTTCTGCCGGGCTGGCGATAATGCCTTCTTCCAGGCAACGCACCACTTCGTTGATCATTGGAATCATCATTCGGGCGATGATTTCATCGTCGGTGAAGTCACGTTTCGGCTGGCTGACGTCGGCCAGCAGGCCATCCACCGCCGCGTCTTCTTCTTTCTTCGGTTTACCTTTGCTGTCTTCTTTATAGCGCCAGAAGCCCAGGCCGTTTTTCTGACCAAAGCGGCTGGCGTCAAACAGGGCGTCAATGGCGTCGCGGTAATCTTTCTGCATGCGCTGCGGGAAGCCTGCCGCCATCACCGCCTGGGCGTGGTGTGCGGTGTCAATGCCGACCACATCCAGCAGATACGCCGGACCCATCGGCCAGCCGAACTGTTTTTCCATCACTTTGTCGACTTTGCGGAAATCCGCACCGTCGCGCAGGAGCTGGCTGAAACCGGCGAAGTACGGGAACAGCACGCGGTTGACGAAGAAGCCCGGACAGTCGTTGACCACGATTGGGGTTTTGCCCATTTTGCTGGCCCATGCCACGACTTTGGCGATCGTTTCGTCAGAGGTTTTTTCCCCACGGATCACTTCGACAAGCGGCATACGGTGCACCGGGTTAAAGAAGTGCATACCGCAGAACTTTTCCGGGCGCTTCAGAACGTCTGCCAGTTCGCTAATCGGGATGGTGGAGGTGTTTGAGGCCAGTACGGTATCAGGACGAACCTTCTCTTCGGTTTCCGCCAGCACCGCTTTTTTGACTTTCGGGTTCTCAACGACCGCTTCAACGACCACATCCACACGGTCGAAACCGCTATAGTCCAGGGTCGGGTGGATTGTCGAGATCACCCCTGAGAGTTTCAGACCGTCAATTTTGCCGCGTTCCAGCTGTTTATTCAGCAGCTTGGCCGCTTCGGTCATGCCCAGCGTCAGGGATTTCTCGCTGATGTCTTTCATCACCACAGGCACGCCTTTCCAGGCCGACTGATAAGCGATGCCGCCGCCCATAATGCCTGCACCGAGTACCGCCGCATGTTTTGGCGTCTCAACATTTTTGGTCAGCTGTTTCGCCTTACCTTTCACGAATTGATCGTTCAGGAAGATGCCCACCAGTGCGCGAGCTTCATTAGTGTGCGCCAGCGGAACAAAGCTTTGGTTTTCCAGTTTCAGCGCTTCATCACGGCCAAAGCGGGCCGCGGCTTCAATCGTTTTAACGGCGGTAATGGGCGCGGGGTAGTGTTTGCCTGCCGTCTGCATCACCATCCCTTTGGCGATGGTGAAGCTCATGGCGGCTTCAATTTTGCTGAGTTTCAACGGTTCAAGCTTCGGCTGACGTTTGGCTTTCCAGTCGAGGTCGCCATTAATGGCCTGATGGAGAATGGCGAGGGAGCCTTCAATCAGTTTTTCTGGTTTAACCACACCGTCCACCAGGCCTATTTTCTGCGCCTGTTCCGCCCCGACATCTTTACCGGCGGCGATGATCTCCAGGGCGCTATCGGCACCCAGCATGCGTGGCATGCGTACGGAACCGCCAAAGCCTGGCATGATGCCCAGTTTTGTTTCCGGCAGGCCGATGCGCAGGTCTGGCGTGGCCAGACGATAGTCGGTCGCCAGCACGCACTCGCAGCCGCCGCCCAGCGCGTAGCCGTTAACGGCGGAGACTGTCGGAACAGGCAGATCTTCCAGACGATTAAAGACGCTGTTGGCAAAGTGCAGCCACTGGCTCAGCTGTTCTTCCGGGACCTGGAACAGTGAAAGGAATTCGGTGATATCTGCACCGACAATAAAAGCCGCTTTGTTTGAGCGCAGCAGCAGTCCTTTTAATTCAGATTGTTTTTCAAGCACATCCAGCGCCTGGCCAAGACTGGCCACCGTCGCGGTATCAAGCTTGTTGACTGAGCCGGGGGCATCGAACACCAGTTCGGCAATGCCATCTTCCAGCCAGTTGAGGTACAGGGTGTCGCCTTTGTAGAGCATGTCAGTCTCCTGAATCCAGCAAGTGGATCTGGTCATACCAGATGAGACGGAGTGTGGGATTTATGTTAATAAAATGCAAATTTCTCATTAAGAAATTGCTGCATTGATCACGGTCGGTGGAAATCACGCAGTCGGAGTCAGGTGTGCTAAGATGCGATGACTTGAGCTCAGAAAAATGAAAGGAAGAAAGATGGACTCACTGGCTTCGCTTTATAAAAATCATATCGTTACCCTACAGGAACGTACCCGTGATGTACTGGCGCGCTTTAAGCTGGATGCGCTGTTAATCCACTCCGGAGAGCTGATTAACACCTTCCTGGATGACCATGCGTATCCGTTTAAGGTCAACCCGCAGTTCAAAGCCTGGGTGCCCGTCACGCAGGTCCCAAATTGCTGGTTGCTGGTGGACGGGGTGAACAAGCCGAAACTGTGGTTCTATTTGCCTGTCGATTACTGGCACAACGTTGAGCCGCTGCCGACCAGCTTCTGGACGGAAGAAGTGGACGTTATCGCTTTACCAAAAGCCGATGGCATTGGCAGCCTCCTGCCAGCCGGGCGCGGCAACATTGCTTATATTGGCCCGGTTCCTGAGCGTGCGCTCGGTCTGGATATTCCGGCGGATAAACTCAATCCGAAAGGGGTTCTGGATTATCTGCACTACTATCGCGCTTATAAGACCGACTACGAACTTTACTGCATGCGTGAAGCGCAAAAAACGGCGGTAAACGGTCACCGTGCTGCGCATGAAGCGTTCCAGTCTGGCATGAGCGAGTTCGATATTAACCAGGCGTATCTGACCGCCACCGGCCACCGTGACACTGATGTCCCTTACAGCAACATCGTCGCGCTGAATGAGCATGCGTCCGTTCTGCACTACACCAGGCTCGATCACCAGGTGCCATCCGAGATGCGCAGCTTCCTGTTGGACGCCGGGGCAGAGTACAACGGCTATGCGGCCGACCTGACCCGCACCTGGGCGGCAAATGCGGATACCGATTTTGCACAGTTGATTAAAGACGTTAACGATGAGCAACTGGCGCTTATTAGCACCATGAAAGCGGGAACCAGCTATGTGGATTACCACATCCAGTTCCATCAGCGCATCGCTAAACTGCTGCGTAAGCACCAGATCGTGAAAGACATGAGCGAAGAGGCGATGGTGGAAAACGATCTGACCGGCCCGTTCATGCCGCACGGTATTGGTCACCCGCTGGGCCTGCAGGTTCATGATGTTGCCGGTTTTATGCAGGACGATACCGGTACGCACCTGGCCGCGCCGTCTAAATATCCTTACCTGCGCTGCACGCGTATTCTTGAGCCGCGTATGGTGCTGACCATCGAGCCGGGTATCTACTTTATCGAATCGCTGTTAGCGCCATGGCGTGAAGGCCCGTTCAGCAAGCACTTCAACTGGGACAAAATTGAAGCGCTGAAACCGTTTGGCGGTATTCGTATCGAAGACAACGTGGTGATCCACGAAAACGGTATTGAGAATATGACGCGAGACCTGAAGCTGGCCTGATGGATAGCTGGCTGATACCGGCTGAACCGGTCACCTTTGTTGAGGAAATTAAGAAGAGTCGATTCATTACGCTGCTGGCACATACCGACGGCGTTGAGGCGGCAAAAGCGTTTGTTGAGTCCGTTCGCGCGCAGCACCCTGACGCACGTCACCACTGCGTGGCGTGGGTGGCAGGGCCGCCGAACGATTCACAACAGCTGGGGTTTTCCGATGACGGTGAACCGGCAGGCACAGCCGGTAAACCCATGCTCTCCCAGTTGATGGGCAGCGGCGTGGGTGAAATCACCGCCGTGGTCGTTCGCTACTATGGCGGTATCTTATTAGGCACGGGTGGACTGGTTAAAGCGTATGGCGGTGGGGTTCAGCAGGCACTGAATATGCTGATTACCACCCGCAAAACGCCGCTCACCGAATATACTTTACTGTGCGATTACGGTCAGTTATCCGGCATTGAGGCATTGCTAAAGCAGTTTAACGGCGTCATCGCGCACAGTGACTATCAGGCAATGGTGCAACTACGCGTGGCGCTTCCGCAGGCGGAACTGGCTGCTTTTTCAGCAAAGCTGGCGGATTTTAGTCGCGGTTCGTTGCAATTGCTGCCGATTGAAGAATAATCCCCACCTCACTTTTTTGAATACCAAAGGAAGCGGCAGAGATGCATTTTCGTGCCATTACCCGAATCGTTGGACTGCTGGTCATACTTTTTTCCGGGACGATGATTCTCCCAGGACTGGTAGCGCTTATCTACCGGGACGGCGCGGGGCGGGCATTTACCCAGACCTTCTTTGTCGCGCTGGCGATTGGCTCTCTGCTGTGGTGGCCAAACCGTCGTCAAAAGGGTGAGCTGAAATCTCGCGAAGGGTTTTTGATTGTTGTTCTGTTCTGGACAGTGCTGGGAAGCGTGGGTGCGCTACCCTTTATCTTCTCTGAACAGCCTAATCTGACCGTCACGGATGCGTTTTTTGAATCGTTCTCGGGTTTAACGACGACCGGGGCGACCACGCTGGTCGGGCTGGATTCCTTACCGCATGCCATTCTCTTTTATCGCCAGATGCTGCAATGGTTCGGGGGGATGGGGATCATCGTCCTGGCAGTGGCCATTCTGCCTATTCTTGGCGTCGGGGGGATGCAGCTTTACCGTGCGGAAATGCCGGGTCCACTGAAAGATAACAAGATGCGCCCGCGCATAGCCGAGACGGCGAAAACCCTGTGGCTTATCTATGTCTTACTGACGGTCGCCTGTGCGTTAGCATTATGGTTTGCCGGGATGCCTGCATTCGACGCTATCGGGCACAGCTTTGCGACGATCGCCATCGGCGGGTTCTCGACCCACGATGCCAGCGTGGGTTACTTCGACAGCCCCACCATTAACACGATCATTGCCATCTTCCTGCTGATTTCCGGCTGTAACTACGGTCTGCACTTCTCCTTACTCAGCGGGCGTAGCCTGAAGGTGTACTGGCGTGACCCGGAGTTTCGCATGTTCATTGGTGTCCAGCTTACGCTGGTCATCATCTGTACCGTGGTGTTGTGGTTCCACGATGTCTATAACTCCGCGTTGACTACGTTAAATCAGGCGTTCTTCCAGGTGGTGTCGATGGCAACCACCGCCGGTTTTACAACGGACAGTATTGCGCGCTGGCCGCTGTTCCTGCCGGTACTGCTGCTGTGTTCTGCGTTCATCGGGGGGTGTGCGGGGTCGACGGGCGGTGGCCTGAAGGTGATCCGTATTCTGCTGTTGTTTAAGCAGGGGAACCGTGAACTTAAACGTCTGGTCCACCCGAACGCGGTTTACAGCATCAAACTGGGTAACCGTGCCCTGCCGGAACGTATTCTTGAAGCGGTGTGGGGGTTCTTCTCGGCCTATGCGCTGGTCTTCATCGTCAGTATGCTGGCGATTATCGCGACGGGGGTGGATGATTTCTCTGCCTTTGCTTCCGTCGTTGCAACGTTGAATAACCTCGGACCTGGCCTGGGGGTTGTGGCGGATAACTTTGCCAGTATGAACCCGGTCGCGAAATGGATCCTCATCGCCAACATGCTGTTTGGTCGTCTGGAGGTCTTTACGCTGCTGGTGCTGTTCACCCCAACATTCTGGCGCGAGTAAGGAGTCGTCGGTGAAAACACTTATTCTTTTCTCTACGCGGGATGGGCAAACGCGTGAGATTGCCTCATATCTGGCTTCAGAATTAAAAGAGCTGGGGATTTACTCTGATGTGGTGAACCTGAACCGCACGGAGCAGATAGCCTGGCAGGATTACGACCGTGTGGTTATTGGCGCGTCTATTCGTTATGGGCATTTCCATCCGGCGCTGGATCGTTTTGTGAAAAAGCATACGGCAGTACTCAATAAACTGCCCGGGGCTTTTTACTCGGTCAATCTGGTGGCGCGTAAACCTGAGAAACGTACGCCGCAGACCAACAGCTATACGCGCAAGTTTCTGTTGAGCTCTCCGTGGCAGCCGGACATCAGCGCCGTCTTTGCCGGCGCGCTGCGTTATCCGCGCTATCGCTGGTTTGACCGCTTTATGATTCGCCTCATTATGAAGATGACCGGCGGCGAAACCGATACGCGCAAAGAGGTGGTGTATACCGACTGGTCGCAGGTCGCCAGTTTTGCGCGGGAGATCGCACATTTATCAGGCGATTCGCGGCTTAAATAGGCGTGACGTTTGAAAAGTGAGCGAACGAAAAGTTTTTTGTATTTTGTGCTTGTCACTTCAGAATAACTCCCTATAATGCGCCTCCACTGACACGGAACAACGGCACACACGCCGCCGGGTTAGCGGGGTTCAGAGATGAACGCCAACAGAGACAAGCGAAAATAAATGCTTGACTCTGAAGCGGGAAAGCGTAATATGCACACCCCGCGCCGCAGCGAAAACGAAGCGGC
>NZ_JBFUPR010000012.1:0-81 GCF_041360735.1 Enterobacter sp. RCC_40
TGGTGGGTCGTGCAGGATTCGAACCTGCGACCAATTGATTAAAAGTCAACTGCTCTACCAACTGAGCTAACGACCCGAAAT
>NZ_JBFUPR010000012.1:180-3365 GCF_041360735.1 Enterobacter sp. RCC_40
TGGTGGGCGATGACGGGCTCGAACCGCCGACCCCCTCCGTGTAAAGGAGATGCTCTACCAACTGAGCTAATCGCCCATTTCGGAACTGCTGCGATAAGGTGAGAATGGTGGGCGATGACGGGCTCGAACCGCCGACCCCCTCCGTGTAAAGGAGATGCTCTACCAACTGAGCTAATCGCCCAATCTCAATACTTATCTACACTGCGAGTCTACTTAAGTAGATGGTGGGTGATGACGGGCTCGAACCGCCGACCCCCTCCGTGTAAAGGAGATGCTCTACCAACTGAGCTAATCACCCCCGCTGTGTGGAGTCGCATTATAGGGAGAGTTGAAAATGAGTCAACGCATTTTCTAAAGTTTTTATTCGTTCGTCGTAAAATTAAACAAAACGATCGCGAAACGGGCGATGACGCATGATTTCTAAACAAAAATCGCAAACTCCCTCACGATAAAGGGATCAACATTGAGGAATC
Source organism: Enterobacter sp. RCC_40 (assembly GCF_041360735.1). Taxonomy (NCBI): domain Bacteria; kingdom Pseudomonadati; phylum Pseudomonadota; class Gammaproteobacteria; order Enterobacterales; family Enterobacteriaceae; genus Enterobacter; species Enterobacter sp. RCC_40. Next base: position 654 of record NZ_JBFUPR010000012.1, read on the forward strand.
CCCCCACAGTGATAGAATATTGCCCATTGTTTTTTTCCCAGGATTTGCCGATTGCCGGCATCTTTATAACGTAAGGCCATTTCATGAAAATCAAAACTCGCTTCGCGCCGAGCCCGACAGGCTATCTGCACGTCGGTGGTGCACGTACCGCTCTCTATTCCTGGCTTTTTGCACGCCACAACAAAGGTGAGTTCGTACTGCGTATTGAAGACACCGATCTCGAGCGCTCCACGCCGGAAGCAATTGAAGCCATTATGGATGGTATGAACTGGCTCAATCTGGAGTGGGACGAAGGCCCGTATTTCCAGACCAAACGTTTTGACCGCTACAACGCCGTGATTGATGAGATGCTGGTCGCGGGTACAGCGTATAAATGCTATTGCTCCAAAGAACGCCTTGATGCGCTGCGTGAAGATCAGATGGCGAAGGGTGAAAAACCGCGTTATGACGGCCGCTGCCGCCATGACCATAGCGAGCATGCAGCTGATGAACCGTGCGTGGTGCGTTTTGCTAACCCGCAGGACGGCTCGGTAATTTTTGACGACCAGATCCGTGGCCCGATCGAATTCAGCAACCAGGAGCTGGACGATCTGATCATCCGCCGCACCGACGGTTCCCCAACCTATAACTTCTGCGTTGTGGTTGACGACTGGGATATGGAAATCACGCATGTTATCCGTGGCGAAGACCATATCAACAACACCCCACGTCAAATCAACATCCTGAAAGCGCTGAACGCCCCTGTTCCGGTCTATGCGCACGTGTCCATGATCAATGGCGACGACGGCAAAAAACTGTCTAAACGCCACGGTGCGGTCAGCGTCATGCAGTACCGCGACGACGGCTATCTGCCGGAAGCGCTTCTGAACTATCTGGTGCGTCTGGGCTGGTCCAGCGGCGATCAGGAGATCTTTAGCCGTGAAGAAATGATCAATCTGTTCTCTCTGGGCGCGGTGAGCAAATCTGCGAGCGCGTTTAACACTGATAAGCTGCTCTGGCTGAACCACCACTACATCAATACCATGCAGCCGGAATATGTGGCGACATACCTGCAGTGGCACATCGAGCAGGCAAATATTGATACTCGTACTGGCCCTGAACTGGCGGAACTGGTGAAACTGCTCGGCGAGCGTTGCAAAACGCTGAAAGAGATCGCTGAAAGCTGCCGCTACTTCTATGAAGAGTTTGACGAGTTCGACGCGGACGCGGCGAAGAAGCACCTGCGTCCGGTTGCGCGTCAGCCACTCGAAGTGGTGCGTGACAAACTGGCGGCGATGACTGACTGGACTGCCGAGAATGTGCATCATGCCATTCAGGCGACGGCAGATGAGCTGGAAGTTGGTATGGGCAAAGTGGGTATGCCACTGCGTGTGGCAGTCACCGGTGCGGGTCAGTCTCCGGCACTCGATGTTACCGTTCATGCCATTGGTAAATCACGCAGCGTAGCGCGCATTAACAAGGCGCTGGATTTTATTACTGAGCGCGAAAATCAGCAGTAATAACGCCTGAACCATGAAAAACGGCAGGGAGACCTGCCGTTTTTTTATGCATTAAATTCAGCAATGCCGAGACGTGCAAGAAAGCCGCGTATCCCTTCACGCTTTAGTAAGGCATCCAGACGCTCCTGCTCAAGGTGCGTCATATTCTCCAGCGTCTCGATGATCCCAGGACGCAGAGTAGAGGAGGGTTCACTGTACAACGATGTCACCTCCGCCAGATGGTACACCGCCTGACGGTTACGGACAGCCGGGAGGCTCATGATGTGCTCCTTCACGCGGGCATCAATATGAATCAGCCGTGCACGTCCGCCTTTCACCCCATTGACACCCTCGGTTTTCCATCCCTGCTGGCGTATCCAGCGGTTCACCGTTTGCCGTGCAACACCCAAATTTTCTGCCAGCTCTTCGGTGGTCATTTTGCTACGGAATCTTTTCATATCAGTTCTGGTCGCGTATCCCTAAACGTTGCAACAATCCGGTAATCCCTTCCCGCAGTAACAGTGATGTCATCTGCCTTTGCTCTTCCGGCGTCATTTCATTTGCCAGCGTCAGGAGCAGGGAGTGAAGCGAGCCATCATGGCTGGCACTTTCTGGTATCTCAGACGTTTCACTTGCCCGGCGCGCGCTGCGGATAAACTCACGCACTTTTTCATTAACGTGCACCAGACGCGCTTTGCCGCCCTGGACTCCTGGTTTTGGCGATGTAATCCAACCCTCTTTGCGTACCCATTTATTGATGGTCTGGCGGCTATAGCCAGTGAGCAGGGCTAACTCTTCTGGCGTCATTCGTTCCTTGATCATGCAATTTCCTGAATATTCGTGGGGTTAATTAACGGCTCATTTTATAGCACCGTTTTAGAGGAAAATGTGACAGGCTTAACTCATGACTGCGAGCAGACTCGCAAAGTGATTCATTTGCATGATTTTTCGGCGATTGAACCGCCGTCATTGATTTTGCCGTTGACACTCCGCAGCGGAATTCATATTATGCCGCCCGTCAACATGACAGCTTTACGATGGGGCTATAGCTCAGCTGGGAGAGCGCTTGCATGGCATGCAAGAGGTCAGCGGTTCGATCCCGCTTAGCTCCACCACACTCTGAACCCAACAGAGTGCGGTCAGTAAAGTCAACATGTGGGGCTATAGCTCAGCTGGGAGAGCGCTTGCATGGCATGCAAGAGGTCAGCGGTTCGATCCCGCTTAGCTCCACCAA
>NZ_JBFUPR010000012.1:3459-33399 GCF_041360735.1 Enterobacter sp. RCC_40
TACGGTGGGGCTATAGCTCAGCTGGGAGAGCGCTTGCATGGCATGCAAGAGGTCAGCGGTTCGATCCCGCTTAGCTCCACCAAAATTTGAACCCTCGTCGAAAGACGGGGGTTTTTTTATGCTTTTGTAAAACTCTTCACCCTAATTTGTTGCTGAAATAGAGGTGTTTTTGTACCTCACCTCAATCAAAATCAATAAAGCGGTCTATAAATAGACTTCAACTTGATTCGCGCAATTAATAAACCTATTATCCATCCGGTCAATGATACGAATGGAAAATAGATTATCTAACTTAATGAATAGAAAAACTTACAATAATGTAAAGATATTTATAACTGCCCTGGCACTTTGCCTGGTTGCGGTGCCATTCTCCCGTTATATCTCTCCGCGCGCTGTTGTTAATGGTCATGACGTATATTTAGCATGGCTGCCTTTAAGCGTAATGCTGGCGGTTATTCTGGTATTTGGGCGTCGGGCGGTTATTCCTGTTCTGTTAAGTTTTACTATCACTAATATATTCAGCATTGATTTAGCACCGCTACAATATTCAGTTTTATTGTTCTGTCAGACGTTCTCGGTGTTTGCGGGGTGCGGCATCCTCAGGATCATACTGGGCAAGCGCTGGCGCTACTGCGTGCCGAACAAGCATATTGGGTTACGGATATTTTGGCTCGGCTTTATGGTACCGATAGGCATAAAAGTGTCGATGTACCTGGCAGGTTATTTGTTCCATTTCCCGGTTACTATCTCAACCTTCTTCGGTGAAGGTACCGCAATTTATAACGTAGTCGATATACAAAGTCTGATCTGCGCGGCGTTGATATTTACCATGATGTTCTATTATCCGTTAAGAATGATAATTAATCCACGTTATGCCATCACCTTCTGGCGACGCAGTGTGAAGCCCGTGTTTTTTCAAAAGAAATCGCTATATATATTAGTCTGGCTGATGCTTTTAATCGTCATCCTCGCAATTTTATGTGCTCCTTTTGAGTCACCTATTATTGCGGGCTATTTAATGCCAGTGATTTTTATTCTCTTTACGTTAGGGATCAGTCGCCTGAGCTACGCGCTCATTTCTCTTTTCTGGGCGGCATCCGCACTTCTGCTGTTGACCTATAACTATAATTTCCTCAATGGCGTGGAGTCAGGCCATTCGCTCTCCTTTATTTTGTCTGTCCTTATCTCTTTCGCCATCTGTTTGCTCTACATGTCGCGGATTTATCAGCGCAGCGAGTGGCTGAAGCAGGACTGGCAGGACAGGGCGCTAACCGATCCGCTGACCGGTTTACCGAACATTCGTGCACTGGAAGATTTTTTGCAGGACCACCCTGATGCCAAAGTGTGCTGTCTGCGAATGGACAACCTCGAGTTCTTGAGTCGTCACTACGGCATTCTTATGCGGGTACATTGCAAACGGATGGTGACCACCTCGCTGCAGCCATTTTTGCAAAAAGATGAGCGGCTTTTCCAGCTCCCGGGCAGCGAACTGGTGCTGGTATTGCTGGGGCCGGGAACCGCTGAGCGCCTGCAGCATATGGTCGATCAGCTGAACAGCCGTAAGATTGTCTGGAACAACACCGGGCTGGATATTGAATTTGGCGCTTCCTGGGGAATGGTTGAGAACGGTGAGAAGTTACACCATACGCTGGGGCAGCTCAGCTGGCTGGCTGAGCAATCTTGCGGAGCGCATAATGTACTGGCGCTCACCAATAGCCTCGAGGTGGCATCAGGACAAACAACCGAGCGGGTTTTGATGTTAGCGCGCATCAAACATGCTCTGGATGCCGGACAGTTTCATTTATACGCTCAGCCAATCCAGAAGGCAGATGGTAGCGGGTATTACGAAATACTGACGCGCATGGAAAGCGAGGGCGAGATCATCACCCCAGACCGCTTTATACCGCTGATTGCCCAGTTTAACCTGAGCCACCGCTTCGACATGTGCGTGATGGAAAAATTACTGGTGTGGCTGCGCGATCATCCAGCGACGCATGCCGGAGTGCGTTTTTCTGTCAATCTGATGCCCCTGACGTTGATGCAAAAAGAGGTGGCCATCGAGATTTGCTCGCTCTTTGAACGCTATGGGGTTGCACCACAGGCGGTGGTGATTGAGATCACCGAAGAGCAGGCTTTCTCTAATTCGGGCAGCAGTATCAAAAACATTCAGCAGTTGCGGGACTGCGGTTTCCGGATCGCGATTGATGATTTCGGCACCGGATATGCCAACTACGAACGTCTCAGACGTCTGCAGGCGGACATCATCAAAATTGACGGGTGCTTTGTAAAAGATATCTGTACCGATGATATGGATGCGATGATCGTGCAGTCGATTTGCAACCTGGCGAAGACGAAATCACTGAGTGTGGTGGCCGAGTATGTTGAAACGCCGGAACAGCGGGAGAAGCTGCTTCACTTCGGGGTCGACTATCTGCAGGGTTACCTGATTGGCAAACCCAAACCGCTTAATGAATTACGGACATAAAAAAACCGGGAGCTGAGCTCCCGGTTTTTATTTCGCTGCAGGTGTTACAGTACCAGTGCCGCAATAGAGGCAGACAGTACGCTCACCAGCGTAGAACCGTAAACCAGCTTCAGACCGAAGCGAGAAACCACGTTACCCTGTTCTTCATTCAGACCTTTAATCGCACCGGCGATAATACCGATGGAAGAGAAGTTAGCGAAGGAGACCAGGAACACGGACAGGATGCCTTCCGCGCGTGGAGAGAGCGTGCTGGCAATTTTCTGCAGATCCATCATTGCAACGAATTCGTTAGAGACCAGTTTGGTCGCCATGATACTGCCTACCTGCAGCGCTTCATGTGCAGGAACACCCATCACCCAGGCAACCGGGTAGAAGATGTAGCCCAGAATGCCCTGGAAGGAGATACCCAGAACCGCTGCGAACAGGGCGTTCAGAGCAGAAATCAGGGCAATAAAGCCGATCAGCATCGCCGCAACGATAATCGCCACTTTGAAACCAGCCAGAATGTACTCACCCAGCATTTCGAAGAAGCTCTGACCTTCATGCAGATTTGCCATCTGCAGGTTCTCTTCGCCTTCGTCAACACGGTACGGGTTGATCAGAGAGAGAACGATAAAGGTACTGAACATGTTCAAGACCAGCGCGGCAACCACGTATTTAGGTTCCAGCATCGTCATATACGCACCCACGATAGACATGGAGACGGTAGACATTGCGGTGGCTGCCATGGTGTACATGCGGTTGCGGGACATCTTACCGAGGATGTCTTTATAGGCGATGAAGTTCTCAGACTGACCCAGGATCAGGGAGCTGACGGCGTTGAACGATTCCAGTTTACCCATGCCGTTAACTTTAGAGAGTACGGTACCAATGGCGCGGATAACGACGGGCAGAACACGAATGTGTTGCAGAATACCGATCAGCGCAGAGATGAAGACGATAGGGCACAGTACCTTCAGGAAGAAGAACGCCAGACCTTCGTCGTTCATTTTACCGAAGACAAAGTTCGTCCCTTCGTTGGCGAATCCGAGCAGTTTTTCGAACATTTCGGAGAAGCCTTTTACGAAGCCAAGCCCCACGTTGGAGTTCAGGAAGAACCACGCGAGCAAAACTTCAATAACGAGAAGCTGAACAACAAAGCGGATGCGGATTTTTTTACGGTCATGGCTGACCAGTAACGCAAGCGCAGTAACGACAACGAGTGCCAGGACAAAATGAAGGACGCGGTCCATATTTGCTCCAAATATGAGGCAGGTTTAATTTTCGTGCACATTCTATGTAACAAGCGAAAAGAAAACGAGATCAAGGACACACTATAGTTACATCCTGTGACGAGTCTCAAAATTAGTGATCCACAATACATTTTTGTTATGTTAGGTAAATGCGTGAAAAGTTAAGTTTGTGTGCTAGTCTTCACAAAAGCGTGCGCGATTGCAGGTTTTGTTAGATCGCCCCACCTTACCCGCCCGTCTATTGTTCAAAGCTATCAGAGAAATCACTATAAACTCACTAAATGATCTTGATAATCATTCTCATTTTGATAGCATTAAACATAGCAAAGGCTATATTTCCAGAGGCAGAAATGACAAACAGTCGCGTAGAGGGTAGCAGTGGCAGAGCAGCGCGCAAGTTGCGGTTCGCGTTAATGGGACCTGCGTTCATTGCTGCCATCGGCTATATCGATCCAGGTAACTTTGCGACCAATATTCAGGCCGGGGCCAGCTTCGGCTATAAGCTGCTCTGGGTGGTCGTGTGGGCTAACCTGATGGCCATGTTGATCCAGATGCTGTCTGCGAAGCTGGGGATTGCCACGGGCAAAAACCTGGCTGAACAAATTCGCGATCATTATCCGCGTCCGGCGGTATGGCTTTACTGGGTTCAGGCGGAAATTATCGCCATGGCAACCGACCTCGCCGAATTCATCGGGGCCGCGATTGGTTTTAAATTGATCCTCGGCGTCTCGCTGCTTCAGGGCGCAGTGCTCACCGGGATTGCCACTTTCCTGATCCTGATGCTGCAGCGTCGCGGTCAAAAACCGCTGGAAAAAGTTATCGGTGGGCTGCTGCTGTTTGTGGCGGCGGCCTATATCGTCGAGCTGATTTTCTCTCAGCCGAATCTGGCACAGCTCAGCAAAGGGATGATTATCCCGAGCCTGCCAACCTCTGAAGCGGTGTTCCTGGCCGCCGGTGTGCTGGGCGCAACCATCATGCCGCATGTCATTTACCTGCATTCCTCGCTGACTCAGCACCTGCACGGCGGGACGCGCAAAGAGCGTTACTCTGCGACGAAATGGGATGTGGCGATCGCCATGACCATTGCCGGTTTTGTGAACCTGGCGATGATGGCGACCGCTGCCGCCGCTTTCCATTTTAACGGTCACACCGGTATTGCCGATCTCGACCAGGCATACCTTACGCTGGAGCCGTTATTGAGCCATGCTGCTGCCACGATATTCGGGCTGAGCCTGGTGGCGGCCGGTCTCTCGTCAACGGTTGTGGGGACGCTGGCAGGGCAGGTGGTGATGCAGGGCTTTGTCCGTTTCCACATTCCGCTTTGGGTTCGTCGCTCCGTGACCATGCTGCCCTCCTTTGTTGTGATTCTGATGGGGCTGGATCCCACGAGAATTCTGGTCATGAGCCAGGTACTGCTGAGTTTTGGTATCGCGCTTGCACTGGTGCCGCTGCTGATCTTTACCAGTGACAAAAGCCTGATGGGCGAACTGGTGAACAGCACGCTGGTGAAACGAACCGGTTGGGTCATTGTGGCGGTAGTGGTGTCGTTGAACCTGTGGCTCCTGGTCGGCACTGCACTGGGGTTATAGCGTCGCGTTGAACGAAAGAAAAAGGAGCCGGGAGGCTCCTTTTTGCATTACTGATGATGCATTACTGATGACGCATTAGTGATGATGGCCGTGACCACCGTGTCCTCTGCCACCGTGACCCCAGCCACCGCGGCGGTCGTCACGATCGTTCCAGCCTTCACGGTAACCACGCTCATAGGCGTTGTTTTTGTACCAGCCGCGATGCAGGCCATTATCATGTCTGCGCCAGCGGTCGCCGCGCCACTCATAGTGACGGTTCCAGTAATCACGGTCGCGCCAGTAGCCACCGTCCCAGTATCTGCCGTAGTCGTCACGATCGCCAATTTGTAATTTAACTGATGGCAACAGGGTGATTTCGCCCGCAGTGGCGATCAGCGGGGCCGAAGCCAGTAATACCGCTGCAAGAATCAGTGACCTGAACATACTCTTTCTCCTTCACGATCGGGGCCTTTGTGGGGCCTGTTAACGCAATATTACGAGTTGGTAAAGGCTCGTTTCATCGCCTCAACTCCTAATTCATGAATGAGAGCACTTTTTGCTAAAAGTGATTTTATTTTGAGCTGTTCAGGATCCCATCAATGATTGCCAGTTCTTCCGCCGAGAAATGGCGGTTTTCCAGCATTGCCACGGCATCGTCAATCTGGGCAGTTTTACTGGCCCCAATCAGCACTGACGTTACCGACTCGTGGCGTAAAATCCACGCTAGCGCCATCTGTGACAGTTTCTGGCCGCGGTTTTCCGCCAGCGCGTTCAGTTGACGAACCTTTTCCAGCTTCTCTTCGGTGATCTGATCGGGATTAAGGAACTTACTGCCGCTTGCCGCACGCGAGTCTGCAGGAATACCGTTCAGGTAGCGGTTAGTCAGCTGTCCCCCCGCCAGCGGCGAGAAGGGAATGCAGCCGACGCCTTTTTCCTGCAGCACGTCCAGCAGGCCTTCCTCTGGCGCACGTTCAAACATCGAATATTTCGGCTGGTGGATCAGACACGGCGTCCCAAGGTCGTTCAGGATATCGATAGCCTTGCGGGCCTGTTCTGCAGGGTAATTTGATAACCCGACGTAAAGGGCTTTTCCCTGGCGCACCACATGGTCAAGCGCTTTCATGGTTTCCAGCAGTGGCGTTTGTGGATCAGGACGGTGATGATAGAAGATATCCACATATTCCAGCCCCATACGCTTCAGGCTTTGATCCAGGCTGGCAACCAGATATTTGCGTGACCCCCAGTCGCCGTAGGGGCCATCCCACATGGTATAACCCGCTTTGGTCGAGATGATCAGCTCGTCGCGCCATGGCAGGAAATCTTCCTGCAAAATGCGACCGAAATTACGTTCGGCTGAGCCGGGAGGAGGACCGTAATTATTGGCAAGGTCGAAATGCGTAATACCCAGATCGAACGCGCGTTGTAAAAGTTGACGGCTTTTTTCGACAAGCGTGGCGTCGCCAAAATTGTGCCACAACCCGAGTGAGATAGCGGGCAACCTGAGTCCGCTTTGCCCGCAGCGGCGATACTGCATTGTCTGATAACGATTTTTGTCCGGCTGGTAACCCATTCTGATGCCCTCTGGCGCTGAAAGGAAAAATCAGTGTATACGTTTACATTTACGTGAAAAAAAAGAGCATAGCGCAGCCTTTTTTGTAAAGCATTCTTTCCATGCCCTTCTTACGACCAATTCTGGACAGCCATCACGCTTCTTTAATACTCAAAGTGAGGTCAACGTCAGAAGGACACCTGTTATGCGAACCCCATACTGCGTCGCCGATTACCTGCTGGACCGTCTTACAGATTGTGGTGCCGATCATCTGTTTGGCGTGCCGGGCGACTATAACCTGCAGTTTCTCGACCACGTAATAGACAGCCCGGATATTTGTTGGGTGGGCTGTGCCAATGAGCTGAACGCATCCTATGCCGCTGACGGATACGCCCGATGTAAGGGCTTTGCCGCGCTGCTGACCACATTCGGCGTTGGGGAGTTAAGTGCCATGAACGGCATTGCCGGCAGCTATGCCGAGCATGTCCCGGTTTTACATATTGTGGGGGCGCCGGGTACGGCGGCACAGCAAAGGGGAGAGTTGCTGCATCATACGTTGGGGGATGGGGAGTTCCGTCACTTTTATCATATGAGCGAGCCGATCACCGTCGCACAGGCGGTCCTTACCGAACAAAATGCCTGTTATGAAATCGACCGTGTGTTGACAACCATGCTTCGGGAACGCCGCCCCGGTTATCTGATGTTACCCGCCGATGTGGCAAAAAAAGCCGCCACGCCGCCTGTAAACGCTCTCACTCATAAGCAGGCTCATGCCGATAGCGCCTGCCTGAAAGCGTTCCGGGATGCTGCTGAGAACAAACTGGCGATGAGCAAACGTACCGCGCTGCTGGCCGACTTCCTTGTTCTGCGCCATGGCCTGAAGCATGCGCTACAGAAGTGGGTGAAAGAGGTACCGATGGCGCACGCCACCATGCTGATGGGAAAAGGGATATTCGACGAGCGTCAGGCGGGTTTTTACGGCACATACAGTGGTTCAGCCAGCACCGGTGCGGTAAAAGAGGCGATTGAAGGGGCTGACACGGTATTGTGTGTTGGCACGCGTTTTACCGATACCCTGACGGCCGGGTTCACGCACCAGCTTACACCGGCGCAGACCATTGAAGTTCAGCCGCATGCCGCACGCGTCGGGGATGTCTGGTTTACCGGCATCCCAATGAACCAGGCGATTGAGACGCTGGTCGAACTCTGTAAACAGCACGTGCACACTGGCCTTATGTCGTCGTCATCCGGCGCAATACCGTTCCCGCAGCCGGACGGTTCGCTTACCCAGGAGAATTTCTGGAGAACGTTGCAAACCTTTATTCGCCCGGGGGACATTATCCTTGCCGACCAGGGAACATCGGCCTTCGGCGCGATTGATCTGCGCTTACCGGCTGATGTGAACTTTATCGTCCAGCCGCTGTGGGGCTCGATTGGTTACACGCTGGCGGCGGCGTTTGGTGCACAAACCGCATGCCCAAACCGGCGCGTGATTGTGCTGACGGGGGATGGCGCGGCCCAGCTCACCATTCAAGAACTAGGCTCGATGCTACGTGATAAACAGCACCCCATTATTCTGGTGCTCAACAACGAAGGCTACACGGTTGAGAGGGCTATCCACGGGGCGGAGCAGCGGTATAACGACATTGCTTTGTGGAACTGGACGCACATTCCGCAGGCGTTGAGCCTCGATCCTCAGTCTGAGTGCTGGCGGGTCAGTGAAGCGGAACAGCTGGCGGACGTACTTGAAAAAGTGGCGCACCACGAGCGGCTCTCGTTGATTGAGGTGATGCTCCCGAAAGCGGATATCCCGCCGCTGCTCGGGGCGCTTACCAAAGCTCTGGAAGCGCGTAATAACGCCTGATTACTTGTCGTTTCGCCAGGCCATCATCATCGGTTTGCCCGCCAGCAGGAGCCAGGCGGGCAACATCACGATACAGAGCAGGGGGAAGAGCGTTGAATCCGGCACCACTACCGCCGCCATAAACAGGCTCAGCCACGCATCGCGCGTCACCACCAGCACCAGCCCCAGAATTGAGCAAGAGACCGTTATCGCTGCCGGCACCGCATCCACATGTTCATGCAGCATCAGCCCCAACGCCACGCCGATAAACACCGCCGGGAAGATACGCCCACCGCGGAACCCACATGCTGCAGCTACCACCAGCGCCGCCAGTTTAACCAGCGCAAACAGCAGGTAATCAGACACGCTGAACACCTGGCTGAAAGCCAACTGCTGCATTTCATCAAGGCCTTTAAACAGCGTTACCGTTCCGCCGATAGCCCCTAATACGCCCAGCATCAGACCACCCGCCCCCAGAATCAGCACCGGGTGCTTCAGCCGGTGCATCAGACGGTGCAGGCGCGGAAGGCACCATACCGCAATCATCCCGAGTGCAATGGCGATCGCGACGACGATGGCACCGCTGAAAATATCGGCAATATGCATCTGGCCGTAGTGGGGCAGAGAGAGTGAGAAATGAGGATGGAAAAACAGACTGGTCGTGAGCGCGCCAGCCGCAGCGGCCATCAGCGGCGCAAAGAGTTTATCCCAGAGCGGGACGTCGTTATTGCTGGTAAGCGTCTGAGAAAAAATAAGGGCGGCGGCAACGGGCGTGCCGAAAAGCGCCCCGATGGTGCCTGCAGAGGCGAGGATGGTCCAGTCCAGCGCACCGACCCGGGGTAAAATGCGCGAACCGAGAAAGACCGCCATACCAATGTTTACCGCCATGATGGGGTGTTCAGGACCAAGGCTGACACCGCCCGCCAGACCCAGGATCAACGCGATAATCAGCCCCGGCAGCGCCGAGGGGGGAACGGGCGCACCGATCAGTGGCTCAAGCGCCGGATCCGGCCCGGCGTGCCCGGGGCTAAAGCGGATCACCAGACCCACCGCAACGCCGGTGAGCGTCAGCATCAACATGATCCATCCCGGCGAATCCACACTGACGCCCAGTTGTGCAGGAAGCGCCGTCCATAACATCGCCTGCAACACCGACGCGACTTTCATCACGACAATGAGCACCAGACTTGAGGCAACGCCAATGATCAGCGCCGGTATTGCCAGTAAGAGCATGGTTCTGGCTCGCGGATGGAGCATGATGATTTCCTTGTACAAAACGCTATTACGTTACTTTGCACAATCAGCTTTATGGCAATAGTGCAAAAGGTGCTGAAACGGTAAAGTTATTCTGTGACGAAGATCGATAATCCACGGGCATTCACCTTCCGGTCGTTGTTGTTATCACGCCTTGAACTTACAGTGTCCCAAAGATTTATTCTGACTTTAGCGGAGCAGTAGAAGAATGACAAAGTATGCTTTGGTAGGCGATGTGGGCGGCACGAATGCTCGCCTTGCCCTATGCGATGTAAATAGCGGTGAAATTTCCCGGGCGAAAACCTATTCAGGGCTGGATTATCCAAGTCTTGAGGCCGTTGTTCGGGTCTATCTTGAAGAGCAACAGGTGAGCATCGAAGACGGATGTATCGCCATTGCCTGCCCGATTACCGGTGACTGGGTGGCGATGACCAACCATGTCTGGGCATTTTCCATCGCTGAGATGAAAAAAAACCTTGGTTTTGCGCATCTTGAAATCATCAATGACTTTACTGCCGTGTCCATGGCGATCCCGATGCTGAAGCCAGAGCATCTGATTCAATTTGGCGGTACAGCGCCAGTAGAAGGTAAGCCGATTGCGGTCTACGGTGCCGGTACCGGTCTTGGCGTTTCACATCTGGTCCACGTCGACCAGCGCTGGGTAAGCCTGCCGGGTGAGGGCGGTCACGTGGACTTTGCGCCCAACAGCGAAGAAGAGGGCATTATCCTCGAAGAGCTGCGCGCTGAAATCGGCCATGTCTCCGCCGAGCGCGTGCTTTCCGGTCCGGGTCTGGTGAATCTGTACCGGGCGATTGTAAAATCAGACGGCCGTCTGCCGGAGAATCTGCAGCCAAAAGATGTGACCGAGCGCGCGCTGGCGGACAGCTGCATCGACTGTCGCCGTGCGCTGTCGCTGTTCTGTGTGATCATGGGACGGTTTGGCGGCAACCTGGCGCTGACGCTGGGCACCTTCGGGGGAGTCTATATCGCGGGCGGGATCGTACCGCGTTTCCTCGACTTCTTTACAGCCTCAGGCTTCCGCGGTGCGTTTGAAGACAAAGGTCGCTTCAGAAGCTATGTGCAGGACATCCCTGTGTACCTGATTGTGCACGATAATCCAGGCCTGCTTGGCTCGGGCGCGCACCTGCGTCAGGTACTGGGTCAAATCCTCTGACGACTATCCCTCTCCTGCGGGAGAGGGGATTTTTACAGATGCATCAGCTGGCGGAACTCTTTCACCTTGCTGCGACTCACCGGGACCTGAAAATCAAGATCCTTCAGACGCAAAATATAGGTGTTGTTAAACCACGGTTCGATCTCGCGGATCTTGTTTAGATTGACGCAAAACGAACGGTGACAGCGGAAAAAGTGCGCCGCCGGCAGTTTGTTGCAAAACTCGGTGATGTTCATTGCCATCACGTACGATTCACGCCGTGTATAGACAAACGTCATCTTCTCGTGCGCTTCGGCATAGTAGATATCGTCGATAGGCGTCACGATGATGCGTTCATCCTTGACCAGGTTTATGGTGTCGTTTTCACGTATCGCCGGGCTTGCGTTAGCAGGCGTGGCCTGTTGTTGCCATGCGGCTTCCAGCTTTTGCAGCATGCTGACAATACGCGATTCCTGGTAAGGCTTCAGAATATAGTCAAACGCTTCCAGTTCGAAGGCTTCTACGGCGTGCTCTTTCCAGGCGGTGACGAAAACAATAAACGGCTTATGAGCAAACTGATTAATATTTTGCGCCAGTAATACACCGTCCAGTGATGGAATGTTGATATCCAGAAAAATGGCGTCGACCCGGTTATGCTGCAAAAACTTGAGTACGTCCAGACCATCCTCAAAGGTACCCACAATCTCCATCTGGCTGTGCGTTTTGATAAGCCAGCTCAGCTCCTGTTGAGCCAGAATTTCATCTTCCACGATGATGACTTTCATTGATTACTCCGGCCTATGGCAACAGTGATGTCGCCGCATGAACGGGGGAGCGTTCATTCGGGACGTAAAAAGCAATTTCGGTGCCGGGTTCGAGACGGTGAATGTGCAGTCCGTCGCCGAACAACAGCTTGACCCGATGGTGCACGTTCAGCAGTCCAATTTTATTGCCCGGCATTTCGTTAGACTCCACGCGCTCAATGACTTTTGGATCAATACCATGGCCGGTATCGCGCACGGCAATGCGCACGCGGTTACCGCTTTCGGTTACGCTGATGGTGACCACGCCTTTACCTTTACACGGCTGAATGCCGTGAACAATCGCGTTTTCCACCAGCGGCTGGATCAGCAGGCTTGGGATCACACAGTTGACCTCTTCATCGATATCGTAAATCACCGTGAGCTTGTCACCAAAACGGGCCTGCTCAATCGCGATATAGTCCTTGATCTGATACAGCTCTTTTTTGATGTCGATCTGCTCGTCATCGTTCAGTTCAATGTTGTAGCGCAGGTAGCGCGACAGATTGAATATAAGCTGACGCGCGGTGTCCGGATTCATCCGGATGGAGGACGAGATGGCGTTCAGCGCGTTAAACAGAAAATGAGGATTGATTTTGCTCTGAAGCGCGCGCAGTTCTGCCTTATTTGCCATCTCGCGCAGCTGTTCTGCACGGGAAACTTCCAGCTGGGTAGAGATAATCTGCGACAGGCCGATGGCCATCTCCTGAAGCGTGGAGGTGATCTGGTGCGCGTGGCAGTAGTAGATTTTTAGCGTGCCCGTTACCACGCCTTTTTCCCACAGCGGAATCACCAGCATGGAGTGGATTTCCGGCGTTCGGTGAGCTTCATCATTGTTCTTAATGATGATTTTACCGTAGTTGATCGCCTGTCGGGTGGTGGGGCTAATGGTGTCGTCATTATCGCGGTAATTGTGTTCCCCGACGCCGACGTAAGCCAGTACGTGGTCGTTATTGGTAATGGCGACCGCATCGGCATGAATATCGCGGCGGATAATATCGCAGACCTGACGTAACGACTCCGCGTTCACATGGCGGAAGAGTGGCAGCGTTTTGTTGGCGATATCCAGCGCCAGCTTCGCCTGACGCGCGGCACTGGCCTCTTTTTCTCCCTCAACGCTTTGTACCAGCAGCACGATAAAACCGATGCAGACGCTGCCAAGGATCATGGGAATACCGATTTTCGAAACGATATCCAGCCCCAGTGCGATAGTGGGGGCCCACACCACCACCAGGATCATGGTCAGCGTTTCGCACACCATGCCGGCGATGATCCCGGCGCGCCAGCGCTGTTTTTTCGGGATCTTGCGGTTAATCCATCCTGACAGTACCCCGGCAATAATACTGGTAATAAAACAGGGAATTGCCGTCACGCCACCGATATCAATCAGGTAACGGTGCGTACCGGCAATCAGTCCGGTGATGACGCCGACCCACGGGCCAAACAAAATCCCGCCGGACATGACGGCAATGATACGCACGTTAACCAGCGATCCCTCGACCGGCACGCCGGACCAGGTGCTGAACAACGCGAACAGCGAGAAGATCGCGGTGACGGCCAGCAGCTCTTTTGGCGAGTGCGCAGACTTGTGCAAAAGCTCGCGGAACAGGCGAATGCGGATAAGGAAAAACAGGCAAATCAGCATTAATGCCGCGCGGTCAAAAACCGCCAGCAGCATATTGAATATTTCGTGCACGAGTAGACCAGGGAAAACGGGAAAGAACCATGATAAAAAACCTGGCGCGTATTGACCAGCTATCCGTCAGGTTTATCAAATGGGGAAAAACCCTGTTTTGCAAAGGGGATTATCAGGAGAGGGCTGAAGTCTCCCGATTTTTTTGTGATAACGCCTGAGCAGGTAACGGTTTTGATATCATCGTGTTACACAACAGATATCAGAAAGAGGCTGTCACTTCGGACGCTTCCGCTTTTCAATACAGCAGGGTTCCGATTTTAGCGCGCACTCTTTTTTTCATTTCCCTCTCGACAGCATGATTTTTTTCAGGTTATTTTCTAAACATGCCACATCGGTGGCAGCGTCGCTCGGACGGTCCGGGCGCTAACGTTAATCTGAGGAATCTATGGCTGAATTCAGTCCTGAACGCCGTTTTACGCGTATCGATCGTCTCCCCCCTTATGTATTCAACATCACTGCTGAACTGAAAATGGCTGCGCGTCGGCGCGGCGAAGACATTATTGATTTCAGCATGGGTAACCCTGACGGCCCAACACCGCCGCATATTGTTGAGAAATTATGTACGGTTGCTCAGCGTCCGGATACGCACGGCTACTCTACCTCTCGCGGTATTCCTCGATTACGTCGTGCAATTTCTCGCTGGTATCAGGATCGCTACCAGGTCGATATCGACCCTGAAAGCGAGGCGATTGTCACCATCGGCTCAAAAGAGGGTCTGGCGCACCTGATGCTGGCGACTCTGGATCATGGTGATACCGTACTGGTGCCCAATCCGAGCTACCCGATTCACATCTATGGCGCAGTGATTGCCGGAGCGCAGGTTCGCTCCGTACCACTGGTGGAAGGGGTCGATTTCTTTAACGAACTGGAACGTGCGATTCGCGAAAGCTATCCGAAACCTAAGATGATGATCCTCGGTTTTCCCTCGAACCCGACGGCGCAGTGCGTAGAGCTCGATTTCTTTGAAAAAGTGGTCGCCCTGGCCAAACGTTACGACGTGCTGGTGGTGCATGATTTAGCCTATGCCGATATTGTCTATGACGGCTGGAAAGCCCCTTCGATTATGCAGGTTCCTGGTGCACGCGATGTGGCGGTTGAGTTCTTTACGCTGTCGAAAAGCTACAACATGGCTGGCTGGCGCATCGGCTTTATGGTGGGCAACAAGACGCTGGTGAATGCCCTGGCGCGCATCAAGAGTTATCACGACTACGGTACCTTTACCCCGCTTCAGGTCGCGGCTATTGCAGCCCTTGAAGGCGATCAGCAGTGTGTGCATGAGATTGCTGCGCAGTATAAGCGTCGCCGTGATGTGCTGGTCAAAGGGTTGCATGAAGCGGGCTGGATGGTGGACATGCCGAAAGCGTCCATGTACGTCTGGGCTAAAATTCCGGAGCCGTATGCGGCAATGGGATCGCTGGAGTTTGCCAAAAAGCTGCTGCAGGACGCGAAGGTATGTGTCTCGCCGGGCATTGGCTTTGGTGATTATGGCGACACCCATGTGCGATTCGCTCTGATTGAAAACAGTGACCGCATCCGGCAGGCGGTGAGGGGCATCAAGAGTATGTTCCGCGCCGACGGACTTCTCTCATCGAAAAGCGTCACCGAACCTCACGCGTCATCATGACATAAAAAAACAGGAGCCATCGGCTCCTGTTTTTTTGACTGCATGTTCTTCACTAGATCATCAGGGCAAACGTTCCGGCCCAGACTAAAACAATCACCGAAATGCCCATAAAGAAATATTTCACGTTTCATCGCTCCGCGTATCTTGTGGTACGCATTTAAAAACAGAGTCCACCTGATTATAGAGAGCTGAAGTTGGCTTATAGCGGAAATAAGATTTTTCCCGTAATACCGCCGACTCCCGCTCAGAATTCTGTACTTTCCTGTTGCCAGACGGCGCTAATGTACGCCTAAAAATGGGGGGTGACAAGAGGGATTTTTTTAAATAATTTCCGTCACTTACGGGTGTCGTGGAACGGCGACAGTTTGATTTCAGAACGCAATAAATTCACTTTGAGCGACGCAAAGAAAGACAGTACACAGCGTGATTACAGGTCATTGAAAAGGTTAGTTTCTTAACGAAACTAACCTTCTGGAATTTAGATATACAGCGAGGCTTCGCCAAGAGGGCGTGTTTTGAAACGGCGATGCATCCAGAGATATTGCTCAGGCGCACGCATGATTTCCATTTCGATAACTTTATTGATGAACGTAGCGGCTTCGCCTTCGTTTTCCGGATAGTTAGCCATCTCAGGGGAGATATGCAGGCGATAGCCTGATTTATCCGCTTTTCTGACCATCGTGACGGTCAACATGGAGGCACCGGAAAGGCGTGAAATCACAAAGGTACCATTGGTCGTGGCGACATCTTTCACTGCAAAGAACGGAGCGAAGCTACTGCCTTTACGCCCATAATCCTGGTCCGGTGCGAACCAGACGGCCTCACCTTTTTTCAGTGCGCCAACCATGCCGCGCAGGTTGTTACGGCTGATCATCGCCTTATTCGAGCGCATACGACCACGTGTCTGCACCCATTCCATCACAGCGCTGTTGTGCGGACGGTAGGTTGCCATCATCGGCTGGCAAAGCCCCATGACGCGACCCCCCAGTTCCAGAGACATAAAGTGAACGCCGACCACCATCACGCCGCGGTTTTGCAACTGGGCACGTTTCAGGTTATCCAGGCCTTCCACATCAAACCATTTACGAACACGCTCATCAGACCAGAACCATGCCATACCGGTTTCAAGCAGAGCCATGCCGATAGATTTAAAGTTTTCAGCAATCAGTTTTTCGCGCTGTTCCGCATTGTACTGTGGAAAGCAAAGTTCGAGATTTTTACGCGCAATAGACTCACGACGTTTAAGGAAGTGGCGCGATGCGCTGCCAAGCCTGGAGCCCAGAATGCGGATTACGGGATAAGGAAGCTGAACCAGTAACCAGAGCACGCCAAGACCAAACCATGTGAACCAGTAACGCGGGTGCAGAAATGCGCGTTTGAATTTGGATTGTGACAAAATAATGGGAACCTATATAAAGTCGGTGAAAGTCACGCATTGCGTAACCACGTACCTGTTAGACCGTAGTACAAGGTCATGGTTGCAGGCTTTACCGATCTTTACGGCGTTGCCTGGCCATTGCTGACGTTGGGTGGGCGGTATAATGTAGCACCCTTTATACGGTATGTGCTATTACTCGTGCTTGATTAAAAAAGCGGCAATTCGAAAGGTCTTTGATTTTTCTGTTTTTATAAACCAGAACAGATGCGCGACGGCATCTGTTTGGATATTTTGAAAGCAGTCGTTATGCTTTCCAGGGCGCATCGCCAGGCTGTACCTGTTTATACCATGCCATCAGCGCGGCTGTACCGGGCTCTCCCTCGGCGGGGGCCCAGGTAACGAAATCCTCATCAGCCACCGGTTGATAGCCACCGTGTTTAACTTCAAAAATAACGCCGCCGTGATCCAGTGACAGCACGGCATGCCAGGTTCCCGCCTCCATTTCCAGCGCCATACACGCTTCACCTAATACGACGCGACGGGTGACGACGCCCTGGTCGTCAAAATTCAGCACGACAAAACGCCCGCGAAGGGGAAGTAATAGCTCAAAGGTATGCGGATGACGATGAGGGCGAACATAGGTGCCTGGTTCCATCGCGATGGCCAGCCGCTGAACCGGGTCGCTCAGTTCAGGATGAAAGTTACGATGTGCGCGTAAACGCGGGGCGTTAGCCGCCGCTTCACTTTGTTGCTTCAAATCGGAGAGCGTGATTTGTTTCATGGTGGTTGCCTAAAGAGAAGAGGGCCTGTGGAGTAAAGCAGTGGAATTGTAATACGGAATAACATAACCCGTATAAATGAGGGTTCAATCACTGCACATCACCTCTGGAGCATAATAACCTGTGCTGCTAAATTCTCTTTAGCGGCTAAAACGTGACTGACAGGGAAAAGCGGGTGACAGAGCAAATCGATTATCAGATTGAAAAATACAGATTTACCGAGGCGAATGAACCTCCGCGTCTTACCCGTCAGTGGGCCGACGTTTTAAGCGAGTGCAAGGCGATCCAGGCCGGGGCCGAGGCGCGTCTGCGTATTGCCCTGACCAATGTCGATTACGTTACCAGCTTTGAGCTGCCTTTCCGCCTGCTGCTCGTGCGGACACCTCAGTTAATTGCCGGCTTGCGTGATGAACTGCAGCTCAGCCAGAAGAATGTCATTTTTAACGGGAAACGGTTTGGCTGTGTCTGGAGCGTGAAGTCCGATTTGAGCGATGTACCTGACGTTTTTCAATATCATCTGTCCACACGTATACGGCGAACGGAAGCGACACAATTGACCGCGGAACCTTTTCTGCAGATAGCCAAAGAAATTAAGCCCCCCACGGAACGTCTGAAGCGTGCTCTGTTAAGTGGTCTGGAGGTAACCGCACTCGATGCGCTGTTCTGGTTTGGGATCCAGCGGATTGCTGCTGAGGTGTCGCGTCTGAGAAAGGCCGGAATGAGAATTACCACTGCGGAAAAACAGGTATTTGATAATCTTACCGGAACGACTCGCCTTGTGCCGGTGTATCGACGCGCCGATGAGAGCATGGTGTCCCCTGCAGGAATGCAACGGCAGGAATGACCCTTTATTATATAAAGTGAGAGCATGCTTTGGGTTACAGAGGGGGCCCGGTTAAGGGCGTGATGATATCTTTCAGGAAAGTTAAATCAACAACGTTGCACCAGACGGTGTTATACAGATTTCAAAACCAACTTTAATGACGTCGTGTCAGCGTCCTCCCCTCTGTATCCCTGGAACCCTGATTTTAGCAACAAGATAGGGTTGTTGTTCAAGGTTGTGCCCACTCCTCGATTGATGCCTGAGATTTACCTATCACTGGCACTGGGATGAGGCATCCATAAAGTCCCCGTGATATTTCCTTTTCTGATGAAAATAATAAAACTCATTTAAGTAAATAATAAAAAATGGTGAAGGCCTGTAAATGTCGCCAATTTTTTTCGCATAGGCAGGCATGTTCTGCCTTTCATTTTTGATAAAAGTACAAAATCAGATATTTCATGTGATTGATGAGATTTTATACAAAATAGCCCCTAAATTAAATTGATCACTTACTGTACACCCTTATTTCATAAGGGTTAAAGGGGTGTGCAAGAAAATTCTTATAAATCAGAAAGATGATCTTTGGTTGTTAAGATTTCTAGCGGCAATGTTTTGTTACATTTTTTGGTTTCCGATCGGGCAGGGAACGTTCCTACACTCCGGATATTGGGTCTTATCCGAAATTTTTTCATTTCAGACAAAAGCTCA
Source organism: Enterobacter sp. RCC_40 (assembly GCF_041360735.1). Classification (NCBI taxonomy): domain Bacteria; kingdom Pseudomonadati; phylum Pseudomonadota; class Gammaproteobacteria; order Enterobacterales; family Enterobacteriaceae; genus Enterobacter; species Enterobacter sp. RCC_40. Next base: position 22,352 of record NZ_JBFUPR010000012.1, read on the forward strand.
AAAACACAATGTCGATATGCTGGTGAATGGAATGTGCCCGCTTTTAATTCCGGGGTTTTGATTTTCGTCCGATGACGTGAACCTGGAAGCTGTTCTGGCTGGGTTTGCCTTTCTTATTAATTTCTCACTGGCATTGACCGTTTTTATAACTCCATAAAACAGGGATAGCCATGTCTAACTCTTCTTTTCAGTCCGAAATACCCAAGGCACGTATTAATTTAAAGCTTGATTTGCATACGGGCGGAGCGAGCAAGAAAACTGAGCTCCCCCTGAAATTACTGGTGGCGGGAGACTTCAGTAATGGTCAGGAGAGTGCACCACTATCGGAGCGCAAAAAAGTTAATCTGAATAAAAACAACTTTGACTCTGTTCTTTCCGAATATTCCCCAATCGTAAATATTACCGTTAAAAACACGCTTGCTGGTGATGGCAGTGAGGACAACATCAATCTGACATTCCAGAGTATTAATGATTTCTCTCCGGAGCAGGTTTCGCGGCAAATACCTCAGCTGAAGGCCATGCTTTCCATGCGCAATTTGCTTCGCGATTTAAAAGCAAACCTGCTTGATAACCAGGCTTTCCGAAAAGAGCTGGAAAAAATTCTTCTCGATCCTGCATTAAGTGCAGAGCTCAGAGCCGAACTCTCAGCCCTGGCCCCGAAACAGCCATAACGGCCATGTGCTTTTAACGGATTAATAAGGAATATGTTGATGTCTGTAAAAAATGAGAATGCCGTGGGTAACGAGAGCGTAGTGCTTGAACGTCCTGCAGCAGGCGGGGTATATGCGTCCCTGTTTGAAAAAATCAATCTTAACCCTGTCTCTGAGCTAAGTGCGCTTGATATCTGGCAGGATGCACAGGCGATGTCGGATGCAACAGCAGACGAACGTTTAACTGCCGGCATGAAGGTGTTCCTGGAATGTCTGACAAAAGCGGGCTCAAAAGTTGAGAAACTCGACAAAAACCTGATTGACCACCATATCGCGGAACTGGATTACCAGATCAGCCGTCAGCTTGATGCTGTTATGCATCATGAAGACTTTCAGGCGGTAGAAAGTCTGTGGCGCGGTGTGAAATCTCTTGTCGACAAAACCGATTTTCGCCAGAACGTGAAAGTTGAACTACTGGATATGTCTAAAGAAGACCTGCGTCAGGACTTTGAAGACTGCCCGGAAATCGTCCAAAGCGGGCTGTATAAACATTCATATATTGATGAGTATGATACCCCCGGTGGTGAGCCGATTGCTGCGCTGATTTCCGCTTACGAATTTGATGCGTCTGCGCAGGATGTAGCCCTGCTGCGCAACATCTCTAAAGTGTCTGCTGCTGCACATATGCCGTTTATCGGTTCTGCCGGCCCGAAATTCTTCCTGAAAGACAACATGGAGGACGTGGCGGCCATTAAAGATATCGGTAATTACTTTGACCGCGCTGAGTACATCAAGTGGAAATCCTTCCGCGAGACGGATGATTCCCGCTATATCGGTCTGGTCATGCCGCGTGTACTGGGGCGCCTGCCTTATGGTCCGGATACCGTACCTGTGCGTAGCTTCAACTACGTCGAAGAAGTGAAAGGTCCGGATCATGACAAATACCTGTGGACCAACGCCTCGTTTGCCTTTGCATCCAACATGGTACGCAGCTTCATTAACAACGGCTGGTGTGTACAAATTCGTGGCCCGCAGGCCGGTGGCGCCGTTCAGGACCTGCCTATTCATCTGTACGACCTCGGTACCGGCAATCAGGTAAAAATCCCGTCTGAAGTGATGATCCCGGAAACCCGCGAATTTGAGTTCGCGAATCTGGGCTTCATTCCACTTTCCTACTACAAGAATCGCGATTACAGCTGTTTCTTCTCGGCGAACTCCACGCAGAAGCCGGCCACGTATGACACCGCTGATGCTACTGCCAACAGCCGCATCAACGCCCGTCTGCCTTACATCTTCCTGCTGTCGCGTATCGCGCACTACCTGAAGCTCATTCAGCGCGAAAACATCGGTACCACTAAGGATCGTCGTCTTCTCGAGCTGGAGCTGAACACCTGGGTTCGCGGTCTGGTGACGGAAATGACCGATCCCGGCGATGAGCTGCAGGCGTCCCACCCCCTGCGTGATGCGAAAGTGGTGGTGGAAGATATCGAAGATAACCCGGGCTTCTTCCGCGTGAAGCTGTACGCCGTACCGCACTTCCAGGTGGAAGGGATGGACGTCAATCTGTCTCTGGTTTCTCAGATGCCGAAAGCCAAATCGTAAGGCGAGGGGAAATCAGGGATGAAAATTTATCGCCCGCTTTGGGAGGATGGGGCAGCTCTTGCCCCACAACAGTTCCAGCAGCAGGCACGCTGGAGTGAGCATGTTGCCGACATGGTCGCCCGAATGGGAATTTCGCATCCCTGGGGTGTGGTTGCGGCTGAATTTGATGATGCCGCACTGGTGCTCTCGCGCCTGAATGCCACCCGTCTGGTGGTTCGTTTTCAGGATGGCACGATTGTTGATACGGGCCTGGCGGATAATCTTCCGCCGGTCTGTGATTTATCCGCCGCAAACGGTTCTGAGGCTGTTGACGTGGTTGTCGCACTACCCCTGCTGAGCGCCAGTGGCGGCAACCTCGATAACGGGCAGGACAGTGAACGCCCGCGTCGCTGGAAAGCCGAACGTATAGTGGTGCAGGAACTGGCTGGCCATGAAAGCGGAGAACTCGCCATTCTGCGTAATGCGCTCACCCTGCGTCTGTCCAGTCAGGAAAACACGGCCTGGCTGACCTGCCCGGTGGCACGTCTGGTGCGTAATGCGCAGGGACAGTGGAGCAGGGACCCGGCTTTCATCCCGCCGATGCTTTCCGTTTCTGCAAGCCCACTGCTGACCACCGAACTGGGCGACCTGGTGGTCCGGCTGCAGGCCCGCCGCCGACGTCTGATGGCGATGCGTCGTGAGAGCAATGAGCGGATGGCCGACTTTGCGGTTGCGGATGTATCCCTGTTCTGGCTGCTTAACGCCCTGAACAGCGCCGAGCCGGTGCTGACGGAACTCCTGCAGACACCTGCACGGCACCCGGAACTGCTGTATCGCGAACTGACCCGTCTGGCCGGCAGCCTGCTGACCTTCTCACTGGAGCACGATGCCGGAGACATTCCTGCTTATCAGCACGATACACCGGAACGGGTATTCCCACCGTTGTTGGCACTGCTCGATAAGCTGCTGGAAGCGAGCCTGCCGTCGAGAGTAGTGAGTATCCACCTCGAACATCAGGACCAGATCTGGAAGGGTGTCCTGCACGATGCGCGTCTGCGCGAAGGGGCGGACTTCTACCTCTCCGTACGCTCCACCATGCCGAACCATGAACTTCAGACGAAGTTCCCGCAGTTGTGTAAAGCGGGCAGCTTTGATGATGTTTCGGATGTAGTGAATGTGGCCCTGAGCGGGATGATTATCAAGCCTCTGACGCATGTTCCGGCCGCTATCCCGTTACGTCTTGAGAACCAGTATTTCTCTCTTGATCTCAGTACTCAGGCGGCAAGAGCGATGCTTGAAATGGGCAACTGCACCTTCTATACCCCGCGTTCGCTGGGGGATGTGAACCTTGAACTCTTTGCGGTGCTGCGCACATGAATAAATCCGAACTCAGCCAGTTAGAACGTATCTTCTACCCTGGCTGGCTGATGGCCAGCCAGCTACGCGGTGGGCAGGAAGTCCGTGATGGAGAAGTGCTCTATCGCCGGGCCAGCCGTCTGGTGCAGGAGGCGAAGATTGCGCTCACGGAGGCAGGCTACAGCAATATCAGCCGCGACCATATGGTGTATGCCCTGTGTGCACTGCTTGATGAGAGCGTGATGAACAGGGGAACCACCGATGATGGATACCTGACCTGGCGGCGTGATCCGTTGCAGGCACATTTTTTTGGCACCCTTAATGCCGGGGAGGAACTGTGGGAACGGATCCGGAACCTGCTGAAAGAAACCGCCCCTGATGCCGCCGTCCTGACCTGCATGTACCGGACCCTGCAGCTGGGGTTCGTTGGTCAGTATCGCGCCCAGGACGACGAGCGTCGCGAGGATATTGTTCGCGCGCTCGCTGAACGGGTACCGGCCTTCACGTTGGCACAGGACGCCCCCATTGTTTCCCGCGCTTCACGCCTGCGCAGCGGCCGTCGGTGGTACTGGCTGTCCTGGATTGCGGCCACTGTTGCCCTGGCGGCTCTCTGGTTCTTCCTTTCGTCTTCGCTTGCCGAGCTGGTAAGCCAGACTGTCAGGCCGGGGTAAGCGATGCGGGATGTGTACCGAAGTCTGTTAACTGCCCTGGGTGCCGTGCTGGCGCTATGGCTCATCCTGGGATTCTGGCCACTGTCCACGGGCAGCCGTGTGGCACTCAGCATGCTGGTTGTTCTGGTGTCCGGGGTAATGTTCTGGCGTCAGCATCAGGCTTCTCAGATCCGCGTCACCGCTGTCCGGGGGATTATGGATGAAAACCTGCCGCCGGAAGATTTTCAGGGGGCGGTGATCCTCGCCTGTGGTGATAACGTCCTGCTGTTTATGTCTGGATACCGTCACCGGGAAACCCGACAGGGCTGGTATTTATGGGTGAAGGATGCGGAACAGCTGCCTCTCCTGGCACAGCACCTGAGTCTGGTTCGCCCGGCCCTGGTATCGCAAATCTCCGTCATGCTGGCGGTGGTACCCGAGCTACACACATCCGGTGATGATTTTACACAGTCGCTGCGGGGATGGCAGCGTGCTGTCGTCCAGTGCCGTGCGGCATTCGGCACGATCCCTCCACTGTGGAGCGTGACCTGGGTATCGCCACCAGCGGCCTGCACGGATGCAGAGTCCGTCTGGTTTACCTCCGTAAGTCAACGGAGCGGTATTCAGGTATATCAACCCGGTCAGGGAAATATGTCACTGACGGAATGGACCCGCGAGACCGAAACAGACGGACGACTTTCCCGTCTGAGCCAGAGCCTGTGGCTGGACAGTCTGCTTGCCTGGCAGAGTTGTGCGGTCAATGACCTGCTGTCGGTACGACAGGGCGAGCTGCCGGTGATGACGCCCTGCGTGCAGGGCATATGTATGGCGCCGGTGAGCGGTATCGCAGGCAATCTCTGGCAACAGCACATCACCGCCGTGACGGCGCTGCCACCGGATACTGCCGTTACCTCAGACCCCCTTCCGCTGCCTGAATTACTGCTGGCGGCGTTACCGCGCCGACGTGGCGTCAGCCGCAGGATGGTGTTCTGGCGTTATGCCGGGCTGCTGGGGGGCATTTTCCTTGCGCTGGCTATGCTGGCGTCCTGGGTGAACAACCAGCGCTTGATCCGCAATGTCAGCGACCATCTTGCATTATACCAACATCTGACCGGCACACCGGCTGCGCCGAAATTGCGGGCGCAGCAGCGGTTGCGGGCTGATCGGGCATTGCTGGACGACTGGCAGCGCCGTGGGGAGCCGCTGCGTTATCGCCTGGGTCTGTATCAGGGACTGCGGCTGGTTCCGCCTGTTGAGGCAGCCATCAGCGACTGGGCACCTCCGCCACCGCCTCCACCGGTCATTAAGAAAATCATTCAGGGTCCGAAAACCATTCGACTCGACAGTATGTCGTTGTTTGATTCCGGTAAATCGGCGCTGAAGGCCGGGTCAACCAAAATGCTGGTGCATTCTCTGGTCGGCGTTAAGGCGAAACCGGGCTGGCTGATTGTCGTGTCCGGACATACCGATAACACCGGCAATCCGCAACTGAACCAGACGCTGTCACTGAAACGTGCTGAAGCGGTGCGCAACTGGATGCGTGACACCGGCGATGTGCCGGAAAGCTGTTTTGCGGTGCAGGGCTATGGCGAAAGCCGTCCTGTCGCAACCAACGACACTGTGGAAGGGCGTGCGCTCAACCGTCGTGTCGAAATCAGTCTGGTACCGCAGGCCAATGCCTGTCAGATACCGGGCAAACACCCGGCGCCATCGCAGGATGATGGCGCATCACAATTAAATGGAGAGTAATTCCATGGCAATTCCTGTTTATCTTTGGCTGAAAGACGACGGCGGTGCGGACATTAAAGGGTCTGTAGACGTCCAGGATCGCGAAGGCAGCATCGAAGTGGTCGCTCAGGAACATAATCTGTACATCCCTACCGATAACAACACCGGCAAGCTGACTGGCACCCGTATCCACACGCCGTTTCTGTTCACCAAAGAAATCGATTCGTCCAGTCCGTACCTGTACAAGGCTGTGACCACCGGTCAGACCCTGAGATCTGCAGAATTCAAGTGGTACAAAATCAACGATGCGGGCCAGGAAGTGGAGTACTTCAACACCAGACTGGAAAACGTGAAAGTGGTGAAAGTAAATCCTGAAATGTATGACATCAAGGATCCTGCAAAAGAGAAGCACAACCACCTTGAGCGTATAGAACTGCGTTACGAAAAAATCACCTGGACCTACAAGGACGGCAACATCATTCATTCCGATTCCTGGAACGAACGCGCCACCGCGTAAGTCACGAAGCGGACAGGGCTTTTCTGTCCGCTTTTTTGCCGAGCGTCTGTCATTACGGGCGCTGAGCAAAGAACCCCACAATCTGCCTGCCCGACTGTATGCGCTTTGGTCCCCTGAACGGGAAGCAGCGAAGGGCGGTAGCGTGCCCGGAGCCATCAAGAGAGAGAAAAATGGAAAATCCAGCCATCCTGTTACGTCGTCTGAATCCGTACTGTGCCCGCGCGATGGAAGGGGCGGCTTCACTCTGCCAGACCCGTGCCCATGCAGAAATCCTGCCTGAGCACTGGCTGCTGAAATTGCTGGAGCAGGGGGAGGGAGACCTGACGGTACTGGCACGTCGCTACGAGTGGGATATGGACAGCATCTGGCAGGGTTTGCTCGGCTGGCTGGATAATCAACCGCGTTCGGTGCGCACCCGCCCGCAGTTATCCGCCGAGCTTCAGAAACTGATGCAGGAAGCCTGGATGCTGGCTTCGCTGGCAGGTGAAGAGCACATCCGTAGCATTCACCTTCTTATGGCGCTGACGGAAAATCAGCGACTTGCTCACTGTGACGGGCTGTGGCCTTTGCTGACGCTGGGCCAGAGTCAACTTGCACGCCTTCGTCCTTTGCTGGATGCGCAGTCAGACGAACGCCCAGAGGTGCAACACGAAGAGCAACTGGCACAAGAACATGGTGGTGAAGTGGAGTTTGTCGGCCGTCCGGTCGGTGCAGAACTGAGAGAAGGCGAACTCAGCCCGGCGCTGCAGAACGCACTGGATAAATTCACCCTCGATGTCACCGCCAAAGCTAAAGAGGGCAAGATTGATCCGGTGTTCGGGCGTGATACGGAAATCCGTCAGATGGTCGACATTCTCTCGCGCCGTCGTAAGAACAACCCGATTCTGGTCGGTGAGCCGGGCGTGGGAAAAACCGCGCTGGTGGAGGGGCTTGCATTACGCATCGCCGGGGGCAACGTACCGGAAGCCCTCAAGCAGGTTGTTCTGCGCACGCTTGACCTCGGTCTGCTGCAGGCGGGCGCGGGCGTGAAAGGAGAATTTGAACAGCGTCTTAAAAATGTCATCGATGCTGTGCAGCAATCGCCAGTGCCGATTTTACTGTTTATCGATGAAGCTCACACTCTTATCGGTGCCGGTAACCAGGCGGGCGGGGCAGATGCGGCCAACCTGCTAAAACCTGCGCTGGCTCGCGGCGAACTCAGAACCATTGCTGCCACCACCTGGTCTGAATATAAACAATATTTTGAGCGCGATGCCGCGCTGGAGCGCCGCTTCCAGATGGTGAAAGTGGACGAACCGGACGACGATACCGCTTGCCTGATGCTACGTGGTCTGAAATCGCGCTATGCCGAACATCATAATGTGCATATCACTGATGACGCGGTCCGTGCCGCGGTCACGCTATCTCGTCGCTATCTAACCGGTCGTCAGCTGCCTGACAAGGCCATTGACCTGCTGGACACCGCCGCTGCCCGCGTGCGTATGAGCCTCGATACCGTACCCGAACAGTTGACCCGCATTCGCGCGCAGATGACCTCGCTTGAAATGGAGAAGCAGGCGCTGCTGGAAGATATCGCCGTCGGCAACAAGGGCCATGGTGGTCGACTGACCGCCATCGAGCGGGAAGAAAATACCCTTATCATTGCACTTGATGAACTTGAAACCCAGTACGGCCAGGAACTGAAACTCACCGAACAACTGCTGGAATGCCGTCAGGATATATCCCGCCAGAGTGAGGCCCATAAGCTGCAGCAAGCGCTGAATGGTATGCAACACGACAACCCGCTACTTTCCGTTGATGTGGATGTGCGTACCGTGGCCACCGTTATTGCCGACTGGACAGGCGTGCCGCTGTCTTCCTTGATGAAAGACGAGCAGACTGAACTGCTGAGTCTGGGAAACGAAATGGGCAAGCGCGTGGTCGGCCAGGATAGGGCGCTTGAAGCCATCGCCCATCGCCTGCGTGCCGCGAAAACCGGGCTTACGTCGGAGAACGGCCCTCAGGGGGTATTTCTGCTGGTTGGCCCGAGCGGTGTGGGGAAAACCGAAACAGCGCTGGCGCTAACCGATGTGCTGTACGGCGGCGAAAAGTCGCTGATTACCATCAACCTTTCTGAATACCAGGAGCCGCACACGGTTTCCCAGCTGAAGGGCTCGCCTCCGGGCTATGTCGGTTATGGCCAAGGTGGCATTCTGACCGAAGCGGTGCGCAAGCGTCCGTACAGCGTGGTGCTGCTGGATGAAGTGGAAAAGGCGCACCGCGACGTCATGAACCTGTTCTACCAGGTCTTTGACCGCGGCTTTATGCGCGACGGAGAAGGGCGAGAAATCGACTTCCGTAATACCGTAATTCTGATGACCTCCAACCTCGGCAGCGACCACATCATGCAACTGCTGGACGAACAGCCGAAGGCCAGCGAAAGCGATCTACAGGAACTGCTGCGCCCGATTTTACGTGACCACTTCCAGCCGGCGCTGCTGGCCCGTTTCCAGACGGTGATTTACCGCCCGCTACATGAGGCTGCCATGCGCACCATCGTGGAAATGAAACTCACGCAGGTGAGCAGGCGCCTGAATCGTCATTACGGCCTGACCACGCAGATTGATGAGAGCCTGTATGACGCGCTGACTGCCGCCTGTCTGCTGCCGGATACCGGCGCGCGTAACGTTGACAGTCTGCTCAATCAACAAATTCTGCCTGTGCTGAGTCAACAACTGCTGACTCACATGGCCGCGAAACAGAAACCAACGTCTCTGACTATTGGTTGGAGTGAGGAAGAGGGTATCGGGCTGGAGTTTGATGTGCGCTCTGGTTCTATAATTGATGGGTAGTGATATGGACAGCGCAAAAGAGATTGCCAGAGATATGCTTGAGGCCATTAATATCGATGGATCCGGTTTTGTCGGCGCCGTGGCTAAAGGCGTTATTTCCTTACCCGTTAGCTTTGCCTATCTTGGCTATGATTTTATAGACACTGAACACCGCAGAGAGAATCAGGATGATAAATTTCGGTTAGCAAGGCTGATCAAAACTATCACTTTTGATAAAGAAACTGTTTATAACATCATCAAGCCATTTATCGATGATTTCATCTCCCGGGTTGATATATCTGCTATCGGTCTTCAAATTACTGGCAGTAGTGTGGGGAAAGCACTTTTTTCACAATTGACCGGCGTGCAGCTAGGATATGTGATTTCGGATCGAGCAACAACGGCACTGTTTGCGGGGACTGTCATTGGATCATTACTTTCGATTGGTGCAGAAGCATCACGTGCTATTTATACGTCACGATATTTACGAGGCAGGAATCCTAAAATTTATTATAAATTAAAAGGTATGGGGGATGTGGATCTTTTATATTTTCTTGTTGAAGATACAGTAAAACCATTTGAAATGGCATGCGCCATTGGTGAATGCAACTCAGAAGAGTTTAATGAGATTTGTAAATGCTTTTTTGGTGACTTATGAATTTTAAAAGCACTATTATTTTTGTCATTTTTAAGGGTGTTTGTGCTGTTGGTGCAACTTTAGTCCTTGTGGGACTCATTATGTCTTGTTGGTTCTTTTTTGTATCAGAGCAAGAGAACAAATTCTACTGGGGAGGGCTGGCTTTTGTTGTTACATGCGTTGGATATGTAATCTATCTATATGCATTCCCAAAAATTCATAAGAAATGGGAGGACCATTATTAGTTTTATTAGGCACCTGGTTTAAATTGGACGTTATGAACATAAAAGATTTCATACTTATCATTGTTTCACGGATCATTGCCAGCATCGGGATGACACCAGGAACTATCAGTATAGTTTACTCTGTATAATGCTACTTCTTTTCTGCCAATCCTTACCGCTTTATTCCAGGTGGGGAAGGTGTAGTGGACTTGCTCATAGGCTATGGACTTTATAAACTCGCCCTGAAATATATTTATGTTGAGTGGAAGCATTATAGATAGTATTCATCATACTGTGGAGTTTGATTTTATTCAATATCATTCTGGCCCGGGACAGGAGCTATAGGAATGGAAGATATATTTAAAATGACAGAGGGTATCCTTAATCGCTATAAACTCGATATTCCTTCCTGTCCTTATCCATTAGATGTGGAACGTTTTGACGGTTTAGAACAAATGAGTGCTCTTTATCATTATACTATTCGTTTTACCAGTTCACATCCGGACATTACGGCTGAAATGATGTTGAGTAAAACCGTTACGCTGAGCATGGGGGTGGGGGAACTATTTAATTCTATGGTCGGTAAAATTGTTCATGGTGTAGTGACAAATTTCCGACGCCTGACCGGTTCACGCGATCAGGTTACATATGAAATTATTCTGGAACCTTTTATATCCTTACTGGACAAGCAGTTTCGTACTCACCGTTTCTTCGTCAACAAATCAGTGCCGGAAGTGGTAGAGCAAATTCTTGGCGAGCATGGTTTGAAGGGGTGGGAGTATGAATTCAAGCTTAAACAAACTTACCCAAAACGGGAACAGATAAACCAGTACCAGGAAAGTGACCTGGAGTTTATCGAACGCCTGCTGGCCGAGGTGGGAATTTTCTACTTCTT
>NZ_JBFUPR010000013.1:0-29199 GCF_041360735.1 Enterobacter sp. RCC_40
CATTAAGAATCCATGTCACTTTGAGTGCCCACACAGATTGTCTGATAAATTGTTAAAGAGCAGTTGCGACGCGGCTTGTAGCTCACCGTCGCGAGGTGGCGTATATTACGCTTTCCTCTTTCAGAGTCAACCCTGATATTCAGGATTTTTTCTCTTCAACCGACCGGGTTATCTGTGAAGTGATTCACATCCGCCGTGTCGATGGAGGCGCATTATAGGGAGTTCTCTGCAGGCCGCAACCGCTAAATGACAGAAAAATGACTGACTGCTGCATTCCCCAGCAAAACCCCGCCTTATACCCTTTTACACACAGACTTATCCACAGAGATACGAAAAAGTGAAAATTCGCGAGCGTTGCGCAAACGTTTTCGTTAAAATGCTCGCGCTTAACAAGGATGCCTCGTCAGGTGTGTTAGATGAGTTTTTCGCTGGAAAATTCATCTAACGCTCTCTGTAATCGTGAAATCCAGGGGATTTACCATGCAACAACGTCGTCCAGTCCGCCGCGCTCTGCTCAGTGTTTCTGATAAAGCCGGTATCGTCGAATTCGCTCAGGCACTTTCTGCACGCGGTGTGGAGCTGCTTTCTACAGGTGGTACCGCTCGCCTGTTAGCAGAGAAAGGTCTGCCGGTAACCGAAGTGTCCGATTACACCGGTTTTCCGGAAATGATGGATGGACGCGTCAAGACCCTGCACCCGAAGGTCCACGGCGGTATTCTTGGTCGTCGCGGCCAGGACGACGGCATTATGGAAAAGCATGATATCGCGCCAATCGACATGGTCGTCGTTAACCTCTACCCGTTCGCGCAGACCGTTGCCCGCGAAGGCTGCTCTCTGGAAGACGCCGTCGAAAATATTGATATCGGCGGCCCAACCATGGTGCGCTCAGCGGCTAAGAACCATAAAGATGTTGCCATCGTGGTGAAGAGCAGCGACTACAACACCATTATTAATGAGATGGATGCCAACGAAGGGTCGCTGACGCTGGAGACGCGTTTCGACCTCGCCATCAAAGCATTCGAGCACACCGCCGCGTACGACAGCATGATCGCCAACTACTTCGGTAGCCTGGTGCCTGCTTATCATGGCGAAAGCACTGAACCTTCCGGCCGCTTCCCGCGTACGCTGAACCTGAACTTCATTAAGAAGCAGGATATGCGTTACGGAGAGAACAGCCACCAGCAGGCTGCCTTCTATATAGAAGAAGAGGTAAAAGAAGCCTCTGTTGCGACCGCACAGCAGGTTCAGGGCAAGGCACTCTCCTACAACAACATCGCTGACACCGATGCAGCGCTCGAGTGCGTGAAAGCGTTCAGTGAACCCGCCTGCGTAATCGTGAAGCACGCGAATCCATGTGGCGTAGCGGTAAGCACCTCCATTCTTGACGCCTATGATCGCGCGTATAAAACCGACCCAACCTCCGCATTCGGCGGCATTATCGCCTTCAACCGCGAGCTGGACGCTGACACAGCACAGGCCATCATCTCCCGTCAGTTTGTCGAAGTGATCATCGCTCCTTCTGCATCCGACGAAGCCCTGAAAATCACCGCGGCAAAACAGAACGTGCGCGTACTGGTGTGTGGCCAGTGGGATGAGCGCGTACCGGGTCTGGACTTCAAACGCGTGAACGGCGGTCTGCTGGTTCAGGATCGCGATCTGGGCATGGTTACCGCGGGCGATCTGCGCGTCGTGACGAAACGCCAGCCTACCGAGCAGGAACTGCGTGACGCGCTGTTCTGCTGGAAGGTTGCGAAGTTCGTGAAATCCAACGCGATTGTCTATGCAAAAGAGAACATGACTATCGGAATAGGCGCAGGCCAGATGAGCCGCGTTTACTCCGCGAAAATTGCCGGTATCAAAGCGGCCGATGAAGGTCTGGAAGTGAAAGGCTCGGCAATGGCTTCTGACGCCTTCTTCCCGTTCCGTGACGGTATCGACGCTGCTGCGGCAGTGGGCATTACCTGTGTTATCCAGCCTGGCGGCTCAATCCGTGACGACGAAGTCATTGCCGCTGCTGACGAACACGGTATTGCGATGATCTTCACCGACATGCGTCACTTCCGCCATTAATCCACGGAGCAGAAAATGAAAGTATTAGTCATTGGTAATGGCGGGCGCGAGCACGCTCTGGCGTGGAAAGCGGCCCAGTCGCCGCAGGTAAAAACCGTCTTTGTGGCACCGGGTAATGCCGGTACTGCGCTGGAACCCACGTTACAGAACGTCGCTATCGGCGTGACCGATATCCCGGCCCTGTTGAGCTTTGCTCAGCAGGAGAAAATCGATCTGACCATCGTGGGTCCGGAAGCGCCGCTGGTGATTGGCGTCGTTGACGCCTTCCGGGCTGCTGGCCTGCAAATCTTCGGCCCAACGGAAGGGGCTGCACAGCTGGAAGGTTCGAAAGCCTTCACCAAAGATTTCCTCGCACGTCATAACATCCCGACGGCGGAATATCAGAATTTCACCGAAGTAGAGCCAGCCCTGGCTTACTTACGTGAAAAAGGTGCGCCTATCGTTATCAAAGCCGACGGTCTGGCCGCCGGTAAAGGCGTTATCGTGGCGATGACGCTCGAGGAAGCCGAAGCCGCGGTTCAGGATATGCTGGCAGGCAACGCCTTTGGCGACGCGGGCCATCGCATCGTGATTGAAGAGTTCCTTGACGGTGAAGAGGCGAGCTTTATCGTGATGGTCGACGGCGAGCATGTTCTGCCGATGGCCACCAGCCAGGATCATAAACGCGTTGGCAATGCAGATACCGGTCCAAACACCGGCGGTATGGGCGCTTACTCCCCTGCCCCTGTGGTCACTGACGAAGTGCATCAGCGCACCATGGACCGCATTATCTGGCCAACCGTCAAAGGCATGGCTGCCGAAGGTAATACTTACACCGGTTTCCTCTATGCAGGCCTGATGATCGACAAGCAGGGCAATCCGAAGGTGATTGAGTTCAACTGCCGCTTCGGCGATCCGGAAACGCAGCCAATCATGCTGCGCATGAAATCTGACCTGGTGGAACTGTGTCTTGCCGCCTGTGAAGGTAAGCTGGATGAGAAAACGTCTGAGTGGGATGAACGTGCTTCTCTGGGCGTGGTGATTGCTGCGGGGGGTTATCCGGGTAATTACAATACCGGTGATGAGATTCACGGTTTACCGCTGGAACAAGTGGAAGGCGCGAAGGTATTCCACGCCGGCACGAAGCTGTCTGACGACGATCGCGTGCTGACCAATGGCGGCCGTGTACTGTGTGCGACCGCGCTGGGTCACACCGTTGCAGAAGCACAGAAGCGTGCCTATGCGCTGATGGCAGATATTCACTGGAACGGTAGCTTTAGCCGCCAGGATATCGGTTATCGCGCAATTGCGCGTGAGCAGGGCGAGTAGTTCTTCCGCCAGCCCCTCTCCCGTCAGGGAGAGGGGACGTCACTCAAAAACTCTTTTCTGTCGGCTGCCAGGTGCAGAAGTCTTCGTTCGCGACCAGCAGCAGTTGAGAACCTTCCGGCGCTTCCAGCCACGCCACACTCACTTCCATTGATGAATGCCGCTGACGGCGCTCAATATGTTCGGTTGCCCAGGCTTCAAGCTCAGGCTTAACGGTTTGCCCTTCGCAGGTGGTTACCGTGCCATCGGCATGCCAGCGCCCCTGGCGCAGCACAACGCGTCCCTGACGCAGCGCATCGCTGGTCTGGCGGATTTGTTCGGCACGATAACGATAGAGCGCGACTTGATCGCTGGAAAGCTGCTGTTTTTGACCGCTGACTTCCCGCTGCATAAAGCTCAGCTCGCCATGGTCATCAAAACGCACTTTCACATGTTCGGGGGTCTTGCTGTAGACATTCAGTTCTATCAGCGACAGGTCATCGCCCTGCCAGCGATACTCCGCAGTCGACGTATTGCCGTTATGCCACGGACTGAAAGCAGAAAGCAGATGCACTTCGCCGCCAGAATCTTTGCGCCAGATCCTCACCGCACCCTGGTTGTCAGCGTAGCCGCTGGCGGTAAACGGTGGCAGAGAGGTGTCGTGGCTACAGGCGGACAGAAACATCACGCCCGCCAGCGCGAAAAGACCACGCCAGACAGACAAAAGGGGCGTTGCCGCCCCTTCGTTAAAACTGTTCACTGCCACGCGTCTTACTTAACAGCGTCTTTCAGTGCTTTACCAGAAACAAATGCCGGCACGTTAGCTGCGGCGATTTTGATTTCTTTACCGGTCTGCGGGTTGCGGCCAGTACGCTCAGCGCGGTGGTTCACTTTGAAGGTACCGAAACCAACCAGTTGTACAGCATCACCTTCTTTCAGAGACTCAGTAATAGCAGCCAGGGTAGATTCCAGAGCAGCTTTAGCCTGCACTTTAGACAGATCAGCCTTGTCCGCAATTACATCAATCAGTTGAGTCTTGTTCATAAGTTATCCTTTCAATGTGTTTATCGCTTGCTAAGCATCGAGTGCGACGAAAATGCCAAAAAAGCACTCTCCTGCATACACGCACCGATAGCCACTTTTTTTCGCCCCCCAAATGTAGACCAGACAAGGGGCGAAAGGGAAGAGTCGAGGAGCGACAAAACGAGCGTTATATCAAGTTTTGTTGTCTCATTGGTTAAAAATTATACCAATATTGCTCTCACCAGCCTCACGTAAGTCCGCACGGAGCCCTTTTATCAGCTCAATATCGCGTTCTTCACACTCTGCCAGCAGGCGGAAAATTTCCCACTGGATATCCCATTCCTGCTCAACCGCGGGGTTCACTCTCAGCTCTTCGTCGGTCATTTCCCGACCTTCCTGGGTCATTTCCAGCATCGCGACGGTCGTAATGGATGCCTTGCTGACTTCGATAGCATGCTCCAGCGTTTCACCGCTCAGACGGGAATGAATCAGTTCGCTTAATGCCACGCAGGCATCAATGGCCGGATAGACACCATACAGGTCGTAGTCATCCGCCGCCGGGATCGCCTCTTCAAGCTTTTCAAGCTGAGAGTCGAAGTTCACCTTAGCGTCTTTGACCGTCAGCGTCTCCCAGATTAAATCCAGGATGCGGCGATAAATCTGCCCTTCACCAAAGCCTGTCTGCTTGCAGAACGCGGCATAGTTGGGATACATGCGCTCGCACAGGCAAGCCATAAAAGTCACGTGCTGCCAGCTTTCCAGCTTCTCAAGGCGCAGATGAATCGGGTTTTGTAGCATGATGAGGTCTCGAATCGAAAATTAGCCGCAGTTTACCTGAATCATCACTGAATTTCTTGCCAACGCGTAAAAGCCGGACGCCCTGACGCTACGGCATCAGCCCAGCGGGTGGGCTCCGGTAAGCGATACCCTTTCATGCAGCGCTGCACCCACGCCAGCGCACTGTCCGTGCTCACCCGATGCCCGGTGGCGATAAACAGGGGGTTACAACGCGCTTTACTGCGCCAGACCCACGCCAGTTGCTCACTCTTATCGATGAGAGGTGCCAGCGCGCCTGGCTCGGCGGAGAGCGGCTCAAACGCACCGCACAGACGTTTTTTAGCCACACCGATGGTGGGGACATCCACCAGCAGCCCAAAATGGCTGGCGACGCCTAAGCGGCGCGGATGAGAGATACCATGGCCGTCGACAAACAGCAGGTCGGGTTTTTGCGAGAGTTGCTCCCACGCTGCCAGCAGCGCGGGATATTCACGGAATGAGAGAAAGCCAGGAATGTACGGCATGGTGGTGGCGATACGCGCCACCTTGTACTCCACCAGTTCCAGCGAGGGATACTTCAGCAGCACCATTGCCGCCCGCGTCACTTCACCTCCCTGCTCAAACCCCACATCTGCTCCGCCAATGTACTGCGGCGGGTCTGTGTCCAGACGATCCTCGCGGATCACGGATGAGGCCAGTTCTATCTGTTGAGCGCGTAATGACGCGAGATCCATAACCACTCCTTACTGATGATAATGTGCAGAAAGTCGGTGCACCGCCTCCACAAACGCGCCAGCGTGTTCTGGCGGTACATCCTGATGAATACCGTGCCCAAGGTTGAACACGTGTCCTTCGCCCTGGCCGAAACCAGCAAGAATGGAGGCCACCTCTTCCTCAATACGGGCAGGCTGAGCATAGAGCATAGACGGGTCCATGTTGCCCTGCAGCGCCACTTTGTCACCCACGCGACGGCGCGCATCGGCAATATCGGTTGTCCAGTCGAGACCCAACGCGTCACAGCCGGTTGCGGCCATGGCTTCCAGCCACTGCCCACCGCCTTTGGTGAACAGCGTCACCGGCACCCGGCGACCTTCGTTTTCACGCAGCAGGCCATCGACGATTTTATGCATGTAATACAGCGAGAACTGCTGGTAATCGCGCCCGGTCAGCACGCCGCCCCAGGTATCGAAAATCATCACCGACTGCGCGCCTGCTTTAATCTGCGCGTTAAGATAGAGTGTGACGCTCTTCGCCAGCTTGTCGAGCAGCGTATGCAGCGCCTGTGGCTCCGCGTACATCATCTTTTTAATGACGGTAAAGGCTTTGCTGCTGCCACCTTCCACCATATAGGTCGCCAGCGTCCACGGGCTGCCTGAGAAGCCAATCAGCGGCACTTCGCCTTTCAGTTCACGGCGAATTGTGCGCACGGCGTTCATCACATACCCCAGCTCCTGCTCAGGATCCGGTACCGGCAGCTTATCAACGTCGGCTTTGCTTTTGATCGGGGAGGTGAAACGCGGACCTTCACCGGTTTCGAAATAGAGCCCAAGGCCCATGGCATCCGGAATGGTCAGAATGTCCGAAAAGAGAATAGCGGCATCCAGCGGGTAGCGGCGCAGCGGCTGGAGCGTCACTTCGCAGGCCAGCTCGGCATTTTTGCACAGCGACATAAAATCACCCGCCTGCGCACGCGTGGCTTTGTACTCTGGCAGATAGCGCCCCGCCTGGCGCATCATCCACACCGGGGTGACATCAACGGGCTGGCGCAGCAGCGCACGCAGATAACGATCGTTCTTCAGTTCGGTCATTTTGCAGTTCCTTATTGCGTCAGTCCGTGAGTGTAACACTACTCATACTCGGCCCGACACATTGCCACGGTATCTTCTATCAGCCGACGGGCTACCGTTCCCGGCGGGGGTAACAGTGGCAAATCGTCATAACGGTACCAGTTCGCGTCCAGCAGCTCTTTCTGGTCGATAACAATCTCACCGCTATCGTATTCGGCCATAAACGCCGTCATCAGCGACTGCGGGAACGGCCACGGCTGAGACGTTACGTAACGCAGGTTCTTCACCCGGATCCCGCTCTCTTCCATCACTTCACGCGCCACCGCCTGCTCCAGCGTTTCGCCCACTTCAACGAACCCGGCAAGAACAGTATGAATGCCGTTGCGATGGCGGGTATGTTGCGCCAGCAGGATGGAATCGTCACGCCGGATAGCGACGATAATGCACGGCGCAATCTGCGGATAATAGCGTTCACGGCAGTGGCTGCAGAGCATGGCCCACTCGGTTTTGCTCGGGTGCATGGTATGCCCGCAGTAGCCGCAGTATTTATGCGATCGGTAAAACTCGGCCAGCTGCACGCCACGGCCTGCCAGCTGGAACAGGCCCACATCAAGATCCAGCACCTGACGAACGGATCCCATGTCCTGGCGGCGAGGCTGCTGGATCAACCACACCGGCTCCCCTTGCCACTCGCCGATCTTCAGCGCAGGCTGACCAACGAGATCGAAACGATCGGCAGTGCCATGGGGTATTTCCCCACCGGGCAGCCATAATTTTTGTTCGTGACTGACAATCCACCAACCCAGATCTGATTTTTCAATAATACGATCCATATCTATTGCACTACCTTCGCTTCACTGACATGTTGTTAGCATTGTGGTTACATTTTGGATAAGCAGAATCAATTCTAAACCTTGCGGAGTCGAACATGTTAAACCAGCTAGAAAGCCTGACTGAGCGCGTTAGAGGAAGTAACAAACTGGTGGATCGCTGGCTACATGTGCGCAAGCATCTACTCGTGGCTTATTACAATCTGGTCGGTATTAAGCCTGGCAAAGAATCGTTTATGCGGCTGAATGAAAAAGCGCTGGATGATTTTTGTCAGAGCCTGGTCGACTACCTGTCCGACGGCCATTTCAATATTTATGAACGCATTATCCGCGAAATGGAAGGCACTAGCCCGTATTTAACGGCATCCAAACTCTACCCGCTGCTGGAAGCCAATACCCAGCAGATCATGAATTACTACGATTCCACCCTCGAGAACGCCATCGATCACGACAACTACCTTGAGTTTCAACAGGCGCTGTCCGATCTCGGCGAAGCGCTGGAAGAGCGATTCTCGCTGGAAGATAAGCTGATCGCCCTCGTGCTGGATAACGATTCTAAGGCCAGCAACGAAGATAACATCGCGCGGCCTGCTTGAGTTCTTAATCGTTAACGAGTAGTTTACAAACATTCGCCCCTCTCAGGAGGGGGTATTACACGAAATCATTCATGCGATAGCGTGAACGATGGCGTGTAAATTTCTTGTCGGAGTGCCCAGTGTGAAAGCACGGGCTGAGACCGTTAATTCGGGATCCGCGGAACCTGATCAGGCTAATACCTGCGAAGGGAACAAGAGTAAAACTGCTGTAGTATCGCCCCCGGGCGATCTCCTCTTGCTTCATCCGTCGTCTGACAAGCCATGTCCTTCACTTTTGGAATGAGCTATGTCTACTACTAAACTGACCCGCCGCGAACAGCGCGCACAAGCCCAACACTTCATCGACACCCTGGAAGGCACCGCTTTCCCGAACTCTAAGCGTATTTACATCACCGGCTCTCAGGCGGATATCCGCGTTCCGATGCGCGAAATCCAGCTTAGCCCGACGCTTCTTGGCGGCAGCAAAGAAAACCCGCAGTATGAAGACAACGAAGCCGTGCCGGTGTATGACACGTCTGGCCCGTACGGCGATCCTGATGTGGCCATTAACGTGCAGCAGGGTCTGGCAAAACTGCGCCAGCGCTGGATTGACGCGCGTAACGACTGCGAAGAACTGACGGTTCGCAGCTCTGCCTACACCAAAGAGCGTCTGGCCGACGACGGCCTGGACGAACTGCGCTTCGCGGGCCTGCTGACGCCGAAACGTGCGAAAGCGGGCAAATGCGTTACCCAGCTGCACTATGCGCGTCAGGGGATCGTCACCCCGGAGATGGAGTTTATCGCCATCCGTGAAAACATGGGCCGTGAGCGCATCCGTAGCGAAGTGCTGCGCCACCAGCATCCGGGCGAAGGTTTCGGTGCCCGCCTGCCGGAAAACATCACCCCGGAGTTTGTGCGCGATGAAGTGGCCGCTGGCCGCGCGATTATCCCCGCCAACATCAATCACCCGGAATCTGAACCGATGATTATCGGCCGTAACTTCCTGGTGAAGGTCAACGCTAATATCGGTAACTCCGCGGTCACCTCCTCCATCGAAGAAGAGGTCGAGAAGCTGGTCTGGTCAACGCGCTGGGGCGCGGACACGGTAATGGATCTCTCCACCGGGCGTTATATCCACGAAACCCGCGAGTGGATCCTGCGTAACAGCCCGGTGCCTATCGGAACGGTGCCGGTCTATCAGGCGCTGGAGAAAGTGAACGGTATCGCTGAAAACCTCACCTGGGAAGCGTTCCGCGACACGCTGCTGGAGCAGGCTGAACAGGGTGTAGACTACTTCACCATCCACGCGGGGGTGCTGCTGCGCTACGTGCCGATGACCGCGAAGCGTCTGACCGGCATTGTCTCGCGCGGGGGCTCAATCATGGCGAAGTGGTGTCTGTCTCATCATCAGGAAAACTTCCTCTACGAACACTTCCGCGAGATCTGCGAAATCTGTGCCGCTTACGACGTCTCGCTGTCGCTGGGCGACGGCCTGCGCCCTGGTTCCATTCGTGATGCCAACGACGAAGCGCAGTTTGCTGAACTGCACACGCTGGGCGAGCTGACCAAAATCGCCTGGGAGTATGACGTGCAGGTGATGATTGAAGGCCCGGGCCATGTCCCCATGCAGATGATCCGCCGCAATATGACGGAAGAACTGGAGCACTGCCATGAAGCACCATTCTATACCCTGGGGCCGTTGACCACCGATATTGCCCCGGGTTACGACCACTTCACCTCCGGAATTGGTGCGGCAATGATCGGCTGGTTCGGTTGCGCCATGCTCTGCTATGTGACGCCAAAAGAGCACCTCGGTCTGCCCAACAAAGAGGACGTGAAGCAGGGGCTTATCACCTACAAAATTGCCGCCCACGCTGCGGACCTGGCGAAAGGCCATCCGGGCGCGCAAATTCGCGATAACGCGATGTCGAAGGCCCGCTTTGAATTCCGCTGGGAAGATCAGTTTAACCTCGCGCTCGACCCGTTTACCGCCCGCGCCTATCACGACGAAACCCTGCCGCAGGAGTCCGGCAAAGTGGCCCATTTCTGCTCCATGTGTGGGCCAAAATTCTGTTCGATGAAGATCAGCCAGGAGGTGCGTGACTACGCCGCCGCGCAAACCATTGAAGTGGGCATGGCGGATATGTCAGAAACCTTCCGCGCGAAAGGCGGCGAAATCTACCTCAAAAAAGAGGAGGCGTAATGTACCAGCCCGATTTCCCACCCGTGCCCTTTCGTTTGGGGCTCTACCCGGTGGTGGACAGCGTGGAGTGGATTGCCCGCCTGCTGGAGGCAGGTGTACGCACGCTGCAGCTGCGCATCAAAGATAAACGCGATGAGGAGGTGGAGAACGATGTCGCCGCCGCCATCGCGCTGGGGCGTCGGTATAACGCCCGCCTGTTTATCAACGACTACTGGCGACTGGCGATAAAGCACCAGGCCTACGGCGTGCATCTGGGTCAGGAGGACCTGGAGACCACAGACCTGAATGCCATCCGGGAAGCCGGTTTGCGCCTGGGTGTCTCGACCCATGACGATATGGAGATTGACGTGGCACTGGCGGCACGCCCTTCGTACATTGCGCTTGGACACGTCTTCCCGACGCAAACTAAACAGATGCCCTCCGCGCCACAAGGGCTGGCACAGCTGGCGGCTCACGTGAAGCGTCTTGCGCAGTACCCGACCGTGGCCATCGGCGGGATTAGCCTTGAACGCGCTCCGGCCGTGCTGGATACCGGTGTCGGCAGTATCGCCGTCGTCAGTGCCATCACCCAGGCCGCAGACTGGCAGGCCGCCACCCGGCAGCTCTTACAACTGGCAGGAGCAGGCGATGAATGATCGTGACTTTATGCGCTATAGCCGCCAGCTCCTGCTGGAGGATATCGCCATCGACGGGCAGCAAAAGCTGCTCGCCAGCCGGGTTTTGATTGTCGGGCTGGGCGGATTAGGCGCGCCTGCCGCGCTCTATCTGGCCGGTGCAGGCGTGGGCACGCTGGTACTGGCCGATGACGACGAGGTGCATCTTAGCAACCTGCAGCGTCAAATCCTCTTTACCACCGAGGATATCAACCAGCCCAAAGTACACATTACCCGCCAGCGTCTGAACCAGTTGAACCCGGATATTGAGCTCATTGCGTGTCAGGAGCGGCTCAGCGGCGACAATCTGCTCCGAGAAGTCGCCCTGGCCGACGTGGTGCTGGACTGCACCGACAATATGGCAACCCGCCAGGCGATCAACGCCGCCTGTGTCGCAAAAAATACGCCGCTTATCACCGCCAGCGCGGTGGGATTCGGCGGGCAGATGATGGTCCTGACACCGCCGTGGGCGCAGGGCTGCTATCGCTGTCTGTGGCCAGACGATGCTGAGCCAGAGCGTAACTGTCGCACCGCGGGCATTCTTGGCCCGGTTGTGGGGGTGATGGGTACCCTGCAGGCGCTCGAGGCCATCAAGCTGCTCAGCGGTATGGAGACCGAGCGCAACACTTTGCGGTTATTTGACGCCCGCTCCAGCGGCTGGCGTCATCTGGCGTTACACCGCGCCAGCCACTGCCCGGTATGTGGAGGCGGCAATGCGCATTCTGTTTAACGATGAGCCGATGAAATGCGAGGACGGGCTCACCGTTGCCGTGCTGCTCGATAAACTGCGCCAGCTCAAGCCGGGAACGGCGCTGGCGCTCAATCAACAGATCCTGCCGCGCGAGCAGTGGGAACATCAGCAGGTCAGTGAAGGCGACCAGATCCTGCTGTTTCAGGTTATTGCAGGGGGCTGAGATGTTACGTATTGCCGATAAAGTCTTTGATTCACATCTGTTTACCGGAACCGGGAAATTCGCATCACCCCAGCTGATGGTCGATGCCATCCGTGAAAGCGGCAGCCAGCTGGTCACGCTGGCGTTAAAACGCGTGGATCTGCGCCATCACAGTGATGCCATTCTGGCGCCTTTACTGGAAACTGGCGTCACGCTACTGCCAAATACTTCCGGCGCGAAAACGGCCGAAGAGGCCATTTTCGCCGCCCAACTGGCGCGTGAAGCGCTCGGCACACGCTGGCTGAAGCTGGAAATTCACCCGGATGCTCGCTGGCTGTTGCCCGACCCGATCGAGACGCTGAAAGCGGCAGAAAAGCTGGTACAACAAGGGTTCATCGTTCTGCCTTACTGCGGTGCCGATCCGGTACTCTGCAAACGTCTGGAAGACGTTGGCTGCGCCGCCGTTATGCCGCTGGGCGCACCTATTGGCTCCAACCAGGGGCTGGAAACCCGGGCGATGCTGGAGATCATCATTGAGCAGGCCACCGTTCCGGTGGTGGTGGATGCGGGTATTGGCGTACCAAGCCATGCCGCGCAGGCGCTGGAGATGGGGGCGGATGCGGTGTTGGTGAACACGGCCATCGCGGTTGCCGACGATCCGGTCATGATGGCGCGCGCGTTTCGCATGGCGGTGGAGGCTGGCCTGCTGGCACGGCAATCAGGCCCTGGCTCACGCAGTTTTCAGGCGCAGGCCACCAGCCCGCTGACCGGTTTTCTGGAGGCAATCTCATGACCACCTTTACCGACCGCTGGCGGCAGCTTAACTGGGACGACATTGCCCTGCGCATCAACAGCAAAACGCCGGTCGACGTCGAGCGCGCACTGAATGCACACCATCTGACCCGCGACGATTTAATGGCCCTGCTCTCCCCTGCGGCCAGCGCTTATCTGGAGCCGATGGCCCAGCGCGCCCAGCGTCTCACCCGACAGCGCTTTGGCAACACGGTAAGCTTTTACGTCCCGCTCTATCTCTCAAACCTGTGCGCCAATGACTGTACCTACTGCGGCTTCTCCATGAGCAACCGCATTAAGCGTAAGACGCTTGATGAGGAGGAGATCGCGCGCGAGTGTGCGGCCATCCGGGAAATGGGCTTCGAGCATCTCCTGCTGGTCACCGGTGAACACCAGGGCAAAGTCGGGATGGACTACTTCCGCCAGCACCTTCCTGCCATTCGTCGTCAGTTCGCCTCGTTGCAAATGGAAGTGCAGCCCCTGTCGCAGGATGAGTATGCGGAGCTCAAAACGCTCGGACTGGATGGAGTGATGGTCTATCAGGAAACGTACCACGAAGCGACCTACGCACGGCATCACCTGAAGGGCAAGAAACAGGACTTCTTCTTCCGCCTTGAAACGCCGGACAGGCTCGGACGTGCCGGGATCGACAAAATTGGCCTTGGTGCGCTGATTGGGCTTTCCGATAGCTGGCGCGTGGATTGCTATATGGTGGCGGAACATCTGTTGTGGCTTCAGCAGCACTACTGGCAGAGCCGCTACTCCATCTCCTTCCCCCGGCTGCGCCCGTGTGCTGGCGGGATTGAACCGGCCTCACTCATGGACGAGCGCCAGCTGGTACAAACGATCTGCGCGTTTCGCCTGCTTGCCCCGGAGGTTGAATTATCGCTCTCAACACGTGAATCACCGGCGTTCCGCGACCGCGTGATCCCGCTTGCGATAAACAACGTGAGCGCATTTTCCAAAACACAGCCGGGCGGTTACGCCGATGATCACCCTGAACTGGAGCAGTTTGCCCCGCATGATGGACGACGTCCGGAAGCGGTCGCCGCGGCCCTGAGCGCGCAGGGGCTGCAGCCGGTCTGGAAAGACTGGGACCGCTGGCTGGGAAGAGCCTCGCAATTACGCTGAAACATACTGCAACTCCGCAGAAATAAAACGAGGCGGCACGGAGAGTCACAACCGGATGATTGTCAGCTATCGTCCGGTTTTTTATTGTCATGTGGTCAGCAACGGACGCTGACCAGGGCGAAAAGCTTCTTCCTCGTTTCGCCCTGCCTCTGACTTATCGTGCACACTGAATTTCTGATTTTATGAGTAATTTCTTAGCCATTCTTAAGATAAATCATCTCGTCTGAAATCGTGTTCCGTATAATTCACAGCTAACCGCAGGACTGCGACTATGCTGAGAGGATATCGGCAGACGAAAAGCATTCACCCTCAGGAATGATGTACAACTCATGGCACTTCACAGCAAAAAACTCTCTTTTACCCGGCCAATAATGGCCAGCTTCGCGGGGATACTGTGCAGTTTTGCACTGATCGCTGTCGTGGTTACGCTTTCGCAACGAAAGGATTTTCTTGAGGATTATCACAAAATTAATGGTAATTTCACGCATAATCTGGCGGTTAACTATACCGAATCAATGTTGCGTGAAAACGACTATATTCTTGGTCGTTCTGCGATGTACTTTTCCCGCAACGAAATACTGAATGAGACGCTGAACATCAACCCGACGCAAGGGTTGCAGATGTTGATGCATTTGCAAAACCTGATGCCGACCGTGTCATCCATCTCGCTGGCCGACACGGAAGGGCATTATTTGCACGTTCCAGAAGCGCCTCCCACGGAAAAGAGTAAAAACGCCGATCCGCGGACGCGCCCGTGGTTTGTCGCCTACGCGGAAGCCAGTATTTTCAGCCATTATACCCACCCTTATATGGACTACTTTACCGGGCATCCAACGGTCACGCTTTATAAGCCATTGATTTCAACAGAAGGCAGACTCAAGGGAACCCTGGCCTTTCATCTTGATTTGGCGTCGATGGGGTATACCCTTCGACAGATGGTGGCCCCTGTACAAGGGGAATTCTTCGTCGTCGAGCGCGACGGAACCGTGGTGCTTCATCCTGACACGGGCGCGCTGTTCAAAAAATACGTGAGCGAAGCGCTGATGGACAAAATGACCAGCGGCGAGGGGCATTTATACGACCGGAAAAGTAAAACCTGGTATTACTACTACTCCTTCACTAACCCGGATTGGTTTGTCATCTACCGGGTCTCTGGCGCGACCCTGACGGATATTACCCGCCACGAAACCACTATCGTTGGCTGGGGATTTGCACTGGCGGCGATTATTATCATTCTCTTCGGTTTGTACCTTCGCCATGCCTCGCGTACCGTGCTGATGCATATTATCAACGCCATCAAAACTGGCGACGTCAGCCAGGCACCGCGTCTGGAAGCGATGCTGAGTCATACCATCCAGTCGAATAAAGAGCGTGAGATGGCATATGTCCGCCAGGCAACCCACGATGCGCTAACAGGCTGCAAAAACCGCCGCGCGTTCGATACCGATGTGGAAGAGTTAATGGCGGCTCAACAGCCTTTCGCACTGGCGCTGGTGGACATCGATAACTTCAAATCAATCAACGATACCTGGGGCCACCTTAGCGGCGATATTGTCCTGCGTAACGTGGCGCGTGAAGGGATCCAGATCATGCAACCGCACCACATCTCGGTGTACCGGTATGGTGGAGAAGAGTTTGCGGTGGTCTTCCAGGCTACGCAAATTGCTGATGCAATCTCGTTGCTGGAAGCATGGCGTACCACCATTGAAAAACGCGTCTGGCGGGAAGAAAACCTACAGGTCACGTTCAGTGCAGGCCTGGGGGAATGGCATTTCGAACCGCTGGAGCAATTTGTCGGGAGCGTGGATAACGCACTTTACAGCGCAAAACAGCAGGGTAAAAACCGTATCCTTCGGACCTCCATCCGTTAATTTCTTCCCTCCCACGCTGTCCGTTTCGACGGGCAGCGTGCGCTTTCATGCAAAATTGTAACCGGTTTCAGAAAATCACCCATTTCTTTGTGATGCCTGACACACAATCGCGGTAAAGCGGTTGTTGAAGCGGTCTGCACGGGATAATTATCAATAAACACATGTAGATCGAGGCTGATTATGAAGAACATCGTTTTATGCTGTGCAGCGGGAATGTCAACCAGCATGCTGGTTCAACGTATGAAAGACGCCGCGCAGAAAAAAGGGGTTGAAGTCACCATTAAAGCCGTTCCGGTTGCGGAGTTTAAAGATAATATCGCGACGGCTGACATCGTATTGCTGGGGCCACAGGTTAAATACGAGCAGGCTAAACTTCAGGCGCAGGCCGATCCGCTGGGTAAAAAGGTCGCGGTTATCGACATGATGGATTACGGCATGATGAAAGGTGATGTCGTCCTGGAAAAAGCGCTTAAATTACTGGAGTGACCCGTGGAAGATTTAGAAACAACGATCATGGAACTGCTGGTCAACGCGGGAGCAGCGCGCAGTGCTGCCCTTACGGCGTTGCAGATGGCCCGTAAAGGTGACTTTGACGAAGCCGAAAAGGCGATGGAAGAGTCGCGTGAATACGTGAAACATGCCCACACCATCCAGACGCAGCTGATTGGTCTTGATGAAGGGACCGGAAAGCTGCCGGTTAACCTGATCACCGTCCACTCTCAGGATCACCTGATGAACGCGATGGTCATTCAGGACCTGGCGGGCGATATGATTGAGCTGTATCGTCGGCTACCGCTGATAAACTGAAAAATATGCAGACATAAAAAAACCCGCCGAAGCGGGTTTTTTATTTGCTGAATCAACGATTACTCGTTGTCAGAACCACCCAGACCTGCGTTCAGCAGTTCTGCCAGGCTCGCGGATGCATCTTCAGCAGTTACCTGCGGTGCAGCTGGCAGTTCGCCTGCAGCACGACGACGCATACGATCCTGATGGTACGCATAACCGGTACCAGCCGGGATCAGACGACCCACGATAACGTTCTCTTTCAGACCGCGCAGTTCATCACGCTTACCTGCTACAGCGGCTTCGGTCAGGACACGCGTGGTCTCCTGGAACGATGCTGCAGAGATGAAGGACTCGGTTGCCAGAGACGCTTTGGTGATACCCAGCAGATCGCGCGAGAAGGTCGCAGCGATTTTGCCGTTCGCTTCCAGATCGCGGTTAGCGATCTTGACGCGTGAGTATTCAACCTGCTCGCCTTCCAGGAACTCAGAGCTGCCTGCGCTATCGATGGTTGCTTTACGCAGCATCTGACGAACGATAACTTCGATGTGTTTATCGTTAATCTTAACGCCCTGCAGACGGTATACGTCCTGTACTTCGTTAACGATGTAACGAGTAACAGCATGCACACCACGCAGACGCAGGATGTCGTGCGGCGCTTCTGGACCGTCGGAAACCACGTCACCACGTTCTACACGTTCACCTTCGAACACGTTGAGCTGACGCCACTTAGGAATCATCTCTTCGTACGGCTCGCTGCCATCTACTGGGGTGATAACCAGACGGCGTTTACCTTTGGTCTCTTTACCGAAGGAGATGATACCGCTGATTTCAGCCAGGATTGCAGGCTCTTTCGGACGACGTGCTTCGAACAGATCCGCAACGCGTGGCAGACCACCGGTGATGTCCTTGGTACCGCCGGATTCCTGAGGAATACGCGCCAGGGTGTCACCAGAACTGATCTGTACGCCATCTTCCAGCTGTACAATCGCTTTACCCGGCAGGAAGTACTGCGCAGGCATATCGGTACCAGGGATCAGAACGTCGTTACCCTGAGCATCAACGATTTTCAGTGCAGGACGCAGATCTTTACCACCGGCAGTACGCTCAGCAGAGTCCAGAACGACCAGAGAAGACAGACCGGTCAGCTCGTCGGTCTGACGAGTAATGGTCTGGCCGTCGATCATGTCAGTGAAGCGGATGAAACCACTTACTTCGGTGATAACCGGCATGGTGTGTGGATCCCAGTTTGCAACGGTTTCACCGCCGGCAACCTGCTCGCCATCACCTTTCGCCATAACAGCACCGTAAGGCACTTTATAGCTCTCTTTGGTACGACCGAATTCGTCGATCAGCTTCAGCTCGGTGTTACGAGAAGTCACAACCAGCTTGCCTGCGGAGTTAACAACAGACTTCGCGTTGCTGAGCTTGATGCTACCTTTGTTTTTCACCTGAATGCTGGATTCAGCAGCCGCACGAGATGCCGCACCACCGATGTGGAACGTACGCATCGTCAGCTGTGTACCCGGTTCACCGATGGACTGTGCCGCGATAACACCGATTGCTTCACCTTTGTTGATGATGTGGCCACGCGCCAGGTCACGACCATAGCAGTGCGCACATACACCGAAATCGGTGTCA
Organism: Enterobacter sp. RCC_40; assembly: GCF_041360735.1. Classification (NCBI taxonomy): domain Bacteria; kingdom Pseudomonadati; phylum Pseudomonadota; class Gammaproteobacteria; order Enterobacterales; family Enterobacteriaceae; genus Enterobacter; species Enterobacter sp. RCC_40. The sequence continues at coordinate 18,317 of NZ_JBFUPR010000013.1, forward strand.
CAAGATACAACGGAACGAACTTTCACAGAGTCAACAGAGTTCGCTTCCAGCAGGTCACACCACTGTTCGTGCAGCAGCGTGTTGCGTGGAACCAGAATGTCTGCGGTACCCGGCTTCAGAATGTCTTCCGCAGTTACACGACCCAGTACGCGATCGCGCAGCGGCTCTTTAACATCACCACCCTCGATAACCGGGGTCATGGTGATACCTTCGAGGGTGCCACAATCGTCTTCGGTCACAACCAGGTCCTGCGCAACGTCAACCAGACGACGCGTCAGATAACCGGAGTTCGCTGTTTTCAGTGCGGTATCCGCCAGACCTTTACGCGCACCGTGAGTAGAGATGAAGTACTGGAGTACGTTCAGACCTTCACGGAAGTTCGCGGTGATTGGCGTTTCGATGATGGAGCCATCTGGCTTCGCCATCAGACCACGCATACCTGCCAGCTGACGAATCTGTGCTGCAGAACCACGCGCACCGGAGTCGGCCATCATGTAAATGCTGTTGAAGGAAACCTGCTGCTCTTCTACGCCGTCACGGTTAATCACGGTTTCGGTTTGCAGGTTATCCATCATCGCTTTGGATACACGATCGTTCGCCGCAGCCCAGATATCGATAACTTTGTTATAGCGTTCGCCCGCGGTAACGAGACCAGACTGGAACTGCTCCTGGATCTCAGCAACTTCGGCTTCCGCTTCAGAGATGATCTCGTGTTTCTTCTCTGGAATAACCATGTCATCGATACCAACAGATGCACCTGAACGCGCTGCATATGCAAAGCCGGTGTACATTGTCTGGTCAGCGAAGATAACCGTCGGCTTCAGACCCAGAATGCGGTAACAGGTGTTCAGCATTTTGGAGATCGCTTTCTTACCCAGCGCCTGGTTGACGATGGAGAAAGGCAGACCCTTCGGTACGATCATCCACAGAATGGCACGGCCAACGGTCGTGTCTTTCAGGCTGGTTTTCGCAACGAATTCGCCGTTAGCATCTTTTTCATATTCAGTGATACGCACTTTGACACGCGCATGCAGAGAGGCCAGGCCAGCGCGATAGATACGCTCAGCTTCTTTAGGGCCAGTCAGCACCATGCCTTCGCCTTTGGCGTTAACACAGTCACGGGTCATGTAGTACAGACCCAATACAACGTCCTGAGAAGGAACGATGATTGGTTCACCGTTCGCTGGAGACAGGATGTTGTTAGTAGACATCATCAGCGCACGCGCTTCGAGCTGGGCTTCCAGCGTCAGCGGTACGTGAACGGCCATCTGGTCACCATCGAAGTCGGCGTTATATGCCGCACAAACCAGCGGGTGCAGCTGGATAGCTTTACCTTCGATCAGTACCGGTTCAAATGCCTGGATACCCAGACGGTGCAGTGTTGGTGCACGGTTCAGCAGTACCGGGTGTTCGCGGATAACTTCGTCCAGGATATCCCAAACGACAGCTTCTTCACGCTCAACCATTTTCTTAGCGGCTTTGATGGTGGTGGCCAGGCCACGCAGTTCCAGCTTGCCGTAGATGAACGGTTTGAACAGCTCCAGTGCCATTTTCTTCGGCAGACCGCACTGATGCAGACGCAGGTATGGACCTACGGTGATAACAGAACGACCGGAGTAGTCAACACGCTTACCGAGCAGGTTCTGACGGAAACGACCCTGTTTACCTTTGATCATATCGGCCAAAGATTTCAGAGGACGTTTGTTAGAACCGGTGATCGCACGACCGCGACGACCGTTATCCAGCAGGGCATCTACCGCTTCCTGCAGCATACGTTTTTCGTTACGTACGATGATGTCCGGCGCAGCCAGATCCAGCAGACGTTTCAGACGGTTGTTACGGTTGATAACGCGACGATACAGATCGTTCAGATCCGACGTTGCGAAACGACCACCATCCAGCGGAACCAGCGGACGCAGATCTGGCGGCAGCACCGGCAGAACGGTCAGGATCATCCACTCTGGTTTGTTACCAGACTGAACGAACGCTTCCAGCAGTTTGATACGCTTGGTCAGCTTTTTACGCTTGGTTTCGGAGTTGGTTTCGTTCAGCTCTTCACGCAGCTGCTCGCACTCTTGCTCCAGGTCCATGCTTTTCAGCAGGGCCTGAATAGCTTCCGCACCCATCTTGGCGTCGAATTCGTCACCGAACTCTTCCAGCGCGTCCAGATACTGTTCTTCGGTCAGAATCTGGTGGCGTTCCAGGTTCGTCATACCGCCTTCGATAACGACATAAGATTCGAAGTACAGAACACGTTCGATATCGCGCAGCGGCATATCCAGCAGCAGGCCGATACGGGACGGCAGAGATTTCAGGAACCAGATGTGCGCAGTTGGAGATGCCAGTTCGATGTGGCCCATGCGCTCACGGCGCACTTTGGTCTGGGTCACTTCAACGCCGCACTTCTCACAGATCACACCACGGTGTTTCAGGCGCTTGTACTTACCGCACAGGCACTCGTAGTCTTTTACTGGCCCGAAAATTCGTGCACAGAAAAGGCCGTCACGCTCAGGCTTGAACGTACGGTAGTTGATGGTTTCCGGCTTTTTAACTTCACCGAAAGACCATGAACGGATCATGTCTGGCGAAGCCAGAGCAATTTTGATCGCATCAAACTCTTCGGTTTTAGTCTGCGCTTTCAGAAACTTTAATAAATCTTTCACGGATTTGCTCCCGTCGGAGTTAGCACAATCTGGTGTCGGGGGTTAGCCCGACACCAGTGACCTGTTTGAGCGAGAATTACTCGTCTTCCAGTTCGATGTTGATACCCAGCGAACGAATCTCTTTCAACAGTACGTTGAAGGACTCTGGCATGCCCGGTTCCATCTGATGATTGCCGTCCACGATGTTTTTATACATCTTGGTACGACCGTTCACGTCATCAGACTTAACGGTGAGCATTTCCTGCAGGGTGTATGCTGCGCCGTATGCTTCCAGCGCCCACACTTCCATCTCCCCGAAGCGCTGACCACCGAACTGCGCCTTACCACCCAGCGGCTGCTGAGTAACCAGGCTGTAAGAACCGGTAGAACGAGCGTGCATCTTGTCGTCGACCAGGTGGTTCAGTTTCAGCATGTACATGTAACCTACGGTTACCGGACGCTCGAACTGTTCACCGGTACGGCCATCAAACAGCGTAATCTGACCAGACGTTGGCAGACCACCCAGTTGCAGCAGCTCTTTGATTTCAGCTTCTTTTGCACCGTCGAATACCGGCGTTGCAATCGGCATACCTTTGCGCAGGTTCTCTGCCAGACGCAGCACTTCTTCATCGCTGAAGGTGCTCAGGTCGACTTTCTGACGAACGTCGGTACCCAGATCGTAGGCACGCTGGATGAATTCGCGCAGTTTCGCGACTTCTTCCTGCTGTTTCAGCATGGCGTTGATCTTATCGCCGATACCTTTCGCAGCCATACCCAGGTGGGTTTCCAGAATCTGACCGATGTTCATACGAGACGGTACGCCCAGTGGGTTCAGTACGATATCTACCGGCGTACCGTTAGCATCGTGCGGCATATCTTCGATCGGGTTGATCTTAGAGATAACACCCTTGTTACCGTGACGACCTGCCATCTTATCACCAGGCTGGATCTGACGTTTAACAGCCAGATACACCTTAACAATCTTCAGCACGCCTGGTGCCAGATCGTCGCCCTGAGTGATTTTACGGCGTTTCGCTTCGAGTTTTTTCTCGAACTCGTGTTTCAGTTCGTCATACTGCTCAGCCAGCTGTTCCAGCTGATTTTGTTTCTCTTCGTCGGTCAGGCCCAGTTCCAGCCAGCGATCGCGTGGCAGTTTGTCGAGCTTCTCAGCTTCAACGCCACCGGCAACCAGCACCGCATAGATACGGCTGAACAGACCCGCTTCGAGGATCTGCAGTTCTTCAGACAGGTCTTTCTTAGCCTGTTTGAGCTGCATCTCTTCGATTTCCAGCGCACGCTTATCTTTTTCAACGCCGTCACGGGTGAAGACCTGAACATCGATAACTGTACCGGAAACACCGTTTGGTACGCGCAGAGAAGAGTCTTTAACGTCAGACGCTTTCTCACCGAAGATAGCACGCAGCAGTTTCTCTTCTGGCGTCAGCTGGGTTTCACCTTTCGGCGTTACCTTACCAACCAGAATGTCGCCGCCGGTCACTTCTGCACCGATGTAAACGATACCGGATTCATCCAGTTTGGAGAGCGCAGCTTCACCCACGTTAGGGATGTCAGCGGTGATCTCTTCTGGCCCCAGCTTGGTGTCACGGGACACACATGCCAGTTCCTGAATGTGGATGGTAGTGAAACGATCTTCCTGAACCACACGCTCGGAGACGAGGATGGAGTCTTCGAAGTTGTAACCGTTCCACGGCATGAACGCTACGCGCATGTTCTGACCGAGCGCCAGTTCACCGAGGTCGGTGGACGGACCGTCTGCCAGCACGTCGCCGCGCTCAACGGGCTCACCCAGAGACACACAAGGCATCTGGTTGATACAGGTGTTCTGGTTAGAACGGGTATATTTGGTCAGGTTATAAATGTCGATACCTGCTTCGCCCGGGTACATCTCGTCTTCGTTAACTTTGATAACGATACGGGAAGCATCCACGTACTGAACAGTACCGCCACGTTTAGCCACCGCAGTAACACCGGAGTCAACGGCAACAGCACGTTCCATACCGGTACCAACCAGCGGCTTATCAGCACGCAGAGTTGGAACGGCCTGACGTTGCATGTTCGCACCCATCAATGCACGGTTGGCGTCATCGTGTTCCAGGAACGGAATCAGGGACGCACCGACGGATACCACCTGCTGGGTGGATACGTCCATGTAGTCAACCTGGTCGCGGCTGAACAAGCTGGATTCGCCTTTGCTACGGCAGGTAACCAGATCTTCTACAAAGTGGCCTTCGTCATCCAGGTTGGAGTTCGCCTGAGCGATAACGTAGTTGCCTTCTTCGATAGCAGACAGATAGTGAATTTCGTCAGTTACAACACCGTCGGTCACTTTACGGTACGGCGTCTCAAGGAAACCGTATTCGTTAGTCTGTGCGTACACGGACAGGGAGTTGATCAGACCGATGTTTGGACCTTCAGGCGTTTCGATTGGACATACGCGACCGTAGTGAGTCGGGTGTACGTCTCGAACTTCGAAGCCTGCACGTTCACGGGTCAGACCGCCTGGGCCGAGTGCAGAGATACGACGTTTGTGCGTGATCTCAGACAGCGGGTTGTTCTGGTCCATGAACTGAGACAGCTGGCTGGAACCGAAGAACTCTTTCACTGCTGCAGAAATCGGCTTGGCGTTGATCATATCCTGAGGCATCAGGGTATCCAGATCGCCCAGAGACAGACGCTCTTTCACCGCACGCTCAACACGTACCAGGCCAACGCGGAACTGGTTTTCCGCCATTTCGCCTACGGAACGGATACGACGGTTGCCGAGGTGGTCGATATCGTCCACTTCGCCTTTGCCGTTACGGATATCGATGAGCTTCTTCATCACTTCGATGATGTCGTCTTTGCTCAGGATACCGGAACCTTCGATCTCATCACGCAGCAGAGAACGGTTGAACTTCATACGACCAACCGCGGACAGATCGTAGCGGTCTTCGGAGAAGAACAGGTTCTCGAACAGGCTTTCAGCCGCTTCGCGAGTTGGTGGTTCACCAGGGCGCATCATGCGGTAGATTTCTACCAGCGCGCTCAGACGATCGGTCGTTGGATCGACGCGGATAGTCTCAGAGATATAAGGACCGTGGTCCAGATCGTTGGTGAACAGCGTTTCGATGCGTTTGTGGCCAGACTGGCTCAGCTTAGCCAGCAGATCCAGGCTCAGCTCCATGTTCGCCGGGCAGATCAGCTCGCCAGTTGATTCATCAACGTAATCTTTCGCGGCTACTTTTCCAGCAATGTATTCAACCGGAACTTCGATGAGTTTGATATCATCTTTTTCCAGCTGACGGATGTGGCGCGCGGTAATACGGCGGCCTTTTTCCACATACACTTTGCCGTCGGCTTCGATGTCGAACGACGCGGTCTCACCACGCAGACGCTCTGGCACCAGCTCCATCTGCAACTTGTTGTCGCGGATTTCAAAGATTACTTTCTCAAAGAACAGGTCCAGGATCTGTTCAGTGGTGTATTGCAGCGCACGCAAAATGATGGTCGCAGGCAGTTTACGACGACGGTCGATACGGACAAACAGGTTGTCTTTAGGATCGAACTCGAAGTCCAGCCAGGAACCACGGTAAGGAATGATACGCGCGTTATACAGTACTTTACCGGAGGAGTGTGTTTTACCTTTATCGCTGTCGAAGAAGACACCCGGGCTACGATGCAGCTGGGAAACGATAACACGCTCAGTACCGTTGATGACGAAAGTACCGTTGTCTGTCATGAGTGGAATTTCACCCATGTAGACTTCTTGTTCTTTAATGTCTTTTACGGTGCCTTCTGGCGCTTCGCGCTCATAGATCACCAGACGCAGTTTTACGCGCAGCGGTGCGGAATAGGTCACGCCACGGATCTGACATTCCTGAACGTCAAACACCGGTTCGCCAAGGCGGTAGCTGACGTACTGCAGCTCGGAGTTACCGCTGTAGCTCTGAATCGGGAACACGGAACGGAAGGCTGCTTCCAGGCCGTACTGCCCTTCAGGATCTTGCTCGATAAACTTCTGGAACGAGTCAAGCTGGATAGAAAGGAGATATGGAATGTCCAGAACTTGTGGACGTTTACCAAAATCCTTACGAATACGTTTTTTCTCGGTATAGGAGTAAACCATAGGGTTCCTCAGCTCGCTGACAAGTCGACCCATCTGTCCGACGAAGGGACAGTTTGTGCAACACCATTTTGTGGACCGGAAAATTGAATACTTTCCGCAATACCTGTTGCTATCACGCTTAAATCATTTCGTCGCGATTTACACAGAGCGCGCACCCTGTCGCAATATATTAAGTCGTCGATAGAAACATGCATTGTCAGGACAACCAGTAGTCAAACAGTGTGAAATGCTACTGATGCCTTACAGCGCAAAAAGGCTGGTGACTAAAAAGTCACCAGCCATCAGCCTAATGACTTAGGCTGCAACCAGAAAAGTTGGCTTATTTAACTTCAACTTCAGCGCCAGCTTCTTCTAGAGATTTTTTCAGTGCTTCTGCGTCGTCTTTGCTCACGCCTTCTTTCAGCGCAGCTGGAGCAGCTTCTACCAGGTCTTTAGCTTCTTTCAGACCCAGGCCAGTTGCGCCACGTACTGCTTTGATAACAGCAACTTTGTTAGCGCCAGCAGCTTTCAGAATTACGTCGAATTCAGTTTTTTCTTCAGCAGCTTCAACCGGGCCAGCAGCTACAGCTACAGCAGCAGCAGCGGAAACACCGAATTTTTCTTCCATTGCAGAGATCAGTTCTACAACGTCCATTACGGACATAGCTGCAACTGCTTCAATGATTTGATCTTTAGTGATAGACATTTAAATTGTTCCTGAAAATCAGAATAAGTTTATACGTAAGCAAATGCTTTATAAAGATAACTGCGATTAAGCAGCTTCTTTTGCATCGCGAACAGCAGCCAGAGTGCGAACCAGTTTGCCAGCCGAAGCTTCTTTCATGGTTGCCATCAGGCGTGCAATTGCTTCTTCGTAGGTCGGCAGGGTTGCCAGGCGATCGATTTGCGATGCCGGGATCAACTCACCTTCAAAGGCTGCAGCTTTGACCTCAAATTTTGCATTCGCTTTCGCGAACTCTTTGAACAGACGAGCAGCAGCGCCCGGGTGTTCCATAGAGTATGCAATAAGGGTCGGACCAACAAACGTGTCTTTCAGGCACTCGAAAGGAGTACCTTCAACTACGCGACGCAGCAGGGTGTTACGAACAACACGCATGTATACGCCAGCTTCACGACCTGCTTTACGCAGTTCAGTCATTTTGTCTACAGTAACGCCACGGGAATCCGCAACTACTGCAGACAGCGCGCCTTTGGCTACTTCGCTGACTTCAGCAACAATCGCTTGTTTGTCTTGAAGATTTAAAGCCATTAGCTTTGCTCCTGGATGTTTGCCGGAACTCATGTTCCGGAACTCACTTCACTCTCCCCAACGGAAAGAGCGTCTTAATACGGTGAGCAGAAACAAGCCAGAGTATCCAAAAATAATCTTAGCGTTCTGTCACCGTCTACGCAGGGCATTAAGTTTCTTGCGAAACACCTGCGGTCTTCGACGGAGGCCTGGATTAGGCCAGGCTCCAACGAACAAATCTTTTAGCCGCTAACTTTTGTTAGCAAACGTGGGGGTAAGATTGTAGACAAAATCACCGCCCACGTAAAGGCATTAGTTTGCAGCAGCGCTCAGGCCAGCCTGGTCAACTGCAACACCTGCACCCATGGTGGTGGAGATGCTAACTTTCTTGATGTACACGCCTTTCGCCTGAGTTGGTTTTGCTTTTTTCAGCGCAACCAGCAGAGCTTCCAGGTTTTCTTTCAGTTTGTCAGCGTCAAAGTCCACTTTACCGATGGTGGTGTGGATGATGCCGTTTTTGTCGTTACGATAACGAACCTGACCTGCTTTAGCGTTCTTAACAGCTTCAGCAACGTTAGGGGTTACAGTACCCACTTTCGGGTTTGGCATCAGGCCGCGTGGACCCAGAACCTGGCCCAGCTGGCCAACAACGCGCATTGCATCTGGAGAAGCAATAACAACGTCAAAGTTCATTTCGCCTTTTTTGATCTGGTCAGCCAGATCTTCCATACCTACCAGTTCAGCGCCGGCAGCTTTAGCCGCTTCAGCGTTTGCACCCTGAGCAAATACAGCTACGCGTACGGAACGGCCAGTACCGTGTGGCAGTACAGTTGCACCGCGAACGTTCTGATCAGATTTACGAGCATCGATGCCCAGGTTAACAGCAACGTCAACGCTTTCAACGAACTTAGCGGTAGCCAGTTCTTTCAGCAGAGCGATAGCTTCGTTGATGTCGTACTGTTTGGTCGCATCAACTTTGTCACGGATCACGGACATGCGCTTGGTCAGTTTAGCCATTTCTTAGTCCTCCACTACCAGGCCCATGGAACGTGCAGTACCTTCGATTGAGCGAGTCATCGCTTCAATGTCGGCACCAGTCATGTCGGCAGCTTTGGTCTGCGCGATTTCCTGCAGCTGAGCGCGGGAAATTTTACCCACTTTGTCTTTGTTCGGTTTACCGGAACCAGACTTGATACCCGCCGCTTTCTTCAGCAGAACTGCTGCTGGAGGGGTTTTGGTAACGAAAGTGAAAGAACGGTCAGCGTATACAGTGATAACAACTGGGATTGGCAGACCTTTTTCCATGGATTCGGTTTTGGCGTTGAACGCTTTACAGAATTCCATGATGTTCACACCCTGCTGACCCAGAGCTGGACCAACTGGTGGACTTGGGTTCGCCATACCTGCTGCAACCTGCAGCTTGACGTAGGCTTGTACTTTCTTAGCCATTCTAAAATCCTCTGATTGGGTGATAACGCCTCAAGGAGGCTCCCCGTGAATAAAATCGTTTTACAGGCCGCAGCCCATAAAAACAAAAGGCGCGAAATTGTATTCCAATCTCGCGCCTTGTGCAACGATTAAATCGTCGCTTTTTTGATCGCTGCTTAGGCTTTTTCTACCTGGGCAAAGTCCAGTTCTACCGGGGTCGCACGACCGAAGATAGAAACGGACACTTTCAGGCGGGACTTTTCGTAGTCCACTTCTTCAACCACGCCATTAAAGTCAGCAAACGGACCGTCATTAACACGAACCATTTCACCCGGTTCAAACAGCGTTTTCGGACGCGGCTTATCCCCCACCTGCTGCAGGCGGTTCATAATCGCATCAACTTCTTTGTCGCTGATTGGCGCCGGACGGTCAGACGTGCCGCCGATAAAGCCCATCACGCGCGGTACGCTGCGCACCAGGTGCCAGCTCGCGTCGTTCATAACCATCTGAACCAGCACGTAACCCGGGAAGAATTTACGCTCGCTTTTGCGACGTTGGCCGCCACGGATCTCGACCACTTCTTCGGTCGGAACCATAACTTCGCCAAATAACTCTTCCATGTTGTGTAATTTGATATGCTCACGCAGCGACGTTGCTACGCGGCCTTCAAAACCGGAAAACGCCTGAACGACGTACCAGCGCTTTTTAGGGGCTTCAGACATCTCAGAACCTCAGGCCAGTGATAAAGGATACCAGGCGAACCAGAATACCATCCAGTCCCCACAGGATCAGTGACATTACAGCGGTAACCGCCGCTACGATCAGCGTGGTGTGCAATGTTTCCTGGCGAGTCGGCCAAATTACCTTGCGGACTTCGGTACGCGCTTCGCGAGCAAAAGCGACAGTCGCTTTGCCTTTTGTCGTCAACAGCGCGACACCACCCGCTGCAGCAATCAGAATTACCACTGCAAGCGCGCGTAGCGGCAGCATCATGTCACGATAAAGGTAGTTGCCGACAATCGCTACAATCAGCAGCACGGCTACGACTACCCATTTCATCGCTTCCAGGCCGCGCCCGCTCCCTTGAGCTTCGGTATTCGCACTCATAAACCAACCTGTCAGAAGTATTCTACAAACATTTTCACCCCGCGATTGCGAGGCAAACCAAATCGAAATGCTAATTCGCTTTTCGGATTATACGCTCTCTGCAGAGCCTGTCTCAGCAATGATTATGACAAATTTAATCACTGATGAGCCAGGTTCTGATCTGAAAGCGTGCAAAAAGGGCATCAAATGATGCCCTTTTATTGCGCATTGCGTCAAATGTTATCAGCAATTAGCCGAGAACTTTAGCAACCACGCCCGCGCCAACGGTACGGCCACCTTCACGGATTGCGAAACGCAGACCGTCGTCCATCGCGATTGGGTGGATCAGCGTCACAACCATCTTGATGTTGTC
>NZ_JBFUPR010000014.1:0-26211 GCF_041360735.1 Enterobacter sp. RCC_40
GACAACATCAAGATGGTTGTGACGCTGATCCACCCAATCGCGATGGACGACGGTCTGCGTTTCGCAATCCGTGAAGGCGGCCGTACCGTTGGCGCGGGCGTTGTTGCTAAAGTTCTGGGCTAATTACTTATCCCTGAATTAAAAAAGGACGCTTCGGCGTCCTTTTTTGTTTTCTGCCGTTATGTGTCTGTCACAAATTTTCGCATTTTTCGTCCTCTCCCGCCCCGTATACGGGTGTTTGTGCTATTGTAATCATAACCATTCTCACTTACACTTTGCGCATATTTTGAACGGGAGTCTTTATGTACGTTTGTTTATGTAATGGTGTAAGCGACAAAAAAATACGTCAGGCCGTTCGCCAGTTTCAGCCACAGTCCTTCCAGCAGCTTCGCAAATTTGTTCCAGTGGGAAATCAATGCGGTAAATGTGTACGTGCTGCACGTGAGATCATGCAGGACGAATTGATGCAGATCCCGGAATACAAAGAGATTGCGTAAGCGCCCATCTTTTTTTTGACATCCCTGTAGCCCGATCTACGCTTCAATGAGTGGAAGCGGAGGGACTATATAATGAAAGGTGATGTTAAAATCATAAGTTATCTCAATAAATTATTGGGAAATGAGCTTGTCGCGATCAATCAGTATTTTCTCCATGCGAGAATGTTCAAAAACTGGGGCCTGATGCGCCTCAACGATGTTGAATACCATGAATCCATCGATGAGATGAAACATGCCGATAAATACATCGAGCGTATTTTATTCCTTGAAGGCATTCCTAACCTGCAGGATCTCGGCAAACTCGGCATCGGTGAAGATGTTGAAGAGATGCTTCGGTCCGACCTCAGGCTCGAGCTTGAAGGCGCAAAAGATCTCCGCGAAGCCATTGCCTATGCGGACAGTGTTCATGACTACGTCAGCCGCGATATGATGATCCAGATTCTGGCCGATGAAGAAGGGCATATCGATTGGCTTGAAACTGAGCTGGATCTCATCAGTAAAATTGGTCTGCAGAATTATCTTCAATCCCAGATTAAAGTGGCTGACTAAACAGCGTCTGCCAGCCAACGCTTAAACCCGCTGCCGCCAGAAATGGCCCAAAAGGCAGTGGGTTTTTTAATGCCTGTTTATCAGGAGCCGGTAAAGAGAGAATGAGCTGGTAAAGAAGCGCCACCAATGCGGCGGTTAACACCAGTGCGGGCAATATGTGCCAACCGTGCCACGCCCCCAGTGCCGAAAGATATTTCACATCGCCATAGCCCATCCCTTCACGTCCAGTCAGAAACCGGTAGCCCCAGTAGATAATCGCAAAGCTCACATACCCTGCCATCGCGCCAGTCACTGCGTTCGAAAGAAAGTCAGGATGAAGGCAACGCTGGAAGAGCAGGCCGGTCCATAAGAGGGGACAGAGGTATTTATCCGGGAGAAGGCCGGCACGAATATCTTCACGTACCAGTAAACCGGAGAGTGTGAAGTAAACGAGCAGAAAGGGGAGGGGAGTCAGCATACGCAAAGCCTCAAAGATGTTTGGTGCATACTCTTCTCATGATGCAAGGCCATCAACGTCCGAACACAGGAATTGCGTGAGGGGTTCATAAGAAGAGATGAAAGCAGACAGGTTGCTGCAAATAATGGAATGCCCTACGCATCGTATGTCTTTGGCGCTTAATTTCTAAACGGCACTTGCGTCTTGCTCAGATTTACGTATAATGCGCGGGCTTGTCGTAGTTGACGGCGGGTTCAATCTGAACCGGAGTAGCTAATTTTGTTACTCAACAATGCTCCCAATCGGGGAGCTACGTAAGAACGGTTACACTCTCCCATCAATCGTAATGGGTTTGAGGAGTAATCATTTTCGTTTATAAAATAATTGGAGCTCTGGTCTCATGCAGAACCAAAGAATCCGTATCCGCCTTAAAGCGTTTGATCATCGTCTGATCGATCAATCAACCGCGGAAATCGTCGAGACTGCTAAGCGCACTGGTGCGCAAGTCCGTGGTCCGATCCCGCTGCCGACCCGCAAAGAGCGCTTTACCGTTCTGATCTCTCCGCACGTTAACAAAGATGCGCGTGATCAGTACGAAATCCGCACTCACAAGCGTCTGGTTGACATCGTTGAGCCAACTGAGAAAACCGTTGATGCTCTGATGCGTCTGGATCTGGCTGCCGGTGTAGACGTGCAGATCAGCCTGGGTTAATCAGGTCATCGAGCGATTGAGAGGTTGAAACAATGATTGGTTTAGTCGGTAAAAAAGTGGGAATGACCCGCATCTTCACTGAAGATGGCGTTTCTATCCCAGTAACCGTAATCGAAGTTGAAGCAAACCGCGTTACTCAGGTTAAAGATCTGGCTAACGATGGCTACCGCGCTGTTCAGGTTACCACCGGTGCTAAAAAAGCTAACCGTGTAACCAAACCAGAAGCGGGTCACTTCGCTAAAGCTGGCGTTGAAGCTGGCCGTGGTCTGTGGGAATTCCGTCTTGCTGAAGGCGAAGAGTTCACCGTAGGTCAAGACATTAGCGTTGAGCTGTTTGCTGACGTTAAAAAAGTTGACGTAACCGGTACCTCTAAAGGTAAAGGTTTTGCTGGTACCGTTAAGCGCTGGAACTTCCGTACCCAGGACGCTACTCACGGTAACTCCTTGTCTCACCGCGTTCCGGGTTCTATCGGTCAGAACCAGACTCCGGGCAAAGTGTTCAAAGGCAAGAAAATGGCAGGTCAGCTGGGTAACGAACGTGTAACCGTTCAGAGCCTGGACGTAGTACGTGTTGACGCTGAGCGCAACCTGCTGCTGGTTAAGGGTGCTGTTCCGGGTGCTACCGGTAGCGACCTGATCGTTAAACCAGCTGTGAAGGCGTAAGGGGATAGCAATGGAATTAGTATTGAAAGACGCGCAGAGCGCGCTGACTGTTTCCGAAACTACCTTCGGTCGTGATTTCAACGAAGCGCTGGTTCACCAGGTTGTTGTTGCTTATGCAGCTGGTGCTCGTCAGGGTACTCGTGCTCAGAAGACTCGTGCTGAAGTAACTGGTTCTGGCAAAAAGCCATGGCGCCAGAAAGGTACCGGCCGTGCGCGTTCAGGTTCTATCAAGAGCCCGATCTGGCGTTCAGGTGGCGTGACCTTCGCTGCGCGTCCACAGGACCACAGTCAAAAAGTTAACAAAAAGATGTACCGCGGCGCGCTGAAAAGCATTCTGTCCGAACTGGTACGTCAGGATCGTCTGATCGTTGTCGAGAAGTTCTCTGTAGAAGCGCCTAAAACTAAGCTGCTGGCACAGAAACTGAAAGACATGGCTCTGGAAGATGTGCTGATCATCACCGGTGAGCTGGACGAGAACCTGTTCCTGGCCGCACGTAACCTGCACAAGGTTGACGTACGCGATGCGACTGGTATCGACCCGGTTAGCCTGATCGCCTTCGACAAAGTCGTAATGACTGCTGATGCTGTTAAGCAAGTTGAGGAGATGCTGGCATGATTCGTGAAGAACGTCTGCTGAAGGTGCTTCGCGCACCGCACGTTTCTGAAAAAGCGTCTACTGCGATGGAAAAAACAAACACCATCGTTCTCAAAGTTGCTAAAGACGCGACCAAAGCAGAGATCAAAGCTGCTGTGCAGAAACTGTTTGAAGTCGAAGTCGAAGTCGTTAACACCCTGGTTGTTAAAGGGAAAGTTAAACGTCACGGACAGCGTATCGGTCGTCGTAGCGACTGGAAAAAAGCTTACGTCACCCTTAAAGAAGGCCAGAACCTGGACTTCGTTGGCGGCGCTGAGTAAGTCGGAGGAGTAATACAATGGCAGTTGTTAAATGTAAACCGACATCTCCGGGTCGTCGCCACGTAGTTAAAGTGGTTAACCCTGAGCTGCACAAGGGCAAACCTTTTGCTCCGTTGCTGGAAAAAAACAGCAAATCCGGTGGTCGTAACAACAATGGCCGTATCACCACTCGTCACATCGGTGGTGGCCACAAGCAGGCTTATCGTATTGTTGACTTCAAACGCAACAAAGACGGTATCCCAGCAGTTGTTGAACGTCTTGAGTACGATCCGAACCGTTCCGCGAACATCGCGCTGGTTCTGTACAAAGACGGTGAACGCCGTTACATCCTGGCCCCTAAAGGCCTGAAAGCTGGCGACCAGATTCAGTCTGGCGTTGATGCTGCAATCAAAGCAGGCAACACCCTGCCGATGCGCAATATCCCGGTTGGTTCTACCGTTCATAACGTAGAAATGAAACCAGGTAAAGGCGGTCAGCTGGCGCGTTCCGCGGGTACTTACGTTCAGATCGTTGCTCGTGACGGTGCTTATGTCACCCTGCGTCTGCGTTCTGGTGAAATGCGTAAAGTCGAAGCAGATTGCCGCGCTACTCTGGGCGAAGTTGGCAATGCTGAGCATATGCTGCGCGTTCTGGGTAAAGCTGGTGCTGCACGCTGGCGTGGTGTTCGTCCTACCGTTCGCGGTACTGCGATGAACCCAGTAGACCACCCACATGGTGGTGGTGAAGGTCGTAACTTTGGTAAGCACCCGGTAACTCCGTGGGGCGTTCAGACCAAAGGTAAGAAGACCCGCAGCAACAAGCGTACTGATAAATTTATCGTACGTCGCCGTAGCAAATAATTTTAGAGGATAAGCCATGCCACGTTCTCTCAAGAAAGGTCCTTTTATTGACCTGCACTTGCTGAAGAAGGTAGAGAAAGCGGTGGAAAGCGGAGACAAGAAGCCCCTGCGCACTTGGTCCCGTCGTTCAACGATCTTTCCTAACATGATCGGTTTGACCATCGCTGTCCATAATGGTCGTCAGCACGTTCCAGTCTTTGTTACCGACGAAATGGTTGGTCACAAACTGGGTGAATTCGCACCGACTCGTACTTATCGCGGCCACGCTGCTGATAAAAAAGCGAAGAAGAAATAAGGTAGGAGGAAGAGATGGAAACTTTAGCTCAACATCGCCATGCTCGTTCTTCTGCTCAGAAGGTTCGCCTTGTTGCTGACCTGATTCGCGGTAAGAAAGTGTCGCAGGCCCTGGACATCCTGACCTATACCAACAAGAAAGCTGCGGTATTGGTCAAGAAAGTACTGGAATCTGCCATTGCTAACGCTGAACACAACGATGGCGCTGACATCGACGATCTGAAAGTCGCGAAAATTTTCGTAGATGAAGGCCCAAGCATGAAGCGCATTATGCCGCGTGCGAAAGGTCGTGCAGATCGCATCCTGAAGCGCACCAGCCACATTACTGTGGTTGTGTCCGATCGCTGAGACTCTGGAGACTAGCAATGGGTCAGAAAGTACATCCTAATGGTATTCGCCTGGGTATTGTAAAACCATGGAACTCTACCTGGTTTGCGAACACCAAAGAATTCGCTGACAACCTGGACAGCGATTTTAAAGTACGTCAGTACCTGACTAAGGAACTGGCTAAAGCGTCTGTATCTCGTATCGTTATCGAGCGTCCAGCTAAGAGCATTCGTGTAACCATTCACACTGCTCGTCCTGGCATCGTTATCGGTAAGAAAGGCGAAGACGTAGAAAAACTGCGCAAGGTCGTAGCGGATATCGCTGGCGTTCCTGCACAGATCAATATCGCTGAAGTTCGTAAGCCTGAACTGGACGCTAAATTGGTTGCTGACAGCATCACTTCACAGCTGGAACGTCGTGTTATGTTCCGTCGTGCTATGAAGCGTGCTGTACAGAACGCAATGCGTCTGGGCGCTAAGGGTATCAAAGTTGAAGTTAGCGGCCGTCTGGGCGGCGCGGAAATCGCACGTACCGAATGGTACCGCGAAGGTCGCGTACCGCTGCACACTCTGCGTGCTGACATCGACTACAACACCTCTGAAGCGCACACCACTTACGGTGTAATCGGCGTTAAGGTATGGATCTTCAAAGGTGAGATCCTGGGTGGTATGGCTGCTGTTGAACAACCGGAAAAACCGGCTGCTCAACCTAAAAAGCAGCAGCGTAAAGGCCGTAAATAAGGAGCGTCGCTGATGTTACAACCAAAGCGTACAAAATTCCGTAAAGTGCACAAAGGCCGCAACCGTGGTCTGGCGCAGGGTACGGATGTTAGCTTCGGCACTTTCGGTCTGAAAGCTGTTGGCCGTGGTCGTCTGACTGCACGTCAGATCGAAGCAGCACGTCGTGCAATGACCCGTGCAGTTAAGCGTCAAGGTAAGATCTGGATCCGTGTATTCCCGGACAAACCGATCACCGAGAAGCCGCTGGAAGTTCGTATGGGTAAAGGTAAAGGTAACGTGGAGTACTGGGTTGCCTTGATCCAACCGGGCAAAGTCCTTTATGAAATGGACGGCGTTCCGGAAGAGCTGGCCCGTGAAGCCTTCGGCCTGGCAGCAGCGAAACTGCCTATCAAAACCACCTTTGTAACTAAGACGGTGATGTAATGAAAGCAAAAGAGCTGCGTGAAAAAAGCGTTGAAGAGCTGAACGCTGAGCTGCTGAACCTGCTGCGTGAGCAGTTCAACCTGCGTATGCAGGCTGCAAGTGGCCAGCTGCAACAGACTCACCTGCTGAAGCAAGTGCGTCGCAATGTTGCGCGCGTTAAGACTTTACTGACTCAGAAGGCGGGTGCGTAATGACCGATAAAATCCGTACTCTGCAAGGTCGTGTTGTTAGCGACAAAATGGAGAAATCCATCGTTGTAGCTATCGAACGTATTGTGAAACACCCGATCTACGGTAAATTCATCAAACGTACGACCAAACTGCACGTACATGACGAGAACAACGAATGTGGTATCGGCGACAAGGTTGAAATCCGTGAATGCCGTCCACTGTCCAAGACTAAGTCCTGGACGCTGGTTCGCGTTGTAGAGAAAGCGGTTCTGTAATAGAGTACGCATTCTCAATACGAATAAACGGCTCAGCGATGAGCCGTTTATTTTTTCTACCCATATTGTAGAAGCGGTGTTATAATGCCGCGCCCTCGATGTGGGGCTTTTTAACGGCTCTGATTTTAGAGTCTCAGGTAGTAGTTGACATTAGCGGAGCACTAAAATGATCCAAGAACAGACTATGCTGAACGTCGCCGACAACTCCGGTGCACGTCGCGTAATGTGTATCAAGGTTCTGGGTGGCTCGCACCGTCGCTACGCAGGCGTAGGCGACATCATCAAGATCACCATCAAAGAAGCAATTCCACGTGGTAAGGTCAAAAAAGGTGATGTGCTGAAAGCGGTAGTGGTGCGCACCAAGAAGGGTGTTCGTCGCCCTGACGGTTCTGTCATTCGCTTCGATGGTAATGCATGCGTTATTTTGAACAATAACAGTGAGCAGCCAATCGGCACGCGTATCTTTGGGCCGGTAACTCGTGAACTTCGTACTGAAAAGTTCATGAAAATTATCTCTCTGGCACCAGAAGTACTCTAAGGAGCGAATCATGGCAGCGAAAATCCGTCGTGATGACGAAGTTATCGTGTTAACCGGTAAAGATAAAGGTAAACGCGGTAAAGTAAAAAATGTCCTGTCTTCCGGCAAGGTCATTGTTGAAGGTATCAACCTGGTTAAGAAACATCAGAAGCCGGTTCCGGCCCTGAACCAACCAGGCGGCATCGTTGAAAAAGAAGCTGCTATTCAGGTTTCTAACGTTGCAATCTTCAATGCGGCAACCGGCAAGGCTGACCGTGTAGGCTTTAGATTCGAAGACGGGAAAAAAGTCCGTTTCTTCAAGTCTAACAGCGAAACTATCAAGTAATTTGGAGTAGTACGATGGCGAAACTGCATGATTACTACAAAGACGAAGTAGTTAACAAACTCATGACTGAGTTTAACTACAATTCTGTCATGCAAGTCCCTCGGGTCGAGAAGATCACCCTGAACATGGGTGTTGGTGAAGCGATCGCTGACAAGAAACTGCTGGATAACGCAGCAGCTGACCTGACAGCAATCTCCGGTCAAAAACCGCTGATCACCAAAGCACGCAAATCTGTTGCAGGCTTCAAAATCCGTCAGGGCTATCCGATCGGCTGTAAAGTAACTCTGCGTGGCGAACGCATGTGGGAGTTCTTTGAGCGCCTGATCACTATTGCTGTACCACGTATCCGTGACTTCCGTGGCTTGTCCGCTAAGTCTTTCGACGGTCGTGGTAACTACAGCATGGGTGTCCGTGAGCAGATCATCTTCCCAGAGATCGACTACGATAAAGTCGACCGCGTGCGTGGTTTGGATATTACCATTACCACTACTGCGAAATCTGATGAAGAAGGCCGTGCTCTGCTGGCTGCCTTTGACTTCCCGTTCCGCAAGTAAGGTAGGGTTACTGAATGGCTAAGCAATCAATGAAAGCACGCGAAGTAAAACGCATAGCTTTAGCTGATAAATTCTTCGCTAAACGCGCTGAACTGAAAGCGATCATTTCTGATGTGAACGCTTCCGACGAAGATCGTTGGAATGCGGTTCTCAAGCTGCAGTCTCTGCCGCGTGATTCCAGCCCGTCTCGTCAGCGTAACCGCTGTCGTCAAACAGGTCGTCCACATGGTTATGTGGGCAAGTTTGGGTTGAGCCGTATCAAACTGCGTGAAGCCGCCATGCGCGGTGAAGTACCAGGCTTGAAAAAGGCTAGCTGGTAATTACCAATTGAATCACGGGAGTAAAGACAGATGAGCATGCAAGATCCGATCGCGGATATGCTGACCCGTATCCGTAACGGTCAGGCCGCGAACAAAGTTGCGGTCACCATGCCTTCCGCCAAGCTGAAAGTGGCAATTGCCAACGTGCTGAAGGAAGAAGGTTTTATCGAAGATTTTAAAGTTGAAGGCGACACCAAGCCGGAACTGGAACTTACTCTCAAGTATTTCCAGGGTAAAGCTGTTGTAGAAAGCATTCAGCGTGTCAGCCGCCCAGGTCTGCGCATCTATAAGAAAAAAGATGAGCTGCCTAAAGTTATGGCTGGTCTTGGTATCGCAGTTGTTTCTACCTCTAAAGGTGTTATGACTGATCGTGCAGCGCGCCAGGCTGGTCTTGGTGGCGAAATTATCTGCTACGTAGCCTAATCGGAGGAAAGAATGTCTCGTGTTGCTAAAGCACCGGTCGTTATTCCTGCCGGCGTTGATGTAAAAATCGACGGTCAGGTTATTACGATCAAAGGTAAAAACGGCGAGCTGACTCGTACCCTCAACAAAGCTGTTGAAGTTAAACATGCAGATAATGCTCTGACCTTCGGTCCACGTGATGGTTTCGTGGATGGATGGGCTCAGGCTGGTACCGCGCGTGCCCTGCTGAACTCAATGGTTGTTGGTGTTACCGAAGGCTTCACTAAAAAGCTTCAACTGGTTGGTGTAGGTTATCGTGCAGCTATCAAAGGGAATGCAGTAGGCCTGTCTCTGGGCTTCTCACACCCTGTTGAGCATCCGCTGCCGGCCGGTATCACTGCAGAATGTCCGACCCAGACTGAAATCGTGCTGAAAGGCGCTGATAAACAGCTGATCGGTCAGGTTGCAGCAGATCTGCGCGCCTACCGTCGTCCTGAGCCTTATAAAGGCAAGGGTGTTCGTTACGCCGACGAAGTCGTGCGTACCAAAGAGGCTAAGAAGAAGTAAGGTAACACTATGGATAAGAAATCTGCTCGTATCCGTCGTGCGACCCGCGCACGCCGCAAGCTCAAAGAGCTGGGTGCAACTCGCCTGGTGGTACATCGTACCCCGCGTCATATTTACGCACAGGTCATTGCACCAAACGGTTCTGAAGTTCTGGTAGCTGCTTCTACTGTAGAAAAAGCTATTGCAGAGCAATTGAAGTACACCGGTAACAAAGACGCCGCTGCAGCTGTAGGTAAAGCTGTTGCAGAACGCGCTCTGGAAAAAGGCATCAGCAATGTTTCCTTTGACCGTTCCGGGTTCCAATATCATGGTCGTGTCCAGGCACTGGCAGATGCTGCCCGTGAAGCTGGCCTTCAGTTCTAAGGTAGAGGTGTAAGATGGCTCACATCGAAAAACAGGCTGGCGAACTGCAGGAAAAGCTGATCGCGGTTAACCGCGTATCTAAAACCGTTAAAGGTGGTCGTATTTTCTCCTTCACAGCTCTGACTGTAGTTGGCGATGGTAACGGTCGCGTTGGTTTTGGTTACGGTAAAGCGCGTGAAGTTCCAGCAGCGATCCAGAAAGCGATGGAAAAAGCCCGTCGCAATATGATTAACGTCGCGCTGAACAACGGTACCCTGCAGCACCCAGTTAAAGGTGTTCACACGGGTTCTCGTGTATTCATGCAGCCAGCTTCAGAAGGTACCGGTATCATCGCCGGTGGTGCAATGCGCGCCGTTCTGGAAGTTGCTGGGGTTCATAACGTTCTGGCTAAAGCATACGGTTCCACCAACCCGATTAACGTGGTTCGTGCAACTATTGATGGCCTGGAAAATATGAATTCTCCAGAAATGGTCGCTGCCAAGCGTGGTAAATCCGTTGAAGAAATTCTGGGGTAATTGACCATGGCAAAGACTATTAAAATCACTCAAACCCGCAGTGCAATCGGTCGTCTGCCGAAACACAAGGCAACGCTGCTTGGCCTGGGTCTGCGTCGTATTGGTCATACCGTTGAGCGCGAGGATACTCCCGCTGTTCGTGGTATGGTCAACGCGGTTTACTTCATGGTTAAAGTTGAGGAGTAAGAGATGCGTTTAAATACTCTGTCTCCGGCCGAAGGCTCTAAAAAGGCGGGTAAACGCCTGGGTCGTGGTATCGGTTCTGGCCTCGGCAAAACCGGTGGTCGTGGTCACAAAGGTCAGAACTCTCGTTCTGGCGGTGGCGTACGTCGCGGTTTCGAGGGTGGCCAGATGCCACTGTACCGTCGTCTGCCGAAGTTCGGCTTCACTTCTCGCAAAGCAGCGATTACAGCGGAAATCCGTCTGTCTGACCTGGCGAAAGTTGAAGGCGGCGTTGTAGACCTGAACACGCTGAAAGCGGCAAACATTATCGGTATCCAGATCGAGTTCGCGAAAGTGATCCTGGCTGGTGAAGTTTCTACTCCGGTAACTGTTCGTGGCCTGCGTGTTACTAAAGGTGCTCGTGCTGCTATCGAAGCCGCTGGCGGTAAAATTGAGGAATAAGTAGCAGATGGCTAAGCAACCGGGATTAGATTTTCAAAGTGCCAAAGGTGGATTTGGCGAGCTGAAACGCAGACTGCTGTTTGTTATCGGCGCGCTGATTGTGTTCCGTGTTGGCTCTTTTATTCCGATCCCTGGTATCGATGCCGCTGTACTTGCCAAACTGCTTGAGCAACAGCGAGGCACCATCATTGAAATGTTTAACATGTTCTCTGGTGGTGCTCTCAGCCGTGCTTCTATCTTCGCTCTGGGTATCATGCCGTATATTTCGGCATCGATTATTATCCAGCTGCTGACGGTCGTTCATCCGGCCCTGGCAGAACTGAAGAAAGAAGGGGAGTCTGGACGTCGTAAGATAAGCCAGTACACCCGTTACGGCACTCTGGTGCTGGCAATATTCCAGTCGATCGGTATTGCTACCGGTCTTCCGAATATGCCTGGTATGCAGGGCCTGGTATTAAACCCAGGCTTTGCATTCTATTTCACCGCTGTTGTAAGTCTGGTCACAGGAACAATGTTCCTGATGTGGCTCGGCGAACAGATTACTGAGCGTGGTATCGGTAACGGTATCTCAATCATTATCTTCGCTGGTATCGTTGCGGGTCTCCCGCCAGCCATTGCCCACACTATCGAGCAAGCGCGTCAAGGCGACCTGCACTTCCTCCTGTTGCTGTTGGTTGCAGTATTAGTATTTGCAGTGACGTTCTTTGTTGTCTTCGTTGAACGTGGTCAACGCCGCATTGTGGTGAACTACGCTAAGCGTCAACAAGGTCGTCGTGTCTATGCTGCACAGAGCACACATTTACCGCTGAAAGTGAACATGGCGGGGGTTATCCCGGCTATCTTCGCTTCCAGTATTATTCTGTTCCCGGCAACCATTGCGTCATGGTTCGGGGGCGGTACTGGTTGGAACTGGCTGACAACAATTTCGCTGTATTTGCAGCCTGGGCAACCACTTTATGTGTTACTCTATGCGTCTGCGATCATCTTCTTCTGTTTCTTCTACACGGCGTTGGTTTTCAACCCGCGTGAAACAGCAGATAACCTGAAGAAGTCCGGTGCATTTGTACCAGGAATTCGTCCGGGAGAGCAAACGGCGAAGTATATCGATAAAGTAATGACTCGCCTGACTTTGGTTGGTGCGCTTTATATTACTTTTATCTGCCTGATCCCGGAGTTCATGCGTGATGCAATGAAGGTACCGTTCTACTTCGGTGGGACCTCACTGCTTATCGTTGTTGTCGTGATTATGGACTTTATGGCTCAAGTGCAAACTCTGATGATGTCCAGTCAGTATGAGTCTGCATTGAAGAAGGCGAACCTGAAAGGCTACGGCCGCTAAATGGTCGCCTGAGAAGTTACGGAGAGTAAAAATGAAAGTTCGTGCTTCCGTCAAGAAATTATGCCGTAACTGCAAAATCGTTAAGCGTGATGGTGTCATCCGTGTGATTTGCAGTGCCGAGCCGAAGCATAAACAGCGCCAAGGCTGATTATTTCGCATATTTTTCTTGCAAAGTTGGGTTGAGCTGGCTAGATTAGCCAGCCAATCTTTTGTATGTCTGTACGTTTCCATTTGAGTATCCTGAAAACGGGCTTTTCAGCATGGTGCGTACATATTAAATAGTAGGAGTGCATAGTGGCCCGTATAGCAGGCATTAACATTCCTGATCAGAAACATGCTGTGATCGCATTAACTTCGATCTATGGCGTCGGCAAGACCCGTTCCAAAGCCATTCTGGCTGCAGCGGGTATCGCTGAAGATGTTAAGATCAGTGAGCTGTCTGAAGAACAAATCGACACGCTGCGTGACGAAGTTGCCAAATTTGTCGTTGAAGGTGATCTGCGCCGTGAAATCAGCATGAGCATCAAGCGCCTGATGGATCTTGGTTGCTATCGCGGTTTGCGTCATCGTCGTGGTCTGCCAGTGCGCGGTCAGCGTACTAAGACCAACGCACGTACCCGTAAGGGTCCGCGCAAACCGATCAAGAAATAATCGGGGTGATTGAATAATGGCAAAGGCACCAGTTCGTGCACGTAAACGTGTAAGAAAACAAGTCTCTGACGGCGTGGCTCATATCCATGCTTCTTTCAACAACACCATCGTTACTATTACTGATCGTCAGGGTAACGCTTTGGGTTGGGCAACAGCCGGTGGTTCCGGTTTCCGTGGTTCTCGCAAATCCACTCCGTTTGCAGCTCAGGTTGCAGCAGAGCGTTGCGCAGAAGCCGTAAAAGAATACGGCATCAAGAATCTGGAAGTTATGGTTAAAGGTCCGGGTCCGGGTCGTGAATCTACTGTTCGCGCTCTGAACGCCGCTGGTTTCCGCATCACGAATATTACTGATGTGACTCCGATCCCTCATAACGGTTGTCGTCCGCCGAAAAAACGTCGCGTATAACGCTCGTTTTTTAGGTTAGTTGGAGATAGAAAATGGCAAGATATTTGGGTCCTAAGCTCAAGCTGAGCCGTCGTGAGGGCACCGACTTATTCCTTAAGTCTGGCGTTCGCGCGATCGATACCAAGTGTAAAATTGAACAAGCTCCTGGCCAGCACGGTGCGCGTAAACCGCGTCTGTCTGACTATGGTGTGCAGTTGCGTGAAAAGCAAAAAGTTCGCCGTATGTACGGTGTGCTGGAGCGTCAGTTCCGTAACTACTATAAAGAAGCAGCACGTCTGAAAGGCAACACAGGTGAAAACCTGCTGGCTCTGCTGGAAGGTCGTCTGGACAACGTTGTTTACCGTATGGGCTTCGGCGCGACTCGTGCTGAATCACGCCAGTTGGTTAGCCATAAAGCAATCATGGTAAACGGTCGTGTTGTTAACATCGCTTCTTATCAGGTTAAAGCGAATGACGTTGTTAGCATTCGTGAGAAAGCGAAAAAGCAATCTCGCGTGAAAGCCGCTCTGGAGCTGGCTGAGCAGCGTGAAAAGCCAACCTGGCTGGAAGTTGATGCTGGCAAGATGGAAGGTACGTTCAAGCGTCAGCCAGAACGTTCTGATCTGTCTGCGGACATTAACGAACACCTGATCGTCGAGCTTTACTCCAAGTAAAGCTTAGTACCAAAGAGAGGACACAATGCAGGGTTCTGTGACAGAGTTTCTAAAACCGCGCCTGGTAGATATCGAGCAAGTGAGTTCGACGCACGCCAAGGTGACCCTTGAGCCTTTAGAGCGTGGCTTTGGCCATACTCTGGGTAACGCACTGCGCCGTATTCTGCTCTCATCGATGCCGGGTTGCGCGGTGACCGAGGTTGAGATTGATGGTGTACTTCATGAGTACAGCACCAAAGAAGGCGTTCAGGAAGATATCCTTGAAATCCTGCTCAACCTGAAAGGGCTGGCGGTGAGAGTTCAGGGTAAAGATGAAGTTATTCTTACTCTGAATAAATCTGGCATTGGCCCTGTGACTGCAGCCGACATCACCCACGACGGTGATGTTGAAATCGTCAAGCCGCAGCACGTGATCTGCCACCTGACCGATGAGAACGCAGCGATTAGCATGCGTATCAAAGTTCAGCGCGGTCGTGGTTATGTGCCGGCTTCTGCCCGAATTCATTCGGAAGAAGATGAGCGCCCAATCGGCCGTCTGCTGGTCGACGCATGCTACAGCCCTGTAGAGCGTATTGCCTACAATGTTGAAGCAGCGCGTGTAGAACAGCGTACCGACCTGGACAAGCTGGTCATCGAAATGGAAACCAACGGCACAATCGATCCTGAAGAGGCGATTCGTCGTGCGGCAACCATCCTGGCAGAACAACTGGAAGCTTTCGTTGACTTACGTGATGTTCGTCAGCCGGAAGTGAAAGAAGAGAAACCAGAATTCGATCCGATCCTGCTGCGCCCTGTTGACGATCTCGAATTGACTGTCCGCTCTGCTAACTGCCTCAAGGCAGAAGCTATCCACTATATCGGTGATCTGGTACAGCGTACCGAGGTTGAGTTGCTGAAAACGCCGAACCTGGGTAAAAAATCTCTTACCGAGATTAAAGACGTGCTGGCTTCACGTGGTCTGTCTCTGGGCATGCGCCTGGAAAACTGGCCACCAGCAAGCATTGCTGACGAGTAACCGGATCACAGGTTAAGGTTTTACTGAGAAGGATAAGGTCATGCGCCATCGTAAGAGTGGTCGTCAACTGAACCGCAACAGCAGCCATCGCCAGGCTATGTTCCGCAACATGGCAGGTTCACTGGTTCGTCATGAAATCATCAAGACGACCCTGCCTAAAGCGAAAGAGCTGCGTCGCGTAGTTGAGCCGCTGATTACTCTTGCCAAGACTGACAGCGTTGCAAATCGTCGTCTGGCATTCGCCCGTACTCGTGATAACGAGATCGTGGCAAAACTGTTTAACGAACTGGGTCCGCGTTTCGCGAGCCGTGCCGGTGGTTACACTCGTATTCTGAAGTGTGGCTTCCGTGCAGGCGACAACGCTCCGATGGCTTACATCGAGCTGGTTGATCGTTCAGAATCTAAAGCAGAAGCTGCTGCAGAGTAATCTGTAGTAACGTAAAAAAACCCGCTTCGGCGGGTTTTTTTATATCCGCTGAATCCCCACTTCTCTACAATATCTGTATCTTTTCTGTTCATCTTCTGGAGTTATTCATGTGGTTGCTCGACCAGTGGGCAGAACGCCATATCAGCGATGCTCAGCGAAAAGGCGAATTTGATAACCTTGCGGGACGCGGTGAGCCGTTAGTGCTTGATGATGATTCGCATGTTGCCCCTGAATTACGGGCCGGATATCGCTTACTCAAAAATGCCGGTTGTTTACCACCGGAACTGGAGCAGCGTAAAGAGGCCATGCAACTGGCTGACCTGCTGAAAGGGATTCGCAAGGATGATCCCAGCCACTGTGAAATTAGCCGTCGACTGGCTCTCATCGAACTCAAAATGCGTCAGGCCGGAATGAGCACAGACTTTTTGCACGGTGAGTACAGTGACAGGCTAATGCAGAAAATAAATGAGGAATAACCATGTACCGTATCGGTGAACTTGCCAGGCTTGCTAACGTAACGCCGGACACTATCCGCTATTACGAAAAGCAGCAGATGATTGATCACGAGGTTCGTACTGAAGGTGGATTTCGACTCTATACCGATCATGACCTGCAGCGCTTACGGTTTATCCGCTACGCTCGCCAGCTCGGTTTCACGCTGGACTCGATCCGCGAGTTACTTTCGATCCGCATCGATCCTGAACATCATACTTGCCAGGAGTCGAAGAGCATCGTACAGGCAAGACTTGATGAAGTAGAAGCGCGTATACAGGAACTACAGACCATGCAGCGTTCTCTGCAACGGTTGAATGACGCCTGTTGCGGTACAGCTCATAGCAGTATTTATTGTTCAATTCTTGAAGCGCTTGAACAGGGGGCCAGTGGAACCCAGGGCTGTTGATTTTTACTTCATCCGGGACTAGACTCCCGTCGACATACACCATGCTCAGGAGAAATTATGAGCCGCTATCAGCATACGAAAGGGCAAATTCAGGACAATGCCATTGAGGCACTGCTCCACGACCCGCTTTTCAGGCAGCGTATTGAGAAGAATAAAAAAGGAAAAGGGAGTTATTTACGAAAAGGGAAACATGCAAAACGGGGTAACTGGGAGGCCAGTGGCAAGCAAGCGAATCGCTTTTTTACCACTGGCCTTCCTTTTTTCAACGTCTGATTAAGAGCGGTTATTTTGCTCTTTCAACAGATCGCGAATTTCAGTCAATAACACTTCTTCTTTTGTCGGAGCAGGCGGCGCAGCCGGCTCTTCAGCCTTTTTACGGTTAAGCTTATTGATAAGCTTGATAGCCATAAAAATGGCGAACGCCACGATCACGAAATCAAATATGTTCTGAATGAAAACGCCATAATGCATAACAACGGCAGGGACATCACCCTGTGCATCCCGAAGCGTCACGGCAAACTGTTTAAAATCAATGCCCCCGATTAACAGCCCGAGGGGAGGCATAATAATGTCGGCTACCAGTGATGAAACGATCTTACCGAACGCTGCACCGATAATGACACCCACTGCCAGATCCACCACATTCCCGCGCATCGCAAATTCGCGAAATTCTTTAACTAAACTCATTTTCTTCTCCTTGAGCCAACTGACGATTATAAGTTTAACAAATGATTAATTAATTTCCATTGGGGATAATTAATCGTTATGAAAAATAAAAGGCATGGGAATAAGAGGGTTAATAATCAGGTGCTCTTTTATAAGCACCTGATTGATTACAGGAAGAATGGACTTGGCTGGAATAAACGTTCGACGTCGGTAATAAACTTTTTATCGGTAAGGAACATAATGACGTGGTCGCCTTGCTCGATACGTAAATTATCATTCGCAATCATCACGTCGTTTCCACGCACCACGGCACCAATAATTGTTCCCGGTGGCAGTTTAATTTCATCGATAGCGCGGCCCACAACGCGTGATGTGGTTTCATCACCATGAGCAACGGCCTCAATGGCTTCAGCCACACCGCGGCGAAGGGAGGATACGCCAACAATATCCGCTTTACGGACATGGCTCAGCAGGGCAGAAATGGTTGCTTGCTGTGGTGATATCGCGATATCAATAACGCTTCCCTGCACGAGGTCAACGTAGGCGCGGCGTTGAATAAGCACCATGACCTTTTTTGCCCCCATACGTTTGGCGAGCATGGCGGACATAATGTTCGCCTCGTCGTCGTTAGTGACGGCAATAAACAGATCAACTTGATCAATATGCTCTTCTGCCAGCAGCTCTTGATCTGAGGCATCGCCATAAAAGACGATGGTGTTTTGCAGCTTTTCAGCCAGCTCAGCCGCGCGCTGTTGATCGCGCTCGATCAACTTCACGCTGTAGTCTTTTTCCAGCCTGTGCGCCAGTCCCGCGCCGATATTACCACCGCCAACGAGCATAATGCGTTTATACGGTTTTTCGAGACGCTGCAGTTCGCTCATTACCGCGCGAATATGCTGAGAGGCCGCGATGAAGAAGACTTCATCACCTGCTTCGACTATGGTTGAACCCTGTGGGCGAATTGGCCTGTCATGGCGGAAAATGGCTGCAACGCGGGTATCAATATGCGGCATATGCTCACGCATGGTGGAGAGCGCATTACCGATCAATGGACCGCCGTAATAGGCCTTAACGACCGCCAGGCTCACTTTACCTTCGGCGAAGTTCACCACCTGCAGCGCACCAGGATATTCGATCAGGCGGTAGATATTGTCGATAACCAGCTGTTCTGGGGCGATGAGATGGTCGATAGGGACCGCTTCGGAATTAAACAGCTTCTCTGCATCCCGGACATAGTCCGGGGAGCGGATGCGCGCGATCCGGTTCGGCGTGTTGAACAGCGAATAGGCCACCTGACATGCCACCATGTTGGTTTCGTCAGAACTGGTCACCGCAACCAGCATGTCAGCATCGTCGGCGCCCGCTTCACGCAGGACACGCGGGTGCGAGCCATGACCTTGCACGACGCGAAGGTCAAATTTGTCCTGTAAAACACGCAGCCGATCGCCATTGGTATCGACAATCGTGATGTCATTATTTTCGCCAACAAGGTTTTCAGCCAGCGTCCCACCAACCTGTCCGGCACCCAGAATGATTATCTTCATATCTCGTGACCTGTTCTCAACATCACTCTTTGATTAGCTTAGCGTAAAAGAAGCCATCACCTTCTTCAGCGGCCGGCAGATTCTGCAGGCCTGGGCGTTCAGGCGTGCCCGTGTCGTGCAGCACTGCATCCGGGGTACGTTTAAGGAAGGCTGCAATCTGCTGACTGTTTTCTTCCGGAAGGACAGAACAGGTCGCATAGACCAGTGTGCCTCCTGGCTTCAGGTGTGGCCAAATGGCATCAAGAATGTCGGATTGCAGTTGAGTCAGTTCCTTGATATCGCGATCGCGACGCAACCACTTGATATCCGGGTGACGACGAATAACGCCGGTTGCCGAGCAGGGAGCATCCAACAAGATGCGATCGAATTGCGTTTCACCACACCATTCTGCGGGTTTGCGGCCATCGCCTTGCTTAACCTGCGCTTTCATTCCCAGGCGCTTAAGGTTGTCATAGACGCGTGAAAGACGCTGCTCATCGACATCCACGGCCATGACGTTTGCCTGAGGGGCCACTTCCAGAATATGCGTCGTCTTACCGCCAGGCGCAGCGCAGAGATCGAGGATGTGCTCGCCGTTTTTAGGTTCCAGCCAGGCCATGCAGCCCTGCGCGGAAGCATCTTGTACGGTCACCCAGCCTTCATCAAAACCAGGTAAAGCATGTACCGGCGCAGGAGAGGCTAAACGCACAGCGTCAGGATATGCTTCATGTGTGAAGCCGCTCATTCCAGCCTCTTCCAGTAAAGCCAGCCAGGCGTCGCGCGTATGGTGATTACGGTTGACGCGTAACCACATCGGCGGACGCTGATTATTCGCGTCGGCAATTGCCTGCCACTGCTCTGGCCAGGCTTTTTTAAGGCGATTCAGGAGCCAGTCAGGATGCAGATAACGTGCTTCACTTTGCCCGAACTCAGCCAGAAGTTCTTCCTGCTGTCGCTGGAACTGGCGCAGAACGCCATTAATCAACCCTTTCAGCATAGGACGTTTAATCACGACGGCACCTTCCACTGTCTCAGCCAGTGCGGCATGAGGCGGGATACGCGTGTGAAGAAGCTGATAGAAGCCAACCATAATCAAATAATGCACGGTGCGCTGCTTGCCGGTCATTGGACGTGACATCAGCTTATTAACCAGCCACTCGAGCTGAGAAAGCGTGCGCAGGACGCCAAAACAGAGCTCCTGAAGCAGGGCTTTGTCTTTGTCGGACACTTTTTGCTGCAAAGCTGGCAGGATATTGCTCAATGACTGGCCCTGCTCGACAACCTGCTCAACGGCCTGAGCCGCCATACTGCGTAAATTTTGTTTTTTCATAACCGTAAAAATAAAAATGCCCGGAAACACCGGGCGCTAAAATTAAATGAGGTCAGGCAAGGCGATTGCCCGGGATAAACCATTCGCGACGAGAATTTAACAAATCCTGTGCGCTCATCGCCTTCTTACCCGCAGGTTGTAGCGATTCCAGATTCAGGATCCCTTGTGCGGTAGCTACCTGAATACCGTTCTTGCTGGCATCGATAATCGTACCGGGCTCAGCCGTTGTGTGACCGTCAATAAGGGAGGCTTTCCAGACTTTCACCGGCTGCTCGTCGATAACCATCCAGCTCATCGGCCATGGATTAAAGGCGCGAATGCAGCGTTCAAGTTGAGCCGCTGACAGAGACCAGTCAATCCGGGCTTCTTCTTTACTCAGTTTTTCAGCGTAAGTGACCAGCGCTTCATCCTGAACTTCAGGTTTCGCCGTATTATTCGCAATCTGCTGGAGGGTTTCAATCAGCCCTTGCGGGCCAAGCTCTGCCAGCTTGTCATACAGGGTGGCACTGGTATCCTCGGCCGTGATGGGGCAGGCCAGTTTATAAAGCATGTCACCGGTGTCTAAACCTACATCCATCTTCATGATTGTGACGCCCGTTTCAGCATCACCCGCCCATAAAGAGCGCTGAATAGGTGCTGCCCCACGCCAGCGTGGAAGCAGAGAACCATGCACGTTAATGCAACCCAGGCGAGGCATATCAAGCACAGCTTTTGGCAGAATTAAACCGTAAGCCACCACCACCATTACATCGGCATTCAGGTCAGCGACAAGCTGCTGGTTTTCCTGAGGGCGCAAGGATGCTGGCTGGAAAACAGGTAACCCATGCTCTTCTGCCAGCACCTTAACAGGACCTGGCATCAGTTTTTTACCACGGCCAGCCGGGCGATCCGGTTGGGTAAACACACCAACAACCTGGTGGCCAGAAGATAACAGCGCGTCAAGATGACGCGCTGCAAAATCAGGGGTTCCCGCGAAGATAATACGTAGTGATTTAGACACGATGATCCTTGTATCCGGGGGGACGTTATGCGCGAGAACGCAAACGATCCAGTTTCTCTACTTTCTGACGAATTCGTTGCTGCTTCAGCGGCGAGAGATAATCGATAAACAGTTTACCGACCAGATGATCCATCTCATGCTGAATACAGATCGCCAGCAGGTCGTCAGCTTCCAGTTCGAACGGATTGCCGTCACGATCCAGGGCGCGAATTTTCACTTTTTCGGCGCGCGGCACTAAAGCACGCTGTTCCGGAATAGACAGACAACCTTCCTCAATACCTGTTTCGCCACTCTTCTCGAGCAGCTCAGGATTGATTAACACCAGGCGGCCATCGCGATTTTCAGATACGTCGATCACGATAATACGCTTGTGAATGTCGACCTGAGTGGCCGCAAGACCAATACCTTCTTCGGCGTACATGGTATCGAACATATCATCAACGATACGCTGAATTTCTGCATTCACTTCTTTTACCGGTTCAGCGACGATGCGAAGGCGCTCGTCCGGAATATGTAACACTTGCAAAACTGCCATAAATTTCCAGAGTCGTGTTCAGGAGTTGATAAGAATATTATCTCCTATTCTAGACAAAACCCCCATCGATTGACAGCATCAGTGACCAATCGCAATGATTGCGGAGGCCGCTTATGGCAGGGGAAAGGATGACATCGACTGAGTTATGGCTACGGTTAATACACACCGGTTCTCTTTATGGCGATGTGATGCTGGAAGCGGCAGCACGATTGCACAACCAGACAACCATTGACGGTCCCGTTGTCAGAGACGCCGGTCTGTCTGTCAAACAGGCTGCACGGTTCTTTGCGCTCAGGGAAAGTGAGCTGGAAAGTAGCCTGCTCTGGCTCGAACAGCCGGGTAACTATCTGATCACGGCGGATCACCCTCTTTATCCTCCTTTACTCCGGACGATCCCGGATTATCCAGGCGCAGTCTTTGTTAAAGGCAATCCTGATGTACTGAATGCAGTTCAGCTGGCGGTTGTTGGCAGCCGTGCACCGTCATGGTACGGCGAGCGATGGGGAAAAATTCTCTGTGAACAGCTTTCTCAAAGTGGTTTAACGATCACCAGCGGGCTGGCCTGCGGTATTGACGGTGTCGCCCACAATGCTGCGCTATCGGCAAAAGGGCGTAGCGTCGCGGTGCTGGGTAACGGTCTCTTTAGTATTTATCCTCGTCGGCATCAGGCGCTGGCTGCGCGGCTTATCGATTCTGGTGGCGCGATAGTGTCTGAGTTTCCGCTGTCAGCGCAGCCCCGGCCGGGACACTTTCCCCGGCGTAATCGAATTATCAGTGGGCTAAGTCAGGGGGTGTTCGTGGTTGAAGCAGCGGTACGCAGCGGTTCGCTTGTGACCGCACGGTGCGCGCTTGAGCAGGGGCGAGACGTGTTTGCCTTACCCGGCCCAATTGGTAACCCGGGATGCGAAGGGCCGCACTGGCTGATAAAGCAGGGTGCAACACCGGTAACGGAAGTCAGGGACATTCTTGAAAATTTGCAATATGGATTGCAATGGCTGCAGGAAGATCCCGAAAAGCGACATTATTCATCAGATCAGGGAAAGGTGGCATTGCCATTTCCCAAGCTCCTGGCTAACGTAGGAGATGAGGTAACACCTGTTGACGTTGTCGCTGAACGTGCCGGCCAACCTGTGCCAGTTACGGTAGCACAGCTACTCGAACTGGAGTTAGCAGGATGGATCGCAGCTGTACCCGGCGGCTATGTCCGATTAAGGAGGGCAAGCCATGTTCGACGTACTGATGTATTTGTTTGAGACTTACATCCATAACGAAGCAGAAATGCGAGTGGATCAGGACAAATTGACACAGGATCTTACCGATGCGGGGTTTGAGCGGGAAGATATCTATAATGCGTTGATGTGGCTGGAAAAACTGGCTGATTATCAGGAAGGCCTCGCCGAACCGATGCAGTTAGCTTCTGACCCATTGTCTGTGCGCATCTACACAGCTGAAGAGTGTGAAAGGCTGGACGCGAGCTGCCGGGGATTCATTTTATTCCTTGAGCAGATTCAGGTGCTAAACCTCGAAACGAGAGAGATGGTGATAGAGCGCGTTATGGCGCTGGATACGGCAGACTTCGAACTGGAAGACCTCAAGTGGGTCATCCTGATGGTTCTGTTTAATATTCCAGGCTGTGAAAATGCCTATCAGCAAATGGAAGAATTACTCTTTGAAGTGAATGAAGGTATGCTGCATTAATTCAATGTGCAGCACCAAGAGTTGTTATGGCCAAATCAGCACTATTCACGGTGCATAAAAATGAGCCCTGCCCGCAGTGCGGGGCTGAACTTGTTATTCGGTCCGGGAAACACGGCCCGTTTCTCGGTTGTTCCCACTATCCGGAATGTGATTATGTCCGTCCCCTGAAAAGCCAGGCGGATGGACATATCGTCAAAATTCTGGAGGGACAGCTTTGCCCTCTTTGCGGCGGCGAGTTAGCGCTACGTCAGGGTCGTTTCGGCATGTTTATTGGCTGTAGCCACTATCCTGAATGTGAACATACAGAACAAATTGATAAACCTGATGAAACGGCTATTGCCTGTCCTCAATGCCAGCGTGGACAGCTCGTGCAGCGCCGTTCTCGTTTTGGTAAGACCTTTCATTCCTGCGATCGCTATCCTGAATGTCAGTTTGTTATCAATTTCAAACCGGTAGCGGGTGTCTGCTCTCATTGCAATTATCCGCTACTTATAGAGAAAAAAACGGCGCAAGGTTTGAAACGCTTCTGCGCCAGTAAACAATGTGGAAAGCCGGTTCCGGCGGATCAAAACAGTGAAGAATAACCTGCCATCAGGCTCCATTGCTCATGCAGTGGATGTCCTGAAAAATGAAGAAGTCATCGCCTATCCAACTGAAGCTGTTTTTGGGGTCGGTTGCGATCCTGACAGCGAAACGGCCGTTGGCCGACTGCTCATACTTAAACAGAGGCCAGTCGAAAAAGGGCTTATTTTAATCGCTGCTAACTATGAGCAGCTTAAGCCTTATATCGATGATTCCATGCTAACGCCGGAGCAGCGGGAGACTATTTTCTCAGCATGGCCCGGCCCCGTGACCTTTGTTTTCCCGGCGAAGCCGACAACGCCGCGCTGGTTGACCGGGCGCTTTGATTCCCTCGCCGTGCGCGTAACGGACCATCCGCTGGTGGTCGAGCTTTGCCTGGCCTTTGGGAAACCACTGGTCTCAACCAGCGCGAATCTGACCGGGCAGCCACCTTGCCGAACAACCGACGAAGTACGGGCGCAGTTTGGGAATGATTTCCCGGTTGCCGTTGGTGAGACGGGAGGGCGCCTCAATCCGTCTGAAATCCGCGACGCCTTGACCGGCGAACGTTTTCGCCAGGGGTAATCCAATGGAAACCTATGCTGTTTTTGGTAATCCGATAGCACACAGCAAGTCACCGTTAATCCATCAACTGTTTGCCGAGCAACTGCAAATAAATCATCCCTATGGCCGCGTGCTGGCACCCGTTGATGCATTTATTCCTGCGCTGGAGGGTTTCTTCAACGCGGGTGGCAAAGGTGCGAATGTAACGGTACCGTTTAAAGAGGAAGCCTTCGAACGTGCGGATGAACTCACCGAGCGTGCTTCCCTTGCGGGTGCAGTGAATACCTTAAAACGGCTTGAGGATGGACGCCTGCTGGGAGATAACACTGACGGAATTGGGTTACTGAGCGATCTGGAAAGGCTCTCGTTTATTAAAC
This sequence comes from Enterobacter sp. RCC_40, assembly GCF_041360735.1. Lineage (NCBI taxonomy): Bacteria > Pseudomonadati > Pseudomonadota > Gammaproteobacteria > Enterobacterales > Enterobacteriaceae > Enterobacter > Enterobacter sp. RCC_40. The sequence goes on from NZ_JBFUPR010000014.1 coordinate 24,694, forward strand.
CTGGTTTCAGGGTTCTGCTGATTGGTGCGGGCGGAGCGTCGCGGGGAGTATTGCTGCCTCTGCTGTCACTGGATTGCGCGGTGACCATTACAAACAGGACCTTCTCGCGGGCAGAAGCGCTGGCTGCGTTGTTCGCACATACCGGCAGCGTGAGCGCGGTCGCCCTGGATGAACTTGCCGATCGTGAGTTTGATCTGATCATCAACGCCACCTCCAGCGGTATCGGTGGTGACGTGCCGGCGATCCCTGCTTCGCTGGTAAGTGCCCATATTTACTTCTACGACATGTTCTATCAGAAAGGGAAGACACCTTTTTTGAACTGGTGTGAACAGCACGGCGGAAAACACGTAGCCGATGGGCTGGGAATGCTGGTGGGACAGGCGGCACACGCGGTGCTGCTCTGGCACGGTGTATTGCCTTTGGTCGAACCGGTCATTGAAAAGCTGAAAAGGGAGCTCACGGCGTGAATCAGGCAATTCATTTTCCGGACAGGGAAAGCTGGGACGAGAGTAAACAGGCGGTCTGTTTCCCGGTGCTGGTGCATGGAATGCAACTTACCTGTGCCATTCGTGGGGAAACGCTGTTGCGTCGCTTTGGTGGTTCAGACCCGTTAGAGGTGTTTTGTGAAAATCGCTGGGATCTTGAAGAGGAAGCCAGCGATTTAATCCGCGATCAGCAGGAAGACGATCAGGGTTGGGTCTGGGTATCCTGACTCAGATAGTCATTCTTCCATTTAATGTAGTTATTCGCCGAGTATTTTAATCCTTCGATCTCTGCCTCCTTCAGGGGGCGGATCTGTTTTACCGGGCTTCCCAAATAGAGATAGCCGCTCTCCAGTCTTTTGTTCTGGGGAACAAGGCTGCCTGCGCCAATCATCACGTCATCTTCTACAATGACGCCATCCAGCAAAATCGACCCCATGCCAACAAGAACCCGATTACCAATAGTGCAGCCGTGAAGCATCACTTTATGGCCGACGGTGACATCTTCTCCAATGATGAGTGGATTGCCCTGGGGGTTATAGGAGGATTTGTGGGTTACGTGCAGAACGCTACCGTCCTGAATATTGGTGCGTGCACCAATGGCCACATGGTTTACATCCCCCCGAATGGCGACGAGCGGCCAGATACTGACGTCATCGGCTATTCGAACATCGCCGATGACCACGCTGCTGGCATCGATCATCACGCGATCGCCTTTTTGGGGGAGAAGATCTTTATAAGGACGTAACACTGCGGACATATCTACCTCGAACGATGAGCACTATATAGAAGACTTGATCATATTATTGGATCGAGGCAAGGCAAAAAGCGTCAATATTTAAGCATATTGGGTGGGATTTCAGCGAAAAGCGCGGAAAATCGACAGTTGGAAAAAAAGATCCAAAAAGTACTTGTGCTAAAAATTGGGATCCCTATAATGCGCCTCCATCGACACGGCGGATGTGAATCACTTCACAGTTAACCCGGTCGGTTGAAGAGAAAAAATCCTGAACTTCAGGGTTGACTCTGAAAGAGG
>NZ_JBFUPR010000015.1:0-1366 GCF_041360735.1 Enterobacter sp. RCC_40
TAATCTGTATCAGCTGAAAATCGTCTCTCATCGCCAAAACATCTTCGGCGTTGTAAGGTTAAGCCTCACGGTTCATTAGTATCGGTTAGCTCAACGCATCGCTGCGCTTACACACCCGACCTATCAACGTCGTAGTCTTCAACGTTCCTTCAGGAGACTTAAAGTCTCAGGGAGAACTCATCTCGGGGCAAGTTTCGTGCTTAGATGCTTTCAGCACTTATCTCTTCCGCATTTAGCTACCGGGCAGTGCCATTGGCATGACAACCCGAACACCAGTGATGCGTCCACTCCGGTCCTCTCGTACTAGGAGCAGCCCCCCTCAATTCTCCAGCGCCCACGGCAGATAGGGACCGAACTGTCTCACGACGTTCTAAACCCAGCTCGCGTACCACTTTAAATGGCGAACAGCCATACCCTTGGGACCTACTTCAGCCCCAGGATGTGATGAGCCGACATCGAGGTGCCAAACACCGCCGTCGATATGAACTCTTGGGCGGTATCAGCCTGTTATCCCCGGAGTACCTTTTATCCGTTGAGCGATGGCCCTTCCATTCAGAACCACCGGATCACTATGACCTGCTTTCGCACCTGCTCGAGCCGTCACTCTCGCAGTCAAGCTAGCTTATGCCATTGCACTAACCTCCTGATGTCCGACCAGGATTAGCTAACCTTCGTGCTCCTCCGTTACTCTTTGGGAGGAGACCGCCCCAGTCAAACTACCCACCAGACACTGTCCGCAACCCGGATCACGGGTCTACGTTAGAACACCAGCCATTAAAGGGTGGTATTTCAAGGTTGGCTCCACGCAGACTGGCGTCCACGCTTCAAAGCCTCCCACCTATCCTACACATCAAGGACCAGTGTTCAGTGTCAAGCTATAGTAAAGGTTCACGGGGTCTTTCCGTCTTGCCGCGGGTACACTGCATCTTCACAGCGAGTTCAATTTCACTGAGTCTCGGGTGGAGACAGCCTGGCCATCATTACGCCATTCGTGCAGGTCGGAACTTACCCGACAAGGAATTTCGCTACCTTAGGACCGTTATAGTTACGGCCGCCGTTTACCGGGGCTTCGATCAAGAGCTTCGCGTTGCCGCTAACCCCATCAATTAACCTTCCGGCACCGGGCAGGCGTCACACCGTATACGTCCACTTTCGTGTTTGCACAGTGCTGTGTTTTTAATAAACAGTTGCAGCCAGCTGGTATCTTCGACTGATTTCAGCTCCACCCGCAGGGGCTTCACCTACATATCAGCGTGCCTTCTCCCGAAGTTACGGCACCATTTTGCCTAGTTCCTTCACCCGAGTTCTCTCAAGCGCCTTGGTATTCTCTACCTGACCACCTGTGTCGGTTTGGGGTACGATTTCG
>NZ_JBFUPR010000015.1:1461-3096 GCF_041360735.1 Enterobacter sp. RCC_40
GGTGTTACCTGATGCTTAGAGGCTTTTCCTGGAAGCAGGGCATTTGTTACTTCAGCACCGTAGTGCCTCGTCATCACACCTCAGCGTTAACAAGGAACCGGATTTACCTGGAACCTCCGCCTACATGCTTAAACCGGGACAACCGTCGCCCGGCTAACATAGCCTTCTCCGTCCCCCCTTCGCAGTAACACCAAGTACAGGAATATTAACCTGTTTCCCATCGACTACGCCTTTCGGCCTCGCCTTAGGGGTCGACTCACCCTGCCCCGATTAACGTTGGACAGGAACCCTTGGTCTTCCGGCGAGCGGGCTTTTCACCCGCTTTATCGTTACTTATGTCAGCATTCGCACTTCTGATACCTCCAGCACCCCTCACAGGACACCTTCAACGGCTTACAGAACGCTCCCCTACCCAACAACACATAGTGTCGCTGCCGCAGCTTCGGTGCATGGTTTAGCCCCGTTACATCTTCCGCGCAGGCCGACTCGACCAGTGAGCTATTACGCTTTCTTTAAATGATGGCTGCTTCTAAGCCAACATCCTGGCTGTCTGTGCCTTCCCACATCGTTTCCCACTTAACCATGACTTTGGGACCTTAGCTGGCGGTCTGGGTTGTTTCCCTCTTCACGACGGACGTTAGCACCCGCCGTGTGTCTCCCGTGATAACATTCTTCGGTATTCGTAGTTTGCATCGGGTTGGTAAGCCGGGATGGCCCCCTAGCCGAAACAGTGCTCTACCCCCGAAGATGAATTCACGAGGCGCTACCTAAATAGCTTTCGGGGAGAACCAGCTATCTCCCGGTTTGATTGGCCTTTCACCCCCAGCCACAAGTCATCCGCTAATTTTTCAACATTAGTCGGTTCGGTCCTCCAGTTAGTGTTACCCAACCTTCAACCTGCCCATGGCTAGATCACCGGGTTTCGGGTCTATACCCTGCAACTTAACGCCCAGTTAAGACTCGGTTTCCCTTCGGCTCCCCTATACGGTTAACCTTGCTACAGAATATAAGTCGCTGACCCATTATACAAAAGGTACGCAGTCACCCCATAAAAGAGGCTCCCACTGCTTGTACGTACACGGTTTCAGGTTCTTTTTCACTCCCCTCGCCGGGGTTCTTTTCGCCTTTCCCTCACGGTACTGGTTCACTATCGGTCAGTCAGGAGTATTTAGCCTTGGAGGATGGTCCCCCCATATTCAGACAGGATACCACGTGTCCCGCCCTACTCTTCGAGTTCACAGCCTGTGTGCTTTCGTGTACGGGACTGTCACCCTGTACCGTGCGACTTTCCAGACGCTTCCACTAACACACAAGCTGATTCAGACTCTGGGCTGCTCCCCGTTCGCTCGCCGCTACTGGGGGAATCTCGGTTGATTTCTTTTCCTCGGGGTACTTAGATGTTTCAGTTCCCCCGGTTCGCCTCGTTAACCTATGTATTCAGTTAACGATAGTGTGACGAATCACACTGGGTTTCCCCATTCGGACATCGCCGGGTCAAAGGTTCATATCACCTCGCCGGCGCTTTTCGCAGATTAGCACGTCCTTCATCGCCTCTGACTGCCAGGGCATCCACCGTGTACGCTTAGTCGCTTAACCTCACAACCCGAAGATGTTTCTTTCGATTCATCACCGGTT
>NZ_JBFUPR010000016.1:0-608 GCF_041360735.1 Enterobacter sp. RCC_40
ACACGTACAGCCTGAGGACTGGTGATACTCACCCCTTCAGGCGCATTCAATATGATCCCTGGTTTAGCAAGCTCTTTGAGAGCTGCGTTAAGCGTCTGCTGACTTGCAGTATCTGCTGGCAGGGCATCAGCCCCTTCAGCTGCAGATGACAAACTTTTTGCTATCGTCAGAGCATTTTCCAGCTGGGCAATCGCCTCTTGCATGGAAAGCATCTTGTCCCCGGCAAACGGCTGTTTATCTGCAGTGATAAATACCCCGGCCCCTCCGCGAATGGAAACGTGTCGGTCAGTACGTAACTCAGCGCCTTCGCCACGAAGTTCGCGGGAAGCGTTAACGTTGTGCCCTAAATTAAGTTGGGTCTTACCTCCGTATTCTGTACTGAGCTTGACGTGCTCTTCGCCGCGCTTGTCCTCCATCCGCAGCTTGTTCAGGCCAGCTGTGCGGATAACGTTGCGCGTACTGTTGGCTTCAGTGACGTGGTCAACGTGGCGGGAGTCATGCATTGCGTGCGCTATATAAGGACGGTCCGGATCGCCTTCGTGGAATGCAATGGCAACTTCAGTGCCCTGTATCAGCGGGAAGTGGAAGCCGTATTTGTCACCGCCGTA
>NZ_JBFUPR010000017.1:0-592 GCF_041360735.1 Enterobacter sp. RCC_40
AGGGGAATACTTACGGTGATGTGTATCACTACCGGCCACGTCACCTTGAACGTGGCGATAAAATCACGCCGGCAGCAGAAACCGGTAACTTCTGGGCGCGCCTGGAGCATGAGCGCTTTCTGTCCACCCAGACCACGGTAACCGGCAGCAGCACCGACCACACCCTGGGGCCGGCGCAGGTGCTGACCATCACCGAAATGGCTATCCCGCCAACACTGCCCCGCGAAACGGAGAACGGTATTGTTATTATCCGCACTGGCTACTCTGCCAGCCGTAAGAATGCCCTGAAGGTGGCATGGGTAGCGATGCCTTACTACGAGAACCGCTGCTGGCGGCCTGCTGCTAAAAAGCGCCCGGTGGTCAGCGGCACCCTGACGGCCCGCGTGACCAGCGCCAAAGATAACGACATCTACGCCTGGCTGGATGCATCAGGGATGTACCGGGTGAAATTTGATGCTGACCGTGACGACAAGCGTCAGGGCATGGAAAGTATGCCGGTACGTTTTGCCAAACCTTACGGCGGTGACAAATACGGCTTCCACTTCCCGCTGATACAGGGCACTGAAGTTGCCATTGCATTCCACGAAGGCGA
>NZ_JBFUPR010000018.1:0-518 GCF_041360735.1 Enterobacter sp. RCC_40
GACAAGCCGTTCCTGCTGCCAATCGAAGACGTATTCTCCATCTCCGGTCGTGGTACCGTTGTTACCGGTCGTGTTGAGCGCGGTATCATCAAAGTTGGCGAAGAAGTTGAAATCGTTGGTATCAAAGAGACTGCTAAGTCTACCTGTACTGGCGTTGAAATGTTCCGCAAACTGCTGGACGAAGGCCGTGCTGGTGAGAACGTAGGTGTTCTGCTGCGTGGTATCAAACGTGAAGAAATCGAACGTGGTCAGGTACTGGCTAAGCCAGGCTCAATCAAGCCACACACCAAGTTCGAATCTGAAGTGTATATCCTGTCCAAAGACGAAGGCGGCCGTCATACTCCGTTCTTCAAAGGCTACCGTCCACAGTTCTACTTCCGTACAACTGACGTGACCGGTACCATCGAACTGCCAGAAGGCGTTGAGATGGTAATGCCAGGCGACAACATCAAGATGGTTGTGACGCTGATCCACCCAATCGCGATGGACGACGGTCTGCGTTTCGCAATCCGTGAAGG